>CBDDKU010000001.1:0-82505 GCA_965230375.1 Cryomorpha sp.
CTGACCTATAAGAAAGGATGGGTTTTCTTTTCAATTACCACAATTCCTTTCAACAGGATCCAACACACAGAAGTTTCGCAAGGACCTATCGAACGGAAGTTTAGTCTCTCAACACTTAAAATATACACCGCCGGGGGGAGCGCTTCAGATTTATCTATTCCTGGCCTCGAGCCTGAAGAAGCTCAGGCATTGAGAGATTATATTTCAAAGAAAGCGGCTATCAATGCTTGATCAGAATTCGTTTAATATTCACGAGCCGCAGCGACAGAGTTTACTTGGTATAGTCGTGTACATCATGCGAAATTTTCGCGTTATGCTTACGCTGTTGCTCTCATATCTCGCCGTTGCTTTTCAAAGTTTTAGCGTGGGGTTGATCTCGACCATGATCTTGCTAATCCTTGCCCTTTTCTTCGTTATTCTCGCATACTATCAGTATCGTAATTTCACTTTCCATATTGAAGATGACAGCTTGGTGATTCACCGTGGTGTTTTTATAAAAGACAGACTCGTAGTGAGCGTTGATCGTATCCAATCGATTCAGATCACCGAGAACCTTGTGCAGCGCGTTTTGGGACTTGTTGCGCTGAAGGTAGACACTGCAGGGTCAAAGGGCAGCGAGTTAGAGATTCCAGCTTTGCAAAGGAACATTGCTAATTCTCTGAGAGACATACTAAATGAAAAGAAGGCTGAAGTTACAGAGGAAGAAGTTCCAACAGAACCTGTTGTCAAAGAAGTAAAAAGAAAAACGCTCGTAAAATTAGGTCTTTGGGACTTGGTGAAGGTCGGTTTGACTGAAAACCACCTTAAAACGGGTATGATCGCAATTGCATTCGTTTTGGTACGATTAGTCAATATCAAGAATTTTTGATGGAGAAATACGAAGCTCAGGTAGATGAATATGCCCTTATGGCCTTCAACTCTGGGCTCAAAGTGATCGTCGTTTTTCTTGTTTTGTATACCGTTTTCTCAATTGTTCTCAGTGTAGTTCGCACTTTTCTGGTATTCTATGATTTGAAGGCCGAGCTAATAGACGATACAGTTGATATTAGTACGGGCTTGATTAAGCGCAACCATTTTCGTATTCCAATTGGGAAGGTTCAATACATTCAGTGGACAGTAAACCCTTTGCGTAAAGCTGTAGGATATGAGTCGGCTTTGCTAAAACCTTCCAGCAGCATGGAAGATGTTGCGAAGAAACAGCGAATCGAAATACCTGCTTTGCGGACAGAAACGAGTCAGCTTCTGGCTGAAGGTGTTTTTGGAACTTATTCTAAGCCAGTCAATGTACTTTCTGCTAATGCCTTTGCTTACGCCCGGTTTGCTCTTGTTTTATCTTCGATCCCAGTGGTGGCTCTCACATTAGTATCCTATTTTTTGCTTCCATTTCTTTCATTTGTTCCAGCATTGATATGGCTTCTAATTGGCGTACTAGCTTTTTTCTATGGTCGTTCTGTAAGACTTCATTACGATGAAAACTTCATATTGATCAAACGAGGTGTGATTTTTAAGCAACGGGTTGTAATACCGACGTACAAAATGCAGTCATTGGCTGTACAGTCCAATGTATTTCTTAAAAGGAGAAAGCTAAGTCACCTAAAACTGTACACAGCCGCTGGAAGTAAAAGGGTCAAATATATTGACACAAAAAAGGCTAACTTCTTACTCAATTTCGGTTTGCTCCAAGTCGAAAAGAGTACCCGTTCGTGGATGTAGTTCGAGTTTCTAGTATATTAGTCCTCAAGGACTAACCAAACTCTAATGAAAAAATCTCTACTCATGGGAAGTCTCATGCTGGTATCAGTGTGCGCATTTTCCCAAATCGAAGGAGGGGCATTTACCGAAACTGGTAGAGGAGCTGCCGCCGCTTTTGTTACCGATTACCAAGCCTTGGGTATTAACCCCGCTAACATTGCCTTCGGAAACGAATACAACAAGCGCTACACTTTTGGACTCGGTCAAATGACACTCTCCAACTATGCTGAAGGCTTCACCAAGTCTAATTTGCGCGGAGCAATTTTGGGTGTTGATGATGATATCTCAGCTGATGAACAGTTCAATGCAGCACGAGACTTCGCCAATACCGTGTTGTCATTAGACTTCACAATGACACTGGCAGGGTTTGCTGTCAATACAGAGAAGGCTGGAAATTTCGCCTTTGCGGTAAATTTCAAAGGGTCGCATTATTCAGTATTTAATGATGAAGGTGCCAACCATTTGTGGCGCGGATTTGTGGATCCTTACTTTGATCGTTGGGTTGTTGAAGACGAGAGTGGAATTAGAGACACGATAGCCAATCAAGGCCCTGATTCCGATCGAATCGAAGACGTGATCCTAGGGTTTTCTTCCGATCCGCAGAATGCTTCTGCTCTTTACAATGGAACCGTAGTTCGCGATTTAGCCTACATGGAGTACCACTTGGGTTATGGTCGACAAATCGTTGATAACGATGAAATTGCCATTTATGCCGGAGCCAGCGTTAAGTACATGGAAGGAATTTACGTATTGGACGTGACCATTGAAGACAACGAAGTTCAGGAGGCCTATACTGCTTCAAGTCCCGCTATGAACATAGATTATGGGAGTGGAGCTTTGACAAACCCTTCGCTTCAAGAAGGTACGGGGTTTACTCCCGTTGGTGATGGTTTTGGATTTGATCTTGGTCTGGCTATTGAGCTCAACGACCAGTTTCGAGTTACTGGATCGATTACCGATATCGGATCTATCAATTTTGATGGAAACGTATATACATCGAGTGATACACTTATTTACGATATCAATTCAATCGGAATTGAGAGCTACAATATATTTACTGAATTCGATGTGTTTGCTGGTGATGACGGGGTTTTTGAATGGACTGGGGTAGAGGATAAAAAAGTAAAACTACCTACGAAAGCCCGTTTTGGTATCGGATACTTTCACAGTGAAAAGTTTCGAATCGGTCTCGATATGGCCTTTCCACTTAATGAACAGCCGGGTAATTTAGATCGTTTTTCTTTTGCGATGGGTGGAGATTATATTCCAATTCCGGCCGTTCGAATTTCCGCCGGATTTGGCGCAGGGGACAACTACGCTTTTCGTGTTCCCTTCGGGTTGAACTTTATGATAGGGGAAGGAACGTGGGAATTTGGTGTGGCATCTAGAGATATTCTCTACTACTTCAAAGATGACAAGCCTAACCTATCGCTCGCAATGGGATTCTTGAGGTTCCGTTTTGGAGAAATGGATAAAGGAAACCCGAGCAGAATGTTCAACTAGAATTTCTTTTTTCGAAATAAACTCAAAGGGGCTCTGCCCCTTTTTTATTTTGATTCTGCCAGAATACGCTTTTCAAAGAAAAATGGACCACCAGGGAAAATTGAACTCAAGAACAGCAGAGCCATGGTTGATATGCGCCATTTGTTTTTCAAACCCATGTACGCAATGGCAAGGCCATAGATTACGAAAAGCAACCCATGAGCCCACCCTACATACTTTACAGCGGCAGGGTAGTCAAACGCGTATTTCAGTGGCATAGCCACAAGAAAAAGAATGAGCGAAGAAGTCCCTTCAGCTCGCCCCAGATTGATAAAAGACCTAATGTCCATCCCAAAAAATTTTTACAAAACTCGTGATTTAAGTTGGGTTTGAATTGGTTGAAAGTGTTTTTATAAGTGGTGCATACCCGTGTTATGCGGAAGACTACGCGTTATTGGAACTATTATATTGCGGTTACTAATCAGACCAAAGTGAAATGAGCGATTTCAAGCTTTCTAATAATCTCAATGTATTATCTGTTCTACATCTCATAAAGGGCATCTTGTCGTTGGTGGGAGCTATAATTTTGATTATCTACTTCCTGGCTATAGGTTATTTTATCGATTATGCCGGTAGTTTATCAGACAAGGATATTCCAGAATATCTGGGGATAGGTGTGGCCGCAATTGGTGGGGTTTTTGCCGTGTTCGGAATTTTTATTGGGATTTTAAATCTGATTGCGCGGAGCAATATTGAAAATCGAAAGAATCGAACATTTGTGCAGATTGTTTCCTACATCAATATTTTCTCTGGCATGCTTGGGTTGGCTTTAGGTATTTTCACCTTGATTGAGCTCAATAGAGATCACGTTCGCTCACTTTTTAAAGAGAACTAGATGTCATCTCACCTCAGAAGCACAATTTCGACTTCAAATCTTAAACTTGTTCCTATTGCTGATGAGCATATCCCTGGAGTACATGATGTGCTCAAGCATCCCGAAGTCGATAGATTCAATACGTTTGGGGTTCCGGCAAATCCTGGTGAGACAGGTGAGAAAATAAAACACCTGCTTGAAGCTTGGTTGGAAAGCGATATCAGAACGTTTACATGGGTCGTGGTTCATAGCGATGAGATTGTAGGTCTCTGTGGATTGTTCCTAGACAGACCGAAATACAGTTCTGGTGATATCTACTACAAGCTCAAACCAGATCACTGGGGAAAAGGCTGGGCAACTGAAATAGCCAAGGCTATCTTGGAATTTGGTTTTTCGAACCTAGAGCTTCACCGAATAACGGCAGGTTGTGCTGTAGAAAATGTGGCGTCGTACAAGATCATGGAGAAGCTGGGAATGAGGAGAGAAGGAAGGCTAAAGAGCAACTTGCCACTAAAAACAGGGTGGGAAGATTCTTACATGTATGCTATATTGGACACCGAATTTGACAGACTCATCGAATGATATTAGATAGGAGAATTCCATGGACGTACATGGTTGGAAAGATTAAATGGGACTTGGCAATCGTCGCTGTGTTTGCGTTTATGATTGACTTAATTTCAAGAAAAGCTGACCTAACAATCCCGAGTTCTCTGGGTGCCTTTATGGGTACGTCTATCGCTTTGCTTCTTTCGTTTAAATTGAGCCAGTCTTACGATCGCTGGTGGGAAGCGAGAAAGGTGTGGGGAAGTATTGTCAACGATTCGCGAAGCTTGGTTTTGCAACTTCAAGCTTTCGTCAAGGAATCCGATAATCCCATTATTAAAAGAATGGCTAGACGCCAAATTGGATGGTGTTATTCCCTCGGTGAGTCGCTGCGGCAGCTCGATCCGTTAAAGGAGTTGAAGCGATTTGTCACAGAAGATGAGCTCAATCGCATTTCACAAAATAAGAATGTGCCCCTGGGAATTATAGACGAGCATCAAAAGGATCTACGCGATTTATACAAGAGTGAAGAGATCAATGAGTACCAGCAAATTCAAATTGACGCAACACTTGTCAGGTTAGTCGAGTCAATGGGTAAATGTGAGCGAATAAAGAATACCTACTTTCCAAAGACATACCGAATTACGCTTCACTTGTTCATTTACATCTTCCTGGTTCTCCTGTCCTTCTCTTTTGCTAGTTTCCACCAAGGGGTTGATCTCATTTTACTTGTCGCAATATCAGTACCTTTCTTCTTACTCGAGAAAATAGCCTATCACATACAAGACCCTTTCGAGAATAGGCCGACCGATACGAGTGTTACAGCCATTTCTCAAACCATTGAAACCAATATCAAACAGTTGATAGGGGATACAGATTTACCAGAAACACCCCTGAACAATAATTTCTATCTGATGTGATTTGTGGAATTTTCACCTGAACTGCGTCAATAGACAAACGCTAGGAAAATATGGGGCACGCAAAGGAAATAGAAGGCGTCCGAGGAATAAATCTGAAACATCTCAAATCGTGCAATCAGGACTGGAAGTCAATGAAAGAAGGCGTTTCAGGGAGAGTTTGCTCGAAATGTGAGAAGGAAATCATAGACTTCAGAAATATGAGCTTGCCAGAGTTGGCGACCGTTCACGCCCTTTCTGATTCACCAGTGTGTGGGGTCTATAGTAAGGAACAACTCAGCAATCATGATGCTGAATCTAGAAAGTCTTTACGCCCGAACTTTATTAAGCCCTTGTTGATTGCGAGCTTAGGAGTTAGTCAATTTGATTTGCATGCTCAAGTCAACAAACCCGTCGATAGTGTATTGATAGACCGTGATCAGGTCAGCAATGAGAAAGAATGGCAGGAAAAGCGACCAACGGAGCGGCGGGAACTGCAACAGGACTCAATCTATTTGGATGGAACTGTAAAAGATGAGATGGGAGGTGGAATCTATTTGGCTGTCGTATTTGTGAAGGAAATAAATTTGGGGGTTAATACAGATCAGTCCGGTCATTACGCAATGGATTTAACTGATGCGTTTGCTCAACAAGATAGTCTGACAATACGCGTGACGTGTATAGGTTACCAGGCACTAGAATTCCAACTTCGCAAAGAAGATGTGAATGGGCGAATTACAAAGGAGCTTGTCTTAGCACCTGCGCAGGTAGTCGCATTTGGTGTTCCAGTAAAAGTCCCCCTTCATAAACGTGTCTGGTATGGCATCAAAGGGCTATTTACAAAGAAGAGTTAAACCTTGTCTACTACTAGTTTGTAAGTCGGGTCTTCCATCACATTCACTTCTATAAGTGCTTCGGCGTTTTTAAGAAGTTGAACGCAGTCCTGGCTCAAATGGCGTAAGTGAACTTTCTTACCCACTTTCGCATAGCGTTCTGTGATTTTATTGAGGGCTTCTATTGCAGACATGTCCACAACACGGCTTTCTTCGAAATCGATAATGACATGTTCTGGATCATTGGCTACATCAAACTTATCTGCAAATGCAGTAGTTGACCCAAAGAAAAGCGGACCATAGATTTCGTAGTGCTTCACACCGCTATCGTCCAGATATTTACGAGCTCGAATCCGTTTGGCGTTGTCCCAGGCAAATACCAGTGCTGATATGATAACTCCCACTAAAACGGCAAGGGCCAAATTGTGTAAAAAGACGGTTACCAATGTGACCAAGATCATCACTAGGATATCAGACTTAGGCATTTTATTGAATGTCCGTAAGCTCGACCATTCAAATGTTCCAATCGATACCATGATCATCAGTCCAGTCAAGGCCGCCATTGGAAGTTTTTCTATGAGACCGGCTCCAAACATGATGAAGACAAGAAGCATGATACTAGCGACGATACCAGAAAGTCGAGCTCTGGCACCATTTGAGATGTTGATCAAACTTTGCCCGATCATCGCACAACCGCCCATTCCTGAGAATAGTCCTGAAAGGATGTTCGCTGTTCCCTGGGCTATGGCTTCTTTGTTTCCACGTCCACGAGTCTCCGTTATTTCATCCACAATATTTAAAGTCAAGAGGCTTTCAATCAATCCAACCCCAGCTACAATAGCGGCATATGGAAAAATGATTTGGAGCGTTTCAAATGAAATTGGAACCGCTGGAAGATGAAAAGGAGGGAAGCCACCACTTATGCTGGCCATATCGCCTACGGTTTTGGTATCAATACCGAACGCCATAACCAGTCCGAAAATGGTCAGAATGGCTACGAGTGAAGATGGAATAGCTTTGCTCAACTTTGGTAAAAGCCAGATAATGGCCATGGTAATCAATACAAGCCCGAGCATGATGAACATTGGACTGCCCTGGAGCCAGTTTCCATCATCATCCTTGAACTGGGCCAATTGAGATAAAAAGATGATCACCGCCAGTCCATTTACAAATCCAAAAATAACTGGGTGTGGCACTAAACGCATGAGTTTTCCTAAACGCAAGAATCCGGCAGCTAACTGGATCAAGCCGGCAAGTATCACCGTTGCGAACACGTATTCTACACCAAAATCCTTAACCAAACTCACTAAAACAACGGCTACGGCTCCTGTAGCTCCAGAGATCATACCTGGACGCCCACCTAGAATGGATGTCACCAGCCCCATCATAAAAGCAGCGTATAGACCGGTGAGGGGAGATAAGCCAGCAATCAGGGCAAAAGCTACCGCTTCGGGAACAAGAGCCATAGCAACTGTCAGGCCGGAAAGCACTTCGGTCTTGTAATCAACTTTCTGAGATAAATCGAAAAGATTCAGGTATTTAGTCATGGCTCCTTGCTTCAAAACGGCCGCAAAGATAGGCTATTTATTGAGTCTTGTCATTTAGATGGAAAGCCTTGTCTGGAGTGAGGCAAAGAGAAAGTTATTAATTGCAGCACAGCGGCAGGATTCTTCTTATTTTCGTGACTTATGGCATTGAACATTGATCGAAATAAATATCAAAATCTCTCTCATTTCGAGTTTCTGGCAAAGCAAGTTGTAGAAGGGTTTATAACGGGTATGCACAAGAGTCCGTTTCACGGGTTCTCTGTGGAATTTGCGGAACATCGATTGTACAACACGGGTGAGAGCACAAGGCATATAGACTGGAAGCTCTACGCTCGATCCGATCGTTTGTTTGTGAAGCGTTATGAAGAAGAAACGAATTTGCGTTGTCAGATTTTGATTGATCAATCGGGATCGATGCACTACCCCAAACGGGGAGGAGATGATGAGCAGAGCAAACTTACCTTTTCGGCATATGCCGCCGCAGCGCTCATCGAGTTGATGAGAAGACAAAGGGATGCTGTTGGAATTTCAACTTTTGCGGAACGAGTAAACCTTCATACCCCTACCAAGTCAAATTTAGCTCACCACAAGTTCCTTTTCAATCAGCTGGAAAACTTATTGAACGATGAACAAAGCCATAGTGCAACAGCAGCTGTGAATGCACTGCACGAGGTCGCAGAACGCACTCATCGTCGTTCACTGATTATCATATTCAGCGATATGTTTGATAATTCTGATAAGCAAGAAGAGTTGTTCTCTGCCCTTCAACACTTGAAATTCAACAAGCACGAGGTGGTACTTTTTCATGTTGTAGATAAGAAGACTGAGCTTGATTTTGATTTTGAGAATCGCCCCTACACCTTTATTGATTCGGAAAGTGGTGATCAAGTAAAGGTCCACCCGAATGAAATAAAAGAGACTTATTTAGAGAAGATGACTGCCTTCGTTGAGGAAATGTCCTTAAAATGTGGTCAGTACGGAATTGACTACATGCAAGCTGATATTTCAGAGGGATTCAATCAGGTTTTATCCAAATATCTGATCAAAAGAAAAAAGCTTTTTTGAGTCAATTTTTTTTGGACGAATTAAAAATTGGTTTACTTTTGCAACCGCTTCGCAAGAGAAGCACATACGAGGTCCGGTAGTTCAGTTGGTTAGAATACCTGCCTGTCACGCAGGGGGTCGCGAGTTCGAGTCTCGTCCGGACCGCTAAAAAGGGAAGCAAACGCTTCCCTTTTTTGCTTTTACCATGTCATGTTTTGTATACATACTCTTTTCTTGGTCAGAGCTTCAGTTTTACAAAGGAGCGACCTTCGATCTTACCGATCGGATGGAGCGTCACAACGCTGGTCGGGAAATTGCCACAAAAAGTGGAGCACCTTGGGTGTTGATTTGGAAAACTGAAAAACCTTCAAAAGGCGAAGCATATATCCTGGAGCGAAAGCTCAAAAATCTTTCACATGACAGAACCATTCGATTTATTGAAAAATACAGCGACGGTATTGTTAATCGGCACGAATTAGAAGAAGTCAAGTTGAAATTAGGTTCGCGCGACTGACGAGGTTTTCCGAGTCAGTCGTCCAGACAAATCTTCGATTTCGTCAGGATCTCGTCCGGTGCTGACGTAGCTACGCTAGTCAGCATGCAAGCAACCGCTAAAAAGGGAAGCAAACGCTTCCCTTTTTTGCTTTTCGCATGTCTTGTTTCGTGTACATACTGTTTTCTTGGTCCGATCTTCGGTTTTACAAAGGAGCGACCTTCGATCTTATTGATCGGATGGAGCGTCACAATGCTGGTCGGGAAATTGCCACAAAAAGTGGAGCACCATGGGTGTTGATCTGGAAAACTGAAAAGCCATCAAAAGGCGAAGCATATATCTTGGAGCGAAAGCTCAAAAATCTTTCACATGACAGAACCATTCGATTTATTGAAAAATACAGCGATGGTATTGTTAATCTGCACGAATTAGAAGAAGTTAAGTTTAAATTAACTGCGAGCGACTAACACGGCTTGCCGGGTTAGTCGTCCAGACAAATCTCTGATTTCGTCAGGATCTCGTCCGGTGCTGACGTAGCTGAGCTAGTCAGCATGCAAGCAACCGCTAAAAGGGAAGCATTTGCTTCCCTTTTTTGCTTTTACGATGTCATGTTCTGTATACATACTGTTTTCTTGGTCAGAGCTTCGGTTCTACAAAGGAGCGTCATAACTCTACTTGAGCCATATCCATTCTGCGATTGTTAAGTCAAAAAGAAAGGGGAGCCAAAGCTTCCCCTCTTATTATTTGAAATTTTTGGATAATGCAGCTACTTTTTGATAAACCGGTTGAGGTATACTTGACCTTCAAATTCGATCGTGATTATGTAGAGACCAGGCTCCATGCTTGTCAATAGAATCTTTTGACGCGAAGCTATTGTACCTGAGTCGATCAATTTTCCTTCTGTTGTATGAATGTTATAAGCAAAGGGTTTGTCGCCGAAATCACAATAGAGTTCGTCGTCAGCAGGATTTGGATAAATTAAATCAGGAACTATTTGGTAATCGCTTGTAGCGACTATGTGATCAACAATTACCAATAGTAATTCCTCACAACCATTCGCATCTACCGCTAAAATTTCATACTCTCCCTGAGATAATCCATTGAGCGGGAAGGTGATTACTTCTCCGTCCAAATAGTACGTAAATGGGGGTGTTCCACCAAACCCTCCGATAAAAATGACTCCATCAGAATTATCATCTGTCTCGGGAACAGAGTTAATAACAAACTCTGAAGGGGGAGCTTCGACAATCATGGTAGAATTCGTGGTGTAACATCCGTTAACATCCCAAAACTCAAATGAGTATTCACCTGCGACTAGCGAATCAATGAATGCTCCAGTTAGGCCATTACTCCAAATTACTGAATCTGCTTCTACACCAGTTTGGTTTGTCAAATTTATAGTCCCCGTGCTATCGCCATTGCACAAGACATGCTGATAGCTAATGGAGAGAGATGGGGTAGGGAATATTCCAACAACGACTGAATCTGTGACCTGTATTCCAAGCTCTGAAGTTGCTGTCAAGTAATATGCTCGGTCTGTGGTTGCCCATATCTCTGGACCAACGTCCCCAGTATCCCAGAGGTAATCGCTATGCTCACCTCCTGAGATCAGAATGGAGTCTCCATCGCAAAAGTTGAACTCGCCTGTGGATGATGTAAAAGTTATTCCATAGGTCTCGCCCTCGTAGAATTGGTATACTTCATTGGCATCTAGATCATAATATCTGTCAATGTGGGTACTTGGATAGCGAACAATCACAGAATCTACAATTGTGACATCAGGGCCAAGGCCAAAGATTTTCTTATTGCTACTCTGGCCATGATAGTTTTCACCACAGGTGGTATAGATGTGTTGCTCCGAGCCATTTGAATACACATCAATCCAAGAACCAATTGCCTGACTATTCGATATTGTTCCGTGGAGATTGATTCCAATGAAGGAGTTTGTTCCTCCTTCATTCATCAGAACATAAGGTGCGTGTCCTGTACCACATTGAACGGCAATGTCTGAATATCCGTCATTATTGAAATCACCTTTAGCAGGGCAGTAGGATGTGCGATGATTCGGAACTTCAACCTGATCGTTTGCCATCAAAAAGGTGTCAGCACTTTGGCTTTCGAAATAATAAATAGGACCGTCATCAGGCGTGACATAAAATAGGTCATCCCAGGTGTCATTGTCGCTATCTATCCACAGAGCCCCCCAGCTAAAGTCGTAAACCCCAATTCCATAATCTTCTGCCGACTCAATGAAGCCCGTATTATTATCGTTAATACAAAGCTTATTATTGGTTCCTTCTGGAATAGCTCCGGTATTCGTCATGTAAATATCAAAGTCTCCATCGTGGTCGAAGTCAGCTATCGAGTTAGACATCACATCGTGTCCTGCCCAGTCCATATCATAGTCTAGGGCTACTTCGGTAAAGGTTCCATCCCCATCATTTATATACAGATGGTTTCTTGGGTCACGGTCGTTTATTACATACAAGTCAGGCCATATATCTCCGTTGAAATCGAACCAAACTGACTGGAATGAAAGTGTTGGTGGAACCACAATTCCAGAACTTACAGTGACGTCTTCAAAGGTGCCATCTCCTTCATTTCGATACAGTCTGTTGTACTGACTAGAATCTGCTGAGTTAAAATCAGAATAGACGTATTTTGACACAAACAAGTCGAGGTCTCCATCCAGATCGTAGTCGTGAAAGGATGCTCCGGTATTAAACGCTTCGTAAGTAGGTAGTCCGACGTTTCCTGTGACTTCAGAATATGTGTTATTCCCATTATCTCTGATCAGGTGTAATGATCCAAAGATATCAGTAAAGAACATGTCGAGGTTCCCGTCATCATTGTAATCAACCCAAAGGAAATGCTTCATGTCGCCAGGAGATTCTATGCCTAAGTCCAAGAGTGCAAATCCGTCTCCGATGTTTCGATAGAAATAGACATCCCCGAAACTATTGCAAAGTGTTATATCATCTAAGTTGTCACCATTGAAATCATAAGTGCTCAACCCGCTCCCAAAATCGGGAGTAGTGACCGTTTGGGTTACGCCCAAATCAGCAGCATGATCTACGAAAACTTGCCCATGGCTAGCGGAAGCGGAGCAAAGTAATAATGTCAATGCGCTTCCAATTTTCCAATTTGAGTTCATATATATGAGATTATTCAACCATAAATTTCCCTATTGCTTGCACATCGCTAGATGTGATGTTTATGATGTATAGCCCCGATGAGAAACCGCTCGTGCTGATTTCAGCAATTGATTCAGGACTAGCGTTCAGCTGCTTTTGAAATACTGTTTTGCCTTGAATGTCCGTGATGTTTACTTGAACCGTACCAACATTATTTTGTCCAAAGTCAAGGTAAAGCGACTCTCCACTACGCACTGGTGAAGGGTAAGCAAGTATCTTAGCTTGATCAAATGACTGATAGGTACTGAGGATCTCAATATTGAGCTCAAACAATTCACTATCATCGAAAATGATAAGTGGGTTTCCGGCTAAATCTGTTGCGGTAGAAACAGAAATTGAAACTGAACCTGCCATGATTTCTTCTTCCGGAACGTCATAGTTATTTACACTTGTGTAGGGACTTAACCATCCGGATTCATCAGAATTCAATTGAAAGAAATCCTGAGCAAGTTCGGGTGAAAATTCTATTACTGGAAGAACAGCATCACTCATTGGTTCATTATAAATCGCTGTTAGTTCAAGCCCACCTGCCATTGGCTGGGTTATGTTGTACGAATTTGATGTAACGCTAATGATCGATGGGTTTTCAGTATCGAACATGATAGCAGACTCAAATTCTGCTTCATCCATAATGTTGCCAGATTCATCGTACCCAAAGTCAATCGAGAAACCGAGTAAATCAGCTGTAATGTTCTCGTCGATAACTGTAAAATGTGCATCGAAATGTGTAGCATCTGACCAATTACTATTGATTAGGTCATAAGTTAAGCTCGACTCTAACTCAGAGCTTGTAACATTTACAAGTGGAGTTAAATCTGTGGACATGGGTTCGTCAAACTCAAACGTAATCACCTGGCCGCTACTTCCAACATTAAGATCTGAAATCAAGTCGTTCATCAGCGTATATGTCGAGATCAATGGTTTTTTGGTGTCGATTGAAACTACATCGTTGAAGACAGTATTGGTCAATTCATTACCGGCTGTATCTACAATATGCTCAATACCAATGCTGATGTTGAAATGTTCACTAGGTTCACTCAATAGATCGTAAGAAATGAGACATTCAGTTTCGCTTACCCACTCCGATGTTAAGGTGTTAAGTTGCACAGCGTTTTCAATCAATTCTTCATCTATAAACTCAACCATTAAGTCGCTTGACGTGTCTACTGGGTCATCAAACTCTATGGTGAACGAAAGAGCATTCGCACCAATATCTAGAGTGTTCAGGTGATCGTCTGAAACGGTTATTGTTGGCGTTGGGTTCTTTGTGTCAATCGAAAGTTGGTTTTCAAAGACCTGTGAAGGCATAACGTTACCAATTAAATCTTCCGCTCCTTCAATTTCGATGTCAATGTCTGAAATGGCTTCGTCTGTATCTGTCAATGTGTAGGTTGCAACGAAAGTTGAGTCATTAGTCCAGGCGCTAAAGGCTGCAGAATAAGTCAATGCAGCTGAGGGGTCAGTATCTGCACTAAGCGAAACAGTTGGGATTACACTAGAATTACAAGCATCATTAAACTGGAACTCGATGAAATAGAACAAATCTGGAATTGTCGCATCAATGACGGTGGTTACTGCCAAGTCTCCTAACATAGCAGAAGGTGCTTTTGTGTCAATTGAAAATGCGTCAAGCTCCAGATATGGTTTTTGATCAAGGCCGCTTTCACTTGTCGCTCCAGCAACATTCACATCATTTTCGAGTGCTTCAAATTCAACATCTTCAACGCTGTACGTTATTGTGTAAGTTGTTTCTGAAGTCCATTCTTCTTGATCGATTGTCAGAACACCAGAAAGGTCTAGATCTATAAAGGACAAGTTTGGAGAGCTCGAAGCCGACATGGCTTGGTCAAATTCTATTGTAGCTGTGAAAGAGTTTCCAATATCATCTACCGCAACTTCGTTTTGCGAGAAGTCAACGTTCGTGACGTAGGGTTGAGGAACATTTACAATTGAATTGGCCATAGTCATTGCCTTTGGCCCGAGTTCCATTCCAATTTTTCTCCCCGGTATATCGTCAATTGGTGGGTGAATTCCTCCCCAGATACGAGACAGACTGCACTGATCAGATGCATCAATGTACTTGGCCCACTGCAATTCAAAAGACTCCGTTGGTCCATCTTCGAATACAAGAAACTCATTTGCCTCTACTTCAAATCCAGACATCCCACCTGGAAAGTATTCTGACCCTGTCATTAGAGAGAGCAATTCGGCAGCTGTTCTGCTATAAGTTGAGTGACCAGATATGTATCCAGCAAAAGGAGGAGATACAAAAGAAGGTCTCTGATAAGGCCACCAGTTTTCGGCCAAAATCCAGCCCACTCCAGCCACGTCAGTTTCAGGGTCTTCAATATAATCTGGCCCCTTCCAAGTGTACAGCTTTACTTTTCCAACATGTTGATTGAATTCTCCGGCTAGTTCATCTCCAGCTTGCACGATTTCAACATATCCTGGAATAAGCGGAATTCCAGCGGGACTGTAGCTCATTGCACCTGGGTCAGAGCACTGTCCTTGATCAGCCATAAAACGAATAGCAGATACTGGTCTTAAATAATCGTAATAGCCTTTGATGCTCCAAGCGGCGATCGCTGCGTCGTGCATCGCTCCACCTATTGAAAAGTATGCTTTAACGTCGTACTCAAGATCATCCAAAATAGGGCCAGCTCCCATCCACCTTCTTTCGAAAAGGTCGTGGTCTGCAACGGCTTCATTGTATATTTCAAACCAGTGACCAGGAGGGGTGACCGAATTTGGACCATCTGCCCAAAACTCTGCAAGGATACGAGCATAATCGCCTCTGGCTACCATCTGTGGTTCATAAGGAAGTCCTGTAACGGGATTTACATCATACCCTTCTCCCGGATCACCACCTTCCAATAAATTATAGAAATCAGTATACTCTTCTTGAGTATCTGGGTAATCCTGAATATTTCCCACAGAGTTGGGAGAAGTATCCCATATTACACCATCTTCAGTAGTAAGATGTGATTGCCAAACTGCAACTAAGGTGAAGTTCCAACGGTATGGGTCATCGAGTCCATCAGTCGATTCCCAATCAAACAATGCTGGTTCTCCAGGGTCCATATATACGCGATAGGTTTCACCATCTCTGGTCAAATCTGTATAATCACTACTCGTCAAAGAAAATGGCTGAACATTTCCCCATTCTGGGCTCAAAAATGGAGGGGTAGAAGCTACCACTTCTCCAGACTGATCTATAGATAAAGACAAAGAAATTGGCTGCCATCTATTTGGGTCTAAGATGTATGGGTTTCCTGGCATCTCAACTTCAATGGGTACGTTGTATGGCTCGTAGTAGAGATTCTCGTAATTACCTAACTCATTCGCTCCATCTTGCAGACCATAGGCTATTAACTGAGCTGTGATATAATTCCCCAATTCTGCTGGACCTCCATTGACATAATCCGTTGATTCATTGGTATGGTCGTAACCATAACCAGCCATACGCATATTTATAGCATCCGTAATTGTTTGAACTCCTGGAGAACTCGAGTATCGGTGCTCAATTAGTCGGTACATGGCAAAACTAATTGCCTCATGCCTGGCAGCTTCAACATCATCTGGTTGCGGAACTCCTAGAAATGGACTTTGAAAACCGTGGAGATCCTGACCGATCAAATAAGTTTTGTGATCATCACTATATGCAGCCCAGGTGTCGTACATCACAATCGATGAGTGAAAAAGGTTTCTGGCGTGCACGGTGGGTCTGGCAAAATCGGCACTAATGGCATGAAGTAGCTCTTCGTTCCATTCTCTGGCAACGGATTGAGCCTGTATGTTGATTTGAGTTGTTAAAAGAGTTAGAAATGCAAGCAGAGAGTAGACGTGTTTCATGTACTGAGCGGTTTAAGATTCATAGATTTGGTTGGTCTATTCAACATTTCAACTCATTGTACTTGTAAGAGAAACAGTGGGTTGTAGATGTTGTGGTAGAACTGGTTGTATTCTAGACGAGAAAAACTGCTCGGGTTGCTCTCAAATTCTCTTCAAATTTTGACGTAAGTACGGTTGTATACGAGGAAATCTAGTGCTTGGGAAAAATTGTTTTTGGATATAATTCACATCAAGTTAATAGCTTAGAAAAGGATTAGATCACTAGATTTGCCGCATGAAAAAAACACTACTAGCGCTAGTAATTTTCTTCGGTTTTGGTACAGCGGTGATGGCACAAGCTCCGCTTTCGGTAGGGGAGCGTCAGGTCAACTTTGGCCTTGGATTCAATAGTGCAGGTATTCCTGTTTACGGTGGGGTTGATTTTGGTGTATATCAAGATATTACCGCCGGAGGTCAAATTGGTCTTGATCTCGGTTTTAATTACCTCGCTGTTGATGTACGAGGGGATTACCACTTCAATAGGATATTTGAAATCATCAGCACATTCGATGCGTATGCTGGACTCGATCTCGGTGTCGATTTTGGTATTGATAGCGATTATGACTCTGGAGTTCAGTTGGGAATCCACGTTGGTGGAAGGTATTTCTGGAACAACGAGTGGGCTATCAACCTTGAGTTTGGTGGTGGTACAAGACTCTCAGGAGGACGAGCCGGAGTCACCAAGCTGTTTTGATCTTAACATTCTTTAGATTAAGAACTTCAACATTTTCAACGGGGGTGACGTTTCTATAGCCCCATAAATTCAATAATTTGAAAAGAGTTTTGATTGCATTGCTCCTAGCATCTAACCTGGGAAGCGCACAAGTTTACAATACTGATTGGTTCAATCTCTCATATGCGGAAGATTCTGTTGCCGGTGTTGAAGTCAATCGAGCATACAGCACCTACGATGGTGGCGATATCAAAACAGTGGTCGTGGCAGTGATCGATGATGGTGTTGACGTTTTTCACGAAGACTTAACTGGAAAAATCTGGACAAATGAACAAGAGATTCCAGATAACGGGATTGATGATGACCAGAATGGATACATCGATGATTACTATGGCTGGAATTTTTTAGGCAATCCCAACGGTGAGAATATTTCTTTCGAGACTCTGGAAGTAACCCGGCTGTGTCGTTCTTTAGCGCCGAAATTCGAAGGAGTAGAGAAGGCAGATATTCCCCAGGATGAAAGAGGGAACTATGAACTGTACCTGCAGGCTAAAGATGTATATGAAGCTGAGTTACTCGAGCTCAATGAAGAGTTTGCTGAGTATTCACAAATACTCGCGGTGTACCAAGGTGCTACCGCTTACATGAAAGGCGCGTTAGGGACAGATAGCTTGACGATAAATGATCTCCTGGCATTTAAGCCAGCTGATGAAGAAGAAGGCCAGATCAGGAACTTTTTAGTAATGGCATCGCAAGAGGGGATTAACGAGTTTCTGGCTGAGTCAGGAACGTATTTCGATGAAAGGCTAAACTATCATTACAATCTAGAATTCGACCCCAGAAGTATTGTGAATGAAGAAAGTGCGAAGGCTTTGGGGACCGCGTACGGAAATAACATGGTTTGGGCAGAAGACCCTTCCCATGGTACTCACGTGGCTGGTATCATAGCCGCACAGAGAGACAATGAAATTGGAGTTGATGGAGTCGCTGTGAATGCCAAAGTAATGGCCCTAAGAGCAGTGCCAAATGGTGATGAACGAGATAAAGACATCGCCAATGCCATCAGATATGCTGTTGACAATGGGGCGAAGGTGATCAATATGAGTTTTGGTAAGTCATTTTCTCCAAACCAAGAACTGGTAGATGAAGCGATTCGCTATGCTCAATCGAGAGATGTCTTGATGGTTCATGCCGCTGGGAATGACGGCTCGAATCTTGAGACCGATGCAAATTTTCCAGATGGTACCTTAGGAGGGAAGCGCAGCATCTCAACATGGCTAACTGTTGGCGCTTCAGGAGCAGTGCGTGACACGACCTACCTAGCATCGTTTTCGAATTATGGAAAGAAAAAGCTCGATATCTTAGCCCCTGGTGTTGATATTCTGAGCCTTGTTCCCAATGATGGAGTTGATTCATACTCGGGAACGAGTATGGCGGCACCGGTCGTTACGGGGATTGCTACTTTGTTGAGAGGGATTTACCCTGAAAAATCTGCTGAAGAAATTAAGCAGTTAATACTTGATAGTGTGGAGGTTCAAAAGAATCAGCTTGTAAATACTTCAGACGGGAACACGAAACTCAAAAAGGTTGTAAGCACGCCAGGATCACCTTCGGTGTATCGCATTATCAGTTCAAAAAACTAGGGCTTCAAGAAGGCATCTTTTTCATCGCTTCTTACGTCAGGGAGACGACCAATTGATACAATTGATACTGACATATAAGTATTTGATTGGAATTAGATAGCCAAATTCGTACCTTTTGGTCTTATTATTGACGAAATGTCGTTAAAGGCCTATACCATATTGCTTGTTTTTTTGTGCTCCATTGTGGGAGTAGATTATGGCTATGCACAGATAGATCAGGGTAAAGCTGGTTCTGAGCTTTTGCAAAATAACTCCTTTGGCATTCGTTCTTTCAATTTGGAAAATGTTGTAGAAACAAATTTCCTCAGAGACTCATCCCATACATACAAGCTAATTGAAAATCAGGAAGACCCTCAATGGAATCTCATTGAAGTGAACCACTATGATTACGACCACTTGGGTAATGAGGTGAGCAGAGTTCTGCGAATATCCGTTGATGGTTTGTGGATGAACAAAACGCGTTGGGAGACTTTTTACGGCTACGATCACGAAATCACAGAAATCAACGAGCTCGAGTGGTCAGGAGATAGAATGGATTGGGAAGAAAAAAACAGGAAGGTATTTACTTACAATGTCCATAATAATCTTGTAGAAGAGTTGCTGTTAGTCAGAGAGAGTAATTCTTGGGTGCGATCTGAAAAGCGAAAGTTGAACTACACCCCGGGTAACCTGATCAGCAATGAGACAATATATTTATGGGAGTCTCAAACTGAAAAGTGGGAAGCGATAGAGCGTTTGTTATTCACATACAACAGCGATCGACTTATTGAAACTCAAGTTTTACAGTTGTGGGATGATTCGTTGGAAGCATGGGTAAATGAGTCGAGTCGATCTTTCGAGTACAACCAAGACAATAAAGTAGTCGGCTCTATAAGAAGCCTTTGGGATACGGATCTCGAGTCTTGGGTAAATACCTCTAGTATGTCTCTGGCATACGACGATAAAGGGCAGTTGTCTAGTACTGAAGAACAGGTGGTAGGTGATGATGAAGGGGAATACACTTTCTCAGAAGAAGCACTTTACAATGACGACGGTAATTTGGATGAAATTATTCAGAAAAGGTGGGATGATGTAGAAGAGGAGTGGGACTCTTTTAAAAAGGAGTTAAACTTCTGGTCCGTTCACATGAGCGGAAACCTCGACCAATACAATTCTGATATCACTTGTCATTTTGCCAATCCCTATCTTCAGGGGCTTCCGTGGCATTGCGACGGTCTCAAATCAGATCAGCTGTATACGATCGAAGTATTTGATACCTGGGGTAGAGCATTTCACAAAGGAGTTTTCAAAGGGAGTGACACGTTCAGAATTGACAGTAATGTTCCTCCCGGATTTTACACTGTCGTCCTTCGTGGAGGGCTAGATGTGCATACCGAGAAGGTATTCATCAGAAATTAACCGTTGTCTCTTCCTTCTTGCAGATAAAAACCTGTAATTTCAACGAAAACAATTTATGGCTAACCTCAGACCAGAGCCTGATCTGTTACAATCAACAGATGAGAGCTTACGGACCTTTTATAAACTTGTTCGAAGTCACACAGAAGAGGTCTGCGCTCCTTTAAAAAAAGAAGATTATGTAGCGCAACCAGTCGTAGATGTCTCGCCACCTAAATGGCACCTGGCTCATACTACATGGTTTTTCGAAACATTTGTCCTCATTCCTAACAACCCATCCTACAAAGTCTTTAGTGATGACTATGGGTACTTATTTAATAGCTACTACAATCACGTTGGTGAGCGAGTACAAAGGCATCACCGGGGAAGGCTTACGAGACCGACAATCGATGATGTAATGGCCTACAGGGCATACGTTGATGCCGCTATTTCTGAGTTGCTGAGTAGCGAAGAGAAGGCTGCGGTTGTAGAAGAAGTACTCACGCTGGGGCTCCACCATGAAATGCAGCATCAGGAGCTATTGCTAACCGATATCAAATATATTCTCGGCTCCAATCCAATATATCCTGTGTATGATTCGAACTGCCAGTTAGACAATATTAAAAATGAGTCTGATCCAGGTTGGGTATCAATTGAAGAAGGGGTATATGAGATCGGGTTTTCGGGAGATGGATTTCACTTTGACAATGAGCTTGGAATTCATAGGCAGTATATTCACCGTGCACAGATATCTAAAAACCTTGTGACTTGGGGAGAGTACCTTGAATTTATTGAAGATGGTGGGTATGATAATTTTGAGTACTGGCTTGATGAAGGCTGGGCATGGCGCAAGGAACATGATATTCAGTCACCATTGTACGCGCTCAAGAAGAATGGTATGTGGGGGCGCTATACCCTTGCGGGCTGGAAGGAAATAGATCCCAATTCAGTCTTAATTCACGTTTCGTATTACGAAGCTGAAGCATATGCCAATTGGAAAGGGTTAAGGCTTCCGAGCGAATTTGAATGGGAGGTCGCTTCCGAACATTTTGATTGGGGATTTGTTTGGGAATGGACTCAAAGTGCTTACTCAGCCTACCCTGGATTTAAAAAAGCAAAGGGAGCTTTAGGTGAGTACAACGGAAAGTTCATGGTCAATCAAATGGTATTACGTGGGAGTTCAATGGCTACCAGCAAGGGACACAGCCGTAAGTCTTACCGCAATTTTTTTCACCCACACCTGCAGTGGCAATTTGCAGGAATAAGATTAGCAAAATAATATGGGGTTTCTAAAGGACGTTGTCGATGGACTTTCAGTAGAACAAAAACACATTTCTTCAAAATATTTTTACGATTCCGAAGGGGACGCTTTATTTCAGGCAATAATGAAATTGCCGGAGTACTATCTCACCAATTCTGAGTATGAGATATTATCCAACCAGGGAAGCGCAATTTTAGATGAGCTAGAGATCGAAGGAAAGCCATTTGATCTTTTGGAGTTTGGCGCCGGAGACGGTTTTAAAACAAAGGTGCTCATCAAAAGTCTTCTTGAAAATGGAGCATCTTTTCGCTACATCCCAATCGATATTTCAAATGATGTTTTGGACGGCTTAAAATCAACTTTAAGCACAGAGTTTCCAAAATTGGATGTAGCTCCCCGGAATTCGACGTATTTCGACGCTCTAGACGAATTGAGCCAGGAAGGAGATGCAAGACTTAAACTTATATTGTTTTTGGGTTCGAGTATCGGCAATTTTGATCTAGATCGGGCCAATGATTTTTTGAAAGCTCTGCACTCAAAGATCAACGTCGGTGACAAGGTTCTTGTCGGATTTGATCTGCGGAAGAACCCGAATGTAATCCTTAGTGCATACAATGATAGTCAAGGCGTGACAAAGGCATTCAATATGAATTTGTTGAAGCGGATGAATCGCGAATTGGGAGCTGACTTTGATATTTCCGCTTTTGATCACTATCCATTTTACGATCCCGAAGAAGGTATTGCAAAGAGCTACATCGTGAGCAAAAAGAAACAAATTGTGCGAATAGGAGAAGCGGATAAGTCTTTTGATTTTGAAGCTGGAGAAGTGATCCATACCGAAATCAGTAAGAAATTTTCGATTAAGGAAATTGAAGATCTGGGCGGTTCTGCTGGATTCTCAATACAGGATCACTTTTTTGACTGTAAGCACTATTACGTGAACACTTTATTTGTTAAGAAATGAAAGCTATATGGAAAGGTGAAGTTCTTGCAGAGAGCGAAAACACAATAAATATTGAAGGAAACCAGTACTTCCCTCCTGAATCCGTAAAGATGGATTTTTTCAAGAAAAGTGATACCCACACATTTTGCCCTTGGAAGGGAACGGCTTCATATTATACGGTAGTTGTTGAGGGCGAAGAAAACCAAGACGCTGCTTGGTATTATCCCGAAGCTAAGGATGCTGCAAAAGGCATTGAAGGATATGTTGCTTTTTGGCGTGGTGTCGAAGTCGTTGAAGACTAGACTATGGGTTTCAGTCCAAGCTCTTTACCGACTTTCACCATGTAAGTAAAGGCTTCATTGTGATCGTTGGAAATTTGCCCATCGAGAATGGCTTCCTTAATACTCGCTTTGAGCATGCCAACCTCTTTGCATGGCTTTATGCCAAAAGTCTCCATGATTTCTTCTCCCGAAATTGGAGGCTGCCAGTTTCTGATCCTATCCTTTTCTTCTACTTCGATAAGTTTTTGTCTGACCATCTCATAATTGGATAGAAAGCGCTTTACCTTGGCTTCATTTTTTGACGTAATGTCGCACTTGCAGAGTGTCATTAGATCATCGATGTCTTCACCTGCATCAAACAAGAGTCTTCTGATAGCCGAATCAGTAGCTTCTTCCTTAGTCAGAGCAATAGGGCGGAGATGCAGGGCAACCAACTTCTGAACAAACTTCATCTTAGAGTCCAATGGAAGCTTTAAGCGCTTAAAGATTTTAGGCACCATTCGCGCACCTTTGTCTTCGTGCCCATGAAATGTCCAGCCAGCCTTTTCATTGAACCGCTTTGTTGCTGGTTTGGCTATGTCATGTAAAATGGCGGCCCATCTCAGCCACAAGTTATCCGACATGGCAGCCACATTATCCAGAACTTTCAGCGTATGATAGAAATTGTCTTTGTGACGAACTCCATTCTTTTCTTCAACACCGTGCAACAGGCATAGTTCTGGGAAAATTATTTGAAGAAGCCCAGTATCGAACATCAATCTAAAACCCACCGAAGGCACCCGAGCCGCAACAATTTTGTTGAGCTCTGTTGTAATTCTCTCCTGACTCACAATCTCTATTCGATCCTTCATCTTCCGAATAGCACGAAGTGAATCCGTTTCTATTTTAAAATTGAGCTGGGTGGCAAATCGAATTGCCCTCATCATTCTCAAGGGGTCGTCGCTATAGGTTGTCTCCGGATTGGTAGGCGTCCGAATCAAACCATCATCCAGATCCTGAATTCCGTTAAATGGATCGATCAACTCGCCAAAATTGTGGGGCATAAGGGAAAGTGCGAGTGCATTTATAGTAAAATCTCTCCGCAATTGATCATCTTGAAGTGTTCCCGACTCGACAATGGGTTTCCGCGAATCGCGCGAATAGCTCTCCTTTCTAGCACCTACAAACTCAATTTCGTAGTCGTCGTATCTGACCATGGCAGTTCCAAAATTCTTGAAGAACTTCACCTTACCGAGGTTTGCCTTTTTTGCAAGGGCATGAGCTAAGTCAATGCCGTCTCCGACAACAACTACATCAATATCTTTTACATCACGATCGAGTATCAGATCCCTTACGTAGCCACCGATAACGTAGGCTTCAAGACCATTTTCTGCAACTACTTCTTTGAGCGTAGAAAAAACGGGATGGGTGAGATGTGCTTTATAGTTTTTCAAAAAGCTAAGCTATGAGCGGACAATTTGAATGTTTGCCGATTGATCAAGTTTGATGACAGGTAGCAATTGCATTCCTTCATCTGGTAATTCGGCTTGCAAATTTAAAACATATTCTGCCGTGTTCAAATGGGCTTCAGCATCCGAAATGTGATTAAAACGAAAGCAAATAATAGGCCCATTCACACGGCCTATTAATTTCTTGAGATCAAGGTTGTTTGTGAACTTGAATCTGAGTGAGCCATCCATTTCGAGCCATTTGACATCAATTCCTTTGGGGTTTGCTAACTCGACAATGATTTGATTTTTGGTTTGCTCCATGAGATCCCATGCAATATCTGGTACTTCATCAAAAATCTGAAATAAACGGCGTTCAGAGTCAATCAAAATGAATCGGTCGCGAACCAACTTGCCTGCTTTGGGTACATTGGAAATCCCATTTTCTGCAGCTAAGCCCAATACAATGGCTCCGTTCCTGATTGGAACAGCCAATAACTCACCCTTTCGGATCAAATCTGCACCTTCCTGTAAATTCATTTATTTAGACTATGACTTTATCAACATTGATGTCATACCCACATTTGAAGTGGTCTTTTGGGCAGGATTTCTTTCCATGCAAGCCACAAGGTCTGCAAGGTAGCTGCTCATCAATTTGAAGTATCGTGGACTCATCACTCAAAGGACCGAAACCAAAATCGGGAACTGTAGAGCAATAAATGGCCGTGACTGGAGCATTCACCGCCGAAGCCATATGCATAGGTGCTGAATCATTTACGTAGTTCATTTTAGCATCTTTCATCAATGCCGCCGACTCCAATAAATTCAATTCTCCAGCCAAAATAGTGACACTGCCATGGACGGATTTCTCTTTGATTTCATCACACAGATCTAGATCGCCTGGCGCTCCTATCAAATAGACATGTTTGTCGGGATCTAGTTTGTCAATGAGTTCAATCCATTTCTCAGCAGGAAACTGTTTTGTAAACCAAACCGAAGCAGGAGCAATGCACACGTAGGGTGTTTGTTTGAACTGCTTCACCTTGGCTAGGTTAGACTCACTAGGATATAGTACTGGCCTTTGAAAACTTGGGTCAGTAAGATGTTCAATCAAGCTCAGATTCCGAGCTACTTCGTGCATTTTCTTATCGATCACATGCGGAAACTTGTGCGTAAATGAGAACGAAAGCGGATTCTTATTGAAACCAATTCTCATTTTGGCATTCGAAGCAGTGGTAATAACCCCGGAGGAAGCAAAGCGCTGCAAATTAACAAGCACATCATACTTCTCCTTTCGGACGTCCTTCGCGACTTTTGAAAGCGAATTGTATTTTCCAGACCGCTTATCCCAAATGATGACTTGCCGAAGCTTGGGATGGTTTTTTAACAATCCTTCATTTCCTTTTCGCAGCAAGAAGTCGATTGAGCTTTCCGGATAGAACATTTTCAGCTTTTCTATCAGGGGAGTTGCCAAAATCACATCCCCTAGAAAGGCCGTTTGTATGATCAGTATTTTCTTGATCGTCATACTGCTACTTGATGATCTCTGAGAACATCATTTAAGGAAGTTTTCAAGTCAGTGCTGGCTTTTCTTTTCCCAATGATCAGTGCACAAGACACCTGATAATCACCAGCTGGAAATGATTTGGTGTACGAACCGGGTATGACTACAGACCTTTCGGGAACAGCGCCCTTGTGAGTTACAGGTGAATCGCCCGTAACATCAATAATGTGTGTAGACTTCGTCAATACAACATTGGCTCCAAGTACGGCTTCTTTGCCAACTCTTACGCCTTCAACCACGATACTGCGCGAGCCAATAAACGCGCCATCTTCAATTATAACCGGAGCAGCCTGTAAAGGCTCTAAAACTCCACCAATTCCTACCCCGCCACTGAGGTGAACATTCTTACCAATTTGAGCGCAGCTCCCAACAGTGGCCCAGGTGTCAACCATGGTGTTTTCATCCACATAAGCACCAATATTCACGTAGCTCGGCATCATGACCACACCATTGCCCAGGAATGCTCCATATCGCGCAATAGCATGCGGTACCACACGGACACCTTGAGAATGATAGTCTTTTTTGAGAGCCATTTTATCGTGAAACTCAAATGGTCCCACTTCAATTGTTTCCATCTGTCTGATAGGGAAGTAAAGTAATACGGCTTTTTTTACCCACTCATTCACTTGCCAGTCATCTCCACTTGGTTCAGCACATCTCAAGGTGCCTTTGTCTACTTGTTCTAGGGTAGACTCAATGGCATTTAATACTTCTTTATCATTCAGCAGCGAGCGGTCAGCCCATGCTTTTTCTATCAATTCTTGGTGACTCATATGTTCAATTTGGAGTCCAAAGATACAATCGTAATCAGGTTTGACAGGGTTTGACTATTCCTTCACAATTTTCCAGGATTGACTGCCTTCATTGCTAGTGAGATAAACAATGTAAGTTCCCGCCGGGATGCCCGAAATATCAATCGAGTTTTTTCCTTTTTCTAATCGAGCATCCATGACATATCGCCCTTGAGTGTCTCTTATTACCAGCTCTCCGTGCTCCTTGTCGAGCTCAATTTCGATTTCTTTTGAAGTAGGGTTGGGGTAAGGCAATCGTTTCTTAACCTTGTTTGATTGAAATGAGTTCGTGACTATACAAGGTGTGGCAATCTCGCTAAAGAACTCATAGACTTCAACGAGAGCAGGTTGCACACAGTCGCCATGATTGGCACCGGGTAATACATTAATGGCTTCAACATCTTCAGCACCTGCATCCGTCATCCACGTTTCAGTTTCAGTGCTGTTCGAGAAAAAGACTTGCTCATCTCCACTGCAGTAAAATAGTCTGAGTGGCATCTCGGGTACCCAATTGTAATTGTCATTGTCTGCCAAGGCGACTCTCAGTGGATGATTTGGGTTTGATTCAAAATTTGCTAGGGTAGTATCCACCAAAAGTTCGCTGGTTAGAGAAGGTAAAATGTTGTTTACCACATTCATGCTGTAGCTATTCTGGGCTCCATCAAAATAGGGCGCGACATCTTCTGCGTAGGGCATGTTGACCACATCAGAAAGTTCGGAATAAAGGTTTCCGTATGCAGCTTGAAAGCTTACAAGTGTATAAATGATGTAACCTGGGTTGCTATAAGGCTCGTCGCTTAAGATCACTTCTGTTTGGGTGCCTGAGAGCTGATAAGGACCGCTGCAAGGCGCCCCTGCTAGAATACCGTACTCCTGAAGCATTCCATTTTCCTGGGCGTATTTAAGAGTGCCCATGGCAGCATGACCACCTTGAGAATATCCTGTAATAAACGCCTCGCCATTGTTTTGAACTCCGCCTTGATCCTGAAGAAATGTCCTAGCCGCTGTAATTAAATCTAATGTGGCAGTGGCCTGAGTTTTCTGATGTAAATAGGGATGTATACCAGGATTTTCTCCTAACCCTAGGTAGTCGGGGGCCACTGTGATAAAACCTGAGCTAGCAAACACGCGCGCCAGGATTGACTCGGGATTATTCTGAGAAGGAGCATCCAATTGTTTAAGCACGGTTCCATGACAATAGGCCGCTAACGGAAAGTATTCACACGCGTCGGAGACGGGAATAGCTAAACCACCTGAAGCATTCGTTTGGTTTCCATCAAGATCCTGGGTCGTGTATATGATTTTGTAATAATCAACATCGTAGACACCCGGGACTTCTGAAAACGAATTCAAAACCGTAGCTGATGTTGTATTCAAGTACTCGGCTGAAACGAAATCCTGCCCATTACAGAACCCACCGACGAGCAGGGCCATGAGCAATATTGGAAAGGTAGTTTTTGTTTTCATCATGAGTACAAGATAAGAAGTGAAGTCTGTTATTTTTGCACCATGTCTCGGATTTTAGCTATTGACTTTGGTGGAAAGCGTTGTGGAATTGCGGAAACAGATGACCTCAAGCTTATTGCATCGCCACTCACCACGGTGCCATCCAAAGAGCTTTTAACCTTTCTGGCCGACTATCACAAGAAATATGAAATTGAACGATTAGTGGTGGGGTTACCATTGAGAGCAAGTGGTGAAGTATCCGCAATCGAGGAGAAGATAGCGGAGTTTTTAAAGAAGTTTTCCAAGCAATTTAAAGGGATAGAGGTGGTTAGGCAAGATGAATCGCATTCTTCATCAGCAGCGGTTTCGGCAATGATACAGGCAGGAGTGGGAAAGGAAAAGAGACGTGTGAAAGAGAACGTGGATAAAGTTAGCGCAGCAATTATCCTTCAGAGATACATGGGGATTAGCTATTAAAATGGATAACCGATAGCCAGGTTCCAGATCAAATAGTCTTTGCGGTAATCGCGGCTGAAGCTCATCTTATCGCCAACCCATTTGTCGCCTTCAGCGCGATATGGGATAGATAGAGGAATACCTAAATCAAGCCGAACGATAACGAAATCTAAGTTGAGCCTGACTCCAAATCCGGTATTGACAGCCATTTGACTCAGGAAAGTATCAAAGTTGAACTCACCACCTGGCCTAGCTTCGGAAGCGTTTTTCAACCAAACGTTCCCAAGGTCAACAAACACGGCCCCTTCGAAATAAGGCCCCATATCGAATCGGTTCTCGAAATTCGTTTCGATAAGAATGTCTCCTGACTGATCGAAGAAGCTTTCATCGCCCAGCTCTTCGTTACGGTAGGTTCCAGGTCCGATAGATCTGGCTTGAAACCCTCTGAGCGAAGATGCTCCACCAACGAAAAACTGCTTAGAGAAGGGGAGGGCAGTGCTGTTGGAATATGGAATTCCCAATCCCACATTCTGACGAATAACCAATTCATTGTATTTGCTCCACTTAAAGTAAAACCTGTAGTCGGCTTGCATCCTGAAATACTGAGCGTAAGGCACGCCTGCAAAGGTATATTGGCCATTTTCGTTTTTCGAAAAATTACCGATTTCACTAATGCCGTTGAGAAGATTTCCAGCAATCTCAACGGATCCACCGAAATAGGACCTTATCGATCTATTTCGTTGATATGGCGGGGAGTGAGAAAAACTGTACGAAGATCCCAAAATGACCTGATCTTCAAAACTCTCTCTTGATAGAATGTTTTGGTCAAACAGTTCTTCCAACCGATCAGATGACTCTAAGAGTCGCACATAATCGAAGCTCACGAGTCGATATTCATTTTGAGTATATCGATCCCTCAACCATTCAAATCCATAACTGAAACTGGAACTGGTTTGAGCATAATATTCTGGCTGATTGTACAATCGATATTGAACCCTATACTTGGTTTTGGGAATGAATCCAGTCCTTTTTTTCGAGCGAAGAATTCCTCCGAGTCGCGGGAAATAAAGGCTAGCCTGTAAATCGACTTCATAGGAGTCCAACCCTTTTCGCGAACCTGAAAGCTGGGTTTCATACCTCCCGATGGCGGTAACTCTCAGCTTCTCTGCACCTCTGAACAGATTTCGGTTGTAGTACTCTGTTTGGAGTCCGGGTCCTGTGAAGTTTGTAGAAGTGGTCGATAAATTGAACTCTGTTCTGAGCGAGTGCTTTCTTCTTGGGGTGGCTAACAATCGAGCTTTTATCGATGGAATTGTTGATGCCGAATCCTCAACGTATTGCACATTGACGAATTGAAACACTTCGAGGTGATTTAACTGTTTCAGGGTGAGCTCTTCATCTAATTTTGAATAGAGTTCTCCCGGTCTGTAAGCTACGAAGGGTTTGAGTTTTATCGGATCTATGAAGAGTTGATTGGTGTCTACAACTACCTTCAAGCTGTCTCCCAGGGTCACTGTATTTTTCGAGTTAACAGCCAAATTGAGCGATGCTTCGCTTAGGGTATAAGGCTTCAGAAATGCCGGAGGGATGTCTTTTTGTTGATCGAGCTTCAAACGCACTTTTTTCTCACCATCATTACTGTCCGCCAGAAAATAAAGGTAGTCGGATGAGTAATAGTAGTATCCTCTATCCCTGAGCTCTCTGGTAATATTCTTCCGTTCTTCTTTCAGTTTGGCCGTGCTGTACAAATCTTCTTGTTGAAGAACCGTCTTCTCTTTTCTGAACTCGTCAATAATCTTACAAATCTCAGTGGTGTCCTGACATTGATAGATGGTGTCGAGATAATACGGCTCGTGCAAAGTGATCAAATAGACGGCTTTAGCCTTGTGTTTCGATGAATCGATTCTCGTTTCGATACTCGACCGAAAGAAGCCATTGTTTGCAAGCTTATGCCGGAGTATGCGCTCATTTTTCTGAGAATCTAGGCTTGATAGATAAGAAGGTGCGCTACCCAATTTGTACTTGATCCAATGTTTTACTCCTTTGTCTTTTTGCGGTGATTCTATAGACTGATATAGCCATGTTCCTGGACGGCTCATGAAAAACCTTCTAGTAGCCTTTGGCTTAAAGTCTTTATCTAATTCGTTTTGAACGTACTTCGGAATGTTCTCCTTTCCATCGACATATTCAATTTCATGACCTTCGAAATACTTTTCCCCTTCTGGCAAATACTTATTTGCAGAACAAGCAGTCAAAAGTGCGACCAATGCTATGTAAAACCCGACCTTTTTCACTCTTCTTTCTTTTCGTCCTCTTCTTCTTGTTCTACTTCATTCTCTTTGGGCTTTTCAAATATTTGATCCAATCGATCAAAATCGCGTTGAAATACAACTCCAGCCCCAGTTCGCGTAATTCGACCAACTACAATGTCTTCGAGGTCCGTTTTTGAGTATACCTTGAATCGGTATCTCCCATCGGGAGTAAGCTTGTACTCAACCGAAACATTGGTCATTACCCTTTCGTCGCTTCTGGCATTTACGCTATTATCCTCAATAGCAATGGTAGACCCGACTTTCACCACCATGCGATCGTCGAGAAAGGCCTTTTCAATATCGATGTTCAAGTCAGTGTTTCCTTGCCCAGCGGCAACTTCGTATGACTGTAGATCAAAATTGACATCTACTCCCGAAATGTATTGGTCACTGAGCGAGTTTAATTGCTGGGAGAGGATTTGACTCGCACTATTTCTAGCTTGGTTTTGGACTAGGTTTTGATCTGAATTTGAATCAGAAGTGATAAAGGTATTGAGTACAAGTAGAGCAAATACTTGCTTGTTCAATTCGTTTTCATCTTGTGCTAACTCGTTCAAGCGGGCTTCGACTGCTCCACCGAATGCTCCACGGCGATCATCGGGTAGCCTGATGCTAAATTCAATATTGGGACTCAGGAGGTCACCACTCATTTTCATTACTACTTCAAAAGGAAGCTGTTCTTGGAATGATTCCGCCGCGGCCGAATTTCCACTTACAGACATAAGATTCGCAACGTTGGCATTAGTGCGGTACATGGCCGTAATCTCAACCGTCGCTTCCATCGGATCTCCGTTCCAAGTAACTGAGCTACCCTTTTGGAAATTAAAAGTCCGCTTCGCAATATTGTAAAAGGTCATTTTGTAGAACCCATCTTTCACCATGTAAGTTCCGTTTAGCCTGATATTTCCAGCACGGTCGTACGATGCTCCAATTTGACCTCCACCTTTTATTTCGAGGTAATCTCCCGCAAGGCTGTCAATGATAACTCGGAAGATTGCATTCTCATCAATGAATAGTCCACCAGTCAGCTCAACGGCGTTTGATACATATTGGTTTGATTGAATGACATTCTCTTTTTCTCTTGTCAGGATTACTTCGTCTTCCGAAAGGTCAAAGTCCGTCCAGGTGATCAAATCTTCGTTTAATTCTTCGTCAAAATCTGACTCTGGCACGGTATAGGTGACTTCAGTTTTATCGAGGATATGTACTTCGGCCTCGATCTTTGGGCTCAAGGCCGGGCCTTTCACACTGATATCTGTCGAAGCTAGCATTTTTCCATACAAGCTACTGTTCTCTTCGGCCGTGACATTGAGTAGACCAAAGTTTTCTGATCTAATTCTAAAATCGGTTTGAAAATCCTGAAAATACTCATGGGTAACTTTACCGCTTAGAAAGAGTTTGTTGTCGAACGAATCGCGGATGGTGAAGTCTTTAAACTGAATGAGTCCTGAACTCAACTCAAGTCGCTGATTGTTGATTTTGTATAGTTCACCATTTGCGCTCAGCCTGAATGCGACATCGTTGAAATTGAGATTCCCTTTCACGACAGGTTTTGCAACTGTTCCTTCTACTGACATCACGCCATTTATAGCTCCAGATCCTTCAGAAAGATACTCGGGAACTACTCTTGTAAGCGCAGCCATCTCCAATCGGTCAATATTTACGGTCACATTGATATCGGGATCCTTGGCATCGACATTTCTGAATGTCCCATTTGCCTTCATTTTCAGGTCATCACCGTCGGTTCCGACCAAAATGGCATAGGCTTGATTCTCATTACTTGTTTCCCAAGTGAAGTGTCCCATACCGACATCCAGTAGCGTGAGATCGTCTATTCTTCCCGATCCCGAAAAGGAGCCATTCAGGTTATAGCTTAAACTTCCAAAAAGCTCTCCGGTTGCAAGCGGAGCTGATGATGTGAATATGTTCGAAACATAACCAAGGTCGAAAGAAGAAGCCGTGAAGTTAATTACTTCTTCATCGAGCGGCTTGCGAACACTCAGTTGGTCTTTACCTTTTGAAATTTCAAAATTTTCAATTTCAAATTTTTCAGGTCCAATAGCTATTCTATTCGAATCATTTAATGTCCAACTTTCATAGTTGAGAATAAGTGGTGATATGAGTCGAACTTCAAGCTTATCTTCGATGTCGGTACGTGCCCGCAACACCTGTGTATCGAAATGGTACTTCAATGAATCCTCTTCATCTCTGATGGCAAATTCCAATAGTGTTTCCTTCCGTGTGGACATGGAAGACAGGGAGATATGCTGTACGCCTAAGGAGTCTATTGTAACCTGCTCAATCAGTAACTCCGCCCTAACTCCATCACTATCTCCTTCCATGATTACTGAAAGGCTATCTACCTCGATATCGTCGTACTGGACTCTTGGCAGAATAAAATTCATTGAAAGATCTTTCTCCTTTGGATTGTAGTTGATTTGGGCTTCAGCAGTTTTAAACTCCTTCAATTTCGGAAAGAACACTTCTCGAATATCTTTTGAATCACGAGCCTTCAATCTGGCTTTCCAATAAGCGGTTGAGTCTTGAAGCTCAAGCTTACCGTTTGCAATCATTTTAGCTATGGCCTTACTAATTTCTTGTGGTGTGCGATTTGAAACCGACTCCATCTCCAACATATTCGTTTGCAAGCGGGCATTTGTAGAATCTGGTGAGATGAATATGTCTGCGTATAGAGAATCGAGCTCAAGGCGATTTCCAGATTTCAAGACTATGATGTCGTCAATTTTCAGGTTTGCGCGTTGGAATTCATCCGTTTGGTTGTAATCAGCTTCTATGTGAAACGTTGACCGGACATCCTCAGCAGTCAAGCCCAAAAGTTGAAAGTCGACACCTTCGATATCGCCAACCAGTTGGTAGGTTGCAGAGTCTGATAAATTTGCCCGAAAGGTGAAGTCAGAGATTAAGGCGCTATCTCTGATCTGTAGGGTGGAGTGAAGACTATCGTTATTGAGTTCGGCATAAATATCGACTCCCTTCAAACGTTTGTCTTCAAGAGTCAATTCATCGGTATGGAAGTTTAGCGTACCAGCTCTATAATCTCCTTTCTGTTCAAATGATCCATCGGCTTCAAAATCGATATCTTGGAGCTGGTCTACTTGGGTTAGCCGATGTAGATCAATCGAATCACCTTCAAGATCGAAAGTCACCTTCATGCCTTCAGTCGATCTTGATCCATTCCCCATCATAGTGAGCATTCCAAGGCTCGATTCTACCTTCAGTCTCGTATTTATCTCATTTTTGAAATAGGTAGCATGTCCATTCACCGCAATTTCCTCAGGAACCATCGCAGTATCTATTCCAGCATTTGCAGTAAACAAAATGATGTCTGAGCGAAACATTTCGATGTGAAGGGTGTCGATCTTCAAGCCCGGATTTTTCAGATCCTTCAAGTCAATTACCCCAACTGTTTTGACTTCAGATTGGCCTATTTTCAAATTAGCTTTTGAAATATTGAACTGCTCGCGGGTACCACTGGCTTTCGTGTAAAGCTCGATATTGTTGGCTAGTTCTATACCTAAACTATCAGGTATAAACGGATTTATCAGTGCAGGGTCAATAGTTGCGTCCAACTTTCTGATATCGAAATCTATGAATTCCAGAGAGTCCATCACTAAGGCGATATCTGCGAAATTGATCTGACCATCTAAATTTAAGCGGCTATCCATCGATTGAACTTCAAGCTCTTTAATGGTCGCACTTTTCTCATCAAGTATTAATCCACCAGATAGAGCGCTTAACTTAAGAGTATCGTTGTAGATGAGCTGAGCCGATTTGATTTGGGCGGCGTACAATGATGGGTTTACTTCGATATCGGAAATGGACAGACCCAATCTGGAAATCGACAAACTGGTATTTCCGGATTGGTTTACACGAATCGAGTTTTCACTCATGTCGAAATTATCGACCTTCAATTCAATTGGCGCAAAAATGGAAGTTGTACTTGTGGTATCAGTGCTTTCAGCTAGAGTAAAGTCGGCGTGCGTTTCACTAATTTTTACTTTGGGAATATGAAAAACCAGTTGGTCCAGATCAAGCTTCTCGACTTCCACATCAATCGATCCGACTTCAATGGCATAAAGTTCTTCAGGACTACCCGAATAGCCGATTTTGTTCTGATTAAGACTTAGTTTATTTACTCCAACATCAATTGCAATAGATTCGGAATCAGTCTCAGCCCCAGAACTCGTTGAGTCTGGCGAGGTTCCGATTCCTATCCACACATTCGATCGGTTGAATTGGATTTCATCAGCTCGGTACGTTGAAGTCAAAGTCGATAATTCATCCACAGACACTTTTAGTTTTCCTATAGAAAAGTCCATGGAGTCGCCACTGGTGCGATCGACATAGAGTAGTTTGGACTCTGTAATTTGGGCGCTTCCCAGGGTGAAATCCCAAGGTTGGGTATCTGAGACAGGTTCATCAACTTCTTCGCTGTCTGGTGCAAAACTTTCAGCAATAAAGTCAAAGTCCCATCCACCATTTTTAAATCGAATAACTTGGGCATTTAGCCCATTAATCTCAACGCTCTCCAGACTAATGGTGTTGTCAAAGAGTGACTTCCAATTGATCTCCACATGAAGTTCATCGAATCGAGAAACTTGACCCGAATTAGGGTAGGTCAATTCCAAATTATAAATGGAAAGTCCTCTAGGCAAGTAGAGATCCAGTTCTCCTACGGTGGTTTGAGCCCCCGTTTTTTGATCAAAAAAGTCTACCCCTTTTCTCAGAACAAATTCTTGGAATGCACTGGTATTGATGCCAATAAGGATGATGGCAACAAGGACGACCGCAATGATGGCGATCCACTTTATCACTCGTAAAAGTTTACTCAGAAAATTGCGCATTGGCGGGGCGACTGTCCTTTGCTCAAAAATAGTGGTTTGTTCTGGAACGATAGAAAAATCAAAGGTTCAATTCGATCTTTGATAGTTTGTAAATTGTCCGCTGTGAATTCTAGCCGCAGAATAATTTTATTGATTGCCATCACTTTTTTCATGCAAGTGATTTGGTGCGCTTTAAACGTCCATTATCTCGGTATGGATTCTCCAGGTTCTTTGAGATACGGGGTTTCTGTGATTACGAGTGATGATGCATCTTACTTGGCGTCAGTTGAGAATTTTATTTCCGTAAACGGATGGAAGACGAATGCTGAAGGCGATGAAGGACTCGTGCAGCGCACGCCTGGATATGGTCTTCTTTATCTGTTTTTCAGGTCATGGCTCGAGGCACCCGGTGCAATTCTCGCCCTGGTTTTTTTTCAAATTTGTCTTTGGGCTTTAGCGGTAGCTCAAATTCCAGGTCTTTCGTTACGATTTGGGGTTCCAGAAAAAGCGTCTTGGATATTGGCCTATGCAATTGGTGTGCTTCCAACATTTTCTGGGTTTTTGGGATATACGCTCACGGAAGCAATCACACCATCACTGGTCATTCTCGTGTTGAGTTTTGTTTTAAACCAGCATTCTAAAATCATACCGCTCGCCGCCCTGATGGGATTTACCATCTTGGTTCGTCCAGCGTTACTACCATGGCTTTTACCTTTTATTGGGATTCTATACCTGAATGGATACAACAAGTATAGAATTTCGAAGGCCTTGGCAATGGCCCTTCTACCTATTTCAATCTGGCTCGGCTATACGTGGTCTATAACCGAAAAATGGCAAGGGCTACATCCGGTGTATCACACCAATGCTACCAATCTCTATCGCCCCATCCATGGGGAAATATGGGCTTTTGAGAAGATGTGGGGCAGGGAAGGAGCTGATTTTCATCGACAGATGCTCGGTTATTGGGAGTCGACAGAAATGAGTGAAATGGATCGCAGAAGAGAAGTAGAAAAAAACCTGAAGTCTTTCCCACAAACTGTTGTTTCCGAATTGGGAAAGGAAGCTTTGATGGATGCCTATCTCGGGTATATTCAAACTCTTTCTGAATTAAAGGACGATGGTCAATTGGAACAAAAGACACAGCTTGAACTTGATGTTGGAGAAACATTTCGAGATTTCAAGAGAACCTATGTTTTGTCAAACCCTTTCCATTCACTAGTAACAGTTCCTGTTTCTGTCTATGGGCGCTTGGCCTTCCACAGCAATCTATCACTTTACATTTTTCAAAAACCTTGGCGGGGCATCTGGATCGTTGAACTATTGAGATGGATATCTTTTGCACTCCACAGTCTGGTATTTCTCCTTTTTCTGATCGTACCTTTTTTCAGCTTTCGTAACCCAAAAATCATCTTGATATGGATTGCTTGTGCATCGTATTTGGGATACCTTTGTTTTGTTCAGCGAGGTGTAGAAGAGCGCTACACGCTTCCATACCTTATCCCGATGTTGATACTTGTCGCTTCTCTTCTCAATCAAATTTATCGTAGATTGATTTCCTTAAATAATAAATCATGAAGAGTGTTTGTCGTTTTCTGCGGATCAGGTAAGGGAAACAATCCGATCTATGCGGATGTTGGTCGAGAACTGGGAAGGTTCCTGGCAAGTCAAAAGATACGACTCGTGTACGGGGGATCGCAAACGGGAATAATGGGAGCAGTGGCTGATGGTGCCCTTGAGAGTGGGGGGGAAGTAATAGGTGTTCTTCCGACATTTCTGACCACAAGAGAAGTAGCACACCCGGGAATCACCGAAATGATAACGGTTGACTCCATGCATGATCGCAAATTGAAGATGCACCATCTCAGCGATGGGATTATAGCACTGCCAGGGGGATTCGGCACTTTTGAAGAACTTTTTGAAATGTTGACATGGGCTCAGCTCGGTTTGCATCACCACCCCATTGGCTTGTTGAATGTCAATGGCTACTACGATCATCTTATATCCATGATCACTCACATGAATGATGAAGGCCTTTTACGAGACCCCTTTCAAAAGATGCTGTTGAGTTCCAGTTCAATAGAAGACCTGATCGCCCAGATGGAGAATTACAAGATCATTCCGGGAATTATGCAAATGAGAGCCGATCAGACATAGTGTGATTCGGCTTATTTCAGTCTTTTTCGATTTCTTCTGGGCAATACCTTCGGTATAAGATACAATTGCCCTAAATTTGTGCCGTTTTTATGGAAAGTAATCGAGCAGAAGAAACGGTCGTAGGTAAGGAGTTATACCCATATCAAGAAGAGGCGATTCGACAAATATTTGAAGGAATTAAAGAGGCTAAGGAGAATGCTAAAATTCTTTTTCAGCTTCCGACTGGTGGCGGAAAGACGATTATTTTCTCAGAAATAGCGAGACGATTCATAGAAGAAAGAAAGAAGAAGGTCCTAATTCTAACTCACCGCGTGGAGCTTTGTGCCCAAACGTCAAGTTCGCTGAGTGAAATACAGGTGAAGAACAAGATCATAGATCGTGATGTAAAAGAGCTTCACGATAGAGATGATTACCAGTGCTATGTAGCCATGGTAGAAACGCTTAATAATAGGCTTTCCGACAACGAAAATTACTTGAAAGACATTGGGCTGGTAATTATTGACGAAGCGCATTACAACTCTTTCAGAAAGCTATTCAAATTTTTTGAAAAGGCGAATATGTTGGGTGTCACGGCAACTCCACTTAGCTCAAATCGCAACCTTCCGCTGAACGAGAACTACAACAAACTCATTGTTGGTCACAGTATTCCAGACCTAATTGAAGATGGATACTTAAGTTCTGCTACCACCTTTACATTCAATGTGAATCTCCGATCGTTGAAAGTAGGACCCGATGGAGACTACACAGTTAGCTCACTTGATAGGCTTTATAGCCTGTACTCTATGCAAGACCGATTACTTGCGGCTTATGATGAAAGAGCGAAAGGAAAAAAGACTTTAATATTCAACAGTGGTATCGCCACTTCTACACGGGTGTTCGAACTTTTCAAGAATGCGGGTATGCCTATCAAGCACCTTGATAGCACGTTCAGCCCGAAAGATCGCCAAGACACTCTCGAGTGGTTTAGGAATACGCCAGGCGCAATATTGACATCCGTAGGAATTTTAACGACTGGGTTTGATGAACCCTCTGTTGAAGCCATTATCCTCAACCGTGCAACTCGGTCGCTGACACTTTACCATCAGATGATTGGTCGAGGGTCGCGTGTAACCAAGCAGAAGAGAAAGTTTATCATCATCGATCTTGGAAACAATGTTCAGCGCTTGGGACTTTGGCAGGATTTCATCAACTGGACAGACATCTTCCGTTTTCCCGAGAAGTATTTCGAGAAGGTTCAAGAACGAGATGAAAATCTATTGGTTGATTATCAATACGAGCGGTCAGCTTCCTTGATCGAGAAGTTTAAGAATTTCTCGGATGAAGACCTTTTCGATATGAAGGCCACATATACCAAGCTGGCTAATACCGGAGAGCGACCGAAGAAGGCCATAGACTTGAGTATAGATAATCACGCTAAGCAAATCTTCAAGAATACTGATGATTACTACGATGCACTTGACTTAATTGATGAGCTTAAGGAGGAGATAGAATATCGGTGCCGAATTTATTGTAGCTGCTTGCACAACGCTACGGATAGCTATTGCGAGTGGTTGATTGATACCTACATGCGAAAGCTCAAGAACGTAGTCAGACAGAAACTCATGTAGGGTGGCTGGCGATGTGAAAATAGAGCCAACTTGGAAGGAAGCGTTGAAGGAGGAGTTTGAGAAACCTTACTTCAAAAGTCTTCGAGAATTTGTCAGAACAGAATACCAGAACGGAACCGTTTATCCTCCGGCTAGCAAGATTTTTGCAGCTTTTGACGCCACACCAATTGATGAGGTGAAAGTGGTGATCATTGGGCAGGATCCTTATCATGGCCCCAATCAGGCTGAAGGACTTTGTTTTTCGGTGGAAGATGGGATGAAACATCCGCCATCATTGGTCAACATCTTCAAGGAGATTCAATCAGATCTTGGAAAGGGAGTTCCACAATCTGGATCACTAAGCCGATGGGCTTCTCAAGGAGTATTGCCTTTTGAATGCCACGCTAACAGTGAGAGCGAGCGAAGCAGGGTCACATCAGAAAAAAGGGTGGGAAGAATTTACGGATGCCGTGATACAGTCGCTCCAAACCAGAAAAGGGCTCGTCTATTTGTTGTGGGGAAGCTATGCCCAAAAGAAGGGACAGGTGGTAAACCCAAATGAAAACCTGGTTTTAAAATCACCGCATCCTTCGCCACTCTCGGCTCACAGGGGTTTCTTCGGAAATAAACACTTTAGCAGAGCAAACGAGTATTTGCTCAAATTAGGGAAGTCGCCGATTGATTGGTAAGACTACGAAGCCATCCAAATGGCCGTAACGATAAGGCCTAGGATCACCAATGCGAAAACTACTGGGCCACCAATTTTTGGTTCAAGATCTTTATTTTTCTTCTCAAGCATACCGATAATTTATGCCGCAAATATATGGATTTCAACTGTCCACAGAAGTTGTTGCGTACAGTTTTGATTTAAAATTATTTATATTCATGGGTATCAAGAGTATAAGACATGAAAAAAGAATGTGTTCAATGTGGCGATGAATTTTCAGGTAGGGCTGATGCCCGTTTTTGTTCAAGCTATTGCAGAAGTGCATACCACAATAAGACTACCGAGATAGATCATACCTTGGTTCGGAAAGTAAACTACACCTTAAAGAAGAATCTGAAGATTTTATCAGAGCTGAACCCCGGAGATAAAAAAAGAGTGAAAAAAGATGATTTAATAGGGAAGGGGTACGACTTTAACTTCCACACAAATGTATATCAAACGAAGGGTGGAAGGTCATACTACTTTTGCTACAACAAGGGCTATTATGATTCAGAAGATGGGTGGCTGACGCTTGTTACGAAACTGGACTTTGTTTGACCCTTTGGCGTTTGTCCTTAAGTGAAAACCAATAGGCGATTGCAAAGCCGGCAATCATATGCCAAATACCCCACCAAGCTGCGATAATCGCCATACCACCATTTCCATCGAAAAAAGTGAAAATCACAATTAGCCCAAGACCTGAGTTCTGGATTCCGGTTTCTATAGCTACGGTTCTTCGGTCTTTTTCTTTCAATTTGGCTAAAATTGCTGAGCCGTATCCAGCACCAAGTGCCAAGGCATTGTGAATCAGTACCAGGCCAAACACCTTACCCATGTGATCTACAAAAGTGTCAATGTTCTTAGACAAGCCCACAACGATAAATGCGATCAGTATAAGTACGCTAAAAATTCGAATGGGTCTTTCAATTTTGGAGGACAGGCTGTCAAACTTCGATCGGAACCAAAGTCCTATTAACAAGGGCATAACAAGGATGAGTAGCACCGTTTGCAAGATGTCCATGAAGTCCAAAGAAAAACTTCGCATAAACTCTGCTGTGTAGGGGATAATACTTCCCCATAACTCGAAGTTGAGGCGGAGTCAAGATAGGGGTTGCCAAAGTTGCAATCCCAGTGAGCGCTACCGAGAGCGCTGTATTTCCACCGCTGATAGAAGCTATGAAGTTACTGATGTTTCCCCCAGGACAAGCAGCTACCAAAATCATTCCCAATGCCAAAGCTGGATGAGGCTTCGTAGCTAAAATCAATATGCACGTCAAAGCAGGAAGAAGAACGAACTGAGAAAAAAAACCTGTTGCCACACCTTTTGGGTTCAAGGCGACCTGCTTGAAGTCTGATGGCTTGATACCCAAGGCAATTCCAAACATAATAATGCCCAAGCAAATATTGAGAAGCACGAGACTTCCGTCTGAAAACTGAACTGAGATGTTGTCTAGCGAATCGTTCAAGAAAAGGATTTGGCGCCAATTATAGAGAAAAAAAAGAAACCGCAAGCGAGCCCGAATGAAAGCGATTCTGAGAATCGATAACCAATCAATCTAAAACAACCTTTAAAGACCGGGACTCTGCTTGCGGGTGTTAGCTTATCCTCATAAGCTAACGGGCTAACCAAAACCTCGCTGTATATCCCCTTCGGGATTAATACAAGACAAAGTTACGGCATGATTTGATCAAAATAAAGTGCTATTCGACCAGCTCGGGCCCGTTTCTTGAAATCGCAAAAGGGGCATTTTTCGATCTTTAATCGATGAACTCGGTATTCATGTCAATCAAATGGGATGTTTCGATCGACGGATTTTAAGATTGTCTGTAGTTCAGGGGGTACGCGATTGGACAAAAAAAATACAGGAATTCGCTTAATCCCTGTATTTTTTCGACGAAGTCTTTGTCTAGACTTTTACAAAAGTGCCACAGATTCGAAAACTCAAGGGATTTTCGAAATGTTTAGACGACACCGTTAATTATTTCTTGATTATCAGACTTTTAACGCTGCGTTTTTGGCGCGTTTTCTTTCGTTTTCTGTCAAAAGTGTTTTTCTAAGGCGAAGCGACTTTGGAGTAACTTCAACATACTCATCCGCTTGAATATATTCGAGAGCTTCTTCTAGTGAAAACTTGATCGCTGGAGCCAACTTTGTTTTATCATCTGCTCCCGGCACTTCTCATGTTCGTTAGCTTCTTAGTTTTTGTAACGTTGATAACCAAATCACCTGGACGTGTATTCTCACCAATTACTTGACCTTCGTATATATCTTCGTTTGGATCTACAAAGAACTTACCGCGATCTTGCAAAATTATTCAGTGAGTAAGGAATAGCTTTCCCTTTCTCCATACTGATCAATGATCCGTTCATTCGCTCTGGAATATCCCCTTTGAATGGCTCAAAACGATGAATCGGTGCGACATAATCGCTTCTCAGCCGTTGCAGTCAGAAGGAAGTTCCTGAGTCCAATGATTCCTCTTGAAGGTATCTTAAACTCTAGGTACATACGATCACCCTTCGGATTCATGCTTAGCATTTCTCCTTTTCTCAAGTTTACTGTCTCGATTGCTTTACCCGAATACTCTTCTGGTAGATCAATTCGCAACTCTTCAATAGGCTCGCTTTTTACGCCGTCTACTTCCTTCAAGATAACCTGTGGCTGGCCAATCTGGAGTTCATATCCTTCACGGCGCATCGTTTCGATCAAAACGGACAAGTGAAGTACCCCTCTTCCGAAAACATTGAATGAATCAGATGATGCCGTTGGTTCAACGCGAAGTGCCAAGTTTCTTTCAAGCTCTTTATCCAAACGTTCTTTCACGTGTCGTGAAGTCACAAATTTTCCTTCCTGTCCAAAGAATGGAGAATCGTTGATCGTAAACACCATACTCATTGTAGGTTCATCGATCGCAATAGTAGGCAGTGCTTCAGGGTTTTCAATATCAGCAATGGTATCTCCAATCTCAAATCCTTCCAGACCTACAATGGCACAAATATCTCCTGCTTCCACACGCTCAGCTTTCTTCTTTGAAAGTCCTTCAAAAACGAAAAGCTCTTTGATTCGTCCAGTCTCTATGCGCCCGTCTCTTTTAATAAGGTTCACACGCATCCCTGGCGTAAGGAAACCGCGTTTGATTCGCCCAATAGCTATTCGGCCGATAAAAGAAGAATAGTCTAGTGAAGTGATCAACATTTGAAGAGTACCTTCTTCGACTTTTGGCGCTGGAATGTGCTCGATGATAGAGTCCATAAGAGGAGAAATATCCTCGTTTTGGTCCTTCCAGTCATAGTTCATCCATCCCTGTTTTGCAGAACCGTATACTGCTGGGAAGTCAAGTTGATCTTCTGTTGCTTCGAGATTGAACATCAAATCGAAAACCATTTCGTGAACTTCTTCAGGGGTACAGTTTTCTTTGTCAACCTTATTGATGACAACAATTGGTTTGAGACCAAGCTGAATAGCTTTCTCAAGTACAAATCTTGTTTGAGGCATAGGGCCTTCAAAAGCATCAACTAGAAGAAGGACACCATCAGCCATGTTGAGAACACGCTCTACTTCACCACCAAAGTCACTGTGACCCGGTGTGTCGATGATGTTGATTTTGTAATCCTTGTACTGAACAGATACATTCTTGGAAGTGATGGTAATTCCCCTTTCTCTTTCCAGGTCGTTATTGTCCATGATGAGCTCCCCGGGCTTTTCGTGATCTCCGAAGACTTTTCCCATCATAATCATTTTGTCGACAAGGGTAGTTTTACCGTGGTCAACGTGTGCGATAATCGCAATATTCCGAATGTTTTGCATAAGGTGTCCTTAAAATGGCGGCGCAAAGGTACGGTTATTTGTTTCGTCAAACTAATATTAAATCACCAGCATTATCAAGTTTTGGTTAAGCCTTACCGTTTGTCCTATTTTTACTTGGCCGGGGCACTCCAATGTTTATCTTTAAAACAAAAAAATAGAAACATGGGAATATATGTCTTGGGAATTATCGCTTTCATCATTTTGCTTTTCAGCATTTTCATTGTACGGCAGCAAAGCGCTGCGATAGTGCAGCGGTTCGGGAAATTTCACAGTGTCAGAAACGCAGGTTTTCAATTGCGAATTCCGATTATTGATCAGATTGCCGGTCGCGTTTCCTTGCGTATCCAGCAGCTTGATGTGAATGTTGAAACCAAAACTAAAGATGACGTATTCGTGCGGTTGAAGGTATCGGTGCAATATGTTGTCCTTAAAGACAACATTTACGATGCTTTTTATCGCTTAGAAGATCCACAGTCGCAGATTACATCTTACATTTTTGATACGGTTCGTGCGGAAGTGCCAAAGCTCAAGCTGGATGATGTCTTTGAGAAAAAGGACGATATCGCCATTGCAATTAGGAGAGAGCTAGAACAAGCGATGCGCGAGTATGGATACGGAATAATTAAAGCTCTTGTGACCGATATCGATCCGGACATGGAAGTGAAAAATGCCATGAATAAAATCAATGCCGCCGAGCGTGAAAAGATTGCAGCTGAGTATCAGGGAGAAGCTGAGCGAATCAGAATTGTGGCAAAAGCTACTGCTGAAGCTGAGAGTAAAAGGCTCCAAGGACGTGGTATCGCTGATCAGCGAAGAGAAATTGCTCGCGGACTTGAAGAGTCGGTTAATGTCTTGAATGAAGTTGGAATCAACTCACAAGAAGCGTCCGCACTTATCGTAATCACACAGCACTACGATACCCTGCAGGCCGTGAGTGAGAATACGAAGAGTAACTTGATTTTGCTTCCTAACAATCCGAGCTCAGCTAGTGATATGCTTACGCAGCTCACAGCTTCTTTTGCAACCGTCAACGCCATAGAGCGCATGGAAAAATCTTCTCCTGATGATTCGGCAACCGAGTAGTAAAAACTGAGAATTTTTCAGCTTATTCACTGATCTTGATAAACCGCTTGCGATGGTCTGCACCATCCAAGCGGTATTTTAATACGTAGCCGCCAGAGTTTAATTCAGACACATCTATTTCACCAAAACGACGACCGTTGTAGATGGGTACTTCAATGTACTTAATGAACCGTCCTTCGCCCGAATAAATCTCAAATTTCATGGGGTGATCTAACTCTACACTGCTCAAAAACTGCATTTTTCCAGTTGTGGGATTGGGGGCCAAAACGAGTGTCTCACTCAAGTCAATGGGCGATAATGTATTATCGCAATCGGGATAGATCTGTTTGCGATCTGTAGATTGGAGCCCACCTGGGTCAGTCACTGTCAGCACGAATTCATACCAATAGGGTTCATGACCACAAGGAGTAGGGTCAACAACTACCGCTTGATTATTTCCTGATAGAACTTCGAGAACGTGAAAATGGGTATTGTGCCTTAGTCGGTACTCCCAGCTATAGGACATTTCGTTCGGACTGTGTTCAGCATCCGTGACACTGGCAATTAAATTAAACTGGGTAGGGTAGGCCACGGTGTATAAGTCACCTTCTTCCACACTTTCTATTTGTGCAGTTGGTGGGGTATTATTTAACGAAATCAAGATGTTCTTGAATGCAACGGCTCCTGATTCATCAGCAACGCTCAATTTAGCCTGAAATGATTCAGTTTGATCTGTTTCAGAAATGAATACGTGTGTTTGTACAGCACCATCCACTTCTGGACTTCCATCGCCAAAGTCCCAAGTGTAAGTTAGGGATTCACCTTCTGGATCATAGGAGTCCGAAGCATCAAACTCTACTTCGAAAGGGCTTACGCCATAAAGGGTATCTTGATCTAGGTGAATGATAGGTTTCAAATTGCCGCCATAGCAAATTCGAGTTACTTTACCCGGTCCAAGTGAGCAAACATAAATGCATCCATCAAACGGATCTTGTATGATATTTACGGAGGAGCCATGTTTATCTTTCCATGGCTCAATGCTAGCTATGTCTCCATTCTCATTAAAAGAAATATGTTTAATCCACCCAGTAAAGTCTGATAAGACCATTGTTCCGTGATACTCTTCTGGAATAAAATCTCCTCCCAGAATTGTTCCTCCATTTCCTGAGCTTCCTAGGAATACTTCGCCAATGTATTCGCTCGGGTCGTCGATAGACTGAGTCGTGGGATTTCCTTCTGAGTCGTATGACATAATTACAGTCTGAGTGGAACCGAGCCATGTATTGGCATAGGCCAGAAACGGTCTTGAATGGCTAAAGGTTTCAACGTTTTCTATCTGCTCTCCTGTGCAAGGGTTTTCCCAAGAGAATTGGTGGTCGAGATGGTCCTGCACCAATAATTCCTGAAAGGTATACAACTCACGATCGCATCCATCCGTCCCGAATTCTTCAATGAAAGCTCCTTTATTTTCGGTAATCAAATCACCGTACCCCCAGTGTTTTGTAGGTCCTTCGAAAATGGGCCATCCAAAATTCTCTCCTCCATCTAGAATTAGATTGAGCTCCTCCCACCTTGCTTCACCCACATCGCTTACAAAAAGTTGTCCGGGATGACCATTGCTTAAGTCTCCTGACCCCGTCCCTGGCTTGATGGTCATTCTGAAAGGATTTCTAAAACCAAGTGCCCAAACTCGCGAAGCAGCGCTAGAAGGTTCTTCTGAATTATAGAAAGGATTAGTTGGCAAGCCTTCTCCATTCTCAGGGTTCATTCTCAAGATCTTTCCATTTAAACCATGTAGATATTGGGATCGAAAGGCTCCAACAAATTCATCTTCTCTCAAGACTCCATCGCTCAATGAAGTACTGTCATAGGCTGCTTCGTGCAGCTCGCCTTCACCATTGTAGCAGCAGATGTAGGAGCTGACGTCACCAGTACCTACTAGTAGACTTCCATCTTCTCCAAAAATGATTGCTCCAAGTCCATGGGAACCGGCGGCAATGGGAATGCCTTCGCCTATTTCTTCACCCAGAATTATAGTACGACTGCCTTCAACAACGAAGCTGAAAGATTCGGTGTCTATTGCGTAACGGGTAATCCGCCCCATGCCACCTTTGTTGAAGTCGTCTGTATCCGGATCGTACTCAGGGGTGCCGAAAGTCAGCAAGTGATGTCTGTCTACATTGTAGTACAGGTAGATGTAGCCATTATCAATGAAATTGGGATGAATAGCTGCTCCGGTCATACCGTGATCAAAATATCTACCAACTTCTTCTCGGATATCGATTAGTGGATCTTGGTCTGGAATACCATTTCGAATCGCGAATATTCTCCCGTCTAGCTCAGCAATGAGTTTTAATTCTTCGCTCACCGGTATATACTGTACAGGGTTTTCAAATTGATCATAAGCCAATTCTTCATTAAACCCCTCAGGATAGTTCTGTGAATATGCACTGGAAAATGCAAGGAGTGGAAGAATGTATAGTAGATACTTCAAAATCAAAAAATCCTTTTTTGTAGGTAAGTCCTAGAGTCTCTCAATTAAGCGGCACAATATAATCAATGAAACATAGTGATGTGAACTCATTCCGCCGTCTAGTTTGAATTATCGACAACAAATTTTAATTGACTCTTTTCTCCACCAGATAAAAGCTCAATAACGTAAAGTCCCGACTCGATATTCTCAAGGTCTATATCAAAATAAAGCCGCTCATTGTAAACTTGAATAATGTCTGAACTAACGAGGTGACCACTTATGGAATAGATTAGATACGATACATTTGAATCAAATCCTGATGGCCGGTAAACCCTGATTGTTCCATTCGTTGTTGGATTTGGATACAAAACTATCTCGTTTACATCTGCAAGCTTTAATTCGCCCGCACAATCTGGATATACTTGTCTTGATGTAGTAGAAATCAGCCCTCCGGGATCGGTCACTTTTAAAACGATCTCGTACCAGTAGTCTTCTTCGTCGCAAGGCGTTGGGCTTACCACGGCAGATTGAAAATTTCCTTCAAAAACATCTAAGACATGATAGTGGGTATTGTGTCGAAGCCTGTATTCCCAATCGTAATTCATCTCAGAAGGGGAGTGCTCCAAATCTTGTACAGTAGCGACCAAATCGAATAATGTCGGCTGCTCTAAGGAGTAGAGCTCTCCTTCTTCAATGCTACTTATTTGTGCTTCTGGTGGCGTATTATTCAGCGAAACCCAAATTTTCTTTTCAGCAAAAGCTCCACTTTCGTCTTCCACTTTTAATATAGTTTCAAATGAAGTTTTACTATTCTGTTCAGCTACGTATGTATGCGTTTGGGCAGGCCCTGATGCATTAGGACTTTGATCACCGAAATTCCAAGAAAAAGTAATGCTTTCCCCTTCGGGGTCATATGACTTGGATGCGTCGAAATCCACTACAAATGGGCTGACTCCGTAAATCGTATCCTGTTCAAGGTCTATTATTGGTTTCAGATTTCCACCGAAACAAATTCGAGTGACTCTTCCAGGCCCCAAGGTTGTTAGGTAAATGCAGCCATCATATGGATTTTGAACGATGTCAACAGCGGTCCCAATATCTTCGCGCCACAGCTCAATATTTGAAATTTCATTGTTTTCATCAAATTTGATCTCTCTTATCCATCCTGTATAATCTGATAGAATTAAACTTCCATGATATTCTTCGGGAATTGAATTTCCATAAATAAATGTACCGCCATTGCCCGAATTGCCTCTAAAAGGTTCGCCTAATTGCACTGATTGATCGTCAATGGCAGTGACTGTTGCATTTCCGCTAGCGTCAAACGTAGGAATGACGGCAGCATCTTCATTTGGTGATGTATTCCGATATGCAAGAATTGGTCTGGAATGATAGAATGTTGGAGCTGTACTTTCAATTTGATTCCCAGTGCATGGGTTTTCCCAAGAGTAGTTTTGGAAGTGATTTTCCTGAACCAAGAGCTCTTGGAACGTGAAACTTTCATGATCGCAACCAGGTTGTCCAAATTCAGGGTTTGGCGCATTTCTATTCATTGTGATTAAATTGGCATACCCATCATACTGAGTTAGACCTTCATAAATGGGCCACCCAAAATTCTGTCCACCATTATCTACACGGTTTAGTTCTTCCCAGTCGCCTTGCCCTACATCCGATAAGAAGATAGTGCCTGGATGTCCAGATTCGAGATTTCCCCACCCGGAACCTGGTTGGATGGTGAGACGGAAAGGATTACGCAGTCCCAATGACCAAATCATACTCCTTGGGATATTTGGAGCAGATTCATCAAAGAATGGATTTCCAGCCAGACCTTCACCTGTTTCTGGATGGATGCGGATTATTTTACCGTTAAGTCCATCCACATATTGAGATCGAAAAGCACCCACGAATTCATCTTCACCAAGAATTCCATCGTAATAATTTGTGCTGTCGTATGCCGCTTTCAGTTGTTGGCCTTCGCCATTGTAACAGCACCACGGAGTGTTGGAGTCTCCGGTTGAAATTAAGAGTGATCCATCTTCACCAAAAAGGACTTCACCCAAGCCATGAACCCCAGCACTGATCGGAATACCATCATTAATACCTTGCCCAAGTACTACATGCCTCGATCCTTCAATGATTCCATCAAATTCTTCAGTATCAACTGTAAACCGTGTTACTCTTCCTATTCCACCGTTATTGTAGTCACTTGCTTCTGGGTCGTAGTCGGGAGTGCCGAAATAGAATAAATGATGCCGGTCTACCGTGTATAGAAGATAGATGTATCCATTCGCAGAAAATTCAGGGTCGAGTGCAGCACTTATTAAACCAAGATCGTGGTATCTGCCCACTTCCTCACTGATGTCTAGGATGGGTACTTCATCAACAACACCATCGCGAACGACCCAGATTCGGCCATAAAGGCCTACTATAAATGATATTTCTTCTGAAACTGGAAGGAATTTAACTGGTGCTTCAAGGTTGTCAAAGGCAACTTCTTCGTTGAAGCCATCGGGGTAGGATTGGCCTGCTGCGACAAGTGACATGAGCGAAAGAATGATTAAGGCAAAAACTCTCAAAAGTATATTCTTCAGTTTTTAATCTATTAGATGTAAAATTAATAAAGCTTTCACGTGTCACTCTTTTGGCGGCGTATTTCTGTTCTGTTAACAGAAAGAAAGTGTAATCTAATTGTAATTGTTCAATACAGTTTGGTAGACAGATTAAAATTTGAATTTTTCCTATTCAAACGTTCATAATTGAAATTGGGAAAGTTGATGTACGCAAGTTCCAAAGGCTCCATAGAAATCGATTTTAGTAGATTTGCCGTTGTCGGATTCAGAGACATCATCCTACGCATCTACAGAATATCAATAATGGGAAGAATTCAATTTTCAGTAATTACCTTGGTATTTGCTTTGAGTTGTTTCAAAGGATACTCTCAATATCCCGAGGGGTTTCAAATAGAAGTTGTTGTCGATAATGTTGAGTATCCAGCAGGTTTGACGCACTCAGATTTGGGTGTTTCGTACGCTTGGGATTTGCAAGGAATCATCTGGCCCATAATCGATGGCGTTCGGGCTGAGAATCCGCTATTGGACATTCATGACGAAGTTGGCTTTTGGAATGACCACGGGCTGCTTTCTGTTGAAATAGACCCTGATTTTGAACAGAACGGTTACATATACCTTTTGTATTGTGTAGATAGACATCACCTTTTACATTACGGAACTCCCGACTACGACCCTGAAGTAAATGAATATGAAGCTGCGACAATTGGTAGAATCACGCGCTATCAGGTAAACTTAGATGACCTTACATCTCTTGTAGATGGAAGTAGAACAATACTGATCGGTGAGGGGGCAGAGGATGGTCTTCCCATAGCAACGACAAGTCATGGAGTTGGACAAATCATATTTGGTTCTGATAAAACCTTAATTTTTACCATGGGTGATTCGAACCCTCCACACTCTATTTACAATGGTGAAGGTGATCCGCCTAGCGATACAGGCTATGAACAGCAGGCCTTGGATGAAGGAATCTTAAAGGCTCATGAAAATGTTGGTGCATTTAGGTCTCAGCTGTTAAATAGCTACTGCGGTAAAATTTTGAGAATTGATAAAAATACAGGGCAAGGAGTCAGTTCCAACCCGTTTTTTGATCCAGATAGACCCGATGAACCAATTTCAAAAGTTTGGAGCCTTGGGTTGCGAAACCCCTTCAGGTTGACCTTAACTCCGAACACAGGTTCTACAGATCCAGAAGATGGAATGCCTGGCGAGTTCATTCTTGGTGATGTTGGTGATTGGTCTTGGGAAGAAGTAAATAGAGTGAATACTTCTGGACAAAACTTTGGCTGGCCAATCTATCAGGGCCCCAGTGCATACTATAGGTTCGTTAATATCTTTGCGAAGGATATAACCCGACCCATTCAAGATGATTGCTCACAAGAGTACTATTTTTTTCATGACGTCATTGTCGACCCAAGACCTGATCACAATGAAATATGGGAGCATCCGTGTGGTGGATTCATTTCACCAGAAGACGAAATTTTGTTTGTTCATGAGTTACCCGTTTTGTCGTATAGAAACTGGATTGATGCCCCACCAGAGCTTACGGCTATTTCCGGGTTTGATGAAAATGGTAATGTCAACTACACAAGTATAACCGAGCTCGGTATAGATGGTGCTTTAGATTTTGCTGGTTCTGCCAGTGTTGGTGGAGTTTTTTATCGTGGTGGAGCGTTTCCGGCAGAGTACTACAACGCATACTTTCATGCTGACTTTGATCAATGGTTGAAAGTGTTTCATTTCGACGAGTTTGGCAACATTTCAAAAATGGAGCATTGGGATGATGATATAGGGAATATTGTTCATATTAGCTATAACCCTAATGATGAATCAGTTTATGTTGCCACAATTTTTCCCGGAGAAATAAAACGTATCAGTTTTGAAGGAAATCTGCGACCGATAGCCAGTTTCTCTCCCGATACCACTTTTGGAAATGGTGCAATTAATGTCGAATTCGATGCTTCAGACACCTATGATCCTGAAGGTACTGATTTAACTTACGAATGGAGTTTTGGCGATGACTCGGATGGAAGTGGGGTCAATGTGAGTCATCTATTTGAACCAGACGGGTTAGGCCCTCAATCTTTTGAGGTGACCTTAACTGTCACCGATCAAGAGGGGAAGTCTAATCAAGCTCGAGGTATAGTTTCCTTAAACAACACCCCGCCAGAAGCAACTATCACTGGATTTCAAGATGGAGACTTGTATTCGATCTATTCGAGTTCCACATTCAATTTGGATGCTGATATAGCTGACGCCGAGTCCGCAAATAGTGAACTTGATATCAGGTGGAGGGTGTTCCTTCATCACAATACTCACTTCCATCTTGAAGCAACTCATGAAACGGAGAGTGCGACCGCAACAATCGAGCCTCTGGGGTGTGGGATTGAAACTTATTGGTACAGGGTAGAGCTGACTGTTACAGACCCTCATGGCCTTCAAGTAATAACTGAAAGTGAAATTTTTCCGGACTGCGACTCTGAGCTGAGCTTTGCTCCGGAGTTTTCAATTTACCCTAACCCCGTGACTACTAGATTAAACTTGCGGTTTTCATCACCTCCTGGAGACTGGGTGGAGATTACCACTTTTGATTCAAAGGGTAAAAAGGTTGATGAGTCCAGATCTTATGTTTTAGAGAATCAGACAAATCAGATAGAGTACGATGTTAGCGGATACGCAGCTGGTGGTTACATATTGAAATGCAAGAGCGCAGCAGGCTGGGTTGAAACTGAAAGATTTGTAGTTGTCAAGTCTGAATAAGTGAGCGTGTGCTGCTAAGGGCAGTACCTTTGTCTCTCAATCTATTATTTGAACAAGTTACCTTGGATCGCATCGTCTCCTTAATTGACGACGAAACGGACTTTGTGGTGTTTGCCATTGGTATGCAGATCAAAAATATAGACTCCTGCAACCAAATTACTTACATCGACATTGAAATATGCTCTCCCATTATAAATTGTTCTCTTTCTTGAAATGACTACCCTTCCATCTGCGCTAATAATATTGTATTCAATTTCCTGACTGAACCCTGATGTACTCTTAACTTGAAACTTCCCTGAAATTACAGGGTTAGGGTAGATGGTTATTACTTGCTCCCCAGACGATACCAGAGTCCCGTCACAATCTGGATAGATTTGAACGGAGTCCTGTGATACTAATCCACCAGGATCAGTTACGGTCAAGACCATTTCATACCAATATGTTTCAAGATCAGAACATCCTGTAGGGTAAATCAACACGCTTGAATTATTTCCAGTCAATTCATCGAGGTAGTGAAAATGCGTGTTGTGTCTGAGGAGAAGGTTCCACTTGTAGTCCATTTCTGTGGAATGAGACTCAGCGTCTGAAACTTGCGCCTGCAATTGAAGCAGGGTAGGAGAAATAACTGAATACAGGTCGCCTTCAGCAAAACTGATAATGCTTGCTTCCGGCGGGGTATTATTTAAAGAAATTGGAATAGTTTGAGAACTCACAGCTCCTTCCTCGTCTTCAACGGTCAGGACAAGCTCAAGAGTTTCAATACCTTCTCCGTTTGGACTGAAAGTTCTTGTAAAAGATTCCCCACTGTACACTGTTCCGTCTGAAAAGACCCAATTGAATGTCAGTGGACCACCTTCGGGATCGTAAGATGCCGAAGCATCAAACTCTACTTCTAGCTCGCCTATTCCAAATACAAGTTCAGGGCTGACATTGATAACTGGTTTTAGATTTCCACCAAAACAAATTCTTTTGATTTCAGGAGGGTAAATTGAAGTCACATACAAACATCCATCCGACGGGTTTTGTGTAACATGTATAGGAGCTCCAATAGAGGAATTCCAAACTTCCACCGATTGTAGCTCATTTGTCTCATCAAAATCAAAAGCTCTTAGCCACCCCGAGAAATCTCCCTGAACAAAAGTTCCTTGCAATTCTGGAGGCATTGACTCATGGTTTATAAAGAAACCTCCAGATCCACTAATCCCATGAAAACTCTCACCTGATATCCCATTGGAAGACTCTTCGATTGTTTGAAAATCAGCTTCGCCCTCCGTATCATAGGTAGGCACCACAGCAAACAGATAATCTGTATTGGCAGAATTGGCATATGCTAGAGCAGGTCTTTCATGCTCAAAAACGATAATATCTTCCGGAATAAGGGCACTCGGGCTACAAGGGTTTGGAAAAGTCACATTGTGAGATTCATTTGGTTGTAGCACGAGGTCTTGGTAGTAGAAGAAATCTTGACATCCAGAATTGCCACTTAGAGGGTTCGGCGCGTTCGTGCTCTCAGTAAGAACGGAATTGTAGAATGCATGCCTACTGGGACCCTGGTACATCGGCCACCCAAAATTGAGCCCTGCCTGATGAACAACGTTTATTTCTTCAAACTTCCAGTCACCCACATCGTGAACATAAAGTGTCCCTGGAAACCCGTTTTCCAACTCTCCGGAACCGGTGTTTGGTTTAACAGTCATGCGATAAGGGTTGCGAAACCCTAGGCTCCAAATTTTTGAACGAGCAGAGTTCGGGGCATCAACTTGGTAGAAAGGGTTGTTGGCGACTCCTTCACCAGTTTCAGGATTTATTCTAAGAATTTTTCCATTCAAACCATCCAAATACTGGGATCGGAAAGCACCAATATTTTCGTCAGACCTCAAAATGCCATCTTCCATAGCGTATTCATCCCAAGCGAACTCAGGTGCCGGTCCTTCTCCATTAAACCCATTTCCATCTTCAGTTGCCGTCCAAGTGTTACCATCCCCTGTAGAAAGAAGTAGAGATCCATCTTCACCGAATAAAACTGTCCCGACGCCATGAGATGCAGTACAGATTGGAAGGCCGTTGTTAATTTCATCACCCAAGAGCACGAAGCGACTATCAGGAATCGGAAATTGAAAGTCGATGGTGTTAAGGGTATATCTGGTAAGTCGCCCCATGGATGGGCCGTATGATTCAGATACTTCGGGATCGTAATTTGGGGTTCCAAAGTTTTTTAAATGATGACGATCAACGCTGTAGAAAAGGTAAATGAATCCATTGTTGAGAAAATCTGGATGAAGCGCTGCACCAATCATTCCATGATCCCCCCAAAAGGCAACCTCTTCACTTATATCTATGGCCGGCGCAGTGGGTATATTGTCTCCGTTTATTACCCACACTTTTCCTGAAAGCTCCCATACCACCGCTACATCAGTCTCAGTATGCAAAATTCCTGCAGGACTCTCGAACCCGTCATAAACTACTTCTTCGTTTATGCCTTCTGGGTAATTTGATTGAGCCCTAGAAGTTGTAATTCCAATAAAAAGAGTCGATCCAAGAAAAATAAATGAGATAAATCTCGCTATAGGCTGCGTCATGAAACAGGGTATATGACTGCAAAATTACCCAAAGAGGTCAATTGACCAGCTTAAACATTCCCGAATTTTGAACTCCTTCGGTACTAAAGACCAGAAGAAAAAAAATGCATAAAGCTACCTATTGTCTATCACATCCACACCGGGATGGTCCGCTTTGCTAAAAACAAAATCAGAAGCAGAGTAGGGGATATCTGCTGTGAATGACTTGACGTCATAGATGTAGTTGTCGCCTTGTTTCCCTAAAATCTTGATCCTTCTCAGCTCCATACGACCTTTGTCAATGTACAGTTCAACGGTGTGGAAGTTTTCTTGAGCTGGTTCGGTAGGATTTAACTTGATATAGTGACAAGGTCGACCGTCGATATTTACTTCATGTTGGTAATAGTGCTTAAACCCAGTTTCCCAGACCGTGTAGATCTTTGTTGGATTTAACCCTTCATCACCACTGTCATCGCTGTCAATTCCTACTTCATTCATTTCTCCACTGTAGGTCCACCGGGTGGTTCCGTCAGAGTATATCTCTATTTCATCTAGTTTGATGTAATAAGAGTTTCCTTTCATTTTGACCATTCCCGATTGGGTTTGTTCTACATCGGCAGCTACATCGATTAGTGTGAAATCGAACTCCGAAGTGATTGTGGTCATCTTTCTAGTCTTCTCGCTAAGCTCATCGAGAATTTCCTTTGCTTGATTTGTTTGAGCTATCCCGCTCGCTGAAAGGAAGAGTATAGCAGCTCCTGCTGCAATCGACTTTAAAGTTTTCATGTATTAATTTTCAATTTTCTCTGACTCAGAATTCAATAACTGTTCCAAAGCGTATTCATCGGGAATCAAAACTTGTCTGGCTTTGCTTCCTTCAAACGGTCCAACGATCCCCGCAGCTTCTAGTTGATCTACGATACGTCCGGCTCGATTGTACCCCAATTTAAGCTTTCTTTGAATAAGACTGGTCGATCCTTGCTGATTTTGTACGATCACTCTTGCTGCATCTTCAAAAAGAGCATCTCGATCTCCTAAGTCTATTTCACCAGATCCACCACCTTCTTCTCCGATGTATTCTGGAAGCTCAAAGGCGGAAGGGTATCCGGTTTGGTTTCCGATGTACTCTGTTATTTCATCTACTTCAGGAGTGTCTACGAATCCGCACTGGATTCGAGTCAGATCATTTCCGGTAGAGAGAAGCATATCTCCACGACCGATCAACTGATCGGCCCCACCGGCGTCCAAGATGGTTCGAGAGTCAATCTTTGAAGACACACGGAATGCAATCCGTCCTGGGAAGTTAGCCTTGATTACACCTGTGATAATGTTTACAGAAGGTCTTTGAGTGGCTATAATCAAATGAATTCCAATAGCACGAGCCAATTGTGCTAATCTGGCTATCGGAGTTTCTACTTCTTTACCGGCTGTCATGATCAAGTCGGCAAACTCATCAACTACAAGGACGATATACGGAAGAAACTTGTGGCCCTTTTCTGGGTTGAGCTTTCGCTTGATGAATTTGGCATTGTACTCCTTGATGTTTCTGACCGAAGCATTTTTCAAAAGCTCATACCTGTTGTCCATTTCTATACAGAGTGAGTTCAAGGTCTTTACTACCTTACTTGTATCTGTTATGATTGGATCTTCTTCGTCTGGAAGTTTAGCCAGGTAGTGACGCTCAATTTTATTGAACAATGTAAGCTCTACCTTCTTTGGGTCGACCAAGACAAACTTAATTTGCGAAGGGTGACGCTTGTAGAGTAGGGAAACCAGAATGGCATTCAGCCCAACCGACTTACCTTGTCCTGTAGCACCAGCCATTAAAAGGTGGGGCATTTTGGCTAGGTCTGTGATGAAGGTTTCGTTTGAAATTGTCTTCCCAAGGGCTATTGGTAGCTCCATGGGTGAATTCTGAAACTTCTCGCTGGCCAGAAGCGCACGCATTGAAACAATGTCGGGGTTGCTGTTAGGCACTTCTATACCAATGGTGCCTTTTCCTGGAATTGGTGCAATGATACGGATACCAAGAGCTGCGAGACTCAATGCGATATCGTCTTCGAGATTTTTGATTTTGCTAATTCGAACACCAGGCTCAGGTACAATCTCGTATAGTGTGACCGTTGGCCCAATCGTCGCTTTGATCTTCTCAATTCCAATTTTATAGTGAGAAAGGGTAGTAACAATCTTATTCTTGTTCTCTTCAAGCTCTTCCTTGCTCACCGTTACTTTCCCACCTCCGTGATCTTCCAAAAGATCGATCGGTGGCATTTTAAACTTAGCCAGATCAAGCGTAGGGTCGTACTCGCCAAAATCTGCGACCTTTTGATTGATTTCGGTTTTTGAAAGCTCTTTTTCCTTCTCCGGCACCTCTATCGAAAATGAATCTTCTTCCTTGCCCGATTCATTTGCTGGTGCAACGGGTTCTAACTCAAGCGCCAAGCCATCATCACTGTCTTTTTCATTGTTCGTCTCGGTATTATCATTTCCAGCTTTATCCGGTTCGCCGGGCATGGGCACCTCCGTTTCCAAGCTGAGTTCTTTGTCTTCACTTTTTGTAACGACTTCGTCAGGAATGTCCGGTACGTCTTCATCACTCATGGCAATATCGGCAGCTGTGCGCTGAATATTGTCCATATCGCCAATTGTATCGTGAAACTCTTGTTCTTCTTCATCATCCAAGGCATCAGCACGGCGCTTGAACCGCTCACTCAAGTTTATTCCATTCAACTTATCGATAATCGGAGTAACCCATTTGAAAGAAGGGTTAAAAGCTATTATGATGTACGAAATTGACGCGAAGACCAGAAAAAAACCAGTTCCAATACTCCCGATTTTTCCGATTAGAGAGTGATTCAAATTATACCCAAAGGCACCACCAATAATCCGGGTGGAATCGGAAGTAAACACAAAAGCAAGTAGCGGAGAGAAAATCACCATTGCCATAATGCTCGCAAGAACCGTTTTTCCGAGTGGAAGGAGGCTTTTTTTGAAAAGCACCTTGAATCCGATCAAAAAAGTGATGAGTACGATAAGGTAACTCATCAGCCCAAACCACTCATAAACAAAGAAGTGGCCTGCCATCGCACCTAAAGGCCCAAGTAGGTTTTGGGTTTCGTAGTTACCTTCGCTCAAAACTGCACTCCACTCGTCAGAGAGCATGGATTGATCTGCCTTCCATGTGAAAATGAAGCTAGATAGGGCTATGAGCAGAAGCAGTGAGCAGAATAGGATGAGTAAGCCCGTCACTTTCTTTGTGCGCTTATCCGACACAAACCGCTTTATCCCATCAAACTTTGATTTACTCGTTGATGCCTTCGCTCCTTTTTTCGCTGATTTAACGCGATTTTTTCCTGCCATTTTCCTCTGAAATTCTCCTTGGGGTCAATTATCAAATATAAGGTTGAACTCTAGTATTAACGGGGATATTCCACTTGTATTTCAACAGTGTCTTGTGAAGTAGTGGCCGTTTGAATAAAGTGAGATGGTCCAAATTTGGAATGTGATTCTTAGCGAATTGAATTATTTCATCAGAGCTTATTTCGTGTACTTTTGAATAGACTTATGGAAACAAAGAATCAAACTGAACTTGAGGAAGCTACTTTGGGCGCTGGTTGCTTCTGGTGTGTAGAAGCTGTGTTCAATGACTTGAAAGGTGTATCACATGTGGAATCTGGATACAGCGGTGGGCATATAAAGAACCCTGCCTATAGGGAAGTGTGTACCGGCAGAACTGGTCATGCAGAAGTGATCAGAATCGAATTTGATCCAAATCAAATTAGTTTCCAGAAATTGCTTGAAGTCTTCTTTCTGACTCACGACCCCACTACCTTAAATCGCCAAGGGGCAGATGTGGGGACACAATACCGCAGCGCCATATTTTATCATAGTGAAGAGCAAAAGAGAATTGCGGAGTCTGCTATCCGAGCCATATCTGAAACGAACGAATGGCAAAACCCGATTGTAACGGTGGTTGAGCCACTAGAGAATTACTACCCTGCTGAGAATCACCACCAGGATTACTTCAACAATAACAGCGATCAGCCCTATTGCGCTGCTGTTATCAGACCCAAACTCGAAAAATTCAAAAAGAGATTTGCTGAGCTTCTCAAAGAGAATAGCTAGAATCCTGCTCCTATTGCTGGGTTTGGTGGTGGCGAACGGCGTGTTCGCACAGTCAAAACTATCCTTTTTTCAGAATGCCGATACACTTCACAAGGGTAGAGTTTGGGGCGTGGGAATTACAGCAGCTGTTGGGTATACGACCACTATCATTGGGTTGACTGAGCTATGGTACAATGATTATCCGCGGTCTGACTTTCATTTCTATAATGACAATGGGGCATGGATGCAGATGGATAAGCTCGGCCATGCTCTCACAGCATATCAAGTGGGAAGGTATGGATATGGAGCACTCAATTGGGCAGGGGTTGACAAGAAACCGGCAGTTTGGATCGGAGGAAATCTGGGGCTATTTTTTCTCACAAGTGTTGAAGTTTTAGACGGGACATCTGCAGAATGGGGATTCAGCACGGGAGATGCATTGGCTAATTTAGGTGGAGCTGCACTCTTCATTGGGCAGCAACTGGCCTGGGACGAGCAGCGAATTCAGCTCAAGTTTTCTTACAGTGCAAGTCCTTATGCTGAAATGAGACCTGAAACGCTGGGCAGTGGAGGGGTAGAGAGCGTCCTAAAAGACTACAATGGCCAAACCATCTGGATGTCAGTGACCCCGTCTGCCTTTTCAAATCGCGATAAAAAGTTTCTTCCCTGGTTAAGCGTTTCAGTAGGCTACAGCGCGAATGGAATGCTGGGAGGTACTGAGAATCCGGGCTTTGATGATGCTGGAATGCCACTACCTCCTGTTGATCGCTACAGGCAGTACTTTCTCAGCTTGGATGTGGACGCTTCAAAAATCCCGGTCAAATCACCTGCACTCAAGACCCTTTTTAGTGTGATCGGATTCATCAAGTTTCCTGCACCAACTCTGGAATTTTCACAGGACAAACTCACCTGGCACTGGATGTATTTCTAGTAGAGCAAGGAAGAAGCTACAGGAAAGTGATCGCTAAACCCGCCGTAGTAGTTGGGGCCACCATAAGTCCTGTTTGGGCTCATTTCTCCACTTTTCCTATTGGTATACGTCATCGTCGAATCAAACTTTGCTCCAGTACTTCCAGATTTGATAAGTGGAAGCTTTTCGTTTACAAGAATTGGGCTGACGATAATTTGATCTAGGAATCCCCACTGACCTTTGAAGTTATAAGACCCCATGTTAGATCCAGCTTCATCATACATGAGATTCACAAGTTTGGAATCGTCATTGACACTTGAAGCCCCAAGAATTTCTCTTACGGATTCATCAGTGGGGTAATCGTTGAAATCGCCCATGCAAATAACCGCCGTGTTTGGCTCATAAAGCAAAAGGCTATCAATATGTTGAGCTAAGGCTCTTGCCGCTTTTGCTCTTTTAATATCCGATGCTTTTACGCCACCCGAGCGCGATGGCCAATGATTGATGAAAATGTGAAGTTCTGTCTTTCCTTTAATCAGTCCTTTTATGTACATGATGTCCCTGGTTGGACGCTCTTCCATGCCAAGATCAACTCTTATCATGTTTACATTCTTCGGCTTGAAGTAGCCTTTTCTGTATATAAAAGCGACGTCTATCCCCCTTTGGTCGGGACTTTCGGAATGAATAACTCTGTATTTTCCAGGTTTGAGTGTTTCGGTGTCAACCAAATCTTTTACTACCTGAATATTCTCAACTTCACATAGCCCAACAAATCCCGGAAGCTCATCACCCATCATCGAAATGCCGTGCGCTAGATCGTTTAGCTTTTTCTCATACCGCATGGCTGTCCATGCCTTTTCACTTTCAGGGGTAAATTCATCGTCCTTTGTAAGTGGATTGTCTATGGTGTCGAAAAGGTTCTCGACATTATAGAATCCAAAGGCCATCTCTCGATATGGCTTCTTTTTTTGGGGAGCAAAATCAGGCCTACCCGACTGGATGGTCAGAATTGCTAGGATGAAAAAGCTCAGAATGGTTAGTTTTGAGCGCATAAACGGGGAGGTTAGTTTTGGCAAATGTAGATATTCCCGACAAATCATAAATCAGTCATGGCAGAGCTAAAGGTAGGAGATCGAGTTTTGTTTCTGGATGAAGAAGGGGGAGGTCTCGTCAAAGAGATTGATTCCTACGGAATTTTAGTTGAAGATCAAGATGGATTTGAAAGAAAAATGTTGGTTTCGCAGCTGGTCAAAGAGCAGAAAATATCCTATCTGGAACCCGAAGATGACAAGGAAGAAGCGCCAAAAAAATCGAGAATTAAGGTGCGATCAAACGAGATTTTAGAAGTTGATCTACACCTTCATGAACTGACTCGATTCGAAAAGCGTATGACTAACCACCAGAAACTTACACTGCAGTTAACCCACGCTAAAGAGTCGCTTGAAAAAGCGAGAAAAAGTGGTGTGAAGCGCTTGATATTAATTCATGGTGTCGGTGCGGGAACACTTAAAAGCGCCTTGAGGAAATGGCTGGATACCCAGACGCAGCTGGAGTATTATGATGCTAGCGTTCTCGAGTATGGATATGGAGCCACTGAGGTAAGGCTTTGGACGAACTAACTATTTGACGACAGCAAATGATCTTGCGAAGTCATCAAAAGGGAGCTCTCGGATATTTGATGGTATCTCAAATTCAGTGGCCGGGATCTGTGTCTCTTTGATCTCTTGAGCTGAATAGGTCATTCTAATATCCTTCTTCACAGTTTCGTAGTACAGCGGTGTGCCATCTAAGTTGGCTAGTTCAGGAATGATATTTCCGGAAGCAATGGTCTTCGTGTAGTAAATGTGGAGCGTATCCGTATTTTCCAGCGTATAGGCATGAGAGCAATTCACACCCCCAATCTCCTTTTTGTACTCATCATAGAAAACTGCCTTTGCCGGAACTTGCTCTAAGTCTTTGATGTTTTCGTGGCTCATACGCACTTTAAATGCGCTGCCCAAAAATTGCATCACAAGGGTCATGTCACCTGTTTCGTGGTTAGAAATGAATGATTGCACCCCACCACCAGAAGTGCTTTGTTCAAACTTAGACATGTTTCCCTTCAGATAGAGATAACTCAAATCAGGAAATGATTCCAACATGTTTTTAAGATGAGCATCATCCGTTGAATACTCAATCGAATATGCTATGACTCCTTCAAATTGTGAAAATGCTGAAAGGCTGACCCCCATAAAGAAGGTCAGCGCCATAAGCATTCGTGTCTCAATTCTTTTCATGTTACAGTTCAAATGTTTCGACGAGCTGCTCGAGTTCGACGTCCATCGACTCTCGAGAAATCTCGGTATAATCATCTTGGGTGGCCAGAGCTTCAGGGTCGAGAGGGGTATTCTGAACAGACTCGGCTTCAAGTCTCATTCTTACACCAAATTCTTCTATTTCATAGGCCATCAATACTCCTTCAATATCTCTATACTGTGTGCACCAGTTTGGTGACTCCATTTTTATATCAGTTGTGTAGAACACTTCTATTTCTGGAATCTCAACATCTTCATAGACCACCAAAGCTTTTTTACAATGGTACCCGGCTATTGTGTCAGTATCTTCTGTAACAATCACAGTCATTTTTGGGTAATTAGATAGCATCTGAATTACTCCGGTATTGTCCATTTTCACTTTGATCTTCTTCCTGAAAATCTTCAATTGGTGCTCTACAGTTTTCAAGTCTCTGTTTGCAACAATTCGGTTCTTAAATACACCACCTGCTGCTTCAAAATGAGAAGCGAAAGCTTTTTCGCTGAACTCATAGATCATTGACTCGGGAAGGAGGCTTGCTGTGATAGATTCATCCGTCATTTCTGGAAAGCTTACGCGGTATTCAATAACACCTTCGCTAATTCGCTTGTCAAATACATCATTCGAAATCGTACTACAAGCAGCAACCAAAAGACTCATGATTAAAATTGGCGCCATCCAAACGACTGACAAAGCCAACTTTAATTTTGCTTTAGAATAAGGGTGTGGTCTTTTCAAAATAAAACTGTTTCAGGTTGTGTAAAATGGTTTTGGTTCCTGCTAATACGCTGTTGATGTCAAAAGGTTACGAATGTATGATGTCGCTTTTCGCATACCTATCTTCCGCTTGTGATATGCTGTTTACTCCGTTTAAAATTTGATCTTTGCACCTAAAATCAAAGACTATAATTTTCGCTTAGATATGAGAAAGATTACACGTGTAGAAGTGGAATCGGAAGTAGGAGCAGGAACCCGCGGTGCACGCATGGGAGTGGAAGCTCTGAAGACTGTGGGCTTCAATCGCAATTCCCAGTTTTTTAACTTGGATAATAGTGTGAAGGTGGATGTAGCCAATGAAGTAATGTTCGATGATGATCCATCCAAATATGCTATCCACAAAGAAGGAGTTTTGCACACGTGCCGGGCAGTTGCAGATTCGGTGTCGAGTGTGCTTAAAGCGGGTGAGTTTCCTTTCGTCCTAGCTGGTGACCATAGCTCTGCTGCTGGTACAATTGCCGGAATTCAAAAAGCGTTTCCCGATAAAAGATTGGGTGTAATCTGGGTGGATGCCCATGCAGATTTGCAAACGCCATATACCACGGAGTCGGGCAATATGCATGGAATGCCATTGGCGATGGCTATTGCAGATGACAACGAAGAAGCAGCTGTGAACAAGGTGAAAGAGTCTACGGAGAAGACTTGGGAAAAGCTAAAGTCGATGGGGCCGGAAGGTAGAGCCCTTGCTCCTGAGGATATTGTCTTTATTGCAGCGCGTGACATAGACAAGGCGGAGGACAAACTCATTAATAAATTCAACATTAAGAACTTCACTGTAGAAGAAGTTAGAGATAAATCGCCCAAATCTGTCGCAGAGGAAAGCCTCAGTATTCTTTCTGAATGCGATATAATTTATGTCAGCTTCGATGTTGATTCACTGGATACAAAGATTTCGGTCGGAACGGGAACTCCTGTGCCTGGCGGATTGGAAGTAGAAGAAGCCAAGGTGATTCTAGAGCATTTCGCGGCTGAGCCGAGGTTAGTTGCATTTGAGGTAGTAGAGATTAACCCAACCCTCGACACGCGCAACAAAATGGCGGAGACCGCATTTGATTTGATTGTTCCAGTCAGAGATATTATTGCCAATAGCTAGCCTGATGAAAGAAGCTACATCTCATGTTTTCATGATGAGGCCTTTCGGTTTTAAGGCGAACCATCAAACGCTGAGCGACAACTTCTATCAAAGTGAAGGAGAAGAGCCCGGAGCTGAAATACAGAAGAAGGCAGAAGCTGAATTTGATGGATTGGTGAGCTTGCTGAGAGACCATCAAATAGAAGTTACGGTTTTTCAGGATGACGCCTACCCAGAAACCCCTGATGCTGTCTTTCCAAATAACTGGGTCTCTTTCCATGAAGATGGTAGGGTGTGTATGTACCCCATGAAGGCTCCGAATAGAAGAGGAGAGCGTCGGGAGGAGATATTCGATATCATAGCCGATGCATTCGGTTATGAAATCACAGAAGTAGAAGATTTTTCTGATTTCGAAAAAATCGATCTGTTTCTGGAAGGAACGGGTAGCATGGTGATTGACCGAAAAGAGAGTTTGGTGTTTGCGAATTTGAGCGAGCGCACTGATTACCACGTCCTCGAAGTTTTCTGTGAACGAATGAATTATGACTTCATCGTTTTTAGAGCGTTCCAAAAAGTGGGTGATGAAAAGAAGCCGATATACCACACTAACGTGATGATGTCTGTTGGTCCAACATACGCCTTGCTTGGTACAGAGTCCATTCTGGACGCTAAGGATAGGGCTGCTGTTTTGGACACACTCAAGAAGTCAGGCCGAAAGATTATCGACTTGACAGAGAAACAACTCAACGCATTTGCAGGAAATGCACTGCACTTGGAAGGTAAGGATGGAAAGCCTTATTTGGTTATGAGTTCTGGAGCCTTTGAATCCCTTCGCCCAGATCAAACTCAAGCCATCGAAAAACATGCGCAAATAATCCATGCGCCATTACCAACAATAGAAAAGTACGGCGGAGGAAGTGCGAGATGTATGATCGCCGAAATATTTCTCCCCAAAAAATAAGAGAATGCAAATCGAAGCAAAACTTAAAAAAGAAGTATCCAATGGAGTCAAAGAACTCTTTGGAGCCGAATTGGCCGAAGACCAAATTCAAATTCAACCTACTCGTAAGGAGTTTGAAGGTGAGTTTACCATCGTTGTCTTCCCAATCGTTCGCTTTGCAAAGAAATCTCCAGAACAGACTGGTGAAGCACTGGGAGAATACCTTAAGAAATCCCTAGGCGAAGTTGAATCTTTCTCTACAGTAAAGGGTTTTCTCAACTTGAAAATGACTTCGGCCTTTTGGATCAAAGAATTAGAGTCAGAGCTTGGTCAGGAAAACTATGGTTTGAAAGAGCCCAACTCCAAGCCTTTGGTGATGGTGGAGTATTCTTCCCCTAACACCAATAAGCCGCTACACCTCGGGCACCTTCGAAATAACTTCCTGGGGTATTCTGTTGCCGAGATTCTCAAAGCCGAAGGGCATGAAGTGAAAAAAGTTCAGATCATCAACGATCGCGGGATTCATATCTGTAAATCGATGGTGGCCTGGAAGAAATTTGGTGAAGGAGAAACACCAGAGCAAGCTGGTATGAAAGGCGATCACCTGGTAGGAAAGTACTACGTGAAGTTTGACCAGGCGTATAAAGCTGAAATTGCGGAATTAGTGGCTGGAGGTATGAGTCAAGAAGATGCCGAAGCCAAAGCTCCGCTGATGCTCGAAGCGAGAGACACCTTGAAGAAGTGGGAGGAAAAAGATGTGGAAACGTATAAGCTTTGGGAAACAATGAACGGGTGGGTATACGAAGGATTCGAGTCGACCTATAAGCGAATGGGGGTTGATTTTGATAAGCTCTACTACGAAAGCAATACTTGGAGTATTGGGAAGGACATTGCACTGGAAGCTGTTGAAAAAGGAATCTTTGAAAAGAGAGAAGATGGATCCGTTTGGGCTGATCTTACTGAAGATGGTTTAGATCAAAAAATCATTTTGAGAAAAGATGGAACAGCTGTATACATGACGCAAGATATTGGTACAGCCATTCTTCGTTACCGAGATTTCCCTAGTCTCGAACAACTTGTTTATACTGTTGGAAACGAGCAAGAGTACCACTTCAAGGTTCTTTTTATTCTTTTGGATAAGCTCGGGTATTCCTGGGCCAAAAACTGCTACCACCTATCGTATGGTATGGTTGAGCTTCCTGCTGGAAAGATGAAGTCTCGGGAGGGAACCGTTGTAGATGCCGACGATATTATGAATGCCATGGTTGAGACCGCCCAAGAGATTACAGAAGATCTAGGAAAGTTGGATGGACTCGAAACCGAAGAAAAGGAAGTGCTATACGAGAGTATTGGTCTTGCTGCATTGAAGTATTTTTTGCTACGTGTAGACCCTAAGAAAAACATGCTCTTCAATCCCGAGGAAAGTATTGACTTCGCTGGAAACACTGGTCCTTTCATTCAATACGCCCATGCACGAATTCAATCGATTATCAGAAATTATGGAAAAGATGTCGAGAGTTTAAACGAAGTAGAAGTTTCCCAAGTAGAAAGAAGCCTTCAGTTTAAATTGTACAGTTTTCCAGATGTCATTGCTCAGGCTGCCGCCGAATACAGTCCAGCCTTGATCGCAAACTTCGTGTACGACTTGACCAAAGACTTCGGTTCGTTCTACCAGAACATGTCTATATTAAAAGCTGAGTCCGATGATTTGATTGCCTACCGCGTAGGTCTAGCCCAGATGACGGGGCGAGTAATTAAATCAAGTATGAAATTGCTGGGTATCTCGGTACCCGACAGAATGTAAAAGTCTATTAATTCTTATCTTCGCAGCCCGCTAAATAAGCCGAAATAATATGTTTGAAAATCTCACCGACAAATTTGATCGGGCCTTTAAAGTTTTAAAAGGTCAAGGTCAGATTACAGAAGTAAACGTAGCCGAAACGCTTAAAGAGGTAAGACGCGCACTTCTCGATGCTGATGTCAACTTTAAGATAGCCAAAGATTTTACCAACGAGGTAAAGGAAAAAGCGCTTGGTAGCGAAGTGCTCACAGCTGTTAAGCCTGGTCAGCTTCTGGTAAAAATCACCCAAGAGTCTCTTGCTGAGTTGATGGGTGGCGAGAATGAGGAGATAGACATTAAAGGTAACCCGGGAATCATCCTGATGTCGGGACTTCAAGGGTCTGGTAAAACCACTTTTTCAGGAAAGCTGGCAAACTACCTGAAGACTAAAAAGGGAAAGAATCCACTTCTCGTTGCTTGTGATGTCTATCGTCCTGCGGCCATCGATCAGCTGCATGTGGTTGGGGAGCAGATTGGAGTTGATGTATTCTCAAACAGAGAAGAAAAGAATCCCGTTGCTATCGCTCAGCAAGCTATTCAGCATGCACGTAGTAATGGAAACAACGTTGTTATCGTCGATACTGCCGGACGTTTGGCAGTAGATGAGCAGATGATGACGGAAATCGCAGCGGTTAAAAAGGCGATCGATCCAACAGAAACTTTGTTTGTGGTTGATGCCATGACAGGGCAAGATGCGGTGAATACGGCGAAGGCCTTCAACGACCGTCTCGATTTTGACGGGGTTGTTTTGACAAAACTAGATGGAGATACGCGCGGTGGAGCTGCTATATCGATCAAGTCAGTAGTCAACAAACCGATTAAGTTTATTGGTACTGGTGAGAAGATGGAGGCGATCGATCTTTTCTACCCAAAGCGGATGGCTGATCGTATTCTGGGAATGGGAGATGTTGTTTCTCTTGTTGAAAAAGCCCAGGAGCAATACGATGAAGAGAAAGCTCGAAAGCTTCACAAGAAGATTGCCAAAAACGAATTCAACTTCAACGATTTCCTTGATCAAATCCAACAGATCAAGAAAATGGGGAATATGAAGGATTTGATGTCAATGATCCCAGGAATGGGTAAGGCAGTCAGAAATCTCGATATCGACGATGATGCATTCAAGGGTATTGAAGCCATTATTCACTCGATGACCCCAGCTGAGCGAGACAATCACAAGATTTTGAATGGTAGCCGAAGAAAACGGATTGCCGCCGGAAGTGGTACTTCCATTCAAGATGTCAACAAGCTCATCAAGCAGTTTGAAGAAACGCGCAAGATGATGCACTTGATGTCGAATAAGAAAAACATGGCAAACCTTATGCGCCAAATGGGCAATATGAAGGGAATGCCTGGAATGTAAGCTATGATGGAGCCTAAGATTATCAGTGGAAACGCAACAGCAAAGGAGATTAAGGCAGAAATCGCTGCGACAGTACAAAAGCGCAAAGAAGCTGGTTTAAAAGTGCCACATTTGGCTGCTGTACTCGTTGGTAATGACGGTGGAAGTGAGGCCTATGTTAATTACAAGGTGAAAGATTGCGCTGAAGTTGGGTTTGAATCAACACTGGTTCGAAAAGAGTCAGATATTACCGAAGCAGAATTGCTCGATGTAGTTAACGATCTGAATGAGAACCCGGAAATTGATGGGTTTATTGTTCAGCTTCCACTTCCAGACCATATAGATGAGAGCAAGGTTTTGTTGGCCATTAACCCCGAAAAGGACGTTGATGGATTTCACCCATCAAACGTAGGCAGAATGGCTCTTGGACTTGACACTTTTAAGCCTGCCACACCACTTGGCATTGTAGAATTGCTCAAGCGAAACGACATTGATGTTTCAGGTAAGCACTGCGTCATTATCGGTCGAAGCCACATTGTCGGCTCTCCACTTAGTATCATGCTCTCGCAAAACGCTGGTGGTGCAAACGCCACGGTAACATTGTGTCACAGCCGTACTCAGAACATAGAAGAAATCACTAGGCAAGCAGATGTGCTTATCGCAGCAATAGGCAAACCTGGATACGTAACTGAAAGTATGGTAAAAAATGGAGCCGTAGTTGTCGACGTAGGAACTACACGCGTACCCGACTCATCGAAAAAATCAGGTTTCGGTCTCAAGGGGGATGTCAAGTTTGATGAGGTCTCTCCAAAATGCAGCGCCATTACACCAGTTCCAGGAGGAGTTGGCCCTATGACCAGAGTCGCTCTGCTTCTCAATACGCTACGGGCCGTTAGTTAAGCTACTCACCAAGCTTTGTTAGAATTAGTCCAGCTCAATCTATAATGGATGAGCTGGAGGGTTGTACTTTAGTTTTAATCAAGATCTAAAGAAACCAGTATGGACTTAAACTCACCCGTTTTAGGAATAGGCGCACTCGTAAACCACCCAAGTTTTGGCGATGGTATTGTTATAGGCATCAACACATCTACAATGGACGTGTTTTTTCAAGGAGAAGGAGAAAGAGAAATCTCTAGGTCATTTGAAGGACTAAAAGTGAAGGAGTCACCGAGAGATGCAGACAATAGCTTTGAGTTGGATACATTGGAACGAACTCTCAAGAAGGTGCTTCGCGACTTTGAAATGATTCAATTCCCAGTGGAATTAGGATCTAAATGGGAAGGGGGGAAACTCGTTATGCATCCATCCAATCCAGACTTGCAGGGAAAAGAAATTCCTATCGAGACATTCTTTCACAAAATAGTCATGGTTAGAGACCGACTTCGAGTTTTGGAACAGAATATAAATAGCCATGAGAAGCTCAGTGATACTGACAAGGTTCACCTTCAGCAGTATGTGAGTAGAATTTACGGTAGCTTGACAACTTTCAACGTCCTTTTTGCTGACAAGGAAGATTATTTTTCTAGCAAGTAGATTTCCTTTTTAATCTAGTTTGAAAAGAGTAATTTTGCTTCTAAAGGGATGTAAACGAACTCCCGTGCGAGAATAATAAGTTTGAAAAACTAACAAGATTAAAATTGGTTCGAAGCTCGGAATAATGATGGCGGGCCTCGGTTCACTTATGTGAGCTTCTTGCTTAGGCAAGACGAGAGGATTACAAAGTTATTCTGGCAGATCCATTCATGTCGTTTAGAGTTTTTCTAAACCATGGTCTCGCACGGGTTTCCCTTTTTCAATCAGCCCATGCATTCCCCAGAACTTTCACAAACACTATCCAAAGATGTACTTCCTGTTATGGAGTCGTTCTACACCATTCAAGGTGAAGGAGCATTCACAGGTCAAGCTGCGTACTTTATTCGGCTAGGTGGATGCGATGTGGGCTGTGTCTGGTGCGATGTAAAGGAGAGTTGGGATGCAGAGGTGCATCCAAAGGTGAAGGTGGAAAAATTGGTTACGGATGCAAAGGCTTCTGGAACGCAAATTGTTGTCGTAACAGGTGGCGAGCCTGCTATGCATGATCTCACTGTGTTGACTCAAGAATTGAAAAATGCAGGGCTGAGAACGCATATCGAGACCTCAGGAGCTCATGCATTAACAGGTACTTGGGACTGGGTTTGTTTCTCGCCTAAAAAATTTAAAGCTCCACTTCCCGTTGTTTATGAGCAAGCGAATGAACTCAAGGTTGTCGTATATAATAAGCACGATTTTAAATGGGCTGAAACTCATCGCGAAATGCTCCGTAAAGATTGTTTGTTTTATCTTCAACCTGAGTGGGAACGCTCAAACCAAATGTTGCCTTTAATCATAGACTATGTCAAAGAAAACCCTCACTGGAAAATCTCTCTTCAAACCCACAAATTCATGGACATTCCGTAGCAATTTGTGGAGGAATGCACTAGGCTTATTGCTAGCTTTTTTATTCTCAATTCCAACTGCCTTTTCTCAAGAATACACTTCTACAAATAAGAAGGCGCTGAGTGCGTATGAAAATGCTCAATCGGCATTTAACGCCCGCAACTACGAGTTGGTTCTTGCATATGTAGACGAAGCGGTCGATCGCGATCCGCAGTTCATTGAAGCATTTCTCCTGAAGTTCGAAGCTTATGTGGAAATGGACGATTTAGCTAATGCTGAAATGGCCCTTGAAGATGCATTGGCCATTAACCCAGATTTCTTCCGCAATGCCTGGTATTTCTTGGCTGAAATCGAAATGGAGTTTGGAAAATACCACGAAGCTGAACCTCACTACAAGAAGTTTCTCACCTACAGAAATTTGAATCCAGATTTCGTTGAATGGACCAATTTGCAGATCAAGAAGTGCAACTACGCTATAGTTGCTAAGCAAAAGCCGGTTCCATTTGAACCTTTGAATATGGGGGAGGCGATAAACTCTCCAATGCCGGAGTATTACCCAACGGTAACAGCAGATGATCAGTCTTTTATTTTCACCAGACTCATAGATGACAATAGATCATTTCAAGGAAAAAACGAAAACTTCTATCAAAGCAATAAACGCGATGGATCTTGGTTTCCAGCATTTCCGTTGAGCGAGATTAATACCGAATACAATGAAGGTGCGCCAGCCATTTCAGGTGATGGTCAAACTTTGGTTTTTACCGGATGTGAGTTGATGGGGGAGTATGGAGCTGGAAGAACGGGTTATGGCTCTTGTGATCTTTTTGTTTCAGAAAATGTTGGTGGTGTATGGACCACACCGGTTAACCTTGGTGAACCGATCAATTCGCGTTATTGGGAAACTCAACCTAGCTTGTCTGCCGATGGAATGGAGCTCTACTTCCTAAGAGGATTACCCTCACGTGGAGAAGGAATGAAAGAGCAGGACATCTATATGGCTAGAAAGAGAAAGGACGGTACTTGGACAGACCCAAAGAGATTGACTTCAAAGATTAATACAAAGTTTCGAGAAGAGTCTGTCTTGATACACCCTGATGGTAAGACACTTTACTTCTCTTCAGAAGGTCACCCTGGAATGGGAGGTCTTGACCTTTATGTTTCAACAAAAGATGATTCTGGAAGATGGCAAACTCCGGTAAATTTAGGCTACCCGATCAATACTCATACCGATGAAAACAGTCTCTTAGTTGGTGCCGATGGACAAATCGCCTATTTCGCATCTGATCGCGAAGGTGGTTTTGGAGATATGGATCTCTATAAGTTTGATTTGCATGAAGGTGTGCGTGCTGTTCCGGTAACCTACGCCAAAGGCCGCATCAAAGACGCTGATACTGGGGAACCAGTTGTTGCTGACATTCGACTCACCGATTTGAATAATCGCAATTTCAAAAAGCACTTCCGAAGCAATAAATCATCTGGAGAGTTTACGATTGCTTTGAATGCGGGAGATCACTACGGGGCTACTGTTATAGCCCCTGGATATTTGATTCACTCGGAAGCGTTCACTGTCCCTGACGCGAGCAACTTCAAGGCTTATGCTGTGGATGTTGAACTACACAAAGTGAAAGAGGGCTCGACAGTCATACTACAAAACATTTATTTCGGTGTAGATAGTGATAGTTTGACTCAACACTCAGTACCTGAGTTGCGAGAACTTGGAGCTTTTCTTGAAGCAAATCCAGAGTTGGTTGTAGAGATTGGAGGACACACCGATAATACAGGCGATGCGGAATACAATAAAGAGTTGTCATTGAGAAGAGCAGAAGCTGTAAAAGAGTACATCGTACTAAGACAAGGCATCGAACCAGAGCGCATCAAGACGAAGGGATATGGTGCCGATAAGCCCGTTTCATCAAACGATACAGAAGAAGGAAAGGCTGAAAACAGACGAACGGAATTTAAAATTGTGGGAATGATTTAATCGATCAAAACCACTTTAGTCCGAGACAGACCTTTATCGGTTTCTACCGCAATCGAGTAAACACCATTTGGAAGACCTTCTAGTGAGAGTTTCATCTCATCAGAAGGTCTTTCTAGTTTCAAAGACTTTACCAATTTTCCGGTCTGGCTGTATATTCTAGTAAATAAGATCGAAGTTCCATCTTTCGTTTGCACCTGACATACATTTGTAGTAGGGTTTGGAAAAACGCTGGTAAGATGAACAGCGTTTGTGTTCAAAACAGGTGTTGTCGTATCAAGAAAGTCAGTGTTTTCATCATCCCTATCACCATCAGATGAGATTTTCACCAAATGAATTTGCCATCCATTTCCGAAACTGTTTGTTTCACCTATAGCCACATAACCACCATCTGGGGTACCTTGAATATCATAGAGTACATCAGTTCCAAATCCTCCTTGTAACTGAGTGAATTCTGTCCCCAAGGTTACTCCCATTAAATCGTACATGTTAGAAGTAGCATCTAGTTCAGAGAAACCAAACCCTTCAATAGCTCCACAAACAAGGACATTTCCATTTATCGAAATGTCTATCCCGAGAAATAAACCATCGTTTGGATAATTGAACGTAATTGAGGTAAGATCAAGCCCATTGAATCTTTCCAGACGTGATAAGTGAGTATCCCAATCCAAGCCATTCCATAGCTGACCAGATGTGAAAATCACATCGTTATTTGAGCAGGCACATTTGCCCGTTTTCACATCACCAAATTCAGGGTAGGATGTGATCCATATCGTTTCGTTCTCTGGACTGATCACACCACTTATCTGCGTGTGTTCATCTAACGCGAAACTATATGAGTATCCTGAAAACGCAATGTCACCAGATTCACAAAAATCAAGTCCGGTAACTTTCATATCTCCCGACGAGCTATAAGTTCTCTCCCAAAGAACTTCTCCATCATCCGAAACTTTTATTATCCAGCCATTTGTCGAATTTCCTTCGCTTTTTTGTCCTGCCGCATAGATATTACCTTCCTCATCGAGGGTCAAGACTTCAAGAAAGTCCCACCCGGGTCCACCATACTGAAATTGCCATAGGACTTCTCCTGATGAACTTAGTTTTAAAATTACTCCCTGATAGTTATTATCGGTAGCATCGTTTGTGTAACCGACTACAATGAATTCTTGATTGGCTGTCTCTTCAATATCTAGCGCCCAGTCGATCTTACCAGGTGTCCCTACGTTCTCACCCCAAAGAAATTCTCCATTTTCATCAACCTTTACAAAATACATATCGGTTGATTCGTCTACAAAACTGTTAGTCGAACCTGCCATTAAGTAACCACCATCAGCACAAACGGCAACAGCACGTCCATAGTCGCTACCAACTCCTCCATAACTGCGCTGAAAAGGCTCTTGTCCTTGGACCTTACTGGCCAGGAGAAAGCCGAAAAAAACGAGTAACGTGAGTGTTGGCTTCATAGTGTTAAGGCATATTTAAAAAGCACGCCTAGAGCAGTTTGAGAACCATCCCAGAGTCCAGGTGCATAATCTGCAGAAAGCAATATTCGGGAATTGTTAAACGCTATAACCTCTGTGCCGATCCCAACCGTGGCTCCGTAATAGCCCCAGAATGACAAATTTACCCAAGCAAGATTAGATTTAGCATATCTTGTGTAGAAACTACCTCGGAATTCTGGATTGAGATCAAAACCTACTTGATAAAAACCTCCAATTGAATAATAAAACCTGTCTTTTTGCCCTATAGGAGCTGTAAATTCCAAGTTTAGTTTTGTTGGGAGAACAATCCATTTATCTGTACTCTTGGCTTGCGGAGATATGCTATCCCGAAGTGCTTCAAAAATGGACTGATTTTCTTGATCTTCACCATATTCCCAATAAAACCCCTCGAAATCAAACGTTCCACTGCTATCGCTTTCTTCAATATTCTGCCAATAGATTAAGCCAAGATCTTCAGCTTGAAAATTAAGTTTACCATAGCCCAAGTCGAATTGATGTTCTAATGAGATACCAAGTCCAATACCCGACTCGAATAGACCATTCTCTCCGTTGTCTTGCCATGATTCAAACCCCTCAGTCGCAATTTCAACAGCGCTGGGAAAAACGATATTACTTACTGTGTCAAATTTTGTGCGCATCGACATATCTCCTAAATCATAGTAGCCGAAGGTGTGGGGAGAGTACACCCCCAATTCAATTGATGTATTCTTTGTCTCTTGGAAGAACACCCCAAAGGTAAACTTGCTGAAGGTCATCCAGGTTTGAGCTGAGTTTTCGAAGCTTGCGATGCTGGTTCCAAAATCGCTGTTTCCGTACAAAGCGAATTGAAATAAGTCATCACTGAAAGCTGTTTTCGCTCTTCCACTCAATTTGTAACCGAAGCTCCATCCTAGTTTTTTCCCATCTCTCAACCACGTCCATCTCAAGCCGCCGTCAAAGCTTCCGAAGTAGGCGTTTTCACCATTCAAGTTGCTGGTGATTTCATCTTTTAGCTCTGTGTCAATAAACCCTCCATAGATTGATTTCCAGACGAATTCGCTTGTGAGTGCGTTGCTTTGGTCACTCCGATTACCGTAGATCTCAATCAAATGATTGGTCGAGCTATCCACAAGAGACTCACCGATACGATTAAAATACGATTGAGCCATCCCGAAAGACGATAAGCAGATAAATGCAAAAACTAAGAAGTAATTAGTAATTCTCACTCGATAGATATCCTGGTTGATGCGTTTGACGAAAGTTGAATAATGAGCCTATCTTCCTTTTTGAAGGTTACGTACTGCGGGTAATCTGTAGATTGGAACCTACCTGTAAAAGCGATCTGGTCCATCTCTTTGAGTTGATTCACAACAGCAGATTGTAATTCATAGACCAAAATAGACTCTGGGTCCTGAGCTCCGATTCTGCCAGGCACTAATGCAGAATCAACATTGATTAAATAATCGTTGAGATTGATAAAGTCCTTGTTGGAAGAGTTGCTAGCGATCAGGTCTAATGTGATGTCTGCAGGAAAACTATTGACACTATGAATATACAAAGTGGCGCTCGCCAGTCCAACGGCCATATCGCCCCATTCGTATGACGAAGTATCTGAGATGAGAAGGTTTGATAGGCTGAGCTTCATTGGAATAGTTAAGTCGATATCACAAGAAAGCTCACTTTTATTCGTGGCGAAGTCATTGTAATTCGAAATGTTGCCAAAAGGGTTCATCAAAGCTGAACCTAGGGCTAATATTGAGTCGGGAATAACCTCCAGAAATGATGTAATGTTCGAATTGGACCCATCAATGCTGTATGTCTTTTGAAAGGGACGGACACTTTCATCGATGTAATCTGCACGAGATAAATTGACAGTTGAACCAATAAACTCACTCTCGAGAGATACTTCATTTCCGGTGGTTTTATTGATAGACTTTAATTGAAAGATATTTGCTTGCAAGTCTATTCCGAATCCGTTGTGCAGGTGAAAATCAGCATAAGCATTATCCAAATCAATCATTGCTCCATTGAGTTCTTTAATGAACTCAAAACCGTCACCCTCATTAAATGTGTAGGATTCTTGTCCGAGATACCCTTTAGCATAGCGCACATCAATATTCTCATAAGTTATTTTAAGATTTACCAAGTCTAAGTTTGTCACCAATACAGCTTCATCTTCTTCTGGGACAAACATATCGATGATAACCAATAGCTTATTTACATCATTTCCAGATTCTCCTGTAAGGTCAAGTTCATAGCCAGAAACATCTATTTCCCAATTTAAGATTCCGTTTTCTTCACCTGTAGCGGGCGGAATGTATTCAGTGAGGGACAAAGGAGTACCACCAAGCTTGGCATAGGGAATAGAAAGCTCCACAGCGAGTCTACTTTCAATCGTGTTCTCCGCCGTAATAAGCAGGTTACCATTTTCGATTATACCCTCTTTCAACTCGACGGTTAGATTGTCGAAGTCCAAATCTTCATTACTCGAATAAAACTGTACGCCCGGCTCAAACAAAAACTCAAGTACAGGTGCTATCGTAAAATCCCTTTCTATCGTGTCACCATTCAAGTCTAATAATGAGTCAACTTTAAACTCAAGAATCCGCTCTGAGTATTTGATTAGAACTTCATTTTTGTCGTTGTAGTCAATTATAGAATCGGGGATGATGTCTTCTAATTTTAGCTCAGTTTTTAATAAGGGTAGGTTGTATTCTGCTTCCCATGTCGTCGATTCTTTACGACATGCAGAAAGCAATATTATCAAAAACAGAATCAGCCAAAACCGCATCTTTCAAATATAGGTCAAAGAATATTCGTAGTATTTCAGAGGTGACATAAAAAACTAAACATCTTGGATTGATAATTAACAAGATTTGACCAGATCAAAAATTGTGTTTCAACGGCAAAATATTTAATTTCATCTTGTCTAGAGGATGCTTAAACGGAGATTTCTCATAGCATGGTTGTTTTCTACGCTGTTAATGGCTGCCGCGAGCCTTATTTGGCACGGTGTCATTCTCAACGACTTAAATTTTATTCCCAAGCCAGCCCATATTTTTTACTCCTTATTTACCTTGACGTACGTGGTCATTGGCTTCGCCCTGACTTTTGTCTACAACTATTTGAGCATGGGAATTGGTCTTAAGCTTAAGAGTTCCATTATCGGAGTCACGATGGGATTCTTTATTTACCTAATCGCTTTTGTTCTAGGAGTATCTTTTAAGGGGAACGGAGGTACCCCTCATGTTCTTATGGATTTTATTTGGCAAATGCTCGAGCAAGGTGCAGGCGGCTCAGTCATCGGTCTTATCTACATGCTAGCTCGACGTAGAGATAAGTTTTTTGAGTCGGAAAAAGCTTAGTACTTATATCGCTTCCACCAATTCTGAAGACGTTTTCGCATTTCATTTTCTCTGGCATTTTCTCCTGGTTCATAAAAAACAGTATGGCCCAATTCAGTCGGTAGGTAATCTTGCTCTGCAAAATTTCCCGGGTTTGAATGGGAGTAATTGTACTCTTTTCCATAACCCAATTCTTTCATGAGTTTTGTAGGAGCATTCCTGAGGTGCAGCGGTACGGCCAGATTTCCGCTTTCCCTCGTGATTGCTTGAGCCATATTGATTGCTTCGTAAGATGCATTGCTTTTTGGAGAGCATGCCAAGTAAACAACACACTGGCTCAGGATGATTCGCGATTCAGGCATACCAATTTTTTGGACGGATTCGAAAGTGGTATTCGCTAAAACCAAAGCAGTAGGATTGGCATTCCCAATGTCTTCACTTGCCAGGATGATTAATCTTCTCGCAATAAATTTAGGGTCTTCTCCTCCAGCCAGCATACGTGCAAGCCAGTATACACCAGCATTAGGGTCACTACCCCTTATTGATTTAATGAATGCCGATATAATGTCATAGTGCTGCTCTCCATCTTTATCGTACAGAGCAGGGTTTTCTTGGATAATCTGTTTTACAATCGCATCATCAATTGATTTATGCCCTTGTGGCAAGGCCCCTATAACCGATTCCAATACATTCAGTAGACGTCGTGCATCACCTCCACTTAGTCTGAACAAGGCTTTGGTTTCCTTGACTTCCAGATTCTGCTTCTTTATTAGCTCATCATTTTGCAGTGCCCGAGAAAGCAGTAGTTCCAAATGAGATTTCTCCAAAGGCTTCAGCACATAGACCTGACATCGCGATAGAAGGGCGGCGTTGACCTCAAAAGAAGGATTCTCAGTTGTAGCACCTATTAAAGTGATAATTCCCCTTTCTACCGCTCCAAGCAGAGAATCTTGTTGAGATTTACTAAATCGGTGGATCTCATCTATAAATAGGATGGCATTTCCAGTGCCAAACAAACCCGCGTTTTCAACTTTTTGAATCACTTCACGGACATCCTTTACTCCAGAGTTTATTGCACTCAAGGTGTAGAACGCCCGGTTTAGCTTTTTGGAGATAATTTGTGCCAAGGTTGTTTTTCCCACACCAGGTGGTCCCCAAAGTATTATGGAAGGAATGATTCCATTTTCCAATGCTGTTCTAAATACAGCACCTTGACCCACAAGGTGTTCCTGCCCGATGTATTCGGAAAGATCCTTTGGTCTAAGCCGCTCTGCTAAAGGGGTGTGATCCATGTTGCAAACTTAATGAAGGATTTTTTTGCGACCACGTAAATAGATTACGAACTGTAATCATCATTTTTGTGTCACGTTTGTTAGTTTAACTGAAAACTCAAGAATTTAAAATATGCTAGAAGTAGGTCAAAAAGCTCCATCTTTTGTCGGTACAGACCAAACCGGTGAATCTGTATCGCTCTCAGACTACAGAGGAAAAAAGGTAATTCTATATTTTTACCCAAAGGATAATACTCCTGGGTGTACCAAAGAGTCTTGTAATTTTAGAGATAATTATCAGTATCTTACAACTCAAGGATTTGAAGTTATCGGAGTGAGTGCCGATAGTGAGAAGTCACATCAAAAGTTTGTTGAGAAATTCGATCTCCCTTTCAAGTTGATAGCCGATACGGAAAAAGAGATTATTGAACAGTATGGCGCTTGGGGAGAGAAGAAATTCATGGGTCGAGAATACATGGGCATTATCCGCAAAACATTTGTGATAGATGAAGAAGGGAAAATTGCACTTGTGGTGGACAAAGTAAAAACAAAAGAAGCATCTCAGCAGGTATTGGACCTTCTGAACAATTAATAAGAAAATTATGGCAGTAGAAGCAAGTAAAGAGAAGTTAAAAGCACTTCAAATGACGATTGATCGAATTGAAAAGTCGTATGGAAAGGGTGCCGTTATGAAATTAGGTGATGACGCTGTAGAGAAAATAGACTCCATTCCGACTGGTTCGTTGGGGCTGGATCTTGCTCTCGGGATTGGCGGGTATCCCAAAGGTAGAATCGTTGAGATATATGGACCTGAGTCTTCAGGAAAAACGACCCTGGCAATACACGCTATTGCAGAGGTGCAAAAAGCAGGCGGAATTGCTGCGATAGTCGATGCTGAGCACGCTTTTGATCGTTTCTACGCAGAGAGTCTTGGAGTAGACACCGAAAACCTTTTTATCTCCCAACCTGATAATGGTGAGCAAGCATTGGAAATCACGGAAAACCTTATACGCTCAGGAGCAATCGACCTTTTGGTAGTTGACTCTGTTGCGGCGCTAACGCCAAGAGCTGAAATAGAAGGTGAAATGGGAGATTCTCAAGTTGGTTTGCAAGCTAGATTGATGTCTAAAGCTTTAAGAAAACTGACTGGTGCCATTTCAAAAACGGGGTGTTGCTGCATCTTTATCAACCAGCTTAGAGAGAAGATTGGAGTGATGTTCGGAAACCCTGAGACAACAACAGGTGGTAATGCCTTGAAGTTTTACTCTTCTGTTCGAATGGATATACGCCGTTCTACTCAAATCAAAGATGGCGATAGCGTAATCGGAAACAGAACACGAGTGAAAATTGTAAAAAACAAAGTTGCTCCACCTTTCGCAAAAGCCGAGTTTGACATCATGTACGGTAAGGGGATTTCGAAAAGTGGTGAGATTCTGGATATGGCCGTTGAGCTGGGAATGGTTAAAAAGAGCGGCTCCTGGTTCAGTTATGGAGAAACCAAGTTAGGGCAGGGGCGAGATGCTGTGAAGCAGCTCATAGAAGATAATCCTGAGCTCATGGATGAACTTGAAAACAAGATTAAAGCTGAAATAGCTAAATAAGCCATTCAATATTTTTGAAGGCCGGAAGTGAACTCACTTCCGGCTTTTATATTTTTGCACCTTCAATTATCAAAAAGATTCGACATCTTTCTCTCGAAGCTATCCTATGAAAAAACTCATCTATTTACTGCTCATACTTCCTTTAATCGCAACTTCTTGTATAGAAGAGAAGAAGCAGAAACAGCCTGCTGAAAATACAGAGAGCGTTCCTGAAACAAGAACCGAAGAACTGAGCGATGAGATATTGAACGACCCTAATAATCCAAATTTGTACATCAAAAGAGCACTTGAGTACAAATCAAAAGGGCTTTATGATCTGGCAATTCGAGATGTCGAGAGGGCTTTGAGTATTGACCCATCAGTATCATACTTCCACGCGGTAAAGGGTGAGATAAATTTCACAAAAGGTGATTTGAAAGAAGCTCGCTTGAGCCTGGAAAAAGCCGTTTCATACGATGAGACCAACACAGAAGCCCTATTGAAATTGGGAGAAGTCAACTTCTTGCTCCGAAGGTATGATGAAGCCATTGTTACTATCAATGACGCCTTGAAGATTGATGATAAACTTGCGCAAGGCTATTTCATTAAAGGGTTTATTTACAAAGAGCTCGGCGATACGACACTTGCAGTCTCATCATTTCAAACGGCTACAGAAGTCAATCCAGAGCACTATGAAGCCTATATGGAGTTAGGTAACATTCTCGCTTACAAAGGAGATCGACTAGCTCTTGAGTATTTTGAAACGGCACTAATGATTCGCCCCGAAAGTGCCGAAGCTCTTTATAACAAGGGTATGTATCACCAAGCAAATAGACAGATTGATGAAGCCATGGAGTCGTATCAACGATTGATCAATGTGGACTCAAAAAATTTCCTTGGATATTACAATACCGGCTATATCTATTTGGTTGAGTACCTATCATTCGACACGGCCATTGCTTATTTTGACACAGTTCTGACTTTTGACCCAACTTATATCGATGCGCGTTACAATCAAGGACTCTGTTATGAGGAGAAAGGAGAAACTGTAAGAGCCGAAGAAATCTATCGTGAAGTGCTGAATGCCGATCCGCAGTACACAGCTGCCGCTATGGGGCTGGAACGACTCCTTGACTAGGGGGTTATTCCCTGAATGGGGATGACCACGCTCGTATGCTCTTCTGATAAAGAATCGTCCACAGCAAATGGAAATGAAAAGGAAGTTGCAAGCTCAATTGGTGCAGACTTTCCATCTTTTCGGATGATGTATAAAAAGAGATCAACTGTTAAATCTCGCATGTTGTTAATTTCATTCGGATCAATACGCAAGGTTACTTCAAGATCTGAAGCATCGGCATCAGCGGCATTTACCAGCACATTAGAATTGAATTGAGCAAAACTGTACGCACTCGGATCAATCATCCAAAGTGAATCCAACGCTATCGAGATTTTGATCTCACTCGTGCTTGGTCCTAACTTTAGCTCAGGCCCATCGTTGAGCATTCTGAGACTCTTTTTGTTGCCAATGCACAAGGGAAGGTAATTGCTCATTCTAATTTTATTCGTCTCTCCAGAGCTTAGCGAAGATTTAAATATGTTTGAATGTAGATTGGTATAGTACAATTCATCACCAATCAGATCAAAACCGAAAATTGGGCTTTCTGGATTTAGGTTCAAATCAGTACTGACTTTCTTTTTGTTGTTACTGACCACACGTAAAGCAGAATTTCCTTGATCGAGCACGAGTAAGCCCGAATCAGTCCATTCTACGTCGGTAGGTCTGTGGAAAAGGGCATCGTCGAGTTTTCCATCGGTATGACCTACCGATTCTGTCCTTTCGTGGAGTAGGGTGATGCTACCCCCTTCGATCATCCCAATTGCATTTTGATCACCTAGTGTAAAAGCCACCTCGCCACTTTGGTTTGCG
>CBDDKU010000002.1:0-168752 GCA_965230375.1 Cryomorpha sp.
GGAAGCTAAACGCCTTTAAACTCAAGATTTTGGGCCCCGAAGAGATTCGGGGCCTTTTTTTGTCCATCCAAAAAAACGTAACCCCACCCGCGAAATACCAGTAAAACGTCGTGAATCTTATAACTCGATTCATGATTAAGAAAATCTTTTGGACGTTCGGACTTTGTCTGACAGTGTTGTTGACTACGGGACAGGAATCTACTGATGCACTCAGTGAGGACCACAACCATCATGCACATGAGCAGTGTGCTCATACCGCTATTCACGAGCGAATGATGCTGGAAAACCCAAACTACTTGCAAAAGCAAGAAGAGCGTGAAGCAATGATTGAAGATGCTATGAGACGCATCCAACAAGGACTTATCCAAAAGTCAAACGAGATTTATACTATCCCCGTAGTTGTTCATGTTATTCATGACGGTGATGCTTACGGGACAGGATCCAATATTTCAGATGAACAGGTCTATAGTGCCATAAACGCACTGAATGAAGATTACAGAAAACTACCGGGAACATGGGGTGATGGTGATGGAGCTGATATTGAAGTAGAGTTTTGCTTGGCCGTACGCGACCCAAGCAACAATGCACACTCTGGGATTAACCGTGTCAATGGTTGTTCAGTTACAGATTATTGCACTGAAGGAATTACAGCCGGTAATGGTCAAGGTGCCGATGAGTCTGATGTAAAAGATCTATCTCGCTGGCCAAAAGAAGACTACTACAATATTTGGGTTGTTACAGAAATCGAGAACAACAATGGTGGGTCTGGAATTCAAGGATACGCTTATTTCCCTGGTGCCAGCAGTGCTGTAGATGGAACTGTAATCCTTTACAACGCCTTTGGTACCGTTGGTACACTAAAATCATACACCAACCGAAATAAGACGCTAACGCATGAGTTGGGTCATGGTTTCGGGCTTTTCCACACCTTCCAGGGTGGATCGTGTAGCGAAACCAATTGCGCCCTACAAGGTGACCGGGTTTGTGACACCCCTCCTACTGTTCAAAATTCGAGCTGTAGTTCTCCTGCTTGCAGTGGAACTCAACAAGTAGAGAACTACATGGACTATACGAGTCAAACGTGTAAGAACATGTTTACAGAAGGTCAAAAGACCCGAATGAGACTAGTTATCGAAAACTCTAGGACTTCGCTGCTTTCTTCCAATGGATGTGAGCCAGTTGCTGCAGCCGCAGCTGATGCGGGAATTACCGCTATTACAAGTCCGTCAGGAAATCTTTGTGACCCTAATATCATTCCGGTAGTTGAGCTATCCAACCTAGGGTCTACCCCACTTGCCAACGCTACTATCCAGTATAGAACAGGCGGAGCATGGGAAAACCATAATTGGACAGGTCTTTTGGGCCCAGGTCAATCTACAACGATTACTCTCCCTTCGTATAATGGTGGTTGGGGAAACAATACGCTTGAAGTGCGTACGCAAAACCCAAATGGCGGTGCCGATGAAACACCATCGAATGATGAGATGACTTTGGACTATTCAGCGGTTCAAAATGGACATGAACTTACTGTAACTATTGAGCTAGATGCATTGGGTGGACAGACCACCTGGGATATCAGAGATGGCTCAAACAACGTGATCGCATCAGGCGGTCCATACGCGAACTTCTCCTCCGGAACAGTTGAAACATCAACAGTCTGTGTGGGAAACGGTTGTTACGACTTCACGATTTACGATGCATTCGGAAATGGAATCTGCTGCGCCAGTGGAAATGGATCTTACGAAGTAACCGACGGCGACAACAATGTACTTGCTAGTGGTGGGTCATTTACTGACGAAGAAACAACTGAGATCTGTCTTACTTCTGGTGGTGGATCACCGCCTTCGGCAAACTTTAGTGCCAGTGATACGGATATCTGTGAGGGAGAGTCAATCACATTTACAAATCTTTCTTCGGGAAGCAGTGTGACTTACGCCTGGACTTTCTTTGGTGGAAGCCCTACAAACGTGAGTGGAGCAAATCCTGGTGCGATTACCTACAACAATCCTGGAACATATAACGTGCGATTGATCGCTACAAATGCAGATGGATCAGATACTGAACTGAAATCGAACTACATCACCGTTGGAGCAAACCAAACCTGGTATGCTGATAATGACAATGATGGACACGGTGATCCGAATAACACTACCCAAAACTGTACTCAGCCAGCAGGATATGTGGCCAATGCCGATGACTGTAACGACAACAATGGTAGCGATTGGAATAGCTGCTACGACTGTAATGGTGTAATGAACGGAACGGCAGTTCTCGATAACTGTGGTACCTGTGATTCAAACCCAGCAAACGATTGTGTGCAGGATTGCGCCGGCGTATGGGGTGGATCAGCTTATGAAGATAATTGTGGTACCTGTGATACAAATCCAGCCAATGACTGTGTACAAGATTGTGCAGGCGTTTGGGGTGGATCAGCTTATGAAGACAATTGCGGTACCTGTGATGCAAACCCAGCAAATGACTGTGTGCAAGACTGTGCAGGTGTTTGGGGTGGGTCAGCCTACGAAGACAACTGTGGAACTTGTGATGCCAACCCTGCCAATGACTGTGTGCAAGACTGTGCCGGTGTGTGGGGTGGATCAGCATATGAAGATAATTGTGGAACCTGTGACGACAATCCAGCAAATGACTGTGTGCAAGACTGTGCAGGTGTTTGGGGTGGATCAGCTTACTACGATGAATGTGGTACTTGTGATGACAATCCTGCAAATGACTGTATTCCATGTGATGATTTGAGCATTAGTCTTGTGTCGAGCACAGACCCAACTTGTTTTGAATCTGAAAATGGTAGTATCGAAATTGCTATTAGCGCACCTTCAAGTGACTATACTGTACAATGGGCTCATGGACCTACTTCTACCAGTCTAACAGGCTTAGGCGCCGGAACGTACAACGTGACCGTATCGCTAGATGATTGTACCGCTTTTCTTTCAGTGGTATTGGAAGCTCCTGGTCAATTAGTGGTAAGCGCTATCAACCTGGTAGACAATCCGTGCGATATTGAAAACGAAGGAAGCGCAGATCTCGAAATTAGTGGTGGTTCTGCTCCATATTCTATACTAGTTAACGGTGAAAGCATTGTAAACACTACGCTATCAAACCTTGCATCTGGTGTATACGATGTGTCTGTGACAGACGCGAACGGGTGTACCGCCAACACATCATTTGAAATCGAATCGATTCCATGTGATGAATTGGAGAATACCCAGATCATCTCATCTATTTGCGAAGAAGGTACGCTTAGCTTCTTCACGGAAATCTACTGCGAATCAATCGCCGGAGCGACAGGCTATGAGTGGGAATTCACGAATACCATCACACTCGAGACTATTTTGGCGACGAGCACTGACAACGTGATTCTTGCCAACGATATAGCTGGAATCATCCCTGGAGAAATCTATAACATCAGAGTGCGCGGCCTAAGTGATACAGCCAACTCAGAGTTTGGTGTGGCTTGTCAATTGACATTTGAAATTCCAGCATCTATGTTGAGCGAAGATTTTTGCGGAAATCTAGAGTTGACTCAGGAAGTGACTGTTACAGGATTAATTGTAGAAGGTGCAACCCAATTTGAATTCCGATTCGAAGATGCTGAAACATTAGAGCGTTTCTACTACTACAACTCTGTTCCTACTTGTCCACTTGCAGAAGTAGAAGGACTCGAAGAAAACAAGATTTACAATACCCATGTGAGAGCTCGATACAACAACACCTGGGGCCCATTTGGCCAGAGCTGCGCCATCATGATCACTCCTATCGTATTGACAACTAGCCTTCAGGACGACTGGTGCGAAAACACAGCTATTTTTTCTGAAAATGATGTGATTTTACTGCAACCAATCGATGGAGCCACCGTATACGAACTCGAGATTACCGAAAGGGAAACTGGAATTGTAACAACTGTTCAAAGCGACAGTTTTGAGTTCGACACTTCACTCTTCGAAGATCTTACCCTGAACACTATGTATGATGCCCGAGCGAGGGCGATGATAGAAGGAGTCTGGACTCCTTGGGGAGCGGTGTGTGCCATCGGATTTGTAGAGCCAGAAGCGCCAAAGCTAAACATGCTCTTATATCCAAATCCACTGGTATTTGGTAATACGCTGAACATGCTCACCAAGGGGGACTGGGAAAACATTCGAATCGAACTGACCAACGCACAAGGAGTAGCCTTGGGTCACTTGTCGAAGGATTTCCAAAATGAAGTGCCAAACACCATGGCACTACCTGACCTCCCCTCAGGATTGTATTTGATCCATCTATCACATGGAAAGCAAACGCTGACTAAAAAATTCCTGATTCACTAGTCTGAATCATTAAACGCATAGTTTAAGGGGAGAAGTCGCTGCTCGGCCTTCGGGTCGTCAGCGGCTTTGTTTTTTTTATGCTCTTGAACGATTACTTAAAACCAATTCCCAATTCTTCTAGAGTAATCGTATTATTGCGTCCAAACACGACTTTATGGCCTTTCCAATTGAAAATGACGCGATAAATCTGGGAATCTTACTGGTGGTTCTAGCGGTGATCTTCAAAACGCTCACGCTAAAATCCTTCTCCAAGTTTTATAGATATGTCCCTGCTTTACTGCTTTGCTACTTCGTTCCAGCAATTCTCAATTCAATTGGACTTATCTCACACGAATCAGGCGACAGACTCTACTATGTGGCATCTCGGTTTCTGCTACCAGCCAGTTTGGTGCTGCTCTGCATCAACATCGACTTGAAGGGTGTGCTAAAACTCGGCCCCAAGGCATTGATCATGTTTGCCACATCTACTGTGAGCATCATTATTGGAGCGCCAATCGCGCTTTGGTTGATCGGTCAGCTTGAGCCTACCCTTCTCACAGACCAAGGAGCTGAATCGATCTGGCGAGGATTGGCTACTATAGCCGGTTCGTGGATCGGTGGTGGCGCAAACCAAACGGCCATGAAGGAAATCTACGGTGCCAGCGATACCTTATTCTCTGCCATGATTGTGGTTGATGTAGTCGTGGCCAATATCTGGATGGCTTTCCTACTCTATGGAGCTGGAATATCTGACAAGCTCGACACCCGACTCAAAGCCGACAACACGGCAATTGGCGATCTAAAGCACCGAATCGAAAAGCAACAACTCGCCAATGCGCGAATTCCGAACTTTACCGATATCATGATGATCTTAGGAGTTGGGTTCGGGATGGTAGCCATTGCTCACGGATTGAGTGATAGCATCGCTCCGGGCATCAAGGCGAGTATCACATCGGTACTCGAATCAGATCCCGAATCGGGCTGGCGTCTCTTTACATCATTCGGTAGCGCATTCTTTTGGTTGGTAGTCTTTGCCACAGTTGGAGGCGTTGTACTCTCATTCACTAGGTTCCGAAAACTCGAAGACGCCGGAGCATCCAAATTTGGATCTGCATTTCTCTACGTTCTTGTTGCGACCATCGGGCTTCACATGGATATAGGTCAATTGATCAGAGAATGGGAAGTATTCAAGTACATCATCTCCATCGGATTTATCTGGATTATCATCCATATTGCCATCCTGCTTCTCGTCGGGAAATTAATCAAAGCACCTTTCTTCTTTATTGCAGTAGGTAGCCAGGCCAATATTGGTGGCGCGGCATCCGCACCTATTGTCGCTTCGGCATTTAGTCCGGCATTGGCTCCAGTTGGTGTGCTTCTAGCTGTATTGGGATACGCCGTTGGTACTTTCGGAGCCATCGCCTGTGCCATCCTGATGCAATCGCTGGTGATGTAAACAATCGCTCGTTTATCTGGTTGAAGATCTAAATCGAAATTCGCTTTGCTCAAGATCGCCTGGTCGCCCATCTACTGTCATCCCGTTCCATCAAACCACAGGTTTCCCATGGAGAAGTACAATTTGGTGCCCGAGCAATTGAAGTATGAAGGGATCATATCGGATGATAACCTATTTCAGCCTAACCCTGCATCTGATGACCAAGTCTTAGCCGTTCATGATCCGACCTATTTCCAAAAGCTACTAACCGGAAAACTAAGCCGCGCCGAAGAGCGAGCCACCGGTTTTAAATGGAGCGAAGAATTAATTGAGCGAGAGATCACCATCATGGGTGGGACGATTGAATCGGTGAGCTATGCGGCCGAATATGGTATCTCGGCCAATATTGCCGGTGGAACTCACCATGCTTTTGCCGATCGGGGCGAAGGGTTTTGCCTGCTCAACGACCTAGCCATGGCTGCCCGGCACGCCCAAAATTTGGGCTTTGCTAAAATTTTAATTCTAGATCTCGATGTCCACCACGGCAATGGCACCGCGTCGATTTTCCAGGGTGATCCTTCGGTTTTTACCTTCAGCATGCACGGTGCCAAAAACTACCCTTTCCGCAAGCCACAAGGCGACTTGGACATTGCTCTGGAAGATAAAACGGATGATGCTTTTTATTTAAAGGTCTTGGAAGAAAATCTAAAAATAGTGCTGACCGAATTTCAACCCGATTTCGTTCTATACCAAAGTGGTGTAGATGTTCTGGAAGAAGACAAACTGGGAAGGTTGGGCCTTAGTCTACAGGGATGTCAGCGGCGAGATGAAATCGCCTTTGATCTGATTCGAAATGCTGATATCCCCATCTCTTTTGCTCTGGGCGGTGGCTACTCTCCCAAGATTTCGACCATCGTAGATGCTCACGCAAATACGTTTAGACTTGCGGCAGAATATGTCGATTAAGCATTCATGATTTGCCGAATCTCTGCCCGAAGGTATTGCAAGGCGATATCGCTTGGCAAACGCTCCACCTTCGATGCACCTTCGAATATTTTGCGTGTCAAAGCCATGGCCGATTCTCCATCAGGCAACTGCTCTCCCATCTGAGTGATGAATTTGATCATTTCATCTTTACTGCGCTTTATGAGATTCCAGGACTCTTCAGAAATATAAATCTGCTGAGATAGATTGTGGTCAAATTCTTCACGAATCGATCGAAGCATTTCAGACTGGAGCATTTTAGCATCCATCCCCGCACGGTGAATCCGCATCACAAGACGATCTGGTGCTATGCGCTCCAAGTAAAGTGCGAAACGCTCTGCAGCCTGGAGCTGTAATTTCAAGACAGTATCTGAGTGACCTGCTACAGCTACCCCGGCCTGAGTTTGAATCTGCGGTCTGGGCTTTGGACGCTTATCACGCTCTTTGATAAAACGGGTTCCTTCGTGAAAAAGGTAGATCAAAACTGCACCAATGATCAAGGCTGGCACAGCCACTTTTAAAATCTCCATTAACTGATCCATGGTTTCAAATTGAATTAAGGGTAAATGAAGTACTTCTGGCGAATAAGCTCAAACGCTCGAAGGTCATCTTCCCAAGATTTCCTGATTTCTTGCTCTGATTTCCCATCTAAAACGTCTTGACGCATGGAAGTATTGCCAGCCAATTTATCAAAGTACAAGGTCTTTAAGAAAAATTCATCCTGATTTTGCGTTTCAGTATACATTCTCAAAAGCCATGTAATGTCAAGGCTGTCTAGTGGCAGGTCTCCTTCCATTCTTGCAGCGAGGTTATACCCTTTGCACTTCTCGCCCTTAAACTTAGGGTTGGTCGATGCCCCTTTGATGCTACGCGGGGTAAACTCAAAGTCGCCATACTCATTGCTTGGCTCTCCTATCAAGGTAAACGGACGATCAGTTCCGCGACCAGCCGATACGATTGTTCCTTCAAAAAACCCCAAACTCGGATAGAGATATATCGCCGTCATATCAGGAAGGTTTGGCGATGGCTTTATTGGCAAGTCGTATCGCGAATCGTGCGTGTAGTTGAGACAAGTAACAACTTCCAATTCACACTTCACACCGTTGTTTAACCAGCCTTCTCCGTTGATCATCCGTGCATATTCACCAATGGTAAGCCCATAAACTACGGGTACAGGGTGGAGTCCCACGAATGAAGACTGCTCCAAATTGAGCACTGGTCCATCGATGTAATGACCGTGGGGATTCGGGCGGTCCAGAACAATGACTTTAACACCATTTTCGGCACAAGCTTCCATCACATAGTGCATAGTGGATAGGTAGGTGTAAAAACGGACCCCAACATCTTGTATATCGAAAATCATAACATCGATCCCATCCAGCATTTCTTTAGATGGCTTCTTCGACTTTCCATAAAGAGAAATGATCGGTAGCCCCGTTTTCTTATCCTTTTGGTCGTTGATCTGATCACCGTCGGGCACATTCCCTCTGAAACCGTGCTCAGGGGCAAATACAGCCTGAATTGAAATACCAAGACTTAATAGACTGTCTACCAAGTGCGTGTTCTCTACAATTGATGTATGATTTCCAACTACACCAACCTTTGCGCTACCCAAAGTTTCTGCTAGACTATCGATTTGGTAAATTCCAGGGAGAACGGGCTTAGTTTTGGCTACTGGTTCATCATGATTAGCTGTGGATTGTCCATGGCAGGAAATCAAGAACAAAACAGCGACCATCCATAAAACGGGTCCTATTTTCATACATTTACGGGCAATATCAAACTGCATCATTGAATACTCCGCTCTTTATAGCTAAGCGACTCATCCGCAAAGAAAAGACGAATAAAGAACTTTCAAAACCAATTGTTCGGATTGCTACGGCTGGAACGGCATTGGGCATGGCGGTGATGATTCTTGCATGGGGTATCGTAACGGGGTTTCAAAATGAAATCCGAGAAAAAGTCCTGGGCTTTGGATCACACATCCAGGTGGAGGCTTTTGGAAGTTCGAGCAAACAGAAAAATCCGAAGCTCGAGGTCAATCAGGATTTCTATCCAGCCATCGACACACTAGATGGGGTCAAAAGTGTACATATGTATGCCTTGAAGGAAGGTGTTATTGAAACTCCAGAAAACATTCAAGGCATTATGGCCAAGGGCGTTTCTGATGATTACGACTGGTCGTTTATCGAAAGTCATCTCATAGAAGGAAAGCTTCTGTTTGGTGAAGACCACAAGACTTACGATCTCCTTCTTTCGAAATACTTGGCTCAAAGACTTCAGCTCAAACTTGGAGATAAAATCCCGATCTACTTCCAGAATGCACGGAACTCTATGAGCCAACGTAATTTCAACATTGTAGGGATATACGAGACTGGGCTAAAAGAACTGGATGAAGAATTTGTCTTCATCTCTATTGATCCAATCCGGAAGATCAACCAATGGGGAGTGGCAGCCTATTTGAAATTCGAAGACTGTGTTGGAGATAGTATTTCACTCTCGGCTACGGGAAACGGTTCAGATGGTGACCTGCGCTATAAGTGGAATGTTGACAGTCTCCGTGGTCCGGGTCCACACAAATTTTGCAGCAATCAAGCTGATACCATTTTCTGTGTGGTAACCGACAGGCACCGGACACTGGGCGATACGGCCTTCTTCAGTTTGGGTGGAGCTACGGCTGCATGTGTTTGTCCTGGTGAAGAAAATATTACCATATGGAATTCGGGTGGGTCATACGACAAGTACACAGGCGGGTTCGAGATCAATCTGGAGAGTTACGAGGATCTGGATGGGATGAACAACTTCATTTACGAACACCTCAACTACAACCTGAAAACATCGACGATCAAGCAACATTTACCGGAAATTTTCAATTGGCTCGAAATGCTCGACCTGAACACCCTGATCATTATCGCTCTGATGATTTTTATTTCCATCATCAACATGACTTCGGCGCTGCTCATCCTAATTATGGAGCGCACGCAGATGATTGGCTTGCTCAAGGCCATGGGTTCGAGCTCGTGGTTTATCCAAAAAGTCTTTCTCTATCAGGCCGGTTACATCATCGGCATCGGGCTTTTGGTTGGAAATTTATTGGGTATTGGTTTGAGCGTTCTTCAGAAAACAACAGGCTTTGTCAAACTCGACCCAACCAACTACTATGTATCTGAAGTACCCGTAAACCTGGATTTCAGTGCGATAGTCACCTTAAACGTTATTACGTTTTTCGTCTGCCTTCTCGCCTTAACACTTCCTTCACTCGCGGTAACCAGAATACAACCTTCGAAGGTGATGCGCTACGATTAAATTAGCCTACATTTGCACAAAAAATTAGTGCAATGGCCTACCGCAAAGCCTACAACAACATTCTTGAAACCATCGGCGATACCCCGCTGATCAAACTCAATAAAATCTCCAAACACCTTCCTTGCACCGTGTATGCGAAGGTTGAATATTTCAACCCTGGTCACAGTGTGAAAGATCGAATGGCGCTTCAAATGATCGAAGATGCCGAGAAAGAAGGCTTATTGAAACCCGGAGGAACCATCATCGAGTGTACCTCGGGAAATACGGGAATGGGATTGGCTCTAGCGGCCATTGTAAAAGGATACAAGCTGATCTGCACTTTGAGCGATAAGCAGAGTAAGGAGAAAATGGACATTTTGCGTGCTATGGGCGCCGAAGTATACGTCTGCCCTACTAACGTTTCTCCAGATCACCCAGACTCATATTACTCGGTAGCTGAGCGATTAAATAAAGAGATTCCAAATTCATTTTATCCATACCAATACGACAACCTGAGCAACCGCAAAGCTCATTACTTGACCACAGGGCCTGAAATCTGGGAACAGACAGAAGGAAAAATCACCCACTTTGTAGTTGGAGTTGGAACAGGTGGAACTATTTCTGGTGTTGGAAAGTACCTGAAAGAGAAAAACCCGAATGTTAAAATTTGGGGTGGAGACACTTACGGGTCAGTTTTCAAAAAATTCCACGAGACAGGAGAGTTTGATGAAAACGAAATCTACTCCTACATCACAGAAGGTATTGGTGAAGACATATTACCTAAAAACGTTGATTTCGATATTATCGACCACTTTGAAAAGGTAACCGATAAAGATGGGGCGGTTTACACGCGTGAGCTTGCCCGAAAAGAAGGAATGCTTCTCGGATATTCTGCCGGATCGGCTTATGCCGTGATTGAGCAGATGAAGCACGAGTTGACCGAAGACGACGTGGTGGTTGTTCTATTCCACGATCACGGTTCGCGCTATGTTGGTAAAGTATTCAATGATGATTGGATGAGAGACCGCGGCTTCTTGAATGAACGAAATAAATCGGCATTAGACTTGGTAAACCGTCATATCGACAAGCCGTTGGTTACAATTGGAACGGAAGAGCTATTGTCTCATGCGATCGACAAACTCAAGAAGTTTGACATTTCTCAAATTCCGGTTGTAAATGATGGAAAATTCGTTGGGTCGATAGATGAACGGCGCATTTTCGAAACATTGGCTGAAGGGAAGCCTATTGATCAAGTAAAGGTTGGAGACCTTATGGGAGAACCGTTCCCAGTGATCAACAGTGACGAGGATTTGAAAGATGTGATCAAGATGGTTGACAAAAATGTTCCAGCAGTGATCGTTGAGATCAGCCCCGATAAATACCACATCATTACACGCCACGACCTGATAGCAGCTTTGCATTAAAGATGAATGGGCGGATACATATCGGTAATGATCGCCCTCCGTTTTTAAGACCGAAACGGGTTGTTTCGCTTGTTCCTTCATTGACTGAACTTTTGTTTGATCTGGAAAGTGGCGATACACTTGTAGGTCGAACTAAGTTTTGTGTTCACCCAAAGTCACAACTCAAAGCAGTGACTGAAATAGGTGGAACCAAAAATCCCAAGCTTGCTGAAATCCTCGAGTTAAAGCCTGATTTGATTTTGGCTAATAAAGAGGAAAACCGGGAAGAAGACATCTCTGCTCTGGTAAAAGCTGGGTGTCAGGTATGGGTCACCGATGTAGACCACATCCAAGAGAACATTCAAGTTGCTCAAGCCCTGGGCGATTTGCTTGAATCAGAAGCAGCAGCTCTGAGATTGTCGGAATCTTTTCGCGTGTCGATTGAATCCATTAAATCTCTCGTTCCTCAGGAAGAAGAGCTTCGGGTGCTCTATTTGATATGGAAAGGCCCATATATGGCTGCCGGTTCTGATACCTACATCAACAGTGTTTTGATGCATTGTGGTCTCAAGAATGTCACTTCTGATATGGGCGATAACGGGCTGCGCTATCCAGAAATCACAGAAGAAATGATTTCAGATTTAGACATTGATGTCGTGCTCCTTTCTTCCGAACCTTTTCCATTCAAAACAAAACATCAGGAAGAAATTCACGCAACCTTTGGTAAGTCTTCTGTCATTGTAGATGGAGAAGCATTTTCATGGTATGGATCGCGATTGGTCAAGTCTGTTCCGTTCATCCAGAAGACGCTTCACGATATCAAGGAATTAGCCCGTTAGTACAAGGAGTATATGGGCAATTCTTTAAAAATGTAGCTTTACAGCAGAATAACGGTTGATGAAAATTTTCTGGTGCAGACTCTTCCTGATGATCATGATTATGGCCTTGCCTTTCGGTGCACTTGGCCAAAAAGTGGGATTGGTATTGAGTGGTGGTGGCGCCTCTGGAATTTCTCACATCGGGGTGATTAAGGCTCTAGAAGAACATGAAGTACCCATTGATTATATCACTGGTACTTCTATGGGAGCACTTATTGGTGCCCTTTATGCTTCGGGATACACAGTCGAAGAAATGATCGAATTTGCCAAAAGTGAAGCTTTCCAACTTGCTGTAACTGGTGATCTTCCCGAGCAAGACATGTATTACTACTCGCGTGGGTTGGAAGATGCGTCGCTGATCAAGCTCGACATATCACCGGGGAAGCCCATCGAAAAATGGCTCCCAACCAATGTGGTGACACCAAACTTGATGGAATATCTCCTGATCGAAAAATTCGTTCCACCTTGTGCCGCTGCCAACAACGATTTCGATCAACTCATGGTGCCGTTCAGGTGTGTTGCCTCTGACATCGTCAACAAGAAGCAGGTGATTTTTGAAGGTGGAAACTTAGCTCTCGCGCTAAGGGCGTCGAGCACCTACCCGTTTTACTACAAACCCATCACCATCGATAGTACCATGCTTTTTGATGGTGGTTTGTACAATAATTTCCCGGCAGATATTATGGCAGACACCTACCATCCAGAGGTCATTATAGGAAGTAATGTTGCCGATGAAATGGCTGTTCCAGAAGAAGACGATCTGCTCTCACAATTGAGAAGCATGATCACTACACGCAGTGAATTTGCAATCAATGGGGCTACCGGCATCATGATAGAGCCCGACTCAGAAATAGGAACTTTTGATTTTTCGGATATCGATGGCGAAGTTGAAAAGGGTTATCAAGAAACACTTAAGCAGCTTCCGTTAATCCTGGTAGCTGTAAGAGATAAGCGAGACTCGACTGTTTTAAAAGCCATGCGAACGAATTTTAGAGCCAAATTTCCAACGAATGACATCGATCGCATAGAAGTAGCAGGGGCATTAACAGACAAACAAAAAAGATACGTTAGATCAACATTTGGAAAGTCGAAGAAGGACTCTATTTACAGCTTCGAAGATTTCAGACCACAATTCCTTAGAATGGCTCAAGACGGAAAAATAAAGTACGTTCAGCCAATTTTTGATTATGATACCACCAACCAAGCATACAATGTGGTGTTGAATACCAGAAGAGAAAAAGACATATCTCTGTACTTCGGTGGTAACTTCTCTTCGCGGCCCGTAAATATTGGGTATGTCGCGGCCAAGTACAATCTCTTTGGTCGTTCTTCAACCACTCTTTTTGCCAATAGCTATTTCGGAAAGTTTTATGGAAGTGTCTTAGTGCAAGGAGAAATTGATTTCGGTTCAAAAAAACGAATCAGTATTACCCCGCAAGTGGTATTTAACCGTTGGGATTACTTCCAGAGTTTCGCTACGTTTTTTGAACTTTCGAGACCTTCTTTTATCGTCAAGAACGAGCGCTATGGAGGAATAAACACAACCGCTTCTTGGGGTAACAATACGATTATTCACGGTGACTTCCGATACGGTGAGACCGAAGACCGATACTATCAGAGCGATAATTTTACGGCTGAAGATACGGCTGACGTAACCACTTTTGAGCTCATGACTGCCGGAATCGGATTAGATCGAAATACATTAAACCGAAAACAGTATGCCTCACATGGTAGCCGACTTCAAGTGCAGTTTAGAGGGGTGAATGGGTATGAGAGCACCGAATACGGAAGTACTTCTGCAACGATTGACGAGTTTAACAAAAGACATTACTGGGTAGAAGCCAGTTTGAAATACGAAAACTATTTTGGACAATACGGTCCGTTGAGTCTAGGATTTCAGGTAGAAGGTCTGTACTCCAACAAACCATTTTTCGAAAACTATACAGCTTCTTTAATATCATCTCCGGCTTATGAGCCAATTCCCGAAAGTAAGACCATCTTCATTGATGAGTTTAGAACTACGGAATACATTGCAGGTGGCCTGCGAAGTGTTTTCGAAGTAAGGAAGAATCTTGAAGTTAGGCTTGAAGGGTACATATTTCAACCGAGCCAAGCCATTGTAAGAGAAGAAGGGACCAACAAAGCTGTCTTCGCTGATCCCTTCGTAAAAAGGTACTATATCGGTTCGAGCGCACTGGTGTATCACAGTCCCTTGGGCCCGATCAGTCTCAATTTGAATTATTACGATCAAAGAGAAGACAGCCCCTGGAGCTTTTTCTTCAACTTTGGGTTCACAATTTTCAACAAGAGTATCTACGAAAATTAGGCCTGGGCAACAGGTCCACTAAATCCCATGGGCATTCCGCCTTCTGGGCCTTGTCCTTCGTTTATCTTCCCGTGTTGAGCTTCATACTTGCTGATATTGTCTTGCAAAGCGCGCATAAGCCTCTTGGCGTGCTGCGGTGTAAGGAGTACACGAGACTTAACCTTAGCCTTAGGCATGCCCGGCATGATGCGTACAAAGTCTAGCACAAATTCCGCATTAGAGTGCGTAATGATCGCCAGATTGGAATAGATTCCATCAGCAACCTCTTCACTCAACTCTATATTTAATTGCTTTTGATTCTTGTCGTTGGTTGGTTGATCTGCCATCTTATAATCTTATTAAATAAAAAAAGCCTCCACTAGTGTGGAGGCCTTTTTTCAATTCATATTTACTTTACTTCTGCCTCTTGCTCAGCTTCCTGAACTTCAGCGGCACCAGTTAGTTTTTCGTATTCTTCTTTCGATCCTACCACGATTTTTTCAAATCCGCGGAGACCGGTACCAGCAGGGATCAAGTGTCCAACGATAACGTTTTCTTTCAATCCTTGTAGGCCATCTTGCTTACCGCTTACAGCTGCTTCGTTGAGTACCTTCGTCGTTTCCTGGAAGGAAGCGGCAGAGATAAACGACTTCGTTTGAAGCGAAGCACGTGTAATACCTTGAAGCAATGGACGGGAAGTTGCTGCAATCGCATCTCGCGCTTCAACTAGCTGCTGATCTTTACGACGCAACTGTGAGTTTTCATCTCTCAATTTACGCGCCGATACGATTTGACCAGCTTTCAAGTTTGGCGAGTCACCAGCTTCTACAACAACCTTCATTCCGTAGATGTTGTCGTTTTCTTCCATGAAGTCAAGCTTCTCAACGCTTTGCTTCTCTAGGAATCTAGTATCTCCTGGATCTTCGATTTCTACTTTACGCATCATCTGACGCACAATGATCTCGAAGTGCTTGTCGTTGATCTTAACCCCTTGTAGACGGTAAACTTCCTGTACTTCGTTAACAAGGTATTCCTGAACTTTTGTAGGTCCTTCGATGGCAAGAATGTCGCTTGGTGTAATCGCACCATCTGAAAGCGTTTGACCGGCTCTTACAAAGTCATTCTCTTGAACGAGGATGTGCTTAGAAAGAGAAACGAGGTATTTCTTCGTTTCACCAGTTTTACTTTCTACGATGATCTCGCGGTTACCACGCTTGATCTTACCATAAGAAACAATACCATCGATTTCAGAAACCACAGCAGGGTTTGATGGGTTACGTGCTTCGAAAAGCTCAGTAACACGCGGAAGACCCCCTGTAATATCCCCAGATTTACCAGCAACACGTGGAATCTTGGCCACAACCTTACCAGCAACTACTTCCTGGCCCTCATCTACACTTACGTGCGCTCCGACAGGTAGGTTGTACGTACGAATAGTTTCCTTCGTCTTCTTATCAACGATAAGGATAGTCGGGTTCTTCTTCTTGTCACGACGCTCCGTAATAACCTTCTCACGGTAACCAGTTTGCTCATCAACTTCTTCACGATAAGTAACACCGTCTTCAAAGTTTTCATAAGCAATCGTACCAGCACCTTCGGTGATGATTACGGCGTTGTATGGATCCCAACGACAAATCAAGTCGCCTTTCTTCAATTTCTTACCAGACTGAACAAAGATTTCAGAACCGTAAGGAATGTTGTTAGTAGCAATTACAACCCCTGTTTTCGCGTCTGTCAATTTCAATTCTCCAGATCGACCAACAACGATTGTTTTCTTCTCACCGTCTTCTCCTACTTGCTCTACAGTACGTAGCTCATCGATTTCGAGAAGACCATCCGCCTTAGCTCTGATTTCAGACTCATCGGCGATGTTAGATGCTGTACCCCCAACGTGGAATGTACGTAGCGTAAGCTGTGTACCTGGTTCTCCGATTGACTGTGCAGCGATAACTCCAACAGCTTCACCTTTCTCAACCATTCTACCAGAAGCGAGGTTTCGACCGTAGCACTTCGCACATACTCCTTGCTTCTCTTCGCAAGTAAGTACTGAACGGATTTCTACTTCTTCAATTCCAGCTGCCTCGATTTGCTTAGCAATATCTTCGGTAATCTCATCTCCAGAAGAAACGATCAAGTCGTCGCTTTCTGGGTGATAGATATCGTGAACTGAAGTACGTCCAAGAATTCTTTCAAACAATCCTTCTACGATGTCTTCGTTTTTCTTGAGGGCAGTAGCCACAAGTCCACGAAGCGTACCACAATCTTCACCGCGGATTACAACATCCTGAGCAACGTCAACAAGACGACGAGTCAAGTAACCTGCATCGGCAGTTTTAAGGGCCGTATCGGCAAGACCTTTACGTGCACCGTGAGTAGAGATAAAGTACTCAAGGATTGAAAGTCCTTCCTTAAAGTTCGAAAGGATTGGGTTTTCGATAATATCTTGTCCACCTGTAGCTCCAGATTTCTGCGGCTTGGCCATCAGACCACGCATTCCAGAAAGCTGACGAATCTGCTCTTTCGATCCACGAGCTCCAGAGTCAAACATCATGTAGATAGAGTTGAACCCTTGGTTATCGTTTTTGAGCTTATCCATAAGGATATTCGTCAATTTCGAGTTGGTGTGCGTCCAGATGTCAATAATCTGGTTGTAACGCTCGTTGTTAGTGATCAGACCCATACCGTAGTTATCCATTACGGCATTTACTTCGCTAACGGCCTTATCTACAAGAACGTCTTTTTCAGCTGGGATGATTACGTCATTCAAATTGAACGATAGACCACCTTTGAAGGCCATGTAGTAACCAAGTTCTTTGATATCATCAAGGAACTTAGCAGCACCAGCCATACCAACTACTTTGATCACATCACCGATGATCTCACGAAGTGCTTTCTTCGTCAATACTTCGTTGATGTATCCTACTTCTTTTGGTACGAGTTTGTTGAACAATACTCTACCAGCAGTTGTATCTATCAGTTCAGTTGTACCATCTTCTTTCTGGAAGCGGTACTTGATGTGTGCGTGAAGTGCAAGACCACCTTCATTATAGGCGATTTCTACTTCTTCAGCGCTGTAAAATACTTTTCCTTCTCCTTTTACAACGTGATCTTTATCGCTCTTACGGCCCTTAGTAATGTAGTAAAGACCCAATACCATATCCTGTGATGGTACCGCGATAGGCGCACCGTTTGCAGGGTTTAGGATATTATGTGAAGCGAGCATCAAAAGTTGAGCTTCGAGAATCGCAGCGTTTCCAAGCGGAAGGTGAACAGCCATCTGGTCACCATCGAAGTCGGCGTTGAATGCCGTACAAACGAGTGGGTGAAGCTGGATCGCCTTTCCTTCAATAAGCTTCGGTTGGAAAGCCTGAATACCGAGTCTGTGCAGTGTTGGGGCACGGTTTAGAAGAACAGGGTGTCCTTTCAAAACGTTCTCCAAAATATCCCAAACAACTGGCTCTTTACGATCTACGATCTTCTTAGCCGACTTAACTGTCTTTACGATACCACGCTCAATCATCTTACGGATGATAAACGGCTTGTAAAGCTCAGCAGCCATATCTTTTGGGAGACCACATTCGTGAAGTTTCAAGCTAGGTCCAACAACGATAACCGAACGTGCAGAATAGTCAACACGTTTACCAAGAAGGTTTTGACGGAAACGTCCTTGCTTACCTTTCAAGCTATCTGAAAGCGACTTCAATGGTCTGTTAGACTCAGTCTTAACGGCACTCGACTTTCGCGAGTTATCGAATAATGAGTCAACAGCTTCCTGAAGCATACGCTTCTCATTTCTCAAGATTACTTCTGGTGCCTTGATCTCAATCAATCGCTTCAAGCGGTTGTTTCTGATGATCACACGACGGTACAGGTCATTGAGGTCAGAAGTTGCAAATCGTCCACCATCCAATGGAACGAGTGGGCGCAATTCTGGTGGAATAACCGGAACAACCTTGATCACCATCCACTCAGGGCGGTTTACAATACGAGAGTTCGCATCGCGAAGTGCTTCAACAACCTGAAGACGCTTAAGCGCTTCATTTTTACGTTGCTGAGAAGTCTCCGTATTGGCTTTGTGACGCAGGTCATAAGACAATTCATCCAAGTTAGTCGTCTTGAGAAGATCGTGAAGTGCATCAGCACCCATCTTCGCTACGAATTTGTTTGGATCTGTATCATCTAAGTACTGATTGTCTTTTGGAAGAGTTTCTAGAATGTCGATGTATTCCTCTTCAGTCAAGAAATCCATGCGCTCTAGTTGCTCTCCTTCAGCATTTACAGCTCCACCTGGGTTAATAACAACGTATCGCTCGTAGTAAATGATCTGGTCGAGCTTCTTCGTTGGAAGACCCAAGAGATATCCAATCTTATTTGGAAGTGACTTGAAGTACCAAATGTGAGCAACAGGAACTACCAAAGAAATGTGTCCCATACGCTCACGACGTACTTTCTTTTCAGTTACCTCTACACCACATCGGTCACACACGATCCCTTTATAACGGATACGCTTGTATTTACCACAGTGGCACTCATAATCCTTCACAGGTCCGAAGATTCGCTCACAGAACAAACCATCGCGCTCTGGCTTATAAGTACGGTAATTGATTGTTTCAGGCTTAAGTACTTCACCGTAGCTACGCTCTAGAATTTGCTCTGGAGACGAGAGACTAATCGTGATACTGCTGAAATTCGAGTTTACTTTATTGTCCTTTTTTAAGGCCATTCGTATAGTCCTTTAAAGTTGATAATACGCCTATTTAGCGCTCATTAATCGAGCGAAACATTTAGTCCGAGACCACCTAATTCGTGTAGGAGTACGTTGAAAGATTCAGGGATACCTGGCTCAGGCATCGCTTCACCTTTTACAATCGCTTCGTACGCTTTGGCACGACCTACAACATCATCAGATTTAACAGTCAGAACTTCTCTTAGAATATTTGATGCACCGAACGCTTCGAGTGCCCAAACTTCCATCTCTCCAAAACGCTGACCTCCAAACTGGGCTTTACCACCAAGAGGCTGTTGCGTAATAAGTGAGTATGGTCCGATAGATCTGGCGTGCATTTTGTCGTCAACCATGTGAGCGAGTTTCAGCATGTAGATTACACCTACTGTTGCTGGCTGGTCGAAGTGCTCTCCGGTACCACCATCTCGCAAGGTTGTTACTCCATATCTAGGTACTCCTGCTTCGTCGGTGTATTTATTGATATCATCAATAGACGCACCATCGAAAATAGGAGTGGCAAATTTCAATCCTAACTTAAGACCTGCCCAACCTAGTACAGTTTCATAAATCTGTCCAAGGTTCATACGAGAAGGTACCCCAAGTGGGTTGAGTACAATATCTACTGGTGTTCCGTCATCAAGATACGGCATATCTTCCTTACGAACGATACGCGCTACGATACCTTTGTTTCCGTGACGACCCGCCATCTTATCTCCTACTTTCAGCTTACGTTTCTTAGCGATGTAAACTTTAGCAAGTTTCAAGATTCCTGATGGTAGCTCATCACCGATAGTGATTTGGAACTTCTTACGCTTGTGAAGACCCGCGATGTCGTTGTACTTGATGTTGTAGTTGTGAATCAACTTCTTGATCAAGCTGTTGATGTGATCATCAGTAGTCCAACGGCTTGGGTTTACGATGCTGTAATCAATTGCTAGAAGTGCTTTCTGAGTAAACTTAACGCCTTTCTTAATCAACTCTTCTTTGAAGTTGTTGAATACACCTTGCGAAGTTTTACCGCTTACAAGCTTCGCCAATTTTTCAATCAGCTTCGACTTCAATTCTGCTGCTTCCTTATCAAACTCCTTATCTAGTTCTTCTACTACCGCTTTCTCAGCAGAGCGAGACTTAGAAGTTTTAACAGCTTTAGCAAATAGCTTTTTGTCGATTACAACACCACGTAGTGAAGGAGACGCTTTAAGCGACGCATCTTTTACATCACCTGCCTTATCACCAAAGATCGCTCTAAGAAGCTTCTCTTCTGGTGAAGGATCAGTTTCACCTTTTGGTGTGATCTTACCGATGAGGATATCCCCTTCTTTAATCTCAGCACCTACTCGGATCATTCCATTGTCGTCAAGATCCTTCGTGGCTTCTTCACTAACGTTTGGAATATCTGGTGTAAGTTCTTCCTGACCACGCTTCGTATCACGCACTTCAAGAATGTACTCATCGATGTGAATAGACGTGAAGATGTCTTCACTAACTACTTCTTCGGAAATCACAATTGCATCCTCGAAGTTGTATCCTTTCCAAGGCATGAAGGCTACTTTCAAGTTACGTCCAATGGCCAATTCACCATTTTCCGTTGCGTATCCTTCACTAAGTACTTGTCCTTTAGTAACGCGATCGCCCTTGGCTACAATTGGACGAAGGCTCATGGAAGTACCTTGGTTTGTTTTCTGGAATTTAATCAGGTTGTACTCTTTTGAGTCACCGCGGAAACTTACCAGCTTCTCTTCTTCGGTTCGCTGATAGTTGATCACGATTTTCTTCGCATCAACGTATTCAACGATACCATCACCTTCAGCCGTAATAAGTACACGTGAATCTCTTGCTACTAGTGGCTCAAGACCTGTACCTACGATAGGTGCTTGCGGACGCAATAGTGGAACAGCCTGACGCATCATGTTAGATCCCATCAATGCACGGTTGGCATCATCGTGCTCCAAGAATGGAATAAGAGATGCGGCAATCGATGCGATCTGGTTTGGTGCTACGTCGATAAGGTCGATCTCACCTGGCTCTACAACCGGGAAGTCTCCTTCTTTTCTCGCCTTAACACGCTCCGTTTCGAAGTTTCCAGCTTTACCAACTTGTGCGTTGGCTTGAGCGATCATCTTCTCATCTTCTTCCTCAGCACTCAAGAAAAGTGGTTGCTCTTTCAAGTTTACCTTTCCGTCGCTTACCGTGCGGTAAGGAGTTTCGATAAACCCAAGTCGGTTAATTTTAGCAAATACACAAAGCGAAGAGATCAAACCAATGTTTGGCCCTTCAGGAGTCTCAATAGTACAAAGACGACCGTAGTGTGTATAGTGAACGTCACGAACTTCGAATCCGGCACGCTCTCTCGAGAGACCACCTGGCCCAAGTGCAGACATACGACGTTTGTGCGTCACCTCTGCAAGAGGGTTGGTTTGGTCCATGAACTGCGAAAGCTGGTTGGTACCAAAGAATGAGTTGATCACAGAAGAAAGAGTCTTCGCATTGATCAAGTCAGTCGGTGTAAATACCTCGTTGTCACGAACGTTCATACGCTCGCGAATAGTACGTGCCATACGAGCAAGACCAACACCAAATTGGTTGTGGAGCTGCTCTCCAACTGTTCTAACACGACGGTTACTCAAGTGGTCAATATCATCAACATCCGTATTCGAGTTGATCAAGTCGATCAAATACTTGATAATTTGAATGATATCTTCTCGAGTCAATGTACGCTCTTCATAACTCGTGTCGAGTCCTAGCTTCTTGTTGATACGAAAACGTCCAACTTCACCTAGGTCATATCTCGTTTCAGAGAAAAAGAGTTTATCAATTACGCCACGTGCCGTTTCCATATCTGGTGGCTCCGCATTACGCAATTGACGGTAAATATGCTCAACAGCTTCTTTCTCAGAGTTCGATGTATCCTTCTGAAGCGTGTTGTAGATAATTGAGAAGTCAGCGTTATTTGCATCCTCTTTGTGAAGGATAACAGTTTTAGCTCCAGATTCAAGGATCAGACTAAGGTGCTCTTCTTCAATGATTGTTTCTCGATCGATTATAACTTCGTTACGCTCGATAGAAACAACTTCTCCAGTATCTTCATCTACGAAGTCTTCGATCCAGCTCTTAAGAACCCTTGCAGCAAGCTTACGTCCAAGAAGCTTCTTCGCTCCTGTTTTGGTCACCTTCACTTCATCAGCAAGGTCGAAGATTTCGAGAATATCTTTATCACTTTCGTAACCAATTGCTCTCAGGAGCGTGGTTACAGGAAGCTTTTTCTTACGGTCGATGTAAGCGTACATCACAGCGTTGATGTCCGTCGCAAATTCGATCCAAGATCCTTTGAATGGGATAACTCTTGCCGAGTAGAGCTTCGTACCGTTAGCGTGGCGGCTCTGACCGAAGAATACTCCTGGTGAACGGTGAAGCTGCGAAACGATAACGCGCTCTGCTCCATTCACAACAAAAGACCCCTGTGGAGTCATATATGGAATTGTACCCAAGTATACATCCTGAACGATCGTTTCGAAGTCTTCGTGTTCAGGGTCGGTACAGTAAAGTTTGAGTTTGGCTTTGAGTGGAACTGCATAAGTTAGTCCGCGCTCAACGCATTCTTGCATACTGTATCGAGGGGGATCGATAAAGTAGTCGAGAAACTCAAGAACGAACTGATTACGTGTGTCAGTAATCGGAAAGTTCTCGCTAAATACTTTGTAAAGACCTTCGTGCTCTCGGTCTTCTGGATTTGTTTCAAGTTGGAAAAATTCTCGAAACGATTTCAATTGAACTTCTAGAAAATCTGGATAGTCAATAAGGTGACGACTAGAAGCGAAATTAATGCGTTCGCTTTTTGTATTCGTAAGTGTAGCCAAAATTGTCGAATTTGGAGATTAAGGAAGAACGCTGAGTTGCGAAGTAAAACGCAAAAAGGGTCTAGGTTGCCCCGAACTGCTTCGGGGCACCCTAAACCTTAACAATAACTATATAAGAATGTTGGATTCTTACTTAAGTTCAACTTCAGCACCAGCTTCTTCAAGTTGTGTTTTAAGAGCTTCAGCTTCGTCTTTAGCAACTCCTTCCTTAACTGGGGCTGGAGCACTGTCAACAACTGCTTTTGCTTCTTTTAGACCAAGACCTGTTAGCTCTTTTACAAGCTTAACAACTCCTAGTTTTGATCCACCTGCTGCTTTCAAGATTACGTCGAATGAAGTTTGTTCTTCAGCACCACCTTCAGCACCACCACCGGCACCTGGAGCTACTGCAACAGCTGCTGCAGCTGGTTCAATACCATGCTCTTCTTTAAGGTATTCTGCTAATTCATTTACTTCTTTAACTGTAAGGCCTACTAGTTGATCGCCTAGCGCTTTAACGTCTGCCATTTTTATTTGATTTTAAGTTCTAAATTCTAATTGATTGTAAAATATATTATTCGCGTTCTGAAAGGGCTTTAACAAGACCTGAAACAGTATGACCACCCGATTGAAGGGCACCCAATACATTCTTAACAGGCGATTGCAATAGCGTGATAACTTCTCCGATAAGTTCTTCGCGAGATTTAATATCGCTAAGAGTTTGAAGTTGGTCATCACCAACAAAGCACATTTCTTCAACGTACGCCGCCTTCAAAATTGGACGGTCGTGTTCTTTTCTGAATTCTTTGATAAGTTTCGCTGGAACATTACCAGTTGATGATGTCATCAACGAAGTTGGTCCTGCAAGAACTCCATACAATTCTGAAAAGTCCTTACCTTCTACCTTCTCAAAAGCTTTCTTCAACAGCGTGTTTTTCACCACTGTCATCTTCACATCACGCTTAAAGCATGAACGACGAAGATCTGAAGTAGCTTCGGCCGAAAGTGCAGAAGTATCAGCAAGGTATATTACATCATTTGCTGCAATAGTCTCGGCTAACTCATCGATCATTTGATTTTTTTCTTCTTTCGTCATTTTTCGAAGTTTAACCGTTACGCTGAAACTGATTTTGGCTCAATAATCACAGAAGGTGACATTGTAGCACTCATGTAGATACTTTTAATATAGGTACCCTTTGCAGCAGCAGGCTTAAGTTTGATGATCGTTTGCAAAACCTCGTTTGCATTCTCTCTCAACTTTTCTACATCAAATGATGCTTTTCCTACTGTGGCGTGGATGATCCCGTACTTATCTACTTTGAAATCAATCTTACCAGCTTTTACATCTTTTACAGCTTTCGCAACATCCATCGTAACTGTTCCAGTTTTTGGGTTTGGCATCAAACCACGAGGTCCAAGGATTCTTCCTAGTGCCCCAACTTTACCCATTACGTTTGGAGTTGTGATAATAACATCAACATCGGTCCAGCCGCCTTTGATCTTGTCGATGTACTCATCCAATCCAACAAAATCAGCCCCCGCTTCAGTCGCGTCAGCTTCTTTATCTGGATTACAAAGTACCAAGACCTTAACGTCTTTTCCTGTACCATGTGGAAGAGAAACACTTCCTCTTACCATCTGGTTCGCTTTTCGTGGATCTACGCCGAGACGTACAGCCAAATCTACCGATGCATCGAATTTAGTACTAGAAATTTCTTTCACGATACCGGATGCCTCTTCGAGCGAATAAGATTTGGTCTGATCATATTTACTCAGCGCTTCTTTTTGCTTTTTCGATACTCGCATAACAAAAGTTTTAACCGTTAAAAGGGCTTTTTACCCTTTACATTTAGTCCCATACTGCGTGCTGTTCCAGCTACCATCATCATTGCAGATTCTACGGTGAAACAGTTCAAGTCAGACATTTTGTCCTCTGCGATCTCGCGAACTTGATCCCAGGTTACATTACCGACTTTTACCCTGTTTGACTCAGCAGATCCTGATTTGAGTTTAGCAGCTTCTTTTAATTGAACTGCAGCAGGTGGTGTTTTGATGATAAAGTCAAAAGACTTATCACTATACACCGTAATTACAACAGGTAAAACTTTTCCAGCTTGATCTTGTGTGCGGGCATTAAATTGCTTGCAAAAATCCATGATATTAACACCTTTAGCACCAAGTGCTGGTCCTACAGGTGGCGATGGATTAGCAGCTCCGCCTCGAATTTGAAGCTTTATAAGCCCACTTACTTCTCTAGCCATATCAAGTTTTAAAAATTAAAGTATATAGATTCAGTTAGTCATTGGAAGCGCCCGTGCTCACAACACGGAAGTTGACAACTGGTGAATCCGTTATTTATTAGCTCTCTTTCTCTACTTGCATATAACCCAATTCCAATGGTGTCTTTCTTCCGAAAATCTTAACCATTACCTTGAGTTTCTTCTTCTCTTCGTTAATCTCTTCAATGATCCCGTTAAAGTTGTTGAAAGGCCCGTCAATTACTTTAACGCTCTCTCCAACTACAAATGGGATATTCAATTCTTCTTCACTATCAGCAAGTTCATCAACCTTACCAAGAATTCTCTTCACTTCTGAAGATCTCAATGGCACGGGATCTCCTCCTTTCTCTGCCCCCAAAAATCCGATAACGTTATTAACGTTGCGAATTAAGTGTGGCACTTCTCCTACTAGCTCCGCTTCGATCATTACGTATCCCGGGAAGAAGTTTCGCTCCTTGCTAATCTTCTTTCCGTTTCTAATTTGGAATACCTTCTCTTTCGGAATAAGAACCTGGCTCACGAAATCTTCAAGGTTATTACGCTTTATCTCAAGTTCGATAAAGTCCTTCACCTTGCTTTCTTTCCCGCTTATCGCGCGAACGACATACCACTTTTTCCCTTTGGTTTCAGCCATGAAAATAGAGTTATAGTCCGCTTAGCATTTCGTATACATAACCAAGGAAGCCTTTCCACCCACCTTCTGTACCTGTCATTTGAACACCAAACACGTAGTCCATTAAGAAGATGATAAGGGCAATAATTACTGAAGCAACCAATACCAATATGCTGCTACTTTGCAGTTGCTTCCAAGACGGCCAAGTCACTTTGTGAACCAGTTCGTCGTAAGACTCTTGAAATGTAGTTTTTAAGCTAGCCACTTTCTATTCTTTTTAGTTGCACGGGTGGTAAGATTCGAACTCACGACCTACGGTTTTGGAGACCGGCGCTCTACCAACTGAGCTACACCCGTATATTGACAGGTAAAGGTGAACGCCAATTATGGCATTCACCTTCACTTGTAATTCTTATTATTCTTAGTCGATGATCTCAGTTACCTGACCTGCACCTACAGTACGTCCACCTTCACGGATTGCGAAGCGAAGACCTTTATCCATAGCTACTGGTACGATCAATTCAACTGTGATTGTAACGTTATCACCTGGCATTACCATCTCACGACCTTCTTCTAGGATGATTTCTCCTGTTACGTCAAGCGTACGAAGGTAGAACTGAGGACGGTACTTGTTGTGGAATGGAGTGTGACGTCCACCTTCTTCTTTCTTAAGTACGTAAATCTCAGCTTTGAATTTCGTGTGAGGAGTGATAGATCCTGGCTTAGCGATTACCATACCACGCTTAAGAGCAGCTTTATCGATACCACGTAGAAGTAGTCCTACGTTATCTCCAGCTTCTCCGCGATCTAGGATCTTACGGAACATCTCAACACCAGTAACTGTTGACTTCAACTTCTCATCAGAAGACATACCAACGATATCTACTTCATCTCCAGAGTTGATAACTCCAGTTTCGATACGTCCTGTAGCAACAGTACCACGACCTGTGATTGAGAATACATCCTCGATTGGCATCAAGAAGTCTTTCTCTACATCACGTGGTGGAATTTCGATCCAAGTATCAACAGCATCCATCAATTCTTCAACTGTCTTAACCCACTTGTCTTCTCCGTTGAGAGCACCAAGTGCAGAACCTTGAATTACTGGAGTGTTGTCTCCATCGTATTCGTAGAATGAAAGCAACTCACGTACTTCCATGTCAACTAGCTCAAGTAGCTCCTCATCATCTACCATGTCAACTTTATTCAAGAAAACAACGATACGAGGTACACCAACCTGACGGCCAAGAAGGATGTGCTCACGAGTTTGTGGCATAGGACCATCAGTCGCAGCAACAACTAGGATTGCACCGTCCATCTGAGCGGCACCAGTTACCATGTTCTTAACGTAGTCGGCGTGACCTGGACAGTCAACGTGTGCGTAGTGACGATTAGCCGTCTGGTACTCTACGTGTGAAGTGTTAATTGTAATACCACGCTCTTTTTCTTCAGGAGCATTGTCGATAGAATCAAAAGACTTCAACTCTGAAAGCCCTTTGTTCGCAAGTACTGTAGTGATCGCGGCAGTCAACGTAGTTTTACCATGGTCAACGTGACCGATAGTACCTATGTTAAGGTGCGGTTTGGAGCGATCAAATGTTTCTTTAGCCATAGCTAAGTGATTTAAGTGATTATTTGATTCTTATTCAAAGTGCATTATCGCCAATATAAAAAGAGCCAATGACGGGAATTGAACCCGTGACCTCATCCTTACCAAGGATGCGCTCTACCCCTGAGCTACATCGGCTTGAAAGGAGAAAAAAGAGCGGGAGACGAGATTCGAACTCGCGACATTCAGCTTGGAAGGCTGACGCTCTACCAACTGAGCTACTCCCGCTTATATTATTTTCTCTATTCGATGTGGTTTAAATCAATGTGGGGAGAGCAGGATTCGAACCTGCGAAGGTAAAAACCAACAGATTTACAGTCTGTCCTCGTTGGCCGCTTGAGTATCTCCCCAATCAATTTAATTCCCAGAGAGCCGATGGAGGGACTCGAACCCACGACCTGCTGATTACAAATCAGCTGCTCTAGCCAGCTGAGCTACATCGGCGCAATATTTTAAGAACGTTTTGGGCTTACCGCCCAGCCTTTCCTTAAAAAGGTCTGCAAATGTATAAAAGTTTTTTCGTGCTCAAAACACTTTCTTGAAAATTATTTTCAATGCTGCATAAACCGATTTTCAATTGGCTTTTGCTCGTGTCTGCCCCTTCAAAATTTGCAGGTGCAAATAAAAGAAAAAGGAATAAAAAACGCCGCAAAAAATGCGGCGTTTAATTCTGTTTATAGCAAAGGGGTTAATACGCAAGCGCACGCTTACCTTTTGCCTTTTTGATTTGACGTCTCAAAGCGTCAATTACCAGGTCTGTTGCTTCCTCAAATGACACTGCTTGACGCTTTGCAAACATGTCCTTACCCGGCACCAAAAGTTTAATCTCTGCAATCTTATTTCCAATCTCGTTGTTTTTGTCGAGTCGAAGAAATACTTCGGCTCCGATCATTTTGTGGTCAAACTGCTGAAGTTTTTCAATTTTTGATTCAATGAAATGAACCAGGCTTGAATCAGCTTTAAATTGGATGGAATGAACATTTACTTGCATAGAATAAATGAGTTTAAGGTTAATAATTATCGCTACTCCCCTCCTGTTGGATGAGCATTGCGATGTACGTCTTTTAATTGATCAATACTGTTATGGGTATACACCTGCGTTGCAGCTAGCGAAGTGTGCCCGAGAAGCTCCTTGATCGCATTTAAGTCAGCACCTCTGTTGAGCATGTGCGTAGCGAACGTGTGCCGCAATACGTGAGGACTTTTCTTTCGGAGTGTGCTAACCTCCCTAAGGTAGTTATTTACAATGCGATATACAAGCTTTGGGTACATCTTGACACCCTTCTTTGTAAGAAACAAATGTTTGGTGTCTGCTATGTGCTCGAGTTCTTCTTTTCGCATTTGATATTCCCTGATGAGATCAAAAATTTCATCTCCTACGGGGACAATTCTCTCTTTGTTTCGCTTACCTAAAACTTTAATCACTTTTTGATGAATATCCACCTTGTTTGTCTCTAACGAGATCAGTTCGCTACATCGTATGCCCGTTTGGTAAAACATTTCAACAACCAATCTATCCCGCAGCCCTTCGAAGTCATTTGAAAACTTAGTCACGTCGAGTACTTCATCCATTTGATCTTCTTCGACATACACGGGTAATCGCTTGGCAACTTTGGGAAGGGTCAGTTTTCGAGTGGGGTCCACTTCGACACCTTCATAGCGCTTCGCCCATTTGAAAAGCGACTTGACACTGCTTATTTTTCGGTTGATTGATCGATGTGATAATCCTAATTCAACCAGAAAGACCATCCACGATCGGAGCTGGTCAAAACTGACGCTAATTACTTCTGACTCATCATAGTTTTCAACCAAGTAATCGCGAAGCTGAATCAAATCGGTTTGATACGACTTAATGGTATTTAAGCTGTAGCGCTTTTCGTGAGCCAGATATTCAAGAAACTTCTCGTGCATAAAACAAAAAAGGCATCCGTCAACGACGAATGCCTTAAATATCGAAATATAATCTTAGTCTATTCCTGTGCGCTCTTCATTTGATTCGCATAAATAGCCTTGAGCTTTTGTTGTCTGTTTTTAACAGATGGCTTTGTGAAGTGCTGACGACCTCTTAGCTCCTTGATCACTCCAGTGCGATCAAACTTTTTCTTAAACTTCTTGAGGGCTCTTTCTATGTTTTCGCCTTCTTTAACAGGAATGATAAGCATAATTAGTATTCTCCTTTAACTTTTGGGAGTGCAAATATACATTTTTTTAATATTCATTCAATTATTGGAGAATATTTCTTGAGATCACAAGTTTCTGAATTTCACTTGTTCCTTCCCCTATGGTACAGAGTTTACTGTCGCGGTAAAATTTCTCAACAGGATATTCCTTCGTATAACCGTATCCCCCAAAGATCTGAACAGCTTCTGTAGATACGCTAACCGCCACTTCGCTGGCGTAGTATTTGGCCATTGCAGACTTAGTAGTCACTTCTTGCCCTGTGTCCTTCAGGTGGGCAGCTTGCAGTGTCAAGAGCTCGGCTGCTTCAATTTGTGTTGCCATATCTGCCAACTTAAAAGATATTGCCTGGAAACTGGAAATCGGCTTTCCGAATTGCTCGCGCTCCTTGCTGTATTGCAAAGCCGCATCATATGCTCCCTTGGCTATACCAACGGAAAGAGCAGCAATCGAAATACGTCCACCATCCAGCACTTTCATAGCCTGAATAAATCCTTGACCCACTTCACCAAGCACGTTCTCTTCAGGAACTCGACAATCTTCAAAAATCATTTCTGCTGTTTCTGAAGCGCGCATCCCGAGCTTGTTTTCTTTCTTCCCAGCTTTAAACCCCGGTGTTCCACGCTCTACAACAAATGCCGTAATTCCGCGCGAATCCAATAAATCACCACTTCGAGCTAAAACCACTGCAATGTCACCTGAAATCCCATGTGTGATCCAGTTTTTTGCTCCATTGAGCACCCATTCATTTCCTTCTTTAACAGCGGTGGTTTTCATGCGGAGGGCATCAGAACCCGTATTGCTCTCGGTCAATCCCCAGGCACCAATCCACTCTCCTGTAGCTAGCTTGGGAAGCCACTTTTTCTTTTGCTCTTCGTTTCCAAAAGCCAAAATATGCCCCGTGCAAAGAGAGTTGTGCGCGGCTGTGGACAGTCCAATCGAACCACAAACACGGCTAATCTCTGAGACTGCAGTATAATACTCGGCATAGCCAAAACCAGCTCCGCCGTATTCTTCAGGAACAACTACTCCAAGAAGGCCAAGACCACCAAGCTTCTTAAAAAGCTCAATAGGAAACTCCTGGCTTTCATCCCACTCCATAAAGTGTGGTTTAATTTCTTTTTGACAAAAGTCCTTAACCATTTGAGTAATCATCTGCTGATTCTCGTTCATTGCGTTTGCCATATGTATCTAGATTTTTGCACTCAATCGTAAGATTGAAGGCTTACTATTGGTTGTTTATATTCTGATAGCCTTTTTCGGCCATTCAATTGTTTCAATTCTACCAGAAAGGAAAACCCAGCAACCAGGCCGCCTTCCATTTGTATTAGCTCTGCTGCTGCAGCGGCTGTCCCACCAGTTGCGAGAAGGTCGTCGTGCACAAGCACTTTCATCCCTTTCTTTATCGCCCCTTTGTGAATCTCCATTTCGTTGGAGCCATATTCTAGGTCGTACTTATAAGAAACGGTATCTGCCGGTAGCTTTCCCTTTTTTCTAATTAAGAAAAATGGGATACCCAACTCCATTGCCAATGGAAGGCCGAAAAGAAATCCACGACTCTCGATTCCAACGATTGCGTTGATCTCTTCATCGTGAAATAACCTAAAAAACTCTCCGACAATCTCCTTGCTCAAGTCGGGGGACTCAAAAATAGGTGTGATATCCTTAAACTGTATTCCAGGTTTGGGGAAATCGGGGATGTTTCTAATGGCCTTTTGAATTTCTGACCTTAAATCCATTAATCTGGTGATAAATAGGGTGCAAGTTTAAGGCATAATTGCTCATTTAACAAACCATTCAAACACTTGTTCTCCATGGTGTCAAAAGGACCATTAGCTTCTCTTTCGAGTACAATCTGACTCGCCAAATGAAATGAGATGTAGGGATGAGAAGCTAGTTCCTGAGCTGTGGCTGAGTTGATCTTGAGTTTATGAATGGCCTTTTGATCAATACTCACTCGATCAGCGATGCGATCTATGGTTTCTGTTTTCATATTCCAAAGCTCGAGCAACTGCGCCAAATTGCTATACCCACCTAGAGCATTTCTGTACTCTACTATCTTATTCGCATAGAATGATCCGATACCAGGCAGCTTTTTGAGCTCTGTGGTATCGGCGTAGTTTAGGTCACAAACAATAGGATTGTACTGGTAAACATCGGTTCGGGCTGTATCCGACCACTTGACTTTATCGCGATGCCTACTTTTATACTTGGTTGTGTCTTGCTCTTGTGGCAAAGAATCGGGTAGGAGTATAAAAGGCTCGAGAATATCATAAACAGAGTCGCTGATAAAGTACAAGCGGTTAAAATCTGACTTGACCTTGAACTTCCCTCCTGCATCTTGGTATTTCCGTAGTGTTTTCAGGTTGCGCTCCGCGAAGCCCATTGCCAAATAACCGCTATCACTCAACGTGTTTGGCTCGAAATCAAATGGAGCGAGAGTCAATTCAGCATCTCCGTTAGAATCATCTTCAGAGATAAAAAAAGCCTTCATCTCTGAAGGCTCAATATCATCATGTGCGTACTCTTGAAGCAAAGCTCTTGTGATGAATACCACAATAAAAAGTGCTATTAATATGATGGTCCCATTGCGTTCACCGCGGTGGTGCTCCAGGTATGATCTAAGTCGTCTCATCATGGTCTCACTTCTTCTACATGTTATTTAAACCGTTTAATCGTTCCTGACTTTATCCCTTCAAAGTATTTCTTGAGATCGAATTTTACTTCACTCGAGAGGATCACCAGCCCGAGAATGTTTGGAAACGCCATTCCGAGAATCATTAAATCAGAGAAATCGAGAACGGCACCCAGACCAACAGAAGACCCAATAATGATGAACAATAAGAATATCGCCTTATATGCGTACTCCCACTTCTTTTTATTCCCAAAAAGATATGTCCATGCTTTAAGCCCATAATAAGACCAAGAGACCATAGTAGAGAACGCAAAAAGTATAATTGCGATAAGCAGCACCCAGTCAAACCACGAGAAAACACTGCTAAAAGCCGCTGAAGTCAATTCGGATCCATTGAGAGTTCCCGGGTTATCTGCAAACCCTGTGAAAATCAAAACCAAAGCCGTCATTGTACAAACCAATACTGTGTCTACAAAGGGCTCAAGAAGTGCAACAACGCCTTCAGAAACGGGGTACTTGGTACGCGACGCTGAGTGAGCGATAGAAGCCGACCCAACACCTGCTTCATTTGAAAATGCTGCTCTCTGAAAGCCGACAACCAATACTCCAATCACACCACCTTTGAGAGCGGTTGCGTTGAATGCTCCTTCAAATATTGCGTTGAAAGCATCTCCTAGGTTTCCTAAATTAATGAGGATGATAATGATCGCAAATCCAACATAGATACCGACCATCACCGGTACGATTTTATCCGTCACTTTTGCAATACTTTTAATTCCACCTACAATGACTAGACCTACCAGAATGGCAAGAATAATTCCGAACATGAAACCGTTCCCTTCGAAGAATGAAATCTTATTGCTAACCTGAACAAAAGCTTGGTTGGCTTGGAACATATTTCCACCTCCGAGCGAACCACCTACGCATAAAACGGCGAATACGGCAGCCAAAACTTTCCCAAGACCTTTCAGGTTCTTTCTTTTAAGTCCTTCACTTAGATAGTACATCGGACCACCAGATACCTCTCCTTTATCGTTTATCTTACGGTACTTCACTCCAAGAGTACACTCTGTAAACTTACTGGCCATTCCCAATAACCCAGCTACTATCATCCAGAATGTAGCCCCCGGCCCACCGACAACGATCGCAATGGCGACACCGGCAATGTTTCCGAGACCAACTGTTGCCGACAGGGCCGTCGTTAGTGCTTGGAAGTGCGATACTTCACCCTTGTCGTTCGGGTCTTCAAACTTCCCGCGTACTAGATCGAAAGCGTGTCGTACCCCTCTAAAATTGATAAAGCCCATTTTTATGGTGAAGAAGATGGCACCAAGTACAAGCCAAATCACGATAAATGGTATTCCCTTTTTCTGAACGTCTCCATTTGGGTGAAGCAAGGCAACGGGCTCTGCGTATTTTATGGCTCCAATCTCACCAAGATCGTAGTCTTCCACATCCGGATTTTCTCGATCGTATATCTTTTCACCCTCAGAATGAATCTGCTTCAAGACTCCAGAAGTTTTGGCAAAAAGTGTGTCGAGTGAATTTGCATTTACGCGAACTACGGCAACAGCATCTCCTTTCAGAACGGATGACCCATCAGATTTTAACCACTTCATTAAAAAAGCATTTCGCGTACTTCTGGAATTAAGTGCTTTTGGTATTAGCAGTTCCTGGTCGGCGTAAATTACAGGATCGTAAACCCCAACGGCATCGAGCGGATCCCAGAATAAAACACTGGACAAACCATTCACCATTGGTAAAAACATTGAATTGATCTTTTCTTCGGCTGATTCGGGTTTTATCTCGCCCTCTAATACCTCCGATGTGCCTTCTGAGTCAAATACTGTTACCGAAAATCCCACCCCTTCGGTTAGACCTTTACTCACATTTGACGTTAGCGGAGTCGCCTGATTTGACCATTTGTACGTGTATGGCGGCACTCCACTGGTAACCGTCACCGTTGCCCGACCATCGTTAATTAGTTCGCTGTCGTTGTCGAGTTCCAAGCTTGCTCCTAATTGAGCATTAGCTGAAAAGCCACAAATGAAAAGGGCAAGAAATAAGGCGTATATGTGTTTCATAAAAATGTTTTCGGGTATACCGTAGTGATGGTTTTGACTTGGCAAAACCACTAAAAAACTAAAATTCTGACGGTCCACAAAATAAGAAGAGCAAAAGGACCAAATCAAAGGTCCCAAATGGTGTTGCGCGAGCGGAATTTGAAGTATTCCTTATGCTCTAGCAAAAAGGCCATAATCAAATACAAAAGGATGGGCGAGCCTAGTGTCACAAAAGACACATAAATGAAGTAAACACGGACTCTGGATGAGTTGATTTTTAACTTATCTCCCCACCAAGCGCATACTCCAAACGCCTGGCGTTCGAAGAAATTTTGAATATGTTGAACGAGCTTAGACATAATCACTCAATATATAGTTGCCGATCTTACAAGTTAAGCATTTTCTCGGTTCGCAAAATAGTGATTCTTGACCAATCATGCCTTGAGATTCGAAAGCTGAACGGTTCGAAAAACCCATACTCTTGAATTTTCGTGTCACTTTATTTTCTTCTGGAGCCAGAGCTTCAAGTATCTCGACCGCGCGAGTTTTGAATGACTCATCTTTATTGTATGCTGCTAATGCAATGAGAAATGGAACAACGGCATTAATCAAAACTCCCCGCTTCGACGCATCACCTAAACGCTTTGGTTTCTTTTGGAATTCGTCTCCAACCCGGAAGTGATTCAGCCAATATCCAGTGTCGATATCTGCGTGAAACATCTTCAATAGATCGTCTATTGACCGAGACTCGACAACTTTCTGGGCTAGGTGATTTTCCCGGGCATAAATCATTCGAAGCTGAACAAGCCGCACAGTTGGAAAAGCTTGTGGACGGAGTCGAAAGAATTTCCATGCTGATGCTGGCATTGGAGTCAGGGTGTGTTTTTTCTTGAGAAACTCATACTCTCGACTCAAGTCTTTGGGGTGATCATCTTCACCTATATCGTCTAAGAATCCTGCCTGCCCCATAAGAAGTGCTTCAGACTGCAATGGGGAGTGGATGTACTTTCGCAGCAATGCCACCGGACAAGCCTTGGCAAATTGTTCGAATGGCAAACCATTAACCTTCATTCCAAACGCCCTACAAAGGAGGGTGTAGAACACTTGTTCGAGATCACCTTTGTGCATTTTGAACAATGTCGTAGCTAGTTCAGACTTCGATTCCGCCCTTCTTATTGCAGCTGAAGCCAATTGATCCAACTTGACAATGGATGGCACTTCCGAAATTTGAGATTCGCAAGGAAGCTGAGCGGGTGACTTGATCCATTTTTGAAACTGGCGATACGAATTATAATCAAATGTATCGCGGATGCACAATACTGGAAGCGGAGGACTTCCTTCGTTCAAAAGCACATCTCTATCGTGTTGGTAAACTACGTGTAAGATTACATTCTGATAAGCCGGGTCTTTGTCGTGTTCGTGCCTATACCAGTCTGAGCTCCGAATATGAACTTCGACATTTCCAACCCAAAGCGTTTCGCCGATTTGAATTTTAGCATTCAAAAAATCAGGACCTGCATCGAAATTCTGAATTCCGCTTTTCAAAACGCGGATTTCTTCATCGTTGGTGGTCTGTAAACCGGGGTCAGTCCACTTCTGAAATCGCCATAAATACTGTAAAAAATCTTCTTTCACCTAAGCGCATTTCTCTCAAAATACGCCTTTTTCTTGAAGTATGGATTTCATTTCCAGCGAAATGCGCTCAGCTTCATTGCGAGCCGCTTCAGCAAAATCACCACCTTCGCTCGCATAGAGTATTCCACGACTGGAGTTTACCAAAAGTCCGCAATCTTCGTTCAAACCTGCTTCAGCTACTGCTTGCAGACTTCCACCCTGGGCACCAACACCAGGCACTAAAAAGAAGTGTTCTTTCGCTAGCTCTCTGACTCCACGGATGTATTCAGGTCTGGTTGCTCCTACCACAAACATCAAATTTTCAGGAGTTCCCCACTGAATGGTTTGCTTCACAACGCGCTCATAGAGCTTTTCTCCATCGATCTCTGAGAATTGAAAATCGTCGGCGCCTTTATTCGAAGTCAAAGCTAAGACGATACCCCATTTTCCGTCGAATTCCAAAAAAGGCTTCACGCTATCTTCACCCATGTATGGCGCTACCGTTACGGAGTCACAAGGCATTTTCTTAAAAAAGGCTTCGGCATACTTGGTGGCCGTATTGCCTATGTCCCCTCTCTTCGCATCGGCAATAATGAAGTGTGAGTCACCGATATAATTGACTGTTTGCTCAAAGGCTTTCCACCCTTCAATGCCGTGACACTCAAAGAATGCAAGGTTTGGCTTGTATGCCACGCAATGATCGCGCGTGGCATCGATTATGGCCTTATTAAATTCAAACAAGGGATTTTCACCTTCCAAAATGTGCTTTGGAATTCGGTATATGTCTGGGTCTAGCCCCACACATAAAAAGGATTGGCGCTCCTTAATTATCGAAACTAATTCTGCTCTATTCATCTAGGCTGTATCACTCTCCTTCAGTCGCTCAGCATTTTCAGCAACTTTCAAGGCGTCAATAATTTCATTCAAATCTCCATCAATCACCCCAGAAAGATTGTAGAGCGTCAGATTAATTCTGTGATCGGTCACCCGTCCTTGTGGGTAGTTGTACGTTCGAATCTTTGCAGATCGATCTCCGGAAGACACCATCGACTTTCGCTTTTGTGCATCAGCTTCTAGTTTCTTCTGCAATTCAATCTCGTAAATTCTGGTCCGGAGCACGCTCAAGGCTTTATCGTAATTCTTAAGCTTCGACTTCTGATCCTGACATTGAGCGACAATTCCCGTTGGGATGTGCGTAAGGCGGATTGCCGAGTAAGTGGTGTTTACAGACTGCCCCCCAGGCCCCGATGAGCAGTAACTATCTACCCGAATATCTGACTCTTTGATTTCAACATCAAATTCTTCGGCTTCTGGCAAAACAATAACCGTAGCGGCAGATGTGTGAACCCTTCCTTGGGTTTCTGTTTGGGGAACGCGCTGCACACGGTGCACTCCACCTTCGTATTTTAACGTCCCGTATACATCATCGCCAGTCACTTCAAAAATGATCTCTTTGTATCCACCGGCTGATCCGTGATTCACATCAACTAGTTCTGTCTTCCACCCTCTACTCTCAATGTACTTCGTGTACATTCTGAAAAGGTCACCAGCAAAAATACTCGCTTCATCACCGCCGGTCCCCGCTCTTATCTCCATCACAGCATTCTTAGAATCTTCAGGATCCTTAGGAATGAGAAGAACTTTGATTTCTTCTTCTAATGTTTCGCGTTGGTCTTCAAGTTCTGACAACTCCATTTTCGCCATCTCGCGAAACTCTTCGTCCTTTTCGTTCTTGACGATGTCCTTTGTGTTTTCAAGGTTTTCACAAAGCAGCTTATAGTCATTGTAAGCTTTAGAAACGGGCTCCAGATCCTTATACTCTTTGGTGAGCTTCACGTAGCGCTTCATATCTGAAATGACATCAGGATCTACAATGAGCTTTCCTACTTCGATGTAGTGATCATTGATTGCCCCAAGGCGCGCTAAAATCTCTTTTTGATCCATGCTTTAACTGTACTGGAATTCTCCAGCTTCAGATTTGATAGTTACTTTCTTTTCAGCCGATGGCTCCACTCGTCCAATCACTTGGGCGTCCACACCAAACGATTTCGAGATTTTAATGATCTCTTCAGCGGATGCTGAGTCCGTATAAATCTCCATCCTGTGACCCATATTGAAGACCTTGTACATTTCTTCCCAGGAAGTACCTGATACTTCCTGAATCATTTGAAATAATGGAGGGGTTGGAAAAAGATTGTCCTTGATCACATGGTTTTGATCAATGAAATGAAGAACCTTCGTCTGAGCTCCCCCACTACAGTGTACCATACCGTCGATTTTTTCGCGATGTGCTTCCAGCACTTTCTGGATAATCGGAGCGTATGTTCTTGTAGGCGACAAAACCGCCTTCCCAACATTAATCGGCAGTCCATCGCGGCGATCTGTGAGCGAATATTTCCCACTATATGCCAAGTCTTCTGGAACCGATTGATCATAAGTCTCAGGATAGGTCTTACCTACTATTTTCCCGAATACATCGTGACGAGCTGAAGTAAGTCCATTACTCCCCATTCCACCATTGTACTCATTCTCATAATTAGCCTGTCCGAAGGAAGCAAGACCAACCACAACATTACCTGCCTTAATATTGGCATTGTCAATAATATCAGATCGCTTTGCTCTAGCTGTTACAGTGCTGTCTACAATTATGGTCCGAACGAGATCGCCCACATCGGCGGTTTCGCCACCTGTAGAGTAAATCCCTATTCCCCATTCGCGCATCTCAGCGAGAATTTCTTCGGTTCCCTGAATAATTTGCTTGATCACTTCACCTGGTATCATGTGCTTGTTTCGACCAATAGTGGAGCTCACTAAAATATTGTCGGTAACCCCTACACAAAGCAGGTCATCAATATTCATGATCAGGGCATCTTGGGCAATACCTTTCCAAACAGAAAGATCGCCCGTTTCCTTCCAGTAAGCGTATGCTAAGGACGATTTGGTTCCCGCTCCATCAGCGTGCATCACTACACAATGGTCTTCACTTCCCGTAAGCGTATCTGGCACTACTTTGCAAAAAGCCTTCGGAAAAAGGCCTTTATCGATGTCGGCAATGGCAGCGTGTACATCTTCTTTCCCCGCACTTACTCCACGGGCCTGATATCTTTTCTCTTCACTCATGATGGTAAACAAAAAAAGCATCCTGACAAGACTGCCAGGACGCTTTCAATTCTATATATTTTCACTAGTTGTCTTCGGGCTCCTGCGGAATATAGTCGAAGCTCAGTACCGCGAATTCCGTACGTCTGTTCTTGGCGTGAGCTGCTTCTTTTTCTTCTTCAGTTTTCATTGCAGAAATCTGAGCATCGGTAATTCTCAACTTTGACTTACCATATCCTTTTGCCACCATTCGCTCAGCAGGAATTCCTTTAGAAACAAGGTAGTCTACACAACTCTGTGCACGACGCTGCGAAAGGTCTTTGTTATAAGCCGCCTTTCCACGTGAGTCAGTGTGGGCTTGAAGCTCGATAATAATTGTTGGGTTATCGATTAGCGTATTGTAAAGGAAGTCAAGTGAATCTTTCGAGTTTACTTCTTCATTTACTTCAAGCTCAGCTTTGTTGTATTCGTATCGTACTTCAGGAAACTCAATCCCTTTCTCTGGGTGAGTAAATGTAATGAAGTACTCTTTCAAGAATGTTGTAGACTCTGAAAGGCCAACCGTACTAATCTGGTCTTTGGCTACCAGGTAATCTATCTTAGACACCTTCAAACTATAGTTAGTTTCAGGGTTGATGAATCGCTCTTCACCTTTATCGGCAAATGTGAATGCACCACCAGCGTCAGTCAAGATCTCAAAAGAAGATCCGTCGCTACCAACAACTTCTACCTTCGCTTCTGGAACTGGAATTTGAGAATCTTTGTCGTAAACAACTCCTTCTAGAGCAAACTGCAAGTCTGGAAGTGTGAATGAGTAAATGTCATCTTTTCCTTTTCCTCCTTCGCGGTCTGAAGTAAAGTATCCTCTCTTGGCATCACCTTGCCAGATCATTCCAAAGTCGTTTCCAACAGAGTTGATCGGCACTTTCAGGTTTTCAACATTGCCCCACGTGTTCTCACCAGTGCTTTCTGCTTGGAAAATATCCAAACCACCCATTCCAAGGTGTCCATCCGAAGCGAAGAAAAGCATTCCATCCTTTCGAACGTATGGGAACATTTCGTTCTTATCCGTATTGATATCTGGTCCGAGGTTTACTGCTTCTCCGGCAGTTTGGGTTTCGCTGTTAAAAGGAGCAATCCAAAGGTCTTTTCCACCTTGTCCACCAGGCATATCACTGGCGAATACGATGTATCCATCACCAGGCATCAGGGCTGGGTGACCAACTGTAGTGACATCCTCGCTTTGAGCATTTTTAAGCTCAATCATTTCTGCGCTAGCCCAAGAACCACTTGTCTTTTGCGCTTTAAAAATGTCACAGCCTTTGTTCTCCTTCTTATTGCTTTCACAACGCGTAAAAAGAAGAGTTTGGAAATCGGCTGTTAAAAATGGCGCAGCTTCGCTAGCCTCAGTATTGATCTTATATGTCAATCGCTCTGGCTCGCTCCACTTTCCATTTGCATCGCGTGTAGCAAAGAAAATATCTTGGAAGCTCTCTCCTGTTCGCTCATCGATTTCAAGCCCTTGTGCTCCTTGACGAGATGAACCAAAGAAAATGGTATTTCCAGTTTCATCAGCCCAAGCAGGACCAAAATCGTATTCAGGGCTATTCAGTAGAATCTCATTCTGAACTCTGTAGCGTGATGGGTTTTTTCTTAACTCTTGTGCATACTCACATTCTGTTATTCCCCATTCGGTTCGAGGGTCTCCTGGACTTCTCTCTTCGTACTTATTATAGTACTCGATAGCTTGTGTAAAATCTCCTTGAGTTTTGTACGCTTCTGCCAAATAGAAGAAGGCCAAAGGCTCATCGTACTGCGCCTTGAGAGATTTGTTATACCAGATTACTTGTTGGTCAACGTCCAAAATCATTCTGTAGCACTCGGCGATTTGATACACCATTCGAGCTTTACTGTCTACATCTGACTCCTTGGCATAAGCTCGCTTGTAGAGGTCAATTGCCCCAAAGTAAGCTTCGTTTTGAAATGCGTTATCGGCTTCTTTAACTAGCTGCTGTGCTTGTCCGAAAGCCACCATAGTGCTTGAGAAAAAGAACAGGATAACGAAAAGTCGTTTACAAATTTGCATGCGATCTAATTTATTTTTCGGCTTCAATTATTCTACCGAAAGTAATCAATATGTTTTGTATAAGCGCAAAGGTCACTCCTTGCGGGTCGCAAAATATAAAAAAAAAGCGTCCGTGAAGGACGCTTTTGAATCTCAATTTCGAATTATCTTGTAAACAGTAACTCTCTTAGTTTTGGCAAAGGCCATAGCTCGTCATCTACCAGCAGCTCTAGCTTGTCTGCATGGTATCTGATTTTATCCATCAATGGCTTAACCTTATTGCAGTACGCTTCAGCCGACTCGAAGGCATCTTCAATCTTGTTGGCTTTTTTACGTTCATCTATCATTTCATCTACCATCGTCTTCACGGCATTGATATGCCCTGAAATGTCGGTAATCATGTCAATTTGAACCTTGCCCAACTTGGCAGCTTCGGCTTTTGAAAGGACTTCTTGCAGCCCCTTCACGTTGTTTACCAGAATATTTTGGTAACGAATTGCAGTAGGGATAATGTGATTGACGGCCAGATCACCGCAAAGGCGTGACTCGATCTGAATCTGCATTCTATACTTCTCTAGCTCTATTTCAATTCGAGCTTCTAGCTCGCGTTCTGTCAAAACACCGTGTCTTTCGTAGAGGTCTTTAACCTTCTTGTCTTTCAACGCCATCAAAGCAGTTGGTGTGTCTTTCAAGTTAGAAAGGCCGCGCTTAGCCGCTTCTTCCACCCACTCCTGACCATAACCATTTCCTTCGAACCGGATTTTCTTTGATGCCTTGATAAGCTTTTGAAGCTCTTTAATAATCGCTTCGTCTTTTTTCGTTCCATTTGCAATCTCCGCATCAACATCATTTGCAAAGTTGATCAATTGGTCGGCTACAATGGTATTCAAAGCTGCCATCGGCCCACCACAGTTGGCCGCAGATCCAACCGCTCTGAACTCAAACTTGTTACCTGTGAAGGCAAACGGAGAAGTTCTATTTCTATCGGTATTGTCAAACAGAAGCTCAGGTATCTTACCTATGTTTAATTTGATTTGAGTTTTATCAGCCGGTGTCATTTTTCCAGCTTTCACGCTATTCTCCAGGTCATCCAGCGCCTTCGAGAGCTGCGACCCAATAAATACAGACATAATGGCTGGAGGTGCTTCGTTTGCACCCAATCGATGATCATTTCCAGCGCTTGCGATGTTTGCACGCAACACGTCGGCGTAATCGTGAATGGCCTTAATTGTATTCACGAAGAACGTCAAGAACTGAAGGTTGGACTTTGGGTTCTTTCCAGGTGAAAGCAAGTTTACACCGGTATCTGTTGCCAATGACCAGTTATTGTGTTTTCCAGATCCATTTAGTCCAGCGAATGGTTTCTCGTGAAGTAATACGCGGAAATTGTGCTTGCGAGCAACCTTCTCCATCACATCCATAATTAGCAGGTTGTGATCGTTGGAAAGATTCGTCTCTTCGAATATCGGTGCAGCTTCAAATTGGTTCGGAGCTACTTCATTGTGTCTTGTTGTAACAGGTATCCCCAGGCGGTGAGACTCAGTTTCGAAGTCACGCATGTATGCGTGGATACGCTCAGGAATTGAACCGAAATAGTGGTCATCCAATTGCTGTCCTTTTGCTGGATTGTGTCCGAAAAGGGCTCTTCCTGTAAGCTGGATATCAGGACGGGCGTTGTAAAGCGCACTATCAATCAAGAAGTATTCTTGCTCCCAACCGAGGGTAGTATGTACTTTCTTAACATTCTTATCAAAGTACTTACAAACACGTAGCGCTGCACCTTCTACTGCGTGAAGTGCTTTAAGCAAAGGCATTTTATTGTCAAGTGCTTCTCCCGTGTAAGAAATAAAGATGGTTGGGATGCAAAGCGTCTTACCTATAATAAAGGCTGGTGATGAAGGATCCCAAGCGGTATACCCTCTCGCCTCAAATGTATTTCTGATTCCTCCATGTGGAAAAGATGATGCATCCGGCTCTTGCTGAGCCAAGTTTGCACCGGCAAATTTCTCCATTGGTTTTCCTTCGAGCGGAGTGAAAAACGAATCATGCTTTTCGGCGGTGGACCCTGTAAGCGGCTGAAACCAATGGGTGTAGTGCGTTGCACCAAGAGTAATGGCCCAATCCTTCATAGAAGAAGCCACTTGATCTGCAATGTTTCTTGGAATTCGCGTACCGTGCTCCATCGCACTTGATACACTTTTCATTGCTTCATCAGACAGGTGCTCGCGCATCTTGTCCATATTAAAAACGTGCTGAGAAAAATATTCAGAAATTTTTCCGGAAGGTGTTTCTACCACAAGTGGCTTGCGGTCAAGCACATCTTCTAAAGCTTTAAATCGGAAACTTGCCATTGTCGAGTAATTTATATCCGGAGCAAAGATAACTCGAAATTATCGGTGGTTTTCAAATTTTAACCATAATTTATCAACCACCCCCAATTTTTTAAGGCTATTTACTCAGAAAAACCTTAAAACTGGCAATCACCCCCTAAATTCTACAGGGTTGATATCAAGAAATACATAAAAGCGGCATAACCCAACACCATTACCACTCCATCAAAACGGCTATACTTAAATCCAAGGAGACCCATTGGGAGCAAAATCACGGAAAAACCGAGCATCCAAAAAATATCATTGGTCATTACTTCTTCAGCAACATTGATAGGGTGAATAATGGAAGTGATTCCTAACACGGCTAGAATATTGAAAATATTAGACCCTAGAATATTTCCGAGGGAGATCTCTTGTTGCTTTTTAAAGGCGGCTATAACTGAAGCCGCTAGCTCGGGCACACTCGTTCCAAAAGCGATGAGAGATATGGCTATAACCCGATCTGGAACTCCGAGGTCTTTAGCAATTGTTTCAGCGCCATCAAGAAACCAACGGGCTCCGAGCACCAAACCGAGAGAACCGAAAACCACAAAGGCTACCAAGGCAGCCCAGGACCACCTATTATCTCTTTCAACTGTGTCAGCATCTCTATCTCTTCGCGCTGAGTAAATCCCTCCTACTATAAATGCGATCAGTCCAACAACCAAAAGTATCCCGTCTAATTGACTTAATTCACCATCATATCCTAAGAAAACAAAAGCAAGGCTGGCCAAAATCATGACCACCCAATCGAACCGAAGGGTTTTCGGTAGAATAACCATCGGAAAGATGAGAACAGTCGCACCTAGAATCAGCCCAATATTGGCAATATTTGATCCGACGACATTTCCAATACTGATATCCGGTTTTCCCTGCAAGGCAGCTTGGACACTAACCACTAGCTCTGGTGCCGACGTACCAAGAGCTACTACCGTCATCCCAATAAGCATTGGGCTAATATTGACTTTCGACGCAATACCGACCGCCCCTTTTACCAGATAGTCCCCACCGAAAATCAGAAGGGCAAGACCACTAATCAATAATAAAATATGCATTAGGCCCTATCGTCGTTTTGCTGATCAAGAGTTTCTTTGACTTGATCCTTAACTTGATTAGCTGATTTTTGGATATCGCGCTGTATGTCGTTTGTGGCGTCTTTCACTTGGCGAATAGTACGCCCCATGGTACGCGCTATTCCCGGAATTTTATCCGCACCAAAGAACACGAGTACAAAAAGTAAAACGAGAAAGATTTCTCCACCGCTAATTCCAAATAATAGAACCATCTTGAAAATTATGGTACAAATGTAAAAAGCCTCTCTGAATCAGAGAGGCTTTTTACATTGCTTTAATTTATGTCTTAGGCTTCTTCTGTTTTTTCTTCCAGAGAAGTTCCTGTCTTGTCAGTCAAATCAACCACAATTGGCGATGCAATGTAAAGCGATGAGTATGTACCAACAAGTACACCCAGCATCAAGGCGAAGACAAACCCTCGGATAGACTCACCACCGAACACGAAGATGATCAGAAGCACTACAAACGTAGTCATCGACGTATTGATCGTTCTCGAAAGTGTGCTATTCAATGCCTTGTTTACAACAGAAGACATTCCTTCTTTTCTGTGATCTCTCAAGTACTCTCTGATTCTATCGAAAACAATTACAGTATCGTTAATCGAGTAACCAACTACGGTCAATATAGCAGCGATAAAGGCCTGATCTATCTCCAAGCTAAAAGGAAGTATTCCGTAGAAAATTGAGTACATACCCAATACAACAAGCACATCGTGGAACATAGCCACAATTGCTCCTACACCATATTGCCATCTTCTAAATCGGAAAACGATGTAGGCAAAAATGATAATCAAGGAGAATACAACTGCCGAAGTAGAAGATGTTTGGAAGTCATCTGAGATAGATGGATCAACCTTTCTCGATTCTTCGATCGAGTATGTATCATTCAATTGGTCAAGTCCGCTTGTTAGCGCAGCTTCAACCCTAGAGTCGGCATCCTGACTATCGTCATCAACTAAGTACTTTGTTGTGATCTTAACTTGGTTAGACGAACCAAATGTTTTCACTTCCGGAGTCATTTCGTTACCAGACTCATCAATGAAAACTGCAGCTAGCGTAGATCGCACTTCATCAATAGAAGCCGCTTGATCAAATTTCACCGTGTAACTTCTACCACCGGTAAAGTCAACACCAAAGTTCAATCCTTTGGTCATCATCGACGCCACACCACCAAGGATAACAACAGTAGAGATGATGTAAGCCGTTTTGCGTTTTGGAATGAAGCTCATTTTGGCATTAACCAGAATGCGCTCTGACCATCCCATCCAGAAACTGAGTTTCTTTCCTTTATTCAATCGAGAATCAAAAATCAATCGAGTGATAAAGATCGCTGAGAATAGCGACGTGAAGATACCGATGATCAACGTCGTTGCGAATCCTTTGATTGGCCCGGTACCGAGTGATACAAGAACGATAGCCGTCAACAATGTAGTCAAGTTGGCATCGATAATCGCAGAGTAGGCACGGTTATAACCTTCTTTCAAAGCCGCTTTGATGGACCTTCCGTTGCGAAGCTCTTCTCGAATACGCTCGTAAATAAGTACGTTGGCATCCACAGCCATACCGATGGTTAACACAATACCTGCGATTCCAGGTAGTGTTAGCGCTGCTTGGATAGAAGCAAGAGCTCCAACCAAGAAGAATAAGTTTGCAACCAAGGCGATGTCAGATACGATTCCAGCTCCTCTGTAGTAGAAGAACATATAGAAGAGTACCACAACAAGCGCGATGATGAAAGACATCAAACCGTCGTTGATGTTTTGTTGACCAAGTGATGGACCAACAACAGATTCATCAACGATATTGGCTGGCGCTGGAAGCGCTCCTGCCTTCAAAAGGTTTGCCAAGTCAAGGGCTTCCTGAATTTGTTCCGTACGCGTTCCCGTTCCAATACTGATTGAAGATTGTCCGCTCGGAATCTCTCCAATTACAGTTGGGGCAGAGTATACGTAATTGTCAAGTACTATCGCTACGGCACGCTTCGGAGTCTGCGCTGCTGCTTCGCGAGTAATCTCTTTCCACTTACGAGCACCCTCGCTATTCATACGCATAGACACTTCAACCTGACCTGTTACATCATATTGCTGTGAAGCATCTACGATAACTGACCCATCAAGTGGAGCTTTTCCATCTCTCGTGTCTACTTTGATCGCAAACATCGTGATAACAGCACCATCTGGTTCAGCAGACCACAAAAGTTGAAGTTCGTTTGGTAAAATGTCTTGAACCACTTTCTCAGCCAACATCTTATTTACTTCAGCCGTATCAGTAACCAAGGCAAAACCAACGATTGGTCCTGAACCCGGACGACCTTGTTGGTCAATTGATGGGTTCAATTTTGAGAAAAGTGGAATTCTTTTCAATTGCTCCGCATCAGACTCTTCTTCGGTCAATAGCGCATCAGAGCTATCGGCTTCTGACTCGTCATTATTTAGACCCAAAATATCTTCTTCCGTGTCAGACCCTTCATCTGCGGTGAGTGTATCCCCTTCTATTGGCTCAACGTCTGTAGCCAATGTATCTGCGTCTTCTTCATCAGCTTCATCGAGTTCTGGATAATAATAAGCACTCAGCGCGGTGTTCGCCTGATCGAGGTATCCCAATACTTCACCATTCTCATAAGTATTCCAGAATTCAAGGTTTGCAGTACTCTTCAATTGCTTACGAACACGCTCTTTGTCCTTAACACCGGGCAGCTCTACCAAGATTCTTCCAGAAAACTGTTGTTTTTGGATAGTCGGTTGAGTTACACCGAATTTATCGATACGAGTTCTGAGAATTTTCTCCGTATTGTTGATCGCAACCTGAGCTTCGTTTCTCAAGATTTCGAGAATCTCTTCATTCGTAGCATCCCTTGGAAACTTGTCTTTGTTATCACGACTGTGAAATGCGTTAGCCATTTTGGCGTCACCATTCACCTCATTCCATGCTTCTCCAAAAAGAGTAACAAAGTCAGAACCTGATTCTCGTTGCATTTGCTTTGCACGAGAAATGGCATTCTGCAGATCTTCGTTGTTTACATTATTACTTAGATTGACTACAAGATCAGGGATAGAAACTTCGAGCGTTACGCTCATTCCACCGGCAAGATCGAGTCCGAGATTGATTTGCTTCTCCTTACACTCCTGGTAGGTATAACCAAAAACAGGGTAAACTTCTTCGTCCTGATTCTTGGTTAGATACTCAGCCTTGTACTTTTCAAGAAGATTTGCTTCATCCACTAAACTCAACTCTCCATCAGCAGCACGCACAGAATCAACCTGATAGAGTGCTTCTTGCTCAGCTTTCTTTTCGAAAGAAGTAGTAAAGAATGAAAACGAAATTTGAAATAGGCAGGCTAGAGCCAACAGAATAGTAAATAGCCAAATTGCGCCTTTATTTTGCATGCGTCGTGATTTACGATTTTTTATCGAGCCGCAAATATAGATTTTAATGCCTAAAATCCCAATCTGCTTTTTTGCTCCTTTACTTTTATGTAGGGGCTTGGCTCTGAGTTGTGTATTTAAATTGTCGTACTTTAGATTTTTGATGAAATGAACTCAGTGGATTTAAAAAAACCACTCACTTTAGACTCCAGTCCCATGAGAAAAATCTTGGCCTTTTTACTCCTATTACCCTTCTATGGTTACGCTCAATTTGAAGTTGTTCCAACGGTAGTGGTTCCAGCAAAATTTTCGGATGGATCTTCCATCAAAAACCCTTGGACTGGAGGACTCAATGCCGCGCAGATATCAATGTTCGACGCCGACATGGACGGTAACGAAGATGACATCTTTGTTTTCGACAAGGCTGGCAACCGGGTGCTGGTATATATTGGAACCACTTCTGGAGGCCAGCGCACATATAAATATCACCCTAAACTCAGTAAGCAATTCCCTCCCATTACAGACTGGGCACTTCTGAGGGATTTCGACTGCGATGGAAAGCGAGACATATTCACCTACAGTCCAGCCGGTGGAGCTTTCGCTGTCTATCGAAATACCACCACTAGCCCTGATCAACTTTCTTTTGAATTGGATACCGAAGTTATTGAAAGCTTCTACGAGTTTAGTAGTACTCAGTTCACAACCAATATTTACGTTTCATCTCAGGATGTGCCAGGAATATTTGATTTCGATGGAGATGGAGATCTCGATATTTTAACATTTGCAGTTGGTGGTAGCGTTGTCGAATTACACTTAAACTATAGCGTTGAGAACGACGGCGAGTGTGGGCTGGACTTTGTCCTAAAAAATAAGTGCTACGGACTCTTTGCCGAAGGATCCGAAAACAATGGTATCATCCAAGATCCAGAAACTGTTGGAAGCATTTGCAGCTTTAACGTCGTTGACCCTAAAAGAAATGGCGGTGGCGGCGCACGCCATGTTGGCTCAACCATTCTAGCCTTCGACGCCAACCAAGATGACCTTGCTGAAATTATTTTAGGTGATGTCACCTACTTCAATATGACGTACCTGGAGAACAATGATCGAGGCGATCAAGTAGATAGTGTTGGCTATGTATCCACGACGTTTCCTTCTGACTTTGGAGCAATGCAAGTTGACATAGACAATTTCCCTGCAGGTTTTTATGAAGACATAGACGGCGATGGTGTCAATGATTTAATCGTTGGCGTAAACAATCACAACGTTGCTGAAAACAAGAATTCGATTTGGCTTTACTTAAATGAAGGACTTAATAACCTTCCCGAGTTTGAGTTTCAGCGAGACAATTTTCTGCAAGACGAAACATTGGATGCAGGAAGCGGATCAGCCCCTGCCATTTTCGACTACAATCAAGATGGATTGAAAGATATTGTTTTTGGCTCTCGCGGAGAATTTCAAGGACTAGGTAGCTACCTGCCTACACTGACGGTTCTTTTGAATGAAGGCACTGCAGAAGAACCGAGCTTCAGAATGATTGACGACAATTGGCTCGACGTCAATAATTTGGGGATAGGGCAGTACGTTCATCCCCACTTTGCTGATCTCGACAATGACGGAGACGAAGACTTGATCTTGGGAGAGGCTTCTGGAGTAATTCACTATTTCAGGAATGATGCGGAATCAGGTGAAGATGCAAACATGACTTATGTTGGGCTGCTTCAAGCCGACGGGGCGGACTTGGATGTTGGGCAGAACAGCGCACCAACACTATTCGACTTAAACGGAGATGGGCTGCTGGATATCACCATCGGAGAGCGGAATGGAAATCTGAACTACTATGAAAATGTTGGAACGGCTGAAGACTATGAATTCAATTTCGTTACCGACACGCTAGGTGGCATTAGCGGAGTAGCTCAAAACTATTTTGTCGGTAATACAGGCCCGCAATTCTTCGAGCACCAAGGAGAAACTTTCCTCAGTCTTGGAAACGAAAACGGAAGGGTGTTTACTTATACTAACATCTCTGACGACCCGGAAGCTGAGTTTGAGCTTTTCAGCAACGATGCTTTCAACATAAATGGAGGAAGACGGGTGAAAGCTGTGATTACGGATATTGATGGAGATGAACTACCCGATGTCATTGTGGGACATGTTGGCGGAGGACTAGAACTGTATGTAGGAGATCTTACATCTTCTACTCAAAACCGTGCACCTGCATCAATGAAATTGGAAATATTCCCGAATCCAGGGTCTGATGAAGTCCGAATTGCGAACGCAGGCCAGATTGATTCAAATGCACCTTTTCGAATTTTTAATATCTCAGGAAGCCTTGTTCAAAATGGATTGACCACTGGAGGCTTGATGAAAGTCAGCAATTTACCCAGCGGCATTTATATAATCGAAGTCATTTCAGGACAAAATGTGTTTCGCGCGAAATGGGTCAAAAAATAAGCCCTTCACCAAGCTGGCAAAGGGCTTCAATATTGAAAGGGTTGAAAGGCTTAAGCCGTCATCATACCCATATTGTCTAGTACTTCCATCACTTCTTTAACAGCATTTGCTGAAGCATAAAGAAGTTCTTTCTCCTCGTCGTTCAATTTGAGTTCGATGATCTCTTCCAAACCATCTTTACCGAGCTTAGCTGGAACACCGAGGTAAATATTATTTAGTCCATACTCTCCACTAAGAAGGGCACAAACTGGGAAAATGCGCTTCTGATCGCGCACTACAGCCTCTACCATTTGAGCTGCAGCAGCACCTGGGGCATACCAAGCTGAAGTACCGAGAAGATTTACAATCTCTCCCCCACCTTTCTTCGTGCGCTCAATGATCGCATTCAGCTTATCTTCTTCGATCAACTCCGTAACAGGAATTCCAGAAACCGTTGTGTAACGCGGCAGTGGCACCATTGTGTCACCATGTCCACCCATCAATACGGCCTGGATATCTTTAGGAGATACGTTAAGCTCCATCGCAAGGAACGAACGGTAACGAGCCGTATCCAAAACTCCAGCCATACCAAATACGCGCTTCGAATCAATCTTAGCCGTGAGGTATGCTGCGTAAGTCATTACGTCAAGCGGATTACTTACGATAATGATTTTTGCATCAGGAGAGTGCTGAATAACTTGTTCAGTTACGCTTTTTACAATCCCAGCATTTGTAGCGATCAAATCATCGCGAGTCATGCCCGGTTTACGTGGAAGTCCAGATGTGATAACAACAACTTCCGAGTTGGCCGTTTTTGAGTAGTCATTTGTTGACCCGGTGATACGGCTATCGTAAAGGTTAATAGGAGAAGTCTCCCAAATATCCAACGCTTTTCCTTCGGCAAATCCGTCTTTGATATCTAAAAGAACGATTTCGTTGGCAATTTCATTATGAGCTAGTACATTGGCACAGGTAGCTCCTACATTCCCTGCTCCTACTACAGTAACTTTCATGGCGAAAATTTGATTCAGTGGTTAAAAAAACGATCACAAATATAGTCGAAGTGAGTCATTTTTGAACCATAAGTCCAAATGAAGTTCTAAATCCAGAAATACCAGACTCCATATTCAAAATGGATCCTACATAATTGACTATGAACAGAAGTGATCATTTCAAAGCAATGGGTTTCAATCTCTTGAAATCCGACTTGCGCAGCTTCTTTGAATAAATGTATATTTAGCTCCGACAAAAGGAACATTAACCCAAAAAAATGTAGAGACGTGCCCATCTATTTGAAATAGAATGGCAACCTCTACCCAGCGATGCCGTCTTGTCAGTGTTAGGTGCAAAGGACATTGGAGATAATCAGCTCAACAAGCTGATTGAAGGGTGTTTACAAAACCATCGAAAAAGCCAGGAAGCAATCTATAAGATGTTTTACGGAAAAATGATGGCTGTTTGTAGGCGCTATACCCGGAATGATGACCAGGCAAAAGACATTTTGCAGGATGCATTTATCAAAGTCTTCAACAACATTGATCGATTTAATTTCGATGGATCTTTTGAAGGCTGGGTGCGTCGAATTGTCGTAAATACGGGAATCGACTTCACCAGGAAGGCTAAAAACGATTACCTTCTAATGAATGAAAACCAATCGGTCGAAGATTTTGAAAACGACCTATTGGATGTAGAAGAAGAAGAATTTGACATCCCATTGAATGTGCGGGATGTTATAAATGGAATGGACCAACTTTCAAATGCGTACAAGGCAGTATTTAACCTTTACGTTTTTGAAAATTATTCTCATCAGGAAATTGCTGATGCATTAGGTATTAGCGTAGGTACGAGTAAATCGAACCTCGCCAAAGCAAGGGCAAACCTGAAGAAAATATTAAAGAAAGTAATAGAACAAAAAGATGGCGAAGGATCTAGACAAGTTTGATGAGTTGTTGAAAGATGCACTCGATGGGCACGAAGCCCCATTTAATGAATTGCATTGGGAAGAACTTGAAGAAGAATTAAATGTAGTGGCACCTGGAATGTCAAATTATTTCAGTGCGGTAACTACGGGACTTGTCGCTACGAGCTTGGTATTTATGTCTATGCTCTTTCTCCTTTCAGATGGAAATGGAGTGAATTCGGATCACGAAGATGAAGTAATCGTTGTTGCTGAAAACACAGGCACAGGCAGCGGTACAGTTAAATCTGACGAAACAAATAATGCGGCTTTTGAATCATCTTCTGATGACGAGTCTACGGAAAGTGGCACGCACAATTCTGAAATTGAGCATGAATCAATTTCGGCAGTAGAAGAGACTGATGAAGCTAATGCATCAAACACTTTTAATACTGCTGCCAAGTCAAGTACTAAATCTACCGAAAACGATACAGCTGATAACACCGAAGTGAATTCAGAGAATAACTCAAATGAATCAGTTGTTGTAGCGAGTAGCGTAAAGGCCGAAAAGAAAAACATCCGCACGGGTTGCACCGGATTGACTATCGACTTTACTGCGAAGGAAGAATACGGTAACAATGCCAAATTCCTTTGGAACTTCGGTGATGGTTACTTCAGCACGGAATCAAACCCATCTCACACATTTAATAAAGAAGGAACCTTTGATGTTTCGCTTTCTGTAACATCTCCAGGGTCAGGACAAATCACTTCGAATGTGGTGCAAGCCATGATTGAAATCGTTGAAGCACCTATCGCAAACGTCGATGTTGAAATCAACGGACCAACAACAGTTTCCGTGTTCAATAAGAGCTACAACGCCAATGACGTTGAATGGAGAATTGATGGTGCAACCGAAGGAAATGGTTCATCAGTGAGCGTGAGTGTTGCAGACAACACGAGCTACGAAGTACACCTTTCAGCCCTCAACGAAGGTGGATGTGTTGACACATTGGAGTCAACTATTCGAAGCATCCAGGCTGGGTCTGAATTCCCTAGAGCTTACGACACCTCTTACGGAAACGCATTTGCTCCTGGAGCTATCATCGATGAAGGCGAAGTGCAAAGCATTAAGATTTACAGCAACAAAACTGGTGACCTAGTATTCGAAGGCTCTGGAAACAAAGGCTGGTACGGAGAAACTCCCCAAGGAGAAAAGGCAAACAAAGGAGCTTACAAATGGGTGATGGCCGTAGTAAAAGAAGATGTGATCGACGTATATCACGGCGACCTGGAAGTCAGGTAATTCCTTTCCAAAAAACATTTCAAAAAGCATCCGCTAGCGGATGCTTTTTTTGTTCCCATACTATTGGATTCCCAAACAATCAAAATTAAACCAGCTCTTTCGATAGACGGGATGAAATGTTTGATGAAAACACCTAAGTTTTCAACGAGTACAGCAGCCTATCTCACTCAGATTCAAGCCAAATTGAAGTATTGCGCAAGGTCGTGAAAATTTTTTGTGGGTTTATTGGTTTCATATGAGCAACTTTGGGAACGTTAAGGCGTCAATCTTTTGAATTGCTTAAGCCATGTATGGCAGCTAGGCAAAATACGCTTCGTATTTTTGTAAGTCTGCCCTACCAAATTAAACCGATCAGATAATGAACCGACAGCTGTTTAAGGTATCTTTTTATTTAGCCGTATTCGCTCTTCTCACCTTCCTACCACAGGATGTACTTTCGCAAGTGCCCGATCCATCAGATCTATGCGGTGACTCGAACACCGCTAGCGTAGAACTCGTATCCATCACTCCTGCCCCTGCGGCAGACGGGTCTTTTCCCGATGGTACTGTCATCGAAGTTTGCTATAACTTCACTTATGACAATCCAGGGGGTGCGCAATTTATTCACGGAATCGTATTGGACTTGCCGGATGCAGTTGACCCTTCTTCGATTTCTGAAATGAGTCCCTTATTCAATTGCACAGGAGCAAATGGTTCGTGGGATTGGTACGATTCAGTAACAGGAACAGGTTCGGGTGATACGTATGGGCCAGGCTGGTTTTTTGACGGTGCTCAAAGTCAAGACGGTAACCCCGGTAATAATTGGGGTGAATCCTGTAGTGGAATCACTTTTGGCCCACTGTGCTTTGAAATGGCTTTGGATTGTGGAACTGGACTCGTTGACGGATCCATAATTATGCCTGCTGTTTATTTCTTGGGAGATGGTGACTCTGGAAGCTGGGGAATCCCTTCTCCATGTATTCCTTATGCTGAACCTACAGAAGCTGGCGCAGAAGTAGCCTACACGGTAAACTGTTGTGACGCTGAGCCAGGTATTCCACCAAGTGAGCCTGTTCAAATATGTGAGAATGGTGACATCTGCTTATTCGACCTGTTGACCCCTGTAGATGCTATGACCCCCGTTCAAGATGACGGTGTTTGGATAGGACCAGGGGGATGGACATGGGATGGAGATCCTGCATGCGCCAACTTCGACCCGACCACTGACCCTCCCGGCGATTACTCTTACACTGTTACTGGAAGTGATGGTTGTCTAGAATCAGTTGTGATTACTATGGAATACACCATAGATCCTATTGTTGGTTCAATTGCTTATTGCGGAGGAGGACTGTTTAACTTGTATACAGAAGTTTGTGTTCCTGAAGGCCTGCCTGTGACAGGTACTTGGTACTATCCAGGTGCCACAGGCTACCCTTCGTTTGGAGCAATGGTTCCCTTTGGAGATGTTGATTCGGATTCTGCTGCAGGAGGTGAATATGTTTATCAGTACTACGACTCGAATAACTGTTTTACTACTACAGGAGTAAACCTGATCTTTGCAACGGGTGGTGTTGCTGGTTGCGAGACCTTTGTGGATGTCTGTACCACCGATGGAGACTTTTGTCCTTTTGATGTGTTGGGATGTAACCCAGAACCAGGTGGACAGTGGATTGTTTGGGATGGCGGAGGAGGCTTCGTCGATTTTTATGCGACAACTGCTGGTTGTGCTTCTCAAGCAGATCTAGAAGACTGGTATGTGAACAATGGTGGGGTTATGCGTTTTGAATACGTTCTTGGTGCTTTCCCTTGTGATCCGGCTTATACAGATGTACATGTCACCATTCACGAGCCAGTAAACACAGGGGTATTTACAAGTCAAAACATTTGTGTTACGGATCCTCCCGTTCTGCTCGAAACCTTGCTCGATGATGGAGGAACCCCACTCACACCTGGTCTTAACTGGGACGATTTCACAACGCCTAGCTCAGGTATACCGCTTACTAATCCGCTTGACCCAAGTGCCTACCCACCAAACACAACTCTACAGCTGCAATACAGCGGTGGACTCGCTGGTACATCTTGTGAAAATGCCACTCTTTTGTCCTTGACCATTCTTCCTGCAGATGCAGAAGCTGGTGACAATGCGATTGTGGATGTTTGTTCAAATGATGGTGCTATTGACATGTTCCCGCTCCTTGGTCCGACGGCCCAAACGGGTGGTGAATGGACAGGTCCAGCACCATTTGCGGCAGGACCTAGTGGTTTTTATAACCCAGCGATTCACAACCCAGGGGTTTATACCTATACCATTACAACAACTTGTGACACCGATTTCGCAACTGTAACAGTCAATGAACTTACGCCCCCAGATGCAGGTTTCAATAACTTTGGAACAGCCTGTGATGCAGATGGAGTAATCTCCCACGCTGACTTGACAGCAATGCTTGGTGGTACTCCTGATGCCGGTGGTGCCTGGACAGATCAAGCTACGGGCCTACCTATCGCTGATCCTCTTGATATTTCAGGTGCCTGCGGAACTTCAGCAAACTACCAATACACTGTCGATGATGGAAACTGCACAAACTCTTCAGTTCTTATTCTATCTGTAGACTGTGGTGGAGACGCAGGTCCCGACGTAAACATCGATCTTTGCGAAGACCCTGCTCTCAACGTTACACTTGTACCAGATCCGGCTGCTGATGCTGGCGGAAGTTTCAACAGTAACGGCTTTCCACAAGTACCAGCTAACTCGGGTGTTTATACCTACACCGTTCCAGGTTCAGGTACTTGCCCTGATGATGTAGCAGATTACATCGTAAACATAGATCCTGAGATCACTTACTCAGTGACCGCAACCTGCGAACCAAACCAAACGCAGTATGAAGTTATTATCAATGTTCTCTCTGGAAATGTGACTAATGTTACAGGGGGACCTGGTAACTACATCGGTTCGACCTTTACATCAGGTTTGATCGGTGCAGGCACACCATATTCTTTCACGCTAGTCAGTGGAGGAAGCTGTTCTGACGTTGTGGTTTCTGGAGCTTCTCCAGCATGTTTCTGCCCTGTTACAGCCGACATCACATCTACGAACACAACGATTTGTGAAGCGACTTGTACTGACATCAGTATTGCCCTAGCGGGCGGAACGCCTCCTTACAGCATTACTTATGATGATGGGACTGGCCCTCAAACGGTTAACAGTATTTTCACATCACCTTACCTATTAAATGTATGTCCTACGACGAATACAACCTACACACTTACGGATGTATCTGATGCCAACTGTGTAGGAACGGCCAATGGTGCTGTGACAATTTCTGTTGATCCTGCACCAAATGCCGGTGCAGATGGAACTTTAGATTATTGTGCCGATGGGGCGATTGTGAACTTCCCTCCTCCTACTGGAGCAGACGCAGGAAACTGGTCGCCATCTGGTTCTGTCCCTGCAGATGCAGCCAATAGTGGAACCTATCAGTATATCGTGCCCGGTGGCGCATGTCCTGATGACGTATCTGATTGGGTTGTGACTTTCGATCCAGAAATTCAATATACTGTTGATGCAGTTTGTCAGCCAAACCAAACGCAGTATATCACGACCATTACCGTGACAGCTGGTGATGTTTCCAGTGTAACAGGGCTCGGTACTTGGGATGGAACTAACAATATTTTCACATCTGATCTCATCAACGTAGGAACTAACTACTCTTTCACTTTGGTAAGTGGTGGGGCATGTCCTGATGTAGTAGTATCTGGTAGTTCGCCAGCATGCGCTTGTCCTGCAACAGCAGATTTCAACTCCCCGAACACGACCATTTGTAATGGCGACTGCTACGATATTGAAGTCGTATTTGGTGGTGGTGTTCCTCCCTACTCGTTCACTTACGATGATGGTACTGGACTGCAAACAGTAAACGGTATTTTCGCTGCGACATACACATTACAAGTATGTCCAGTAGCCAATACGACATATACACTTACCGATATGTCTGATGCCAACTGTATTGGTACAGCAAACGGTTCTGTTACTGTGCAGGTAGAAACACCGCCGAACGCTGGTGTAGATGGAACGTTGGACTATTGTGCTGATGGCTCGATTGTGAATCTTCCCCAACCTCCCGGGTCTGGCTCAGGAAGCTGGTCTCCTTCTGGTGCTGTTACGGCTGATGTTGCCAACAGTGGAACTTTTCAGTATACTGTGAACGGTACAGCTTGTCCACCAGCCGTGTCAGACTGGATTGTGACATTTGAGCCAGAGATCACCTACTCAGTGAATGCGGCATGTGAACCAAACCAAACAGAGTTTGGGGTAGACATTGACGTACTTACAGGTGGATATATTGAGATAATAGACAATTCAAATGGTCTGGCCTCGCAGCCAGCGCAACCCGGAGTCCACAGTTTTGGACCAATACCAGCTGGTACGAATTACTCGTTTACTATTGTAAGCGACGGTTCTTGTCCAGATGTTATTGTCTCTGGAGTATCTCCTGTATGTTCTTGTCCTGCCACGGCTGACATTAACTCTCCAAACACCACTATTTGTGAAGGTGATTGCTACGATATCGAAGTCGTACTTGGAGGTGGAATCCCGCCCTACTCATTTACTTATGATGATGGGACTGGGCCGCAAACGGTTAACGGCATTTTTGCATCGCCATATCTACTTCAGGTATGTCCAACAGCCAATACGACCTATACGCTTACCGATATGTCAGATGCTAACTGTATCGGAACAGCAAACGGTTCTGTAACTGTGCAGATTGAAACAGCTCCAGATGCTGGTCCAGATGTTACAGTGCCAGCTATCTGTGGTGATGGAACTGTGTTAAACCCGGATACTTATCTGGACCCCGGAGTTTCAACATCAGGAACTTGGAGTACAGATCCAATTCCAGCTACTCCAGCTAACTCAGGAACGTACAGCTATACCTTGACTGGAACAGAGTGTCCTGCCGATGTTGCGGACTATACTTTTACGTTTGACCCTCAGATCACATATAACGTATTGAGCGTGGCGTGTGAACCGAGCCAAACGGAGTATGTCGTACAAATAGAGATTCTTACAGGTGTTGGTCCTTTTTCTGTAGATGGTGTTCCAATCGTCGGAAATATTTTCACTTCATCAACAATAACTGCCGGAACCCCCTATAGCTTTGATATCTCTGATAGTGGGTCTTGTGGAGATGTGACAGCATCAGGTGCATCGCCAAATTGTAACTGTTCTACAGAAGCGACCTTTACAACTGCTAACACAACGATCTGTGATGGTGATTGTATCAATTTGGAAGGAAACCTTATTGGCACTCCACCATTTACCGTGGTAATTAATGACGGTACAGCTGACATTACTATCAACTCACCTACAAACACTTTCTCTTACAATGTTTGCCCAACTGCAACGACTACCTACACAATGGTATCGGCAGAAGATGCGAACTGTATTGGATCAGCGTTTGGTTCAGTGACTATTACGGTTGACCCAATTGTAAATGCTGGACCTGCCAATGTTATCGTACCAGATATCTGCGGTGATGGAGCAACGGTGATACTCAATTCACTTCTAGATCCAACAGCTCAGACCGGAGGTTCTTGGACTGACCCACTTGGAAACCCACTTTCTTCAGTTGATGCTTTGTCTGCTAACTCGGGAATCTACACCTACACTATCAATGGTGGAGCATGTCCAGATGCTGTTGCGACATACAACATCACGTTTACGGAAGACTTGACAGTTACCGCAATCTCTGCCACATGTGAACCCAACCAGACTGAGTACAACGTGACTTATGTGATCAATGGAGGTTCTGGAAACTATACGATTACTGATAATGTTAATGGAGCAGCTCCTGTAAATGGAACTGGATCTGGGTATACTTTCCAAACTTCAAGTGCTATTCCAATCGGGTCAGGCTATAACTTTACTGTAACTGATGGACTTTGTGCAGATGTATCAGTAAGTGGAATTGCACCGAATTGTAACTGTCCGGCAACAGCTAGTTTTGTCACGACCAATACAACGATCTGTGAAACGGACTGTATCGATCTTGAGCTTTCATTCCAAGGTGATGCTCCATATACTTTTGAGTATACAGATGGAACTACAACCTTCCCTCCTATCGTAAGTCCAACTGCGACATATATGTTGAATGTATGCCCTACGGCAACGACTACCTACTCTTTGGTATCAGTTGAAGATGCGAACTGTGTAGGTTCTGCTTTTGGTTCTGTAACTATTACAGTCGATGGTGTAAATGAAGCAGGAAACCCTGTCTCAATCACCGAATGTGGAGATGGGTCTAACCTCGCTTTAAATGGTATACTTGATCCTTCAGCAGATACTGGAGGAACATGGACAGACCCTCTAGGGGCAACGGTAACATCTGTTCTAGCATTACCAGCTAACTCTGGAATTTATACCTACACGGTATCGGGAGGGTCTTGCCCAGATGATCAGGCGAGCTACACCATTACATTTGATCCAGAAATTGAAATCGGACCAATTACAGCAGTTTGTGAACCTAACCAAGAAGAGTACTCAGTTCAGTTTGATATAATTGAAGGAGTGCCTGGGTACACTGTTACGGGAAACACTATGACACCTCCTATTGGAAATACAAACGTGTCTATTCCACCTTACACATTCAATTCTGGATTGATCGACTTTGATACAAACCCAACCTATTCTTTCGAAATAGCTGACAATGGGTCATGTGGAAACCTACAAGTTGGACCAACCGCCGCACCTGATTGCAACTGTATCGCTCAAGGATCAATTACTGGCTCAACAGCCATCTGTGAAAGTGAGTGTACAGATATTCAGTTTAACTTGATCGGGGATGCTCCTTTCAATGTGGTGTACGAAGACGGTAATGGAAACCAATTCCCATTGAATGGCATACAGAATGGACACTTGCTATCAGTTTGTCCGGCAGCTGATCAAACGTATACTTTGGTTTCGGTTGAAGACAGTTACTGTGAAGGAACTGTTACGGGAACACCTGTAAACATTTCTGTTGATGATCAGCTATCTGTGTCGTTGGTTAGCTACATGCCTAGTTTCGACAACGAGTCGTACCAGGTTGTTCTTTCGATCACAGGTGGTGATCCAAGCACGTATAACTTCTCACCAGCAGGTGGATTCTACGATGCAGCGACTCAAACGTATACAAGCTTCAATATTCCATGTGGTCAGACTTCGTCAATCACAATCGGTGATGCCGGAGTTTGTAACGATGTGGTCTTCGATGCCAACTACGTGTGCCAGTGTGTTTCTGATGCGGGATCTATTGCCAACACCCCGCAAACACTTTGCTCAACAGAAACGCTGACCGTTACTCATTTTGGAGATGAAGTGATGGACGGAAACGATGTGTTGGAGTTTATCCTTCACACGGGTACCGACGGAAGTCTAGGTGCGATAATCGATCGCTCATCAACGGGTGTATTCGATCTTTCATCTTACTCGTTGACACCGGGAACTACTTATTGTGTAATGGCAGCAGTAGGTGACAACGACTTTACAGGAAGTGTGAATCTCGATGACGAATGTACGAGCTTGTCTAGCTGTCTTCTGATTACGGTAGAAGCTCCACCAACAGCATCTATTTCTGGTGGTGCGGCCATTTGTCCTGGAGAGACTGTTGACATCACCATTGTATTTACGGGAACTCCGCCATATGACTTCACTTATTCGGACGGAACCAATACAACAGATGCAACTGCTAATACGAATAGTTTCACCATTACAACAGGTACGCCTGGAACCTATTCAGTGGTATCAGTTGATGACAACAATTGCTCTGGAACAACGAGCGGGTCAGCTACAGTGACCAACTATGCCGTTCCTTCAGCTACCATGAGTGGTAACCCGAATATCTGTGAGAATAGTGGTGACGGACCTATCGTAAGCTTCACAGGTAATGGACCTTGGACCTTCTCATACACCATAGATGGTGGAGAGCCAGACACAATAACAAGTAATACTCCATCAGTTGTTATACCAGCAGAAGTTGGTGGACTTTACGAACTAGTATCAATGGAGGGAACTTACTGTACAGGAACTGTAAGCGGAAGCTTGCAAGTTGTTCTCAATCAACAACCAACCGCTATCATTTCTGGTGGTGGAGAAGTATGTGATGGGGATGAAGCTGTATTTGTTGTTCAGTCTACTGGTACTGGACCTTGGCAAGTGCTCTATACAGTAGATGGAGTTGTTCAGGCACCACAAATTATAGATGACCCATACCATACCTTCAGTTCGGGTGAAAGTGGTGAGTACATCATCACTTCAGTGAGTGATGCCAACTGTTCTGGAATTGCCTTGGATGGTGATGCTTCGCTCGTAGTAAATCCTATTCCCGATGCAAGTCTGATGTCAGATGTATCAGCTTTCTGCCTCGGTCAAGAAGTGGAAGTAGACATTGAATTAGAAGGAAATGCGCCATTCACTTTGACCTACGTCTTAGATGGTGACACAATTACTCAAGAAGGTATATCGGGTGGATTAACCCGAACGTTGATTCCCGATGGTCCTATCAACGCAGAACTGCTCTTTATTGAAGATAGTTCAAACCCAACTTGTAGTACAGATCTGAACGAAACATTATACGTGGACGCTCAGACCTTACCAAATGCTCCAGTATTGCAAGACGATTCGCTTTGTCTCGCTAACGGACCAATACAGATTGGAGTTTTGGCCGCACCAGGTTTATCATACGAGTGGATGCCAGAAGAACGACTTTCTGATCCGAAGATTCCGAACCCGATTTTCACTCCTGGAGCTATTGGGCCAGCGCCTAAAGAATTCACTTACGTGATTACGGCTACTGATGGTGAATGTTCAGCTTCAGATACGATGACAGTAACTGTAGATCCAGGACCAACTGCGAGATTCTCTTGGTCACCAGATCCGGTACTCTCGGAAGACACCGAAGTGTTCTTCCAGAACAACACAATCGGTTATGACAACATGATCTACTTCTGGGAGTTTGACACGCTAGGAACTACCGAAGTCGAGAATCCAAGCTTTAAGTTTCCTGATGGTATCAATGATGACTACCTCATCAGTCTGACAGCCATTGATCTAAACACAGGTTGTATGGATGATGCCACAGAACTTCTCACCGTTGAGCCAGATCTATTGATGTATGTGCCAAACGCCTTTACACCTGATGAAGATGGCTTGAATGACGTATGGGGACCTATAATGAAGAATATCGACCCAGATGATTACAGACTTACTGTAATGGATCGATTCGGTCAAATAATTTTCGAAACAAGAGACCCCGAACAGAAGTGGAATGGAAGCATTAACGGTGGAGACCACTACGCTCGTCCTGACCTCTATATCTGGCTGATAGAAACCAAGAATGTGCTAACATTAGATGAAGTTGAATTCTCAGGAAAAGTTCAATTGATCAGATAATCACATTATTTTTGCATTGAAAACAACTAGGACGATAGTTTTATCGTCCTAGTTTTATTTGAAACCAATTTTTATGAAACAGCTATTCGCATTAGCATTAGCGCTAATGAGCTTATCATCTTTCGCACAGCAAACTGACATTTCGTTTTCACCGGGAAACAACGGCCAAACTTTCAACACCTGCAACGGGTTTGTTATTGATTCAGGTGGTCAAGGTGGAACGGGCTATAGCGACAACGAGTTCTTTACTATCACTATCTGTCCAGATACGATCACTACTGGAGATAACAGTCTGTACATTACTACAACATTCAACTTATTCGACCTGGATGATACCAACCTCGGTACTCAACAAAATCCAGACATGGATTATATGGCTGTTTACGATGGAACGAGTACAGCTGCTTCAACCCTTGGAACTTATAATACAGATGAACTTCAAAATGTGTCAATCGCAGCAACTACCAACAATGGTTCAGGTTGTTTGACCTTCGTTTTCTACTCAAACGCACAAGGGAGTGGACAATTCACGGCAAGTGCCACTTGCACCCAACCATGTGTTCCACCTACAGCTAGTGCATTTATTGTAGATGCCCCTGCTCCAGATTCTATCGCTGTTTGTGTTGGAGAACAAATTACGTTTGACGGCTCAGCTTCGGTAGCGGGTGATGGATTTGCTATTACAGAGTACTCATGGAATTTTATCGACGGGACGATTGATAATACAAGCGGTGCAGTCGTTACTCACGCTTTTGAAAATACAGGATATTACGATGTACAACTCACGCTAACGGATAACAACACCGATAACGTTTGCAACAACTTGAACGTCGTTCCGCTTAAAGTATTCGTATCCAATTACCCTACATATTACCAGTTTCCTGACGATATGACAATCTGTACTGGTGAGGAAGTTGACTTAATTGGAATTATGCCCGGCCCAGATGGTTTTGGACAGTATGACAGTACCTGGACAGGTTTCCCTGGTAGTAACGCTGTAGATGATGGTTGCTTACCCGATACGCTTCTGGGTATTTCACAGTCTATTCCAATTACGTACACAGAATTTGACCCATCAGCCACTATTGAAGACGTTGATGATATTGTGGATATTTGTCTCAACATGGAGCACTCGTTTATGGGTGACTTGGTCATTCAGCTCAGCTGCCCAGATGGAACTACAATCAATTTGCAGACTCAAGGTGGGGGTGGAACGCAAATTGGAGTTCCAGATCAAGCAGATAACGTAGACTGTGTAAACCAAACAGGTATTGGTGAAGGTTGGACCTATTGCTGGGACAACAATGCCACCGAAACATGGACCGACTGGGTGAATGGTGCCGGAGGGTTTGGAAATACCCTTCCCGAAGGAACTTATGCATCCGTAGATCCACTTTCAGATTTGATCGGTTGTCCACTTCAAGGTACCTGGCAGATCACAGTGATCGATAACTGGGCTGCAGATGATGGAACAATTTTCGAGTTCGGTGTGACTTTCGATCCATCTTTCTACCCGGACATCATCGAGTTTACTAATACTATTGGAGAAGATGCGGATTCTTCTTACTGGGACTTAAGTGATCCATGGATCACGGACAATACGGATGATTTAAATCAAATCACGATCCAACCTGACCAAGTCGGTACATTCGAGTACAACTACTACGTTGTAAACAACTTTGGGTGTGATTTCGACAGCACAGTTACAGTAGAAGTGATTGAAGGACCAGAAATTACTGCAGGTCCTGACATGACAGTATGTGAAGACCCTGTGACCCTACAAGGTGCTATTGTTGGTGGCCCTGTTCCTACATGTGGTGGGGACGCAGGAACATATAATTACTGCTATGAAAACAATGATCAGCTCGTTGTAACCTATTGCCCAGACAACCCTGGAGATGGAATAACGCTCATGCAAATGGAGTTCGTCCAAGGTCAGATGGATCTATGGGGTGACTGGATAACAATTTACGATGGCGATAGTCAATTTGCACCCTGGCTTGCAGGGCCAAATACAGATGACATGGCCGGGTTGGTTTTTACTGCTACCGAAAATAATGCGACCGGTTGCCTTACGTTCGTTTTGAATAGCGATGGTGTGAATAGTTGCGACGATGGAACTTTTGAAGAGTGGATCGTCAATGTTTCTTGTGTTGCTGCTGACGATGGAATGGTTTGGGAATGGACACCTGCTACTGGTTTATCAGACCCGAACGCACAGACCCCAAGTAGTCTGGTTGATCAAGCGACTGAGTATACTTTAACTGCCTACCCTGTAGGATTTCCTGGATGTGCTCAAACCGATCAAGTTTTGATCGCACCTGATGCAGAAGCTGATCCTGGTCTTGATACAGATTCAATCCTCTGCTATAATTCTCCGATCAGTTTCCTAATTGATTATTTGGAGGGTACTCCAGCGCCAGGTGGAGTATGGACGGATGAGAATGGAGATGTGGTACCGAACCAATTCAATCCTACCGCCTTTCCTAACGGGACAACTTTCACTTATACTTACACCGTTGGCAACGGAACATGTGAAGGTCAATCAGAGTTGAATGTTACTGTTCTAGACGCCTTGAATGCCAATTGTTGCCAAACCAATGCCGTGGCTGGTGACGATGCTTACCCGTGTGCATTGAGCTATGAGCTTCAAGCCGAATCTCCCGTTGGACAAGGTACTTGGACTGGTCCAGAAGGTGTTACATTTAGTGACATTCACGACCCTAATGCCATTGCTTCGATGGAAGCACCGGGCGGAGTTGTTACATTGACTTGGACTGACGACAACGGTTTCCTTTGTTCGGAATCAGACGAAGTGGAAGTGACATTCTCAGAACCAGTTTCGCTTTTGGTTGTTCCTGAAGATGCACTTTGTTACAATCAGGCATCAGGTACTGCTATTGGAGTGGCCAGCGGTGGTACTGTGACGAATGGATTGTACAACTATGATTGGGAAGAAATTGGCGTTGCTGGTATCATTCCACAAACGCGTGATTCCATTCCAGCTGGAACCTATCAAGTCAAGGTATGGGACAATGCCGGATGTATTGACTCAACAACTTATACTATAAGTGAACCAAATCCTCAAGAAATCTTCATCACACAAGCGCCACCGAGATGTGCAGAAGAGTGTTCTGGTCGAATCGGAATTCGATCAGCCGGTGCAGTAGATTATAGTTTCGATGGTGGAAATACGTGGGTTGCTGACAGCATCTTCTATACTTGTGCGGGAGACTTTGATGTGATCGCTCGAAATGCCAACGGTTGTGAGATTTCTCAGCCCGTGAGCCTGGTTGATCCATTGGAGTTCAAAGCAGACTTCAACATCAACCCATTGCCTACTACAATAAAAAACACGCGAATTACCTTCCAGGATATTTCAAGTCCCGGTCCAATTCACAGTTCTTATTTTGTGTTTGGAGAATACCCGGCCATTGGCGAAGCACACGATCGCATTTCCATCTTCGAATTCCCTAAAGACACGGCAGGTATTTACCCAGTCACCCTTTTCTCTACGAGTGTAAATGGTTGTACTGATACCACTACCAAAAATGTGATCATCCACGATGACCTGATTTGGTACATTCCGAACAGTTTTACTCCCAATGAAGATGGTATCAACGATGTTTGGAGACCTGTAGGAAACACGCTCGACATTCGCGATTTTGAAGTAACCATTCTCGATCGTTGGGGAGGAGAAGTTTTCCACACCAAAGACTATAATCAAGGTTGGAATGGAAGTTCGAATAAAGGAGATGGTGAGCACTACTTACCTACAGGCGTCTATACCTATCTCATCAAGGTGTCGTCAGCTACTACAGAAGACAAAAGAGAGATTACAGGATTTATAACCCTGATCAGATAAAGTTCTAATTATTCCTGAAAGCCCCGAACTGCAATTCGGGGCTTTTTTTTGTTCTAGAAAAGCTAGTGGTGTGAATATCATTATGTGGCCATGATGGGTACAGCTTTTTAATCTGATTGTGATTGCCTATATTCAAAGGGTAAATGATACTGAAATGATGTTGTCCGTGGTGGAATTGACATCGCTTATTGTTGCTCTGCTCTTTCCAAAACAAGAACTGTCTGGGTCTTGAATCCAACACCGATTTCGGTCTAACCGAAACTTGGACTCCTAGGGTACAACTTTTTAGCTCAAAAAGCGTCAGTATCACAAAGAATTCAACGTAGATGAAAATATTCAAGTTGTCCTTTGCAATCGGAGCTATAGCGCTTTCGCTACAAGGTTTTAGCCAATCAGAATCAGATTACTCAGCCCTAGCCAGTTTTCTTCCGCAAGAAACTATTGATGACTTATCTCAAAACGATGTGCTGAGATACAAGCGTCTTGCGGTGACTAATCGGCATGCTTATTACATCAGTGAGATGGGAGAGAAAGATTGGCAATCTCTTCCAAGTGCTTTGGAAGTCCAGAAACTATATGAGAATTTACCTGATCTAAGTCTTGACTTAATTCAAACTCAAGAGCTAAATCTCTTGGGTTATGAGTTTCAGCTCTTGTACGAAAAGTACACTTACTACAAACTGGATGATTCTGGTCAAGTGTTAGTGATCATGCCCCTTGAATTGCTTTATAAACGTGAAAATTTAGAAGAGTAAGATTATGCTTATCAAAAGAAAAAATTACGCAATGAAGTCAATTTTAGCCTTCGCCTTTTGCCTTCTTACAATGAGCGGCTTCTCTCAGATATTCGTAATTCAAGACGGAACCGTCAATGGATGTGCTGGAGTTTTTGTCGATGATGGGAACGATCCGGTGTCAGGAGAAGGAGCACCTTATACACCAGGTAATAGCTATACTTTCACAATCTGTCCAGACGTTCCAGGTGATGTGATTTCAATCGATTTTGTCGCATTTGCCCTATTTACGTCGCCAAACCCAAACAATAGTGACTATTTATACATCTTCGATGGAGACAGCGATGCCGCGCCATCTATGGGAAGTTATACAGGTAATGACCTTCAGGGTCTGCCAGTAACTGGAACGGTCAATAACGATACAGGATGCCTGACTTTCGTATTCGTTTCTAACCCGAATGGTAGTGGAACATTTCCTGGATGGGAAGGGCTAATAGAATGTACAACACCATGTGCCACGCCTACATCTGCTTCTGAAATTCTCGACCCAGAACCACAAGGTGCCGAGCAATCGGTAGGTGTATGTCTTGGTGCCGAACTTACTTTCGGTGATGCAGGTTCTTTTGCTGAGCCTGGATTCAACCTCGAGTACTACATCTGGGATTTTGATGACGGAACAATTGATACCCTGGAAACACCTGCAGATGTAACACATACTTACAGCGAACCCGGTGAATACCTAGTCAGTCTTGCGGTAGTCGACAATAATGGTTGCAGGAGTTTGAACTTAGACCCACTGCAAGTCCTAGTAAGTACAATTCCAATTTTCAACACAGATTTTGAATCCCCTGTTTGTCTCGATGAGATTAATACCATTGATGCAAGTCCGATCCAAAGTGTGACTTGGACCGCTCTTCCACCGCAAGTAGCGGCTGGAGAAACTTATCTTGCAGATGGTGCCGGATTCTCGTACTCTTCTACCTTGACATTCGACTTTTTCGAAGCGGGTGCAACCTTGGATGACTGTTCTGACTTACTCGATGTTTTCATCAATATGGAACACTCTTATCTCGGTGACTTGCAGATGTCTATCACTTGTCCGGATGGTACGAATGTCATCTTACTAGAATATCCGAATGGTGGTGGGAACACCTATTTGGGAGAAGCAATAGATAATGGAGGAACAGATCCCGGAATTGGTTATGACTATGCCTGGGCCCCAGACGCTACAAATGGAAACTTACCTGACGCGACCACCGTCCCTGTTGGAGGCGTGACCCCAGGTAACTCTGTTCCCTCTGGAACTTATCAGAGTGACTACGACATGTGTGACTTGGTTGGGTGTCCACTCAATGGTGACTGGACGTTTAATGTTGTAGATAACCTTGCGATTGACAATGGGTACATTTTTGCCTGGGGTATCAATTTCAACCCTACCCTATTTCCAGACATCACCACGTTTACTCCAGTTATAGGTCTACAGTCCGATTCGTCTTGGTGGGAAGGTCCGAACATCGTTAGTACATCTGCAGATGGGAATATATTGGAAGTAACTTATGATACTCCCGGCTTCTACGAATACACTTATTACGCTACAAATAACTTTGGTTGTACTTTCGATACGACAATCGTAGTAGAAGCCATGGAAGGTCCTGAAATTACAGCAGGTCCTGACTTGACTTATTGTGAAGATCCCGTTCAACTCCAAGCTGGTTTGGTAGGTGAGCCGCTTCCAGAATGTTCTAACGACGCTGGAACATATTCTTATTGCTGGGAAAACAACGAAAATCTCGAGCTCACGTTCTGTCCTGATAACCCTGGAGACGGGATTACCATGATGCAAATTGAATTTATTAGTGGGCAGCAAGATTTCTTTGATTTCGTGACTTTCTACAACGGAGATAATACCGGTGCACCGTTTCTGAGCTCTCCATGGACTTCCGACTTAGCTGGAACTGTGGTCGTTGCGGATAACGCAACAGGGTGTATAACATTCTTATTCCAACCTGATGGGACAGGAAGTTGTGAAGATGGAACTTATCCAGAAATGGAAATAGTAGTAAGCTGTGTAGCTGCCGATGATGGAATGGTTTGGTCTTGGGAACCGCCTACAGGTCTATCAGCTACAAATGTTCAGAATCCCATGGCTGAAGTGAATCAAGCCACTGTGTATACAGTTACAGCATACCCGGAAGGGTTTCCGGGTTGTATCATCACAGATCAGGTAGTCGTTGCACCAGATGCACTTGCTGATCCAGGATTGACGACAGATTCGACACTCTGCTACAATTCACCTATTAGTTTTCTGATTGATTACCTAGATGGAAACCCGGCACCAGGCGGTGTTTGGACAGATGGAGCAGGTAACGTAGTGCCTGATGTATTCAACCCATCTGAATATCCCGATGGATTAAATACGACCTACACGTACACAGTTGGTAATGGTACTTGCGAAGGACAATCAGAGTTAACTCTTGATGTCTTAGAGGCGACAAATGCTAACTGTTGTCAAACTAATGCAGTAGCCGGAGACGATGCATTCCCTTGTGAACTCACCTATCAATTACAGGCTGAGCCCGCGCTTGGTTTAGGTACTTGGACTGGCCCTGAAGGTGTGTCCTTTAGTGATATTCACGATCCAAATGCGATCGCATCTATGGCTTCTCCGGGAGGTGTCGTAACACTGACTTGGACAGATGATAACGGATTCTTATGTTCTGAGTTCGACGAAGTGAACGTAACTTTTTCAGACCCTGTTTCATTGATCGTCGTTCCAGAAGACGCTTTATGCTACAATCAAAATAGCGGTACTGCAGTTGGTGTACCAAGCGGTGGTACCCCAACAAATGGGCAATATGTATTTGACTGGGAGGAAAACGGATATCCGGGAATTATCCCTCAAACCAGAGACTCGTTGCCAGCTGGAACGTATCAGGTAAAAGTAACCGATAGCGTAGGTTGTACAGATTCAACTCTTTACACCATCGGCGAACCTAATCCACAAGAAATATTCATTACGCAAGCCCCACCGAGATGTGCAGAGGAATGCTCTGGCCGAATTGGTATTAGATCACTTGGAGCTGTTGATTACAGCTTCGATGGCGGAATGACTTGGGTGCCAGATAGCGTTTCTTTCGTCTGCGCTGGAGATTTTGATGTCATTGCACGAAATGCAAATGGCTGTGAAATCAGCCAACCTGTTAGCCTGATTGATCCACCTGAGTTCGTGGCAGATTTTAATATCAACCCGCTACCAACAACTGTTAAAAATACCCGAATTACCTTCCAAGATATTTCGAGCCCTGGCCCGATTTACAGTTCGCACTTCGTGTTTGGTGAATATCCTGCACTGGGTGAAGCTCACGACCGTATTTCTGTATTTGAATTTCCAAAGGATACAGCTGGAATTTACCCGGTTACCCTGTTTACCACCAGTGTGAATGGATGTACGGATACAACAACGAAAGAAGTGATCATTCACGATGATCTCATTTGGTATATTCCAAATAGCTTTAGTCCCAACGAAGACGGGATTAACGATATCTGGAGACCTGTTGGAAATACGTTGGACATCAGAGATTACGAAGTCACAATTATGGACAGATGGGGTCGACAAGTGTTTAAGTCGAATGATTATGATGAAGGATGGAACGGAAGTTCTAACAAAGGAGATGGTGAGCATTACCTTGACACCGGTATCTATACCTATCTCATCAAAGTTTCGTCCGCCACAACGGAAGAGAAAAGAGAAATAACAGGGTTTATAACCTTGGTGCGATAAGCTAATAAAGAAGCAAATAGAGCCTCCCTGATCATAATTGTCAGGGAGGCTTTTTTTTAAGCATTGGCAAATGACTATTTTCGCTCAAAACCTATCGGGATTTGAACACACTTCTATCCATTCACTGGGACGTTGACCCAGAAGCCTTTACCATCCCTTTTATTGATTGGCCTGTACGCTGGTACGGAATTCTATTCGTCCTTGGCCTATTGATTAGCCAGTACATTCTCATTCACATTTTTGAGAAAGATGGAAAGACTAAAAAACACGTAGAAGACCTGACCATATATGTCGTAGTTGGGACAATATTAGGAGCGCGTCTTGGGCATGTGTTTTTCTACGACGCTGCATATTATTTGTCCAATCCCATTGAGATTATTCAGATTCAAAAAGGTGGACTAGCTAGCCATGGTGGAGCAATAGGGATTCTTACAGCCGTGTATTTGTTTGGAAGAAAATACAAGATGCGATTTCTCTGGATCATGGATAGAATCGTTATCGTAACGTGCATTACCGGAGCGTGTATACGAGTTGGAAATTTGGTCAATTCCGAGATTTTAGGAAAAGTCACCACACTCCCCTGGGGCTTTAAATTCGTCAACGCCTACCCTCCTGAATTAGGTTTGGATCCCAGACATCCTGCTCAGCTTTACGAAGCTATTTATTGTGTCATTTTGTTCTTCATACTCTACTACTTCTGGAAGAACAAAGTGATAAGCAAAAAGAATGGGTTCTTGTTTGGCTTGTTTATGGTCGTACTGTTCACCTTGCGTTTTCTTGATGAGTTTTTGAAAATCAATCAGGAAGCTTTTGAGAATGACCTGATCTTGAACATGGGGCAAATTCTCAGTATCCCCTTTGTTATTTTCGGCTCTGTGTTGCTTTGGAGAGCGTATAGCGGCAAAGCCACTGTGGGTGCATGATGCGTAAATGGGGCATATGGCTTATCCTGTTTCTCCCATCCATCTCAATTGCACAATCCCCAGATTTTCAGCGGTACCAGGATATCGTTGAAAAGCCACGACTCGAATCGAATTTCCGTATCGGATTCTATAATCTCGAAAACCTGTTCGACCTTGAAGACGATAGCCTGACTCGAGATGAAGCCTTCACCCCCGAAGGCAAAAACAGATACACTTTTGACCGCTACAAGAAGAAATCAAACGGAATAGCTCGAACCATTTTAGCCCTGGGTGGTTGGGAACCCATGGAGTTGTTGGGGCTTTGTGAAGTAGAGTCGAAATGGGTTTTAGACGGCCTAGTTCAATTCTCCCCATTAAAAAATGCAGGATACGAGATCATTCATCGAGACTCACCTGACCGAAGGGGCATCGATATTGCTTGTTTATACAGGCCAGAGCGCTTTAATGTGATTCTCTACAAGTACTTTCGAGTTAAGTTTCCTCACGACCCAGAGCGCACCACGCGAGATATGCTCTACGTAAAGGGCATCTTACCAAATCAAGATACCTTACACTATTTTATAAACCACTGGCCATCGCGCTATGGTGGGCAATTTGTCTCTGAAGAAAACCGAAAGTACGTGGCCAGTCTGCTCCGACAAAAAGTAGATAGCCTGGAAGCTAAATTCGCATCACCAAAAATTGTGATTTGTGGTGACCTGAATGATGAACCTTCGGACATTAGCGTATTGGAAGTCCTCGATGCAAAGGATCCTTATGCCGAAAATGCGTCTGGATTGTTGAATTTCATGCTCCCTATTCAATACCATTTTGGGACGCATTCATTCGCAGGAGAATGGGGAGTTTTGGATCAATTTATTGTGTCCAGTAATTTTCTGTATTCAAGTAGGACGTCCACCACTCCAGGTTCAGTAGGAATTTTTGACGCTCCATGGCTATTGACTAAAAATGCGGCAGGAGAAGATGTTCCGTTTAGAACATTTCAAGGCCCTGCCTACAAAGGTGGCTACAGCGATCACCTACCCATCATACTTGATCTATACCTTGAAACAAAAAACGCCCCTGAGTAATCAGAGGCGCTTTCCAATCGAACTTAAAATATCTTAAACGTCAATATTCGCATATTTGGCGTTCTTTTCAATGAACTCTCTACGTGGTGGTACATCATCACCCATGAGCATTGAAAATACGTGATCGGCTTCAGCAGCGTTGTCTATGGTAACTTGACGCAATGTTCTGTACTCCGGATTCATTGTCGTATCCCAAAGTTGCTCGGCGTTCATCTCTCCAAGACCCTTATAGCGCTGTTGGTTCACACTAGATTCTTTTCCGCTCCCCTTCATATCTGCTACAATCTCTTGTCGCTGCTCTTCATTCCACGCATATTTCATTGTCGAACCTTTCTTCAACAAATACAATGGTGGAGTAGCGATGTAGATGTACCCCGCTTCGATAAGCTCCCGCATATGGCGGAAGAAGAATGTCAGGATTAAGGTCTCGATGTGACTACCATCGACGTCGGCATCACACATGATTACGATCTTGTGGTAGCGAAGCTTTTCAGTGTTCAGCGCTTTCGCATCTTCTTCCGTTCCCACGGTCACACACCAAGGGCCGTGTAAATATTTTTGATCTCTTCGTTCTCGAAGATTTTGTGGTGCATGGCTTTCTCCACGTTCAGGATCTTACCACGAAGTGGAAGGATCGCTTGCGTGTGGCGGTCACGACCTTGCTTGGCCGTACCACCTGCCGAATCACCCTCAACGAGGTAGATCTCGCAATTCTCAGGGTTTCTATCAGCACAATCACTGAGCTTCCCAGGGAGACCAGATCCAGTCAAGACATTCTTACGCTGTACCATCTCACGAGCCTTTCTGGCTGCGTGTCTGGCTTGAGCTGCAAGAATCACCTTATTTACAATGGCTCTGGCTTCATTTGGATTTTCTTCCAAGTAATTGGTCAGCATTTCAGAAACCGCCTGAGATACCGGCGCATTCACCTCTCGGTTACCCAATTTGGTTTTAGTCTGACCTTCAAACTGCGGCTCAGCAACCTTTACCGAAATAACGGCAGTTAAACCTTCTCGGAAATCATCTCCTGCAATATCAAATTTGAGTTTCGATAGCATCCCAGAATCTTCTGCGTACTTCTTGAGCGTGGCAGTCAGTCCACGGCGGAATCCCTGCAAGTGAGTTCCCCCTTCATATGTATTGATATTGTTTACATATGCGTGAATGTTCTCCGTAAACGAGGTATTGTAAATCAAGGCAACTTCAACGGGTATACCATTCTTTTCGCCTTCCATGTGGATTGGGTTCGCAATGAGCTTTTCTCTCGTGCCATCCAAATATTCAACAAACTCGTAAAGTCCACCTTCTGAGAAAAAAGACTCGGAAATAGGGTTTCCGTCATCATCTAGCTCGCGGTCATCAATTAGCGTGATACGAATACCCTTGTTCAGGAATGCAAGCTCTCGCATTCTGCTGGCAAGCGTATCAAAATTGTACACTGTGCTTTCGAAGATCGTAGGGTCTGGCTGAAAAAGAACGGTTGTTCCCGTTTTATCGGTTTCTCCAATTACCTCAACGTCGGCCTTTGGTTTACCTATCGAGTATTCTTGTTGCCAAATTTTACCATCGCGATGAACAGTGGCTCTCAAGAGTATGGAAAGGGCGTTTACACAACTCACCCCTACTCCGTGAAGTCCACCAGAAACTTTGTAAGTGTCTTTATCGAATTTTCCACCTGCGTGAAGAACAGTCATTACGACTTCGAGAGCCGACTTTCCTTCTTTTTCGTGAAAGCCTGTAGGAATACCACGCCCGTTGTCGCTAACGGTGATTGAGTTGTCTTTGTTTATCGTAACACTAATCTCGTCACAATATCCTGCCAAAGCTTCATCAATGGAGTTATCCACTACTTCATATACCAAGTGGTGAAGACCTTTTGTCCCCACATCACCAATATACATTGCGGGTCTTTTACGAACCGCTTCAAGACCTTCTAAGACCTGAATATTCCCTGCGGAATACTCGCGCTTTTTCTCATTCTGATCGTCTGACATATTCTTCTTTTAATTCAGAAAATTGATTCAAACAAAAATACGAATAATAAAAGGTTAAATCGCGGCTAAAAGGCGCGTAAACACTGGACATTTTCAACAATTACACCCGGTTATTAACAGGATGGGAATCCGTGATAAAATGGGTGTTGAAAATCTGGTAAAAACCGATTGAAAATAGACCTAAAAACTATACTTAGCTCCTCCCATCAAGAATACCCTTTGAGCGGGGAATCGGTAGTAGATATCATACTTCGTTCCGGTCAAGTTGTTGGCTTCGATAAAAGCGCTTAATCTTTTGGTGTATCGGTACTCTATCGATAGCGAAAGATCCACATAGCCATCGAGCTCTACTTGATAAACCATGTCATCATTTTGAGCTACATCGGCTACAGGCAAGAATGAGAATACCTGACGCTTGCCTATCCAGGCCAGATCAGCTCCTATCACAAACTTATCGAATAGGCTATACTTTCCGTGCAAACCAATTCGGTGACTCGGCAAATGCCAAGCTTCTTTCTGCGAATCGGTGTCGTAAGAAAACAGCTCTCCACGAAGTGCCGCTTCCCATTTGGTTCCAAATTCGTAAGACAATTCTCCGAGAATAGTGAAGGTCTTCACATCGTCGTAGAACACACCAAATCTATTTTCGGTACTCACCGACACATCGTTGTAAAACAAGGCCAAATCATCAACCCGATCAAAAGATAAGGTTGCATTGAAGCTCATTCTATCGCTAATCGCACCCCGAATACCCGCATAGAAATTGTACTTCTCTACTTCGTTTTTAAGGGCAACAGATGATAGCATATATGGGTTGCGAGCCGTCAATGTGCGGTAGCTCGTTCTTCGAACTTCTCCAGTTAATCCGGCGTAAGGCACAAATACATCATCGAAGAGCGAATAGCTCACTTCCAATGTTGGAAAAGCATGGAACTTAGCTTGATTAGAGAATTGACCAAAAATCGAAATCCCAGCAAGCGCTGTAAAATCACCTTTGGTCAGGAGCACCTGCGGAGCTAATTCCAAGATTGCATTGTTCTGGTCGTACCCGAGAACTTGAATCCCTGTTGTGTCATTCATATAGTCGAATGGATCCACAGCAGCGAGATTTGAGCTCAAGAAGTCGAAGGATGCGTCCATATTGTAGAACAAATCTCCACGAATTGACTGAAGGTTTCCTCCGGCCTTGATCCCAAACTCACTCGATTCGTATCGGTCGCCCATGTAATAAGCATTCAGACTGATGTCGTGATTGATTCGAGAAGAATCTCGGTAATAGCTCTTCCAGTTAGCATCGAGGTCGATAATATCAAAAGTCTGGCGAATATCTTTCTTATCGACGTCTAAATCCTGAGGATCAAAACCATAGTAGTGATAGCCATTACGCTCATATGTTAGCTTCGATTGCAAGCTATACTTTCGAAACACCTTCTTAGCCCATCCTTCTATTAGGTTTTGGTTGTATCCACTGAATGCTACAGGACCGTTTACACCATCGTGAGAAGACATATGTCGAAATCGGGCACCGTAGGCCAGATCGCGATCGCGTGTTGACGTGTACATTCCTTCGATATAAGGCGTAGCAAATGTTCCAACACCGGCTTTTACGTATCCATTGTAGAGCTTTTCGAGTGGTTCTCTTACTTTGACCTTTGCCGGCTGAATACTATCAACCGAAATAGCCATGGCCGGACGGCGCGGGATAAGCTGGTACTTCAAACTTCCCATATCTACCGAAATATCGATTGGATCTGGAAGCACCGACATTTTAAATGCCTTTTGAACGCTCAAGCTACGGTCTCCCGTGATGACTTGAGTTTGTTCAAAACCACCTTCTGTTTCATCTTGCGCTACTGCTTCGAACCCCCAAATCAAAAGGACTCCAGCAAACAAATATTTGAATGTGCTTCTCATCTTACTCTTCCTCCGAATTTGGTTCATCAATCAACTCATTATACGAATCTTCATAGTCCAGGGTATCGGGACTAGCCAGCGTGTCGGCTTTTTGGATCTCTACTTCTTCTGTGGCATCGAGCGCTTCCATTTTCCCTTCAGCAATTGCAACCAAACTGGAGTCGGAAACGTTGTCGAGTACGCTTTGCAGGGTGGCTCGAGCCTGGAAATAATCATCGCGCTCCACGTAAATATCGGAGAGCAAGATGAATGCCTTAACCTTCCAGAAGGTGATGGCCGGGAAATTTTGAACCAATTCGAATACGTGGTTTTCAGCGAAATCAAGCTCTTGGTTTGCCATGGCTATTTCTGCCAATCGGTATTTCGACTCAGCACCTTCAGCCGTATTGTCGATCATAGAGAGCTCTTCGTAAAATGGCTTGGCCAGATCGTACTTTTCCTGAGCAAAATAAATGCGAGCCTTCGTGAGTTTCGCTTCCTTCTCAATTTTCTCTGGAGTACCTGAATTAGCTAGCGCTTGGTCAGCTCCTTTTAAGGCCAGATCGTAATCCCCAATTTTGAAGGCCGTTCTCATTTTTCCAATCTGAGCTTCCAAAACATTCGTCGCAAAAGAAGCCACGCTTTCAAGTCGCACGTAGAGCGGCAAGGCCGCTTCGTAGTTCTTGCGATCGTACTGGATGGTCGCTGCTCCGAGCAGTGATGACTCCGAAAACTGACTCGTGGGCTGGTCAATCACGTAGGTAAACCCAGTCAACGCCGTATTGAAATCGTTCTTTCTGTAAGAGCAGTCGGCGATGTAGTAGTTGGCATTCAAGGCGAAAAGACCATTTGGATAGTCGCTCAAATACTTATTGAATGCCTTGATGGCCCCATCGCAATCGGCGTCGGCAACGAGGTTCTCAGCGGCTTGGTACGACAGGCTGTCGATCTCATCGCGGCTCACTTCGTAGTCTGGAATATCCGCTAACCACTTTGAGTACGCATCCACATCACCCAAGTCCAGGTAGATGTTTTTTAGCGTAGCAATGGCTTCATTCGACTCTGAATCCACACCGTAATCGTTAACGACCGTTTTGAAACTAGCGATTGCTTCGTCGTAATTGTTCAGACGATAGAGCACGAGCCCGCGCTTCAAGAGCGATTTCTTTCGATACGGCGATTGTGGAAAGGAGTCCACTACGGTATTGTAATTCGAAAGTGCAGGGTTGAGCTCGTTTTGTGCGAAATAGCTTTCGCCCAGTTCAAAGTAGCTCACAGGAGCCAAACTCGTTTCGGGGTGCTTCGCAAAGAGCTGCTCAAGCGTTTCTATCTTCTTGAAGTAATTCTCTTCGTACCCGTAGCATTGTGCCATTTGAAATAAAGCGTAGTCTTCATTGGCACCGTGCTTCTCCACCGCCTTTCCGTAATTCTCGATGGCCACCTTGTAGTTCTTTGTAACGAGATTCAAGTCACCAATTCTCAGGTGGGCATCGATTTTACGCTTGTCGTCCACCTGATTGCTCGAGATAAACTTTCGAAAAGCGGTAAGCGAACTCGGATAATCCTTTTCCTTGAAGTAGCAGTAGCCCAGATTGTATTGCACCAGGTTGTAATAATCGGTTTGGAAAGAAGCAGAGCTGCTCACAAAGGCTTTGTAGTGCACTTTGGCTTCTTCGTACTTCCCTTTGCGGTATTTCAAATCACCTAGCCAGTATTCAGAAAGAGCGACGAGCTTCGGGTCTTCCGGGTAAGTCTTGACCTTTGCGAAGGTCTCCGTTGCTTCCAGCGTTTTTCCCTTTCGCATCTGTCCCACGGCCAAGTTGTAGGCACATTCCTGGTATTTGATACGGTGATAAGGGTTTGGAGTCTTCATCTTATCGATGCTAGCCATCGCGGCCGGATAGTTCTTGGTTGAGATATAGACTTTCAACAAGAACTCGTATGCATCGTCCTTTCGCTCCGAATTCGGATATTTCTCGAGGTAAGCTTCAAAAGCTCGAATCGCTTCGTGGAAGGGGTCAAAACTCAGTTCGTAGGCAAGCTTGGCGTAATTGAAGTAAGAATCTTCCGTCACCTCTGGGTCGATTCCCATCTGTGCCGATACTTTGAAAGCATTTTGGGCGTAGTTCTTCTGATCGAGCTTCACATAGGCATCAGCCATTTGGTAGGTCGCGATTTGTACTAGGGCTTCATCATCCGACTTCGCCGCCTTCACAAAATACCCGATAGACTCTTGGTACTCACCAGTGCGGTATAGGGCATAGGCAAGCGGGTAGGCATCTTCAGCCGTTTTCTTGGAGCTATTCTCCATAAAATACCGCAGGTAAGGCACCGCCTTGGCAAACTCTTGCTTCTGATAATAGGCGTGACCAAGCAAGAGAGCAATCTCTTCCTTTCGCACCGCTTCTTCCATTTCCATCATAGGCTCAGCGTAGGCGATCAAATCATCGTACCGCTCCTGGAAATGGTAAATCTGCGTGATGTAATAAGGCACAACCGGCTCAAAATTCGGATCGGCTTGAGCAGCTTGTAGCGCGTCAAGGGCTGTCTGGTAATTTCCTTCGGTGTAGGCGATGTGTCCGTAGTAGTAATTGCTCGGCCCCTTGTATTCGCTCTCCCCATCTTTTAGCTCATAAAACGATGCCTTGGCCAACTCATAGTCTTCCAATTCAAAAGCCGAAAATCCTTTCTTGAAAGAGATTTTCTCCTTGTCGGCCACGCTCATCTTGTAGGTATCAACCTGATCGAGCCAGTACAGCGCATCGTCGTAATCGCGGCGATTGAAATTGTAATTGGCCAGGTCGTAGATCGCGGGATTTCTCCAATTGCTCTCCGGATGAGTGTGAACAAAGGTTTCCATCAGGTACTCTGCGTCCTTATGGAAAAGCTTCATAGTGGTGCTGGCCAGATAGTACTCGGCATTGGCGTAAAGCTCCGTATTACTGTTTTTGGCCGTTTCCAGATAATCCGAAAACATGCGTCTCGCCCCTTCGTATTGCTCGTAGTTCATCAGCTCCAGCGCTTCGAAGTATGGCCGATCAGAACTCCGATAAGCTTCCGTTTCTTGTGCACTTAGCTTGAAACAAGCTAGAACAGCGACAATACTGTATAGAATTACCTTCAATTTGGATTGCATTTGCAGGTATAGGTTTTAAAGGGTTAAAATTACCTTGGAAGCAGAGGGTCAGCGGTCACCTACTCACAAAGTTTTGCACCTGAAAATGTGGAGAATCAGGCGGTAAATAAGGTGGTTTCAATGCATGGATAACGGAAATTCACCACGGTAAATTATCTTAGCACTATCTAATATTTCCCCATGGCCGAAGAAAGCATTGTAGAACTCAAAGACGTCACCATCTATCAGGGCGATCACCTTGTACTGAACGATGTGAACGTGCAGATCAACAAAGGCGATTTCGTCTATCTAATCGGGAAAACCGGATCTGGGAAGAGTAGTCTTCTCAAAACGCTTTACGGTGCGGTAGAGCTGAAAAATGGTGAAGGACATGTGAACAGCTATGATCTCCGAAAGCTCAAGCGCAAGCAAGTGCCTTATTTGCGTCGGAGCATGGGGATCGTTTTCCAGGACTTTGAGCTCTTACCGGATAGAAATGTTCACGACAACCTTTGGTTTGCGCTCCGTGCGACAGGCTGGAAAGGCAAGGATAAAATGAATCAGCGGATTCAGGAAGTGTTGGAGAAAGTGGGGCTCGGAACCAAGGGATATAAAATGCCCCACGAATTGTCAGGTGGAGAACAGCAGCGCGTGGCCGTGGCTCGGGCATTGCTCAATGACCCAGACCTGATTCTAGCCGATGAGCCTACGGGAAACCTCGACCCAGCAACGACAGAAGAGATTCTGAACTTGCTCTACCAGATTAGTCAGAATGGGCGCGCGGTTATTATGGCCACCCACGACTATAAACACATGAAAAAACTTTCGTCGCACATCATACGCTGTGAAAACAGCACGGTAAGCTCAGAGGAAGTAATGGTCGCTAGTGAAGAATAGTGTTTATCCGATCTAAGACAGGATTCATTTCCGAACTCCAATTATGCTCAAGACTGGCACGTCTAGCGTTTTGGCTATACTCTTTGTATCTAGCTGAATCTAATGCTCGAAAAGCTTCTATTCCAGCCACAATCGTTTCTACTGATACGCTATCGATCAGCACACCGACTTTGTAAGTATTTATCCACTTTTCAGTTTCCTGAAGCTTGGCGACGAGCACTGGAAGACCTACTAGCGCGTAGTCAAACAAACGGTTAGGTAGGCTGTATTGATAATTCAGGTTAGTGGGCTTGTCGAAGCAAAGCCCAACATCCGCCATTGCCGTGTACGTCAAAAGCTCTTTATAAGGTATTGATGGAATAAACCGCACTTTGTCATTCACCTGAAATTCTGCGGCCATGGACTTCATCAAAGGAATGACATCTCCATGTCCTACGACCAATAAGAAAACATCATTGAGTTGAGTCAATCCTTCAATCAACTCTTCTCCCCCACGGTCAATATTGATCCCATTTCCTTGCAAAATCATTAGCATGCTAGACTCTGGAATACCAAGTTCTTTTCTTGACTTGGGAATAACCGATTCAACTGGCTCGGGGAAGTTTCGAACGAGAAGAACATCCTTGATACGGTAGTCAGACTGTAAGTGCTCAACAATTGCTGGAGAGACTGTAGAGACTATTGCTGCGTGACTTACAAAAGCTCGCTCAATGACCCGCCACATTTTCTGAACAAAGGGCCGATTGACCACTTCGGGTACTTGGGTGAAATACTCGTGGCTATCGTACCAGTATGGCTTTGATTTCAGTCGGGCAGCCAAGCCTGTAGCCAGAAGCGTGTCAAGGTCGTTGGAAACGTAGAAATCAGCTTTGTGAAAGAGTAGGTAAAAGAAAAGGCGAATATTGAACCAGGCATACATCAAGGGCCCTTTCCGAAAAGGAAGTGATAAATGAAGGTATTTGAATGGTAAGTCGATGGGGATATCCCGGCCCAAATCGCGACCGACAAGCGTAACGCTGTAGCCACTTTTGTGCAGTGCCCGGCATTGCTTTTGCACCCGCTGATCGGTAGCAATATCGCTACTTACCGAAACAATGATCCTTTTATTCACAACCGACAAATGTAAAGAGAATGGAGGAATGCCGTTTTGCAATTTAAATTGCGATTAGATTTGCAAAAAACGATAATCCCCATGATCGAAAATCAGGTTTCTCTCAAAGAGTACAACACCTTCGGAATAGATGTTCAAGCCGATAGTTTTTGCCGTTTCGATTCGGCGGAAGCGCTTCGGGAAATATTGAAGACAGTTGATCTGAAAGAGCAGAAATACTTGATTTTGGGTGGGGGCAGCAATATCCTTCTAACCCGCGATTTTGATGGCATCGTTTTGAAGAACGAAGTGATGGGGATTCACCTGATTGAAGAAACAGATAAGCACTACGTGGTTGAGTCGGGTGCGGGCGAAAACTGGCATAAATTTGTGATGCATACCCTAAATCAGGGCTGGGCAGGTCTCGAAAACCTATCGCTTATTCCCGGGAATGTAGGTGCCAGTCCCATGCAAAACATCGGGGCTTATGGAGTGGAAATCAAAGATCGTTTTAAGTCCCTAAAAGCCTTTCATCTGGAATCTGGAGAAGTGCATGATTTTGATGCAGCGGCATGTGAATTCGGCTACCGTGAAAGCGTTTTTAAGCGAAGACTGAAGGGGCAATACATCATCCTATCGGTGACGTTTAACCTCTTAAAAGAGCCTGACCTAAAAACGGAGTACGGTGCGATCAAGGGCGAGCTCAAAGCTCAGGGAATCTCTAATCCCACGATAAAAGATGTGAGCAATGCCGTGATCCGAATCAGACAGAGCAAGCTCCCCGACCCGGCAGAACTCGGAAATGCCGGTAGCTTTTTCAAAAACCCGGTAATCCCAATTGAACAATTTGAGCGTATATCGGCTGAGCACCCAGACATCCCAAATTATCCGGCCGGTGAAGGACATCGCAAATTGGCTGCCGGATGGCTAATCGAAAAGGCTGGATTCAAAGGCCTTCGCGAAGGGCACTGCGGTATGCACGCCAAACAAGCGCTGGTACTTGTCAACTACGGCGATGCCACAGGTGAGGAGATTTTTGCCTATTCCGGAAAAGTGCTTGAGACGGTTAAAGCCAAGTTTGGAGTAGAGCTGGAGCGGGAAGTGAATATTGTTTGAGTGGGTGTACAAAGTATTATGTACTATGTTCATGTACTAAGTATTAAGACTGGGACATTTCCACACATAGCATCTTACTACCCCTTTTTAGACATGTTAATATTTAGCTCTCAATCCAACCCTTAGTTGGCACTTAGTTGGTACTTAGTTGCCCCTTAGTTGCTACTTCGTTGGTTTGGGGCCTTAGACGTGTTAAGATTACCCATAGTTAGTCCCTAACGGGACTCATGATCGTGAAAACAATATCAATCAAGGAAGTAGAGCTAATTTTTCACTTATAATTAATCGCTTTTCACTCCTTAAACCACAGAGCACTCAAAGAACACAGAGAATCTGTGTGTAACTCTGAGCCCTTCGAGCCTTTGTGGCTCCTACGCTAACCGCGTGCCGGCCTTAGCTTCAGCGGTGGCGCAAGCTTCGGCGACAGCGTGGTGCCTATTCTAGTGCTCAATCCATTTGTTTTGATTTCAGAACAAGGAACACCGATTAGCGATTTTAGAAGTACTCAAGCCCTGACCGTAAGCGTCAGGGCGCAAGAATCTAGCATGCGGTGAAACCGAGTGCGATGAATGCGAGCTAAGGTAAAGCCCTGTAGGGGCGAGACAAAACGAATGGCCAATGAGTTATTGAAAATTGACGACGGCTGAGCACCGGTCAACGTGAGAATTGGAACCATTAGAAATTAAAAACAAATTCCGCAGCTCCGCCTTAGGCGGAAATACGGAGCAACCATGTGAGACAATCACGAAAGAATGCCAACTTTTCACTTATAATTAATCGATTTTCACTCCGAAGGACTCAACGCTTCTTTGTACCTAATACTCGATACTTAGTACAAATACCGTAACAAGGCGTGACATGCGTGCCGTAAGGTACGCCCTGTGACTTCCCGAAGCACTCCATCTTTGTGAATATAGGTAGTACCTGACGGCACAAAACTCCACAACAAGATTATTTCGTTACCCATAGGTTGTCCCTAACGGGACTGAGTACTAGTAAAACGAATTCAATCAAGGAAGTAGAGCCAACTTTTCGCTTTAAACTTTTCGTTTATCACTAGCTAAAATCGCGCAGCATCTTTGTACTCAGTACTTAATACTTAGTACTTAGTACTTAGTACAATCTGAAAACCTATTCTTCTTCCGGAGCTTCAGTAGCCTCCTCTTTTGACTCTTCCGCAGATTCTTCGATGCTCAACTCCCCTTTTTCGAGTAGGAGGTTGAACCACTTGATCATCTTTTTGATATCAGAAGCGTAGACTCTTTCTTCGTCGTGATCGGGAAGGATTTCGAGAAAGTAGTTTCTCAGGTCGGAGTTGTCCTTCATATTGACATCAATAGCCTTCCCGTCGCTGTTCTTAAACATCGTGGTGAAAATATCGGCTAGTGGCTCGTCTCCTTCCTCGGTGTAGATGGAAATATCGCTCAATGAGCTTACGCGCTGCGTTTGTCCGATCGACATCTTTCTTCCGTCTTGGAGTGATGTGACCACCACGCCACCACGCGATTGGCTAACTACTTTATAAAGTCCAGGCTTACCTGCGATTGAGAGAATATTTGATAAATCCATGAAATGATTATTGGGGCGCAAATCTAATCATTGATCCCTTATTTCTCAATCAAAACTTTCCTCGATACCAGATTTCCATCTTCGAGACGTGTTTTGACAAGGTATAGTCCTGCGGCCAGCTCACTTGTGTCGATCTTTACTGCACCTGCAGTTTCTGGGGAAACGATCCCTACCACCTTCCCATCGGGACTCATGATAATCACTTCTGTAATAGAAACGGAAGTAGATTCGAGCAGGAAGTATTCTCGCGCCGGGTTGGGGTAGATTTTGAAGGTGGACGATTCTGCATTATTCGCTCCCAGAGATATACCGCTAATCCCATCATTAAACTCACCGGGCTGTTGGATCAATTCGGTAAGGTCGTTCTCAAAACCACCCCCCAATTCACAGGGCCCCGGGTCGGTAGCCAAGGGATTGTAGTTAGCGGCGCTCGGGTTTTGACACCCTACTATTTCATCGCTATCGCAGATACCGTCACCGTCGGTGTCGGTGTAGGGAACTATGAGAACCGTTATTTCAGCGTAATCTGTAGGGCAAATCTCATTGATCACTTCATAAGTATAGACACCCGAGTTTTCGGGGATCATTTCGAACAGATTGCCACTAAACTCACCTTCCAAATCACCGGTGATAAATTCGAATAAATCAACGGTAGTACCCGGTGATTCGCAAAATTCTAAAAGCACGTCATCACCTGCATGTTGGCCGTCAAACGAATATCGCACAAAACCTAATTGAGGAGTCTCTAGCTCAGAAGGAATGGTGTATTGTAAAATGATTTGAGGATAAGCGCCTGAAGGAATAGAATCAAAAGGAAATAAAGGAACTGACTCTCCTGTTGATGAAAAAGTCCATTCAAGACTGGATGGATCTGTTATTCTCGGATCAACAATGGAGTCTATAGGGTCATACAACGATTCTCCTAGACACAAATCCAAATTAGTAATAAGCCCATTTGAATCAAGACCCTGCACATTCACATGCACGTCTGTAAACGCCGGGTCGCAAGGAAATGCACCTAAAATATATTGAAATCTAATATATTCTCCGTAAACCGCTATATCATAATCAGAAATGCATTCATTGGTAATTGGAAAAAAATCTAAAAAGCTACTATTTTCACCCCAGACGATCCATTGCCCACCTGGTTCAGGGTCACAACCCAAATGCTCAAAGGGACAAAACCCGCCTTGTCCAAAAGAGTACTCAATGCTGTTTTCACAACCAGCAGCGCCTCCTGTAGGTAAGATCAAATTAACTCCGATTGTAGAAATACAATCTGACTCATCAAAATAATAGTAAACATATTCACCAGATGGATCAACCTCTGTATCAATTATCCCTTCAGAAACTTCTGAACCAGCACTTGGATATCCTTCCTGACCGGGATAGTACCAAGTACCTGAAAGGGGAAGATCTTCAGGAATGCATACTTCTGAGAACAAATCATAAAATCCACCATCACAATAAGCTATAATACTTACTATTCCATCATCTGCATAGGCCATGGTGATGGTGGCCGAATCGGTGCACCCATCTGTTCCAATTACGGTATAGGTATAGTCGCCGGGCGGGTGAGCAGATGGATCAAAGGAAGCACAGAGTTCTCCATCCCAAGTCCAACCAGATGGCCCAGTCCACACCCCATCGGTTTGGATGATAGTGTCATCTGTTCCTAAATAATCGAAGAGGCAAAATGCCTCTGTCCCACAGATGTTGACAGGATTTTCCGGCGGAATTCCAGGAAAGGCATCGCACTGTCCAAAACTGAGCCCGATGCTTAGCCAATAGAAACTAAGGGTGATAAATACGCTCTTGATGTCCACTCGTTTGAATTTTCCTATTTCCGCGGCAAGATAAGAAACCTTCCAAACTGGACTTTCCTACTTCTCAATCAAAACTTTCCTCGATACCAGATTTCCATCTTCGAGACGGGTTTTGACAAGGTAGAGTCCTGCGGCGAGCTCACTTGTATCGATCTTTACTTCACCGGCGGTTTCTGGGGAAAACGATCCCTACCACCTTCCCACCGGGACTCATAACGATCACTTCTGTAATGGAAACGGAAGTAGGTTGGAGCAAGAAGAAATCTCGGGCTGGGTTTGGGTAGATTTTGAAGGTGGACGATTCCGAATCCTTTGCTCCTAGTGATATACCACTTATCCCATCGCTTAGTTCACCCGATTGTTGAACCAGATCAGTGAGCACATCTTCATATCCGCCATCCAGTTCACAGGGACCCGGATCGGTAGCCAGAGGGTTGTAGTTGGCAGCGCTCGGGTTTTGACACCCCACTATTTCATCGCTATCGCAGATCCCGTCGCCGTCGGTGTCGGGTTCTATTTCGACTAGATATTCTGCCGAGTCTGAAGGACAATTAAAACCTGAAACGACATAGACGTATTGGCCCGAATTATCCGGGATTTGAGAAAACCAGTTTAAGTTAAAGGTCCCTCCTACGTCAGCCATAAGATCTAGGTATTGATTCAGATCAACAATTAAACTCTGGTCTTCGCACAGCTCTACGGCTGAATCAGGCCCTGCATTTGGTGGGATCTCTATTTGCACCGTCGCTGTACTTGTGCTCTCAGCTTCGCAAGATTGGTCAGTCACGCTAATTAAAGAGTAAGTTGTATTCTCATTTGGACAGGCTGTAAGAATATGTCCGTTCTGTATTCCAGAAAGAGAAAAGTCATTATCTCCATCAGTGTATATCACATCAAACGGTGGAATACCTTCAAGCTCAAAAATGAGATCAGTGCAGTTTCCTATGCACAGCGTTTCTTCCGTATTCGAAATGGCTCCAGCGGTTTCACATTCACAGGAAGGACCATCTCCTGAAACCAAGACACTCGGACAAGCATTTCCAGAGATCAACTCAAAAGAATAGGGGGTTCCAACTTGGATCGGATCTGATGTAAAAACATCACCGGAAAGGACCCCAGAACCCATCCCTACAGATACGACATCCCCACTTGTCACAAAGATTTCCAACACGTATTGGCTTTCAATACCAAGGCAAGTTTCTTGAACTGTGTAGGTGATTTCTGGTTGGAAGGTCATTTCGTGCTCGGAAACATCCGAAGGACAAGCTGTTCCAGGGACCGTGTATGTGTAAACACCACTATTACCTTCATCAGCCAGGACTTCACCCGAAGGACTCCATATACCGCCAGGATCCGAATCAAAGGGTGGGGGAAACTGAATAAACGACCCATCCGCACAGAATTCTGTAGCTGAGTCAGCACCTGCATTGGGAGGGGTTTCTACATTAACCGTCACAGATCCAGAAGCTTCTCCAGTACAATTTGCATCGTTCATATCAACCAATGTATAGGTTGTATTTATAGTTGGACAGACTTGCAAAGTGTATGAATCTCCAAAAAAATTGCTTACGGAATATGATCCTGCTCCATCAAAGTAAGTGAAGTCATACGTCGGAGATCCTTCAAATTCTATTACAAGATCAAAACATTCTCCTTCACAAATCGTCTCATTTGCAGATGTTATTGTCCCTGATGCAGGACAAACACAATCAGGGGAAATTCCAGATACCACAACATCGGGACAAGAGTTGGCGCTTACAATGGTGAACGAAAAGTTCACACCAACTGGTATAGGCCCCAACATGTGAACTCCTTCTTGAGCTGGTTGTACAAGCAAACCATTGCCGTTATCAATAATCTCAATGTATTCTCCGGTCAAGACTTCGAGCTCTACGTAGTACTCCGTCTGGTTTGGTTCACAGGTGGCGTTAACAGTATAGGTGATTTCAGGTGCAAAACTTATCGTGTACTCAGCTTCATCAGTTGGACATTCCAACCCCTCAATTAAGTACGTGTAAAATCCTGAGTTCGCAATCATAGATTGCACTATTCCACCCGATACTTCGATCCCTGATGGGTTTAACCAATAGCCACCGGGAGTTGCAGAATCGTGAAGAAATGAATTGAGGTCGATACTGGATCCATCCTCACACAGAGTAGGAACCACAACATCTTGACCTGCGGTAGATTCACTTTCAATTTGAATGCTTAAAAACCCAATAGTTTGAATATCATCATCTTGAAGTTCGGTATACTGAAGGACAAGGGTTGATCCAGGTTCGTAAAGCCCTAAATCTAGAGGTAGGGATAGCTCTGGTAAGGCACCATTAACTTGGGCATACGTCCATATCAAGCTTTCTTCGTTTTCAATATTGGGGTCATCAACTAGTTCACTTGGATCGATCAGACCGGAACTAACACATGCTAAAATATCAGTTATAAGGGCATTCGAATCAAAGCCCTGAACGTTCAGATGCAAGTCGGTAAATGCAAGAGCGCATGGGGCCGTACCTAAAATATATTCAAATCTAATACTCTCACCCAAAGACAAAATTTCATAGTCCGAAACACACTCAAAAAAATCGGGATAAAAGTCTAGAACGTTACCATTCGCATCCCAAACAATCCAGCTACCTCCTGGAGTAGGATCACACTCTAAGTGCTCAAAGGGACAGAATCCGCCTAGCCCAAAAGTGTATTCTACAGTAGTTTCACAACCTGTAGTACCCCCGGTCTCGAAAATGATGTAAGCTCCAGCCGTAGTAAAACAATTGTTCGCATCATAGTATTGGTAAACATATGTACCTTCTGGATCAACCTCTGTGTCAATAATTCCGTCCGGGACTTCTGAACCAATACTTGGGTAACCAGTAGGACCTGGATAATACCAATTTCCTGAAAGGGGTATCTCATCCGGACCAGCTATTTCCGCAAACAAATCATAAGACCCACCAAAACAATGAGTTATATAATCTACAATTCCATCATTTGCGAAGTCCATGGAAATAGTAGCCGAATCGATACACCCATCCGTACCAACCACGGTATAGGTATAGTCGCCGGTTGGGTGAGCAGATGGATCAAAAGAAGCGCAAAGCGTTGCATCCCAAGTCCAATCAGATGGCCCAGTCCACACACCATCGGTTTGGATAGGCGTTCCATCCGTTTCTAAGTAATCGACAAGGCAAAAGGGTTCTGTACCGCAAATGTTGACAGGGTCTTCAGGGGCAATTCCAGCGAAGGCATCGCATTGGGCACTTGCCATTTGCGACAAACTTGAAACGACGATCAAACTGAGCAGAGCGCAGAAGGATCTGTAAGGGCGGTAGGATTGTCTCGCTTTCATCATAGCTTGGTTAAGAAGTCAATTCTAATCAAAAAATAGAATACAACCATCCGAAAGCGTTTGCGTCATTATTCCTTGACTATCCGCTGAATGCCATAAGCACCACTCTTCGAAATTCCCTTCAGAATATAAAGCCCCGAAGAAAGTTCGCTTAAATCGAGTTTTTGTGAACCTTCCTGCTTTTCGAAGTGATGCGTAAAAACGAGCTGGCCATTGGAGCTATAGAGCTGCACGGTAGCAACCGCTTCATCAACTCCCATTATCATAAGTTCATACTCCACTGGATTGGGATAGACTTTAAAAATGGAATTGGAACTTTCCCCAACCGATGTCGACTCAAAAGGCTCCGTCAAAACGGCAAACCCATTGAGCTTTCCATACCCGAATTGATTACCGGGCAAAACGCCTGTCTGGAAGTCGGCTATGGCATTGTCGATGATGGCTTGCTTCACATCGGCGTAAGTTGCCGAAGGATCGCGCTCGAAGTAAAGCGCTCCAACACCGGCCACAACCGGAGATGCCATCGAAGTTCCTCCATTCACATAGTGCATCCCATCTTCTGCTACTTTGTGCGGTTCGTTGTTGATGAATGTATTCAAGGTAGCCAGACGCCCAGCGCTCAAGGTGTGATCGCCCGAAGCGGCAATATCTGGCTTTTGGCGGTCGTCGCGTGTTGGGCCACGGCTACAATTGATCGAAATCTCGCCAGGAACAGACTCGAACGTGGTAATCTCTCCTAGATAATTCACGAACTCATCGCGGTTGGCGTAGTTCCCTACTGTGATCACGTTATCGGAGCAAGCCCATGAACTAACGATTGTTTTCTCATTGTCGGGGTATTGGTAAAAGGCCATATCGGGGTAGGCTCCCAATGATGGCAGACCAGTTTCAGCCATGGCCGAAGTACCGAAGCCCGAATAGCTCCAGACATCCACAGCACCACCACCGGTAGTGGAGAATCGCCAGAAATACTGGCTGCTGAAGGGCTCGCGTACCGAAACTTGTATTTGGTATTGCTGACCGCGCAGTCCTACCCAGGTTTCTACAATTCCGATCATCGCCGACTCGTACCAGATGGTATCGATCAGTGACTCATTCAAATTGGACTCCGCTGTTTGCCAATCCGAATACCCGCGAAACTCAAACCCGGGATTGGTCTGGTCAGCGCCCACGGCAAACTGGGTGTTTGAAAAATCAGCTGTATCGACCCAGGCTTCAAAAAAGACGCCGCCTTCTCCCCCATTCACATCGCCGCTATACTTAAACCAGGTGAAAGCCGTGTCAGCTTCGGGAATTTCGTAACCGAGGTGGTAGTTGCCTAGATTTCCGCTGTTGCCCGCAGCAGAAACCACCAACCTACCTGGAGACTCATCCACTAGCTCATCCATAATCAAAGCCGCCCCATCGAGGCCGTCGTGCGAGCCGTAATAGGTACCCAAGCTCAGATTTACCACGCAGGGCTTTCCAAAACCTTCAGCTTTTGTGAAAATGTAATCTACCGCATCGGCAATTGAGCTGGTCCAATTTTCTCGAGAGAAGTCTGAAGAAACCACAATGATATCGGCTTCAGGAGCCACGCCTTTGAATTCGCCGGTAGCCAATCCATTGCCAGCTCCCACACCCGAAACGGTGCTTCCGTGCCCGTAAAACCCTGCCTGATCATCGTGCCCAGATATGCCTAAGTCGATCTCTTCAGGTGTCCACTCCTGTCCGTAGCCGTAAGGTTCTGGAATTCGAAAAGGCTCATCTTCATCTTGGGTCTGATCCCAAAGGGCAATGACGCGGGTAGATCCATCAGCGTTTTGAAAGTCGGGGTGTTCGAGCTCGATACCGGCATCCACAAACCCCAGTATCACATCTTCGCCTAGGTAAGCTTGATCGAGTGGAGCTACACCAGCGTGAATGGGGTTGATATTGTTGTTGGTGAGCATCACATCGTTTAGCACAGTTCCACGAGATCGCTCAAATTCTACGAAGTCTATTCCGTCCAGTTCATTTAAAAGATAAACTGCCGTGACTGGCAGTGTACAAGAAACCACTTGAGAAGTTTGGTGCTTTACCACACCTTGGTGGGCATTCACAAAAGCAATTATAGAAGTCGCTTCGCCGCGAAGGAAGAGATCGACGCGCTCATCCGGTGCTGATTCCTTCAGGTATTCGCGCAGCTCAATGTTCAGCAATTGCTTGCTTTGACCAAAACTTAAAACTGGAATAAATAATAGGATTGCCAACCAAATTCTCATAGCCTAATATTTTTCTACAAGGTAATCATACTGCGGTATGTCTCGCGACACCGACATCTTGTTTTTCACCACATCTATATCGACAAAATAGTGATCCAAACCATTCGTAATCATCAAGAAAGAAAGGTTCATAGCTGAATTGTACTTCGCGATTTGATAGAACGTTTCCTTGGTGATTTTTACCGAAGGTGCCTTGCACTCCACCAAAACCAGAGGCTGACCTTGATTATTGAACACGGTGAGATCATAACGCCCAACGCGTTGATTGTGTTTAACCGCCGACTCCAATTTAAAGAGCCCAGCAGGAAACCCACGCTCGTTGATCAGGAATTGGACAAAGTGCTGTCGCACCCACTCTTCTGGAGTAAGCACCAGGTATTTTCTCCGTACCGGATCAAAAATCTTAAGTTTACCGGAGTCTTCAACAACCTTAAATGGGTGTGCTGGCAGATTGAGTGCATCCATTAAAAGCAAATCTAAATGAAAACTAAGAACGAAATAGTTGAGAATTGGCTTCCGCGATATACTGGTGTGGAATTGAGCGAGTTCAACCCTTATATTTTATTGACCAACTTTGATAATTACGTCGAGTCTTTTGCGCGACTCACGGGGGCTGAAGTACGTGGAATGGATAAGGCTATGCCCAGCGCTCACTATGGAAATCTGAGCATGATCAATTTTGGAATGGGTAGCCCAAATGCCGCCACCATCATGGACTTGCTTTCAGCGATTAGCCCCAAAGCCGTTTTGTTTCTCGGGAAATGCGGGGGCTTGAAATCGAAGAATGGAGTCGGCGACTTTATCTTACCAATAGCAGCTATTCGCGGTGAGGGAACCAGCCACGATTACCTGCCTGCCGAAGTGCCAGCCCTTCCTTCGTTTAGCTTGCAACGAGCCGTATCGTCTACTGTGCGAGATGCCGGACTGGACTATTGGACGGGGACGGTGTACACGACCAACCGTCGCGTATGGGAGCACGACGAAGCTTTTAAAGATTACCTGAAAAAAACGCGGAGTATGGCCATTGATATGGAAACAGCCACTATTTTTGTGGCCGGATTTTCAAACAAGATTCCTACCGGCGCACTGCTTTTAGTGACCGACATGCCAATGACTCCCGAAGGTGTAAAGACAATCGATAGCGACAAGACCGTTACTGCCGATTATGTCGACACGCATCTCAAACTGGGCATAGGTGCTATGCGCGAATTGGCTGAGGATGGAAGGTCCGTAAAACACTTGAAATTTTAATGACCTATCAGGAAATCATCAAGCAGATTGGGCAAAAAGCATGCAAGCCCGTATATCTTCTCGATGGCGATGAGCCGTACTTTATAGACTCCATCACCCACGAAATTGCCACCAAGGTTTTGGACGAAGGCGAGCGTGAGTTTAATCAGACTGTTGTCTACGCCATGGATACGAGTCCCGATGCTTTGGGAAGCATTGTGAAGCGCTACCCCATGATGGCACCGTTTCAGGTGGTGATTGTAAAAGAAGCCCAAACGTGGAAGTCGCTCGAAGACCTGATTCCATTGGTAGAAAACCCCACTCCCACTACTGTTTTAGTCTTGTGCTTCAAAGGAAAAACCATCGCCAAGAATACCAAGCTGGCGAAGTTTGCCAAAGCCAATGGAGTTCACTTCCGCAGCGAAAAGGTAAAACCATATGATGTAACCAAATGGCTGACGGCCTACTGCAAATCTCACAAGGTGTCAATTGAATCGCGAGCATTGGCCATTCTTGCTGAGAATATTGGAAACGATATCAAGAATCTGATCGAAGCTATCGACAAGTTGAAAATACTCTGTCCTGAAGGACAGAGCATCGATGCCGATATGGTTTGGAAGAATATTGGAATCAACAAGGATTTTAATGAGTTTGAGCTCCAAGAAGCCATTGGTGCCCGAAATGATGTTAAGGCGTTGACCATTGCCAAGTACTTTGCCGAAAACCAAAAAGAGCACAATGTTATCAAGGTGACGATTGGCTTGTATTACTACTTTGCTAAACTCATCAAATACCGTAGCTTGAAAAATCCGACCGATAACTATATGATCGCCCGCGAACTAGGGGTTAACCCTTACTTTGTGGGGCAATATCGGACTGCAGCCAGAAACTACGGTGATGCCAGCCTTATGCGAGCCATGGATATTTTACACGACATCGACCTTCAGTCAAAGGGTGTGAGCAACGCAGGTGGATCGCACGGCGACTTAATGAAGGAAATGGTTGCTCGATTACTCAGAGCATAAATAATATTGAAAAGCTAAGACCAGCAAAGGAATTTTATACCCATGTCATTCAATAAGGCAATTAATTACCTTAGCGCATCTTAAAAAAACAGCCACCACTTATGAGAAAGCATTTACTGTTTCTCCTTTTATTCGGACTCGGAACGCTCCAAATGGCCCAAGCACAACAGGGAACCATTCGAGGATTTATCTACGAAGAAGAGACGGGAGAACCCGTGATTTTGACAAATGTTTATCTCCAGGGAACGACCATCGGATCATCAACCGATGTCAATGGATTTTTTCAGATTACGAGCATTCCCTTTGGCGAATACACGTTGATGGTCACATATTTGGGTTATGACACGTTGGCTCAAAAAGTGTCGGTTCAATCTGCGTCCATTCAATCGAAAAAACTCTACCTGAAAAAAGCCAGTGTAGAAATCTCAACCTTCGAAGTATCGGCTGAAAAGCAGGAGCGACAAACCAATGTAACCATGTCGGTTACCAAGGCTACGCCAAAAGATATCAAGCAAATTCCGAGTGTTGGTGGTACGGCAGATTTAGCTCAGTACATTCAGGTTCTACCCGGTGTAATTTTCACGGGTGACCAAGGTGGGCAGCTTTACATACGTGGTGGATCTCCAATCCAAAACAAGGTGCTGATGGATGGAATGACCATCTACAACCCCTTCCACAGTATCGGTCTTTTCTCAGTTTTTGATACAGAGCTTATCCGAAGCGCAGATATTTACACAGGTGGGTTCGGCGCTGAATACGGTGGGCGTATTTCATCGATTATGGACATTACCATGAAAGATGGAAACAAAAAGCGCATAACGGGTAAAGCTGGCCTGAGTACGTTTATGGGCAACCTGACACTCGAAGGGCCACTGAAGAAATTGAAGAAAGATGGACGAGGTTCTTCATCTTTCATATTCTCTGCAAAACACTCCTACCTTGATGAGTCTTCGAAGGTGCTCTACGATTACATCGATGAAGACGGGCTCCCATTTAGTTTTACTGACTTGTATGGAAAGGTATCGTTCAACTCAACCAGCGGAAGTAAGGTAGATGTATTTGGTTTTAGCTTCAACGATGAAGTGAGATTTCAGGAAAACTCCAGTCTGGACTGGAATTCTGTAGGTGTAGGTGGAAATTTCGTACTCGTACCGAGTGGGTCACCAGTGCTTGTAGATGGTCATGTAAACTGGAGTAAATACGACATTACGCTAGTTGAACAAACACCCGATCCTGATGGTGGTGCCCCTGAATTTCTCGAACCGAGAGAGTCAGGCATCAACAGCTTCGACTTAGGGATCAGCTTTAAATACTTCAAAGGAGATAACGAATTTAAGTACGGTATAGATGTAAGTGGATTCTCGACTGAATTCTCATATTTCTCTAATACTGGTGTTAGGCTTGCCCAAAATGCCAACAATACGGAGCTTGCAGGTTTTGGTGCCTACAAATTTAAAGCTGGAAACCTGATTCTCGATCTTGGATTTAGAGCCCAGTACTACGCTTCTATCAGGGTGTTTAGCCCGGAGCCGAGAGTTGGTGCCAAGTACAATTTGACTGAGAAACTCAGACTGAAGGCAGCTTGGGGACTCTACTCGCAAAACATCATCAGTGCAAACTCTGATCAAGACGTCGTAAACTTATTCTATGGGTTTCTTGTAGCTCCAGAAGATATTCAAGATGATTTTGTAGACGAGGACGGAAATGAGACCGAAATCAAGAGCCCTACGCAGAAAGCTCAACACTACATTGCGGGAGTGGAGTACGATTTGACTGACAATATCTCGATCAATGTGGAAGGCTACTTCAAGAACTTCAGCCAATTGACGAATGTGAATCGAAACAAAGTCTTTTCGAGTAATACCCAGGGGGTACCCGATCAGCTAAAGAATGACTTCATTGTTGAGTCGGGAACGGCAAAGGGTGTTGACTTCAACTTGAGCTACCAAACGCGTAAAATCTACGTTTGGGCCGTTTACTCAATTGCCAAAGTAGACCGTTGGGATGGATTCAGAACTTACAGCCCAATTTTTGACAGAAGACATAATGCCAACCTTGTTGTTTCTTATAAACTTGGTAAGCAGCTCGACTGGGAAGTAAATGCACGTTGGAACTATGGAAGTGGATTTCCATTTACGCAAAACCAGGGCTTCTATCTGCAGGAGACTTTCGCTGATGACGTGAATACCGACATCACACAAACCAACTCTGACGAAGTGACTATTCAATATGCCGAGCTTAACAAAGGAAGGCTACCCGATTATCACCGTTTGGATTTGACGGTGAAAAAAGTCTTCACATTCTCCGAAAACTCGTCATTGGAAGCGAGTGTGAGTGTTACCAACGTCTACGACCGTCAGAATATTTTCTACGTGGACAGGGTGTCGGGAGAAAGAGTAGATCAGTTGCCAATTCTACCAAGTGTCGGTCTTCTATACAGCTTCTAAGCGAAGAAATTCGACAACTGGGGTGGCGTGATTCGACAATCGTCCTAAAATAGGACCTGAAAGTTGGTCAGGGCTGCCCTATATTTAATAACTTTGTCCCCCGTAGTTACTCATCAAAGTCGGCACTCATGGGTCAGAAGACCAAGTACATTTTCGTAACTGGCGGGGTTACCTCTTCTCTCGGTAAAGGAATTATCTCTGCTTCTCTAGCTAAACTTCTTCAAGGACGCGGTTACTCAGTAACCATTCAGAAGCTAGATCCCTACATCAACATCGACCCGGGAACCCTAAACCCATATGAACACGGAGAGTGTTTCGTAACAAATGATGGGGCCGAAACCGATCTAGATCTTGGTCACTACGAGCGATTTTTGAACATCGCTACATCTCAAGCCAACAATATTACTACTGGTCGCATTTACCAGCAGGTTATCAATAAGGAGCGTCGCGGAGACTATTTAGGAAAAACCGTTCAGGTTATTCCACATATCACCGACGAAATCAAAGAAAGCATTCAAGTACTCGGAAAAGAGCACGATTACGATATCGTCATCACTGAGATCGGTGGTACCGTTGGTGACATCGAATCACTTCCTTACGTGGAAGCTGTGCGTCAGCTCAAGTGGGAAATGGGTGATAACTGCCTGGTAGTCCACCTTACGCTTGTACCCTTCCTTGCTGCCGCTGGAGAGCTCAAAACAAAGCCGACACAGCACAGTGTGAAAGCACTTCTCGAATTGGGAGTGCAGCCTGAGATTCTCGTTTGTCGTACAGAGCACGAGCTAACACTCGATCTACGTCAGAAGATCGCGAAATTCTGCAACGTAGATCCAGACGCGGTAATCGAGTCGATCGATGCGGATACCATATACGATGTACCTCTCTTGATGCAGAACGAAGAGCTGGATAAGGTGGTACTTCACAAGCTTAGATTGGAAGACGAAGGAGAGCCAAACTTAGATAAGTGGAAGGCCTTCCTGGAGCGTCACAAAAATCCAAAATCAACCATAAAGATTGGTCTGATTGGAAAGTATATCGAGCTCAAAGATTCTTATAAATCTATCGTAGAAGCATTTATCCACGCTGGTGCAGAGAACGAAGTAAATGTAGAGCTCGAGTGGATTCACAGTGAAGCAGTCAGTGAAGGAAATGTTCACGAAACGCTTAAAGACTTGAAAGGGGTGCTCGTTGCCCCGGGATTTGGTGAAAGAGGGATAGAAGGAAAAATTGCAGCAATTAAATACGTTCGAGAAAACGGTATTCCATTCTTCGGAATTTGTCTGGGGATGCAATGTGCCGTGATCGAGTTTGGACGTAATGTACTCGGACTTGCAGATGCTCACACAGCAGAAATCGATCCTGGTTCTCCAAATTGTGTGATCGACATCATGGAAGAGCAAAAGGAGCTGACGGAAAAAGGTGGCACCATGCGATTGGGAGCATATAAATGTGAAATCGCTGAGAACACAAAAGCTTTCGACATCTACGGACAGACGTTGATTGAAGAGCGTCACCGTCACCGATTTGAATTTAACGGTAAGTATCAGCAAGCATATGAAGATGCGGGAATGATAGCTTCGGGAATAAACCCAGACAATGGCTTGGTGGAGATCGTAGAGATTCCGAACCACCCATGGTTTGTTGGGGTGCAGTTTCACCCTGAGTACAAGAGTACGGTTGCCAACCCGCACCCCTTATTCATACAATTTATCAAAGCTGCAACCAAAGTCGGCGCGACTCTGGAGAAGGCATAATACAGACTGAGTCAGAATATGATGAGTGGCTTTGTGCCGTTCATTCAAGGCATTATCTTTGCTGACTTATTAAACCCATAGAATGGATAGAAATTCCGTTATCGGACTCGTACTAATTGGCTTACTTCTCGCCGCTTATACAATTTACCAAAGACCGAGTGAAGCTGAACTAGCAGCGCAAAAAAGAGCTCAGGATAGCATCGCTGCCCTTCAAATGGAAGAAGCAAAGGCTGAGTCAGATGCTAAAAACATCGAAACTCAAATTGGCAACGAAACTGAAATGAGTCTCATTTCTGACTCTACGATGAATGACAGCATCGTTGTAGCCGAAGAAAACCAAAGATTGAAAGCGCGATACGGAGCACTAGCTAGCAGCGCAGAGCAAGATGGTGAGATCATCGAAATAGAAACAGATCTACTCCGCCTGAAATTCAACACCAAGGGTGGTATTATTTCATCGGCAGAGCTCAAGAACTTCAGCACTTATGATAGCCTTCCATTGATTCTTTTCGATGAGAAGTCTTCGTCAATGGGGTATGAATTCACCTATCCATCTTACGGTCAGTTCAATACTGCGGATTTTAATTTCACAACGAATGCGACATCTCAGAAAGTAAGTGGGGATCAGGACTTAATCGTGGAGTTTCGCTTAGAGATGGATGGTGGTCGCTATATGACCAACACTTATGTGGTGAAAGGAAATGCTTACGACGTTGGGTTTGAAACGCGTTTCAACGACTTGGGCGGACTCGTAACGAGCCCCAACCTGAAATGGGAAATGAGCGGGTACCCGAACGAAAAAGGAATCAAAGCCGAGCGAAATAAGTCAACGATTTTTTACAAGGAAGTTGACCAGGGACGTGACTATTTGAGTGAAGCTACTGATGACGAAGAAGAGCTCGACGATGAAGAGACCCAATGGATCGCATTTAAGCAGAATTTCTTTTCGGCTATTCTCATCGCCGACAATCCTTTGGAAAAAGGCGTTAAGCTCAAGTCATACCCTTACGAAGAAGAGGAAGTTGACTCGCTAACGCAGTACTATTCTGCTGTTATTCCGATCGAAAGTGCTGGAACGGGAACTGTTCTGAAAGGCTCGCTCTTTATGGGGCCAAACGATTACAAAATCTTGAAGCCGTATGGGATGGAGCTCGACCGAGTGATCAATCTCGGTTGGGGAATCTTTGGATGGGTAAACAAATTTATCGTAATCAAGATTTTCGATTTTCTCGAAGGGACGGGAATGTCTTACGGGATTATCATCTTGATTTTGACCTTGTTTATCAAGCTTATTCTATCTCCACTCACCTTCAAAAACTTCCTGAGTAGTGCTAAAATGCGCGTGCTCAAGCCAGAAGTAGATGAAATCAATGAGAAGTACAAGGACGGAGATGCTGCCAAAAAGCAACAGGCCACCATGGAGCTCTACCGCAAAACGGGAGTAAATCCATTTGCCGGGTGTATCCCGATGCTTTTCCAGCTGCCGATTCTCTACGCCATGTTCCAGTTCTTCCCGTCGAGCATCCAGCTCAGACACGAGAGCTTTCTGTGGGCAGACGACCTTTCGGCTTACGACAGCATTATGTCGCTTCCATTTAACATTCCGTTTTACGGCGACCACGTCAGTCTGTTTACGCTATTGATGTGTATTAGTACTTTCTTCTACACCATGCTCAACAGCAGCAATATGCCGACTCAGTCGCAGCCGGGAATGCCAAACATGAAGGTAATTACCTACATCTTCCCGTTTATGATGTTGTTCTTCTTCAACAGTTTTGCTTCAGGGTTGAGCTACTACTATTTGCTTGCAAACTTGATGTCTATCATCCAAATGATCGTGATCAAGCGATTCTTTATCGACGAGGACAAGATCAAAATGCAGATCGCTGAAAACAAGAAGAAAAAGGCCAAACAAGGAAAGTCAAAATTCCAAAAGAAATTGGAAGATATGGCCAAACAAAGAGGAATGAATACCTGATGAGAAACCTGGTTTTTGTTTTATTCACAACACTTACTCTTGCTGCCTGTAATGGGCCGAAGGAAACAAGCGCTACCGCTGAAACGATGGCTGCAGCTGCTCAACCGGATACCGTAGTCATGGTGGTCGAAAAGGAAGTAGCGCCAAAGGACACCTTGGTTATTTCTTACGAGCGCACACCTTGTTTTGGGCGTTGTCCCGTTTTTAAAGTGAAAGTGTACGAAAGCGGCTTTGCCACTTACGAGGGAATCAATTTTGCTGAAAAGCTTGGTCTCTACAGCGGCCGATTTACCAAAGAAGAAATTGACGCGATTTACCAATCAGCGGTTGAGATCCACTACTTCGATTTGGAATCGGTATACAACGACCCGCTAATCTCGGATCTTCCATCCACTAAGTCGAAAATCAACTGGGCAGGAAAGTCCCACAAGATCGATGCCCGCTTCAACATACCAGCTGAAGTAAAGGCCTTTCACAAAAATCTCGAAGTGACCCTGCTCGAACACGAGTGGCAGCCGTTTGATGAGCGGTGATGATTTGTTGGCTGTGTTGGTCGTTTGCCATGGCGTGGGGCAAATGAGATGATTTTGACCACAGATGACGTCTTTCTCGATACGCACCGAGAAAATTCGGTGCACCCTGACGTTTGCAGTCTGGGCTTTTGCTCGAAATGACTCAATTTTGGATGACTATTGAAATTTATCAGAACAACCTAACTATGTAATTGGTTCACATTTAAAGTGGCTATCCGCAAGCTACTCCGCATTCTGGGCATTCCGAATTCCGCACTCCCATTCGCAACTCAAGAGCGCTGTCAGCAAAGAATCACACCACAACAAATCCCTCTATTCCGCCCAAGTACAGAAACGCCTACAAAAAAACGTCTTCCACAAAAAACCAAATGGCAAAACCGCCATAGACAAGCTTCAACCCCGTTCCTAGAAGAAACCCAAGAAACGAACCCAAAGCACTTTTGAATGCGCCTTTGGTGTTTTCTCTATTCACCATAAGTTCGCCAATAAACGCACCGAGAAATGGGCCGAGAATGATTCCAAGCGGCCCGAAGAATAGCCCGACAACAAGACCGATGGTGGAGCCGCGAATTCCGGCTTTGGTGCCACCAAACTTCTTGGTTCCCCAAATAGGGATCATAACATCCAAAACCGTGATGAGCACCATAAGGATAGCCATGACGATGATCACATTCCACGACATTTCTGAATAGGAAGTAAACTTCAAAATAAGAAGTCCACCCCATGCGATAGGGGGCCCCGGAATGACAGGGAATACGGAACCCAGCACTCCAGTTAAAATCAAAATGCCACTGAGTATGGCTAAAAACACATCTAATGCGACGTCCATAACTTTGGTTTGTTTGCACGTAAACATAGAGTTTTACCCTGAGCCCGACAATGCCGCTCATCATTTGCTTTTTCGTTAATGAAAAAATGCCGATTTTTGCGGCTTATCTAGATTAAACCAATGAGCATTTCTGCCATTTCGCCGATTGATGGTCGGTACGCTTCCAAAACGGAAGCCCTTGTCCCCTACTTCTCAGAATACGCCTTGATCAAGTACCGCGTATTTGTTGAAATCGAATATGTATTAGCTCTTGCCGAAGGTCCTTTGACCCAACTCTCTGGCCTACTGGAAAAGAAAGCTGAGCTGAAAAAAGTAGTCGAAGACTTCTCGCTCGAAGACGCTGAAAAGATCAAGGGGTTTGAAGCCGTGACCAACCACGATGTAAAGGCCGTGGAGTATTTCGTCAAAGAAAAACTCGAGGCGCTTGGTTTGAAGGAATACGAAGAGTTCATTCACTTCGGCCTGACATCACAGGATATAAACAACACAGCGGTGCCCGTTTCAATCAAAGATTGTTTCGATCAGGTTTACCTTCCTGAGTTAGAATCTGTAGTCGGTCTTATTGAGAATCTGGCTAAGGAGTGGAAGGAAATTCCCATGCTCGCCAAAACGCATGGACAGCCAGCGTCACCGACCCGATTGGGTAAAGAGATGTGGGTATTTGCAGAGCGTCTTCGCACACAAATCGCGAGTTTGACCAATATTCCTATTTCGGGGAAATTTGGTGGAGCCACAGGAAACTTTAACGCTCACCACGTAGCCTACCCGGGTATCGACTGGGTGGATTTTGGAAATAGGTTTTTGGCTGAAAAGCTCGGCATCAAACGCCAGCAAACCACCACGCAGATTGAACACTACGACGAGCTAGCTGCACGCCTCGATGCCATGAAGAGAATCAACGTGATCTTCATCGATTTCTGCCGCGATATTTGGACTTACGTCTCCATGAATTACTTCAAGCAAAAGATTAAAGCTGGAGAAGTAGGCTCGTCGGCAATGCCACACAAGGTAAACCCGATTGACTTTGAAAATGCCGAAGGAAATCTGGGAATGGCCAATAGCATTCTCGAGCACCTTGCCGCCAAGCTGCCTATTTCGCGCCTTCAACGCGATTTGACTGATAGCACCGTGCTGAGAAATATGGGGCTCCCATTCGGATATCAATTGATTGCTTTGAAATCAATAGCGAAAGGAATCGGAAAACTGCTCCTGCACGAAGAAGCCCTGAGAGCCGATTTGGAAGACAACTGGAGCGTTGTAGCCGAAGCCATACAAACCATACTGCGTAGAGAAGGGTACCCCAAGCCATACGAAGCATTGAGAGATTTGACCAGAACCAATGATGTGATAAATCAGGAAAGTCTCCATAACTTTATCGATGGACTCAAGGTTAGTGATGAAGTGAAGAAAGAGATCAAGGCAATTACCCCTTTTAACTACGTCGGAATTCAATTGGTGAATAGATGAAAGGATTTTGGCAAATAGTCAAGCTCCTAAAGAACTATAAAGGATACGTAGCTGGAAACGTTTTTTTTAATGTTCAGTCCACGCTGTTTTCTCTAGTTTCACTGGGAATCGTGGCGCCATTTCTGACGATTCTTTTCAACTTCAACAATATCCAGCTTCCCGAAAAAGCGCCTGAATTCGGTTACACAACTGAAGAGTTTCTGAGTTACATCAAGTATCAATCGGAGGCATTTATCGTAAACAATGGTGCGCGGGAGTCCTTGATATACTTCTGCTTGCTGATTGTTATCGTATTTTTCCTGAAAAACGTCACCCGCTACATGACGCTGTACTTTATCACGCCTATTCGAATTGGGGTGATAAGGGATATCCGCGAAGCCATGCACGACAAAGTGCTGAGCCTGCATTTGGGTTATTACAGTGAAGAGCGAAAGGGAGATATCATCTCCCGTGTTTCGAGCGATGTAAACGAAGTGGAAATCTCGATCATTTCTTCGCTCGAAATGGTTTTCCGCGACCCTATTTTGATTTTGACTTACCTGGGTTCGATGATTTTCATGAGTTGGAAATTGTCGCTTTTTGTACTCGTTCTTTTGCCTATCAGTGGATTTCTGATCTCGATCATTGGGAAGAGTCTGAAGGGCGCTTCTCGCCGTGGACAATCGAAGCTGGGTGAAGTGCTATCTGTTTTTGAAGAGTCGCTATCGGGTTTGCGCATTATCCAAGCTTTCAATGCTCAAAAAGCGACACACGATCGATTTACGGAGACTAACAACGCCTTCTACCGTTTGATGGTGAAGCTCTATCGCAAGCACTATCTCGGTAGTCCGTTGACGGAAGTGTTAAGCTCCATCACGCTCGCCATTCTTATTTTCTTCGGTGGTCAGCTCGTTTTGAGTGAAGACAACGCCGGATTTACAGGTGAATTTTTCATCACCTTTCTTCTGATCTTTTCTCAGCTTATCACTCCGGCAAAATCATTCAGCCAGGCCTATTTCAAGATCCAAAAAGGACTGGCATCAGTAGAGCGCATCAACGATATACTCGATGCCGAGCCAGAAATAACTAGCCCGAAGAACCCAAAATCGCTCTCTGGATTATCGAATTCAATCATGATCGAAGATGTTCGATTTAAGTATGGTCAAGCCGAAGTGTTGAAAGGAGTAAATCTGGAAATTAGAAAAGGGCAGAAAGTAGCTTTAGTCGGTCCTTCAGGGGGTGGAAAAAGTACGCTAGCCAATCTGGTGCCGAGATTTTACGAAGTGAGCGATGGTCAAATTTGTATCGACGGAACCAATATCAAAGACGTGGATCTGCACGAGTTGAGAAGCATGTTTGGAGTGGTTTCTCAAGAGTCGATCTTGTTTAACGACACGATACGCAACAACATCCGGATGTCGAAACCCGAGGCTACGGACGAGGAGATCGAACAAGCCGCTAAGATTGCCAACGCGCATGACTTTATCAGCGAGTTTGAAGATGGCTACGAAACCAACGTAGGTGATGGCGGAGGAAAGCTCAGCGGTGGTCAAAAGCAGCGTATCAGCATCGCCAGAGCGGTCTTGAAAAACCCGCCTGTTTTGATTCTGGATGAAGCCACTTCGGCCCTAGACACCGAGTCAGAGCGATTGGTTCAAACGGCTATCAACCGATTGATGGACAACCGGACTTCACTCGTCATTGCCCACAGGCTTTCTACGATTCAGCACGTCGATAAAATTGTGGTGATCGAAAATGGAGAGATAGTTGAGTCGGGCACCCATGAAGAGCTTCTTACTCAAGGCGGCACGTACAAGAAGCTCTCCGACCTGCAGTCTTTCGCTTAGGGAATCACGAAGCTTCCGAAGTAATTTTTGACTCCTTGGCCTTTGGGTCGTACTTCACGAAAATGTGAATCCAAATTGATCGTGAAACCCGGTACAACAGTGGAAGAAGTATCAGTAAAAGACTAATCCCAAGAACGATGAAAAGCACCGGATCATCGTCGAAAGAGAACGAAAAAAGTCCGATAGCATCAAAGACCGTTAAGGCTACGAAAAGTGATATCCACAAGGCAACGGTTACGCCATAGCTCACATAGGCCGCTCCGTAATAAAACCCTGGTTCTCGGTCAAAATCTTCCCCACATACAGCACAGGAATGGTTCATTTCGGCCATCCCCTTTTTATAAGATGACTTCGTCTTAAACAAACGACCTTCATGACACTTCGGACATCGAAGGCGAAGGATAGAAACGATAGCACTGTTCTTTAGGCCCATTGTTAAATCTTGATGATGCAAAGTTAATCCACTGTGAATTAAACTGCCCTAAATCAGTAAAAAATAGCGTGGAAAACTTTGTTGAAATCGATAAGCCCCACCCCATTGGGAAAGAGGGAATACCCGTTAACTTCGTTTATTAAATTATTATTATCCAAGGGATATTATGCTGACACTGTTCGGAAAGAAGAAACTTACCGAAGAAAAGGTTGCCAATATTTTCGTCAATGGAATCCAAGAAATCATTGACCAAGGCTTTGACGACGTTGTTGGCCTCATACAAGACTCACCTGAATTCTTGTCCCCTCCAACCATAGACTCGTCAGAAATTGGACCTTTTGCATTGATTGTTATCTCTGGAAATATCCAAGAGATACCTAAATATTTTAATGCAGGGCAGGATAAGCGCATCACTGAGCTCATCTTAAGCAAGTTGGCAGATCTCTACGAGATGGATAAGATGGAACTTGCCAAACGCGTGAGCGAGACGCGGAAGCTCATGTCTCGAAAAAATCACCGAAGCAAGAGTGTTGTCAATGCTATGTCGATGGCGCTATTCTGCAGATATCAGCTGAACAACTATCAGGAAGATTACTTCAAAAGTGTTCACGCTCCAAACCCCATTTTGAATCAAAGGCTAAAGGATGCCCTTGAAAATTTTATGTGGGATTGGAAACTAATCACCGATAAGTACAAGGTCGTTCCGCGACTGTAACTTAAATTTCAAATTGCTTTTCAACCATTTCACAGATTTGGCCGCCAATGGCCAGTGATGCTGTAGCTGCAGGTGAAGGGGCGTTCAATACGTGTATGCTGTTGTCTTTGTACTCGATTCGAAAATCGTCTCGTGTATCGCCATCTTGGCTGAGCAGCATAGCGCGAACTCCCGACCGACCGGGTCTCAAATCGTCCATCTCAAGAGAAGGCACCAGACGTTGAAGGGTTTTGAGAAAGAGCTTTTTTGAGAAGGCACGTCGGTATTCATTGATCCCAAAGCGCACGTTTTGAAAAAACAGCTTCCATGTTCCGTTGTAGGTCAAGGCATCAACTGTATCGCGAATGCTGAAATCGGTCTTGCCATAACCCTCACGTTTAAAGGTGAACACAGCATTTGGACCACATTCTATTTCACCATCAGTCATCCGTGTAAAGTGCACCCCCAGGAAAGGAAAAGCTGGATTTGGCACAGGGTAAATCAAGTGCTTAATCTTATGTTTACCACGATCAGTTAGTTCGTAGTAATCACCTCTAAACCCGACCACTTTTTCCTTGAGTTGAACCCCGTCTTTTCGGGCCATTCTATCGGCCTGAAGTCCAGCACAAAATACTTGATACTTCGCAGTGAAGTTTCCTTTTGGTGTAACGAGAGTGCTGTGTCCATCGCTTTTGCGGATCTCTTTTACTTCAGCTCCAAGTACTACTCTACTCTTCGGATTAACCAAAAGCGCGAGCTCTACCATTTTAGCCGTAGCCGCTCTATAATCGATAATCCCAGTGACTGGAACATAAATTCCTTTGATCCCCTCACAAAAAGGTTCGCGTTCTTTGATTTCTTCGCGGTCGATCATCCGAATTCCTTCGATTCCGTTTTCCTGAGCCGTTTGATAAACCTTTTCTAATTGCGGTAATTCTGACTCATCAGCGGCCACCACGATCTTCCCACAAACTTCATGTGGCACATTGTGCTCTTTGGCAAAAGCTACCAGCTCCTTGCGACCCTTAACGCAGTTAATCGCCTTCTGCGATCCAGGTTTGTAGTAGAGACCCGCATGGATAACCCCACTGTTGTGACCGGTTTGATGATCTGCCAGCATATCTTCTTTCTCAATCAAGATTATATGCAAAGAAGGGTGCTTAGCTTGAAGCTTATAGAATGTAGCGGCGCCTACTATTCCACCACCAATGATGGCGATATCAAACTCTGGGGTTTCCGACATGAACTTAAATTTGACTGCAAAAATAGACGTTTGTACAAAACCTGAGCGCCCGCGACGTACAATCACTGTTTGGGGTTGTTCGAAACTCAATTCCCATAAACGCAACTTCTTGGAAACTCAGAAAAGGTTAAAAGACCCAGAGTCTCCACTCAAGTGGCGCTATTTTATGGTCTTTTATATCTTTGGTTCATACCTTTATCTCTCCAAACTGTGAGGATGATGGACTGTAAAACAGACATAGAAAAGCAATTCGAGGCATATCACCATATCGCCGCTATCGTGCTAGTAGCTGATGCGGACGGGCAGATCATTTTTGCCAACAATGCGGTGACTGATGTTTTGGGGTATAGTCCTTCTGAAGTACTGGGGAAAAACTGGTATGAACTTACCGATTCGGGCATTGTAGAGAAGGCCGAAAGAGAGCAAATTGTACTCGACATGGCCCAAGGAACCTACAAGCAAGAAGTTGCCAAGCTCCAGGAACGCCCATTGCGTGCAAAAGACGGCAAGTTGATCTGGTCTCAGTGGTCAAGTAAGCGCATGCCCGATGGAAAGCTCGTTGGAATTGCTCAAAACATCACTGAAAAACGTGAACTCAAGGATTCCTTAATAAAGAAGAATCGAGAGAACGAAATACTTCTTAAAGAGCTCCATCACCGGGTAAAAAATAACCTTCAGATAATCTCTAGTTTCTTGAATCTCCAGTTCAGGGAGCACAAGTCAGACGATGTAAAAAAGGCCATCGAGAAGAGTAAATCGCGGATCAATGCTATGGCCCTTGCTCATAACACGATCTACAAAAGCTCAGAATTCAATAGGATAGACTTTGGAACCTACCTCAACGAATTGGTAGAAACGATGTGTGAGAATCACGGAGCTAAGTGCTCCATTGAGAGAGATATTGATCATTGCTCCCCACTTTTTGAATTAGACTTAGCCATAAACCTAGGCATGATTGCCACCGAGCTTGTTTCAAACGTATTAGAGCACGCCTTTGACAAAGAACAATCTGGAAAACTCGTAGTTAGATTGAATCAAAAGGACAATAAGAAGCATGAGCTGTTGATCTCAGATAACGGCAAAGGGATTAAGACATCGAAACTAGACGACAAAAAGCTAGGTCTGGAACTCGTATCGGCACTCTGCGATCAAATAAATGGTGAGATTAGTGTGAGAAATGGTGTTGGTACTTCGGTAGCGGTTTGTTTCTAATTAGTTGCTCTTTCCTTTTTTGGAACCAGAAAAAGAAGGATGAGACCAATCAAGAAAAATAATCCCAGGGTCAAAGCCGAGTTTCTCAAATTGCCCGTCAATTCGTAGATAAAGCCAAAGGCGAAAGTTCCCATGACTATGCCCAGTTTATCGCATACGTCGTAAAAGCTAAAGTAGGATGCGTGGTCAATGGTTTCGGGGAGAAACTTTGAATACGTACTTCGGCTCAATGATTGAATTCCCCCCATAACGAGACCAACCAATGCTGCCAGAGCATAGAACTGGTATGGCGTGTGAATGATGTAAGCAATATAGCATACACTAACCCAGATCAGAACCGAAACAATAAGCGCTGTGATATTAGAAAATCGGGAGCTAAGGAATGAAAACAAATACGCTCCAAGTACCGCAATAACCTGAATAATCAGAATACTTATAATCAATCCACTATCTGGCATACCATCAATCTCCTTCTTTGCAAAACTCACGGCCATGTACATAACGGTTTGCACCCCCATATTGAAGACAAAAAACGCTATGAGATAGCGCTTGAGCCTCGAAGTAGCCTTGAGTTCGATCCACACCTTTCTCAGCTCCAGATATCCTTTGTGAAGTACTGTACCTTTCACCGATCTACCATATACGTTATCGGGTAATCGATTAAAACTAATCTGAGCAAATCCCATCCACCAGAGCCCTACCATCACAAATGAGATGCGCGCTGGTGTTCCGTCATCTTCCAGACCAAACATTTCCGGATTCATAATCATCGACAAATTGATGACCAAAAGGATAACGCTTCCAATATAACCCAGTGCAAAGCCTCTGGCACTTACTTCATCTTGTCTCTCTACACTCGCAATTTCCGGGAGATAGGCGTTATAAAAAACTTGAGATCCCGAAAAACCAATCCCAGCCAATGCCACCATAACCAAACCGATGAGCAAGTGATCGGCACTAAAGAAGTACAGCCCCATGCATGCCGTTCCACCGAGGTAGCAGAAGAACTTCATGAATGCCTTTTTCTTTCCTGCGTAATCGGCAATCCCCGAAAGAAGTGGAGAAATCAAGGCGACTATTAAGAAAGAAATCGAAAGCGTGTATGAATACAGGGCAGTATTGAGAAAAGTTCCGCCCAAAACTTCCACTTTCTCTGAAGTGATATTCTCATAGAAAATGGGGAATATGGATGAAGTAATCACGAGCGAATACACCGAGTTTGCCCAATCGTACATGGCCCAACCATTGATGGTTTTGGGGTCATTTTTTTTCAGGCTTATCGACCTGGGTGTATGGCTGCTCTCCATGGGTGAGTAAAATAGGAATTAAAGTTCTATTGCGCTCTATTTGATCAGGAATGCAACGCGCCTGTTTCGCCTTCTTCCTTCTTCGGTTTTGTTGTTGTCAATTGGGATGGTATCGCCAAAACCCACAGCAGACAATCGATCTGGATCGATTCCCTTTTCAGTAAGCCAAGATACCACCGCTGCCGCGCGTTCCTGACTCAAGACTTGGTTTGCGTCTTTTTGTCCTACATTATCGGTATGGCCTTGCACTTCAATTCTCCATTCTGGATGGGCTTCCAAAACATTTTTCAGCGCCAAAAGCTGAGATTCCGATTCATCGATCAATTCGGCTGAACCAGATTCAAAGAATACGCTTCTCAACTCAATCGTTTTTCCGGGTTCCAGTTTTGGAGACTTCGACTGGGACTTACAAGCTAAGCTATCGTCTTTGGCAAGTCTCAAGCAAATATCGTCGAAGTAATACCGTACTGAAAACGAATACGGTGTTTGTACACTTGGCGGGGCGAGCTCATCTACCGGTTCGTAAATGACCTTTGGAGGCGCAAATCGATCTGTTTCACCTTTTTTCTTCTTTCCCTTTTTCTTGGCCTTCTTTCGCTCTGCCTTGATATATGCTTTCTGCTCATCGGGAGGCAAGTAAAGCCATGACATGTCTTCCTTTGGCTCCGTTTTTTCTACTGGTGCGTCTACAGGTTGACCATACCCTCGGTCTGCCAGATACCGCTCCGTTTGCTCATATTCTCGTGTGGCGTCAAAATACCCAATGGTCATGTATGCGCAATCCTGATCAAGAGTAATCGTATCCTGAAGAGTAAACCAACTATACCGCCCCGAATCGGGAAGGGTGAACCGCAATTGTGGAACTTCATAGAGATCACTTGGCTCTCGCGTATCGAGCTCTTCATTGCCAAAATGAACCCCTAAGTATCGCTGATTAGCGTAGCCATGATCTTTATAATCAACCAATATCATGCTGAATTGAAGGATGTACGCTTCCCCTGCTTTTACCGGCTCCACCAATTTGATATGCAGATACTCATTTGCCGCATGGCTATACATACAGATCCCATTGATGTATTCTCCAGAATGGGAGTGGGATTCTCCGACAGCAGCGTAGTGATAAGACGCTCCTTGTGGCTGTACCCATTGATACTCTGGATCGGTGAATAGATCTTCAAACCCGGGATTGGGAACCAGATTTTGAGCCAAAGCCTCGGTACTCAGTGCAAAGAGAAGGATATGTAGAAAAAGCCTCATGAATCGTTGAAGAAAAAAAAATCCGGTGACTGATCACCGGATTTTAATCTTTAGTTGATCGCTTATTTTGTCACGACAAACTCCACTCTTCTGTTCTTAGCAAGAGATAGCGGTGTTTTCATTTTCGAAACCGGCTGAGTATTCTTCATACCCTTTGGCATAAGTCGGTCCCTTTCAATTCCTTGATTTACCATGTAGTTCACTACATTTTTAGCTCGGTCTTCATCGAGATTCACAAGTGATGATTCTGACTTTGAAAGCGCGATCTCTTCGTTGTCCATGTGGCCGATTACTTCCACGTACAACTCAGGGTTGGCCTTCATCATTTCTATTACATCATCAATAGATCGCGTAGTAGCAGAAACAGGAGATGACTTGTACTGGTAGAAATACGCATCAATAGCTTCTACTTTCTGATTAACAGTCATGTCATCATTCAGCTGCACTGAAGCCGAGTAGATCACTTTGTTTTCTGGGATTTTAGAACTTTCACATCCACAAAGTCCATCGGCATCCGCTTTAGTTACTTCAACCATATCTACAAAGTAGTATGCTCCGGTAATCTGACCATCTTCTTCATATTTTGAAGGCAGCTCAAGCGTTTCGGTCTGGGTATTGGCATCAGACTCAAAGTTTCCAATAGTCAAATATTGTTCCCCTCCAGTAGCAGCATATCGCGAGCAGATTTCATACCATCCATCCGTTTGCTTTACAATCGGGTTGAACTGATTCGTCATCGCATTTGAATTGTTAATATACGCTGAACGACTACTCACCTTGCTCTTCGATATAACAACACCGATATTGTTCGTTGCATATCTCGAACGCTCAGCAAGAGAAACTCTATACTTCACACAGTACACTTGGTTTTCAAACCAACTTTTCTTCGAGCTGCGTGGCGATATACGTTCTAGTCTTTCTACTTCGATACACGTAAGTCATGATGCCAGCGTATCCATCTCCGTCAAATGCGTGTTCATACCCATATGAACTCTCTGGAATACTGATGTATCGGCTTCTTACATCCGTGGCAAAAAGTTCTGATATGTTGTCAGTTGCATTTACCCAACCTTCCGTCAAGTCGAATTGCGCATCCCTTCTCAAAGTTCCCTCGTAGCGCTCAAAACTTGGATTTGGTACCAAGTTATTATCGTTTGCGTCGGGATTATCGTCTTGAGCTTGAACAGGCAAGAGAGCAATCCAAGCACCTAGAAGTAAGAGGAGTTTATTGGTTTTTGTCATGTTCATGTGATTTAATTGTATCTATAAAAATTTTAACTGAATCGGGGTTTGTGTCTGGGTAAACCCCATGTCCCAAGTTAGCAATGTGCTTCTCAGAACCAAATGCATCGAGCATTTTGATGGTGTGTTTAGCAATTTCCTTGCCATCAGCGTAAAGCACTGTTGGATCTAGGTTTCCTTGTAAGGTTTTGTCCGGACCAGCCTGAGCCCTGGCATAAGCTGGTGGCGTATTCCAGTCGACTCCAATAGTGCGGCAAGAAGTCAAGGCTAGATCATCAATTGAAAAATGTGCTCCCTTCGCGAATAAGGTAACGGGAACTCTTGAGCTCAATGAATCGGCAATGCGCTCGAGGTAAGGCATGGAAAAAGCCTTGTAGATTTCTTTATCTAAAATCCCCGCCCACGAATCGAATACTTGAAGCATATGCACTCCAGCATCGACCTGAGCGTGGAGGTAGCTAATAGTTGTCTCGGTGATCATATCCATCAACCGGTGTGCTAAATCGGGACGCTGGAAAATCATCTTGCGGGCCTTAGAAAAGGTTTTCGAACCACTTCCTTCCACCATGTAGCAGAGAATAGTGAATGGCGCACCAGCAAACCCGATAAGCGGTACACGTCCATTGAGCCCTGAAAGCGTATGTTCAATGGCTCTGTACACATAGTCAAGCTCTTTAGGGTCAGCTATGCGAATGCTCTCAAAGTCTTTCTCAGAGCTGATCGTTTTTGGAAACCAAGGCCCCTTCTTCTCCACCATCTCATAAGTAAGCCCCATGGCTTCGGGCACAACTAAGATGTCAGAAAAGATAATTGCCGCATCAACACCCAGAATATCTACAGGTTGGATGGTTACTTCCGCAGCTAGTTCAGGCGTTTCTACAAGCTCTTTAAAACCCGAAAGGTTATTTCTCACCGCTCGATATTCGGGTAAAATTCGCCCAGCTTGACGCATCAACCACACCGGTGTTCGCTCAACAGATTGGCCTTTGGCCGCTCTCAGAATAAGATCGTTTTTTAGTTCTGCCACAATCAATTTTGATAGGAGCCCAAAAATAGTGGAATTGTAAGAAAGGCAAGTAGAATGTCACATTATAATTGGACAATCACCCTGAGAATAAAATCGAGCCTACGATGATCACATTCATGTTGCAAGAATATTATTTATTACACCGAAAACATCTGATACATAACCACCTATAAGTTTTACTAATTTTTACTCTATTTATTGGCCTTTGTGAATCGGATAAATTCATTATTCTTGGGCTTCAAACCAATTTAAAAAACAGAAAAATGAAAAAGTTTTCTTTGCTCGCGGTCATGATGGTAATCGCCGCTTTTTCTTTCGGACAAGAACAAGGTCTCTTCAGAGGTAACGCCGGCGGTGGGGTTGCCATCCCATCTGGTGGTGCTGGAGTTATGTTCAACATGGAAGGTAACTACAATATTTTGGACAACATGAACGTAGGTATCCGTTACGGGACTGCTTTTATGGTAAAAAACATCACTTCAGACGAATTTGAAGAAGATATTGAAGCAGATATGGGAGGGAACAGTTCGATTTTAGCGACAACTGATTACTTCTTTACAACAAGCAGCTCATTTACCCCATTTGTAGGTGGTGGTCTTGGATATTACATGCTTTCAAACATCAGTGTATCAGACTTTGATTCAGACGAAGATGTAAGCGTAGATGGTAAGTTTGGATTCATGCTTCGCGGTGGATTCGAAGTTGGAAAATTCCGCTTGTCTATGGAGTACGATATTGTACCAAAGACGGAAGTTGATGATGACTTCGCAGATTACGAAATCAAGAACTCTTACTTTGGAATCACTGCTGGAATGTTTTTCGGCGGTGGAAGGTGGTAAGAAATCTCCAAATGATAGAAAGCCCCCTGACGAATCAATGTCAGGGGGCTTTTTTGTTCTTTTATGTACGGTGTTCAGCTACAGATTAAAACTGTAAATTACTTTCAATTGCAAGTCAATTGTTTCAAAATCAAAACTTTTGGAATATTGGGCTCCAAGATCAGCTGATAAGTGCTTACCAAATACGTAGCCGACAGAGGGTGTCAGGTTGTAGCCTTGATCTTCATCAACGACTTCATCTCCTACCATTCTGTTGGTATATTGAAATCGCGTGTAGTTTATCCCTCCAATCAAACCAGCATACACACCTTTGTCTTGTGATTGCAAAAAATACCGACCTCCGACCTGAACAGGTATCATCACCGGATTTCTACTTCCTTGCCAAAATTTAACTCCTACTTCTCCAACAAGAGCGAATTTGCTGGTAATCCCTAGTTCATAAGATCCTGCGAACCATAGCTAAGGTAGTCGACATCGAAGTGTTTAAAGTCCATCAAATCAGTCCCGGCAAGGGCTCCAACTTGAAGTTTGTCTGATCGTGCGTCTACCTGAGTAGACAGAGCCAGAATGGCTATTCCAAAAAGTAAGCTTTTGATTTTCATCGTTGTACCTGTTTCGTTAGTAGCAACAAAAAAAAAACACGAATCTTATGATTCTAGATTTCTATTCACCTAATTACAAGTTAAAGCTGTAGACCAACTTCAATCTCATATCAACAAAATTCTCCCCATAGAAGGTGTAATGCGATCCTACATCAGCCGAGAAATGCTGACCAAATACATACCCGAATGATGGTGTTATGCTATACCCTTGATCCGTATATTCTGAACCAGATCTTCTTCCAGGAATGCTTTCATCATAACTTGAGCGTGAAAAGTTAATCCCTCCCATTAAGCCAGCGTAAAGCCCATTATCCTGCGATTTTAAGAAGTATCTTCCTCCCACCTGAATCGGAATAAATTCAACTCTTTGGTCCCAATCCAAATTATACCATCTCTGATATCCAACATCTCCTACTAGGGCAAATTTATTTGAGATCCCGAACTCGTAAGTTCCAGCGATCCCAAATGTATAGGGATTAGACTGAGAAAAATCTGAAATTGCGATCCCGCCAAATACGCCAATTTGAAGTTTGTCTGATTGGGCGTTTACCTGAGCAGTCAATGCCAGAGCCGCGATTATAATGAGTAAGTTTTTGATTTTCATCGTTATATCTGTTTCGTTAGAGAAATAAATATAAAAAAAATCCCGAACCAGCAGGTTCGGGATTTTTAACTTAAGACTTAGTCTTCTATCGTCTATGCCTGCAATTTCTTAATCAAGTTAAGTGCAGACCCCGCTTTAAACCAATCAATTTGGTTAGCGTTGTAGGTATGATTACATACTATCTTGTCTTCTGATCCGTCAGCGTGCTTCACCAAAAGCGTGATAGGCTTATCGGGTGCAAACTGGTCCAGATCCAAAGTAGAGATCGTATCATCTTCCTGAATCTTATCGTAGTCAGCTTCGTTGGCAAAAGTCAAACCGAGCATCCCTTGTTTCTTCAAGTTCGTTTCGTGGATACGTGCGAAAGATTTAACCAAGACGATGCGAACTCCAAGGTGTCTTGGCTGCATTGCTGCGTGCTCGCGTGAAGACCCTTCACCGTAGTTGTGATCTCCAACTACAATAGTAGGAATACCCGCTGCCTTGTATTCACGCTGAACATCCGGTACACCACCATACTCACCGTTGAGTTGGTTCTTTACTTTATCAGTTTCCTGGTTAAATGCGTTTACCGCACCTGTCAAGGTATTGTTTGAAATATTGTCAAGGTGTCCTCTGAAGCGCAACCACGGCCCTGCCATTGAAATATGGTCAGTGGTACATTTTCCAAAGGCTTTGATCAAAAGCTTCATACCTTCAATATTCTTTCCATCCCACGGAGCGAATGGTGAGAGCAATTGAAGTCTCTTTGATTCTGGGCTCACAACAACATCAACGCTAGAACCATCTTCTGCCGGAGCCTTGTAGCCTGCATCTTCAACTGCAAATCCTTTTGGTGGAAGCTCCCACCCTGTAGGCTCAGCCAGTTTTACTTCTTCGCCCTTGTCATTCACCAAGGTATCAGTGATTGGGTTAAATCCGAGGTCTCCTGATATTGCAATTGCTGCAACCATTTCAGGAGAAGTAACAAAAGCGTGGGTATTGGGGTTTCCATCAGCGCGCTTCGCAAAGTTTCTGTTGAATGAGTGAACGATTGAGTTCTTCTCACCTTTTTCAGCTCCACTTCGTGCCCATTGACCAATACATGGCCCACAAGCATTCGTAAAGATCCTCGCCCCTAGCTTATCGAAAGTGTCGATAAACCCATCGCGCTCTATCGTGTAACGAACCTGCTCAGACCCAGGGTTTATTCCAAAATCGGCTTTAGGCTTAAGCCCTTTTGCCAGAGCATCTTCAGCGATCGAACATGCTCTTGAAATATCTTCATAAGATGAGTTCGTACAAGATCCGATAAGTCCCCACTCAATTTTAGTCGGCCAGTCGTTGGCGGCTGCTTTCTTTTTCATTTCGGCAACCGGGGTAGCCAAATCTGGAGTAAAAGGACCATTAACGTGTGGGCTCAATGTCGACAAGTCAATTTCAATAACTTGATCGAAGTACTTTTCTGGGTTGGCGTATACTTCGTCATCTCCTGTCAGGTGGTCTTTGATTCCATTTGCCAATTCAGCTACTTCCGTACGACCAGTGGCACGTAGATATCGCTCCATTGACTCGTCGTAACCGAATGTAGATGTCGTAGCTCCGATCTCTGCACCCATGTTACAAATGGTACCTTTTCCAGTACAAGAAAGGCTTTTAGCTCCTTCGCCAAAATATTCAACGATACAACCTGTACCACCTTTTACAGTGAGGATTCCAGCGACCTTCAAGATCACGTCTTTCGGGGCTGTCCATCCATTGAGTTTTCCGGTCAGTTTAACACCAATGAGTTTTGGAAACTTGAGTTCCCATGGCATTCCAGCCATTACATCAACGGCATCAGCTCCACCAACACCTACTGCAACCATACCGAGTCCACCGGCATTAACTGTGTGCGAATCCGTTCCAATCATCATTCCCCCAGGGAAGGCGTAGTTTTCGAGCACTACCTGGTGGATGATACCAGCACCTGGCTTCCAGAATCCGATTCCGTATTTGTTCGAAACAGACTCCAGGAAGTTGAATACTTCAGAACTTGTGTTGATCGCGTTTTGCAAATCTTCAGTGGCACCTACTTTTGCCTGGATCAAGTGATCGCAGTGAACAGTAGAAGGAACTGCTGTTTGCTTTTTACCCGCTTGCATAAACTGCAACAATGCCATTTGAGCTGTCGCATCTTGCATAGCAATTCGGTCTGGTGCAAAGTCAACATATGACTTTCCACGCGTATACTCCTCAGTCGCATTTCCCTGCGAGAGGTGGGTATACAAAATCTTTTCTGTAAGGGTCAGTGGTCTATTGAGCATTTTACGAGCCGCTTCTACACCTGAAGGGAATCGCTCGTAGACCGCCTTAATCATGTCTATATCGAATACCATATTTGGAGAATTTTGAAGTGGCGCGAATTTACCAATTTATGATGAGTGGTTAAAGCTCCCCAGACGATATTCGTAGTTTTACATCAAGTATTTACCTAAAACAGGTTTTTAGTGAAAAGTTTTCACATTGAGAACATCAAAATAGCCATTGGGGCCATCAAGGGTCAGCTCCTGCGCACCATTCTTACCGCCCTAATTATCGCTGTGGGTATCACAGCCCTTGTCGGTATTCTGACCTCGATCACTGCCCTTCAGAACAAAATAGAAGACAATTTTTCCCGAATGGGATCCAACACCTTCAATATCCGTTCGAATGTGGGCGGAATGGGTGGATTTCACCGAGGTGAGCGCGCGAAGCAAAATGAACCTATTCTCTACAGAGAGGCCATGCGGTTTCTGGACCTATACGATTATCCGGCTACCACTTCTGTATCAGCCATGATCAGTTTTGCCGCTACAGTGAAACACCAGTCAGAAAAAACAGACCCCAATGTACAGGTCATAGCGGGAAGTCAAGGCTACCTGGCCACGGCTGGCTATTTTATCGAGCGAGGGCGAGATTTCAATGGGACTGAGCATGAACTTGGTACTCAGGTAGCGCTCATCGGTGCTGATGTCGTCCAAAAAATCTTCAGCCAAGGAGTTGTAGATCCTCTGGGCAAGGAGATTTTTATTGGTGGAAAGAAGCTACTTGTTGTCGGGCTTCTCGAATCGAAAGGCGATAGTTTTGGGATGGGAGGTGACAATCAGGTTATTATACCATTGCGTACAGCACGCTTAAATTTTCTTGGAGCCAACAACGATTATGTCATAAACATTCAAACTGCAAAGGCCGAAGAACTGGAAGCCGCCCAGCAAGCAGCTTCAGGGATAATGCGGTCTGTGCGCCGAGACAAGCCCAATGAGAAAAACTCTTTTGGTATCACCCAGAGCGATAGTATGGCCAATATGATACTGGAACAGATTTCGGTGATTGCCCTCATCGCCACATTGATTGGTTCAATCACATTGCTCGGAGCAGCGATAGGGCTCATGAATATCATGCTGGTAAGTGTGACAGAGCGCACCAGAGAAATTGGAATTAGAAAGGCTATTGGAGCCAGCTCAAGCCGCATCCGCAATCAATTTTTGGTCGAAGCTATTCTTATCGGGCAGCTGGGCGGATTCTTGGGAATCATTCTGGGAATAGCAGCGGGAAATGCCGTATCGCTTTTCATCGGCTCTTCTTTCATCATCCCTTGGACCTGGATCATTATGGGTGTGGTGCTCTGCTTTATAGTCGGTGTTGTAAGTGGCTATTATCCTGCCAAGAAAGCGGCATCGCTCGATCCGATCGATGCCCTGAGATACGAGTAAAAACGGGGGTTCACCCGGCATACCACAAAAAAGGTATTTTTCTCAAAATCGATATTTGACTCTTGTCGGAATCAATTTCTGATTCTTTCTTTGTGCTAATTTAAAACCAGTCTAAATAAAAATAGCGTGAAAATCAAAGCTCTACTCATAGGATCAATTTTGGCTACTACCAATATGGTAGGCCAAGTCGTAAATGAAACGGTAGAAACCGGTCCGAATTATGGACAGCAAATCTGGTACGACCTTCAAACAGGAAATCAGTATAGCGCAGATCTAAACAATTGGGATTTGGCATTCGAAATCTCTGGCTTTACAGCATCTATCCGAGCAAATTGCCAAAAAGGGTTGGAAGTGTACAATGCACCAGTTGCTATTGAAGACTGGGCGTCACTTAATTCTGATGCCGAAGTTGAAAGTTGGGAAAAACTTTACAACAGCGAGACGAGTTGGGGTGTTGGGGCATTCAACAAGTACAGCTCATCAGAAACAGACCTGGGATGGGGCGATTACAACTTTATCACCCATGTGGTAACAGGTGACAGCGTACAAGTCATCAAACTTGCCGATGAGACATACAAGAAAATCATGATTGAATCTCTGGCGGGTGGTATTTACACTTTCACTTATGCCAATCTAGATGGTTCTGATGAAGTCAGCATGGAAATCGATAAGGCCGACTACACAGGAAAAAACTTTGTGTACTTCAGCATCGAAACGGGTGAAATACTCGATCGCGAGCCACTTTCATCAGAGTGGGACATCACATTCACGAAGTACATCGCAGACTACAATGGCGTCCCATATGCAGTAACTGGTGTATTGCACAACCACTATGTGCAAGTGAGTGAAGTTGGCGATACAGATGTGACCGTTGCCGAGCCAGGCGACTTTAGCACAGCTATCAATACCATTGGCTTTGATTGGAAAGCATTTGATTTCTCGACTGGATGGGAGCTCACAGAAGATTTGAGCTACTTCGTTCAAACAGAAAACGGAGACACATACCAGATTGTATTCACCGGCTTTGGTGGATCTGGCACAGGAGTATACGAAATGGGCATCAGCTTTTACGGAGTATTGAGCTCAAACGATGTTGATCCAACTGCAGGTCTCTCAATTTTCCCAAATCCAAGTACCACTGGATCTTTCCAGATCGAAGGAATTGAAGGAAACACAAACATTCAGTTGATTGACCAAACGGGTCGCGTTGTGCGCTCGATCGAAAGTGCTAACCGCACAGAAAGAGTGTCAACTGATGGCCTTTCTTCAGGAATCTACTTTGTTCGCGTGAACCAAGATGCGCAAACAACTACATACAAAATCATCATCAACGGTTAATACCATGAAAAATCTGACCACCCTTTTTCTAGCCCTTATCGCTACTACGAGCCTATTCTCGCAGGATGCGAAGAAATCTGCAGACATCGAAGCCATTAAATCGATGGTGGGATGCTACAAAGTTACCTTTGACTTTGCAGAGACCTTTTCTCCTGACACAGCTTATGAATACTACGACCGATACAGTACATCGGGAATCGAGTATGTAACAATCGTTGCAGATGAGCCGAACTTTATTTCGTTTCAACACCTGCTGGTCATCAACGACACAATGGTAATCAAGCACTGGCGACAGGACTGGGTTTACGAAGAGAAAGAACTTCTCGTATACGACAAAGATCAAACTTGGAAGAAGATCAGTTTTACCGACGAAGAAGTCGCTGGAACGTGGACTCAAAAAGTGTTTCAAGTAGACGATAGCCCGAGATACGAAGCAAAAGGTACGTGGGTTCACGTAGACGGTAAGCACTACTGGGAGGCTACTGGCGATGCTCCCCTTCCACGAAGAGAGTATACCAAGCGAAGCGACTACAACGTGATGCGTCGAAACAGCCGCGTTGAAATCACCGAAAACGGTTGGTTCCTCGAGCAGGACAATGAGAAAATCGTTCGAGACGAAACAGGCGATAAAGTAATTTGCTACGAGAAGGGTATGGAAGCTTTTACTTCGGGTGATTATAGTTGCCAAACGGCAGTAGATTACTGGGAGAAAAACAGCATTTTCTGGAATGACGTGCGCTTGGCATGGGATGAATTGTTTGAAGAAAATCAAACGATGAAAATGAAGGCCAAAGTCGACAATAAGCACCTATGGCAAAACTTGTTTGAAATGGGTGGCACATACGACAAGTCAACAAAGAAACACCGTGCAGAAATCAAGGAGTGTATTGCAAAATACATGGAATCCTAATTCTGAAACAGAGAGACGAGCGTGATCTCAGACCAAAACACAATCAGTTATTCAAGCTGCTCGGCACATCACTCATTCCCACTAACAGAAAGGCTAGTTTGAAATACTGGATACTCATCATTGTCTTAAATGGAACTGTGCAGTTCGCTCTCGGGCAAGAGCTGCACTTTTCTGATAAGAACGCCGCCGCCATTCCTTGGGTGACCGTGGTGAATACCAACCAAAATTTGAAATTGATTTCAAATATGAATGGAGTGGTTTCTGCGAATCAGTTCAAAGATGGAGACAGGCTTATTGCCATTGCATTTGGGTACAACACCGACACCCTTGTCTATTCATCTGGGCTGAGCGCCTGGACGCTCCAAGTCAAGAATCATCAGCTGGGAGAAGCCGTTGTAACAGCACAGTACGATTCGATAGATTCGCGAAAGTCACTAAACAAAGTGCGCGTTATTGACGGCACGGAGATGGCCGCCCGTGGAGCGATTACACTCGACGATGTTCTCAAAAACGAAATTAATTTCCGTGTTGGGAATGACTTTGTTCTCGGTTCTTCGCTCAGCATTCAAGGTGTAGGCGGCGAAGGAGTGTTGATCATGGTTGATGGCGTTCCAGTAGTAGGCCGCTTGGATGGAAATATAGACTTGAGTCAAATCAACGTGAGTCAAGTAGAGCGCGTGGAAATCGTGGAAGGTCCGCTCTCCGTCAATTATGGGTCAAACGCTATTGGTGGAACCATCAACATCATCACCAAAGCGCCAAAAACAAATACCAAAGCTGTCTCCATTGACACCTACACCGAATCTACCGGCCATTTTAACGGCTCGGCAATTGTGGAGCTCGGGTGGAAGCAGCAGAGTGTGAAATTGGGCTTTGGGAGAAATTACTTTGATGGATGGAGTGAAGGTGATGACCCTTTTTACCACCAGCGATCAAGCATTGCCGATTCTTCTCGCGAACAAACCTGGAATCCGAAAACCCAGTACTTCGGAGATTTTAAGTTCCGCCAGATCATTGACAAAGGCTTCATCGAGCTTTTCGGCTCGTATTTCGATGAAGAGATCATAAACCGCGGGACACCAAGAGGTGTTTACGGTGAGACAGCATTCGACGATTACTACCGCACCCGCCGAATAGACGGTGGCTTGAGAGGGCAAAGAGCATTTTCAAGAGATTGGAGCGGCCGGTTTGTGATTGGGTACAATAAGTTTATTCGAAACAAGGACACTTACCTTACAGATTTGACTGGAGTTGAAAGCGAACTCTCTGCAGATCCCGGCCTGGTTGACACATCGGAAGTGTCAGCTTATATGAGCCGTGGGTCGATGATCAAAAAGTGGAATCCAACCTTTCAAGCTGAGCTTGGGTACGACTTGCGTTTTGAAAAAGCCACCGGAAAGCGAATCGGTGCCAACGACGAAATTGGTGACTACGCCTTATTTGCCACTGCCACTTGGAAAATTCACCCGCTTGTGAGCGTAAAGCCTGGCATTCGAAAATCGTACAACACCCGATACGATGCCCCGTGGGTGCCATCGCTAAACGCCTTGTATACCCCCTTCGAAAACATCCAAGTACGCGCTAGCTACGCCATGGGATTCCGCGCCCCGAGTATTAAGGAGCTGGACTTCGACTTTGTCGACATCAATCACAATATTCAGGGAAATGACGACTTGGAAGCCGAAACGAGTCAAAACCTGGCACTATCCGTAAAAAGTACGGTAGCAAAATTTGGCTGGGAGCTTACCGGTTACTACAACGACATTGAAAACCTGATTACGCTATCTCAAATCAGCGGAACAGAATACTCATACGTAAACATCGGTCAACGAAGAACCACAGGTGCCAATGCAAGCATCACCTCATCAGTAAAATGGGCCGATGTAAAATTGAGCGTTGCTACAAATGGAGTACAGAACAAGTTGTCGAATGGTGACTTTTCGCCTCTGACTTTCAGCCCAGAAATAGCAGTACAGACCAGTGTTAAACTCTTTGATACGGGGTGTACACTTCACGCCTACTACAAGTACAATGGCAAGCGAAAGTCCATATTTATCGGTGAAGACGAGACCCTTTCTGAACAATACGTAGACGCGTTCAGCAATTTGGACTTTTCGGTTTCCAGAAAGCTATGGAAAGACAAGGTTTACCTACTTGTGGGAGCCAAAAACATATTCGATGTGACCTCACTGAACTCCACGGTTAGTGGCGGTGCCCATCAAGGCGGCGGGTCGTTTCTGGTAGCAAATGGTATTTCCTATTTCGCTACCCTTAAATTCAACTTCAACCTCTGATTATGAAAATCAATTTGCTTACACTTTCCATTTTTGCATTGATTTTTGCCTCGTGCGAGAAGGATGAAATTCCTGTAGAAGCTGCTCAACGTGGGGAGATTTCTTCGAACTCAGTTGATATGGGAGCGGGCTATCCCAACCAGGTGTATTTCAACTTCGATTTGAATGGCGCTACTGGTTTTACTGAGAACACAGCCTGGGATATCGGGCTCGAAGGCGGAGCTGATGGTTATAAAATCATACTCAATGATGCCAGATTGATGAGTGCGTGGAAGTCAGATTCAAAAGATATCCAAACAGCGAGCGACACGTTAGGATTTGGCCAGGGGAAAGTGATCGAGAATGCCAACTTGGTTTACGACCAGCCAGCTTTGGGCGATTGGCGAACGGAAACTCCCGTCTATCTTCTGGATCTGGGATACAATAGCGCCGGTCAGCATCTCGGCTACTATTGGCTTCAAGTACAACATTCAGATTCTTATGAATACGCGATTGCCTTCAGAGAAATGGACACAGAAGGCACCGCGACCATCACGATACCCAAGACAGAAGGATTGTCTTACAGTCTTTACTCCCTGGTAAATCGAGAGTCTATCCAAATACCCACCGACAACGACTGGCACATTCGCTTTACGCGATTCACCCACCAGTTTGATGACCCACCCCTCGCCTACCTCGTTACTGGCGTCTTACTCAACCCCAATAGCACCTATGCCATTGAAGTGTTGGACGTACCATTTGACGAAATAGATGCAGAAACCGTTGGAAACATCGACTTCACAAATGCTCCCGACGAGATTGGCTACGATTGGAAGTTCTACAACTTCGACCTGGCTTCCTATGAAGTAGATGCCACTCGTTCTTGGGTCATTCAGACCTCGGCTGGGTACTATTACAAACTTCGTTTTATCGACTTTTACAGCGAAGATGGCGTTGTTGGCCATCCGCAATTTGAGTTTAGCTTAATCTAATTCGGCTTTTATCTTTGGCAAAAAGCTGAAGATGAATATTGAATTAGCTGTTGAACACCTGAATCGTGTTGACTCAGACTTAGCGAAGATTATCGATCAAGTTGGGCTCATTGAAGTTCCACCGCCCAAAAGCGACTTTGAGACGCTAGTTGATTCGGTTGTCTCCCAACAGCTATCCACAAAGGCTGCAGCTACCATCATGTCTCGGGTCAACCAAGTGCTCGACTTTGTGATTTTACCGGCTCAGATTCTCGAAACACCGGCAGAATATCTTCGGTCTGCTGGCCTTTCCCGACAAAAGGTCAAATACGTCTATGCCATTTCTGAAGCCTTTATGAAAGACCCAAGCCTAAACACCAAGCTTCACACTATGACCGATGAAGATGTGATCTCCGAGTTGACCAAGATCAAGGGTGTTGGGGTCTGGACGGCTCAAATGTTTCTTATGTTCACCTTACTGCGCGAAGATGTTTTTCCCGTTGGGGATCTAGGCATTCGCAAAGGAATGGAAAAGCACTTTTTTGGAGGAGAAAAGCAAGATCACCAAACGCTGATCGATCGCGCCGACCGATGGAAGCCTTTTCGGTCTGTGGCTTCGCTTTATATCTGGCGAAGCGGAAATTAAAAAAGCCATCAACATGAGCTGATGGCTTAATGTTTCATATTGAGTGAAGACCTATTTTGTCGCCGCCCACTTATGCACCTCGGTTCTAAACCACTGGTCAGCAGCGTCGGTCCACTTGTAGTTATCGCGCAGATAACTTACCGTTGCTTTCTCAATATCGGTGTAGACATCACCATCAGCAACTGCTTTGTATAGAGACTTGGCATCTTCCACAGAAATCTGCCCATCACCCGCTCCGGCAGTTAGTTTATCTGCTAAGTCAATAAGCTCGCCATCGTATTTGTGGCCATCAATCGTTTTGTAGTACGACATATTGGAAGTTTTAATTGGTTAAGCCCTTAAATTAATTAAACCAGCCTTTATCTCCTAACAACAATCAAGTTCTAAATCATTTCTGAGAAACTTCACTGGGACTGATTATTTTAGTGGTTGACCAAAAAGAAAATGAGCAAAACTAATTTTCATAACACATCTTTCATCATAGAGCCATTGCCCCCAAGGGTTGACTGTGAATCTGTGGCTATTCTTAAGCAACTCAACAAAGCTTCGCGAGCTTTAGGACAGTTAAAAGGGGAAGTATCAAAAATCCCAAATTCTCAAATATTACTTGATACCCTTACGCTTCAAGAAGCAAAAGACAGTAATGAGATTGAAAATATCGTTACCACCGATGATGAAATGTACCAAGCAAGCATTGATGAAACTATTGCTTCTGTAACGGCTAAAGAAGCTCTCAATTATTCGAGTGCTATAAAACTGGGGCTGGATATTGTACGTAATACGAGATTGCTAACTACCAACGACATTTCAAGAATCCAACACATCATTTCGCCCAATCACCCAATTCGGAAGATTCCGGGAACGGTTTTAAAAAACCCAAAAACAAAAGAAGTGGTTTACACACCGCCGCAGCAATATGATGAAATAAAAGCCTTGCTCGATAATTTGGAACGATATATCAACGTACCTGAATTTCACGAAATAGACACTTTGATAAAAATGCCCATCATCCATTTTCAATTTGAGAGCATTCATCCATTTTTTGACGGCAATGGAAGAACAGGTCGTTTATTAAACATATTGTATTTGGTTCAGCAAGGTTTATTAGATCTTCCTGTACTCTACTTGAGTAGTTACATCATAAAAAACAAAAGCGACTATTACCGTTTGATACAAGAAGTGCGCTCAAAAGACAGTTGGGAAGAATGGATCATATGGATGCTGAAAGGTGTTGAAATTACCGCCAGAGAAACCATCGTAGTAGTTAACAGAATAAAGGTGCTGATGGATAACTACAAAAAGGAAATACGCAGCAACTTTAGCTTCTACAGCCACGATTTAATTAATATCCTTTTTAAGCACCCTTATTCTAAAATCAGTTTTCTAGAGAAAGAATTAAGGATCCACAGACATACTGCAAGTTTGTATTTAAACAAGTTGACAAAAGCAAAAATGCTTACAAGGGTTAAAATTGGGCGAAGTAATTATTATATAAATGAACCGCTATTGAAAATTTTAAAGGAAAGATAATATGTACAGGAAAGCAGACATTTTTGTACATGTCTAGAAACATGTACAAGAAAGTGGACATTATTGTACATATACGGAGAACATGTATATGAATGTGTACATTATTGTACACATTTGAAATACATGCATAGAAAAACGGATTTGCCCTACAATTGAATTCGACATGGATAAGAGAGGACATAGAAGAAACTTGATTTCAAGTATGCACAAGAAATATCGTTTTCTTGTGCAAAGAATCGAAGTAAACATACCTAAACTTCCAGCTCCTAAACACCGTAACCCAAGCCAAGTATAGCTTCGATTACATATTCCTTCGGTACTGCCCTCCCACTTCGAAAAGCGCAGAAGTGATCTGACCAAGAGAGCAATATTTCACAGCTTCCATGAGATATTCAAAAACATTCTCATTTCGCAAGGCAGCTTCCTGCACTTCTTTGAGAGCCGTTTCCACCTTGTCGGCATTGCGCTTGTGCAGCATATCTCGCGTTTCGATCTGATCTTTCTTCTCTTCTTCGGTAGCACGGATAACTTCACCCGGAGTGACCGTAGGCGATCCTTTGCTGCTCAGGAAGGTGTTCACACCGATCAACGGCAATTCTCCCGTGTGCTTCAAGGTCTCGTAGTACATACTCTCCTCCTGAATCTGACTGCGCTGGTACATGGTTTCCATGGCTCCAAGCACCCCACCCCTTTCGGTGATGCGGTCAAACTCCGTAAGAACAGCTTCTTCAACCAGATCAGTAAGCTCTTCGATGATAAACGATCCCTGGATTGGGTTCTCATTTTTGGCGAGCCCCAATTCCTTGTTGATGATCATTTGGATGGCAATCGCTCTTCTTACAGATTCTTCTGTAGGCGTTGTGATCGCTTCATCGTAGGCATTGGTGTGGAGCGAATTACAGTTATCGTAGATCGCGTAAAGCGCTTGCAACGTGGTACGGATATCGTTGAAGTCAATCTCCTGCGCGTGTAGCGATCGCCCAGAAGTTTGGATGTGGTATTTCAACATCTGTGCTCTCGGATTAGCTCCATATTTATCGCGAAGAGCCTTAGACCAGATTCTCCGAGCAACACGCCCGATAACAGCGTATTCGGGATCAATTCCATTTGAGAAGAAGAAGGATAAATTCGGTCCAAAGGCGTTGATATCCATTCCTCGACTCAGGTAGTACTCTACATAGGTAAATCCGTTGGCCAAAGTAAAGGCGAGCTGGGTAATTGGATTAGCTCCAGCCTCGGCAATGTGGTAACCAGAAATAGATACCGAATAGAAGTTCCTGACTTTCTGATCAATGAAATACTGTTGTACATCACCCATCAAGCGAAGGGCGAATTCCGTACTGAAAATACAGGTGTTTTGCGCCTGATCTTCTTTGAGAATATCGGCTTGAACCGTTCCGCGAACTACGCTCAGGGTCTTAGCCTTGATCTCTGCATAAACATCGGCTGGTAAAACTTGATCTCCCGTTACACCTAGGAGCATAAGACCGAGACCGTCATTTCCTTCTGGAAGATCTCCGCGATACTCGGGGCGCTTGGCTCCTTTCTCCTTGTAGATCTTTTGAATTTTCTTTTCAATGTCCTTTTCAAGGCCGTTTTCCTTGATGTACTTCTCACATTGTTGATCGATCGCGGCGTTCATAAAGAATCCAAGCAACATAGGCGCTGGCCCGTTGATGGTCATACTTACCGATGTGGTTGGGTCGCATAGATCGAATCCTGAGTAGAGCTTTTTAGCGTCGTCCAAACAGCAGATACTCACCCCAGAGTTTCCGATTTTCCCGTAGATATCAGGACGGTGATCGGGGTCGTTTCCGTAAAGGGTTACCGAGTCAAAAGCCGTACTCAAACGCGCTGCTGGCATTCCCTGGCTCACGTAGTGAAAACGACGATTGGTACGCTCTGGTCCACCTTCACCGGCAAACATACGCGTGGGGTCTTCGCCTACCCGTTTGAATGGGTAAATCCCTGAAGTGTAAGGGAATGATCCCGGCACATTCTCCTGAAGCTGCCAGCGGAGTACATCTCCCCAGCTTCGGTACTTTGGCAAGGACACTTTTGGCACTTGGGTGTGACTTAATGACTCCGTGTGAGTCGCCACTTTAATTTCTTTGTCACGCACCTTGAAAACAAATTCTGGAGCAGCGTACCGATCTTTAAGACCTTGCCATTGCATAATAGCGTCCCAGTTGTGTGGATCTAAATCTTTTTTCAAGCTTTCAAACTCGGCGTCGAGCTTTTGAACCAACTCTGAGTGCGAATCAGAGACTTCTTCGTTTTTCACTTTGTTCGGACCACCGAGGTGGGCGATACTCGTAGCCAATCCGTAAAGTTTGTCGGCTGTATCGGCTTGAGCGCGTACCTTTTTATCATACGCGCGATTGTTCTCTGAAATCTCAGACAAGTATCGGGTGCGATCTGGCGGAATGATGTAGATTTTCTCCGACATCTCGCTGCTCACTCCAAACTGAGAGTTCAGTTTGGCTCCGGTCTTTTCGACCAGCTCATTCATGATCTTTCGGTAGAGAGAGTTCATTCCCGGATCATTAAACTGCGAGGCAATGGTTCCAAAAACCGGTAAGTCTTCGTCAGCAACATCCCATTTCTGGTGATTGCGCTTGTATTGCTTCTTCACATCGCGAAGGGCATCCAAAGCGCCGCGCTTATCGAATTTATTGAGGGCAATCACATCGGCAAAATCGAGCATGTCGATTTTCTCCAACTGTGTGGCCGCACCGTATTCAGGTGTCATCACGTAAAGAGAAACGTCTGAGTGATCGAGAATCTCGGTATCACTCTGGCCAATTCCCGATGTTTCGAGAATGATCAAGTCAAAATCAGATGCTTTTAAAATACTCAGTGCATCGGCTACGTGCTTGCTGAGTGCCAAATTGCTCTGGCGGGTAGCCAAACTTCGCATGTAAACGCGTCCATTGTTTACTGAGTTCATGCGGATACGGTCACCGAGCAGGGCTCCACCTGTCTTTCGCTTAGATGGATCGACTGAAACGATCGCCAATCTCTTGTCTTCAAAATCGATTAGGAAACGGCGGATCAACTCATCAACCAAGGAAGACTTTCCTGCTCCACCCGTACCTGTAATACCCAGTATCGGCGTATTGGCTTTCGCGGCCATATCGCGCACTTTTTGGATTTCATCATTAAAAGACTCAGGATTGTTTTCCGCTGCCGAGATCAAGTGAGCTACGGCATTGGTCTCATAAGTGCCAAGCTTCTCCATCTCACCGTTTAGCTTATCGCCAGTAGGGAAATCACACTTCTCAATCATATCGTTGATCATTCCCTGAAGTCCCATCTTACGTCCATCGTCTGGGTGGTAGATGCGGGCTATTCCATAGGCATGAAGCTCTTCGATCTCTTCGGGAAGAATAGTTCCACCACCTCCACCAAAAATTCGGATTTGTGAAGCGCCTTTTTCTTTGAGCAGATCGTACATGTACTTGAAGTACTCCATATGCCCACCTTGGTACGATGTCATGGCAATGGCCTGTGCGTCTTCCTGAATCGCAGTGTTTACCACTTCTTCTACACTGCGGTCGTGTCCCAGGTGGATTACTTCGCAGCCCGTAGATTGGATAATGCGGCGCATCAGGTTTATGGCGGCATCGTGGCCGTCAAAAAGTGACGCAGCGGTTACAATTCTGACTTTATTCTTTGGTACGTATGGTGCTATGGTTTCCATTGAATTTCTTTAGAACGAGTAGATACTTGGTTCCGCAAAAATACGACAACCATTGAGATTAATCACAACGCCATATTCAACCAAAACTGGCAGACCAGAACCAATTCGCTTACAATTTGTTAAAAGGTCATACAGACGACAAGCGAACAAACTGATTCGCGATAGCTTTGTAGGAAAGCAAAACTCATGAAAAACATATTTACAGGCATACTCATATTATTGGCTGGTGTAAGCACGGCCCAGATCGACAACCGAATTGAAACGGATTGCACGGGCGCATCGAGAAGCATATACGCGGTACTTGGTGAAGGAAAACCACTTGTGGTCGCGTCCAAAGGGTTCGATTGCTCAGTCTGTATAAGCCATGCTGGTGAATTCGGGGATTTTGCAGATACCTACCAAGGTCAAATTGAAGTTTGGGGAGCGATGAACTACACATACTCAAGCCAAACCCCAACGTGCTCAACCACCGGAAACTGGATAGCCACCCATGGCTGGGGCAACATCTTCACTTTTGTCGATGAGCAAGATTATTGGTTGGAAATAGGAACACCCCGCTACTACGTGGTCGACCCAACATCGCAAGAGATCGTCTATGAAGGGCCTTCCATTAATACAGCCACATCAACGGCTGTGAGTTTGATTTCTACAGTTGGCGTTTCAGACTACGGAATTACCCAAGAGAGCTTTAAAGTATTCGCCAACGGAGAAACTGTACAAGTCAATTTGTTCTCAACAGAAAGTTTGATTGCCGATTTTGAAATCTACAATATTCTCGGTCAAAAGATGGCCAATCACCGTATTCAAATCCAAAACGGTGAAAACAATCTTGTCTTCCCATTTAGCGAAACGGAAGGCATTTTCATAGCGAATATCGCCGTTGGTGGAGAACGAATTTCAAAAAAGTTTGTGCTCCGTAAACCATAGCGAAACTCGTCTTTTTAAGTAGTTTGGTTAGGCATGGTTCTTGGTAATTCAAGAACCATGTTTTTTAGGGTTTCACTTCATCAATTCAGCATTCTTCCGATCACCTGTCTCATTTGTTTTTTGGCTTTCTCATTGGGTGGAAAGGCCCAAGGGAAGTCTAAAGACGAAACCTTTTCGATGTTGATCGGCACATGGGTGTGTACGAATCAAAATGATCCACATGTCATCAAGTATGTCAGAAAAGATAGTTTGGATAAAAATGTGAAGGGGCTGATCTTTTACGAAAGTGGTCAAATAGATATTTACGAAGAGTTTGGTTGTCAAACACCATTGCCCAAATTCTGGGCCAGCAGGACGGAGTGGCGATTAAATTCTAGGAAATCCTTTACAATTGGAAGCGCATCAAGTATGCGTCCAGAGCAAAAGTATAGAATCTCAAAACTGACCAAAAACAAACTCGAAATAGAGTGGTAGCCTAAATAGTTCTCACTGCGTACTTTTTAAAGTATTGCATCCAGGAAAAAGATATAATGGCTCCAGATGCCATCCCTTCAATGAAAATGGCAAAAGCTGCTTGCTGCAATGTGAGCTGTGAGCCCCACATTCCTGATGACTCAAGTACGGTAACAAAATTAGGATCGAATATTCCAGTGTAAAGGGCCATAAACAGGATGAATGTAATGACTGCTGTTATGGTCAAGGTAAACCCAAAGGCGAGCCCTTCTAAATAGGTAAATGGTTTACCCGAAGCCACCGCAGATCTGAACATCAGGTAAGTTCCGCCAATAAGAATGAAGAAATTAAATACCCTCAAGAAGAAGTTAGTCTCAAAGCCCAACAACTTCATGATTAAAAAATAGGCTATCAAACCGACTGCCGTTCTCAGTCCATAATTAATGCTCTTTGCCATAGTACGGGGTTTTTAATAAGTAAACACATTCAAAGCCATTATGTTTGAATTTCAATAAGATACGAATTTCAACTAGTCTTCCGAAATCCGTTCGGATCTTAAATTCACCTTAGGGTGCCAACAAAGACTTCAAGACCTTTACATTATTGGTCTGAATCACATCTGGATTAAACCGGACTAATTCTGCATTTCCAGAACGAGATTTTGCCCCAAAGGTCACCACTTCGATGCCTTTGGCGTGTGCCTGATCTACAAATTCGTTGGTCAAGAGTTTTCGCTTAATGGTCAGCGATTCAATGCCCAATTCTAATACACGGTCTATTCCGCGTTGGAAGTCTTCCGTCTCTTCGTATGAAAACTTGCCTCCCATTCCAGACTCTTTGAGCTGTCGAAGCAGGTTCGTATTCGTGGAAATGATCAACAGCTTTTCTTCGGGAAAAGTGCTTCTGTTGAAATAGTCAATTAGACTATTTCCAATTTCTTCTAAGTCAGCATAAGCGATGGAATCACAAGGACTGTATGAACGCACGTCGAGCTGCAAGTGTGGCACTGGATCGAGCTGAACCATATAGCCTACCAAACTATCGAGACTGATGATAGCTTCACTTTGGAACATATCAAAGAATCCGCCTAAAACATACGGCTGACCAAGAATGTCATCTGAATTGGTGTAGCGGATGCAACCGCTCAGGTTCGTCACTTTCTCGAGTGTGAGATCGTGAAATAGTATCCACTCACCGTCGGCTGATAGCTGCACATCGACTTCCAGACCATCAGCTCCATTCTTCAGAGCTTTAGTCAACGATATAAAGCTATTCGGCGGGTATGGATTAAAAGGGTTTAATACCGACTCAAAGCCCAATCCAGCGTGACCGATATTGAGAATCTCCCCCTGATTTAAGTTCTCGATTTCGGAAGTATCTACACTGGCACATCCTACCAAGAAAGACGTTATTAAGACGGTGAAAATTCTCATCTCAATAAATATACTTCGATTTTATACTCAGAGTCTTTTCGGAAGTAATCAAAAACACCAAAACTGGAGACATCACAGCTATCTCGACGCTGGTCCACCCAGCTACTGAAATCTTCTCCGTAGACAAAAAGTGCCATAGGCAGACTCTCTTTCATTGAAAGCGTATCAACGGATACCTTTTTAACTGGTTTTCCAGCCGCCCATACCAATTTCATATTTGGATCGCTTCCCGAAATATAAAAAGGTACGTCTTCAAGTTCAGGGTATGATTGTACTTCAGCCACATCCCGAAATTCTGGATACTTGTAGTAGAAATCAGAAATCTCTGGAGTAAGCATCAGGCAAATAACGGCCACAGCTATGGCTGCTCGCATCAACACCGTAAAAGATTGGTTCGTCCAGGTTGGTAGTATAATCAACACACCTATCACTGGTAGAACTACCAAACCTAATATAGCAAACCACGAAAAGTCGACTATTGACCTATTCATCCACCCAACAATGGGAATAGCCATACAAGCTAAGCCTACAACCGTACCGAATACCCGAAGAATGATCCGATCGCCCTTCATAGCTTGATCAACCGTAAACCTTTGAAGCAACCCTCGATACATATACGTTACCATTAAAACCATTGGTACAATAGCCGGCAAGAGATATCTTTCCTTCTTGGTTGGAACCACAGAAAGGAATAAAATAGAAAGTAGCATCCAAGCCAGCACAAACTTGTATTTACCAAACATGTTTACAGTAGGCTTGGCGTATTTCCAAAAGAACGATCCGACCACAAAAAAGACCCAAATACCTACGTACACTGAAAAGTGTAGATAAAAATAGAATGGGCGAACGTGACGAGCACCCCACGAATTTGTTTCCTTGTTTACTACGTACTCCGTTATCTCGGGAGCCATTAGATAGGTGTATAAGTTCCATGAAAACCCCAAAAGCAAACCAGCTACAAGAACGGTGACAATTGATTTCCACTCCTTTCCCAAAAAACGCCACCCATAACCATACCCGTAAGCGATTATAAATGGAATCCACATGGTGTATGGAGCAATCGGACCTTTGCTCATGACCGAAAGACCCATAAATAGAATAGCCCCAACGAGATTTGGACTTCGCTTCAAATTCCAGTAACGCAAGAGTTGCCAAACGGAACCCACCATAAAGGCGTGGGCGTAGATATCCCAGCTATTGGTGCGGGTAAGTTGGATCACCAAGAGACTAGTTGCCATCACAACACCACCGATGAGTTGAAAGTACCGATCGCGAGAGAGTTCACCGCAAAGTCGGAAAAAGGCATAAACCATAAAGAGTCCAACGAGCGCAGCCGGGAAACGCATAGCAAATGGACTATCCAACCCACCAATCATCGCCGAAACAGCCGTGAGCCAAGTGGGCAAAGGTGGCTTCTCAAGTCGTGGGGCTTCATTCATCGTTGGGAAGACCCAATGACCCTCCTGGATCATTTCACGAGCAGTGATAAAATTTCTGGCTTCCATCAAATCTGGAGCAAACTCTCCCAGGTGCGCAAAGAAAGTGCAGATACAGAGCGTAAATATGATGGCGATTTGGCGAGAGACCTTCATAAAATGTGGTAGGCTAAAGTAAAGATTATTCGCTCCATAGCAGTTGGAACATTAGTCCAGCTCTAAAAATTATATTTGTGCATGGCAAAAATCCTACTAACTGGATGCGCGGGCTTTATTGGTTCTCATACTGCGGAACGCCTTCTTAGTGAAGGGTACGAGGTGATCGGAATCGATAATTTCTCCAAGTTCTACGACCGAAAAATCAAGGAAAAAAATCTCGATAATTTTAGAAATCACCCTGACTTTGAGTTTATTGAACTAGACATCCGAGATAAGGACGCCATGGATAAATTGCTGCCAGAAAATGTTGACCTAGTTCTTCATCTCGCAGCCAAAGCCGGTGTACGCCCTTCTATTTTAGCACCTGAAGCATACATCAATGTCAACATTAAGGGTACCCACCACCTTTTGGAGTGGATGTTTGAGAACGATTGTAAAAAGATGTTTTTCGCATCATCTTCTTCGATTTATGGAAATCAGAAGGTAGTCCCTTTTGAAGAAGACCATGTGGATGACTCACCAATTTCGCCTTATGCCGCCACAAAAAGATCGGCAGAACTGATAAACTACACCTACCATCACCTCTACAAACTAGACATTATCAACGCTCGGTTTTTTACGGTGTTTGGACCACGTCAGCGTCCTGATCTGGCTATTCACAAGTTCACCAAACTCATAGACAAAGGCCATTCCATAGATATGTACGGAGATGGATCCACCGCTAGAGACTACACCTACATCTCTGATACGGTGGATGGAATAATGCGAGGCGTGAAACACTTGCTTGAAAACGACGGGGTATTTGAAACCATTAACCTTGGCAACAATAAGCCTATTGAGCTAAAAGATATGATTGAGACGATCTATCGAAAGATGGGTGCCGCTCCTAAAATCAACGAACTCCCCATGCAAGAAGGCGATGTAAACATCACCTATGCGAGCATCGAAAAGGCGAAAGATCTTTTGGGCTACGAGCCAAAAGTTTCGTTTGAAGAAGGTGTTGAGAAATTTATTGAGTGGTATCGCTCAAACTAGCTCTTTTACGAGCAATTCTCCTCTTGTATTTGAAGTGAATTATGATATTTCGGGAATAGATAAAAAGCCCAAAACAGTGCCCCATAATAATGGGGTAGAGCGCTTCGTGAAAAGCGTATGTTGCTATGATTAGCGCACCCGATATGCTGATGACCCAAAACCCGAGCGGTAGCACCGATCGCTTGACTTTTTCTGAGTAATACCATTGATAGATGAATCGGGATGAGAAGATGAGTTGACCGATTGTTCCAATCAAGAACCAATCCGAACCACTTTTTAAATCCCACATACTCTGTAAACTATACTCGCCGCCAAAAACAAGCCACAACATGGCTCCAAAAGGAAAGATCACAACGAAGTATCGAAACGCCCTGGGTAGAAATCGCCAGGCTTTTTTCAAGCGCAGGTTTCTTACATAGATATAGTATCCGATGGCTTGCCCTAAAAGGACGGGAAGATCTTTGGCCAGAATGGAATAAATAATAAGCAAGAACGAAGCAACAAGACTGATCTGCCAGAACAAAACGGGCGTCAGCACACGGCCAACTCGTTCGGACTTTACCCATTGAACGATAAATCTTGAAGCAAATAACCCTTGAGCAATAAACCCGATGCTCTGTACCTGTTCGGGACTCATCCGCGCTTATCGATCTCGTAATTGATGTAGCGCTTACGCATCCACCGGAAAGCAAATGTGTCCATAAATGGCTTTCTGATGCGGTTCCACAAGTGATACTTCGCCGTACCTGCATACCGTGGGAAGTGCTGGATAGGTATCTGCTTTACCTTTCCCCCTTGCAGTTGAATCAGCGCTGGAATAAAACGGTGCATTCCGTCAAAGAAAGGAATCCGCTTGGCATACTCCGACTTAATTATTTTCAATGGACATCCAGTATCTTCTATCCCATCATTAATCATTCTTCGTCGAAAGCCGTTGGCGATTTTAGAAGAGAGTTTCTTCACCCCCGTGTCCTTTCGCTTTGCGCGAATACCATTGACCATGTCGTACTCGGGAAAAAACTCGAAGTATTTGATGAAATCCATCGGCGTAGTCTGGATGTCGGTGTCGATGTAGCCAACCAGCTCCGTTTCGCAGGCGTCGATTCCAGCCTTCACGGCTGTACTCAACCCGTGATTTTCCGATAGTCGAATGAAGTGAAAAGCATCCCACTTCGAACAAATCTCTTCGATAATTTCCTGGCTTCTGTCGGTGCTTCCGTCATTCACAAAGAGCACGATAGACGGAACAGGTGTCGCTTCCAAGTATTTCCCCATCTCATCTGCAAATTGCTCAAGGCTCTCTTCTTCGTTGTACACGGGTGCAATAACTGTGAGACGTGGCTGGGGCATGTGATATCGATTGTGATTCCCGACAAAGATGAGAAAAATCCGCTCCTTACCGAATTTGGCCTAAATCATGTAAAAGGCCCGGTAGAATTAAATGAAAATGTAGATTGCGTCATGTTTCGAATCGTTTTAGTTTGGATCTTAATTCTTTTAGCTTCCAACATTGTGTTAGCTCAAAACTTGGAACGTCTGGGAGTAATTCCCGGGGTAAGTGAGCTGAGAGGAAATGAAGATGTTTTCCCCCGACCGAGGGAAGTGAAATTCGTTGGCCCCACCTACACGCGTACCTTGGCCTTTGATATACTTGAAGATCACAAGATCAAAACATCAGACTCGGCAGAATACCTGATTGACCTGAGCGTAGACGAGCGATATGAGTTGGAAGGGTACTACATGAAGCTCGGGCCTGACACAACGATCATTCGCGGGGGGCGGCAGGGCTTGATTTGGGGACTCCAAACATTCAATCAGCTTATGCTGCTGGATCGGGAGCTTATTGGTGGAGGGTACTCTCTGCCCATTGTGGAATTGGTAGACCAACCAGCATTCCAGCATCGCGGTATGTTGCTCGATTGTTGTCGTCACTTCTTTTCGGTGGAAACGGTCAAGAAATACATCGACCTTCTATCGCTTTACAAGATGAACACCCTGCACTGGCACTTGACAGAAGATCAGGGCTGGCGCATTGAAATAGATGCATACCCCAAACTGACTGAAGTGGGAGCATGGCGAACTGAAAAAGACCGTTCGCGATATGGTGGTTACTACACCAAAGAAGAAATCAAAGAAGTCGTTTCGTATGCCGCTACGCGCGGAATCAATGTTATTCCAGAAATAGAACTTCCGGGTCATGCCCAAGCTGCACTGTCAGCATACCCTGAGTACTCTTGCAAGGGAAGCGATATCGAAGTTGCTAATGATTGGGGCGTTTTTAAAGAAATCTATTGCGCCGGAAACGACAGCACATTTATTTTTCTAGAAACTATTCTCTCAGAAGTACTCGAGCTTTTTCCGTCCAAGCAGATCCACATAGGTGGTGACGAAGCTCCAAAGTACCGCTGGGAACGCTGTGAGAAGTGTCAGAAGCGAATCGCTGACGAAGGTCTTGCGGATAGCCATGAACTTCAGTCTTACTTCATCACACGTATTGAAAAATACCTCAACAGCCGTGGACGTGTTTTGATTGGTTGGGATGAAATTCTGGAAGGTGGCCTGGCACCGAATGCCATGGTGCAAAGTTGGCGGGGTATGGAAGGTGGTAAGAAGGCTGCTGAGATGGGACATCAAGTCATTATGTCGCCTACTAGCCACTGCTATCTTGACTACGGGCTGAACTCCATCGACCTGGAAAAAATCTACAGTTTCGATCCTGTTCCCGCTGATCTGGAAGGTAAAAGCCGCGATTTCATCATCGGTGGGGAGTGTAATATGTGGACCGAGCGTGTACCCAATGACTCCGTTCTCGACAATCGGGTCTTCCCGCGCATGATTGGTTTGGCTGCCAATTTATGGATGGGGGAAGATCGCCCTGAGTTTGATGTTTTCTATGGAGATCTTCAGCGGCACTACGGCATCCTATTTCGGAAAGGAGTGAAATATGGCCTGGAAGTAGTTCCAGCCGAAGCCGTTTCGCTCATCGAGAATGAAAGCCCGCAAATTAAATTGACACCTGGAGTACCTGGACTTACACTCAAGTATCGCTGGCCAGAATCTGAATGGGAAAAATTCAAGCATCCTATTCCCTTAGATAGAACAGGAACCTTAGAAATTCAAGCGTATAAAGGAAGTAGGAAATACGGGGAGATCATTAAGTCGGAGTGGTCTGACCACATGGGCATTGGTGAAAAAGTGACTTACCAATCTGAACTTGGAAATTGGTATCGGGCTGGTGGCGAAACAGCCCTGGTAGATGGTATGCTCGGCACCTTAAATTTTCGAGATGGAAAGTGGCAGGGCTTCTCTGGTCAAGATTTGGATGTGGAGATTGAATTGACCGAAGGGATAATTCCAGAGAAGGTTTCGTTACAAGCCTACCAATACAACAACGCCTGGATTTTCTTTCCGACAGAAGTAGAAGTGTTCGGAACGATGGATGGGAAAAAGTGGAAGAAGTTGGGAACGACATCGCCTTCAATTGCGCCAGAAGTGAGAGACAAACACATCTGGGTCGGAGAAATTTCTTTGAAGAAGAAAAAGGCTTGGAAAGCTTTGAAAGTAGTTACCAAGAATATTAAGGAAGTTCCCGAATGGCATGAAGCAGCAGGCTCCGAAGCGTGGATTTTCGTTGGAGAAATTATGATTGACTGAGATGAAATTGGAACTTGAAGCGTGCATTGAAAACCCATCGGAAGCCGCCGTTGCAGCGGCGCATGATATGGACCGTGCAGAGCTCTGCCAAGCGCTCGCCATCGGTGGGCTCACACCTACATCGGCTAATGTGAGGGCTTGTACCGCGCATTTGCCCGTACACGCCATGCTCCGGCCACGGGGCGGTGGATTTACTTACACCCCAGCTGAGCTTGATTGGATGCTCGTTGAGATGGAAGGTCTCAAGGATTCTGGAGCCAGCGGCGTAGTCTGGGGCTGCTTGGATAAGGCAGAAGAAATAGACCTTAGCGCAAATCGAATATTGATGGACAGAGCCACGTCACTGGGACTCTTCCCTACCTTTCACAGGGCTTTCGACATGGTGCCAGATCACATGAAGGCTTTAGATCAGCTCATGGAGCTGGGATTTAAAAGAGTGCTTAGTTCTGGCGGAAGACCCACTGCTCTGGAAGGACTTGAAACACTTCAGCAAATGGTTGACCTTTCAAACGGAAGAATCGAAATAATGGCCGGTGGTGGCGTGAATGGATCCAATGCCCAAAAACTTGCCAAAGCTGGTGTCAACGCGCTTCATTTTTCTATCCAAAAATCGATTGAAACCAAGAGCCCGCTCGCTATCGGAAGTGATACGATTCCAGATCCCAACAAAATTGAATCCGTAAAATTGGCTATTGGATGAGTAGATTCCTGAGCATTTGCTTCGTGCTTTCATGTCTTGTTTCACATTCACAGTCAGTCTTGGTGAATCAGGGTTGGGAATTTCGCAATGCTGGTGATGTCTCTTGGTTTGGGGCCAAAGTTCCCGGCACTATCCACACAGATCTTTTCAGGAATGGCGTAATTGATGACCCTTACGAAGACTTGAATGAGCTGAGACAGCAGTGGGTTGGCGAAAAAAACTGGGAGTACAGAAACACGTTTTCACTCGAAAAAAACATTCTCAGACAATCCCACATCGAGCTCGTATTCGAAGGGCTTGACACCTATGCTACAGTGAAACTCAATGGAGAAACCATACTCGAAGCCAACAATATGTTTCGGTCGTGGCGAATTGACATTACTGAACTCGCAGAAGCAGAAAACACCATTGAAATTCTCTTCACATCGCCGATCAAAAAGAATACAGAGAAGGCAAAAAACTACTTGCCGCTACCGGGTGGTACGGACACATCTGCATACCCCGTAGCACCGTTTACACGCAAAGCTGCCTACCATTTTGGTTGGGACTGGGCACCTCGGTTCGTCACGATGGGGATTTGGAAAGACGTGCGAATCGAAGCATGGTCGGGTGCCAAAATCAGGAACACTTTTATCCAACAGGAAAAACTCGACGATGAGAAGGCCGAACTTGAGCTCCATTTGGAAATAGAATCTGAAAAGGCCCAAAAGGTTAAGATTTACATGCCGCCGTTTATCGATGAAAAAGTCTTTGTCAAAAAGGGCAGACATACCAAAACAATCTCTTTTACCATCGACGACCCCGTGCGCTGGTGGCCACATACGCAAGGCTTTCCTTTCTTGTATAACCTTGACCTTTCCTTACAGCTAAAGGGCAAAGTTCTGGAGCGAGAAAACATCAAGTACGGTATCAGGACAGTGGAATTGGTGAATAAACCCGACTCGATCGGCACTTCATTCTTCTTTAAGGTCAATGGGAAACCAACTTTTATGAAAGGTGCCAATTACGTGCCCCAGGATGTGTTCTTGCCGCGGGTCAAGGACAGCGACTATGAAGAACTTTTATCTCTGGCAAAAGATGCAGGGATGAATATGATTCGCGTTTGGGGCGGCGGGGTATACGAGAGGGATGTTTTCTACGATATCTGCGATAGCCTGGGAATTTTGGTTTGGCAGGACTTTATGTTTGCGGGAACCATGTATCCCGCCGATTACGATTTTGTTTCCAACGTGCGGATGGAAGCCGAAGAGCAGGTAAAGCGGTTGAGAAATCATCCATCGCTGGCACTTTGGTGCGGGAACAACGAAGTCAATGTGGCTTGGGAAAACTGGGGGTGGCAAAAGCAGTATGGCTATACCCCTGCCGACAGCGCCATTCTATGGCAAGGTTACCTTCAGATTTTCGAGAATACTCTGCCTGCCGCAGTCGCTCAGCACCACCCAGGTATGGCCTACGTGCCCACTAGCCCTCAAAGCAATTGGGGAAAGCTCGAAAATTTCAATCACGGATCCATGCACTACTGGGGCGTCTGGCACGGCTCTGACGATTTTTCGGGATTCGAGAAGTACGTGGGGCGCTTTATGGTCGAGTACGGATTTCAATCCTTTCCAAACTCATCCACACTCAATTCCTTTGTAGATCGGAAGCATCGCTCGCTCAGCAGCCCCGTTATGCAAGCCAGACAAAAGAGTTACGTGGGTAATGGGAAAATCGAAGAATTCGTACTTCAATATCTTCCAGACAGCCTTTGTGGAAACTTCAATGACTTTATAGAGAAATCGCAGGAAGTACAGGGGGTCGGGCTCGAAATGGCCATCAATGCCCACATCCAAAAGAAGCCACACTGCATGGGAACATTGATGTGGCAACTCAACGACTGCTGGCCTGGTCCGTCTTGGAGCATCATCGATTATCGGCGCAAACCTAAAAAGTCTTACTTCTCAGTAAAGCGAGCTTTTCAGAACCATTAGCTCCACATCAAAACAAAATCTCCATCCGAATATTGCACCGCTCATAGGGCGTGTCTTCAGGAACGGGAATTTCTTTAAATCCAACCTTGTTAAACAGAGCTATGGCAGGTACAAGTTTTCTATTTGAATCGAGAAAGAGTCGGTCTGTACCGAGAGCTATGGACTTATAGATGCAAGCGTACATGAGCTTAAGGCCTATTTTACGACCTTGAAATTTGGGCGCCACGGCCATTTTTGAAAGTTCAAACCCATCTTTCCCTCTGTTTATCAAGGCTGCCGTACCAGCTATTTCTGCATCAATCATGGCAAATAAGATATGTCCCCCTTTTGAGATGATGTACTCTTCTGGGTTAGATAAAACTTCCTCGTCGTAAGGCTCTACATAGAAATGCTCCTTCAGCCATTCGATATTCAAGTCGTAGAAATATCGCGCGTACTTAGGGTCAAAGTCAATTATTTCCATCTCGCGTCCGTTACTACTTCCAATTTACGAAGTGGGATTTCATTTTCTCATCAATTCTAAAACTCCGAAACTCTTTGTCGTAGGTACTAAAGATAAAATCCCAGAGCATAATAGTGTTTCCAAAATTGACATTCCAATTCTTGTAGTGGTGGTGAAGATGGTATTTCTGAATACGTGCAATATATCCACGATTATAAGGCCTGTAGTGAATGTAATAGTGGACATGCTCATAAAACACGTAGTAAATAAGTGTTCCGAAAAAGAAGCTGCAGGCAATACCAGTTGATGAAACAAGAAAAACAAACAACCAAATGACAATACCCATAGGGTAAGTCAAAGCAAACCCGGCGTTGAGAGTCCGGTGGTCCTCGTGATCTCTATGATGGTGCAGATGACAAGCATCCAAAAACCATTTGATTCTGAAGTTTTTGATTTTGATGTGATAAACCCAACGGTGCACAACGTACTCAAAAAGGCTCCAGAATAAAAGACCACCCAAGAAACAAAGGGTATAGGCTACCACTTCGGCTGCACTAAAACTTGAAACAAACAGATAGGTGTTTAGAGCTAAAAGTGGCAATATACTCCACACGACTACGCGTGGTCTCCTGGCGGCAAATATGCGGAGAAGCCGAGGGTGCGTATTGACCATGTTCTTACTCATGTCAGTAAACTTGGGTTTGCGAAACATTCATCAAAGTTCTTGAAGAGCTTCGTAAAGTGGATGCCGTCATTCAGCCTGTGATCAAATGTAAAACCAAAGGTCACCATTTTTCGCACCACAACTTCTCCACTTTCTACCACAGGTCTTTCTTCGATCTTGCCAATAGATACAACCATAGGCACATGAGTATATGGTGCAATTGGGCACAGAGCGGCCGAGGCTCCAAGAGATCCGACCGCTGTCAGCATCACACTTCCAAATGCATCTTTTGGCATTTTGAAAATCCGTGGATTAACATTCCAGACATAAGCCACACGAGCGTATAGATTGAGCAGTGGCCGAACTAAAAAATGTGGCGTTCGAGCTGTAATTCTCTTACTTGAATCGTGCTGAGTCACGCCCTTTTTTATCGTAGCTATCTCTTCTTCAAAGCGCTGATTCAGATTGCTGATGCCCAGTGTTTGTGGCTCCTTGATAACAAACCCCGTCAAATCATCAGTAGATTTGGGGTTAACGACGTGAAAAAAAACAGAAACAAACTCTCTCAAATAGATCCGGTTTCGCCGAACAGTGGCATTGATATTCGGATTCATTTCAACCGCTTTGGCCAGGGCTTTCATGCAAAAGGCGTAAAAGTTAATTTTGCTTTCTCTGCAGTACTCGAGTGCCTGATCGACTTGTACCTGCTCGAAGGCATAAACAGATGAGTCACCACGAGGCTTCCAAGATGCAACCGACACTTTGCGCCACGAGCTCATTAGAGCCTTTGAAGTGTATTCAATGTTTCTCACTTTGTTCTTAAACCACATATTTTGACTTGTGGTTGTCCTGCCAAAGTAAAACGATAAAATGAAATACTTATTCTATTTGAGCTTGGTGTATAGCCCTAGCCCTTCCTATTCTTACGCAATGAAATTTTCGCTTTCAGCTTCTTGACCTTCTCTTTATCCACCACTCCAAAATACACCAAGGCAAAGAGTACCAACCAGAGAATTCCTTTGATGAGAAAGAAAAGAAAGCCCGCTATTCCAAGATCCTTAAGAAACTCCATTTTCGAGGAGCTTTAGCCCATCTTCAATCAGTGATGCCAGTTCTACTCTTTGGTTTTTAATCACATCTAGCTGATCACGCAATTCGGCTTTCAATTCCGAGTTTTGGGTCACTTCGAGCATCTCAAGAAATAAGAGCCATTCATGTGGTCTGGTGCTTTTCAAGGCTCTGAACCGTGTGCGAATCTCACCATCATCACCGCTCTCACTTTCGCGAAGTTGACGAACAAATTCATAGTGGTTTTCGAGCTCTTCGAGTTCTTGAGATTTCTTTTGTTTAATCGTCTGCGTTGGCGATTCTCCATAGAGGTTTGGGAATGAATCGCTGTCGGCAGGTCCTGCAAATGCCGAAACAATTTCCTTTCCAACCACCATATCGTAAATGCCAAACTCAGGCTTGAAGAGAACTTCGTCTTGGTAGGTCACTGTGCACTCAGCTAGTTGGATGAGCATCAACTTTCCTTGAATATTTCTTATTCCAGTTACGTTGAGACCTTCCACCTTTACACCACTTTCAAACTCAAATGCCAGCCATTTTCCATCATAAAAATTATAGGCTTTCAAGTCAACTGGCCCCATGTCTTCGATGGCTAGGTTGATATTCTTGAGCTTTCCCAGGGGTGAGCTAAACCCATGACTGTGGTAGTCTATTCCGTGGCCAATGAGCTCTTTGTCGCGATAGGCCAATGCCGTCGGGCCTTCGGTTTTAATGAAGATTACTTCATTGTCTTCGTTCATCAGCGCACGAGTAAACTTTCCTGAAACTTGAAGTCCAGTGCTTAGCTCAATGGTTCCAACCAAGTCTGATTCGATTAGACGCTTCAAGCCTTTGCTCCCACCCTTGCGCAAGCTCAAAGTATTGGAAAACTCTTCCAGCACTTGCATCAGGCAAGAAAAATCTGGGGTAACATAAAGCTGGGGCTGGGGTTCTGTGACATCAAATTCCTGAAAAGCCGCTTCGATGGAATATGGAATCTTCTTGACTTCTGGATTCAAGCAAGACATGCTTTCGCCAATAGATGACAAAAGACCTGCTCCATACAATTTCGGGTCGTCCAAATCGCCAATCAATCCATACTCTACAGTCCACCACTGGAGGTTTCTGATTTTGGCCATTTCAGAAAGCTCCACATTTTCATCCTGGAGCTCTTTGACTCGAGCCTCGGCATGATCAATATCAGCCTGGGGAGTGCCTTCAGCTTCTTTCAAAATAGAAAGTCGGCGAACTGCCTCATACATTTCCATATCGTGTTTCGACAAAATGGCTTTCGCCCCAATATCACCCAAACGCCGCAAGTATTCGGCATAGTCTGGGTTGGCAATAATTGGAGCATGACCAGCAGATTCGTGAATGATATCTGGAGCTGGGGTGTATTCAATGTTTTCCAACTGCCTGATGTCAGAGGCAATTACCAGTACTTTGTAGGCCTGAAATTCCATAAAAGCGTTAGGGGGAATAAACCCATCTACCGCCACGGCAGCCCATCCTATTTCTTTGAGAATTCGGTTCATCCCATACATACTTGGGATTTCTTCGATGCTTACACCGGTTTTGTTCAATCCTTCGAGATAGGAATCGTGAGCGACCCGACTCAGGTGCTTCACCAATCGCCGCATGACATATCTCCATACCGTCTGATTTATTGGTGTGTAGTCATCGTAATTCTGCGGCTTGATAAATTGCTTGAGATGCTTTGGAAGCCTTTCTATCAGCTCGTTTGATTCGTATTTCGATGTATTCGACATATCATTCAATGAGCTTGCAAACTTAGAAGATATTTATGCCAATACTTGTCTTCACTTGAAGTATATCCATGCGATAATTCAGGAGACGCTAGTAAAATTCGAACCTGTCCATATTCCTTATCACCGATGAATCTCATAGCTATGGTGACTCAAACCCCAATATTTTGATACTTTCGGCAACAACTGAAAAGAACATATGAGAACAGCAATCCACATCTCTTTATTCGTACTTACTTGTGTCGTCCTATCTGCATGTAGCGGTGCTCCCAAAAAGGAGGGGAAGAAAGAAGAGAAAAGCTCCCAGCCAGGTGACACTATTAGTGCTGAAGATGTTCAGGACATGTTTATTAAATTGATGGAAGCTGGTGATGTTTATGCTGCACAGCAAGATTGGTATAGTGCATTATTCTCATACGAAGAAGCACGCAGAATTAGCCCGAACAACTATTACGCAAGGTATAAAATCGCCCTTACAGAAAGTGCAATCTGCCAGTTTTTGCAGGAGGACTGTGAAATAGCAGTTTCTGAATTAACCGCTTTGATTAAAGATTACCCAGAGTCGGCTCCACTTTACCAAACCCGTGGTCAGTTATTTTTGGCGCTAGGAGATACCAATCTCAGTATCATGGATCTGGCGATGTATGAACAGTATAAAACTGAAACAGAATAAAACTCACATCGCTCTCCCATTTTGAAAGATTACCGAAGGATACTAGGTGTTTCTGATACGGCCAGTATCGATGAGATTAAAAAAGCATACCGAAGTAAGGCGAAACTTCTTCACCCAGATGTGAACAAATCGCCTACGGCCGAGCGGGACTTCATAGAACTTCAAGAAGCTTATGAGTGGCTTATCAACCTTAAAACCGGGAAGGTGTTTTCAGGGGCCAGCGGCCAACAGCGAGCCAAGCGATACCGCTCCCAACAAGAATGGGAAGCAAGAGAAAGGGCCGCAGCCCAGGAACGAGCACGAGCCTACGCCCGGATGCGCTACCAAACATTTGTGAACTCAAATTATTTCAAAGCCACGTACGCATTGAATACGCTATTAGACCTGGTTATCCTATTCTTTATGGGAATCATGGCTTTGGCTGCACCAATTCTGGCTGGGGTGGCCTACGGTTTTGTTGGGGTCTTGATCGTACTGGTCGTCATGGTTCTGATATCTCCAATGATAAAAGGAATCGCTCAGGATAGTTGGCAACGCTTTGATGTTTCTCTTATCCGATCAGGGCTTGGAGTTATTTACAGACATCCCTACAGCCTCCTTTTCATGATGTCAGTATTAAATGTTGTCGTATTCTTTCGCATTGCAATGAACACCTTTATTCAATTAAACTACATCGTTCTCATATATGTCTTATTGGCAGCTGCCATCTGGCCAATCGTAAGAAAAGTCAGAGGCTTTAAGTGGAGACGTATGTATATATTCGGTGGTGGACCACTCGTCTTCAGCATATTTCTAATGCTTAATTTTCATATGGCTTCCGCCCCTATTTCGGAAGTTTACAAATACAGCTTAGGTGACGGAAAAAGCCGGAAACGCAACTCTTCCGAAATCACGCTAGAAGGGGGAGTTTATCAGGAGTATAATGGTATGCGCTACTTCCCGAGTTTTCAGGAAGTCAGTACCCACCGCTACATAAGGCTAAACATTGCAGAAGGCCTTTTTGGAATTCGAACGCTTCAATCATACCAGTTCGTATACAACTACGAATGATCTCCTTTGAAAACTACAGGTTCTGGCCCACCGACAGCATTTTCGTCACAACCAATTGAAATAGTTTCATTTACTGCAATTCATGGAATAAGCGAGTGCATTTTATCAGGCAGGAAATAGCGCTAAGCTTTGAAAAAACTGGTTACTAGAACGACTCGGTAAAACCGACCACAAAGGCATGCGTACGGTAACTTTTAACCGTGCCATCGTTGCTATCAATGTGATTGATGTTCTGGCCAAAACCGTAGTCAAACCTTAAATTTGCACGGTTGTCCGGGTCTACCATTAGCCGCAGTCCCAATCCAGCCGATTTATACACCCCATCAATTGCCATATCCCTGTAATCATTTGCAACCCTTCCAGCTCCAGCAAAAAAGACCATCCCTAAAGGACCAAATACCGGCATCCTATACTCTACCTGACAATCGGCGATAACCTTATCGCGTATCGCTCCTTCGTAATACCCTCTCATTCTCTCAGAGCCCCCCATAAAAGCAAGTTCGTAAAAAGGTACAGTTCCATAATTGGCTTGCGTATATGCCTGAAAACCTATCACGTGCTCAAACCAAGGTTTTATGAAGTAACGACAATCGAGCTCATAACGCTGAAAATTAAAATCGCTACCCAAGTAGCTTCCGTTGAATTGGGCGTTGGCACCTACGTAATACCCTTCTGTGGTATTGTATCGGTGGTCCCTTCGATCTAATATAAAGGCTGGCCCTATTCCAGATGTAATTCCTCCTTCATATCCGGGGTATTGACTCATGAGGTAAAAACTACTGTCTTCAAGCTCAATATTTGAGTAATAGCTCAGTTGCTGTTTCGCACCAAAGTATATTGTAGTCTCATCGTCAACGGCAAAGAGAACCGCATTATTAAAATTGTAGCTTTCAGACTCAATCTCTTCAAGGCTATTGAACTCTACATTATTCCCCACCCCGAGAGCGTATTGCGGAAACTTGATGTAGTTGGCTTCGGCTTTTATGACAATTTTATTCTCTTTGAGATAGGCAGTGCTTCCAAGCACCACTTTAAATTGACCAAGAGAAGAAAGGCTCGTCAGTGCACTGAAGCTGGATGGGGCGGAAATGGTATCCTTCTCAACGAGATCTATCAAGTTGTATTTTACCAACCCGAAAACTTGACCGGTCTCTTGAGAATACGAGAAAATCGGGAAGGGTGCCCAAACGAAGAAATCAAGAGCTTTTTCATTAAACCGCTCAAATCTCGACAAGGTGTCCTCAGCTGCTTCTTCTTGCGCTAATACTGGTTGAGATGCCACTATCAACATCAAAAATGACATTGCAAAAAAGATAGTTTTCTGATAATTTATTCCCTTCATCCTGAAAGCTGTGGCACAGAGTTTAGCTGCTCAAAATCTGCTTTATTTTCGGGTCTACCAAATAGAAGTCTCCTATTTGCCATATCTTAAGCGGCTTTCAGCGATGAATACTATCATTACTCCGTTCGAAAACAAAGACTTTGACTCGGTGGTCGAACTTCTTGACCAGAACACGCCTACGTATTTCTCAGTTTCTGAACGAGATGACCTTATCTCATATTTGAAAAACGAGCTCGAAGATTACTTCATTTGCCGATCAGACAAAGCAGTCATTGCATCTGGTGGAATCAATTACTTTGAGAATGAAAATGTGGCTCGCATCTCATGGGACCTAGTTTCTCCGGATATGCAGGGCAACGGTATTGGTCGAGAGCTGCTCAAGTTTAGATTGAAGCATATCCAAACGTATCACCCCAATTGGGAGGTTGAAGTGCGAACTTCGCAGCACGCCTTTGGGTTCTACCAAAAGTCAGGTTTCGAAATTCAAAACGTAGTTCGAGACTATTGGGCCCCAGGTTTTGACCTATACAAAATGAAACACCAAAAGTAGAAGTGAAGTTGAAATTTCGGACAAAGAAAATAAGTAAAATAATGTCACTATCCCATTCTTCATTCCCGGCGACCGTTTATCCGAATCGCCTGCTACCACTCAGTTTTTTACCTATTTTAAGTTTATTGATTAACCATTAAAAACAAATAAAAGCTATGACAGCACTCATGTATTTAGGATTACTCCTTATCGTTTTCTCGGTCATTATGTTCTTTATGCACCCTTACCTAAGTGCAGAGAACAAATACTACACAAAAGACCCAAACGACCCTCAGTATCGACCAGAAGCCGCGGGGAAGCTTAAAAAGAAGAAGAGCCATCCAGTTCTTCTATTCTTCAACAGGGTAAGAACCAGATGGCTTATTCTAGTTGGAATTGCCATGTTTATGCTAAACGGTCTCTTCTTTTATGCCAACCCAGGAACAGCCTATGCCGTTCAGTATCTCTGGGGTGGCGATGAAGCCATTTTCTCTCAGGGTATTAAAATGAAGCTGTGGGGAAGAACGATTCCTATGTCTTACGAGATTCCAGTTCAAGATATAATCTTGTACAAGAATCAAGAGCTTCCAAGTTCAAACTCGATTTACTACCGTGATGCTTCGCAGTGGGAGTTTGCCGATGCGATTAAGGCACATATTGGAACTTCGGTCATTGTCGGTATCGACGTTGGTAATGACGAAGTTTTCTTGAACATGGCCGACCGAAACCAGTCTGAGCACAATCTTGTTTATTCTCGGATCATGCCAAATATCAGCGCCGCGATCAAGAATACGTGTAAGCTACTCGATGCTCAAGACTATATTGCGGGAGCTTCGGCTCAGTTTGACCAGTACTTCAGAGATCAACTCGAAAACGGGATGTACCAGACGGAAGAGTATTTCGAAGAAGAAGAATCGCCTGAGATTATTGGAGATTCGACTACTGTGCGGACTATCCCAAACAAGTCGAGCACCAAACAGAAGAGATACCGGATCAAACGCCTAAACGGCGAACCACTGCGCGACAACTCCAATTCGCTAAAGCAATATGGCCTCAAGATTTTACAGGCTCAGGTTACGTCTATAGACTGGGAAGGTTCCTTTGATGAGAGACTTGACTTACAGAAAGATCAAGTAGCTCAAACCCAACTTGAGAAGCAGGAAGCGGAGAAGGAAATCTACCGTACTCAAAAGGAGATAGCCAAAGGTGAAGCCGAAAAAGCGAAGGAACGAGCCAAGCTCGAAAAAGAGCAGATTCAGCTCACGATTGAAGCCGAAACCAAGGCAAAAGTCGCGGCCTACAAAGTTACCGAAGAGCAAAACCTGTTGGATGCCGCTCGGAAGACGGCCGAACGTATCCGCGTAGAATCGGATGCTGAAGCACTAAAGAACAAGCGACTGGTACAAGCCGGTCTTACACCACAAGAAAGAGCGGAGTGGGAATATAAAACGGCCATCGGTGTAGCGCAGCACATCTCAAACATCAACCTGCCAGATGTATACATCTCAGGCAAGGATGGTAAGCAAGGTCAATCCGGAATTCTCGAAGATCTACTCGGAGCAGAATTCGCCAAGAAAATGCTCGAGATGAAGTAATCTAAAATCCGACGATGAACTTTTTGCGCCCCGTAAAATTACGGGGCGCATTTTTTTGTCACCCCTCCTGACATAGGGTTGTCACACCCCCGATTTAGGTTTGTATCAGAATCAATTGCAAACTTTAAATCAATTCAAAATGAAGACAAAACAAATCCAAACCAAACAAGCCGTAACGGGTCAATTGAAGACGACACTCAAAACGATGAACAAGGAAGTAGAGCCAGTGATTGAGCGCTTGATGCAAGAAGTAGAGAAAGCTCATTTCACTCAAGCCGGGCCACTAGAATTCATCTATACAGGTGCCACAGAAGATATGGAGAATGAGTTTGATCTTGAAATTGCTGTACCTGTCACCCCATCAAACGGTAATCTTCCAACAGAGTTTAAACTCAAGGAAATACCTGAGCTCAAGTGTGTTTCCACCACTTTTAAGGGTTCTATGGATGAGATAGGAGACACCTACGAAACCATCTATAACGAGCTTCAGAAAGAAGGGGTTCAGCCCACAAATATTATCCGAGAAGTTTACGAAAACTGGGTATCTTATTCGTCCAAAGAAAACGTCGTAGAAATCCAGGTTGGGATAAACTAATCGCCGATGAACCGCATAGACCGGTTGCAAGCCATATTAATCACACTACAAAGCAAGAGGGTTGTGAGAGCTGAAGAGCTCTCCAACCGTTTTGGCGTGAGCCACAGAACCATTTATCGCGACATCCGCGCACTCGAAGAAGGCGGTGTACCCATCGGGTCTGAAGCTGGCATTGGCTACTTCTTGAGCGATGGATACCACATTCCACCTGTTATGTTTACCCATGATGAAGCCAGAGCTCTCTTGCTCGCTGGCAAAATGGTAGAGCAAATGACAGATTCTACCGTTTCAAGCCATTATCAAAACGCACTCACTAAAGTCAGGGCAGTGCTTGATATGGACAAAAAAGACGAATTGGAATCTCTCGATCGAGATATTATCATCAACCCTTTTCCGAATGAGCCGCAAATGCATGGCTCACTGGATATGGATAAAATCAAACACGCGCTTTCCATTTCACGAACGCTGAATCTCGTCTATAATGCACGTGGAAGTGGTGAGCAAACAACCCGCGAGGTCGAACCCATCGGACTTTGCTTCTACTATGGAGCTTGGCACTTAATCGCATTTTGCCGCCTTCGGCAAGACTATCGCGACTTTAGACTCGACCGCATTGAAAAGCTCGAGCTAACAGACCAGCGGTATCAGCGGCACAAACACCCTCGACTCCGGGCCTACATCGACTCGCTCATTGAAGGAACCGAACTGGACATTGGAATCATTCGCGTCAGGAAACCAATTCACAAGTACCTCGAAAACACCAAATTCCAAATCGGGCTCGTGTTCGAGGAAGAGAAAGGCGAATGGGTAGAAATGCACTTTGCCGTTTTCCACATCGACTATCTGGCTCGTTGGATTTTGAGTATCTGTAGCGGCGTGGAGATCGTTGAGCCGGAATCCTTGAAAGCAAGAATTATTGAGCTAACGAAAGATCTTGCTGATGAATATCTGAAATGAGAAGTTGTTCAAATCTGAACACCCGTTAAAAAAATTTAAGTCTGTTGATCGGGAAATCTGACGGATATATCTTGAGCCAACAACACCACAATGGCTTATGATTTGTCCGTTATACAAAGGAAAGTTTGGCGAAGTCAGAACTTCGTCGGTCATAGATTTTGAAGGCGGGTTTGATCCTTCTAATTTTATCTCGTTCAAGTATGTCGCTCAAGGAAAAGAAACCTACGAAGTTGATAAGCTCATACAAACCGTAAGAGCTGGCAATGCCATCTTCTTTGACAAAGGGAAATCGTATTTCGGCTCATGTACTGGGCCAAACTTAAATATTGGATTTTGTATTGACCTGAGTCCTGAAATTGTCAACCTTCATCGACTCGACTTATGGGGAGAAGAACGGGTTGTTGAAACCACTGAATACTCTCCTGTATTCATGTATCGTCCCAGTTCGAGTGTTGTCCAATCGATTCTTGGCATTAAGCAAGTCGACAAAATGAAAATTGAAGAATCGATGAATTCGTTTATCGAAGCCTATATCCATAGCCAAGATTCCATTGTCGAATCCATGAAGGCAGTTCCTCGGGTCAAAGAATCAGTAAAAAGAGAAGTCTATCGAAAACTGCTTACCGCACAGATATTCATTCACGATTCCCTCATGGAGCCCATTTCACTTGATGATTTGGCTTGCGTTTCGGGTATTTCTAAATTCTATTTCCAGAGGCTTTTCAAAACATTCTTCGGTCTAAGCCCTTCTCAATACCTAGACAAAGTGAGATTGGAAAGAGGTATTTCCATGCTCAGAGAAACAGACATTCCAGTTTCTACTATTGCCTATGAATCCGGCTTTACAGATCCTGCTTACTTCTCGCGGCGCTTCAAGAAGGCCTATGGAATGAGTCCCATCAAATACCGAGAAAATGAAAAAAGCAAGATTGTGCAAGTAGCCTTCTAAGTCTCTCATTAGCTTGCACCCATCGAAAGCTCCATTAAAGGCCTGAAGGTGGTCAAATTTAAGCCACCAACGATATAGCACAACGATCGCCTTCAGGTTGGACTTTATCTGAACAACTATGAGCAATACAGTATTACTTATCACTTTTCTGGGCACGACCGTCACAGCCTTTTCTCAGAACTACTATTTCTCAAATGAAACAGAAAACATCCCACTTACAGCAACTGAAATAAGCTCCATGGATGTGGAGAGTGCTGATGTGGATGAAGATGGCGATTTGGATATTATCGTCGCGGGTGAGGCCACAAGAAACTTGCTCTTTTTCAACGATGGAAACGGCGTGTTTTCAGAAGATCCAGAGAAACTCTTTCCGACCCGAGATCCAGATAGTCAATTTCTAGGCCAAGACAGCGAAGACATTGCCATAGGGGATTTTGACAATGACACGCACATTGACATCATTTTCGTTTCGGAAGACACTCAGTACCATGAATTCCTAGTAGGAGATGGTGATGGGAATTTTTACTTTGCTCCTTTCGATTTTCAGGCAAGTGCGGGGAATGCAATCGCCACACTCGATTTGAATGGTGACAATTATCTGGATGTAATCATCGGCAATACGGGACAAAATCATGTTTACATCAATAACCAAGACTTGACTTTCACTCTAGAGAATGATCGCTGGCCAGTGAACACTGAAGGGACACAAGACTTCAAACTGGTTGACTTAGATGGTGATCTCGACCTCGATATAGTCGAAGGCATAGATATTGGCACGAGCAATATCCTCATTAACAACGATGGCTTTTTTGCGGAAGAAAACACCCGACTTCCAGTACCATCAGTCAATCTGGAGATCAGGAAAGTGGCGATTGGAGATATCAATGGTGACGATGCTCCCGACATCTTCATGGCCACGGTAAACTTCACTGGGCCAAGCAGTCTTCAAAATCGAATTTACCTCAACGATGGCAACGGATTCTTTGCAGATATCTCGCTCACATCATTCCCAGGTGGATACGTCGAGCAGACGCTTGACGGTATCTTCTACGACTACGATATGGACAACGACCTTGACCTGATTACTTCCGGTTTCTTCACGACACCTGGCAATAATTTTCACGCATTCGAAAATGACGGCGCAGGGGTATTTAATGAAGTGACCGATCAAATATTTGAGCCGTTCTTCTTGTCAGACGGTATCGCCATTCATTCTGCAGATTTTAATGGCGATGAAATTGACGATCTTTATTTTGGTGGAACAGGGGAAACCGATGACTTACTTTTTCACACCGGTTTAGTTTCGCTTGTGGTTGATCAAAATGATGTCAGAGCCATGTCGGTTTTCCCTAATCCCGTTAAAGACAAAGCACATATTTCTTGCCCAGGAGTTGATCAAACTTCTGTTCTGACTATTCACGATGCTCGGGGAAAAATTGTCTTCCAAGATCAAACATCAAATAACACTGGGCTGGGAATAGATGTGGACGTATCTGAATTTAGTCCGGGACATTACACCATACAGACTCGTATTGATAATGACCTAAAGTGTGCTGGAAAGATGTTGGTAATCGATTAAACCACTTGGTAAAGAACCATCGCGTAGGCAAAAAACCGTGCAAAGCGGAAAGTACCCAAAAGCAACAATGAACGGAGATTGTAGTTGAGCATCCCCGCACCTAGACACATCGTACTATAGGGTAGTGGTAGCAATGCGGCAATGATAATAATCAAGCCCCCCCAACTTCTGAGCATCTTAAATTGCTCTTCAAACTTCACATTGATGTAGTGCTCAATTCGGTTGAAATTGACTAGTCTGGTTCCCATAAAGTAGGCCACCAATCCAGCGGCGTAACTGATTAGCGCCAGAAAAAACACCACAAAATAAGGCGATGTAAATCCTTTTGCCCAAAGGATAAACAAGTCTGGCGGGACTAAGCCAAGAATGGTTTCACTGACGAAAAACACGCTAAATACGAGCTCTTCAGAGAAGATCTGCGAATACTTATCAAAGTAAAATCCGATGCCCGGAGTGAGCTGCTCAAAAAGCACTAATCCCACAAGGATAATCCCCATAAACATTCCGAACTTAATCGAAATCTGCTTGAGAAACTTGTAAAACCCCTTTCGGTGGTAGAAGAAGTGATAGCGCTTTAGAGTCGTCCACATAGTCAATCTGTTTTGCAATTAAATACGCAAAACAAGTCTGCAAAGTTATAGCACTGAGAGCATTATTTTGAATAAAAATCTGTAAATCGCAGGAAGCTTATAAACACTATTGAAATGAAGCACATCGCGCTACTCTTTGCCATCCTGATTTCATTCAGCAACTCTTCGTTCGGTCAGAAGAAAGGCCAGGATGTTCAGCCTATCATAGCTATCCACGGTGGAGCTGGGTTTATTGAAAAAGGCATGCTCACAGATAGTGAAGAGAAGGAGGTTCAGGAAGCCATCAATTCTGCCCTCGATGCCGGACACAAAGTGATGATGGATGGTGGTAGCGCTGAAAACGCTGTAGTAGCAGCTATCAAAATTCTAGAAGACTGCCCCCACTTCAATGCCGGAAAAGGAGCCGTTATGACCGCAGCCGGACGGCACGAATTGGACGCTTCAATTATGCGTGGTAGTGATCTGCAGGCAGGCGCTGTAGCCGGAGTCACTACGCTAAAAAACCCCATTGAAGGAGCCCTGGCCGTTATGAACGAGTCATGGCACGTGATGCTACAGGGTAAAGGAGCTGATGTTTTTGCACGTGGTCAAAAGCTTGAGCAAGTTGAGAATTCCTACTTCACTACTCCAAAAGTAAAAGCGGAATGGGCGGCGAGCAAAGCCGAAGGTTACAACTCACCCATTTCGGCAACGCTCAGAAAATTTGGTACGGTGGGCTGTGTAGCTCGCGACAAAAATGGAAACCTGGCAGCCGGAACATCTACAGGGGGATTGATGAACAAAGAGTTTGGACGCGTTGGTGATAGCCCGATTATTGGAGCAGGAACTTATGCCGACAACAAGACCTGCGCGGTTTCCTGCACAGGTCAAGGTGAGTACTACATACGTTTGGGGTTCGCAAAGGAGATTTCAGATCATATCGCTTTTGGAAAGGTCTCTTTGGAAAAAGCGGTGAAATACACCTTGTTCGAAAGACTGGACCCAATGGAAGCGCTCGGCGGTGTTATCGCCCTCGACGCGGATGGGAATATTTCCATGGAGTTTAACACGCCGGGAATGTATCGCGGCTGGAAAACATCGAAGGAAACCGAGATCAAACTCTACAGTAAAGAAGATTAATCTCGCGCTATTTCAATGGTGCTCTTCTCTCCTTCCACAAGGATAGATTTCCCCGTGCCGTCTTTGTACCAGTACCCTTGAATAAGGCGCTGATCTTCGTCCCCTTCGTCTTTCGTGATAGTGAGAAGCTCGGGAACAGAAGCAAAACGCTCCCCATTGATGAGCATTATGGAGTAATTGAATCCCGTGGTCTCGCCTACCCGAAGCAAAATTTTACTTCGCTTGGGAGACACCTTAATGGCCGAAAAATCAGGCGATACAGATCGAACTGTCAAGTCGCCGTATTCTTGCTTCAAGTCCATATCTCCTTTCAAAAGTCTAATTGTAGTGCTTGAAAAGTGACACATTCCCTTCACTGATTTCACTTTTCCCAGATAGAGCTCATCATTTCTGGAGTCGAGGTTCAAGGTACGGGATTCATCCAGGTATATCTTGCTGCTTTTGCTCATAATTCTCAAGTCAATAGCCTTTTCTGAACGCATTTCTGCGAAAACCAAGCTTACCGAGCCACTTCCCCATTCATCCACTTTAGCGTTTCCGTACTGAATAGACACTCTGTGCGGGTTTGATATCCTCGGGCTACGCAGATCACCGTGCGACACTTCAGCAATCACTTCCCCATCGAAATCGGGAATAAACACATCTCCAAACTTATTTCGAATCTCAACCGATGTTGACTGCGGTGCATACACCTTATAGTTAATCTCTACTTTGTGATCCTTTCCAAAAACGCTGCGAACTTCGTGCTTGGCCTGGCCCCACAAGGATGAATTCCCTCCCCAATCGGTATGCGCTAGGATAAATGCCCCTTGCTCCGACATGGTCACAACAGCCATATCCGACATTTCCTGAGCCGTTTCCCACTTCTTTGACTCGATGGCAATTTCCACATCGATTTTTACGGAATCCTGATCCCAGATCTCAAGGATCACATCTCCGTATTTGTTTTCAATCTCAACTCGGGTTTTATCCGTCCACCCGTAAGTCTTGGTTATGGTGCGATTTACCTCATACACATCCTGACTCTTGATGACTCCCGCCACCAAAAGACTACATAGACACAACCACCACTTCATCATCTTCACTTTCATGGTCTAAATTTTTGATTTGTTTCAACATTTGTTCGAGCATCTTCAACTTGTACTGATAGAGCTGAACCATCGCTTCGATGAGTCGCTCGTTATCAACTTGCTCACCTAAATCAGCCTTGAGCCGATTCATCTCTTCTTCCAGTAGATCTAGCGTTTCAAAAGCTTCGGGATCGATCGTATATTCCGACAAAGCATCCTCGGCTTCACTAATTCTGGTTTGGTAGTAAAACTCCGCTTCTGCCAACTCGGGATATTGGTCTAGCGGGTCGACAACTTCTGCCGGTTTGTTTTCAGCTGAAAGATCTTCCGACCCATCTTTGAGAATAAACCACAGACCAGCTGTGACTACCAAAGCTACCATTGCCGCTACTTGCAATACCGCTCGAAGGGGTACCATTTTTGGCGTCTTGACTTCTGGAAGTTCTTGCTCAATCGAAGACCATAGATCTTCGGGCAAATCCTCCATATCGAACGCCTCCCGGTGCTGCTCGACATAATCTTTTATGGGATCTCTTTCTTTCATACTAGTTTATACTTGCGTTTAATAATTCCACCAACTTCACTTTGGCTCGGCTCAGCTGCGACTTCGACGTGGTCTCAGCAATCCCCAGTTCTTCTCCTATCTCTTTATGGCTATACCCTTCGAACATGTACAGGTCAAAAACCAATCGATATCCTTCGGGCAGTCCACTCATGGCATTTTGAACATCACCTACCTCGTAGTCAAATGATGTGATCTCAACTTCTTCTTCCGCCAAATCCACTTCACCAATATCCACCAACACGTGGCGGTTCTTTTTAATGAAGTTCAATGACTTGTTGACAACAATGCGCCTAAACCAGGCTCCAAAACTTGCATCGCCTCTGAATGAATCCAGCTTGGTATACATGTCAATGAAGGCCTCCTGCACTATATCTTTCGCGTCTTCCTGGTTCCGCAAAATGCGGTAGGCAGCATTGTACATGGCGCGCGCATAAAGCTTGTACACTTCGTGTTGTGCACGTCTATCGCCTTGCTTACACTTAGCAATGAGTGAAGCGTGTATGTCAACAAATCCAGATTTCAAGGTTGCTCTTTTAGCTTAGAACCAGCCTATTCTCACACCTCCCGATATACTAAATCCACCTAAGTCGGAGTCTGAAACATCTCGCAGGTCAGTACCGCTCACCATTCGGTATGTTCCTCCCAGAGTGAATTTGACATTTCGGGCTAGATTAATTTCAGCATTGATTCCAGGCTCAAAGACAAAAAAGGCTGTCTCATCTAGAATCCTGACTGGATAGGCAGTGTCCTCGAAGTAGCGCTGATCGCTAAGGCCGGCCCACCCAGCACCTATTAGGATCGGCACAGTAAAGTGAACCACCTGCTGATCGAAGAACACAGGCTCGATAAAAAACCCTCCATAACCCATTTCTAGATAGTATTCGTCAAACAGAATATCGTTCGGGTTTTCCCACTCTATTCGGCTCGGCATTCCATAACCGGCCATACCTATGTTGAGCGCGTGAGAAAGGGTGAATACAAGTTCCCCACCTACCAGTACAGCCGCTTCGTCATATATCTCAGTACCCTTCGCATTGAGGCTCAAGTGACCTCCAAAACCTTTGTCGCTCTTGATAATGGTATTCATAGGTCGAGGCTCTTTTTTGCTCGAATAGATTGTTTCAGTCTCCTGAGCTTTTGCCACACCAGCCATCAAGGCTAGACCGATAATTGCAGAGGTGATTTTACGTCTTAACATGTTTGTATGATTTAGTTTCTAGTTAATAGACTATTGATCCCGATCCATCGGCATCAGCATTCACATAATAAGGTTCGCCCCAGCATCTGATCACACCACTACCACTTAAGCGAGCTTTCAATGAGTCTGATGCATAAGTCTCAATATATCCAGAGCCGTCAATTCGAGCATCGGCCCAAGTGCTTTCAATAGTCTCGGTAGAAATGCGTCCACTTCCCTCAATGCGGGTATAGACCCGATCACCTTCACCGATGACGTCAATATTTCCAGAACCAGTTATCTGCGTGTGAAGCGATGTACAATTTACTGGCAAATCTATCAACCCACTTCCCGTTAGGCGGAGTAAAATGGTTTCCGAGTAAATAGAATCACCCCTCACAGTGCCCGAACCAGAGAGTTCAATTTCTGAAATTTCTTGTTCTCTAATTCTGACCATAATTCGGCTAGGCTCTATATCGTTATTGCGCTCGCGAATGATTAATTTATTGCCAGCCACTTCAGTTTCGAGATAAGCCATGAGATTCTGCGGAGCGGTAATTTCCAGGTCTGCAGTCAGCTCTGGATCGATTTCTACTTCCATATGACCTACCACATCAATTTCTTCAAATTCAGGTAAAGATCGGTTTTCCGAAGTTATCGGCCCACCTTCTTGTTTCTTGTCGCACCCAACTATCGTCAGTGCGATTAAAGCCAATATGCAAATTCGAGTTTTCATTTTTGAATGTTCGTTTGCCTTAAGGACAAAAAGATAGTCGAAGGTTGCATTGTACGGGTGAAAAAAATTCTAAACGAGCTAATCAAGCAAACAAAGGCATAACGAAATAGACCCTATTTCATTTGATTCTGGAATTGCGTATCTTCAAAACCAACCAAAACATCATGAAAACCAAACTATTACTACTCAGCCTTGCGATTGGAATAATGTCTTGTGAAGACCCATCTGAAGAGTGTGCCGAATGCAATGATCAAATTGCAGACTTCATCGCGGGATTTAATACCGAAACGTGCGGAAACAACCCTGTAGAACTCACCAATAAATGCGAAAACACGCCCGCGCGGGAAGCGAAGGGAATCATTACAGAAACCTGTTTGGAAGGTGAAGTGCAAAACCCAGGGGATTGCGAGACTCTTGGAAGAAGAAACACCCCATTTCACATCGAAGTAGATGGTCCAACCCCTGATTCTATGCGGCTGGAGATCGAACACAACGGTGTGGATGTAATCCGATACCTCGGTTCGAACCAGGTAGAAGACATCATTTTCGAAACCAAGGTATTCTCAGGACTTCCTATGCGGCTTCGCTTGTATAGACATGCCGCGCTATCTGATTCGCTGATGGCAACTGAATTGCCAAAACTCATTTTTGCTCGCGACGCTGAAAACATCGACGACCCCAGAGAGATTCGGATTACCTATTCTATTGATGATGGGTATGGAATGAACTTTCCGAATTGGGATTGACGCCTACGCTTTTATGTCGTAATCCCGGTGGTACATCGAGAGCACCATTCCATCTGAGAGACCGACTTTTGGAACGAGCATTTCGTGAATGCCAGCATGTTGGAGCACTTCGATGTAAATCTGCCCCGCAGGAATAATTACATCAGCACGGTCAGGTCGCATTCTCAACTTTGAGATTCTGTCCTTATACGACATTGACCTCAAGTGCTTGTGGGTAATTTTCAAAGCATCAATATGCATAAAGTCACCAAACTTCATCCCCATCATTTTCGACATGCGATTGATGTTTCCGCCCGTACCAATAGCGATGGGTTCAGACTCTCCTTTGACCAGCTCCTTCACCCAGGCTTTCATCTCATCCCAGGCTCCTTCGGCTACTTTGTCCTTTAGGATCCTTACCGTTCCGATCTTGAAAGACTTGGCTGCAACGCGCTCACCGTTTTTCAAAAGAGAAATCTCGGTACTTCCACCCCCAACATCTATATAAAGGTAGGTTTTGGACAGATCGACTTGCTGGGTCTCAAAAGTCGAAAAGATGAAATTGGCTTCGTCTTCACCATCTATGACCCGTATATCAATATTGGCAAAATCCTTGACGCGCTTAATGACATCTTCGGAGTTGGTAGCTTCACGCATGGCAGAAGTGGCGCACACCATGGCGTCCTTCACTTCATAGACTTCGTAGAGATAACGGAAAGCCTTCATGGTCTTGGCTAGACGCTTGGCCTTGGTGCTCGAAATGGCTCCCGTTTCAAAAACGGAAGATCCAAGTCTGACAGGTACACGCGTCAGCGAAAGCTTTTTCAACGTCACCAACCCATCGTACTCCACAATGTCTGCAATAAGTAACCTTACCGCGTTCGATCCTATGTCAATGGCTGCATACCTCACGCACCCAAACCTGCTAATTTTTCTTCGAGTACCGAAATTTTAGCCAAGGCATCTGCTTCTTTTTTCTTTTCGCTCGCCACAACTTGCTCGGGAGCATTGTTCACAAATCGCTCATTGCTAAGCTTCTTCTGAACGCTTTTCAAAAATCCGCGGGTGTAATTCAGTTCTTCTTCCAACTTCGACTTTTGACCTTCCACGTCAACCGCTTCGCCAAATGGAACGGCATAAGACATTTGCCCAATCACGAAAGAGAAAGCCTGTCCCGGCATTTCTTCATTCATGTGAATGTTCTCGACATTGGTCATGCGCTTCACGAGTGCGTAAAAACCAGTAAGAGGATCGTTCTCTCCTGCAACATATAGGTCGATGGCAATCTTGTTTGGAATCTGGTTTTGCTTCCGCACATTTCTGATCTGCGTCACGAGCTCTGTGGCGATATCAAATCCTTTGATAAAGTCGGCATCGTAGCTTCCACCTTCTGGCCACTTGGCGACAACCAAAGCTTCTTTGGGCCCCTGACGCTCGCTGAGCAAATGCCACATCTCTTCGGTGATAAATGGCATCAACGGGTGTAGCAGCTTAAGCAAAGTCTCAAAGTGACCGATCACTTTCTGGTAGGTCACTGGGTCGATTTGCTCCCCGTTAGTGGGCTTTACTGCTTCGAGATACCAGCTAAAGAAATCGTTCCAAGCGAATTTGTAGCAGGTCATCAACACATCCGAAATCCGGAATTTGCTGTAGTAGTCGTTTACTTCTTCAATGACCTGATTCAACTTATTGTCCATCCACTTGGTGGCGATGGTGGCCACTTCGGGCGCATCTCTTTCTTCTGGCGCCCAGCTTTTCACCAAGCGCAATGCATTCCAAATCTTGTTTGAGAAGTTTCTTCCCTGCTCGCAGAGACTTTCATCAAAAAGCAAGTCATTACCCGCTGGCGATGAAAAGAGCATACCAGCGCGCACACCGTCAGCTCCGTATTGCTTCATCAGCTCTATTGGGTCGGGTGAATTTCCGAGCGACTTGCTCATCTTTCTTCCCTGCTTATCGCGAACGATACCGGTGTAGTACACGTTTTTGAAAGGCTTCTCACCCCTGAACTCATATCCTGCGATGATCATTCGCGCTACCCAGAAAAACATAATCTCTGGAGCCGTAACCAAGTCGTTGGTTGGGTAGTAGTAGTCAACTTCTTCTTTTGTGTAGAATCCATTGAACACAGAAATTGGCCAAAGCCAAGACGAGAACCAGGTATCGAGTACGTCTTCGTCTTGATTCAAGTCGGCGGCGCTCACATCCCTTCCAGTCTTCTCCTTAACTTTTGTAATCGCTTCTTCGGCAGTGTGGGCTATCACATAATCGTCTTTCCCTTCGCCAAAGTAGAACGCTGGAATGCGGTGACCCCACCAAAGTTGGCGCGAAATACACCAGTCCTTCACGTTCTCCATCCAGTGGCGGTAGGAGTTCTTGAACTTCGGTGGCCAGAACTGCACATCGTCGTTCATAACGTGGTCGAGCGCGGGCTTGCTAAAGTCCTTCATCTTCACGAACCACTGAAGCGAAATTCTCGGTTCGATAGGCACATCGGTACGCTCCGAATAACCCACCTTGTTTGTATAGTCTTCTTCTTTAACCATATGACCTGCTTCTTTCAGGTCGATGGCGATCTTCTTGCGAACGTCAAATCGATCTTCGCCGATGTAGAATCCAGCGGCTTCGCTCAAAGTTCCATCGGCATTCAATATGTCGATGGTCTCCAAATTGTGCTTGGCGCCCAGATCGTAGTCGTTTACATCGTGAGCTGGAGTAATTTTCAGACACCCCGTTCCAAATTCCATTTCCACATACTCGTCGGTGATAATCGGAATCTCGCGGTTTACCATCGGTACGATAGCTTTCTTTCCGTGGAGATGTTTGTATCGCTCATCATCAGGGTGCACACAGATAGCCGTGTCACCGAGAATAGTCTCAGGTCGGGTGGTAGCAATGGTCACCCACTCATCCGTACCAGCTACCTGGTAGCGCACGTGGTAGAGCTTCGAGTTTACTTCCTTGTGGATTACTTCTTCGTCGCTCAAGGCAGTCTTGGCAGCCGGATCCCAGTTGATCATTCGCTGACCGCGGTAGATCAAGCCCTTTTCGTAAAGATCGAGGAAGGTATCGATAACGCTGCGCGAGTAGTCGGGGTCCATGGTAAAAGTCTCCCGTTCCCAGTCGCAACTGGCGCCGAGTTTCTTCAATTGCTCAAGAATGATTCCACCGTGCTTGTTCTTCCACTCCCAAGCGTGCTCCAGGAACTCATCGCGCGAAAGGTCGCTTTTCTTGATTCCTTCCTTGCGAAGCTTTTGAACTACCTTGGCTTCCGTGGCAATCGATGCGTGATCGACTCCAGGAACCCAACAGGCGTTTTTTCCTTCCATACGCGCCTTTCTCACCAATACATCTTGAATGGTATTGTTGAGCATATGCCCCATGTGCAGGACACCTGTGACGTTTGGCGGTGGAATCACGACTGTGTATGGTTCACGGTCGTCAGGTTTAGAGTTAAAGTACCTGTTTTCCAGCCAGTATGCATACCATTTGTCTTCGGTAGATGCCGGATCGTATAGTTTAGAAATTTCCATTTAAAAGCCGTTCTGAGCGATTAGCCGGCAAAGTTAGGAAAATGGGTGGAGTTACTGAGATGGTAGTCGAGAGTAGTTGGTCGTTTGTAGTGAGTTTTAGAGATACTTTAAATGAGATCACTCCACCACCAGTTTTTTCACGCCCACTCCTTCTTCCGAAACAACCGAAACCACGTAAAGCCCTTTGGGTAAGTCGCTGAGATCAAGCAGTGTTTTCTCCGCTTCCAAGGGCTGAGCCAGAACTTCCTGTCCATTCAGATTCAGGACGCGCACTTCTGCTCGGGTTGGAGAATCAAAAGTGATGTAAACGATGGATGAACTCGGGTTTGGAAAAAGCTCAAATGCAATGGCGTTTTCTATATCCTTTGTCGATGTAGCGATTGGTACGCAGAACTGGTCTGGCACAGGGTTGATGTAGTTATCGAAACACATCAACTCAGTGTAGCCTTCTATTGACATTTCAAAAGGAGTCACTAAACCATGCAGACTTCCAACGCCTTCGATAATGGTGAATTCAACACTACCCGACCAGACAGCTCGAATCGTGCGCCGCTCCTGACCAAATGATTCAGCTAAATAGGTCTCGGCTACTTCTACCTGAAAGGCAAATTCGCCATCGTAGTGCACATCAAAAAGATCTCCAGCTTCAAGTGTAAAGTCATAAAGTAGATGCTCTTCTCCGTCGATGAGCTGATAAACTTTCCTGTTTTCAAGATCTTCCCTCAAGAAAATACTTGTTTCAAATACATCCGGAGAAGTCCCAAATGGCCAACAAAATGGACCGTCATTTACAGGATAAATATTCTACCTGGTAAATCTAGAATACACTACGCCGTTTATGGATGTGTCAGAACTCAAGTTTAGCCGACGGGCGCTAACTAAATCACACTCAGCTGCCCCTTCAACATAACCTACTTGCCAGAAATTCCCGGGCTGCAAAAGCGGAATAAAATCTTGCGCCGAAGCGTAGAAATAGGCTGATATGGCAATAAGTGAGAGTAAAAGTTTTTTCATCGCAAATTCTATATCCAAACAAGATATGCATTTCAAGTGAAACGAAAGAGACTTGGCCTTTTCGAATCAGTCGCGCTGCCAGACAGTTGCCCTGTTAAACTTTTGTTAACGAAACCATCTCCCCGCACAAACGTTCTACTTTTACTTCGACAAAAAATTGAACACTATGAAAAATCTCTTTCTCTCATTTGTGATGCTCGTTTTTGCTGCATCTACATCATTTGCACAGGAATCGGAAGGAACACCTCTAACTGGTGGACCAGCGATTTCAATTGACAAAGACGTTCACGATTACGGAACGATCAAACAAGGCGCCAACGGTACTTGTGAATTTGAAATTACAAACACGGGTTCTGAGCCATTGATTATTTCAAGAGCGAAAGGTTCTTGTGGTTGTACAGTACCTGAGTGGCCAAAAGAGCCAATTATGCCTGGTACTAGCGCTGTAATGACAGTGCGTTACGACACCAAGCGTGTAGGACCAATCAACAAGTCGGTTACCATCACGTCTAACGCTACTGGTAGCGAGACAAAAGTGGTTCGAATCAAAGGAAATGTATTGGCTTCTTCAAACAAAGAAGATGCACCTGTGAAGATGACTCCAGGCGCTCCAGTAAAGAAATAATCACGTAGAAATACAAAAAGCCGCTTCGATATCTTTCGGAGCGGCTTTTTTATGCCCAAATTTTTCGGATTTTTGCGGCTCAAAAGTTTTTTAGAATGCCCAAGTTATCTCAAAAGGCTGCGGCGATGCCCGCTTCTCCCATCCGTAAGCTCATGCCATACGCCATGAAAGCTAAAAGCTGATGGCGTCAACATACTTCACTTGAACATCGGTCAGCCCGATATCAAGACACCCGAAGTGGTGATTGAACGAATGAAACACATCGACCGAAAGGTGATCGAATACTCCAACTCGGAAGGTTTTGAAGGTTATCGCCAAAAACTGGCTGACTGACTACCAGGGGGACATGGAATTCCTGTTGGCAACAGCGACATTATGATTACCACCGGTGGATCTGAAGCGCTCACCTTCGCCATGATGACTTGCTTTGATCCGGGTGAAGAAGTGATTATTCCTGAGCCCTACTACGCCAACTACAGCGGTTTTGCCACTATGGCAGGGATCAAAGTGGTGCCTATCACTACCAAAATCGAAGAAGGGTTTAGCCTTCCGGGAGCCGAAGCTTTCGAAGCGCTGATCAACGAAAAAACAAAGGGTATCGTTCTTTGCAACCCAGGTAACCCTACAGGATACTTGTACTCGCGAGCTGAGCTGGAGAAGATCAGCGCCCTTGTCAAGAAGCACGATCTTTTCTTGATCGCCGATGAAGTGTACCGCGAGTTCTGCTACGACGGAAACCACCCATTCAGCGCATACAATCTGGAAGGAATCGACCAGAACGTGATCTTGGTAGACTCTGTATCGAAGCGTTACTCGATGTGCGGCGCGCGAATCGGAGCCATGATCACTCGAAACACGGATGTACACAACTCAGCGATGAAATTCGCCCAAGCGCGATTGAGTCCCCCTACTTTCGGACAGATTGCATCAGAAGCTGCTCTAGAAACCCCACAGTCTTACTTCACCGATGTGATTGAAGAATACGTGGAAAGAAGAAATTTCATGGTCGATGGTTTGAATGAAATCGACGGGGTGCTTTGCCCAAAACCAAAGGGAGCATTCTACGCCATGGCCAAGCTCCCGATCGATAGCTCTGATAAGTTTTGTCAGTGGTTACTCGAGTCTTTCCGTTTGAACAACGAGACCGTGATGCTTGCTCCAGGAAGCGGGTTCTACATCACCGAAGGATTGGGTGCTCAGGAAGTGCGCATCGCCTACGTTTTGGAAAAAGAAGACCTGAAACGCGCCCTGACCATTATCAAGCAAGCTCTAACCGAATACCCTGGCCGCACGAACTGATCGGCCATAAATCATAACTTCGCTCTCATGACTCAAGAAAACAACCAAGTTTCGGCTTTCCTCAATCGCCTTAGCGAATCGGCTACATTGGCTATG
>CBDDKU010000003.1:0-40290 GCA_965230375.1 Cryomorpha sp.
TAATCAACCAACCAGAAGTAAACGGTGGTACCGAAGAGTACTCTTTCCTTTGGACTTCAGATAACGGCTATCAGTCTACCGACGGTCTCAATCAACTGAACCTAGAAGCTGGAACCTATTCACTTGTCGTGACAGATGCGAATGGATGTACAGACTCAACAGGAGTCACATTGATTGAACCGATTCCATTTGAAATTCCAAATGGTATTTCGCCAAATGGCGATGGTTTTAACGACGGCTTGATAGTCCGTGGACTTGAAGCCTACCCAGTGAACAAGTTAATCGTGTTCAATAGATGGGGGAATATGGTCTATGAAGAATCTAACTACAGCAACAGTGTACCGTGGAAGGGAACAAATCAAGATGGAGAAGAGCTTGCTGAAGGAACATACTTCGTAGTAGTTGAAGTAAGTGGACCAGATAACTTAAGAGGATACCTAGAACTTAGAAGATAATTGTGCTCATGAAAAAACAGATATTCATTTGTTTCAGCATACTGATCAGTTGGCAGGTTACTGCCCAGCAAGATGTGATGCTGAGTCAATATATGTTCAACGGCTTGTTTCTGAATCCAGCTTATTCAGGAACTCACCCCTTCGCTGAAGCATCTGTCCTGTATCGCGACCAATGGACTGGTCTGGATGGAGCCCCTACTACCCAATCCTTCTCTATTGACGGCCCATTGGCCAATGAGCTTATGGGTCTGGGTATGACGGTAATCAACGATCAAATAGGTGATACGAGACAGACCGAAGTTTATGCGAATTGGAGCTACCACCTCTTTCTGGATGCAGAAGGAAAAACCAGATTGAGCTTTGGTATCAAGGCTGGATTTGCAGATTATTCATCCAAACTCTCAGAGACTAAAGTCTTTGATGAAGCTGATCCAGTTTTCTCACAAAATCTCTCTGAATTCGTGCCAAAATTTGGAGCCGGTGTATACGTCTACCATAAGAAGTGGTATGCAGGGCTAAGTGTTCCCACCATATATGCGGCCGACAAAAACGTGAGATTTAATATCTCTGATGAAGAGAGATACTTTAGACCACACACCTACTTTACAGCAGGATACGTATTCGATCTCAACCCCGATTTGAAGCTGAAGCCATCTGTTTTATTCAAGTATTTGACGGATGCTCCATTCCAAGCTGATATTAATTGTAACCTATTAATCAGAAATACGTTTTGGATAGGTGCATCGTACAGAACGGGCGATGCTATAGTAGGTATTTTTGAGTACAACATCGGTTCTCAGTTTAGAATCGGGTACTCCTATGATTTTACAACATCAGAATTAAATGATTATAACAATGGGTCTCACGAAATTATGCTGAGCTATAAATTCGGAAAGGATCCAATTAAAACCAAAACTCCCCGATACTTCTAATCAACCCCTTGATCATGAACGTAAAACTATCACTTCAACATTTATTTTTTGTCATAATCATTGCCTTTATGGCATCTTGCTCTAATGGGTACATCAAGTCAGGTGACAAAGAATATGAAAATCTGAGCTACTCTAAAGCCATTACGAAATATGAGAAGGCTTTGAATGGGCAGCCAGATAATCTCGATTTAAAACTCAAATTGGCCGAATCACATCGCCATTTAAATCAATCAGAACAAGCTGAGAAATACTACAGCGAAGTTGCTGATTCGATTCCTTTTCCAACTGAACACAAGAGAAACTATGCTCAAGTGCTCATGAAGAATAACAAGTACGATGAAGCTCGACCATACCTTGAGCAATACATAGCAGCAAACCCTGATGACCAATTGGCGAAGGATCTTTTAGCTTCTACAACATCGGTTAATGAGCTAAAGGAAGACACTTCTGCCTACATGCTTACGGAACTGCCACTTGATTTCACTGTTTCTATGTTTGGTCCAGCCCACTACAAAAACGGTATCGTGTTTGCCGGTGAGACCGAAATCCAAAGTGCAGCTTCGACAAACCCTTGGACTGGATATTCATACCTGGATATGTTCTACATGGAGAAAAAGAGTGACGGCAATTGGGATATCGCCGAAAAGTTTACTGAAAACTTGAACGGGAAATTCCATGATGGTCCAGCTACTTTCAACGAAGCACAAGACATGATCATCTACACTCGTTCTGCTATGCGTAACGAGAAGAAGCAGTTGGTGAACGAAAAGAATGAAAACCAATTCTACCTCTACACGAGTAAGAAGGTAAATGGAGAGTGGTCAGAGCCAGAAGAGCTTCCATTCAATAGTATGTCATATAGTGTTGGGCATCCTGCCCTAACTCCTGATGGAAAAACGCTTTATTTCTCAAGTGATAAACCTGGTGGGTATGGCGGTTCCGACCTCTATAGAGCTACCTACGATGGTGCGACTTGGTCTGAGCCAGTGAATTTGGGAAATACAATTAATACCGAAGGAAACGAAGTATTCCCTTACGTTGCAAAAGATGGAAAACTTTACTTCTCAAGTGAAGGTCACCAAACGCTTGGTGGATTGGATGTGTTCGTAGCGGAAGAGCGATCTGGAGTTTGGACAAACCCAGTAAACCTAGCTTACCCTTTAAACTCAAGTCGTGACGATTTTGCCTTGATCATTAATGAGAATGACACAACAGGTTTGGTTTCTTCTAACCGATCTGGAGTTGACATGATCTATGAGTACGTCAAAATACCACCGGTATTTACGGTAGAGGGTGTAGCGATGCTCAAAGACACTGGAAAGCCCCTTGAAGGAGTTCTCGTAACAGTAGTGAACAAAACCGATGGTGACTCGGCAACGTACTCGACGAAATCTAATGGTCGTTTTTCATTCAATCTCCTACCTGCTAAGCAATATATCTTGAGAGGAGAGAAAGAAGGTTATTTCACCGTCTCTGAGTCTTTTGAGACCGGCAATAAGTCGATGGAAAAGAACGTGAATCTCGTATTCAATATCGATGAGATTGTAACCAGTGAAAGCGGAACAGGTTCTGGCGTTGGAGCAGGTGTTGGTGCAAATAAAACGTACGACGTAGGAAACGTTTTCTATGACTACGACAAAGCTGAAATTCGAAAAGATGCAAGACCAACATTAGATAAATTGGTTCAAATGTTGAAGGACAACCCAACGATCTCTATCGAAGTTCAATCACACTGCGATAGCCGTGGACCAGATGACTACAACATGCGCTTGTCAAACAGACGTGCGGCTTCTGTTGTAAATTACCTCGCATCTAAGGGAATTGATAAATCGAGACTAAAGTCTAAAGGTTTCGGTGAATCCAGACCAGTTAATGGCTGTAAAGATGGGGTAGAGTGTTCAGAAGCCCAACATCAAGACAACAGAAGGACGGAGTTTATCGTCCTAAAGAAATAAGACTTTAATCAGGTCAAAAAAAATCCCCGCTGGCTTCAGCGGGGATTTTTTTATATGTGTTCTTTCTCCTAATCTTCTAGCGCTTCAAACTCCAACTTTGCCATTTCCTTGAATGACTTGCCTTGAAGCTTCGATTCGATCCACATCGGGAAATTGAAATACTCCATGATAATCTGATCGGTGTGGTTCGTGATAAGCTCGTCAAGCTTTTCTTTGAATTCAACAAATACTTCCCGCTCATCTCCATTTCCACCAAGACGGGCAAGCTTCTTCATATAGTTCAATATCATCACTTCTAGCTCGTGGTCTCTCTGACGCTTGCTCAGATAACGGTATGTAGACTTAATCACATATTCCAACAAGTCGTAGTTACCCAGTTCATAGTGTACTACGAGGTTAAAAAGTCTCGCATAACTATAGATGTCCTGACGCAAATTAGGCTCATTGTCATTTAGAATGCGATTCAGCCAGTGTAGTGATTCCTTATATCTCCCAGCTCCAAAATAGACGGATGCAATGGCATTCAAGAACAAAAGCTCTTGCTCCTTATTGATCTTGCCTGTATTCGCATCTAACCCGTCTTCCAGGTTCTCTACTATAGCCAAGGCCTTTTCATAATTACCTTGCTTCTCGTAGATTCTAAGCTCCGCGAGATACGTCGACTTAAAAATCATCAACTCAATATCTTCTGTTGCAAAATGAGCCTTTTTAGAGAAGGATCTCATTTCAGTTATCATTTCCAAAGCACCTTCAACTTTTCCTTGATCGACGAGGATGGTAAGGAGGTTACTCAATGTTCTGATATATCGATTCGGTAAGTCCTTTCTGATTTGCGGATTGGCATCCAAAATCTCTTTTACTCGTAAGAATTTGATGTAGGCCACGTTCTTCTTCACATTTGCCGTAGCGCAAAACCCCTGAATGTAATAGCAGATCGTCGCCGCTCTCCGGCTCAAAGCTGTATTCTTACCAATGATTAGTGGATGGTGTGAAATCTCCTCAACCAAGGCTCTATCCGCCTCGCTCCGCACGTATCCCCCACTTCTGAATACATAATTGATTTTGGAGTAAAGTACGTGGTAAGCTGCCAGGTTTCTCAACTTCTCTATAACTTCCTGCTCCTCCTTGATCAGTGCATCTAAATCTTTGGTGAATTCACCAGCTTCGTACGCCTCTTCCAATAAGAGCTTTTCCCAGCTCAACAACTCAAACAAGAAGTAAAACTTCTCGTGTTCGATAGCCATCTTCTTTGCTCGGGTCAGAAACTTATTGCACTCCTTGTAAAGTGCCTTTTTGTACAGGATCTCAATATTCTTGATCTCCTGTTTCAAAATGCTGCTAATCGAATTGTCCGAGTGATATGAACGCAGACTTTTCAGAATCAATTTGTACAAGTGATTCTTCTCGGATGGAAAGTGCTTGATGAACGTCTCCCCATCAAACTGGTTCTTGATCGCCTCCTCATCATATGCCTTCTGCTTATCGATGGCATCAAAGATTTTAAGGTAATTCTTCTCTCCAGATTGGAGAGACGACGATAGTTTAAAGAATCTCTTCTCTGACTTCGAAAGCGACTTGATCAATTCAAATAACTCGGTAGATGGCTTCATAGGATTTCAAATATAATGGACTTGAAACGTACTAATACAACCTATTTACAAAGATGTTCTTTAATCCCCTACTATTTCACAAAAAATAGCATTCCAAGAAGATTGTTGGCAGAACACCACACTCAGAAACAAAAAAAATACCCCTGCCTACAGGGGTATTCTTGGATTCATATTATTTCAGAAAAACTAGATAAACTTGAAGTCCTTACCTGGGTAGTAGGCCATTTTACCAAGTTGCTCTTCTATTCGAAGCAATTGATTGTACTTCGCAATACGGTCAGATCGAGAAGCACTTCCCGTTTTTATCTGCCCCGTGTTTAAAGCTACGGCAAGGTCTGCAATGGTCGTATCCTCCGTTTCACCACTTCGGTGGCTCATAACAGATGTATAGCTCGCTCTCGTTGCCATATCAACTGCATCGATCGTTTCAGTCAAAGTTCCAATCTGATTTACCTTGATCAATATCGAATTGGCAATGTCTTCCTTAATTCCACGTGACAAGCGCTCGGTATTGGTCACGAAAAGATCATCTCCTACCAACTGCACCTTGTTACCAATCTTTTGGGTAAGCTCATACCAACCCGTCCAGTCATCTTCAGCAAGACCATCTTCAATACTTACGATCGGATATTTTCCAACCCATTCGGCAAGCATATTTACCATATCCGAAGAAGAAAGAGACTCACCTGAAGAGCTCAGCTCGTAGGTTTTTGAATCCTCCTTATAGAATTCTGAAGACGCAACATCCAAGGCGATATAAATATCTGATCCGGGTTTATAGCCAGCGTTTTCAATCGCCTTCATAATCACTTGAAGAGCTTCTTCATTACTACTCAAGTTAGGCGCAAAACCACCTTCATCACCTACATTAGTCGCCATCCCCATGTCTTTCAAGACGGCCTTTAGATGATGAAATACTTCAACCCCCATGCGGAGAGCTTCAGAAAAAGTCTCGGTACCAATAGGCATGATCATAAACTCCTGAACATCCACATTGTTATCGGCGTGAGAACCTCCGTTCAAGATATTCATCATTGGTATGGGTAACGTTCTGGCGCTAACCCCCCCGATGTAGCGGTATAGCTCTTGTCCCGATTCTTGTGCCGCTGCCTTAGCAACGGCCATGGAAACACCCAATATGGCATTGGCGCCGAGTGCAGCTTTGTTTGGAGTTCCATCAATGCTAATCATCGCACGGTCAATCAGATTTTGCTCCATAACAAACGCTCCGGCCAGCTCTTGATTTAATGTGTCATTTACATTCTGAACGGCTTTGGTCACACCTTTACCCAGATATCTCCCCTTGTCGCCATCTCTTAGCTCCACTGCTTCGTGAACTCCTGTAGACGCTCCTGAAGGGACAATAGCTCGTCCTCTGATTCCATTTTCTGTAATTACATCAACTTCAATCGTCGGATTACCGCGAGAATCTAATACCTCCCGGGCATCAATTTTAGCAATGTACATGGTCTTTATATAGTTTCGGTTTGGCCTACTCTCGCCATATTGGTTATAAAATCGTCGAATAGATATCTCGAGTCGTGCGGACCTGGAGATGACTCCGGGTGATATTGAACAGAGAATACAGGCGCATTGGTCAACCTGATTCCCGCCAGCGTATCATCGTTCAAGTGAATGTGGGTAACCTCTACATCAGGATTTGATTTGGCAGATTCCATATCCACAACAAAACCGTGGTTCTGTGACGTAATCTCACCTTTACCGGTAATCAAGTTCTTAATAGGGTGATTGATCCCTCTGTGACCATTAAACATCTTCTTCGTGGTCAGGCCTTGACTCAGAGCGATGATTTGATGTCCGAGACAAATTCCAAACACAGGTCGCCCAGTCTCGATGATTTGTTTTACGAGTTCGATCGTATCTGCCATGACTCCGGGGTCACCAGGGCCATTAGAGATCATATACCCATCTGGTGCCCAAGCCTCCATTTCTTCGAGCTTGGTATTCATTGGGAATACACGACAAAAAGCTCCGCGTTCAACCAGGCAGCGAACAATGTTCTTCTTAGAACCTAGGTCGAGAACGGCAACTTTGTATTCACTTGCTGGATCTCCAACATCATGCGCTTCAGAGCATGTTACTTTCGAAGAAAGTTCCAACCCTTCCATACTTGGTACTTCTTTCACCTTAGCCTTCAACACATTAATGTCGAGTTCATCTGACGAAATGATGGCGTTCATCGCGCCTTTATTTCGGATGTGGCGAATAAGCGCTCGTGTATCTACATCACAGATGGCTACCTTTCCATCTCTTTCAAAATAAGACTGTAGCGAACCATCAGCACTCGGGCGACTGAACTTCTGAGCGAACTTCTTTGTTACCAAGCCGGCGATCTTCACTCCTTCTGATTCAATCTCGTCTGGGTGCACACCGTAGTTTCCAATATGCGAAGTAGCCATAACCAGAATCTGTCCGTAGTAAGATGGATCTGTGAAGATCTCTTGATACCCCGTCATACCCGTATTAAAGGCAATCTCTCCGGTTGTCGTTCCTATCGCTCCTGCTGCTTTTCCATGAAATACCGTTCCATCTTCTAAGACTAAAACGGCGGGCTTTTGTACATTCTCGTTCATCTTCATCCGAATATTTAGTTCAAAAAAAAGGGATAATGCCGAAACATCATCCCTTTCTTATGGTATTTTTTAATTATCAATGAATTAGTCTTTCTTCTCTTCTTCATTGTTTTCTCCTTCTGCCTTTTCTTCTTTGGCCTTTGGAGCTTCCTTCTTTTCAGCCTTTGGTTCAGCTTTCGCTTCCTCTTTAGCCTCTGCTTCAGGTTTAGCCTCTGCTTCAGGAGTATCAACTTTTTCTTCAACAGCTTCTGCTGTCTCTTCTACTTTAGCTTCTGCTTTTGGAGCAGCTGTAGCAGTAGATTTTTTCTTACCGCGACGTGAACGACGAGTTTTAGATTTGCTTTCTTCGAGCATAAGCTCGTTGAAGTCAACCAACTCGATCATACACATTTCAGCAGCATCACCGAGACGCGTACCCAATTTGATGATTCTCGTGTAACCACCTTCGCGGTTAGCTACTTTAGGAGCTACTTCTCTGAAAAGCTCAGTTACAGCATGCTTATTGTTCAGGTTGCTAAATACAACACGACGAGAGTGAGTAGAATCTGTCTTCGATTTAGTAATCAAAGGCTCTACAAACTTTCTAAGCTCCTTCGCTTTCGCTAGAGTCGTGTTAATTCGCTTGTGTTCAATCAATGAGCAAGCCATATTTGAAAGCATTGCTTTACGGTGGCTAGCTGTACGACTCAGTGCGTTATTGCGTTTCCCGTGTCTCATGATTATCTAATTTCAACACTGTTTTGAAGCAGTGAATATTACTCTTTATCCAATTTATACTTGGCTACATTCATACCGAATGACAACCCTTTCGACTCAATCAAATCTTCCAATTCGGTCAAAGACTTCTTACCGAAGTTTCTGAATTTCAAAAGATCGTTCTTGTTAAATGAAACCAAGTCACCTAACGACTCGATATCTGCAGCTTTCAAGCAGTTCAAAGCTCGTACTGAAAGATCCATGTCTACCAACTTCGTCTTGAGAAGTTGACGCATGTGCAATGACGTTTCATCAAACTCTTCTGTTTCTGACTTCTCCTCGCTATCAAGTGTGATGCGCTCGTCAGAGAACAACATGAAGTGGTGAATCAAAATCTTTGCAGCCTCTTGTAGTGAATCCTTCGGCGAAATCGAACCATCTGTCGTTACGTCCATCACCAATTTCTCGTAGTCAGTCTTTTGCTCTACACGGTAGTTTTCAATCGTGTAGTTAACCTTTCTGATTGGTGTAAAGATCGAGTCGATGAAAATAGTTCCAATCGGCGCGTTCGATACTTTGTTCTCTTCAGACGGACGGTAACCTCTACCCTTTCCAATGCTCAACTCGATTTCGAGATTTACACTCTTCTCCATTGTACAAATGAGAAGGTCTGGGTTCAGAACCTGAAAAGCTGATGTAAACTTCCCAATGTCACCAGCAGTAAACTGCTCGCTTCCACCGAGTGTAAGGGTCACCTTTTCAGTATCGGTTCCTTCGATTTGACGCTTGAAACGCACTTGCTTCAAGTTCAAAATGATTTCAGTAACGTCCTGAACAACACCTTCGATAGCAGAAAACTCATGGTCTACACCGTCAATCTTCACAGATGTGATCGCAAATCCTTCAAGAGATGAAAGAAGAATACGACGAAGTGCATTCCCAATTGTAATACCGTATCCTGGCTCTAGCGGTCGAAACTCGAATTTTCCCTGATTACTATCAGAGTCGATCATTACGACTTTGTCCGGCTTCTGAAAATCTAATATGGCCATTTAAATTATCCTTAAAAAAGTTAATTACTTCGAGTATAGTTCGACGATAAGCTGCTCCTTGATATTCTCAGGGATCTGCTCACGCGTTGGGTGCTGGATGTATGTTCCAGTCATAGCGTTCTTATCAAACTCAATCCAATCCATCTTTGACGAAGATGATGCCAATGAATTAGAAATTACTTCCAATGATTTAGAGCGTTCGCGAACACCTACTACATCACCAGGCTTCAATGAGTAAGATGGAATATTTACAATCTCACCATTTACTGTAATGTGACGGTGGTTTACAAGCTGACGTGCTCCGCGACGTGTATTTGAAATACCCATACGGAATACTACGTTGTCAAGACGAGCTTCGCAGAATACCAACAACAATTCACCGGTAATACCCATCTTGCGCGACGCCTTGTCGAACATTTTAGCAAACTGACGCTCAAGAATACCATAAGTGTATTTTGCCTTTTGCTTTTCAGCAAGCTGGATAGCGTATTCAGACTGCTTCTGACGACGTCTGTTCGGACCGTGAAATCCAGGAGGGTAATTCTTACGCTCCAATGCTTTATCAGGGCCAAAGATTGGCTCTTTGAATCGACGTGCTACTTTTGATTTTGGGCCTCTATATCGTGCCATAACTTTCCTTCCGTTTTGTCTTAACTAAATGACAAGGTGATTAAACTCTTCTTCTCTTTGGTGGGCGACAACCATTGTGTGGTACCGGAGTAACATCAACGATCTCTGTCACTTCTATTCCTGAATTGTGGATAGAACGGATAGCAGACTCTCTCCCCGATCCAGGACCTTTTACGTAAACTTTTACTTTGCGCAATCCAGCTTCGTAAGCCACCTTTGCACAATCTTCAGCAGCTACCTGCGCAGCGTAAGGCGTGTTCTTCTTTGATCCACGAAATCCTTGCTTACCTGCAGTAGACCAGCTAATCACTTGTCCGCTAGCGTTTGTAAGGCTAATAATGATGTTGTTGAAAGAAGCTCTGATGTGCGCTTCACCAACAGCATCAACCTTTACATTACGCTTCTTTTTAGCATTCGATTTGGCCATTCTTGACAATTTTTATTCTAACCGACTCTACGATTATTTCGTAGCCTTCTTCTTGTTAGCTACAGTTTTACGTTTCCCTTTTCTCGTACGCGAGTTGTTCTTAGTACGCTGACCTCTCAACGGCAACCCTGTACGGTGACGAATACCACGGTAACAACCGATATCCATCAATCTCTTTATATTGGTCTGAATCTCTGAACGCAAAGCTCCCTCCACTTTGAACTCGCTGTTCAAAATCTCACGGATCTTTGCCAATTCGTCATCATTCCAATCTTGAACTTTGGTGTTGTGATCAACCCCTGCACTGTCCAAAATCTGCTCTGCGCGTGACGGTCCTATTCCGAAAATGTAAGTAAGACCAATGATCCCACGCTTGTTTTTAGGTAAATCGATACCAGCTATCCTAGCCATAATTCTAATTTATTATCCTTGACGTTGCTTGAACTTAGGGTTCTTCTTGTTAATCACATACAAGCGACCTTTTCGTCGCACTATCTTGCATTCAGCCGAACGCTTCTTGACACTAGCTCTTGTTTTCATCGTTCCAGACTTTATTTGTATCTGAATGTAATTCTACCTTTTGTTAAATCGTATGGCGACATTTCCACTTTTACTCGATCTCCAGGAAGGATCTTGATGTAGTGCATCCGCATCTTTCCCGAAATGTGTGCCACGATGACATGACCGTTTTCTAGCTCTACCTTAAACATTGCATTAGATAAGGCCTCTACAATCGTACCATCCTGTTCTATCGAAGCTTGTTTCGCCATATAGTTTTATTCCTTCTACAGTTATCCCGCCATTCCGAAAGTTGATGCGCGACCGGCTAACTTACCTGTCTTCATCAAACCGTCGTAGTGACGCATTAATAAGTAACTTTCAATCTGCTGCAGAGTATCTAAGATCACACCTACCATAATGAGGAGTGAAGTACCTCCGAAGAAGATCGAAAATGCCTGTTTTACTCCGGCTTGAAGCGCAAACACAGGCAAGATTGCGATCAGACCTAAAAATATCGCTCCTGGTAATGTGATTCTCGACAACACCGTATCGAGGAAATCTGCCGTAGAGCGACCTGGCTTAACACCAGGAATGAAACCTCCATTTCTTTTCAAATCATCAGCCATCTGATTTGGATTGACTGTAATGGCGGTATAGAAATATGTAAAGGCCACAACCATGATGAAAAAGATCACGTTGTACCAAAGGCCGGCAAAGTTAGCTAATTCTACGAAAAAACCACTCTCTGACTCAGTATATTGAGCAACGTATAGAGGAACGAACATAATCGCTTGTGCGAAGATGATCGGCATAACCCCTGCACTGTTGACTTTCAATGGGATGTACTGTCTTGCCCCTTCACTGTATTGACGGCTGTTTCCTACCTGTCTTTTTGGAAATTGAATAGGTACTCTGCGCACAGCTTGTACTAGAGCTACAGTGGCTCCGATTACTACCAGAAGAGCAACAATCTCTAACAGTAGCATAACGAATCCGTTTCCTTCAGGACCAGTTGCAGCAATGATCTCTTGGAAGAATGCAGCTGGCAGTCCAGCGATAATTCCAATCATAATAAGCAATGAGATACCATTACCTACTCCGCGATCCGTAATTCGCTCACCGAGCCACATTACAAATAGAGTTCCCGATGTAAGGATCACAATCGTAGTCAACCACCAGAATGGCGTGTCGTATAGACGAGCACTCTCTGGTACTGATGCTGCGATATACCCTGGAGCTTGAAATCCAGTAATAACGATTGTCAAAAATCGGGTGTATTGATTGATCTTCTTACGACCACTCTCACCCTCTTTCTGCATCTTTTGGATACTCGGTACGGCGATACCCATCAACTGCATAATAATCGATGCAGAGATGTACGGCATAATTCCCAAACTGAAAATTGATGCTCTGTTGAACGCTCCACCCGTAAATAGGTTGAGAAGTCCAGCAAGTCCACCGTCATCGGCATTGGCCGCTGCTAGAGCTTGAGAATCAATTCCAGGCAATACGATATAAGATCCGATACGAAAGACGAGCAGCAATGCGAGCGTCGTTAAAATTCGGGATCGGAGCTCTTCGATGCTCCAGATGTTTCTAATTGTTTGGAAAAAGTTGTTCATACCGAAAGGTTCCTTTAGCGTTTAAGTTACAGTTCTGTGGCTGTGCCACCTTTTGCTTCTATTGCCGCTTTTGCAGTTGCAGAGAAAGCATGCGCCGTAACTTCTACTTTGGCACTAAGCTCTCCACGACCTAGGATTTTGATCAATTCTTTTTTGCTCGCCAATCCATTCGCAGCAAATACTTCGGGCGTGAAAGTATCAATCTTTTTCTCTTCGGCAAGCTTAGAGATAATGTCTAGATTAATTCCCTTGTATTCTACGCGGTTAGGATTTGTGAATCCAAACTTCGGTACGCGACGTTGAAGTGGCATCTGACCACCTTCAAATCCGCGCTTCTTGCTGTAACCACTTCGCGACTTAGCACCTTTGTGCCCACGTCCAGCAGTATCACCAAATCCGGAACCTTCTCCACGACCTAGTCGCTTCTTGTTTTTGGTTGAACCTTTCGCAGGCTTCAATTTACCGAGATCCATCTTGAAAATGCGTTTTATCTAGTTTACTTTTCTTCTACTTTAACAAGGTGCTTCACCTTAGCGATCATTCCCATCACCTGTGGTGTAGCAGTCTTCTCTACTGGGCGATTCAATTTCTTGCACCCTAGCGCTACCAATGTGGCCTTCTGGTCCTTTGGCTTGTTTATCGCGCTTCTTACTTGTGTTACTACAATTTTGTTTGCCATGATTCAGGTTCTTTAGAAATTAACCGTTAAATACACGATCTAGTGAAACACCTCTGTGCTGAGCTACTTCTCTTGCATCGCGCAAGTTGGCCAACGCATCAAGTGTAGCTTTTACTACGTTGTGTGGGTTTGAAGATCCTTGCGATTTAGCAAGTACGTCAGTGATACCAACGCTCTCCAAAACAGCACGCATCGCACCACCAGCAATTACTCCGGTACCGTGTGAAGCTGGCTTCAATAAAACCTTCGCTCCTGCGTACTTACCGTATTGCTTGTGAGGAACTGTACCGTTTACAACTGGTACGCGAACCAAACTCTTCTTAGCATCGTCGATTCCTTTTGCAATAGCAGTGGTAACCTCTTTTGCTTTACCCAAACCATGTCCAACAACACCATTCTCATCACCTACCACTACGATAGCTGAAAAACTGAATGTACGTCCACCTTTTGTAACTTTCGTTACGCGGTTTATCGCTACGAGCTTGTCTTTTAACTCGATGTCTGTAGATCTTACTTGCTTCTCTTTCTTAGACATGATCCTTATAGTTTTAGGCCGCCTTCGCGTGCCGCGTCTGCTAATGATTTAACTCTTCCGTGGTATAGGTAACCGTTACGGTCGAAAACCACTTCGCTGATTCCAGCGGCAAGGGCCTTCTCGGCAATCTCCTTACCTACCAATTGCGCTTGCTCCACTTTGTTTATCTTTTGTGCAGCTTCATTCTTCAATGATCCGCATGATACCAAAGTACGACCAGCATTGTCGTCGATCAACTGAGCGTAGATCTGAGCATTGCTACGGAATACCGATAGACGAGGACGCTCTGCAGTACCGAATACATTCTTGCGAATGCTTCGCTTAATTCGCTCTCTGCGTAGTTCTTTCTTATTTGCCATGATCTAAACTTATTTACCAGCTGCCTTACCAGCTTTTCTACGGATTTGCTCACCAACAAAACGGATACCTTTCCCTTTGTATGGCTCTGGTTTTCTGAATGACCGAATCTTTGCCGCTACCTGTCCGATAAGTTGCTTATCGTGTGACTCAAGGGTAATAATTGGGCTCTTTCCTTTCGCTGTTTCAGCAGATACTTTTACCTCTGACGGAAGCTCCATGACAATCGGGTGTGAAAACCCAAGTGCTAGCTCCAAAATCTGTCCGCTTACTTTAGCACGGTAACCAACACCGACCAATTCTTGCTCGATCTTGTACCCTTTGCTAACTCCTTCAACCATATTGTTGATCAAAGCGCGGTACAAACCGTGCAAAGACTTTGTCTGCTTTTCTTCATCGGCACGCTCCAAAATAACCTGCCCTTCTTCAAGCTTAACGGTAACCCCTTCTTTTACTTCTTGAGTAATTTCACCTTTGGGTCCTTTTACTGTTACCACGCCCTCAGATACATCAACTGTAACTCCTTCGGGAATACTAACAGGGGCTTTTCCTATTCGTGACATCTCTTCTTTATTATCTTTTTAGTATACGTGGCAAACTACCTCGCCACCTATGTTTTGCACTCGGGCTTCTTTGTCAGTCATAAGCCCTTTAGAAGTAGAAATAATAGCAACTCCCAACCCGTTCAATACACGTGGCAATTCCTTTGCTCCAGCGTAGTAACGCAATCCTGGGCTCGACGCTCTCGAAATCTTCTTGATCGCAGGTACTTTGGTTACCGGGTGGTATTTCAAAGCGACCTTGATCGTATCCTGAACGTCGTTTTCTTCTACTTTGTAATTGAGGATATATCCTTTTTCCATCAAAATTTTTGAAATAGCCACTTTCATCTTTGAAGATGGAATTTCAACGACACGCTTACGCGCCATCATACCATTGCGCAATCGGGTCAAATAATCTGCTATCGGATCTGAGTACATAATCGATCTTCTTTTATCCTAATAATAATTTACCAACTGGCCTTTTTTACACCTGGGATCTTCCCATCAAGTGCCATTTCACGAAACGTAACACGAGAAATTCCAAATTGTCTCATGTATCCACGTGGACGTCCAGTTAGTTGACAACGATTGTGCAAACGCACTTTCGAAGAGTTCTTAGGAAGCTTTTGTAGTGCTTCCCAATCGCCTGCTTCTTTAAGAGCACGACGCTTCTCTTCAAATTTCGCAACCATTCTTTCGCGCTTGCGCTCACGGGCTTTCATTGATTCTTTTGCCATCGTACTACTTATTTTTTTGTGAATGGAAATCCGAACTCATTCAAGAGTGCCTTCGCTTCTTCGTCGCTATCTGCTGAAGTCACAAAAGTGATGTCCATACCATTAATTTTATTTACTTTCTCAATATCGATCTCTGGGAAAACGATCTGCTCCTTCACACCCATGGTGAAGTTTCCACGTCCGTCGAAACCGGCTGCTTTAACACCGCGGAAGTCACGTGTACGAGGTAGTGAAACCGAGATCAAACGATCTAGAAATTCATACATCTTGTCACCGCGAAGTGTTACGCGTGCTCCAATCGGCATCCCTTTTCTCAATTTGAAGTTAGAGATGTCTTTTCTAGAAATCGTTGGAACTGCTTTCTGACCAGCAATCGCTGTCATTTCAGTTACGGCACCGTCTACGAGCTTCTTGTCAGCTACGGCATCTCCAAGACCTTGGTTCAAACAGATCTTCTTCAGAACTGGAACCTGCATTGGCGACTTGTAACCGAACTCCTTCTGTAGAGCTGGAACAACTTCTTCTTTATACTTAGTCTTTAATCTCGGTGTATACATGACTTAAACCTCCTCACCAGATTTTTTAAAATATCTAACTGATTTTCCTTCAGAGTCCTTTTTGAACCCTATGCGTGCACCTTTACCTGACTTTGGATCTACCACTAGCAAGTTTGAGATATGCACTGGCGCCTCCACTTTAGAGATTCCTCCTTGTGGGTTTGCAGCACTCGGCTTCGTGTGTTTAGACACGATGTTTACGCCTTCCACAATAGCGCGGTACTTGTCGCGGTCTACAGAGACTACCCTTCCTTGGGTGCCTTTGCTCTCACCGGCCATTACCTCTACTGTATCGTCTTTTTTGATGTGTATTTTCATCGCTTTAGGCTTTCCAGGTTTATAGTACTTCAGGAGCAAGTGAAACAATTTTCATAAAGTCCTTCTCACGCAACTCTCTGGCTACAGGGCCGAAAATACGTGTACCTCTCATTTCACCTGTATTGTTTAGCAATACCACGGCGTTGTCGTCAAAACGGATGTAAGATCCATCTGCACGGCGAACTTCCTTCTTGGTACGCACTACTACGGCTTTCGATACCACTCCTTTCTTCACGTTACCGGAAGGCATGGCGGCTTTTACCGAAACAACAATCTTGTCTCCAATCGAAGCATAACGACGGCCAGTACCTCCCAACACACGGATGCAAAGAACTTCCTTCGCTCCACTATTGTCAGCTACCTTTAGCCTACTTTCCTGTTGTATCATTTTTCAGTCTTATTTTGCTCTTTCTAAAATCTCAACCAATCTCCAGTTCTTGCGCTTGCTCAACGGTCGAGTTTCCATGATGCGTACCGTATCTCCGATATTGCAATCATTCTTCTCATCGTGAGCCACAAACTTGGTTGTACTCTTCATGAATTTTCCATAAAGCGGGTGCTTAACTCTACGCTCAACAACCACTGTAATGGACTTATCCATTTTGTTGCTTGCTACCACTCCGGTACGCTGCTTTCTTAAATTTCTTTCAGACATGATCCTAAAGTAAAATCGTTATTTCGCTGATAGTTCGCGTTTGCGCAGTTCGGTTTTCAAACGTGCGATTTCTCTGCGCTTGTGGCGCAACTGAATCGGGTTTTCAAAAGCTGCCACTGCGTGGTTCAAGCGCATCTTGTTAAACGCTTCAGATTCGATTCCGATCTTCTCCTTAATCTCATCAGTAGTGAGATCTGCTATTTCTTTTGCCTTCATAAGATTAAGATTCAACGTAATCTCTTCGTACTACAAATTTTGTTCTTACCGGTAGCTTCTGGGCTGCAAGACGCATCGCTTCTTGAGCTACTTCCATCGGTACTCCGTCGCATTCAAACATCATGCGTCCTGGCTTTACAGGTGCTACCCAGTGACTAGGTGCCCCTTTACCTTTACCCATACGTACCTCAGCTGGCTTCGATGTCATTGGCTTGTCTGGGAAAATGCGAATCCACACTTTTCCTTCACGCTTCATGTAACGAGTAACCGCAATACGGGCAGCTTCTATCTGACGAGAGGTAATGAATCCCTCATCGAGTGTTTTGATTCCAAAAGATCCAAATGCAATCTGAGCTCCTCGCTGGGCATTACCCTTGATGCGGCCCTTCTGCATCTTTCTGAACTTCGTTCTTTTTGGTTGTAACATCGCTCTCTAGTTAATCTTATTCTACAATTACCTTCTGCGTCCGCCGCCGCGTGGCTTACGTGATCCGCCTTTACCTCCACCTTGAGTCTTTCCAGTCTCAATGTTCGGGCTCAAGTCGCGCTTACCGTATACTTCACCATTACAGATCCATACCTTTACTCCGATACGACCCATCTTAGTGTGAGCTTCTGAAAGAGCGTAGTCAATATCAGCTCTGAATGTGTGAAGTGGTGTACGTCCGTCTTTGTAAGCTTCTGTACGTGCCATCTCTGCACCATTCAATCGACCTGAAACAACAACCTTGATTCCTTCAGCTCCCATACGCATCGTAGAAGCAATAGCCATCTTCACTGCTCGACGGAATGAAATTCTTCCTTCGATCTGACGTGCAATGCTGTCTGCTACAAGACGCGCATCCAACTCTGGTCGCTTGATCTCGAAAATGTTGATCTGAACTTCCTTACCGGTAAGTTTTTTCAACTCTTCCTTCAATTTGTCGACCTCTTGTCCTCCACGTCCGATGATTATACCTGGACGTGCAGTTTTTATCGTTACGGTAACCAACTTTAGTGTACGCTCGATGATTACTCGAGCAACGCTTGCTTTCGCGAGACGTACTTTAAGGTATTGACGAATCTTGTCGTCTTCTACGATCTTATCCGTGTAGTTCTTCCCACCGTACCAGTTTGAATCCCAACCGCGGATAAAACCTAACCTGTTTCCTATTGGATTAGTCTTTTGTCCCATAATTACTTAGCGCTATCTAAAATGATGGTTACGTGATTTGATCTCTTGCGTATGCGGTGAGCACGCCCCTGTGGAGCTGGTCTCAATCGCTTTAGAATGCGTGCAGAGTCTACGAAAATCTCTTTTACGATCAATCCTTCTTCGTTGGCATCCTTTCCTTCGTTCTTCGCCTGCCAGTTTGCGATGGCTGACAAAAGAAGCTTCTCTAGTCTTCTCGCAGCATCCTGTGGCATAAACTTCAACATGTTTAGAGCCTTTAATACTTCTTCTCCGCGAATTACATCTGCTACCAAACGCATTTTTCTCGGTGAAGTAGGAACATTGTTAAGCTTGGCGATAGCCACTTGCTTACGCTCCTCTTTTCTCTTATCGGCTGCTAGTTTCTTTCTTGAACCCATAGTCGTTCTAGTTATCGGGCCTCAGCGGGCGAATTACCGTTTTTTATCTTTTTTGTTTCCAGCGTGACCACGGAAGTTTCTCGTTGGAGAAAACTCTCCCAACTTGTGTCCTACCATGTTTTCCGTCACATAAACCGGAATAAACTTGTTTCCATTGTGAACCGCAATCGTCAGTCCAACAAACTCTGGTGTAATCGTGCTGGCTCTTGACCAAGTCTTGATTACTGACTTCTTTCCGCTCGACTGCGTTTCTTCAACACGCTGCAAAAGCTTATAATGTACGAACGGTGGTTTTTTGAGTGATCTGCTCATATCTCAATTATTTCTTTCTGCGTTCGATGATGTACTTATTCGAAGCCTTTTTCTTATTACGAGTTTTGTATCCTTTCGCTGGAACACCGTTACGTGACCTTGGGTGACCACCTGCATTACGGCCTTCACCACCACCCATTGGGTGATCTACTGGGTTCATTACAACTCCACGTACACGTGGACGACGTCCTTTCCATCTTGAACGACCAGCCTTACCTGAACGCTCGAGCATATGCTCTCCATTAGATACTGATCCGATCGTAGCAAGGCAAGTAGTCAAAATCATACGCGTCTCTCCTGAAGGCATTTTCAAAATGGCATACTTACCATCTCTCGCATTCAACTGAGCGTATGAACCTGCTCCTCGTGCGATTACTCCACCTTGTCCAGGGCGCATCTCCACGTTGTGGATTACTGTTCCCAATGGAATGTCTGCTAGAAACATTGCGTTTCCTACTTCTGGTGTAGCTTCTTTACCACTCTTTACGGTCTGACCAACCTGAATCCCTTCTGGAGCGATGATGTATCTCTTCTCTCCATCAGTATATTCAATTAGTGCAATTCGCGCCGTACGGTTTGGATCGTACTCTACTGTCTTTACTGTACCATCTACTCCATGCTTGTTACGCTTGAAGTCGACAATACGGTAGCGTCTCTTGTGACCACCACCAATGTATCGCATTGTCATACGACCTTGGTTGTTACGACCACCAGATTTGCTAATCGGTGCGAGTAGACTCTTCTCTGGCTTGTCAGTTGTCACTTCAGAGAACGTACTCAAAACCTTATGTCGTTGTCCTGGTGTGCTAGGACGAAATTTTCTTACTGGCATCTCTATTCGCTATTAGATGTTGCTATAAAGGTCAATAGTGCTACCTTCTTCTAGCGATACGATCGCTTTTTTGAAGGCTTTCGTTTTTCCCGTGATCAGACCAGTACGAGTGAATCGACTTTTTGACTTCCCTGCGTAACGCATGGTCCAAATTTTCTCGACCTTAACGTCGTACAGTTTCTCGATTTCCTCTTTGATCTGGATCTTATTCGCGTCGTATTTAACGATGAAACCGAAGCGGTTCATGTCTTCTGATACGGCGGTCATCTTCTCGGTAATGACCGGCTTGATTACAATCTGGCTCATCGCTTAAATCGATTTAAAGTGTTCTCAATCACCGGTATAGCACTTTCAGAGATAACCAATGACTTGTGACGAAGTATATCGTATGTACACAAATCGTTGGCTGACACTACTTTATGCCCCTGGCAATTTCGGGACGACAAAGATAATACATTATCCTTCTCACTCAACACCAAAAGTGGTTTTTGATCTGCCACTTTCAAAGCGCTCATAATTGAGAGATATTGCTTCGTCTTTGGTGCGTCCATTTTGAAGTCTTCAACAACCGTAATCTCGTTGTTTTGAGCTTTGTAGCTCAAGGCAGACTTACGTGCCAACACCTTTACTTTCTTGTTCAATTTGAAACCATAGTTTCTTGGACGTGGGCCGAAAACGCGACCTCCACCTCGGAACAATGGATTCTTGATATCACCAGCACGTGCTGTACCAGTTCCTTTTTGCTTCTTGATCTTGCGTGTACTACCTTTTACTTCACTACGCTCTTTCGCCTTGTGCGTTCCCTGACGGTTGTTAGCTCCGTACTGTTTTACGTCCAAGTAAATTGCGTGATCGTTTGGCTCAATACCGTAGATCTCATCGTTGAGCTTAACCTTCTTGGTCTCTTTACCCTCGATATTTAAAACTGCAATTTCCATTAGTTCTTCTCCAATATTAGAAACGATCCCTTTGGTCCTGGTACTGATCCTTTAAGGATAAGAAGCCCTTGCTCCTCCATTACCTTCACCACCTGGATGTTCTCCATGGTTACTCTACTATTTCCTGTTTGTCCAGCCATGCGCATTCCTTTGAATACTCTCGCTGGGTAAGATGCTGCACCAATTGATCCTGGCGCACGCATTCTGTTGTGCTGACCGTGAGTGGCCTGCCCAACTCCACCGAAACCGTGGCGCTTAACAACACCCTGGAATCCTTTTCCTTTTGACTTTCCTGCTACAGAGATGAACTCACCTTCCTCGAAGATGTTTACACCAACTGTATCTCCCAACTTCAATCCGCTTTCGTCAGAAAACTCAACCAACCGCTGTTTCGGTGATGTTTTTGCTTTCTTGAAATGCCCTTTCATTGGAGCGGGAGTGTTTTTCTCCTTCCTTTCGCCGAAGCCAAGCTGAACAGCACTGTAGCCGTCCTTCTCTTCGGTCTTCACTTGTGTTACCACACAAGGACCAGCCTGTACGATCGTGCATGCGACATTCTTGCCGTCTGCATTGAACGTGCTAGTCATTCCGATTTTTTTACCTATTAATCCTGGCATTTTCTGGGTTTATTACTATCAAACTTTAATCTCTACCTCAACCCCACTTGGAAGCTCCAATCTCATTAGAGCATCAACTGTTTTTGAAGATGAGCTATAGATATCTAAAAGACGCTTATAGGCACAAAGCTCAAACTGCTCACGCGACTTCTTATTTACGTGTGGTGAACGCAATACCGTGTAAATACGCTTGTGCGTAGGTAACGGAATTGGACCACTTACCACAGCTCCAGTGGTCTTTACTGTCTTTACGATTTTCTCAGCTGACTTGTCAACTAAGTTATGGTCGTATGACTTGAGCTTGATGCGAATTTTTTGACTCATCGTTATGAATACTTCTTGTTACGCTTCTACTTTATTTCCTTTAACTTTTGCAATCACTTCATCAGCTACCTGACGAGGTGCTTCTTCGTAGTGTGAGAATTCCATTGTAGAAGTCGCACGACCAGAAGAGATCGTTCTAAGCTGTGTTACATATCCGAACATCTCAGATAATGGAACTTTAGCCTTGATTACTTTTGATCCAGAACGGTCTCCCATTCCTTCCATTACTCCACGACGACGGTTCAAGTCACCTACGATGTCTCCCATGTTCTCTTCTGGTGTCAACACCTCGAGCTTCATGATCGGCTCCAACAAGATTGGCTGAGCTTTTGGCAAGGCCGTCTTGTAAGCCAACTTAGCAGCCAATTCGAATGACAATTGATCCGAGTCAACTGCGTGGAAAGATCCATCCTTCAATGTTACTTTCAAGCTGTCTAGTGGGTAACCTGCCAATACTCCGTTTGACATCGCTTCTTTGAATCCTTTCTCAACAGATGGAATGAATTCCTTAGGTACGTTACCACCTTTGATTTCGTTTACGAAAATCAGTCCTGGGTTCTCATTGTCACCTGGCTCGATTGTTACAACGATATCGGCAAATTTACCACGACCACCAGTCTGCTTCTTGTAAGTCTCACGGTGATCAACAGATCCGTTGATAGCCTCTTTGTAAGATACCTGAGGTGCACCTTGGTTTACCTCTACCTTAAACTCACGCTTCAAACGGTCACAGATAATGTCAAGGTGAAGCTCACCCATTCCGCTGATTACAGTTTGACCTGTATCTTCATCTGTTCTAACTTGGAACGTTGGATCTTCTTCAGCCAACTTGCTAAGTGCAATACCTAGTTTGTCAACATCAGCCTGAGTCTTAGGCTCGATAGCCAATCCAATTACTGGATCTGGGAAGTCCATAGATTCCAATACGATTGGCGACTTCTCAGCACAAAGTGTGTCTCCAGTTTTGATATCCTTAAATCCTACCAATGCTCCAATATCACCAGCACCTAGTTCAGTAACCTGGTTCTGCTTATTGGCGTGCATCTGGAAGATTCGTGAAATACGCTCTTTCTTATCAGTACGCGTGTTCAATACGTAAGATCCCGACTCGAGAACTCCTGAGTAAACACGGGTAAAGCAAAGACGACCTACGAATGGGTCAGTGGCAATTTTAAATGCCAATGCAGAGAAAGGCTCATCGTAACTTGGACGACGCTTCTCTTCTTCATCAGTCTTTGGGTTTGTTCCATCGATCGCTTCTACATCTAGTGGAGAAGGAAGGATTTCCATAACCATGTCAAGCATAGCCTGCACTCCTTTGTTCTTGAAAGCAGAACCACACATCATAGGAACAACCGTTCCTGCGATACAAGCTTCGCGAAGTGCGTCAAGGATCTCGCGCTCAGTAAGCGACTCTGGATCTTCGAAGTACTTCTCCATCAATGTATCGTTGAATTCAGCTACAGCCTCGAGCAACTTCTCGCGGTACTCAGTAGCTTCATCCATAATATCAGCTGGGATATCAACTTCCTGGAAAGTCATACCCATGTCATCTTCATTCCAAACAATCCCACGGAAGTTGATCAAATCAACCACTCCCTTAAAGTTGTCTTCAGCTCCGATTGGAATCTGAAGTGGAAGTGCGTGTGATCCGAGCATTTCTTTAACCTGCGAACACACGTTCAAGAAATCTGCACCCTGACGGTCCATTTTGTTTACGAAACCGATACGCGGTACGTTGTAGTTGTCAGCCAATCGCCAGTTAGTCTCTGACTGTGGCTCAACACCATCAACAGCACTAAACAAGAAAACCAATCCATCAAGTACACGCAATGAACGGTTTACCTCTACGGTAAAGTCAACGTGACCTGGGGTGTCAATAATGTTTACGTGGTAATCGGTTCCACGGTAAGGCCAGTTCAAAGTAGTGGCAGCAGAAGTAATGGTAATACCTCTTTCCTGCTCTTGCTCCATCCAGTCCATGGTTGCAGCACCATCGTGTACCTCACCAATCTTGTGACTAACACCACCGTAATATAGGATACGCTCAGTAGTCGTAGTCTTACCGGCATCGATGTGAGCAGCGATCCCGATGTTTCTTGTGAATTTTAAGTCTCTTTTAGCCATTGTGATATCTTTATGCTAATGCGTTGAATTAGATACGGAAGTGAGAGAACGCACGGTTAGCTTCTGCCATTCTATGCGTATCTTCTTTTTTCTTAAATGCAGCTCCCTCTTCTTTTGCAGCGGCCATAATCTCATTTGCCAAACGCTGACTCATCGTCTTCTCATTGCGCTTGCGAGAATATGAAATCAACCACTGCATGGCCATTGCCATTTTCCGGTTCTCACGGATAGGTTGAGGGATTTGGAATGTAGCACCACCTACACGACGCGAACGTACCTCTACAGCTGGAGTAACATTCGTAAGTGCCTTTTTCCAGATATCAAGTCCTGACTCTTCTTCGTTCTTGCTATCAACAATCTCGATTGCGTCGTAAAAAATATTGTAGGCCACGTTTTTCTTCCCGGCCATCATCATATTGTTTACAAACTTTGTTACCAATACCTCGTTAAACTTAGGATCTGGCAACGTAATGCGTTTTTTTGCGGTCTTTCTTCTCATGACTTAAACCCTCTTATTTCTTAGGTCGTTTCGTACCGTATTTAGATCTGCGCTGAGTTCTTCCATCAACTCCTGCTGTATCAAGAGCCCCACGTACAATGTGGTAACGTACACCTGGAAGATCCTTCACCCTACCACCACGTACCAATACAATACTGTGCTCCTGTAGGTTGTGCCCTTCTCCTCCGATGTAGGCGTTTACTTCTTTACCATTCGTTAGACGCACACGAGCTACTTTTCTCATGGCCGAATTTGGTTTCTTTGGTGTCGTAGTGTATACACGTACACAAACCCCTCTTCTCTGAGGACATGATGCAAGGGCGGCAGACTTACTCGTCTTTACCTTTGTTACCCTTCCTTTGCGTACTAGTTGCTGTATTGTTGGCATAATTTAAATGTTGCTCTAATTCAGTTTTTTCGCGCGTTAAAAAGCCCCAATCCGCTAAAATGGGGGTGCAAATGTACGAGAATAAATGAATAAAACAACACCCGTTTTCAATTAATTTTCACGTCTTTCGAGCAATACTCAACTGCGCCCACTCAAACGGGTTGACGGTTCGGACCGACCGTCTATTTTGAAGGTGGAAAACTAGAACATTTTCTCCTATTTCTTCCCTCCTAAAAGCATTAGTTTTGCCTCGTATGGATTATTTGAAGAGTTTGAATGCGGCACAAAAAGCCGCCGTTGAGTATACGGAAGGTCCGTGTATGGTCATTGCAGGTGCCGGATCTGGAAAAACCAGAGTCCTGACCTACCGAATTGCACACCTTATTAAGAAAGGTGTAGACCCATTCAATATCCTCTCCCTGACCTTTACCAATAAAGCCGCTCGCGAAATGAAAGAGCGAATCGGTAAAGTGGTCGGTGAAAGCGAAGCGCGAAATATATGGATGGGTACCTTCCACTCCATCTTTGCGCGCATCCTTCGCGTGGAAGCAGATCGAATCCACTACCCTTCTAATTTTACCATCTACGACTCGGCCGATAGCAAAAACCTGATCAAAGCCATCGTCAAGGAAATGGCTCTCGACGACAAACTCTATAAACCAAGCGTGGTGGCAAACCGCATCTCTGCAGCTAAGAACAATCTGATATCTCCCAAAGTGTACCGGGAGCGTGCCGAACTTATGGCCGACGATGAAGTAAGTGGTAGAGGAAAAATGGTGGAAATCTATGCCGAGTACAATAAGAGACTCTTCAAGTCTTCAGCTATGGACTTTGATGATCTCCTTTATAAAACGAATGTCCTGCTCCGCGACCACCCCGATGTACTCCATAAGTATCAACACAAATTCAAATACCTGTTGGTAGATGAGTACCAGGATACCAACTTCAGCCAGTACCTGATCGTAAAGAAACTGGCTGCCCTCAATGAAAACCTTTGCGTGGTTGGCGACGATGCTCAGAGTATCTACGGTTTCCGTGGAGCCAATATCCAAAACATACTCAACTTCAGGAAGGACTATCCAGACTATAAACTATTCAAACTGGAGCAGAACTACCGTTCCACCAAGAATATTGTAGCTGCGGCCAATAGTGTAATCGGAAAGAATAAGGATCAGATTGAGAAGAATGTCTGGACCGACAACGATCAAGGCGACTTGATTAAAGTAAACCGGTCGATGTCCGACAACGAAGAAGGTATGTTCGTAGCCAACGACATTTTTCAAGACAAGGCCAACCTTCATCTCAAAAACAAGGATTTCGCCATTCTCTACCGTACCAACTCCCAGAGTAGGGCGATGGAAGAATCCCTTCGCAAACTAAATATCCCCTACCGCATATACGGTGGAACATCTTTCTACCAGCGTAAGGAGATAAAAGACATTCTGGGGTACTACCGGCTCACAGCAAACCCCAACGACGAGGAAGCACTGAAGCGGGTCATCAACTACCCCGCGCGAGGAATTGGGAAAACGACTTTGGAAAAGATCACCTTACAAGCAGGTGCTTCAGGGAAGAGCCAGTGGGGTGTGATCAGCGAAGACCTGGACAAGTTACCCGTAAACGGTGGAACCAAACAACGGCTCAACGACTTCGTCACAATGATGAAAAGTTTTTCTGTGCAGCTCGAAACAACAGATGCCTTTTCGCTAGCCGAGCATATTGCCAAGTCTGTAGGTCTGCTTCGCGAGCTATACGCCGACAAAACACCTGAAGGGCTCAGCCGTTACGAAAACGTTCAGGAACTCTTAAATGGTATCAAAGAATTCTCTGAAAGCGAGAACCCGGAGTTCGAAGGCCGCAAACCATACTTGAGTGAGTTTCTATTAGACGTAGCCCTTCTCACTGATGCCGATCAGAATGATGAAGACGACGACAAGGTAAGCCTCATGACCATCCACGCATCCAAGGGGCTGGAGTTCCCATATGTATATGTAGTGGGTATGGAAGAAAACCTTTTCCCTTCGCAGCTCTCTCTCACCGACAGGAGTGAATTGGAAGAAGAGCGCCGACTCTTTTATGTTGCTCTGACGAGAGCTGAGAAAAAGGCGACTCTGACTTATGCCATGACGCGCTATCGATTTGGACAGCTCAACCACAGCGAACCGAGCCGCTTTATCGAAGAAGTTGACACCAAGTTTCTGGACAAACCCGAAACACTTGAGAACCCCTGGGAGGATCGCTCCGGTGATTTTGGAGGAAGTCCATGGGGCAAATCGAATCGCTCAGGAGGCAACAGCGGCAACAACTATTACCGCAACAAGTCGCAGAAGCAACCGGCGAAGTCGAAACCCGAACCGACATTCAAGGCTCCCAAAAACTTAAAGAAGGTCAACCAGACAAACACAGCTACAAAGCCACCAGCTACCAAGCCAGGATCTATCGTGGCCGGGGTTCAGGTCTCACACGAGAAGTTTGGAAAGGGAAAAGTGCTCAACGTAGAGGGCGCACACCCCAACGAAAAAGCCACCGTTTTCTTCCCATCCGTCGGCCAAAAACAGCTCTTGCTGCGTTTCGCTAAGCTCGATGTGGTTGGTTAACCGGTCTGCGCTCCGCTACGACACTCAATGGATAATGGATAATGGATAATGGATAATGGATAATGGATAATGGATAATGGATAATGGAATCTACAAAAAAGGTCAACTTTAATCAGGGACTACATCTGTCAATTGTCAATTATCACTTGTCAATTAATATTACTTCTTTTCGAAGACTTCACAATTGAAATCAGCATCCGTAAGATTTCAGAAATCTGATTATGGTATTTCTCATACAATGACCTATCCATATATCCTGAGTCGTGAAGAATGTCCAGCCAATATTCTGTTTCGTTAGCTTCTTTTAAAGCAATAGACATTTTGTGAATGAAGTCAGCTCGACTTTGCGCATGCTCGGCTTCACGAATCTGCGCTCCTATTGATGTACCAGATCTTAAAACCTGTTTGCTCAGAACAAATTCCTTTGACTCACTTCGAAGGTCTTTTGAAAGCTTGACAACTTCCAGGGCAAAAGCATATGATTTGTCTCTAATTGGGTTCTCTTTCTTTTTCCAATCACTCACACCCCCAATCTACAAACAAAAAGACAATCTTAAAAACAACCCAATCGTCCATCATCAATTTTCCATACTGACGCCAGTCGGTCACTAATTATCCATTGTCACTTATCAATTGTTAATTGCCTCAATTATTTCAACACATCATCCGGCTCAATATCCTTTACAGAGATATTTTTAGCCTTTTCGATGGCTGTGTTGATCTCAAAACCAATAAGCAGAACGATACAATTCAAATAGATCCAAAGCATCGCCACGAGAAGGGTACCTACTGAACCGTAGAGCTTATTGTAGTTCCCGAAATTATTCACGTAATAAGCGAAGAGTGATGATACAATGATCAATCCAATCGTAGCGAAGGAAGCCCCGGCGTTTATAGCCTTCCACTTACCGCTGTGCCCTGCTCTGTAGAGAATACTTATCCCAATCTCGAATACGAGAATAATAAGAACCCACTGGACAAGCCCGATCAGGAACAAGACAATACTATCGTTTATGACTTGCAAATGGATCAGGTAATCGACAACTGGACCGGTGAAGGTGATAAGCGCCATACCCAATATCACAGCAACGCTCACCATTGCCATAAGCATAAACGAACGGAGGTACTGCACCACGAGGCTATGAGGTTTTTCGATATTGTGGCTATAGCTAAACCCATCCAAGATAGCTTGAAAGGAATTAGACGCGTAGATCAAGGCTAGCACAAAGGAAAGGCTTACAAGTGTTTGCTGCTTCTTATTCACGAGGTTGTTCAGCGTGCTTTCAACCAGTTCAAAGGCCGAAGCAGGCATGGCCTTGGAGATATAAAGCATAATATTCTCCTGAAAATTCTCGACTGGCACAAAGGGGATCAGGGAAAGAAATACGATAATCAGTGGAGGGATAGCCAGCATAATCCGAAAGGAAACAGCGGCAGCTCTATTTGTGATCCGCCCCTTCCTGAGACCTACGGCAATAAACCCCAAAAGCTGGTAGATCGATAACCCTTGAAATCCGGGTATTTCGATTCGCTTAGCGAGAACTATTGTTTTCCGAACGATCGGTAATCGTAAAAATTTGGCTTTCCATGCTTCAAGAAAATTGGCCATGCAAGAGTTTTATTCCACCGAAAAATAAAGAACTATTGGAAAACACCTACCTAAAAGGCTTTTAAACTGATATCGAGGCTCACCGCGCTATGGGTTAGCGCTCCCATACTTACGTAGTCCACTCCACACTCAGCATAGCCTCTAACGGTCTCTAGGGTAATGTTTCCACTTGCCTCCGTCTCGTATTGGCTAGGAATCATTTCCACCGCCTTTCTTAAATCTTCGTGGCTAAAGTTGTCGAGCATGATACGATCAACCAGGCCTACGGCGAGAATGCGATCTACTTCGCCCAGGTTTCGAGCTTCTACTTCTAACTTGATGTCTAAACCGTGTTCGGATCGGTATTCATGACAACGCTCTATGGCCGCTTCGATACTGCCCGCATAGTCGATGTGATTGTCCTTGATCATCATCATATCGTAAAGCCCAAACCGGTGGTTCATTCCACCACCAATCTGCACCGCTAACTTCTCCAAAAACCGGAGTCCGGGAGTGGTCTTACGCGTGTCGAGTACCTTGGTCTCCAGCCCTTCCAATTGATCAACAACAGCTCGTGTCAAGGTGGCAATACCGCTCATTCGCTGCATGCAGTTCAAAGCGAGCCGCTCGGCCTTAAGAATGCTCTTTACAGATCCGCTCACAATCAATACAGCGTCTCCTTTCACCACTTTATCACCGTCATTCTTCAAGAGTTGCACTTGAAGATTTGGATCGATGGAGTAAAAGATTTGCTGACCGATACCAGTACCAGCCAGAACCCCATCTTCCTTAATGTACATCTTCGCGCGGCCTACAGCCTGATCAGGCACACAGGCTTCCGAGGTAAAGTCGCCATCTCCTACATCTTCGGCTATGGCGTTCTTGATAAACTCGTCAATTGTCATAATTGGGTTTTCTATGACAAAATTCGGGATATTAAATAAGTCTGCAATGAAATGATGGGAGTTTGTGAGTGTACTGAAAAGTACAAAGTATCAAGTACAAAGTATTAAGATGACCCATTAATGCATAGAGTTGACAGATCTTGAAAGCGAGGATTGGCACGACAAAGTTCACAGAGCGCAGAGAGAGATTGCGGAATAATAGCCGAGCCCTTCTGTCATTTGGCTAAGTTTGGTGTTTTTTGTGTTCCGCTGGGCATGCGCCCTGAAAGTACTTTATAGAGCTAAGTCTTTATCGGATTTCTCAAAGTGCTGACCGACTGGAGGAAGCGTCAGTCACTGCGGTATTGTTTTGGCGCTAGTGGTTTTATACGAAAAACCCTTGCTTTTCTCTAGCCCTAAAGAGGGTATCAGCGCGCAAGAAGATTGATCAGAATTTCTCATTTTTAAAGCACATCAGCACAAATGTTGCGCAGCGGAGTTGAGCTTAAGTCTAGTCCTGAAAGGACGACACATAACAGCAGCAGGTTTCACCGGCTGCATTCAACATTATACCAAATTAAAGCCCTGTAAGGGCGAGACATTAGATACGGAAGGGTAGCGTCATACTGAGTGCCCCGAATACTTTCGGGCTTTATCGAAGTCAAGCGACAAATTTGTTAAAGCTAGCGTTAGTGGTAAGCTGATACCAACGCAAGGTTAATGGATAATTAGCGAAGCAATGCTGACCGACAACAGGAGCGTCAGTATGGATAATGGAATTTACAAAATCAGCCAACGCTAATCAGGGATGTACAGTGATCGTCAATTTCAAGACTACACATTTCCTAATTACGTTGACCATACCGCTGCCGCGCGATTAGAGAATCGTATCGCGTGGTATCTGATTGCGCAGTTAGCTTGAAGCCCGCGCTTTTCCCCACCCCGCCTAAGGCGGGGGTCCACCCACAAAATATGAACTCCCATTTGTCAACTGTCAACTATCAATTGTCAACTAAAAAAAGCCGCTACAAACGGGAGACCCCGCCGCCTATCCGAGCTACTAACTACCCTTTACTCACTACCCAAGACCAAAAGTCTACTCAAACATATCCTTCACTTTCTGGAAGAAGCTTTTCTCGCCGTGGTCATCACTGGGCTGGAAATTCATGCTATCGCGCAGTCCTTCCAGGGTTTTTTTCTCCTCTTTGGTGAGTTCTTTGGGTGTCCAGATATTGATGTTCACCATCAAATCTCCCTTCCCGTATGACTGAACACTCGGCAATCCCTTTCCGCGAAGTCTCACGAGTTTACCGCTTTGAGTTCCCGGGTCTATTTTGATCTTGGCCTTTCCTTCTACCATGGGCACTTCAGCTTCGCCACCTAATGCAGCGTCTATAAAGCTCACATACAGGTCGTAGTGAAGGTTTTTACCGTTTCGCTTGAGATGTGGGTGCTCCACTTCTTCGATGACTACGAGAAGATCACCATTCACACCACCCATAGGCGCGGCATTTCCCTTTCCGCTCACGTTGAGCTGCATCCCCTCTTCTACTCCAGCCGGAATATCAATGCTAATCACTTCTTCCTTGCGCACAAGTCCGTTGTGATCGGCGTCGCTCGGTTTCTTATCAATCATCTGCCCCGAGCCATGACAGGTAGGACAGGTCGATGAAGTCTGCATCTGCCCTAGAATGGTATTCGTAACTCGCGTTACCTGCCCTGTTCCATGACAGGTATTACACTGCTTGAAGGTAACTCCATCTGCAGCGACAAGCTTGTTAACCTTGATCTTCTTGGTGGCTCCATTCATCACTTCACTCAGATCTAGCTTGACCTTTATGCGTAGGTTCGAACCCTTGCGACGTCGTGGGCGACCTCCGCCCCCAAATCCACTGCTAAATCCACCTCCACCGAAGGCAGATCCAAAAATATCTCCAAACTGAGAGAATATGTCATCCATATTCATCCCACCGCCACCAAATCCGGCAGCTCCTTTCACACCATCGTGACCAAAGCGGTCGTAGCGCGCACGCTTATCCGCATCACTCAACACCTCATATGCTTCTGCAGCTTCCTTAAACTTTGCTTCAGCTTCCTTATCGTCCGGATTCTTGTCGGGGTGATACTTGATCGCCAGCTTGCGGTAAGCCTTTTTCAGTTCCGCTTGTTCTGCCGATTTCGAAACCCCTAATATGTCGTAATAATCTCTCTTTGCCATTTCAATCAATTTTGCCCTTTCGGGCTTACCTTCTTACTGACCAACAATCACTTTAGCGTAACGCAAAATGTTGTCGTTGTAGAAATACCCCTTCTCAGCAACATCCACTACTTTGCCCTTCATATCTTCCGAAGGAGCTGGGATGTTCGTGATTGCTTCGTGGTATTCTGTATCAAAGTCTTTCCCCATGCTGTCCATTGGCTTTAGACCCTGCTGACCAAGCACTCGGAGAAGTTTCTGGCTAATTAGCTCAAAGCCTTCTTTTAAGGCTACAGGGTCTTCGTTGTTTTCATTGGCAGCGATAGCTCGGTCAAGGTCATCTACAACGGGCAGAAGTTCTTTGACCACATCCGATCCGGCATTCTTGAGCAAGTCGAGTTTTTCTTTAGCCGTTCTTCTTCTGAAGTTTTCAAACTCACTGTAGAGGCGGAGGTATTTATTGTTCAAATTGTCATACTTCTCCTGCATTTCCGTCAGTGGGTCGGATGTAGTCTCCGCCTTTCCATCCTCTTTCGCTTCGTTCCCATCTCCACTTTCCTGAGCATTGGCTTCAGCTTGGTTTACCAGCTCTTCCTGCTCTTCTACCTGATCTTTATTCTCTTCAGACATTTCCGTATTCGTGTTTTCAGTTATTCTTTCTGATTTAACAGCCTGCCACTGGCAAATAATAGGCCAATGGCTCATTGCTGACATAAAGTCAGCGTAAAAAAAAGAATCAGCCGCCGTGGCGACTGATTCTGCAAAGTTCTTAAAAAAGCTTGAATTAGAAGCTAGCTACGAGCTCGTCTAGTGCAAGGTGGAGATTTTGGCCACGTAGATTCTTCGCCAATATCGTTCCATCCTTGTCGATCAGGATGCTGTGTGGGATAGATCGGATACCGTAGATTTTAGCTGGTTCAGACGACCATCCACCCAAATCGCTTACGTGGTATTTCCACTCGAGCTTGTCCTGCGCAATGGCTGCAACCCACTTGTCCTTGCTCTTGTCGAGGCTAACGCTAAAGACTTCAAATCCTTTGGCGTCCTTAAATTTTGCCTTCTTGTACTTATTATAGGCGTTTACCACATTGGGGTTTTCACGACGGCAAGGCCCGCACCACGATGCCCAGAAGTCGATTAAGACCAACTTCCCACGAAGGGAAGACAGCTTAAGCGTTTTTCCATCCGGACTCTCAAATTCGAGCTCAGGAGCAGTGTCGCCCACATTGAGCCCCACTTGACCTGACTTTTGTACTTCTACTTTTGTTTCAGCTTTTGCTTCTGGCTCTGTAGGAACAATAAAGGCCGTAGCCAATGCAACTGTTCCGATTGCTAGAGAAAATTGAATTAGTTTTTTCATCTGATGATCATTTTGAATCTGTGCAACAAGATTTATTCCAAGTTACGAAACTCGTGTGATATCTGCACCGATGGCTTGCAAACGCTTATCGATGTTCTGGTATCCACGGTCTATTTGCTCTATGTTGTGAATGGTACTCTTTCCATCGGCGCTCAAGGCCGCGATAAGTAGCGATACCCCCGCACGGATGTCAGGCGATGTCATGGATATTCCGCGAAGCTGTACCTGTCGATCCAACCCGATAACCGTAGCTCTGTGCGGATCACAAAGGATGATCTGCGCTCCCATATCTATCAATTTATCGACGAAGAATAAACGGCTTTCAAACATTTTCTGGTGAACCAATACGGCACCTTTTGCCTGAGTGGCTACTACCAGCACGATACTCAACAAGTCTGGTGTGAATCCCGGCCATGGGTTATCGTAAATGGTCATGATCGACCCATCGATGTAGGACTCGATCTCGTAATGGTCCTGAGCGGGAATGTACAAATCATCGCCGCGGCGCTCCATCTTTATTCCCAGTCTACCGAAGGTATCTGGAATGATTCCCAGTTTCTCGTAGGCCACATCCTTGATGGTGATCTCCGACTGAGTCATCGCAGCCAGACCGATAAAAGATCCGATCTCGATCATATCAGGAAGGACGCGGTGTTTACATCCACCGAGATAATCTACTCCTTCAATGGAAATCAAGTTCGAACCGGCACCAGAAATCTTAGCACCCATGCGGTTGAGCATAGCGCAAAGCTGCTGGATATAAGGCTCACAAGCGGCGTTGTAAAGAGTAGTGGTACCCTTAGCCATAACGGCTGCCATGATGATATTGGCCGTACCGGTTACCGAGGGCTCATCGAGGTGAAGGTAAGTCCCTTTCAGATGACTTGCTTCTACCTGGTAGAAATTGTCCTTGGCCTGGTAGTTAAACTTCGCACCGAGCTTTTGGAACCCGATAAAGTGGGTGTCGAGTCTTCTTCGACCGATCTTATCGCCCCCCGGCTTTGGGATATACCCTTTCCCAAAACGCGCCAGAAGCGGTCCAACGATCATAATCGATCCGCGCAGTCCGCTTCCCTTTTTCTTAAACGTATCGCTGTGGAGGTATTCTATGTCGACATCTTTGGCGGTGAAGGCGTAGTGCTCAGGGCCGAGCTTTTCAACTTCTACGCCAAGGTCACCAAGCAGGTCAATAAGCTTGTTGACATCGACGATATCGGGAACATTTTCAATTTCGACGCGTTCGGGGGTGAGTAGAACGGCACATAAAATTTGTAGCACTTCGTTTTTGGCCCCTTGTGGCACCAACTCTCCTTTGAGTTGTTTACCACCGTTGATTTCAAATGTTCCCATGTAGTTTAGTTCCTTTTCTTGCGGCCACCGCCTTTCCGCGATGATCGCTTTCTTCCTCGATTATTTTGATTCTTGTTTTGATTCTGTGTAACACCCATCTGCTGCATGACTACTTTGGTAGGAGCCAATGCTTCTTCGGGGTTCTCGACGGTTAATACGCCGTTTGACATGCGCTTGAGGTCATTCGCAATAACCTCATCCCGCACGCTACCTTGATTCCATACCACATAGGTGCGCTTCATCAAATTGGCCGTAGCGATCGCCAGCTCCTTTCTCGCTTCCAGATCTGGCTCCTTTGAGACTTCTTCGATAATGCGCTCAATGGTTTTGCCGTAGTGCCCAAACTTGATGTTACCCGTTGGGTAGTTCACCTTTTTCGGTTTCGTTTGAAAGGTTTCTTTCTTTGGCTTTTCGTATGGCGAGTCAACGTCGAGTTTAAAATCCGACATCACGTGAAGGTGATCCCAAAGTTTGTGCTTGAAATCTTCTACATCTCTCAGCTGCGGGAAAAGATTCCCCATAATGCTGATAATCGAACGAGCACACCTGTTTCGCTCCTCTCTGTCCTCAATGCTCACGCAGTAATTAACCATGTTGTGAATACTTCTTCCGTATTCAGGAATGACTAAATCAGGTCTTGCGCTGTTGTAAGTTATTTTCATAATGCGGGTCTAATGTGTATCCCCTTTCTTGACTCAAATAAATAACGGCAGAAATGTAAGAATCCATATCTGGGTGCCGAAATATTTCTCGTGGGATTTATTCAGAACGCGTCGTCAATTAGTTTCCGACGTTTTGTGGGTACAATATTAGTCAATAATGGACAATTAATAATGGATAATCCCGATAGGAATCGGGATCTCCGCTACGCTACGATTGGGAATTGGTATTGGGTAGTGGGTATTGGGTATTGAGTAGTGAGTATTGAGTAGTGGGTAGTGGGTATTCCGCCTGTGTATGACTTCGGCGGATGAATGGGGAAGGAATGGAAAATTTGCGCATGAATTGAAGCGTCATACTGAGTGACGCAGATCGACTTAAAGGAGCATCTGCGGTGTATCGAAGTAAAGCGACAAAGACGGAAGTACAATGGATAATGGACAAGTGATAATCCCGATAGGAATCGGGATCTCCACTTCGCTTCGATTGACAATTGTCTACAAAAGTTAGTCACATTGAGTGCCACGAATACTTTCGGGGTGTATCGAAATGGACGGCAATGATTGTAGTGATAAACAATTTTGGAAAGGCGGCGCTTTCCCCTTGTCCTGACTGTAAATGTGTGGGAGTCGGAGCGTAAAGCCTTTGCACAAGACCATCCATTCTAGAAGCGCATCAGACAGCTAATACTCACTTACAATTACCACAGACCATTTTACTACATTTGCCGGCAGGGGTAAGAACCAACCTGCATGGAGAAACGCATATACAATGCCCATTCCAATATCCAGAGGCCTTGGGTCATGGTAAGGGATATGATTCGGGATATTGGCAAAGGCCAAGATTTAGCCAAACGTATTACCATTAGAGACATAAAGGCAATGTACAGACAAAGTGCCTTAGGGGTACTTTGGGCATTCATTCTCCCAATAGCAAATGCTGTCACTTGGATTTTTCTAAACTCATCGGGTATAGTCTCAATGAGCGATACGGGCCTTCCTTACCCAATTTATGCAATTTCAGGAACTATGATTTGGGCCATTTTCCTCGAAAGTATGCAAGCGCCAATCAACAAGACCACCCAAAACAAATCTACCCTAGCCAAGGTAAATTTCCCACGCGAAGCTATAGTTATGGCGGGAGTCTATCATTCGTTCTTTAATGCTGGGATAAAAACCATTTTAATTATTGCTATTCTGGCATTCATGGGTTACTTGGGAACTACAACATTACTATTAGTTCCTTTAGCTATCATTTCCCTTGTCATGGCTGGTACGGCAATAGGGCTATTGCTTACCCCGCTCGGCATGTTGTATACTGATGTTTCAAAGGGACTTCCTTTACTAATGCAATTTTTGATGTACACCGCTCCTGTTGTTTACGCTATTCCAAAGGAAGGCTTTACTGCAGAGATTATCAGAGCTAACCCTATCACACCTTTAATCACAACCACTCGTGAATGGTTAACGGGAATAGAAACAAGCTTTTTAAATGAATGGGTTTATATCAATATGGGGGTAATCGCGTTTTTGGCAATTGTTTTAGTTGGATATAGATTGGCTATGCCCATATTGATTGAAAGAATGAATGCTTGATGGAAAGGTTAGAGGAGAGACTTTAATTAAAGTAGACCATGTAGGAAAAAAGTTCTGTCGCGATCTTAAAAAAAGTCTTTGGTATGGCGTTCAGGATTTAGGGGCTGAATTTATTGGTAAAAGTAAATCAGGTCAAGATCTAAGAGACAAAGAATTTTGGGCAGTAAAGGACGTCTCCTTTGAAGTCAAGCGTGGCGAATGTCTCGGTCTGATTGGCAGGAATGGTGCAGGGAAGAGCACCCTATTGAAAATGCTAAATGGGCTGATTAAACCTGACAAAGGACAGATAGAAATGTACGGCAGGGTCGGTGCACTTATTGAACTTGGTGCTGGTTTTAATCCGATTCTAACAGGACGTGAGAATATTTACAATAATGGGTCCGTTCTTGGCCTTAAGAAAAAAGAAATTGATGCGGTAATCGATGAGATCATTGATTTCTCGGAAATAGAGAATTTCATTGACACTCCAGTACAATATTATAGCTCGGGAATGAAGGTAAGACTTGGGTTTTCCGTAGCTGTGCATATGAAGCCAGATGTGTTAATCTTAGATGAAGTCTTGGCTGTTGGTGACTCTGGTTTTAAAATCAAATCCTTCAATAAAGTAAATGAGATGATGCGAAGTTCAGCTGTAATCTTCGTCAGCCACTCGATGCCTCACATAGCTAACATTACCAATAAGGTTCTATTGATGGAAAATGGCATTACCAGCTATTGCGGCGAAAACATTGCTCATGGGATTGATTTATACTTTGACAACTTTGGTGGAAATGACCCAAAAGTTGAGTTCAATGAAGGTGCCGCCCTGAACTCAATGAACATTTTAAACTCTCCTATCTATAGTCATTCTAGTGAAGATATTCCGGTGATAGACTATCAAAGTGACTTAAATGTAGAGATGGAAATCAGAGTTGATCCATCTATCGACTGGTTTCACATCAAATTACAGATAACTGACAAGGATTTAAAAATTGTCGGCATCTACGATAGTTTTCAATTCAGCGATCCAATCCAGAATAACAAGGAAGTGCATAATGTGAAAGTGAAAATCCCAAATAATATCTTCATCAACGGAGAATATTCTATTTCAACTTTTATCCAGCAACGCGATACCATAAATAATAAGTGGAACCTATTAGCTATCTACCGCTACTGGAAAAAATTCAGGGTAAAAGCTTCCAAAGGATTGGGCTATGTTCCGGCTGTAGTTTACCTTCCGGGAGAAATCCATTCTTCGTAACCGGTAATCGCATCATTCCTTTTATCTTTCGAAAAAACACTGAAACCGAAATGAAACCAACCTACCTGATAGGAGAAATTGGACAAAATCACAACGGGTCTGTAGATCTGGCCAAACTTATCATAGACGGTGCTGCCAGAGAAATCGATGAACAACTCTTCGACCTTCACCTCAAGGGCATGGACGCTGTCAAATTAACCAAACGAGATCTTCAATACGAACTAAGCGATTCACAAATGAATCGCCCCTACAACAGCCCAAACTCTTTCGGTAAAACATACGGCGAACACAGAGCATATCTCGAACTCGACGATGAACAACACTACGACATATACCAGTACGCTAAAAGCAAAGGCCTTGATTTTGTAGAAACACTCTGCGCACCATCCTGCCTTTCGATGCTCAAACTCTTCTCCCCCGATCGGCTCAAAGTGGCTTCTAGGGATCTGACCAACCTTCCTTTGCTCGAAGCATTAGCCGAAACGCAAATCCCGATGATCGTCTCTACGGGTATGGCGGGAAAAAAGGAACTCGATGAGGCCATTGAAGTGATTGGAAAGCATCACCAAAAACTGGCCATCCTTCACTGCGTGTCAGAATACCCCACGCACCCAGAGCACGTCAACCTCGCTACCATCACATACCTAAAAAAGCACTACAGCCAGTTTACTATAGGCTATAGCGATCACACCATCGGTATTTCGGTACCCGTAGCTGCTGTGGCGATGGGGGCTGAAATTATTGAAAAGCATGTGACGCTCGATCGACGAATGAAAGGAACCGATCAGGCCGGCTCCCTAGGCCCCGATGGCCTCAACCGCATGGTCAGAGATATTCGGGCCCTTGAGATGTCAATGGGCCAAGAAGGCATTTTTATAGAAGACGGGGTAGAACTTGCAAAAAACAAACTAGAGCGTTCGATCGCCACCACTCGCGATATGAAAGCCGGAGAAATCGTTAATGAAAAAGATATCCACCTGCTGAGCCCTGGCGATGGAATAAAATGGGTCGATCGCGATCAGGTAATTGGCAAAACCCTGAAAGCCGACATCCCGAAAAACGAATTGATTTACGCGAACCACCTATGAACACAAAGCTAAGAACACTCGCATCCAACAAAGAGCTCAACAATCGAGAAAAACTAAATGATCTCTTTTCCAATTCGCCCATTTCGCCCGCTGAGCAAGTAGCTCAAGTGGGTTTGTTTCAACGACGGCAAGAGCTTTCGAAGACCTTGTTTTTGAATGAAATCTACCAGAAGATCGTAAACGTTCACGGTGTAATCATGGAGTTTGGAACGAGATGGGGACAAAACTTAAGTACCCTGAGTAATTTGAGAGGAATCTACGAACCGTTTAACTACAACAGGCGAATTGTCGGCTTCGATACCTTCGAAGGTTTTATCGGGACCACTGGTGAAGACGGCGATGGCGACTTCATCGAAGAGGGCGCTTTCAGCGTGACAAAAGGATACGAAGAATTTCTCGGGCAGGTACTAGAGTGCCAACAAAATGAAAGCCCGCTTAACCATATCAACAAATTCGAACTCTGTAAAGGAGATGCTCCAAGCCAATTAAAGGCCTACCTAGAGCGAAACCCGCAAACAATCATCGCATTCGCCTATTTCGATTTTGACATCTACGCCCCTACCAAGGCTTGTCTCGAACTTATTAAGCCACACCTTACCAGAGGATCTATTATTGGCTTTGATGAATTGAACGATCCTGGTTTTCCCGGTGAAACGGTTGCCCTAAAAGAAGTCTTCGGCCTAGACAACGTCCGGCTGGAGAGAAATAAATTCTGTGCGATGCAGTCTTACTTTGTGGTAGAATGATCAAACTCGTGTTAACAGATATTGATGGGGTGTGGACCGATGGGGGTATGTACTACGATGCTATGGGCAACGAACTTAAAAAGTTTCACACCTACGATAGTGCCGGTGTACTATGGTGTAAAATGGCTGGCATTCCAGTAGGTATTCTCACAGGCGAAACCACCGACATGGTGGAAAGGCGAGCAGCCAAATTAGAAGTAGATCATCTTTATCAGGGAGCCAAAGACAAAGTAGCCATTGCCACACAGCTCTGCAAGGACTACAACATCGATCTCAATCAAGTAGCCTACCTGGGCGATGATATCA
>CBDDKU010000004.1:0-49048 GCA_965230375.1 Cryomorpha sp.
TGTGACTGCCATGCGTCTCGCTGGATTGCGAGCAATCCTGGCGCAATTTGACTACCCGCAGTCCATGGCCGATGAAGGGTTTAATGTGTTTTATCGTGCGCGCAGCGAGGTACAGCTCTACGAAGGCGCGCTGGATATGCTGCACACGTTGGCTAAACATTACAGGCTGGTTGCTATTACCAATGGAAATGCTGATCTTGAGCACATCGGCATAGCCAGTCTCTTTGACAAGGTCTATGCGGCCGATTTGCAGATGCCGCCTAAGCCTGATCCTCACATGTTTGATCAGTGCCTTACTGCGCTTGAACTATCTGGCGACGACTTACTCCACATTGGTGATAATCCGATAGCAGACATATGCGGAGGCCATAATGCAGGCGTGCAGACTTTATGGTTCAATCAATATCGCGAGCCCTGGCCTGAGAATCTGGCTCCACCCCATTACGAGGTGCAAGCGCTGGAAGGTATCGTAAACTTGCTGAGCTAGCCTTGTTACCCATCGTCGATGAAGTCAACAGGACCCTTTACCCAATGAGCCGAACCTTTTACGTCAATGGCGATTTCCTCGCCGAAGAGAATGCCAAAATTTCTGTGCTGGATCGCGGTTTTTTGTTTGCCGATGCTGTCTACGAAGTGTCGACTATTCTTAATGGCAGGCTGATTGATAATAAGGCCCATCTGAAGCGCTTGTCGCGATCGCTGTCAGAACTGTCCATGGCGCCACCTTGCAGTGATGAAGACATTGTTAAAGCGCAGCTTGAATTGGTGGAACTCAACGACGTCAAGGAAGGTTTGTTGTATTTGCAAGTGTCCCGCGGTGTCGCAGACCGGGATTTTGCTTTTCCGAATGCGGCTGAGTCTTCATTGGTCATGTTCACTCAGGTTAAGGATCTTCTCAACTCGCCACTCGCTGCGCAGGGTATGCATGTGATATCCATTCCGGATTTACGCTGGAAGCGACGAGATATCAAGACCGTGGGATTGCTAGCACCGAGTATGGGAAAGCAAGCCGCCGTGGATGCAGGCGTTCACGATGCGTGGATGGTTGAGGACGGATTAGTCACCGAAGGTACGTCAAACAATGCGTATATTGTGACTGATGACAAAAAGATACAAACTCGGCACCTGGGAAATGAAATACTGAGTGGCATTACCCGACAGGCCTGTATTGAAATTTGCCCGCGAAGCGGGTTACACCGTTGTGGAAGAACCGTTCTCGATAGAGGCTGCACGTCAGGCAAGTGAAGCGTTTATAACCAGCGCTTCTTCGTTCGTCATGCCGGTCGTCAATATTGATGGCATCGCCCTGGGTAGTGGCACACCAGGACCAGTCAGTACCCAATTACGCAAAATCTACATCGAGACTGCTTTGGAACGTCAAGACTTGTAGTGTCGTATTGAGCGCATTACAGGCATTGGATGCTCTATGAACGCTAACGTAACAAACGGGCTGTATCACTGTCGCTGGGCCATACTGGCTTGCGTGTGTTTGGTAGCAGTTGCGTGTGACTCGGGATCGCAGAACCCGCTGACAGCGCCTCCACGCGTCGATGACGGATCCCAATCAGACGGCCCCACCGTATCTGGTACACCCGATCTCTCGGGTGCCCGTGCGCAACTGCGATTTGTCATGAGCGAAGACACCGTTCTCCATGGCAGATTCTACGATCCGGTTGAACCCTCGCGAGGCTCAGTCACGATTCGTTCGCTGCCACAGCATGGACTGCTCACCTTGCGGTCCGACGAGCAGGTCTTTAACTACGAGTCTTCGCAGGACTATTGGGGTACAGATACGTTTTCCTACACGACATACGATGGACAGCCCATTGAAGTGGTGGTGGCCATTGAAGCGGTGAATGACGCGCCGGTGCTATCGCCGAATCTGCCTCGTGTTGCTGAGCAAGGCCGGCTCTTCGCTGTAACGCTGGATGCGGCAGATGCGGATGGAGATGATTTGCGTTTCAGTGCGTCCGGCTTGCCCGCCTGGTTGACTATCAATGCCGAGACGGGTGAGTTATCAGGTATTCCGGATCAATCGGACGTTGGATTTGTCAGCGGCATCACGTTGCGAGTTACTGATGCAAGCGGTCTGTTTGATGAGGTTGTCAATATCGTGCTGGAGGTCATTGATGTCAATGACTCGCCAACCTTAAACGTGTCTCAGTTTCCGACGCAAATGCTGGGGCGCGAATCGGTGAGTGCCAATGTGTTTCCCGACGATGCCGATGGCGATTCAGTGAGCATTTCGGTAGAGGCCAACGCGTTTGTCGATACAAAGGTTAACGGAAGTGTCGTGGCTGTCACTGCCAGTGACGTTAATGATGTCACCACTGTCAACCTGGTGATCAAGGCGACTGACCTTCTCGGTGGCGTTACCCGAGAGGTTGTTCCTATAACCATCTATCCGCTGACGGCCTCGGGGCGCGGCATTACGCTGTCAGGCAGTGAAGAGGGCCGCGGGGTCCATTTGGTTATCCTCGGTGACGGCTATCGCGCCGATCAACAAACATTGTTTCGCGATCATGTTGACGATGTGATTGAACAATTCTATGCCGATGAGGGAATAGCGGCCCACATGGGCGCGTTCAATATTCACATGATCAGTACGGTGAGCGACGATTCGGGTGCCGATGATAATGATATGGTGGACAGTCGCAGCACAGCGTTCGACAGCGCCTACAATTGTCGCTCTGTACCTCGGCTGATCTGCGCCAACACGTTATCCTTGTTTGAAGCGTCGCTACTGGAATATCCTGCGGTAGACCAATTGATCCTACTGGTCAATGACAGGCGTTACGGTGGCAGTGGCAATAGTGGGGGTAGTGTGGCCATTACATCTGCCTATGCGCCGCAAATTGCCCTACATGAAATGGGTCATAGCCTGGCCGACCTGGCCGATGAATACGTGGACAATCTCATACTAGAGACGCAAGGATTACCGCCATTTGAGGAAGGTCGGTATCCGAATGTGTCAGGCTTTTCAGATCCCGGGCGGGTTCCCTGGAGTCACTGGATCGATGATGCTCGAGCGGTTCCGCAACTATCCAATGAAGACGGTGTCGGAGTGTTTGAAGGCGGGCTGTATCGGGCCAAGGGGGTGTTTCGACCTACATTTGACAGCAGAATGCGGAGCTTCGATGCTCCATTCGGAGCTGTGAATAGTGAACAGTGGATATTAAGATTGTACACATTGACGGAGGGCATTCGCGGATTTTCACCAATCTCTGAAACGATCAATCTGATTGCCGGAGAAGAGCAGGAGTTTGTGGTCAGCCCGTTTTTCGATGCATCGGTGCAGCGGGTGGAGTGGAACCTGAATGGTGAGTTAATAGATCCAGGTGAGGATTCCAATGTCTTACGTATATCCCTGCAACCGGGTATTCATGAATTGTTGATGAGCGTTTCTGACATCAGCGGGGCCATCAGGGCAGAACCGCCTCATGCGGGAATTTTCAACTGGACATGGACACTGCGAGTACAGTGAAACCCTTTAGTCAAGTAGCGGCAATCATCTGCCTGTATCTGTTCAGTGCTGCCACATCCGCAGACCTGCGTGTCCTGTTCCGGTTTGATGAGTCCGGGCATCATGTGCACAGCGTTACCAAAGCACCGGTACGGTTGTCATTGAGACAGGGCATCAAGAGTGACGATTTCAATCGAAAGTCTGCTGCGACTGCTGGTCGTGCTCGCGATGTGACGATGAGTGCCGAGCTACGAATTCTAGAGGCAAGGCGCCAGATGCCTGCAAATCGGGCTATCCTGCTGTGGTTTGATGAGACAGGTGAATGGTTGTCCAATTCGATCGTATCGGATCCTCGCGTCGCCCACTCACCGGCTCATATCAGTGGTTTGAGCGAATCGTACGTGTCCTTGAACAGCGGGGCCTGGTTGGTTAATGGGCCCGACGAGGCAGATTCCGTAACCCTGATATTGCCTGATTTCGCAGCATTGGGGCTGGGTTCTGAGCAATGGAGCGCTGTGTTGCCAAAACGTTGACGATTGGTAGTCAGGGAACAATAACGGGCGGATCACGGTCGCAAAGCTGTGAGTCGGCGTCGATGAAAGTATGACAAACCGTTGAAGCATCACAATTTTCGCTGAAATTGAGTGCGCCATATCGGCTATGATGTCCCATTAGTCCCAAATTGACGAGGCCTCTGACTGGATTTGGAGATCTCATGACAACAGCTTATGTCGGAACCTGAATTCGATCGCAAAGACAAGCCGAATTCGAGCATAGGCCCCGATTCGGTGCTGGACTCCGATTCGGAGTCGATGTTCGACTTCCTGGCAGAGGATGGTGATCGTGCGCGTGCCGGCCAGGTCAGACGAGGCGGCGCTGATCAGACGGGTCGAGCCGAGAGCCCGCTTCCCATCATCCGCAAACCTGTGCCTGTCTCGAAATCAGGTCCATTGCTACCGCCCAAACCAGGTGATCCGGTCGAACCTCCGCCACAACTTACTATCAGCAAAGGCGATGACTTTGATTTTCTCGACGAAGAAGCGCCCACTCGACTGAGGCAATCTGACGCTGTCAATACAGGCCAGCAGGCCAACGTTACGCGTCTGAAACCAGAGAACAAACAGAGGCGATCGGCAGGCCTGCAACAGCCTACCAATCAGCAGCATCTGGATGACGATGCAACCAGTCAGTATCCCACCTCACGCGTGCCGGCAGCCCGTCAGGCACCTGCGTCCAATGATCATACAATCCGCACGAACGAGCTAGCGTTCGAGAGTCACGATTCGATACTGGATGATTTTGACCTCGCGGACGATCTTGATTTCGATCAGGACTGGCGTAGTGGTGTGCACACAAACATCAGCTCCGATGTCGAACCGCATCGGTCTTCGGGCCGCAAATATCTGTTCGTTGCTGCGGTGTTGCTGATCGTTGCTGGACTTGCCTCGTTCGCATGGACGCAACGACAGCAGTGGTGGCCGGTTCAGAAAGTGGCGGATGCCGAGGCAAGTGTCCCTACTGATGAGGCTGAGACCGGACCAACCTTGTCAGGCTTACAATCACCAGGTGAAGTGCGTTTGCCAGAGCTCGCAACCAATGCTGAATCAACTGAAAATGCCGAGCCCAGCACTGCCTTCAACGTAAGCCCCTCGCCACTGATGCAGCGCTTCCGAGATCAGCTTGCGTCGCTGGAAACATTAGTCGGTGAAGGGTCTCTAGATGAGGCAGAACAAGTGCTGGCAACCATGGACAGAACAGTGTATGGCTATGGGGCGTTTGAGTTTGGTGAACTAGAGAACCGTATAGCTGCGATACGTCGTGGTGAGCCGCTGGATAGCGTCGACTCACCGATCGCATCGAGTGATCAATCCCCCGTTGGTATCGAACAGCAATCGCAGCCCAATGCCGACCCATTAAGGCTGGAGCAAGAACGATTGGCCCGGGAAGCAGCCGCAGCCGACGCGCAGAGATTAGAGCAGGAACGACTGGCCCAGGAAGCGGCCGCAGCCGACGCACAGAGACTAGAACAGGAACGACTGGCTCAAGAGGCGGCCGCAGCTGAAGCACAGAGACTAGAACAGGAACGACTGGCTCAGGAAGCGGAAGCAGCCGACGCACAGAGACTAGAGCAGGAACGACTGGCTCAAGAAGCGGCTGCAGTCGACGCACAGAGACTAGAACAGGAACGACTGGCTCAAGAGGCGGCCGCAGCTGAAGCACAGAGACTAGAACAGGAACGACTGGCTCAGGAAGCGGCAGCAGCCGACGCACAGAGACTAGAGCAGGAACGACTGGCCCAGGAAGCGGCCGCAGCCGACGCACAGAGACTAGAGCAGGAACGAGTGGCCCAGGAAACGGCCGCAGCCGACGCACGGAGACTAGAGCAGGAACGACTGGCTCGGGAAGCGGCAGCAGCCGAAGCGCAGAGACTAGAGCAGGAACGATTGGCTCAGCAACAGAGCGAAAACTCTGTCGGTCAGAACTGGCAAAGAGTGGATGTGGATCGACAGGCCACTGACAGGCAGATTGCCGAACAACGCGCGGCCGCTCAGCGAGAGGCAGCCAGACAACAACGACTTGCCGAGGCAAGAGAACGAGCCGCAGCTCGTGCAGCCGAGCGACCTCAAACTGAGTCAATAAGTCAGGTTGCAACAGCCGTGGTACCGGCACTGTCAGAACCTTCGCCGCCATCCTCCAGCACCCAACAGGCCGTGAATGGTTATCAAACCATCACTGATGATGATCTCCAGTTTGTTTATCAGCGTTTTTCAAGCTTGCAGCAAGCAGTCAACACTCGAGATATCAATAAGGTTATTGAGTTGACTGAACGCTCGGGTACTCGTATACAGCAGTTCTTGCAGATGTTCGAGAACAGTGTTTCAGTAGATTCGAGAATAAGAAATGTGTCGACTCGCAATGCTGCTGGAGAGATCCATGGCACATTGCAAATCAACGGCGTAACACGGGCTGATGGCAGTGTCATAAGGCCTCCCGCCAGCATTGCCTCAGTGTCGTTGACCAGCAGCCGAAGCGGCGATGGCTGGTCGGCCATTCGCTGGTAATGTCAGCCACAAATCAGGACATGCCAAACTACTATGTATTCATTGACCAGTAGACGTCTGTTTACCGGGTGGCTGGCTGCGCTGCATCTGCTAGTCACCACCTTCAGCGTGGTACCGATGACAGCGTGGGGGCAATCCGTCGATTCAGAACCTCCGTTGGTGGATTTTCAACCGGTTGGCGAGGGCATTCGGGGTGATGATCAGGTCTTCACGGCAACCGTCTCAGATAATGTAGAGGTGGTTTCAGTCACACTGCATTTCCGGCTTGATTCTGATTCACTGTACGACACGCGCGAAATGCAGATGCTCGGAACCACCGATATCTACACCGTTACGATTGATACTGGAGAAGCCGGTAACGAGGTGACTGCAATTCAGTACTACATTGAAGCGTCTGATGCGGCGGGCAATCGCACCCTTGAAGGATTTGCATTTGATCCCATCGAACGATCGTTGACAGATCGGCCGTTAGTGGAAACAGAACCGATCGAAACAGCAACGGCAGCTGATCGCGCGCCTGTTGGCGGTGGTATGTCAACAGGTCGTAAAGTGCTTTACGGACTGCTTGGTGTCATCGTTCTTGGTGCCCTGGCATCTTCTTCGAGTGGGGGAGGAGGTGGCTCCTCATCCGGTGTGGATGTGACTGTTGTTGTGGATCCTTTGCCATGAATGGGGTCATACACATAGCTGGGTTCGGCTGCGATCGTCGACGATTTCTTGCCCGTTTGCTGATTGCTTTTTCGGCAATGATTATTGTCTCCTGCGGTAGTGATAGTGAGAGCGGGCAAGTCGGTGTGACAGGTGATCAGGCATCGATGGCATTTACAGCGCCTGCCCGATTGTTGCAGTCGCGGGTTATCGTAAGAGAGAACCTGGTATTGCAGGTAACGATTGAAGATCGCGTTGTTACTGTTCGCCCCAATGCTGATGGACAATACGTCTTCAGAACAAAAGTGACGCCGAATACCAGCACCACGGTCTCCCTGGTTTGGTTCGAGATCATCGGCGATACGATGTTGCGATTGGCAACGGCCAGCAAGCCCCTGAACGTGGGCTCTGTTTCCAGTCCTGCGACACTGAGGTTTTCTGATTCAGAGTTCAATACCGAGCTGGACGATGATGAGGATGGATTTTCCAACTTGAGGGAACGGCAGGAAGGCACCAATTTCGATGATGCCAACGATCCACAAGAAGCCCCCATCATTGTCACGCTCAACTTTCGTTTTTTTCTGCCTGTTCAACTGAGAGAGGCCAGTGAAGACGTACGATCTCAGATCAGTGCACAGGCTTTTGTCAATGAGCAGCCTGTACCATTGACCCGGGAAGGTGACGAATGGCGCGGTACGGTGAGTGTTACCGCAAACTCGGATCCGCTGATCACTGCCAACTTTTTTGCGACCGAAGAACAGATCCTGCAATTGGCCAATTTTTCCCGCAGCCAGAACGTTGGTACAGGTGCCAACATCGATTTTCTTGACGATGTGTACGAGGTGGATTCTTTCAACAATGACGGGGACGCATTCAGCAACGCCCAGGAAGTGGCGGAAGGAACGGATCCATTAAACCCGAGTGACCCTGATGGTGATGGTGATGGCTTTGCTGACGATGCAGATAATTGCCCAATAAATCCCAATCCAGATCAGGCCGATGCCGACGCCGATGGCATCGGCGATCTTTGTGATCAGTTTAATAATCTTGTGGATCCCGATGAAGACGGTGTTAGCAACTCGGACTTTCCTCCGGATAACTGTCCAAATGATCCCAATCCCAACCAGGCAGATGTTGACAATGATGGTATTGGCGACGTTTGTGACAACAGCAACGGTCTTGATCCTGATGATGATCAGGTGAATAATCCGGGTGATAATTGTCCTGTCGATGCGAATCCCAACCAGTCAGATGTTGACGAAGATGGCATCGGTGACGTGTGCGACCCGTTTAATAACCTGGTTGATCCTGATGAGGACGGCATAAGTAACGACGCTGTCCCACCGGACAATTGCCCGACAGTGTCCAATCCCAACCAATTGGATTCAGATGGTGATGGGATCGGCGATGTCTGCGAACTGCCTAACGTAGCCCCGACCGCTAATGCTGGTGCAGATCAATCAATACAGGAAGGGTCGAGTCTGCAGTTGGATGGAAGTGCCAGTTCTGATAGTGATGGCTCGCTGGTCAGCTTCCAATGGTTCGAAGGGGCTATTGGTCTTGCCACCGGCGTGACGGCCTCGGTTGATAACTTGACGGTAGGTGTTCACCTGATTGATCTGGTGGTGACCGATAGTGATGGGGCAACCGACACCGATCAGGTGCAGGTGACAGTGACGGCCGCTCCAGTGCCCAATGCAGCGCCCACGGCGGACGCCGGTGCCGATCAGAGTGTGCAGGTGGGTGACACGATAGCGTTGGATGGCAGCGGCAGCAGCGACAGCGATGGCACGATCGTCAGTTATGAATGGCTGGATGGCAGCACGTCGCTGGCCAGTGGTGAAACGGCTTCAATCACGCTGGCCGAAGGGGTGTATCAGCTGACGCTGGAAGTCACCGATGATGATGGGGACACCGATACTGATCAGGTGCAGGTGACAGTGACGGCCGCTCCGGTGCCCAATGCAGCGCCCACGGCGGACGCCGGTGCCGATCAGAGTGTGCAGGTGGGTGACACGATAGCGTTGGATGGCAGCGGCAGCAGCGACAGCGATGGCACGATCGTCAGTTACGAATGGCTGGATGGCAGCACGTCGCTGGCCAGTGGTGAAACGGCTTCAATCACGCTGGCCGAAGGGGTGTATCAACTGACGCTGGAAGTCACCGATGATGATGGGGACACCGATACTGATCAGGTGCAGGTGACAGTGACGGCCGCACCGGTGCCCAATGTGGCGCCAACGGCGGACGCGGGTGCGGATCAGAGTGTGCAGGTGGGTGACACAATAGCGTTGGATGGCAGCGGCAGCAGCGACAGCGATGGCACGATCGTCAGTTATGAGTGGCTGGATGGCAGTACGTCGCTGGCAACTGGTGAGACGGCCTCGATCACGCTGGCCGAAGGGGTGTATCAGCTGACGCTGGAAGTCACCGATGATGATGGGGACACCGATACTGATCAGGTGCAGGTGACAGTGACGGCCGCACCGGTGCCCAATGTGGCGCCAACGGCGGACGCGGGTTCGGATCAGAGTGTGCAGGTGGGTGACACAATATCGTTGGATGGCAGCGGCAGCAGCGACAGCGATGGCACGATCGTCAGTTATGAGTGGCTGGATGGCAGTACGTCGCTGGCAACTGGTGAGACGGCCTCGATCACGCTGGCCGAAGGGGTGTATCAGCTGACGCTGGAAGTCACCGATGATGATGGGGACACCGATACTGATCAGGTGCAGGTGACAGTGACGGCCGCACCGGTGCCCAATGTGGCGCCAACGGCGGACGCGGGTGCGGATCAGAGTGTGCAGGTGGGTGACACGATAGCGTTGGATGGCAGCGGCAGCAGCGACAGCGATGGCACGATCGTCAGTTATGAGTGGCTGGATGGCAGTACGTCGCTGGCCAGTGGTGAAACGGCTTCAATCACGCTGGCCGAAGGGGTGTATCAGCTGACGCTGGAAGTCACCGATGATGATGGGGACACCGATACTGATCAGGTGCAGGTGACAGTGACGGCCGCTCCAGTGCCCAATGCAGCGCCAACGGCGGACGCCGGTGCAGACGATACGATAGAAGCGGGTGAAGCGCTGTCGGTTGATGGCAGCGGCAGCAGCGACAGCGATGGCACAATCGTCAGTTACGAATGGCTGGAAGGGGCTGTATCACTGGCAACCGGTGTGACCGCCTCGATCAGTGGATTGACCGAAGGTGTGCATCTGATTGATCTGGTGGTGACCGATGATGATGGTGACTCGGACACCGATCAGTTGTCAGTCACCGTTACTGCCGCACCGGTACCCAATAGTCCACCCGTGGCCAATGCCGGTGCAGACGATACGATTGAAGACGGTGAAGCGGTATTGGTGGACGGCAGTGGCAGTACCGACAGCGATGGCACAATCGTCAGTTACGAATGGCTGGAAGGGGCTGTATCACTGGCAACCGGTGTGACCGCCTCGATCAGTGGATTGACCGAAGGTGTGCATCTGATTGATCTGGTGGTGACCGATGATGATGGTGACTCGGACACCGATCAGTTGTCAGTCACCGTTACTGCCGCACCGGTACCCAATAGTCCACCCGTGGCCAATGCCGGTGCAGACGATACGATTGAAGACGGTGAAGCGGTCTTGGTGGACGGCAGCGGCAGTACCGACAGTGATGGCACGATTGTGAGTTACGAATGGCTGGAAGGGGCTGTATCACTGGCAACCGGTGTGACCGCCTCGATCAGTGGATTGACCGAAGGTGTTCATTTGATTGATCTGGTGGTGACCGATGATGATGGTGACTCGGACGATCACTCTTTTCCTCACTATCCTTGAGTCTACTTCTGGAACAGATGTACAGGAAGCATGTGACTCTTATACTTGGATTGATGGTGTTACTTATACAGCTAGCAACAACTCAGCTCAGTGGACGCTAGAGAACGCTGCTGGATGTGATAGCATCGTAACACTTGACTTGACTATCCTTGAGTCTACAGAATCTGAACTCAACATCACTGAGTGTGACACGTACACGCTTAATGGTGTGGAATACGACGAATCAGGAGTATACACGCAATCGCTGGAAAATGCGGCTGGCTGTGATTCAACGATTACGTTGAACTTGACAATCCTTGAGTCATCAGAGCAAGACCTGGTTGAGACTGCATGTGATTCTTACACGTTGAATGATATGACTTACACAGAGTCTGGCGAGTACCAACAAACACTAGAAAGCCAGAACGGATGTATTTTAACAATCAACCTGGATCTTACAATTCTTGAGTCTACTTCAGGAACTGATGTTCAGGAAGCATGTGACTCCTACACTTGGATTGATGGTATCACTTATACAGCTAGCAACAATACGGCACAGTGGACCCTTGAGAACGCTGCCGGATGTGATAGCCTTGTAACACTTGATCTTACTATCCTTGAATCGACTGAATCTGAGCTCAACATCACAGAATGTGACACATACACACTCAACGACGTGGTATACGACGCTTCAGGAGTTTACACACAAGAATTGTTGAATGCTGCTGGTTGTGACTCAACCATCACGTTGAACTTGACAATTCTTGAGTCTACTGAATCTGAGTTTATCGAAACAGCTTGTGATTCTTATACATTGAATGATGAGACTTACACTGAATCTGGCGTATTCACCCAGTCGCTGACTAACGCTGCTGGATGTGACTCGACGATCACTCTTTTCCTCACTATCCTTGAGTCTACTTCTGGAACAGATGTACAGGAAGCATGTGACTCTTACACTTGGATAGACGGAAACACTTATACATCTAGCAACAACTCAGCGCAATGGACACTTGAAAACGCCGCTGGATGTGATAGCATCGTAACACTTGATCTTACTATCCTAGAGTCTACTTCTGGAACTGACGTTAAGGAAGCGTGCGACTCTTACACCTGGATCGATGGTGTTACTTATACATCTAGCAACAACTCAGCACAATGGACACTTGAAAACGCTGCTGGATGTGATAGCATTGTAACACTTGATTTGACTATCCTTGAGTCTACAGAATCTGAGTTGAACATCACCGAGTGTGACACCTACACGCTGAACGGTATTGAATACGATGAATCAGGAGTATACACTCAATCGCTGGAAAACGCTGCTGGTTGTGACTCAACAATCACATTGAACTTGACAATCCTTGAGTCATCAGAGCAAGACCTGGTTGAGACTGCATGTGATTCTTACACCTTGAATGATGTGACTTACACAGAGTCTGGTGAGTACCAACAAACACTAGAAAGTCAGAACGGATGTATTTTAACAATCAACCTGGATCTAACGATTCTTGAGTCTACTGAATCTGAATTGAACATCACGGAATGTGACACATACACACTCAACGATGTAGTTTATGACGCTTCAGGGGTTTACACGCAATCGCTGGAAAACGCTGCAGGTTGTGATTCAACAATCACATTGAACTTGACGATTCTTGAGTCAACCGAGTCTGAGTTTATCGAAACAGCATGTGATTCCTACACGCTGAATGATGAAACTTACACAGAATCTGGCGTATTCACCCAGTCGCTGACTAACGCTGCTGGATGTGACTCGACGATCACTCTTTTCCTCACTATCCTTGAGTCTACTTCTGGAACGGATGTTCAGGAAGCTTGTGACTCTTACACTTGGATCGATGGAGTTACTTATACAGCTAGCAACAACTCTGCACAATGGACGCTAGAGAACGCTGCTGGATGTGATAGCATCGTAACACTTGACTTGACTATCCTTGAGTCTACTTCTGGGACAGATGTTCAGGAAGCTTGTGACTCTTATACTTGGATTGATGGTGTTACTTATACAGCTAGCAACAACTCAGCACAATGGACGCTCGAGAATGCTGCTGGATGTGATAGCATCGTGACACTTGACTTGACTATCCTTGAGTCTACTTCTGGAACGGATGTTCAGGAAGCTTGTGACTCTTATACTTGGATTGATGGTATCACGTATACATCTAACAACAACACAGCTCAGTGGACACTTGAAAACGCTGCTGGATGTGATAGTATCGTAACGCTTGACTTGACTATTCTTACACCTTCAAGCTCATTAGAGTCTGTGAGTGCATGTGTGTCGTACGAGTGGAACGGGCAAGTTTACAACCAGAGTGGTATCTACACTTTCGAAACTACAAATGCAGCTGGATGCGATAGTATCGCTACCCTAGACCTAACGTTGAATGGACCAGACTGCTTCTCTGATGAAGATTGTGAAAACTTCCAGGCATTCTATGTGAACCATGGTTCAGGAGTTGAAGGGTCTGATCTATATGCAGTTCAATTTGTAGGTGGTGACGCAGTCTTCACTTACGAAACAAGCGTAGAGTTCGAAGCTCATATCGCATACAATGAAGTAGATGAGATAATCTACCTCGTAAATGCTGATGGATCATTCATTAGAGCATACGACCCATCATCTAACCAGTTCTTGGGAGATCTAAATCTTGCAGCTGGCATCAATGACTTGTACGCCGTGGTATACGATCCACAACTCGAGTTGATCTATGTTGGAGATGCCGGTGATGACGAGATTTACTCGATCAACCCGAATGGCGATGGATCATACAACTTCTACGCTGAAGGTCCTATCCAAGGTGGAGACCTGGCAATTCAGAATGGTGAAATGTATTTGGCTACCCGTCAGGGTAACAAGCTCTACCAAATCGTTGAAGGAGATTCTCCAATCTTAATTGGTGATATTCCTGCAGAAGTAAATGGTATGGCTGCGGCTAAGAACGGCACAGACCTCATCACTACAAACTTCGATTCAGACATCCTGACTCAAGTTTCTGGTGGCGATGCTTCGACTGTGACATCATTCCAAGCTATCTTGGATGGTGAGCCATTCACACTCAATAATGGTGACTTCACATCTGGATGTACAGATGGAAATGATGATGATGTTTGTGAAGACTTTAAACTCTTTTACCTTGCAAATGGTACGGTGGGTGTTGACAACGGAACAGTGTTTGAACTTGAGATCAACGGTGGTGAAGCTAAGTTGATTGAAAGATTCAATGCGGGTATGGCCGGACACCTTGCTGTGAATGGAGAGAACGGAGACTTCTACGTAATCGCTGCAAGTGGTGCTGAAATTAAAACTTTCGACGCCGCGGGTACGCTGATTCAGACTTCGTCGATAGATGGATTGAACAGCACTTATGCGATGGCTTGGGATCCTGCAGACAACAAAGTATATGTTGGATCAGCCAATGCGGACAAAGTTTACAAACTTGATCCTGCAACAGGATTCTACACCGTATTTGCTGAAAATGTACCAGTAAATGGTGGAGACCTTGTAGTGCGCGGAGATCAGGTAATCCTTATCCAACGTTCTGGAAGCGGTTCTATCATGTATGATATCACATCAGGCGATGAAGTGTTTATCTCGAACATCGCAACAAATGTGAATGGAGCATCTGAAACGGCTTCTGGTGATGTTATCGTTGCACACGGTGGTGGAACAAGCGAGTTCATTATCTATGATGAAAATGGCGCCGAGCTTGAAACACTTCTAGCCGTAGATGAGTTCGATCAACTCTTCACACTACAGAATGGTGATATGGCTGGAGCGTGCTACAGTTCTAATCCTGTCGAAGAATGTGAGTACACCTTGTTCTACTCTGATGATTCAAACGACGGAAGTGGTACTGACATTTACTCTATGACGATTAACGAAGACAATACGACTTCAAATACGCTGTTGACTACAGTAGACTTTGCGTCACATGGAATAGCTTACGACAACAACGGATTGTTGTACATCGTAAACACGCCTGCTGGATCATACATTGTATGGGATGTGACTACAAACAGCCTTGCTGGTGGTCCTATTAATATGGAAACTGCCGGTGGTTCGAACATTAGTCAGACCCCAACAGCTGTGTATAGAGATGGTGTACTGTACGTAGGATCTGCACAGACTGATAAAGTGTACGCAGTAAACCCTGCTACGGGAATTGCTTCTGAACTGTTGCCAGCCGATGTTGGTGGTGGAGACCTGTTGTTCGATGGAAATGACGATCTGTGGATCGTAAACCGCGGACAGAAGAGATTCACGAACCTGACTGGTGGTGGTACATTCCAAATACCTGCTCTTAGCAACATGCTGGGTGCTGCACTTCTTGACAACGGAAACTTTGCCGTAGCAAATGGAGACCTTGGATCAAGCATCTACGAAGTAGACCCTGTAGCTGAAGAAATCACAGGTGTTGTTTACGACACAGGATTGGCTCAGTACTGGGGTGACCTTACCGCTGGATGTGTTCAAGGTGAGTCTGGTGAAGAAACGCCAGGTGGATGTTATGCTTCGGAGATATTCGAATACGCGCCTGGAACTAAGTACAGTGGTGGTGTAATAGATGCAATCCGCACAATTGGAGAAAATGCACTCGGTGAGCCGGAAGGTACTGATGAGTTCGTGTTCGCTTCACTTGGATATGGTGATGGAGAAACTGATGGCTTCATCATCCTCGGATTCGATGGTATCGTGATCAACGGTCTCGGAGATGACATCGAAGTAATCGAAACGAGCTTCAACAACCCCGGTTGTGACGCTTACCCAGAATACGTTGATGTGTATGTTTCTGAAAACGGTGTAGACTACTACAACGCTGGAACAGTTTGTAAATCTGAAAACACAGTAGATATCTCTGACGCCGAGCCTGAAGCTGGACACCCACTGACGGCTGTAACGCATGTGAAGCTCGTGACAAGAGTAGACTTGAGTACTTCGCCTGATGGATTCGATGTGGATGGAGTAATTGCCATACACAACTGCGAAGGAGAAGTACCAGCTCAAGCTATTGTGATGGATGAGAGCAACGAACTTGGAAACGCTCAAAGTCTATTGAGCTCATTCCCTAACCCAGTTGCAGATCAATCTACAGTAACCTTCACGGTTTACAACAACCAGAGATCGACACTAGCCGTTTACGATATGAATGGTAGACTGGTAGAGACATTGTTCAACCAAGAAGCTCAAGCGAATGAAGAATACAGATTTAACTTCAACGCGAGCAACTTGCCTAACGGTGTTTACATATACAGATTGACAACGCAGAATGAAACTGTCATCGACAAATTCATGATCGCACGTTAAGCTGAAATATTCGTTTCACAAGAGCCCTCCGAAGTCATTCGGGGGGCTTTTTTGATTTAAAGTAGCTTTGAATGGGTCGTAACGAACTATTAATTCTGAGCGATGAACCAACTCATTATTCCTCTTAAAATCTGACGAATAACACTGCCGTAACATTTATTTCATTTCGTTAATCCGAACATAAATATTCTCTAATCCTGAGAGAACGATGTCGTAACGGCTTCGCGTTTCCTTTGTGACTCACTTATTTAACTAATCAGAATCAGAAATGAAACAGCCTTACACGCTAAGTAAAAAGCTTAAGCTGGCGTTTGCAGCAGTGGCCTTGGCCCCTACCCTTGCGACGGCTCAGTACGAGTTGCAAATTTTGCATGCTTCGGATCTTGAAGGTGGTGTAGATGCCATCGAACGAGCTCCTAACTTCGCAGCAATCGTTGACGCGGTTGAAGAAGATTTCGCAAATACTATTATCCTTTCCGCCGGAGATAATTACATCCCTGGACCATTCTTTAATGCTGCCGGTGACCGTGCGGTTTTTCGCGATGGTGGTGTGTTCAACGACTTTTACAACACACTTTTCGGAATTAACGCCTATGATGGTCTACGAGAAGGAAATGGCCGTGTTGACATTTCTATTATGAATGCCATCGGTTTCGATGCTTCTGCACTTGGAAACCACGAATTTGATGCTGGCCTTGACGCCATTGAAACGATCATTATTCCAGATTTCCGCAGCCCAGCTGGACCAGCCGCTGATAGATGGATTGGCGCACAGTTTCCTTATTTGAGTGCTAACCTTGACTTCACATCTAGTAGTCTTGGTGGTGTTTTTACTTCTGATATTCTTGAGAATACAGAATTCGTTAGTGGACCAGATGAGTCCACGAACGAAGAGTCTGGTATTCCAAAAGTAGCTCCAGCCGCATTAGTCAATGTAGGTGGTGAGCTTATCGGAGTTGTTGGTGCAACAACCCCTCTACTAGCAACTATTTCTTCACCTGGCGATGTATCAGTAATGATGCCAGGAGCTGGGATGAACGATATGGCAGCTCTTGCTTCTATCCTTCAGCCAGTAATCGATGACATCGAAGCGCTAGGTGTAGACAAAATCATTCTCGTATCTCACTTGCAGCAGTTCGCTCTAGAGCAAGAACTAGCCACACTTCTTACAGGTGTTGACGTGATTATCGCCGGTGGTTCAGACTCAATCCTTGCTAACGAAGGAGATGACCTTCTTCCAGAAGACGAAGGAAATGTGGCTGAAGCTTACCCATTCGAAACAGCAGACGCTGATGCAAACCCAGTACTTATAGTTAGTACAAATGGAGAGTACAGCTACGTTGGTCGTTTGATCGTTAGTTTCGATGAAAATGGAGTTGTACTTCCTGGTACCATCGATCCACTTAGTGGTCCATACGTAACTTCGGATGAGAAAGTAGAAGAAATATACGGAGCTGATATCGCTGATGCATTTGCTGAAGGATCAAAAGGTGCTTTGGTAGAATCTCTAACTACTGCAGTTAGTGCAGTTGTAATTGCAAAAGATGGAAACACTTTTGGAAATACAGATGTATTCATCGACGGTCGTCGCTCTCAAGTGAGAACGCAAGAAACTAACTTGGGTAACTTCACTGCAGACGCAAACCTTTGGTTCGCAAAGCAAGTTGATCCTACAACTGTTGTTTCTATTAAAAACGGTGGTGGTATTCGTGCCGCGATCGGAGAAGTTGTTCAAAATGGAGATGACTACGATTTCTTCCCTCCACAAGCAAATGAGTTGTCTGGAAAGGAAGAAGGACAAATTTCTCAACTGGACATTGAAAACTCCATGCGTTTTAACAATGGACTTTCACTCGTTACATTATCTGCATCAGATCTATTAGCAATCGTCGAGCACGGCGTATCAGCCACTGCTCCTGGAGCTACACCGGGTCAGTTTCCACAAGTAGGTGGTATCAAGTTTAGCTTCGACCCTTCTCTTCCAGCGGGCGACCGCGTCCAGTCTTTGGTTATCATTGACGAAGATGGAAATGCCACGGAAATCGTTGTGAGCGAAGGCGAAATTGTTGGTGATGCGGAGAGAACATTCCGCGTGGTAACGCTTAACTTCCTTGCTGGCGGTGGAGATGGTTACCCATTCGACATCCTTTCTGAAGACCGAATTGACCTTTACGAAGAAGGAAACACGCCGGTTGAAGTAATTGAAGAAGGTGTAGCTGAATTTGCTACTGCTGGTACAGAGCAAGACGCTTTTGCAGAATACGCTGCTGCTGAGTTTGGCGAAGACGCCTTCGATATGGAAGAAACTCCAGCTGAACAAGACGAGCGAATTCAAAACTTGATGGTTCGTTCTGATGAAGTAATTCCTTCACTATTGGTAACAGTTGAGTTTGCTGAAGAATTCACTTACGTTTCAGAAGATGGTGGATTGGCCATTATTGATATTGACGTGACCAACCTCGGTTCAGAAGATGCCGAAATTGCTCTTATGACTTCTGCTGCTGGTACAGCAATGGAAGGTGTAAATTTCGAAATGCCAGCTTCTATTATGGCTGCTCCTGGAGTTTCAGAGCTTAGCATCGAAGTAACTATTCTCGATGATGAAATGGTAGGTGGTACATTTGTCGCTTTCCAATTCGACGATGAAATGGTGAATGTAGAAGGTGACGAGACCCACACGGTATTGATCGCTGACAATGACAATGAAATTGTTGAAGCACCAGTTTACCCTGGTATCCAAATGAACCTATTGGCCAGCCTTGAGACTCCAGAAGATGCGGTAGCTGAGATTTCAGCTCACGATCCTGTTTCTCAAAGACTATTCGTAACGAACTCAGAAGACAACCAACTTCTGGTTTTCGACTTTTCAAACCCTACAGTTAGCAATATCATCAACACAATCGAAATTGATGATTTTGGTGGTGGAATCAATTCGGTAGCCGTTTCCAACGGAATCGTAGCAATCGCAGTTGAAGGTGAGGAAACAGGTGTAAGAGGAAAAATCGTTTTCACAGACGTAGACGGAAACGTTCTAAACGAAGTGGAAGCTGGATTCCTTCCTGACATGGTAACTTTCAACAACGCTGGAGACAAAGTACTTGTTGCTAACGAAGGTGAGCCAAATGATGATTACGATATCGATCCTGAAGGTTCGATTACAATTATCGACATCTCTGGTGGTGTAGAAGCTGCGATAGCTTCAGAAGCCAACTTCAACGCTTTCGACGATCAAATCGATGCACTTAGAGCTGCTGGTGTGAGAATCTTCGGCCCTGGAGCTAGCGTTTCTCAAGATCTTGAGCCAGAGTACATCTCAGTTTCTTCTGATGACGCAACTGCTTTTGTTGCCCTCCAGGAAAACAATGCTCTAGCAATCGTAGACATCGCTTCAGCGACCGTTACAGAAATTCGTCCACTTGGTTACAAAGACCACAGTATGGTGGCTAACCAATTTGATGCTTCTGACAGATCAGAAGGATTATTCATGGCCACTTGGGAAAATGTGATCGGCATGTACCACCCTGATGGAATGACTCGTTTCACAGTTGATGGTCAAGACTACATCATCACAGCTAACGAAGGTGACTCGCGCGACTACGACGAGTACAGCGAAGAAGAGCGTTTCAAGGATCTAGACCTAGATGAAACAGTATTTCCTTACGGTGATATTCTTCAGCGAGATGAACTACTCGGAAGAGTAAAAGTAACGTCGGCCAATGGTGATACAGATGGAGATGGTGACTACGACACGATCTATACTTACGGTGGACGTTCATTCACAATCTGGAATGCGAGCACTGGTGAAATGGTATATGACAGTGGAGACCAACTCGAGTCTATTGTTGCTCAAGACCCAATCTGGGGTGAGTTCTTTAACTCAACTGATGATGAACTAGACTTCATGAATCGTTCTGATGACAAAGGTCCTGAGCCAGAAGGAGTAATCACTGGTCAAATTGGTGACAAACTCTACGCGTTCGTTATCCTTGAGCGTATGGGTGGTGTTGTTGCTTTCGACATTAGCAACCCAGTCGCTCCGCAATTTGTTCAATACTTGAACACCCGTGATCAAGAAGATGGAGAAGCAGGAGATCTTGCTCCTGAAGGGATCCTTTTTGTTGAAGCTGCTAACAGCCCAACAGGGGGAAACATCTTGGTAATCTCTAATGAAGTGAGTGGAACTATTTCAGTTATTTCTTTGGACGATCAGGTATCTCCTACCCTTCCTAATTGTGACGATTTCGCCTACTACTTGAGCGACGTTGTAAACGGAGCTTCTACTATCTACGGAGTTGAACTAACTGAGTCTGGTACTGCTGAGCTTACCGCTCTTAAGTCACTAGATTACCCAGTACATATTGCTTTTAACGAAGTTGATGGATTGCTCTACACAATACAATCTACAAATGGGGCAGTAAGAACACTTGATGTGAGCACAGTTGATGGTGCTCTTTCTCCAGAAACTATGCTTGACATCACACTTGATGCTGTAACTGCGGCTGCTTTCACTCCAGATGGTGACTTAGTAATCGGAGATGCAAATACAGACATGATTTACATCGTTGATCCGCTAGATGGAACGACTGCACTCTATGCAGATGGCGCTATTCAAGGTGGAGACATCGAGTTTGACGAAGATGGAAATGTGTACTTAGCGACGAGAGAAGGTGGCCTATTGTACAGCGTTATCCCAGTACTTGACAACATGGTTCTTGGAACTGTTCCAAGCGAAGTAACAGGTATGGCTCTGACATCTGATGCTCGCCTACTGGTATCTGCCAGCGGTGCTGGAGTGCTTGAGTCTCGTTTGGTTGATGGATCAGTTTCTGATAGCTATGCCCTACTTCTCGATGGTGAAGCGTTCACTACGTCGAATGGAGATCTTGCTTCAGGATGTACAGCTCCACAGGAAAACGAAGGAGATTGCGATGCGTTTAGCACGTACTATGTAAACCACGGACCAGGAGTTTCTGGAACCGATGTGTACAGCGTAATGTTCTCCGGAGATGAAGCTTTGATGACTTTCAAGACGAATGTGACTTTCCAAGCTCACATCGCTTTTGATGCAATGTTGAATACACTTTACCTCGTGAACGCAAACGGTTCTTTTGTTCGCGGTTATGACCCGGGTACAGGAACCTTCCTTGGTGACCTTCCTATCGCTGGTGGTATCTCTTCGCTATACGCGGCTGTATACAACCAAGAAGATGGTCTACTTTACGTAGGTGATGATGGAGCCAATGAGATCTACACGATCGATTTGGGAACTGGAGTTGCAACATACTTCGCTAATGGACCTGTAGGTGGTGGAGACTTGATCCTTCAAGGAGATGGCCTTTACCTTGTAACACGAACAGGAAACAAGCTATACGAAGTTGTAGCTGGAGATGATCCAATCCTAGTTGGAAACATTCCAAACAAAGTAAATGGTGGTGCACGTGCAAACAACCAGACGTCGATCATTACTGCTCACTTTGATGGTACTGCCTTCGTGGAAACGGCTATTGCAGATGCTTCGAATATCGGAGAGTACACAGCAATACTTGATGGTGAAGTATTCGTAATGAAGAACGGTGATATGGCTGCTGGCTGTGCTGATGACGCTCCAGTTATCGATTGCCCAGAGCCAGGCCAGTGCTACGCTACTTCAGCAGTTTACGTAGAAGGTACTGATGTGAATGGAAACCCAATTACTCCATTGAGAACGAACCCGATGAACGCTATCGGTATGCCTGAGCGTACTGATGAGATCGTCTTCACTTCACTTGGATACGGCGGAAGCCTTACTTTCCAATTTGAAGGAAGAATTCCAAATATGGAAGGAGATGACATCGAAATTGTTGAAACATCGTTTAACAACCCAGGATGTGAATTCTTCCCTGAGTATGCTGATGTTGAAGTATCGGAAGACGGTTCTACATGGTACTACATTGGTACGGTGTGTAAAGGAGATCCATTTGTTGATATCAGCGATGCTGATGCAGAACTTGACTGTGTAACGCAAGTTCGTGTTAGCAACAACGATGAATTGACAACAGCGATGGACGGATTCGATGTAGATGGTGTGGTTGCTCTACACAACTGTATCGATGAGCTCACTGCTGATAACGAGTCAGGTGATGAAGGTTCGGAAGAAGCTGTTGTAGAAGAGAATGCTGATCTTGCTTCAGAGCTTACATCATTCCCTAACCCTACTACAGGTTCTGCCCTTGTTACATTCAAGAGCGCTAGTACGGGGTACACAACTATCGACGTGTATGACATGAACGGACGCAAATTGAAGAGCATCCTTTCACAAGTAGTTGATGCCGGAGTTGAATACAACGTTGACTTTAACGGACTTGATCTTCCGAACGGAGTTTACTTGTACAGACTTACAAACGAAAACGAAACGATCAACAGTAAATTCATGATCGCTCGATAAGACAGATAACCAATCAGTCCAATCATTGCCCCTGCCCTTTTTGGGTGGGGGCTTTGTTTTTGATGGAAAAAGAAATCCAAGTTTTTATGGTACATTTTCACTTTTCCATCAACTTTCAGTTTTATGTGTTGTTATGCACATGGACTGAATATTAATCGAGGCTTGAAAAGAAACAAGACCATTATAATTATCGGCGGGGGATTCTCATCTCTGGCAGCTTCTTGCTATTTGCGTAAAGCTGGTTACAACGTCACTCTCCTCGAGAAAAACAAGACTGTTGGCGGTAGAGCCAGGCAGTTAAAAAAAGCGGGCTTTACTTTCGATATTGGCCCAACATTCTATTGGATGCCCGATGTTTTCGAACGCTTCTTTGCCGATTTTGGAAAAAAAGTAGACGACTTTTACAAGCTCGAAAAACTCAATCCGGCGTATCAGGTTTATTTTAAAGATGGGTCAGACATTAAAATCGATGACAATTTCGATAGTATCAAAAAGGTATTCAATCAAATAGAACCGGGCTCTGATAAAGAGTTAGAGCGTTTTATAAATCAAGCTGGCGACAATTATGATTTAGCCATTCAAGACTTAGTGTATAAACCCGGTGAGAGCATTCTCGAGATCACCACACCCAAAACAGCTAAGAAGATTGGACTATTCTTCAAGTCCATTTCCGATCAAGTAAAGCACGTAGTGAAAAACGAAAATCTCAAACAGATTCTTGAGTTTCCCGTTTTGTTTCTTGGAGCGAAGCCTTCCACCACCCCAGCATTCTACAATTTCATGAATTACGCTGACTTGAAGCTCGGCACCTGGCATCCCCAGGGTGGAATGTACCGCGTGATTCAAGCAATGAAAGAGTTAGCTCTTGAGCTGGGTGTCAAAATCGAATTGGATTGCCCCGTCGAGGAAATCATGGCAGATGGAAAAACAGTCAAAGGAGTAAGAGCCGCCGGGAAAGAATACGCTGCTGATATCGTTCTAAGCGGTGCCGACTACTGGCATACCGAGAAGCTGCTACCCAAAGAGCTAAGACAGTACAAGGAGAAATATTGGGAGAAGCAAACCTTCGCTCCTTCTGCCCTACTGTTCTATGTTGGGTTTAAGAAAAAACTAAAGAACGTCTCTCACCATACGCTTTTCTTCGACGCTGACTTTAAACTCCATGCCGAGGAGATATACGACACCAAGAAGTGGCCTTCTGACCCTTTGTTTTATGCTAGTTTCCCCAGCATGACTGATGAAAGCGCGGCCCCTGAAGGAAAAGAAGCTGGAATCTTTCTCATGCCGATCGCAACAAATCTGGAAGACAACGAAGAAACAAGACAAAAGTATTTTGACATCATAATGACCAGATTGGAGAAAATGACGGACCAATCGATCCGTGAAGAAATTCTCTTTCAAGACTCCTATTCAATCAACGATTTCAAAAAAGACTACAATGCCTATGGTGGAAATGCCTATGGTTTGGCAAACACATTGCTCCAAACCCACATTCTCCGTCCGAAGCTAAAAAGCAAAAAGGTGAAAAATCTGTATTTTACAGGACAGCTTACCGTTCCGGGACCGGGCGTTCCACCTTCCCTGATCTCCGGAAAGGTCGTTTCTGATTTGATTTTAAAACACGAGAATTGATTATGATCCTTCTTGTTCTCTTGTCTTTGCTATCTGTTTCATCTGCACAAAACGTGGATGAGCTACTGGAAGCTTTTCATAAAATAGACTCAGAGAGAGACATGCTCGAATTTGAAGATCAACTCAGCTCCAGTAAAGCTTCGGAAACTCCAGCTTTTGCTGCCTGCATTGAAATGATGAAGGCAGAGTACACAATGAATCCGGTTTCTAAATGGAATCATTTCTCTAAAGGTAGAGATCAGTTGGATGACTACATCAGCAAGAACACGAAATGTGTTGTAGGTAGATATCTCAGACTGATGACACAAAGAGAGACGCCCGCTTTTTTAGGGTACAAAGACGAAATAACGGCAGATGAAAAGTTCATCAAAGCCGAATTAGAAAATTCTTTGATTTCTGTTAAATCCAAAGAATTGATCAAAAAAAACCTTCAATTTACCGCTGAAAAGCAATCACCATGATATACGTTGGATACATTCTTATTACTGTTTTGACCTTTATCGGGATGGAAGGTGTAACCTGGCTTACACACAAGTATGTCATGCATGGTTTTTTGTGGTATCTCCACAAAGATCATCACCAACCAAAGTACCAGACCCCATTTGAAAAGAACGATTGGTTTTTCGTGATTTTCGCCATTCCGAGCATGGTATTGATCGCTACAGGTATTAACCCGCTCGACTTCAAATTTTTCATCGGATTGGGCATTATGTTTTACGGAATCGGGTACTTCTTGATCCACGACACCTTGATTCACCGCCGGTTCAAATGGTTCGACAAAGTCAAGAATCCTTATTTCAGAGCCATCATCAAGGCGCACAAAATTCACCACAAGCATTTAGGCAAAGAAGAAGGCGAGTGCTTTGGAATGCTTTACCCACCACAAAAGTACCTGAAGGAATTCAAGAAAAAGGGATGAAGTCATACACCTATTTGCTCATCGACTTAGGGTGTATTCTTGTGCCCTTCCTTTTCAGCTTTTACCGTCCCCACCCTTTTTTTAAAACCTGGAAAAGCTTTTGGAAGGCGAACATAATTGTGGCGCTATTCTTTATCATTTGGGATATGGCGTTCACAAAAATGGGCGTTTGGGGGTTTAATCCAGATTATCTCACAGGCTTAAACATCGGAAATCTTCCCCTAGAAGAAGTGCTCTTTTTTATCTGTATCCCCTACGCCTGCACCTTCACGTATTTTTCATTCGAGTATTTGATCAAGTCCGTTCCAAAACTTAACACGGCTTTTATTTCAGCATGGACCGGACTTCTCATCGTCCTGGCATTCGTTTACTCTGATAGGTGGTATACGGCACTGACCTTTTCACTGCTCGCGGTTTACCTGGTTTTAAGGCAATTTTTAAAAATGCCATGGAGCCGACTGCTCATAGCTTACCTCGCCATTCTTCCCTTTTTCTTTCTAAGCAATGGGTTGCTAACTGGCTCATATCTTGATTCACCAATTGTTTGGTACAACGATGCTGAGAATATGGGGATAAGGATGTTCACTATCCCAGTTGAAGACAGTATGTACGGCTTTTTACTCATCGCTCTTAATATCGACTTATACAATTGGTTTAGATCATGAAAAAAGTGTTGATTTTTGGTGGAACGGGCTTTATCGGAAGTATTCTGGAAAAGAAGCTCTCCGAAAGTGGACTCGATGTTTATATTCTAACTCGCAGCCCAAAAAAGGAAAACCAAATTGGGTGGGATGGCAAGTCTTTGGGGCCGTGGCAAGATGATTTAAACTCAGCCGACATTGTCATAAACCTGTCCGGAAAAAGCATCAACTGTCTTCATACTCCAGAAAACCAAAAGAAGATACTATCGAGTCGGGTTGATTCGGTACGTGTTATCAAGCAAGCCATTGAATTATCGCCGACACCACCTGCTGTATTCATTCAGGCTGGATCTCTTGCTCAGTTTTCCAACACTGGTGAAGTAGCAGATGACAACAGCACAGTTTTCGGAAGTGGATTTACAGCAGATGTTTCGCGCGAATGGGAAAAAGAGTTCATGAAAGGCCAGCTTCCAAACACGCGGAGAGTCAATTTGAGGATTGGTCTCGTATTTGGAAAAGATGGGGGCGCCTTTCCACCATTAGCTCAGCCTGCAAAATTTTTCCTGGGAGGGCCTGTTGGAAATGGTGAGCAAATGATCAGTTGGGTTCACGAAGAAGACTTCGCCAACATGGTAATGGAAGCAATTGAAAACCCTGCCATCTCAGGAGCAATAAATGCTGTAGCCCCTGAGCCTGTATCTAACAGAAAACTGATGAAAGCGATTCGTAAGGCATTGGGTCGTCCTTGGAGTCCACCTGCACCTGCTTTCGCAGTCAGACTTGTTGCTCGATATATTCTAAAGACCGAGCCCAGCCTGATCTTTGACAGTATTGAAGCAGTACCGAGCACCTTGTCCCAACTCAACTTCGTATACAAGTTCAAAGAGATAGATGTTGCGGCAAGAAGCCTTCTTAAGGGTTAATCCAGTTTGAAGCTATCCAACACTTCGGTAAAAACCCTGCCGTATCGGTGGTAGTTTTCCTTCTCACCTGCCACGTTTAGGGTGTATGCTATTCCATCTTTAACAAAATAGCGCTGCTCGTAGCGCAAGTGCAATTCGCCCTGAATTCCTGAATACATGATTCGATAGCATTCCAAACCATCTTTCGTATAGGTTTCTTCCTTTATCACATTTTTCTCTTTCAGTGGCTTTAGAATTTTTGCCATATCTGCTTTACCAAATTCCGTGGCGGTAGGAGATTTACCATTCAGCTTCGTTCTGGCGATAGTCAGATTTTCTCGAAACCTGTCTTGACTATTTTCTAAAGGAGCAATTCCTATTAAAGCTATGGCTCCACCACCAGTACTCTGAACTTCCCAATCTTTCGGGCAATCCACTGTGAAACCTTCTGCTTTAACGCGCTTATGATCATCCGATTGGGCCTGTCCAAAAAGGGCCATACCACATACCATAACGAGTGTTCCGAGAATTCTGCGTGTCATATCTATAAATGATTTTGATCCAATTTTAGGGCTTTTTTATCACGATTCCGAATAGAATGTAGATTCCATATATTTAACCGATGATCAAACAACTTCGCAACACCCTGCTTGTCCTAATAGCAAGTGCTCTTCTACTCGCCATAATTTTTAATGAATTCATCGCGTACTCTGCCATTTTTGTGTCTGGTTTGATTGTTTTCTACGGTCTGTACTACGCATTCTTGAAGACCAAGGATGACGAAATCGAGAAGCTCAAACAAACCTTGGACTCTCAATTAGAAGAAAATAGTGCTGTTCTTTCAGAGAATGAAGAATTGAGAACTCGTAAACTGAACATAGGCGCAGTCAAACAGATCCTGGACATTGGCTTGTTTGAAATTGACAGCAACTTCACCCGGACGTGGAATGAAGAGATGGAAATAACTGAAGGTAGAAGCGTCCAGTTTATTGGTGCTCTCAAAGTGACTTTAAAGGCCAAATACGGAATTGATCTCACCGATGTGAACATCGAACGTGTTGATGATCATATTGAGATATCTAACCTCCACTTGAAGTCACTTTCCTTTACTGACCTGCAATACGATTGGGTCATCTCTGAGCTATTGGAAATAAAAAAACCATATCTGGGAAAAGCCCACAGGAGAACGGATACACTCCTTGAATTAGAAGCAACCAGAATCAAAGAAAGGCTGCAAAAGCGCATTCATGAAGAAATAAAGCAAGGACCTGAAGAATATCATGCAATCACCCAGATTTTAAAAACTCAACTTAAACACTCGGTTGCCTCCGTGTTGGGAATTCAGGACAAAGAAGTACGCTTTATAGACTTTGATGAAGAGACAGAAGCTGGCTTTGTTTTAGGCGAGTCAAGCTCCTCGGATGATTCTAATTAACTACAATTGTTTACTTTAGGATCATTCAACCATTAAACTAACCCGTATGAAATCAATTTTGACCCTTGCTGGTGCTGCAATTCTTCTCGTTTCTTGTAGCCCAACAGAATATGAAGTGAAACGAGAAATTGAAATAAATGCTCCGGCAAAAGTTGTGTATGCTCAAGTTGACAATCACAAAAATCGGATGGCTTGGTCGCCATGGGAAGCAAAGGACCCAGAAATGACCAAAACTTATGAAGGAGCAGAAACCGGTGTTGGCGCTATTTACAAATGGAGCGGCAATGAAGACGTAGGAACGGGAATGCTCACTATCACCGAAGCGACCCCGCACACATACATCAAAAGTGACCTGGCATTTACGGAGCCGTGGGAATCGAGCTCTGTTGTTGTTTGGAATTTTGAAGAGTCAGATGGAAAAACAAAGGCTGTTTGGAGCATCTCTGGTGAACTACCAGGATTTATGTTCTGGATGGGACAGGAAGAGATGGACGAAGCCATGTCTGAAGACCTCGAAACAGGATTAGCAAATCTGAAAAGTGTGTCAGAAGAAAAAGCTGCTTCTATGATGCACGACATGGATATTGATATTCCTGAGCAAGAGTTGATGGCCGAGTATGTGGAAGTAACGGGCCAACCGTATTATTTCATCCAGGATATAGTAAGCTGGGCCGATATGAATTCTGAATTCTTTGGGTCACGATATGGAAAGATAATGGGTTATTTGGGCGATGACGCTCAAAACATGACGGGAGCACCCTTTGCCATCATCCATAAGTGGGATGAAGAAAATGAAATGGCAGACGTTGCTGTCTCTATTCCCTGTGTGAGTGAAAAGACTGCAACTGATGAGATAAAGAAAGGGCTTTCATACCAAGGTCCAGCCTTGAAATGCGAGTACCTCGGTCCTTACGAGGGATCAGGAATTGCCCACGAGTACATTCACGAGTTTGCCCAAGCCAATGGATATGAGCTGACAGGTAGCCCATGGGAGTCTTATGTGACTGACCCCGGACAAGAGCCTAACCCCGCAAAATGGATAACAGAAGTATACTATCCTTGTGAGAAGAAAGAAGATATGTAATTCGAAAAATCGATTGTTCAAAGGCCGGGTATATCACTCGGCCTTTTTTTGTCGTTCAAAAGACATGAAAGCGTATTCATTTCTTACTGCAGACTATTCCTGATAAATTTGAAATGACACAAATCGAATCTCAATGATCTCAAACTTGAAGTTAACTGTGGTACTCATCCTTTGTATCTTATTTCACGCGTGTGGTGCAGTAAATTTACCGACGTCTGAAAGCCAGCCTATAGATCACAGCGAGTGGAATGAACTTCTAAAGAAGCACGTTGATTCTAATGGCCTCGTAAATTACAAGGGCTTTGTTGGAGATAGTTTGAAGCTCAACGCCTACCTCGAAAATCTGAGTGATTCTGCCCCTAATCGAGAAGAGTGGTCACAAGCGGAGCAATTGGCTTATTGGATCAATGCCTACAACGCATTTACCATACAGTTGATTATTCGCCACTACCCTGTTGAATCCATTAAGGATATAGGTGGGTTTATTCCTCGCGTGAACTCTCCTTGGGATATTGAGTTTATTCGTATTGGTAAAGAGCAATACGACTTGAACAACATAGAGCACGACATCATTCGCAAACACTTTGACGAACCTAGAATTCATTTTGCACTGGTATGCGCAGCTGAATCTTGCCCCAAGCTCAGAAATGAAGCATACACGAGTAGAAAACTGGAGGATCAACTGCACGAGCAGGCCGTTGATTTTTTCAATAATCCAGCTAAAAACGAAATCAACCAAAACGAACTCAGGTTATCGAAACTGCTTTCATGGTACAAAGCTGATTTTCTGTCTGACAAGTCCAGCATTCAATCTTACGTTCAGCAATATGTCGATTTGCAAATCGATCCAGAAGCTAATATCAAGTACAAGGATTACTCTTGGGAGCTAAATGAACAGTGATAAAAAAAGCTCCTCGAACTGAATCGAAGAGCTTTGACTTAATATTTGGTGCCCAGGACTGGATTCCCTTCGACTCGTGCCGATGAGATGTATTCAAGGCATGGCACTTGCTCAGGACAGGCTTCTCATCAAGTCAGATTATTCAGACCAATAAAAAAAGCTCCCCGAACTTAATCGAAGAGCTTTAACTTAATATTTGGTGCCCAGGACTGGATTCGAACCAGCACGAGCGTAGCTCACTACCCCCTCAAGATAGCGTGTCTACCAATTTCACCACCTGGGCTTTGGGCTGGCAAAAGTAATGATTTATCTGAATTAAATACACTGATTTTTCACTTCACATCTTCGACTCCTGACCAATTCATTTTCAGGTTGATAAATTTTGTGATAAAATACCACATTCACGTTACGGTGAATTATCTTCAAGGGTTATCTTTGTCAAGTAATCTAACCCAACTTCATGTCGATGCAACATACTCCCAAGGAACAAGGAACAACTGCATTATTTAAGAACCCCATTTTAGAAAAGCTGGCTCGCACGCACATCGCCGTGCCTTTAACCATATATTTCATTGGATCAGGCTGGATGCTTTATCACAATTTCAGCAATGGCCTGACAGGTGTTGGTGAAGGGATAGGAATTTTCTTTATCGGACTTGTATTTTGGACGTGGTTCGAATACTTTATGCACAAGCGCATCTTTCACATGTTGCCTACCAATAAGTTCAAAGAGCGTATTCAATATACATTCCATGGAGTGCACCATGAATACCCGAGAGACAAAACAAGACTTGCCATGCCCCCAGCGGCGGCCGTGATGATTCTTACTGCCTTGTTTTTTGTTTTCAAACTGATTCTTGGTGATTATGTTTTCACCTTTTTGCCTGGGTTTATCATCGGATATTCACTCTATTTGTTTGTTCACTATGCTATCCATGCTTTCCGCCCACCAAAGAACAAATTGAACGTTCTTTGGATCAATCACAGTATACACCACTACAAGGATGATACAGTTGCATTTGGCGTTTCGAGTCCGTTATGGGATGTGATAATAGGCACCATGCCAAAGAAAACGTACAAGCGCAAAGAGAAGCCGATGAAGCAACGCAAGGCCGTAGCCTAAGGCATTCATGTCGCAAAGTTTCTTTAAAGATCTCTATATCGTTGAGCTGGCCAGCGTGCTTGCAGGCCCAAGTGTAGGTAAGTTCTTTTCAGAATTAGGAGCCACCGTTGTCAAAATTGAAAACAAGCGCTCAGGTGGCGATGTCACTCGCAATTGGAGGATACAGGGAGAGTCATCAAATGGCCCTTCGGCCTACTATGCTTCAGTAAACTATGGGAAGAAAGTTGAATTCATTGACCTGAGTGATGAAAGTGATCGATCGCTTCTGAATGAACATCTCGCCAAGGCAGATCTCGTAATTTCAAATTATCAGGATAGAGTTGCTAAAAAATGGGCACTGGATTACGCGGATATTTCGCGAACGAATCCCGGTGTAATCATGGGAGTTCTAAAGGGATTCAAAAACACTGACAGACCAGCATTTGACGTTGTACTTCAAGCTGAGACCGGCTGGATTTCAATGACCGGATCAAAAGATGCTCCAGCTAAACTGCCTGTAGCACTGATAGATATTCTTGCAGGTCATCAGATGAAAGAAGCCTTTCTACTGGCCATGATTAAAAAACTTAAGACTGGAAGTGGCTCCTACTTTGAGTGTAATCTGGAGCAGTCTTCGTTAGCGTCCCTGGCAAACCAAGCAACCAATGTCTTGATGAACGATTTCACTCCCCAGCCTATTGGTACGCGTCATCCGAATATTGCTCCTTATGGAGATTGGTTTACCACCAAAGACGGCGTGAGGTTTGTTTTAGCGATAGGTAGTGATAAAATGTGGCGTGAGTTTTCCGAGGCGATTTCATTTGATGAAGGAGAAAGGTATGAATCTAATGAACTCCGACTTGAGAAAAGAGATTTGATGGTGGAGGAAATTCAGGACAGAATAAGTCAACTCGAACATGTCACGCTCTTTGATGAATTTGATCGAAAAGGGATACCCTTTGGGGAAATCAAAAATTTGAAACTCGTCCTTTCATCTGACAGCAGTAGGGAGCTGCTTCTCGAAGAAAACATCGATGGTCGAAGATGCCTATCTCTTTCTGAGCTTGCCTTTACGCAGACTTTTTTAGATCAGAGTTGATCCTTCGTCTGAGTATGTCATAGACCTGCTTCGTCTCTGGTTCAGACAGCTGCATTCCGAATTTGACAAACCTTCCCTGGTAGTCGAATCCTATTCGCTCGCCCCCCATTACCCACCACGTGTTTTCATAGGTATAGGCGATACTTTTTTTATCGAGTTCAATGATCCGTAAGTCTCGGATGTTTTCGAGATAATAGGACTTTGACTTGCCAAACGTAAATATGCTCCGTTTTAAAGTAAGCTCCCCTCCTTCTACTCGAATCAATTCATTTCCCCCACGTCTGAATAGTGTGACCCTTCCTACACGCCAAAGAAAATAAGCCCAAAACACTAAGAAGATAACGTACATCATTCTCGACTCTCTTACTGTTGAAGCCATATACTCTGTGATGACTATTCCACCGCAAAAAACCCAGGCAACGCACCAGGCAACGAGTAGTGACTCTTTCCACCGCTCAATTTTACCGAGTATCACAAAACTCAGGGACTGGGGAGTCGATTGAAAACTCACCTTTTCGCTGATCAATTTTACCGACATACTATGCCAATACCTTTTTAGTGTTAACGCCTGCAATGACTTCTTTGTACAGACTGACGTATTTAGGCAGAATCAAGTCGATGTTAAACTTCTCTGCCTGTTCTCTAGACTGTTTTCGGAAGCGCGCTAATACGCTGTCATCACCCAGAATTTTCACTGCTGAATCTGCCATGGCTTGAACGTCGCCTACATTATGAGTAAAACCTGAAATCCCGTTTTCATTCACCTCTGGGAGCCCACCGGTATTTGTAGAAATCACTGGCACCCCTGATGCCATAGCTTCCAAAGCGGCCAGCCCAAAACTTTCAGCTTCTGAAGGCAGAATAAACAAATCAGAAATAGCTAGAACTTCTTCAGGCTTCTTCAACTTACCGATGATGTGCGTATCACCACAAGTGCCTAAATCTCGACATAGTTGCTCCACCTTCTGGCGCTCTGGGCCATCTCCTACTAGAATTAGTTTCGCGGGCATCTTATCAAGTATCTTCTTGAAAATTTCGACTACATCAGTGACGCGTTTTACAGCCCGGAAATTACTGATATGAGTGATTATTCTTTCTCCATTTGGGGCGAAGGAATTCTTGAAATCCTTCTCTGGTTTAAGCACGTAATGCGATGGGCAAATAAAGTTCGGAATAACTTCAATCTCCCGCTTGATGTCGAAATGCTCAAACGTATCTCTCTTCAAACTTTCTGATACAGCGGTTACTGCATCACTGTGATTAATAGCAAAAGTAATGGTCGGCTCAAAGCTCGAGTCTTTTCCGACCAAAGTAATGTCGGTACCGTGAAGGGTGGTGATGAACGGAATATCGATTCCCTGATCGGCTAGAATCTGCTTCGCCATGTAGGCTGCTGACGCGTGTGGAATGGCGTAGTGCACGTGGAGTAAATCGAGCTTTTCGAATTTCACTACATCTACAAGCTTGCTCGCCAATACAGTTTCATACGGTGGATAATCGAAAAGCGGGTACTCTGACACATTTACTTCGTGATAGAATAGGTTACTTGTGAAGGATCCCAATCGCACTGGCTGATTGTAGGTGATGAAGTGTATTTCATGTCCTTTCGCTGCCAGGGCCTTCCCAAGCTCAGTTGCTACAACTCCACTTCCACCGAAGGTGGGGTACAAAACCATTCCAATCTTCATACATCTTTTTTTGCCACACAAAGATACTCAGTAATTCAAGAGATCGAAGTCAAGAACTAAGTTTCGATCAGTGCCTATCAGTTTAAATTCTTTGAGAAAAACTGTTTTAACGCCTCGTCCATTTCAGGGAATTCAGCCAGGTTTCCGTGACCACCACCTGGCACTGTCACGAATTTGGCGTTGCCATTCATTTCAATTTGACGGTAAAGAGAACGGCTGTACTTGTAGGGCACTAATCGATCTTTGGTTCCATGAATCATGAGAACTGGTGACTCGACTAAGCTTATTTTTAAATCATTTCTCATATGATACCTAAGCAACCACTTCATGGGTACAAGGTGAAGTGAGTGATGATAAGCTATATCAAGCATATTGCTGAATGGGGTCTCTAGTATAATTCCTGCACAGGACCTGCAAGATCCCACGTGCGTAGCGAAGGCGCTTCCCAAGGAGCGACCATAAACAAATATCCGACTCGTGTCAATTGACTCCGCTAGCTTATCAAACATAGCCACAGCATCGGCATAAAGCACTTCTTGACTTCTCTCACCAGTGCTTTTCCCATAACCACGATAATCTGGCAGGTAGACATCAAAACCAAAACGAGTCAATGGACCTGCAATTTCTCCCCATCGGTTCACGTTTCCGGTATTCCCGTGGAAGTATAATATCGCACCTTTTGGGTTCTGCGATTTGATGTGCAGATAATGGATTTCACCACTAAAATTTACTTCGAGAAACTTTTCATCAAACTCGGCATCGAGCACTATCTTTGAGTCGCGCTTGAGTTTTCGTCCTGCCACAAATATCAGAGGTTCCTGAAGTAAACTATACCCCAGGCAAACAAGAAGATAAACGAAGACGACACACGAAAGCCACAACATTATAGTAAAACTCTAGACCACCAAAATTAGTGCATACGCGATGAAAAATCTCAAAGATTTTGATCTCAAAAATGAAATGACCTACGAAGCCTATTTTGCGCTTGTAGAAAATCTCGCCGCTACGGGAAAAACCTCAGGTGAAGAACAAAGTGAAAAAAACATAGAATTCACCCATCTCAATTACCATCGGATGAAGCGATGGAATAAAACTGCAAACCCAAGCCCAAATGTATTGGAGGCGATAGAAGCAAAACCTGAAATGATTTGGATTTGCCTAACTGAAGCTTGGTGCGGCGACGCAGCGCAGAACCTGCCCTACATTGGGAAGTTGGCCTCGGCATCGCGAAATGTTGAGTTGAAATGTGTTTTGAGGGATGAGAACTTGAGCTTGATGGATTCATTTTTGACAAATGGGTCTCGCTCCATACCAAAACTGATCTTGTGTGACCGGGCTAGTGGGGCGGTACTTGCTACATGGGGCCCGAGGCCGATGCTCTTACAATCGATGGTCATGGAGAATAAGGCAAAAGGCGATGCCGGGATTCCATATGCTTCATTTTCAACGGTTGTACACAAGTGGTACGCTCAAAATAAAAATGCGGAATTGGAGAAAGAACTCATATCTTTAGTTCGAGAACTATAAACCAATCACCATGAGAAAAGCTATTATCGCTTGCGCTATTATCACATTACCTATGCTTTCTTTTGCGCAGGACAACACGTCGAAGTCTACGATAAAGATGGAAATCAAAGAACTGAACAAAATGATTTCCCATGAAGAAAAAGAGCTGAAAGACTTACGGAAGGAAAATGACAAAATTCGTGAAGAGATCGCTGAAGTAAGCGCAAAACTTAGCCTTGCCGAGGAAATGTATGAAGCAAAAAAGAAATCATACGAAAGTGGAGCTCATGAAATGAAAGCCGAAGACAAGAAAAGCTTGACAAAGCAGTTGAAGGATATTGAGAAAGAGATGGTGAAGCTTGAAAAGGCAATTGAAGCAGAAAATGAAACCAGTGCTAAACTCGAAATGGAGCAATATGAGCTTGTGAAGAAGCAGAGCGAAGTAGGTGCTCAGATTTCAGCAAAGAAAGCTGCCGAAGGTGAAATGAGCGATGAGGTAAAAGAGATGTATGAGAAAGAGTTGAAAGCTTTGGAAAAGGAACACAAAGCACACGAAAAAGCAATCATGACGAAAAAGTCTGGGGTAAAAAAATCGTCAAAGGCAAAAGAAGAACATGTAAAGCAACGTACTGCCTTAGAGATTGAAGTAGAAAATCTTGAGAAGCAAGTTGAGACGATTGAGTCTGAAATGAAGGAGATTGAGCCAAAGTCGCTGGAAAAAGAAATGAAATCGTTCGAAGCGGAAGCTGCAAAACTCAAATTAGACCTTCAAAAAAAGCAAGATCAAATCGCAGAGCATGAAGCAATGATATCTCAGAAGTTGGCGGCTATCGAAAAGAATCAAAAGGCACTCGAAGAAAAGAAAGCTGCAATAGACAAGAAATAGAAAATCCCCTACCGGGGATTTATATCGAGTTGTTGTAATCTGAATAAAGCAAAACACCATCATCCAGTCGAGAGGCATTGACCACATCGATGATGCTTGCTAGGGCAAAGCTACATAGAATATTCAGAACTCAATATGAAATAAGTTTTAAGAAATTGGTGAAATGTAATTCTCGATAAATTCGCGAATACATCCTTCACCTCCTTTCTTAGTCAATACTACATCGGCTGCCTTTTTGGCGGCCGTTGTTGCATCAGCAGGTGCAGCACCAATACCTACACGCTGCAATATATCCGTGTCGTTGACATCATCGCCGATGTAGGCAACATTCTCAAACCCCAGGCCCTTTTGGTAAAGCCAAGATTCGAGAATTTCGATTTTCGGCTGCTTGCCAACATAGACATTTTGAATGCCAAGAACAGCTGCTCTCTTCTTTACAACTTCGTTTCGAGATGCCGCACTGATAATGCCAAACTCCACCCCTTTGGCAATGGTCTTAACGATCGCCATTCCATCCTTTACATTGAACTTCTTGAGCTCTTCTCCATCTGATGTGTAAAACATCCCTCCGTCAGTAAAGACTCCATCCACATCCAGAACGATTAATTTGATATCAGCCTTCTCTAGTAAAGCGCTACGCTCTGCTAAATTTACGGTATTGAGAATCTCGAAAGGAACATTTAACTGGTCGACAAGATCCCAAACCTGATCGGGGCTTAAAGCATCGTATGAAGCCTTCGAAAGGGGCAAAGAGCCCCTTTCTGAAAGCAAATAGTTCAAGTTTTCGAACAGAATCATCTTTTATTGACCTGTTGTAATATCGATCAGCTCGATTTTGAAAATAAGTACTTCGTTTGGCCCAATATTAGGGGGACTTCCACGCTCACCATAAGCAAGTGCTGGTGGAATGGTAACGATCCACGTACTTCCAACAGGCATTAGCTGAAGCGTCTCTGTCCATCCTGGGATAACGCGAGTCAATGGGAATTCTGCAGGTGTACCACGCTCGTAGCTGCTGTCAAAAATCTCGCCATCAGTGGTCTTACCTTCGTAATGTACCTTGACTTTGTCAGATGCAAGTGGCTTAGCTCCTGTACCTTCGGTAACTACTTCGTAGAGAATTCCGCTCTCGGTAGACTTCAGGTTACCGCTTGCTGCTTTTTCTGCCATGTATGCTTCGGCTACAGCAACTGCTTCTTCAGCTTTCTTCGACTGCAATTCGGTCATGTATGCTCTAACCAGCATATTTCCATCATCAATACTTATCGCCATCGATGAATCGCCTTCTAAGGCGTCTTGTACTCCCTGATAAATTTGCTCAATGCTAACTCCTTCTATACCCGATTGACGGATGTTCATTCCCAGGCTAGCTCCAAACACGTAGGAAATGGAGTCCATTTGGGTTACCATTTCATCGGCTTTCCCTTTGTTTTTCTTGTTTTTCTGAGCACATGCTGCAGATCCCATTAAGAACAGGACACCTGCAAAGAGCACGAAATTCTTCATGTTGATTTTCATATATCTATTTTGATTTTCGGGTATATATCCACTTGTTGTTTTCTAAATCTGAAAGGGCCAAATTTAGACTGTATCCTTCTAGATCAAAGCCTTTCAGTTCTTCAATCTCACTTATTCGATTTTGAATCGCGTACCTCGCCATTAAGCCTCTTGCTTTCTTGGCAAAGAAACTAATCATTTTGTACTCTCCACCTTTCTCCTCCTTGAAGTCAGGCGTAATGACAGGCACATCTAATTTCTTCAATTGTACCGCCTTCGCATATTCTTGAGAAGCTAGATTTAACACAAACTTCGAATCTGTTTGTTTCACTTCTTGGCGGAAGTGTTCTGTGAGCTTCTTCTGCCAATACTTGTAAAGATTATTCTTTGCTGGTGTGACGGCCCAGGAAGTTCCCATCTCTAATCGGTAGGGCAAGATTAAGTCCAAAGGCCGCAATACACCGTAGAGACCAGAAAGAATTCTGATGTGGTCTTGGGCAAATTCTAAATCCTTCTTTGAAAGGGTCCTGGTTGCCAGTCCTTGATACACATCCCCATTGAATGCAAAAGCCGCTGGTCTTCCATTTTCGGCGTCAATATCACTCGTCCATGTTTGGTATCTCTCCCAGTTTAGCTGAGCTAAATCATCGCTGATGCTCATCATCTTCTTGAGCTGCCGGGCAGATTTTTTCTCGAGCTTTTTTGCCAAATATGCTGCGTCATCCAGAAACTGGCAGTCCGATGTATTTTTTACATCAAATTCAGATTCAAAATCCAATGATTTCGCTGGAGAAAGAAGAGCAATCATAGTTTGGAAGAGATGCTTTTTATCAAGAGTCGCCAAAGTTAATATCGTACTGCGCTTTGACCAATTAATTTGGGCTTTTATTATACCTTGCAGGCATAGAAATAAGACACGTGTGAAGTTTGCATCATTTGGGCTAAACGAACAACTCCTTGAAGGCTTGGACGCCATGGGGTTCGAAAATGCCACCCCCATCCAAGAAAAAGCTCTCCCTATAATTCTCGATCACAAGGACTTGATAGCTTGTGCGCAGACAGGTACTGGAAAAACAGCGGCCTTTTTGCTACCTGTTATCCACGAATTGATGCGAACGCGAGATGAAGTGGAGTCTATGGGTGCTCTGGTAGTAGTGCCCACCAGAGAATTGGCTCTTCAAATCGATCAAAGTCTCGAAGGACTCTCCTACTTTACCAATGTCAGTAGCTTTGCGCTGTACGGTGGTGGAGATGGATCAAATTTTGAGCAGCAAAAGAAGGCACTCAGCATGGGTACTGATTTTGTAATCGCTACTCCTGGTAAATTGATCTCGCATCTGAATATGGGATATGTGAAACTCGATGGATTGAAGTTTCTCATCCTCGATGAAGCAGATCGCATGCTCGACATGGGGTTCTTTGAAGATCTGATGCGCATCGTTTCATTTCTTCCAAAAGAGCGACAAAACCTAATGTTCTCGGCTACAATGCCACCCAAAATCAGGCAGCTGGCAAAGCAAATTCTGAAAGATCCGCAGGAGGTCAGTTTATCGATTTCTAAACCAGCGGCAGGTGTACTTCAAGTAGCGTATTTGGTACATGAGCCTGCTAAAGAGGCATTAATTGCTCATCTTCTAAATAAACCTAATCTCGACCGCATCATCGTTTTTTCGCGAACCAAGCGAAATGTCAAGCACATTGCACGAAAACTCAGGAAATTAGACCTGCATATCGAAGAAATGCATTCTGACCTAGCACAAGATGAACGGGAAGAAGTGATGCGAAACTTCAGGAATCGAAAGGTACAGGTACTTGTAGCTACGGATATCCTTGCCAGAGGAATCGACATCAAAGAGTTGCAACTCGTAATAAACTACGATGTGCCCGACGAAGCCGAAGACTACGTGCACCGTGTGGGCCGTACAGCCCGTGCCGACAATACCGGTATGGCCATTACCTTCATCACGCCAGATGACCAACGAAAGTTTGGTCGAATTGAGTCGCTAATTGAAATGGAAGTAAAGAAATTGGCTGTTCCACCTGAAGTAGGTGAGAGCTTCGAATACAATCCAGGTAAGAAGTCGAACTCAGGTGGGCGAAACTCCGGAGGTCGAAGAAAATGGCATAAGGGAAAACGAAAGCCGAACAAAAAGCGTTAGAAGTTTATGTCTGACCAAAAAGTAGAAAAAACAGAAGAAGAGTGGAAGAAGCAACTCTCGGATGAAGAATATCGCGTTTTGCGAGAGAAAGGAACGGAACGTCCATTTACAGGTGAATACAATTTGCACTTTAGTGAAGGCGTGTACTCGTGCAAAGCCTGTGGATCTCCACTTTTCAAGTCGGAAACGAAGTTTGACGCCGGTTGCGGATGGCCGAGCTTCGACAATCAAATCTCAAAAGATGCTGTGACACATCACCTCGATAAAAGCCATGGAATGATTCGCACGGAGATTTGCTGTGGGAAGTGTGGAAGTCACTTAGGACATGTTTTTAATGACGGCCCAACATCCACCGGAATGAGATATTGCGTGAATTCCGTTTCGATTAATTTCTCCGAAACAAAATAATAATCAATTACATAGCCAGAATTAGATACTAATTGGTATATTTCCGTTAGGGTATTGTGCTTTTTCTGTGTAATGTATCTGGTAATTGGGCATTGAAGCACGTTAACCTGAATTTGAGACATTAATTTCTCACATTCTAACCAAGATAATGGAGCGAAAGTCGCTCCGCCCAAAACAAGTTAACGTCAAAATTTGTTAAACGATAGATAAAGGCGCAACAAGTAAAGGGCGACCTCGTTAACAACCTAAAAGATCTAAGAATCATGGGAAGAACTAAAAAAAACCAGCCTGTTAAAGAACTAAAACCAAAAATTAAAGTTCGCCTTGACAGCAAGACAATAATCACAATACGCGATATGGCTAAGCTAGACTTCTGGAAAGAGAAGTTTCCAAACGCAGTTGTGATACCAAACTAAAAAAAGGGGCTTAAGCCCCTTTTTTTTATTCTGTAAGTATTGACTCAATCTCGTCGAAGTAGGACTGTCTAAAGCGCCCTTCGGCCGACCAGACAATTTCTCCATTTCCATCAAGCAAGAAAAAATAGGGCTCAGATTTATCTTCAACTCCTATTGACTCAAAAGGATCTCTGCTGCCCGCATAGATGTAAACGTTGTCGATGACGACAGATTCGTTATTCTCTTTTAGTTTTTTGATCACCTTCGGTTTTGCGGCTTTGGCAGCACCCGTAAATAATGGCAAAAAACAAACTTGTACGTCGTAGAGATCGTCCATCATTCCAGTCTTAGCAATAAACTTGTTGTAGATCGGATTCTGCCAAGTGCGCAACTCCTCTTCTGCTTTCTTACTGGTTCCGACTCCTATTATCGCATACTTACCTAAAAATGCTTCAGGGAGTTCAACGGTTTTTCCGCTCACCATTTCTGTTTCTACAGTTGGAAACGTACTTCCAACCTGACCTAAAGAAAACAGCCCGAGCATAGTTGCCCAGGCTGCCATAAAAAGCTTTAATCTCATCAAGAGTCGCGTTTTACAGACAATATTTCGACTGTTTCCACCGGCCAGTCTCTCATTCCTTGAAACACACCAGTCTCCACCTGACGAATTTCATTCACGACTTCCATACCAGAAGTTACCCTTCCGAAAACTGCATACCCTGGGTTATTTGGAGAGTAGTTCAAAAAGTGATTGTCGGTGACATTGATAAAAAACTGAGCCGTAGCGCTATTCGGAGCATTCGTACGAGCCATGGCTACGGTTCCTACATCATTACTCAATCCATTATCCGATTCTAGAATTATAGGCGCGTCTGTTTCCTTGCGCTCCCCATCTGGAGTCATTCCCCCACCCTGAATCATAAAGTTCGAAATGACTCTGTGAAAAATAGTGCCGTCGTAAAATCCTTGATCGACATAGTTTAGAAAATTCTCTACAGTGATCGGCGCTTTATTCGGGTCCAACTCCAAGGAGATGTTTCCCTTACTGGTTTCAATTGTTACGTATTCCATTGGTAGTACTTTTGGTTCTTCAACTTCTTCTGTGGTCGGTTCAATGTCTTCCATTGAGTTGATGTTTTCAGTGGACTCTTGCCCCCCACAAGCCGCCAAAAATAATACAGTTCCGGCTAAAAATAATTCTGATAATCTCATTCTATAAATATTGGTTTGCAACATTAGCCAACTCAGAGCGCTCACCTTTTTGCAAATTGATATGCGCAGCTATTGGATGGTCCTTCACGCGGTCTATCAAATAGGAAAGGCCATTACTTTGTGCGTCAAGATACGGTGTATCGATTTGATGAATGTCACCGGTCAAGACAATTTTTGTGTCGTCACCTGCACGTGAAATGATCGTTTTCACCTCGTGTGGGGTTAAGTTCTGTGCTTCGTCGATGATGAAGAAGATCTTCACCAGGCTCCTACCTCTGATGTAGGCGAGTGGCGAAATGGCTATTTTCTCCGTTTCAATCATTGTTTCTATCCGCTTGTAATTCTTATCGGTCGGAGCAAACTGGTTTTTAATGTAAGCCATATTGTCCCAAAGCGGCTGCATATAAGGATCGAGCTTAGACTTCACATCGCCTGGCAAGTACCCAAGGTCTCTGTTACTAAGTGGAATAACAGGTCTGGAAACGAAAATCTGTCGATAGTTTGTTCGCTGCTCAATAGCCGATGCAATGGCCAGTAAGGTTTTACCTGTTCCGGCCATACCCTGAATCGTCACGAGCTTAATGGATGGATCCATCAAGGCATGGAGGGCAAAACTCTGCTCGGCGTTAAGGGCTTTTACACCATACACTGTTTGATCGTGTATCCGCTCTAGCATATTGTCTTCCTTGTTATACCGAGCTAAAACTGACTTTTTTCGAAACTTGAGTATAAAGTTTTGATTGGCGTTAATGCTCTTTTGCTTCAGCTTTTTGGGGTCGCCGACACCTGTAGCAAAAAGCTCGTCAATTAACGCCTCACTTGCTCGGCTTTCCGTTTTACCCTCATCAATCGAGCGAACATCTTTTACTTTGCCGGTTTCATAATCTTCAGCCGTGATGTTTAGCGCTTTTGCCTTGAGACGAAGACAAATGTCCTTTGAAACGAGAATGACCTTCTTGTCTGTGTGGTCATCCTGGAGCTGAAGGGCACAGTTCAATATCTTATTATCGTACTTGCTGTCGCCGAATACGCGCTCAGGATTCAGCGCAGTGCCCTGTGAATGCAATACCACCTTAAAATTACCGGTATTCTTTCCATTTAAAGGTACCCAATCATTTATCAGCTTTTCTTTGGAAATACCATCCACAAACCTGATAAACTCACGAGCTTCAAAATTGACTGTTTCATTTCCCTTTTTGAAGTCATCAAGCTCTTCTAAAACCTGAATGGGAATCGCAATATCGTGCTCTTCAAAATTCTTAATTGCGTTGCTATCGTAGAGAATTACACTGGTATCGAGAACAAAAATCTTCTGCACTTTACTCTTCTTGGAACTTGATTTTTTTGCCATCTGATTGATTTAGTCCTCATAAAGTTAGGGTCAAAAACCATCGAATGGGTGAATTTAGATTCAATTATTCACATCAATAAGTTGACGGAGAAAAGTTCAATTTTCCGGAAAAATAAAGGCGGAACCATGTATTCACATAGATTCCGCCTTTTTACCTGAACTGCCGTAGCACTTCAAATAATGTCAACCTTCGATCAACTACTCTGCCTTCACAAACGAGTAGCCATTAACATATCGATCTTGATCTTCGCAACTGTTCTAAAAGAACGCTGCTTTCACTCGTGCTGTTTCATTGCTAAAAAGGCACATTTGTGTTTCAATCAAAACCGGTGCTCACCCGACTATTCTTCACAGATTTAATCAGGTCATCATTTGCGGCCTGTGGAAATCCATTTCAAACTTGACGAATCAAGCTCCTTCCGCATGATGATACACTCGCTATTGTAACAACAGTTTCTCCGTAGAGATTATTCGAACATGGAAACGCTTGCTTCGTTTAGCAGCTTTGACCTACCCGATTGACTGATACTAATTTAAGCAAATAATGAGAAGTGGCATAATCCTGTTCATTCGGTTATAAACGAGGTATCAACACACCTTTTCAACAAACGTTGATAACATCGAACTTTAACCCATAAGAAAAGGAGCCGAAGCTCCTTGAAAATAATGCTGAAAATACGTTGTTAGATTACATCGCTGGCTGCATAAACTGAAGTTGTGCTCTTCCTTTTCGGGTTAGCCCATAACCATTCTTATTCTCTATTAGACCACTTAAATATAGGTTCGTAATTCGTTCACCTATTCTACCCTGGCCAATACTCAACTCCCCATCAGTTTCTACAGCTTTCCAAAATGTCTTTTCTAACTTTCTCAATCTAATTTTCTCTCGGTCAATACTTTCTTCTTTGTGTTTTTTAATGATTTCAAGAATCAGGTTGTCGTATCTATCCATGAGTTCAAAATGGGTTAAAAAGTTTTTTCGGCTGGAGATGGAAATGAATACTTCGGCTATCTTCCACCTCGCCCAAGCCGTTAAGAAATCCTTAAGCTCGGATTAAATTTATGTAAATGAAACTTACATCCAAATCCTTGTTGAAAAGTATTCGGGTGTTAATAAATTTTGAGTTAACGTACAGTTAACACCAATGAGTTGAAACGATTGACTTTAATGGGTTTTTGAAAGACTTAAACCGAAGTTTTCGGGCACTTTCGGCGATATGGACGAAAAAAATTTGAACATGTTAATCATGTCATTTTCGATGTCTCCAGTGGGAAAAAAGGCATCTGCCACTTCAATTGTTTTCTTCTGATAATCAAACCCTACCAAGACGATTGGCACCCCCGCTTTAAGTGCAATATGGTAGAAGCCAGTCTTCAATTTTTCGACTCTACTACGCGTACCTTCCGGAGCAACACACATGGCAAATGGCTTAGATTTTTTAAAAATATTTACAACATAATCTACCATCGAAGTTTTCTTGTTTCCGGAACGGTCTACCGGATACCCGCCCAGATTTAACAGCAAGCGTTTTACAGGAAACTTAAACAGCTCTTTTTTAGCCATAAACTTCACATCAAGCCCCATTTCTCTCCGTGCAGCTACACCGACAAAAAAATCCACATTGCTGGTATGTGGCGCCACGGCCATGACGTATGTTTTGAGCTCCACTGGAATGTTTTTCGGAATGGTCCACCCCGATAGCTTAAACCACTTTACACATAGCCAGGTAAATAATCCGCTTATCATACAGCAAAGAACGGAAAAAAGCGGGGCTTGGGATAGCTAAAGCCTATTTAGAATGGTTAATATTGTCATTGCATTTTGAATTACTGCATCGTAGATATTGAAACCACTGGGGGTAGCCAAAAATCTGGCAAAATCACTGAAATTGCCGCTTACTTGCACGATGGCAATCGGGTTATAGATAAGTTTACAACCCTTATCAATCCAGAGGCTATTATCCCGCCCTTTATTACCAACCTGACTCGTATTAGCAACGAAATGGTTGCTGATGCACCTAAGTTTGAAGAAGTGGCGGAAGAGTTTGACCGATTTAGCGCAAACTCCATTTTCGTAGCTCACAATGTTAATTTTGATTACGGCTTTATCCGAGAGTCCTTTCGCCAACTTGGCAAGGATTTTAAAAGAAAAAAGCTGTGCACCGTCCAGCTTGCGAGAAAAGCCTTCCCAGACCTTCCTTCTTATAGTCTTGGGAAGATTAGCAATCAGTTGGGAATAAAACTAGACGGGCACCATAGAGCCGAGGAAGACGTCAAAGCGACCACGCAGTTATTCGAGAAAATTCTTTCAAAAAACCAGCAAAAAGGGCTTTTTGATGTGCAGTTTGGAATAGATCATATTGCCCCCATCCGAAGTCCGTATATCGATTTAGATTTTATCAAATCGATTCCTGACGAGACTGGTGTTTTCAGGTTTTACGACCACACTGATGAGCTGATATACTCCAAGAGAAGCGCAGAAGTACTCTCATCCATCTGCCAAAAGCTAACGCCAAATGAAACAAAGGACAGCAAAGACTTAATCGACCGAGTGTATCGGATTGACTATAACATCACTGGAAGTGGACTACTCGCTCAACTGCTGGAAGCTAATGATGTGTTGTCATCGCGTCCAAAGTTCAATCACGGTCGGTTTTCGATGAAAAGCCATTATGCCCTTGCAGTAAACCGTGAAGGTGGAGTTTTAAAAGTAGTTTTAGACAGAAGAAAGAAGACTGAAAACCCAGAAATGACCTTTAGTAGCTTTTATGAAGGTCTGGATTACCTACGGGCTGCTGGTGAAAAAATGGGGATGAGAACCAAATCGATTCAAAAAGGAAAGTCGCAGATTCACTTCCTGGACTTTGGAGACCAAGATTTTTCAGAAGGCTTATATCGGGATGTATTCCCATCTCAGTCGAGCCTGATCATTGATGAAGGAATGACGGCAAGTGAGCGGACGGGAATCTGGATTGACGAAGGCGCGGTAAGGTCTGCAGGACAATTTGAATGGGAAACTCTCAACGGAAGTTTTGATAAAGAAGAACTCAATATCCCATTTGACCACCATCCCGAATTGGAGATGATCACGAGACACTTTATCGCGAAAGACCGAATCGAGAAGATTATTGCGATTTAATAAGCTCTCTTATCTTATCTAGGACTTCAATGCACTGCGGAATGACAGCATGATTCCCGTGATTCTCTATCACAAAATCAGCCATTGGCAACTTCTCACTATCAGTCAGCTGAGCCGCCATTCGAGATTCAACATCCTCTCTTTTCACTCCATCTCTAGCCGTTGTGCGTTCCATTCGAACTTCGACCGGTGCTGTGACTAGAATGGTCGCATCCAGATTTTGATGAATTCCCGTCTCAAATACCAAGGCAGACTCTTTCATGACCACCGGTAAAACCTGGCGTTCATCTCTCCATTGAGCATAAGCCCTTCCTACCGCAGGATGAATAATTGCGTTGAGCTTCTTCCGTAACTCATCATCGCCAAATACTTTTTCAGCAATTGCTTTACGGTCAGCTTTGCCATCGTTATAGACCTGCGTTCCGAATAGTTTGGAAACTGAAGTACGAACTTCGGCATCGGAGTCGAGAATTTCTCGCCCGGCCATATCGGCATTAAACACAGGAACGCCGAGGATATCGAACATCCTGGCCACCGTTGACTTGCCTGAGCCGATTCCCCCAGTCAGGCCCACTTCAAAAGGCTTACTTTTTATTCGTGAGCTCTTGCTCATTGGTACTTCCGTCTGACGAGATCGCAGTCTTCTCAACTCGAAGCTTTGTTCCACCTGTATCGAGTACAACAACTTTATCTTGGATCTCTACGATTTTACCGTGAATTCCTCCGATGGTAACTACTTTTGATCCTTTTAGAGAGAGACTCTCTGAACTTCTTAGCTTCTTTTGATTTTTTGATTTGCGGGCGAACCATAAAGAAGTAAAAGATCAGGATGATACCTGCCCAGAATAGTAGTTGTATAATTGGGTCTCCTCCACCAGTGGCTTGCAAAAGTACTGTACGCATTTATTCTTGTTTATTCGTTTTCATATTATCAGGAGCTATAATATTAGTCCTGATGATTAATTGGGTGAGCGAAGGTAATGCATTTGTGGTAACGTTAATTGTTACAACTTGCTCACCCCACTTGTTATCGCTATCGAAGGTAACTTCTATTTGTCCGCCTTCTCCGGGTAATATTTTTCCTTTTGGGTAATTCTTAGGGATGGTGCATCCACAAGACCCTACTACCGATGAGATGATAAGCGGGGCTTCGCCAGTGTTGGTGAAGGGGAAAACATAGTCCAAAACATCACCTTGGTTAATCTTTCCTGTCTCACGTTCTGTAATATCAAAAGTAATTTCCGGTCTTTTCTCACCTGAGTTATCCTCGTGCAAACTTGCTGGAATATCGATTACTTCGGTTCCTACCCCTCTGTCTGTTCCCTCGTCCTTACAGCCAGCAAATTGCAAGATTAACAACAGCCCTGATATGGTAATTACAGTTCTAATTAATAAGCCCACGTCCTACTTTATTTATTACGCCCTCTTCTTTCATCTCAGCAAAAAGCTTATCGAGGACTCCATTAATAAAATGACTACTCTTCGGTGTACTGTAGTACTTCGAAATCTCAATATACTCATTGAGGGTAACCTTTACTGGAATTTGCTTGAACTCTCTCGCTTCGCTCAAAGCCATCTTCATAAGAATGATATCCATCAAAGCTATTCGATCGATTTCCCAGTTGTCTGTGTACTTCTTGAGTAGTTCCATATGCTCTTCACTCTGAACGATAGCTTTGCGGAAGAGAACCTTCACAAAAGACTGTTCATCATTGGCATCTTTCCAAAGTGGTAGCATCGGGTGAAACTCGTCCGTATCTTCTTCGAAAGTCTTAAATGTCTTGATCGTCATTGATGCCGCGAGATCAAGATCATCTATCCAGAAAATGCTCTTTTCTTCGAAAAAGTATTGGAGCGGCTCAAGATTAATCACAAGCTTGCGAAACATTTTGATGACTGCAGCTTTGTCTTGCTCGTAACCATCTTCTTCCGCGCTCATGTAGTCTTTGTAGTAATCTGACTCAATGAGCGAACGATAAAGACTTCTGATAACTTCTTGCTCCCCTACCCAGTTTATCTTGGCTTTCTCAGCCATGGAGTTCAAACTCCTATTTTCTTCAATTTGCTTCAGAAGTCTATTCTCAACAAAGCGCAAATTCGGGTTCAAGTCCGCTTCTGAAGGAAGTCTTTTCTTCTTTCCTTCTTCAATTTTCTGTGCAGCTACATTTCTTATCTCCACCATCACTTGCATGAGAAAGAGATACATTTCATGCATCTTTTGAATACTGTGAAAGAGCTCCTTTTCAGAACGAGACAAGTTGCTATCATGCGACTGCTCGAAAGCATAAAGAGCGTGTAATATTTTAATACGTAGATGCCGACGGTTTAACATAGCCAGGGGGATTGGGGTATTTTTATAA
>CBDDKU010000005.1:0-104484 GCA_965230375.1 Cryomorpha sp.
AAAAGAACGTCTCCTGTTTCAATATTGAACAAGAAGAAAAAGTTCATCGTGTCAACCTTTGGTGTTACAACTTTGATAATCGCAAATGGAAGGTAGACTACAGTAAATAATCCCAGTAAAAGTTGGCTCGTAACTTCCATCCCCGACATGCTTCGCGCGAGCGATAGATTTCCAGTGTAGGCAACATAGGGAGTACCATATTCTTCAGCCAATTGGCTGACTTGCAGGGCATCTGTGTTAAGCGCACCAACATTCACTATGTCGATGCGTTCCTGCACCCAGGTATTGAGAAGTGCCAATTCATTAAACTCCTTAGTCGAACTCGCATTTAGCCCCTTGTAATTCAGGGTACTAATATGGATACCAAGGTCACTTCCTATATCTTCAATGTGCTCGATATACGCCTGCTTTTCTTCACTTGACTTTTGATACTCGATTTTTGTATCTCCAGCCTTATCCACTACACTGTAACACATAGGGTTTATCACAATTATACTGTCGATGCCTAGAAATGAACCTTCTTCAAATCGACTTCTATACTTTACACCGGTTGATTGGGTATACTTCTGTATTCGGCCAGAGTCACTTTCCTTTTTGATATCATCAAATGCTTTCGTGAATAGCGGGTCGTTTGCGTAAGGGGCTAATGCTCCAATTTTCCAATCTACTTCATAAGTTGTAGAATTATCTTCATCACCATCATCTTCTGAGCTATCAGCTGTCGACAATTCACGTTTAGAAGCTTTAATTGAGCTAACCTTACCCCTCCTTCGAGTCTCAAATTTCACGGTATCTTGCTCGGTAACTTCTACATCATTAATTAACGAGTCCAGCTTTTCTCCAATCCTATCACCTTGGGCAATGTCATCAAGATCTATTTTATTTTCAACAACCAGATTTTGGACTGAGAGGTAAAACACATCCTTTGCCTCTTCAACATCCGGATTGGCCTTGTAATACTCGTAAGCGAAGGCCGTAGCAACAGCAGCCAGCTCTTCATCTTCAGCCTCTTCAAAAAGGTGGTAAATCATGTTGCTCTTCCCTTCCACATCTTCCCAATCCAGTATATCGGTATAGGCAAAGTACTTATTTGTGGAACGGTACAATGCACCATTCACAAGTGCCTTTGCGACAATTCGCTTTTGAAACATATCTGGTCCATAAAGACTGTCCAAAAGAAATGCGCTATATATGGCTTCTGGAAAATTCTTCTCTATAAGCGACTGACGGCATGACTCATAGCGAGCCAAGCGTTGAGCGTAGTCAAACCGCGACTTTGACAAGATATAGAGACTCCCATCTCCACTTGAGATGAGTTTCTCTAGTTGATCTTTTCTCTTTTCAAGATTGGGGTGAGTTGAGTTCGTGTCGTCATAGTCGTCTTCAGCAGTAATACCGCCTTCTTCAATCTCAAACGATTTCGGAATAAATACCGAATCACCAGAAACGAAACTCAAGTCAAAGCTTATTTCATCGAATGGCAAGTAGGAATACTGCATAACATCCATGAGGTGGTAGGCTTCACGCTGATCATATCCCGACTTTGAGAAAAACTCCAGGAAACCGATAGAATCAGATTCGAGCTCCTGCTGCTTCGAATAATCGTTAAGCGACTCGAGCATTTTCCCAACCGACTCTCTTCTGTATGTGTTCGTATTCTTTTTGGCTTCTTCAGAGATACGATAATGGCTTACAACGTGTTCATTCTTTATGTGCACCAATTCATGAGCTAAAATGAAGGCAAGCTGAGCTTCATTTTCAATCTCGGAGATTAGTCCAGTTGTTACAAAAATGATCCCTCCCGCTGTTGCGTAGGCATTGAACTCATTCGATTTAACAGTATAGACTCTAATTTCCTCCCTTAGTTCACGGTGATCTACGAGAAGCCTGTCCAAGATATCTTCGCAGTAAATCGAAATCGAATCACCGAAGAACACGTCCCCTGAAGTCAAAAAATCATCAATATAATATTGAGTATATTCAAGGAAATCCGATTCAACAGATTTCTCACTAAAGGACAGATTGGGATCAATATTGGATACTGCCCTATCGTATTTGTCAAGGTATTCTTCTCTAAACTCATCAGGAACATTCCCCGACGAATAAAATGTTTCATAGGAGCCCCAATCCTGACCGTAACACTGCGAAGCGGCTAACAGGAAGAGACCGATAAAGTACATCTTCATCTCGTTCTAAATTTGAGAGCAAGAATAAGGAAAAATCATTGGAATAGCCTTTTTTACTGGCATTACGGATCAAAACAACGAAAGTTCAAGAGCGTTCTCCCTTCGATTGAAATTGATAACAGCTTGGATAAAAAGAACTTATTCGTTCAAATATTTTTACATTGAACAATGAAGAAAAAACTTCTTCGAACTATCATTTTCATCCTTTTGGCAGTTGTATTTGTCATTGGGATATCGATTTTCTTGAATGCTGAGTCTCGAGCAGAAGAATTCCTAATCTCTAAAATTGATGAACAAATAGGGGAAGAGTTTCACTTCAACTTTGATGAAAGTGACTGGGGCTTTTTTAATAGAAGTGTTTCCTTCAGGAATATAGAACTCTCAAGAACCAAAGGTGATTCACTTATCTGGGAATCATCTATTGGTCAAATAGATTTGTACGGCTTTGGCATATACGAATTCCTTGTTGGGCAAGTCTACCGAATGGACTCCTTAACGCTAACATCACCCGTTATTAATCTTTTCGATCTGAGATCAAGTATAGATTCTTCACATACCCCACATCATGGCGTTTTAAAGAAGGTGGCGATAGACTTTGGAGTTCAGAAAATTCAGGTGAAAAACGGTAAATTAACCTACGACCCCCATGGTCCAGAATACTTATCTGCAAAGTATTCTTCCCGAGTTGTGGACTTGCAAATTGATGGTAATGGGGCACCCATTAATAATTATGTAGACAATGCAGAGATTCTCATCAGCGACGTTCACTATGTTACTCCTGACTCTCTTTCCACTATTGAGATAGGTAAAATGGGAACCCGATTGGATGAAAAAGCTTTTGTTGCAACAGATCTAAGTGTAAAGTCCAATTACTCAATTTCTGAGTACTCCGCTCTTTATAATTGGAGAAAAGCCATGTTCGAAGTAGAAGTCGACACGCTCACTGTCGACATGTCGGAATTGGTTAATTGGTCAGAGCTTCTTATCCCAAGTGTTAAGATGTCTGGGCTTAATCTGGCCGTAAGTCAGAATTTGAGATTCCCACTTCCAAATCGTGTTACAGAGCTACCACAAAGCATGGTGAGAAAGACCGAATTATTGTTTCAGATAGATACGGTCATTTTCGAAAACAGCCGAGTTGATTATGTCGCGTATTTGAACCACAATCAAGTCTCCGAGACCAAGCTAACAGGTATAAATGCCGAATTGGCTCCACTTCAAAACACGGATTTACAGAAGCCTCTGTTCTCGCTTGAAGCCAGTTCAACTCTGTATGGGGCTGCACCACTCACATTCCAAGCAGTTTATCATTACGGTGAGAACGACCCTTTCGAATTTAGTGGTAGTGTAGGACGAACTAAGTTGGAGTTCTTAGATGATTTCCTCTTTAACGCTGCAGGTATAGAAATCGCTAGTGGAGCTCTTGATCGACTCGATTTTTCGGTGAGCGGTAATAAATATGGTACAACTGGCTACTCTGACTTTTATTATCAAGACCTAGAAATAAAGGCTTTAAATCAAGAAACTGGTAAATATAAAGTGGGGCTAAACACGCTTTCAAATGTACTAGGCGGCCTGGTATTCTGGAAGAGCAACCCGGCGCACGACCAGTACCGTCGTGGAAATTTTCAAATGCAGAGAGATGGGAGAAAAGGATTTGTATCTCAATGGATTGATAGTATATTGGAAGGCATAATTGCCACAGTATCAAAGGTGGATCCCGTCATTGTGCGAGGAAACAAAAAGAAAAAGAAAAAATAATTGCCTTATGAAATCATTTTTGCTTAGCCTGATTGCCATAATTTCAGCTTGTACACTAAACGCTCAATCTTCACTTGTAGCAGATTCGCTGAGCTTTCTAATTGGAAATTGGGAAGGAACAGGAAAGATCACTAAAAAGGGAAAAGAATACCAATTCAACATTTCCGAAACTGTGGAATGGGCGGCTACAAACAATGCGATTGTCGTAAATGGTGTTGGAATGAGTCCAGATTCGACAGAAGTCGTTGTTGAAGGTGTTGGCTTGGTTTACAGGGCAGGTGACGGCTCGGGCTTTCATATTCACTCAGTAAATGGTGAAGGTAGAGATGTTATTTCCGATTTAGTATCGCCTGAGATGGGAGTATTGCACTGGGAATTTGAAACCGAAGGTGGAAAGATTCAATATGAAATGAATGTTTCAGGAAATACTTGGAGGGAAGTTGGGTACTTCAAGCCAAACGACACGACTAAGCGTTACCCCTTTCTCGAAATGACGATGACCAAAGAATAAGTAACCTTATACTTTGACGAAAGTGGCCACTTTTGTTGATTGGCCATTTACAAACCGCAAACGATAAGTTCCTGGCGCCAGATTACCCAAATCTACTTCGAATCCTGTGCGAATTCCACCCGAAGGATTTATTGAGTCAACAACGCGACCCGATTCATCAATAATCTCTGCGAATTCAGCAAAAAAGGTTGGTCTTAGAATAGACACCCTCAATACATCTATCACAGGATTGGGAAACAACAAGAGTTCGTCAAGATCAGCACTTGAGTCAAAACTCACATTCGATTCGGCAAGTATCCATTGATTTGGATCAAAAGCGACTGCTTGGATATCGAAGCCAGGGTCGACTTGAAACACTTCTCCCGAGTACTGATGATCGAACTTAACGATTGTGTCTCGTTGATCACCAATCAACTTTACTTCAAAGGGCATTCTGTAAAAAGACACCGATTGGTGAGAAGTCTCCTGAAGCAATTTGAGAAAGACTCTCCCATCATTAATCCACCAATTCAGATTGTAAATAGGATGACCTTCACCGTATACCCAATCCGAAAAAAACTCTGTCAAGTCCATCCCGAAAGACTGGCTCATATGAGCTTCAAAGTCTGATGTTTGCGCGTAACCATATGCCAATTCCGGATCGTTGAGATAGGACCGAACACCATCGTAAAAATTCTCATCTCCCCCCACCCATCGGAGCATGTGTAAGACCATGGCACCTTTTCGGTATGACAGGCGACCATCAAAAATCCGATCTCGACTAGTTGTATCATCCACCACCACAGAGCCATCAGGCATTGAAACAATACTTGCTATGGTCGTGTTTTTCCAATTGTCCCACTCCCCTTCTTCGCCGATGTGCTCATATGAAAGAGCAGTGAGGTAGGTGGCAAAGCCTTCATTTAACCAAATGTCTTCCCAAGACCCACAAGTAATCTTATCTCCGAACCACTGATGAGCCAATTCGTGGGCATTCAAACCAAAATTTAAACTCGACATCGTGCTCATGGTAGCATGTTCCATTCCCCCCGGAATGGAAGTCTGAGCATGTCCATATTTCTCTTTAATGTAGGGGTATGGACCAAAGAGCTCAGAAAAAAGTATCATAAGTTCCACAGTTGCATTTGAAAGCCCGACCCAGTCATCGAAACGCTCCGGATAAACATAATTGAGAATTTCAAGCTCTTCACCATCAATCTCAACAAATTGGCTAAACTCCTGGTAGTTCGTCACTGCTATTGAAACGAGATAAGCCGGGATAGGATATGAGTGTTTCCATCCAAAGCTTACCGTTCCATCACCATTGGGAGTTTCATAGATTAACTTCCCATTCGATCCAGCTTTGTTTCCTTCTGGGACTGTTATTTCAATAAAGACGCTGTCGAGCTTATCGTTCAAAGTCTGCTTACACGGCCACCAATCTCTGGCCCCGTAAGGTTCTGATAAAGTGTAAATCTCCGGATCAACCCCGTGGAAAGATTGCGTAAATGATAGAGCTGAACTCTGTTGCGGTTCACCTGTGTATACGATCTTCACTTCAAGCTCCTGAGGTGGCATTACCTCCCCCAGATCGATAACCAAAGTATACTCTCCGTGAAACTCACTCGGTCGTGACTCTCCGTTTACAGTTACAGATTCTACAGAAAGTGCTTGATTAAGATCAAAAGTGATTTGATCTGTTTCAACCAATAGATCCAATCGAATAAGTACATCTCCATTAATATTTCTCACCCACGGATCAATTTCCCATCGACATTCAGCATAACGCCAATCGTAATTCTCACCATTAAATGACCCCGAGCTTTTTGGCATATCACCTCTCCATCTCGATGACTCCATTTTGGCAATTTCCATGATAGAAATATGCTCATCTGATTGAGCGGTAACTTCAACGGTAAAAGCCACGGCATTCAAAAACATGAACAGGTATGTAATGGCATTTCTCATTCACCAATGATACAAACACTCGCGAAAAATCCACCCGAAAATTGCGAATTACACTCTGAATCAAAGTTTTACAAATTAACAATATGAAAATGGGTTAATAAACCCCACGGTTCACCTAAAGCGCTGTAAATCAATTCTTTTATTTTGTTTTTTATTCATTTTAAATTGTCAAAAACAGGCTGCTTATTCGGTCAACCACCAAATACACCCGACAAATATTGAATAATACCCCACTAAATCATACTTTTGTTAGTGCTATAACTAATCATTTTTAATGCTATGAAGAAATTTAACTTTAAGAAAAGTTTATTACTTTCCTTGGCTTCTTTGACAGGAGTCGGGCTTATGGCTCAAGGAGTATGTAACTCCTACTCCTATTACTACTCGGATATAAACTATCCTGGAGGAGTGAAACAGTCAGACATATACAGTGTCGATCTCTCTGACGGTCAAGCCGACTTGACCCCTATAGCTTTGGACTTGGATTATGGTGCTCACATTGCGTATGACGAAGAGTCTGGGCTACTTCTTTTGGTGAATGATGCCAATGGCCACATCCAAACGCTAGATCCACTAACCGGTACTTTAGGATCGACAATCGCTCCTGAATCTGGAATCAGTGGAGTTACTACAGCAGCGGTTGATTTTGATGGTAACCTGATCATCGGTTCAAGCAACGGAAACATATACACCGCTGATCTTGGCTCTGATCCTTATGGATTGACATCATATGATACTGGCGCCGACATTTCAGGTGGTGATTTAACTATGACCAACAATGGGCTATACCTCGCGGCTAAACCGAATGGTAATCTCTACACAGTTCTAGGTGGAATGGCTAACATTCTCATGGGAACTGTTGACGGTAACGTCACTGGTATGGCTACAATGGAAAACCAGGAAAACGTTATTGTTTCTTCAAGAAACAATGGAAGTTTCCTAGAATACACTGTAGATGGTGGTGGAGTTACTGAAACTGCGTCTTACGCCGCAATGCTCGATGGAGAAGCTTTCACCTTAGATAATGGTGATATGGCTGCCGGGTGTTCAGAGCGAAGCTCAAGCGTAGAAGGATGTGATGATCTTCGCACCTATTATATTCATGATGCACTTGGTGGTGGTCCTGACATCCTTTACAGCGTCGTATTGAATGATGGTGGTGGAGCAGACCTTACGGAGCTTGCCGAATTAGCTGGCGGTTCTCACCTCGGTGTTGGAGCTGACGGCTTGCTTTACATTGTACAACACAGTTCTGGTATGTTGACAACATATGATCCGGACCTTGGTCCTGTTTCATCTGTTCAAATCGCTTCTGATGAAGGAAATATTACGAATATACCTGCAGTAGTGGTTGATGACAACAACGTAGTTTATGTAGGAACTAGCCAAGGAGATGAAATCTACTCAGTTGACCCATTAACTGGTGACGCTACTTTTTACGGTAATGGTGATGTAGGAGGCGGTGACCTTGTTTTTATTGATGACGTACTATGGGTTGCCAATCGTGGTCAAAATACATTCCATGAAGTAAACGGGCCTGGAGAGTTCTCTGTAGATGCCACTGAAATTAATGGTGTTGCAGTGCTTCCAAGTGGTAACCTTTTGGTATCAGATGGAAATCTTGGTTCACTTTTCAAAGTTTACGAACCTTACACAGGTGACGCTACAGGTGAAACTTTCAATACAGGTCTTGAACTTTACAATGGTGACCTTGCTAGCCGTTGTTTCGATGGTAACGACAATGTAGAAGGAGATTGTGAAAACTTCAAAATCTATTTGACTGACAACACAAATGGTCCTTGCGAACTTTATGAAGTTGTTCTTGACGATGACGCAATGACAGCCAGCTTGACACTTGTAAGAGATGGACTGCCTAAGTCGCACGTTGCTCTTGGTCAGGATGGAACTGTATACCTAATTGCACGTACTGGAGCCGTGGCGATCTACGATCCAGTTACGGATGCACTTGGAGCATACCTCCCACTCACAATTGGAGAACAGAATATTACCAATACGCATTCAGCAGTTGTTGGTGAAGATGGTACGCTTTACGTTGGTTCTTCTTCAGCGAATATGGTGTACGAAGTAAACCCATTGACCGGAGAAGCTAGTAACGCAGTTAGTAACCCAGTTTCTGGTGGAGACATTATCCAAACACCTGATGGTAATCTATGGGTTGTACACAGAGGACAGAGCAGATTCTACAACATCACAGATGGAGTTACTCAATTCGATGTTGACTACAACGGTATCTACGGTTCAGCAGTATTAGGTAATGGTTCTATCATTGTTGGTACGGCCAACACGAATTCGATTAACATTGTTGATCCAGAAGTTGAAGGTGGCATTGGTGCTTCATTTGCTATGGATTTGACTATGAGCGCTGGAGACCTTGCAGCAGCATGTATTACTGATGAGCCAGATATGGTTCCAGGAGAATGTTATGCTACTGAAGTAATCGAGTACGCTCCGGGGACTCAATTGAATGGAAACCCAATAGCTCCAAACAGACTTGACGGAAACCAAGCACTTGGAGAACCAGAGCGTAATGACGAATTAAACTTTGCATCGCTTGGATACTCTGAAGACGGAATGGCCTTTATCACCCTAGGGTTTAGTGGTGCAGTGCCAAATGAAGATGGTGATGATATTGAAATCGTTGAGACTACATTCGGCGTAAATGGATGTGAGTCATACCCTGAGTATGCCGATGTTTATGTGTCTCAAGACGGAATCAACTTCTTCTTTGTCGAGAACATCTGCCGATTCGACGGGTTTGTAGATATCAGCGACGCTGGTGCATTTGACTACATCACTCAAGTTAAAATCGTTAGCGCTGATCCTTCGAGCTCACCTGATGGATTTGACGTTGATGGTGTGGTTGCACTTCACAACTGTGTTGATGAATTAGGTGAAGGCGAAGAGCCTGTTGTTCAAGATGACAACACGGTAGAAGAAGCTGAAGACAACGCTATTCAGTTGACTGCATTCCCTAACCCATCAAATGGACCAGTGATTATTGAGTTTACGTCTTCAACTAACGATCTAGCTCTTATCGAGGTACTCGATATGAATGGACGAGTTGTAGAAACATTGTTTAACTCAGTAACAGAAGCTGGAAACACTTACAGATTCGATTTCAACGGATTAGCTCTACCTAATGGAGTATATGTAACGAAGGTTACTACGAACAATACAACGAAAATTGAGAAATTAATGATTGCTCATTAATTATAACCAACCAATCAGAAAAGCCCCGCTGATGCTGTCAGGGGGGCTTTTTGGTTAATCTAATTTAAAGTCTTAGGCCCAGTTTATTCCCTTCTTGAGCAAATCCAACGTGCGTTGCTCTTGAGAGCCACTAGCTACTTGATAGTTGTAAAACCATTTCGCTTGCTCTGGAAGACTCATGAGAATTGATTCAGTTCTACCGTTACTCTCAAGCCCAAACTTCGTCCCTCGATCGTAAACCAAATTAAACTCGACATATCGGCCACGACGAACGTACTGCCACTCCTTTTCCTGATCAGAAAAAGCACGATTTCTGTTGCGCACTATCAACTCCGAATACACCTTTGGAAACAGCATACCCAAATCTTTTGAAAAGTCGAATATTTCTTCTTTTGAAAGACCTTGATTCTCCTTTAGCTGATCGTAGAAGATTCCACCTACCCCTCTCGTTTCATTTCGGTGTGGTATGAAAAAGTAATCGTCGGCCCAAGTCTTGAACTTAGGGTAAAAGCTAGCATCATACTTATCGCAAACTGCTTTTAGAGAAGTGTGAAAGTATTGGGCATCTTCTTCTACGATGTAATGCGGGGTGAGATCAATTCCACCACCAAACCAATACACCCCGTTGTCCAGTTCAAAATATCTGATATTCATATGGATAATAGGCACGTGTGGATTGTAGGGATGCATCACGATGCTCACTCCTGTTGCAAAAAACTCTTCTGCATCAGTTTTTAGGTGCTTCTTTAGTCTGCTTTCAAGCTTTCCTTCTACAGCTGAAAAGTTGACTCCAGCCTTTTCAAGAACACTACCATGATTCAAAATGCGCGTGTGTCCGCCACCTCCACCATCTCTTTCCCAATGATCACTTCTGAATTGACCCTTGCCATCTACTCGTTCAATTTCAGTACAGATGTGACTTTGGATTCTTTGGTAAGCATCCTTGATGTCATTTCTGGATATAGACATAAACCTTAGTTTATTTGCTTGACTTTATAATCCTTGTACTCGATAATAAAGACTTCCTTGTTCTCCAACTCACTTCCAGTGGTTGACTTTGCAAACCTGTAATTTCCAGAAACACCGTTCATTTCGAGTTGATCGAAGAAAATTGAAAAATTGGTACCGTAATTCAACAAAGCACTTCCAAAAAAGAATGTCAAATCAAATGCGAGGAACCCAAACTCATATGAGCTTGGATCAATTTGATACTTTCCACGATATAGCTCCAGAAATTGAGAGACATCCGAAGCTTCGTAGTCCACAAATGAAGGTACTACCAGTCGAAGGTGGAATCGGTTCTTATACTCAACTTCAATATTGTCGAACTTCACCCATTTATCCATTCCATATACCCTTACGCTGTATGCTGTATCCAGAAGTGAAAGGCGGGTCATAAAATCACTTACAAAAGCTAAATCATTTGATGGAACTACAAGCACATTCTCACCATCCTTCGAAAGCCATGAATCTACCTTGTCAGATTCTAATTTATCGATGGTTAATGATCGAATAGAATCATTGTGAGTATTTGGAAAGGTTCCTACCGCATCATTATAAGAAGAGATCATCTTCTTGCGTAGTGGCCAATCCTTTGGACTTTCGGTATTGATCATGAAAACGTGGTCATCTTGATGTTGAATAGCAACGTAGTTCGCCAGATATCTAACCATCGTTTCCTGTGCCGCTGATGACCTAATAAGTCTAGGATTATCTTCAAATACCTTGTTGTTAAAGGAGTTTGGGGAAACGATATACGTGGAACTTGATTTAAATTCATCGCTAACCAAAGCAAGGCTAGTTTTGTGCATTGGACCGATGATGATATCCAGGCTATCTCTTTTAGCTTTCTTAAGGGTCTCTTTTGTCTCAACAATATCATCTCCAACATTGTACACAAACACTTCGGAATTAAGACCTGCTTTGGAGAGAGAGTCTAATGCTATTTGGGCACCGCGATAAAATTCCAGTGCCAGCTCGGTTAAAATGTACAAGTCCTTACTCTGCTTCAAAAGGCTTTCAGTCGAATCATTTAGCTCAAACTCAAAAGGGAGCATGAATCCGATTCGGTATGTATCTTTATTTATTGTGAAATTTCCAGAAGCCTTTCTAACGGAGTCTCTTTTCGCCTGGCGGCTTTCGACAAATTCATCTGTATACTTTGGAATCACGATATACTGACCTTCCTTCAATCCATCAGGCAGACCACCATTCATATCCATAATTGAATCTGTGGTGATTGCGTAAGACTGAGAAAGTGAAAAGAGCGTTTCTCCTTTTATTACTTGATGTACCAAGAAACTATCATTGACTGCCGGTTTTAAGAAGGACTCGTCAGTTCCTGCACTCAAATCGTTTGGAACCTTGATGACATCACCAATTTTGAAGGAGTCATGAATACCAGGGTTCGCAGCGGCGATACTGTCTATGGGGACTTTGTACTTCTTGGAAATTCCAAAAAGCGTTTCCTTTTTCTGAACGGTATGTAGGATATAGGCTCCTTCAATATCAACTTCAGTTTTTTTCGCCTCCTTCTTATCAATCGCTTTGATAGGAATCAAAACTTCTTCTCCAATATCAAGTCCATCTGTTGCAGTGGGGTTGGCAAGGGCTAATTCAGAAACTGAAACCGAAAATTTTCGGGAGATGGCATAAAGCGTATTTCCAGGCTCTACAGAATACACATAGTACTCTACCCCGTTTAAAGATATCTTTGGATAATCTTGTGCGTGTGCCAGGCTGATCGTGAGAACAGCCAAGATCAATAATGAAAAACGGTGTATTATTCCCATTCAATTGTAGCTGGTGGTTTCGAGCTAATATCGTAAACCACGCGGTTTATTCCTTTTACTTTATTGATAATCTCATTTGAGATCTTACCGAGAAGCTCATATGGCAAGTGACACCAATCGGCTGTCATACCGTCAGTAGATGATACAGCACGGAGTGCTACCGCATTCTCATAAGTCCGCTCATCTCCCATTACACCTACACTTTGAACGGGCAAAAGGATCGCTCCAGCTTGCCAAACATTATCGTATTCTCCTGATGACTTGAGGTTATCAATAAAGATTCGATCAACATCTTGCAAGATTTGTACCTTTTCTGGTGTGATGTCACCTAGTATTCGAATGGCAAGACCTGGACCCGGAAAAGGGTGGCGGCCCAAAAGAGATTCATCCATCTCCATATCACGACCTACACGGCGCACTTCATCTTTGAATAGCGCACGGAGCGGTTCTACAACCTGAAGCTTCATAAAGTCAGGCAACCCACCCACATTGTGGTGACTCTTTATTGTTGCAGAAGGACCTTTTACCGAAACAGATTCGATTACATCAGGGTAAATTGTTCCCTGAGCCAGCCATTTCACATCTTTTACTTCGTGCGAAGCATCGTCAAAAACATCGATAAAGACCTTCCCGATTTGCTTCCGTTTTGTTTCTGGGTCAGATATACCAGCTAGTGCATCGTAAAAGCGAGATTTTGCATCTACTCCACGTACATTCAGCCCCATGCCTTTGTAGCTTTCTAGTACTTCTTCGAATTCATTCTTTCGGAGAAGTCCGTTGTCTACGAAAATGCAATAGAGATTTTTGCCAATAGCCTTATGCAATAACATGGCTGCGACTGATGAATCTACTCCACCACTAAGCCCGAGAATTACCTTATCGCTTCCGAGCTTTTCCTTCAGCTCTTCTACAGTTTTTTCTACGAAGTTGTGCGGGGTCCACGATTGAGAGCATCCACAGATGTCTACAACGAAATTCGAGAGTATTTGCTTCCCATCTGTGCTATGGTATACTTCCGGGTGAAATTGAATTGCATAGGTTTCTTCATTCTCAAACTCATAGCCCGCTACGCGCACATCGGAAGTACTTGCAACTACTTTTGATCCTTGTGGAATCTCGTAGATTGTATCACCGTGCGACATCCAAACCTGCGAGCCTACAGGAACTGAATTGAACAATCTTGATTCAGAATCAACAGAAACGAGCTTGGCTCTTCCGTACTCACGTGTGGAGCTCCTTCTCACTTCACCAACTTCATCTATATGAGCCAAATACTGTGCACCAAAACAAATTCCCAGTAGAGGTAGTTTCCCTCGAATGCCATCTAAAGCTATGCTCGGAGCTTCTTCATCGTATACTGAGTAAGGACTTCCGGAAAGGATGACTCCTTTTACATTTTCTCCAATCTCTGGAACATTGTTGTAAGGATGAATTTCACAATAGACGTTGAGCTCTCGCAATCTGCGGGCGATTAGTTGCGTAACCTGCGAACCAAAATCGAGGATAAGGACCATTTCTTGCATGGCTGCAAAGATAGTACGAATTGGATATTTACTTGCCCTAAAAATGCCCTTGAAAAACAATGGAAGACTTCACGGTAAACTCGGGTAAGGCACAGTGGATTAATTGAGTTAACAAAACCTTAAAATAAACTGAAAATGATTAACTTAAGGCGACGAAAGAATTAATAGACGATGTGTATCATCGCCATATTTAACCAATTTGATGTGAACTCTTTTCGGCACATGCGAGCATATGCCTTGTTGATTGCACTGACCTTCAACTTCTGTTTTTGCGGAAAGGCATTTTCACAAGTTACAATTGCCTACCAGGGCTTTGAGCAGAATGCGGGAGATACGTGGTCAATAGATTCATTATCTACTCCACCCTGTACGAACGGCTCCGATATCTGGGACTACTCCGCTGGGATCAGCTCTATATTGCCGCAAACGGGATCTCAAATGTGGGGTGTCCGCGACTTAAATGGGAATTGTGGTGGATCTGGGTTTGAGACTATGTTTTTCGACTCTATTGATGTCTCTTCATATGAAGATGTAGAGTTAAAATTTTCATACAATGTCTTTGAGTACGACAATGGTGATGACATAGAGTACCAAGTCATCCTTGATGGTATTCCCCAATCAAGTATTCATCTAGTGGATGGAAGTGCAAATCTATCTATCGACTGGACTGATGAAGTTGTTTCGATACCCAACTCCGTCAATGAAGTTTCAATTATTCTACAAGTGAAGCAAGACGGAGGGGGTGACTACGCTGGATTTGACGATTTTGTTTTAGAAGGAGTCCTTTCTGATCCATGCATTTCTGCACCTGCCACCCAACCCACCACATTCAATCCAGACAATATCTCAACAACAGATTTTGAGCTCAACTGGAATCCAGCCTCAGATTCTAAAACGCTAATAATCGCTAGCGAAGGCGCGCCACCAAACCAATCGCCTGTTGATGGGGATGATTATCTGCCCGATGCTGTCTTTGGCAATGGAGATGCCCTGGGAAATAGTTTTGTAGTGTACGAAGGCACTGGAGATCAAATAGTCATTTCAAATCTCACTCCTGGTACGGAGTACTTTTTTGAAGCTTATTCTTTTTGTGGAGCTTCAACGTCCACGCTATACAACACCACTAGCCCATTGAGCCATAGTGTGCTGATGGAGCCTGAAAACCCCGACTTTCTAATTGACTGTACCACTTCCACATCAATGGATTTATCCTGGAGCCCACCTCCCGCAGGAATATGGGACGGATACGTGGTGATTGGTCGCGAAAACAACACACCAACAACGATTAATTCAACCAATCCAGCGTTAGTCAGCAGCAATCTCGATTTTGGGCTTGCTCCCACTATCGGCGTCAACAAGGTGCTTTACGAAGGAACTGGAACAAGTATTACCTTATCCGGACTGAATGCATCTCAATCCTACACATTCAAAGTATTCGCTTATTCTTCTTGCTCGAGCTGCTCGAACCCTAGTTTTTGGGAATATTCATCAGGTACCCAAGCTACGGCAATCGCAGAGCTCGGTGAAGTCGAAAATTTGGCCACCACTCCTGCCCTAACGAGCATTGCATTCACTTGGGCCATTGATCCTGCCTGTGTCGATGAAATTATACTTGTAGCCAGTGAGTCACCTGTCACCGGAACGCCATCTGGAAGCAACTATAGCGTTAGCTCTAGTGACTTCACAGATGGTCTGAATCCTAGTCTGAACCCTGGAGAAAAAGTGGTTTACTCAGGAACGGGGACCAGTGAGACTGTAATAGGTTTAACAACTGACACACAGTACTGTTTCAAAGCGTTTGTTCGAAAAGGAACAGAATGGTCGAACGGGATTGAAATTTGCGAGACGCCTCGAGAGTCTACTACCCTTGAGCCTGGAGATTTGTCTATTATTTCAGTTGTCACGAATACTGGTGGTGGGGATGATCAAATTTGTTTTGTGTCTTACAAAAGCATAACGACCAACACGGCCATTGACTTTACGGATAATGGATACGAACGGGTCAGCGCTGGTCTTTGGGGCGACACAGAAGGTACAATTCGAATTGAACGAACCGGAGGGACCATTCCTGCCGGCACCCCTATATGCATTGAAGGCCAAGGAAATAACCAAAGTGGTTTCGATATTTATGTTTGTGGTGTTCTAGATGCTGACTGGTCGATTTTATCCCTTAACGGCAGTTCAAGTTTCAACATGAATGGTACCGACCAAATCTGGATTATGCAAGGCGGCTTGTGGGAGAACCCTGCTGGTCTTCATAATGCTTATTACACTGGCAATGTGCTATACGGTTGGACGGCAATCGGTTGGGAAGAATCTCCTAACTACGCCAGTACAAGTGGTTCTACCCTATTCCCCAATTCTTCTTGTCTCAATACAGACTTAGAAACCCTAAACAACGATATTGTCAAATACAACGGCTCTTTTACCCCTGCATCAAAAACGGATTGGATTACTCGACTCAACGATGTCAATAACTGGGATAGCTTCGGATCATTCTCAGACTTCAACAACAATCCACCATACTACGCTACAACTTGTGTCAACTTTGATATTCAAGCAGGCGTTTTTACTGAAGGTCTGTGGGTTGGCGACACATCGACTGAATGGGAAGACTGTCGAAACTGGTCTAATCTACGACTTCCGGAGCCAAACACGAACGTTACTATTCCGCCTAGCGCAAACGACCCTGAGATTTTGCAAAGCGAAGCTACCTGCGCTGATTTAATCGTAGACCTTGGTGCAATGCTCTCCTTCGCTACACCTTCTTCGACCTTAACTATTTCGGGCGATGTTATCCTAGACGGCGTCTTAGCTATGACGGATGGAAAAATACGCCTTGATGGCGATGGAGATCAAACTCTCCAGTCGGCGTCGGATCCCCTCGTCATCCACAATTTAACGCTTGATAAAACGGCTGGTCGAGTTTTCACTGACCAGGATATTGAGATAGCCGACTCTCTTGTAGCTATCTCAGGCATTTTAGAGTTGGCCGATAATCAAAAAATCATTTTCCTTCCTGGAGCTGATGTAAGTGATGCTTCAAACTCAAGCTTCATTGAAGGGAAAGTTCGAAAAGAATCCACTGGTGAGAACTTTGTATTCCCGATTGGTGATACCAATGCCGATGATATTTCGTTTTATCAACCCGCGAGGATTTTCGATGTGACCGGTCCAGCCATCATCGACGCCAAATACACGGCAGAAGCCCACCCAAATGCCGGGGCCTACTATGACGGTAACTCAAATGATCCTTATGATTTCCAAGAAGTTGGTAATTGTGATTATTGGACCGTAGATTCAATCGATGGATCGGGAACTGTTAAACTAGGGCTGGCTTACACAAACCTCAACTCAGCGGCATATTGTAACGCCGTGACCGACCCTGATCAACTCAACTATTCCGTTTGGAACGGACTCAACTGGGACATCGTTTTCTCTGGAGTATCAGGCAGTTATGTCGAATCGGTTTCAGCCTTGAGTCCGGGTATTCTCCCTGTCGCATTTGGAGATTTCGTTTTCACTAGCAATTCATTTTTGAATGTCCTTCCCGTAGAACTCTTGTTTTTCAATGCGAAACTGGTGGGTAGTGATGTTAGTTTAACCTGGACAACAGGCTCAGAAACGAATAACAGTCATTTCGATATTGAACGAGCAGGACCCGATCTTGATTTCAAAAAGATTGGCCGTGTGGATGGGGTTGGTGATAGTCCGACTCAAACGGATTATCGCTTCATAGATTCAAAATCACTCCTTGGAATGTCTTATTATCGCCTTCGCCAAGTCGATTTCGATGGTAGCTACACGTATTCGGATATTAAATCCATTGACCAGAATGTGAGTCGATCAAATTTCAAAGCTTACCGATCTGGAAACGAATTGGTTTTAGAATATGCTCCAAACTCTTCGGCTAATTCGGTTCAATTACGATCATTGAGCGGTGCCGTGATATTTGAGGCAAAGTTGGATAAGGAAACCTGGACTCATCGAGTTCCACTAACTATGAGTCGTGGAGTGTACGTGGTGCAAGTCATTGATGGATCTGATCAATTGACGGCCAAGTTGATTTGGTAGATTATTCTTCTCTCAGGATCAAAAAGCGACCGGAAAACGGCTCAATGGAATTGTAGAGAATATCGATAAATCCTTCGCCAAAGACCTTGTAACCATACACCAAATTGTAACGGCGTTCTTGAAGGCTTCCGGTTGGTAGGAATTGCGATTGGGCACGCTCGAACTTCGCAATGGTATCGCCGTACTTGCGCTTTTCTGCACGCTTTCCCTTCTTCTCCAGATTCAGCAGTATCCGTGAAACTCTGGCCCAGCCGCTTTCAACTGAAGGCCCTAAAGTAGGGTCGATTTCAGCTAACTGGTCTTCTACCCGATCAAATACTGCCTTGACCGATGCAAAAGCGGGCTCTAAATCATAGGATGAGCTGTTTTCCAAATTGAGAAGCATCTCCTCAAGGTGGCCGGAGTGCTTAAACAAGTCCTTTACATTTAAATTTAGGCTATCGAGATCTTCGAAAGCTCGCTTTTCAAGAATGCCAACTGAATTTCTGAGCATCAAAATCGGGAACTCTATTTCAAAGGCATCAAAGATTCCTTTTAATTGAAACCAATAAGCTAATTCTCCCCCTCCACCGATGTATGCCAAGTTGGGAAGAATCACTTCTTGATAGAATGGCCTCAACACTACATTCGGACTGAACTTCTCTGGCTCTTCTTCCAAAAGCTGGAGCAGCTCTCCTTCAGAAAACTCAAGTTGGCTGTTCAAAACAGTATACTTATCGCCCGACTTTTCTATCCGCGCTCTAAACTCATCATCCAAGTAAAAAAGATTAATCTCTCGGGGATACACTTGCGCCTTATACTTCTCACGTAACGTGGAGCTAGCCTTTTCAACTTCACCTGTACCAATTCCTTCTAGAATCTCTCTTTTGAAATACGGCACCGCCAACCGTTTTAATTCCCGATCATCACCATCCACCACGACTACACCATATTTACCAAACAAGTGGTGAACTAGTTTTCGCGTAGCTTCCGAAACATTCTTCGAATTGATGTAGGCTTGCTCAAACAGATTGAGAATGGCAGATGATGTATATCCTACCCCGATTACACCCTTCAGTTCTTCAAGTACATCATCCATCCCCACTGTTGTCATTCGGCCCACTGCCCCACCTTGACCACTTTCCCACTCGATCTTTTTTGATCCAACGAAGAAATGGTTCGCCTCTTCGAAATCGTGATCTTCGGTTGCCATCCAAAAGACCGGAACAAAGTCGTAATCGCCGTGCTGATCCTTCAATGCCTCACAGGTATTTACTACCGAAATGATTTTGTACAAAAAGTAAAGCGGCCCTGTGTTCAAGCAGACCTGATGGCCAGTGGTAATGGTGAAAGCCTTTTCATTTCTAAGCTTTTCTACTTGCTTTGTCGGCAGTCCTGATGCTTTATATTGCTCTAGTAAAGCATTAACAAGAACCTCTCGGTTCTGATATTGAGCTTCCTTAGCCTTAATCTGATCAGCAAAAGATGAAACTTCTGGTCTCCTTCCATAAAAAGGCTTGAGAGCCTCCTTATTTTCAATATAATCGAGAATTATTTTTCCAAAAAACCCTGTCTCCTTGAGAGAAACATGATCACATTTATAAGAGATTTCTTTTTCGGCTTGAGACATATTCTGCAAATCTAAGCTTTATTCAATTTTGAATTTGTTTGGAAAGCGACAAGTCTTGAAATCTCCGATTTCCGTATATTGAGCGGCTAAAATTCTTCAAAATTCAATTACACATGTTAAAAACCATATACGCAGGGCTGGCTGGAGTTGTCGCTTTTGGAACAATCCAGGCGCAGGATGTTGAAACAATTAAACTGAATCCAGAAAGCGGTTACGACTTCTCTCTTGTTAAACAAGTTGAAGCCACTCCGGTTCAAGATCAGTATCGAACTGGAACGTGCTGGAGCTTTTCCGCCCTCGGATTTTTTGAAAGCGAGTTGATCAGAACCGGAAAAGGAGAGCACAACCTGAGCGAGATGTACGTGGTAAACCACACCTATAGAGATAAAGCAGATCGATACGTGCGCATGCATGGAAAAACCAACTTTGGTGCTGGTGGAGCTTTTGTGGACATTGCTCACGTTTGGGATACGTATGGGATTGTTCCAGAAGAAGTATACTCTGGACTGAACTACGGAACAGACAAGCACAATCACTCGGAATTAGATCACATTTTGACTGCTTATGTCGAAGCGGTGGTAGATAACAAACAAAAGACCCTTTCTCCAAAGTGGAAAGAAGGATACAATGCCGTAGTTGATTCTTACTTGGGTGAAATCCCTGAGTCCTTTGAGTATGATGGAAAAGAGTATACACCGAAGTCATACGCCGACGAGCTTGGCTTAAACATGGACGACTACGTTTCAATTACGAGCTACACCCATCACCCGTTTTACGAAAAATTCATGCTTGAGATTCCTGACAACTGGCTTCACGTAGAGAGCTATAACCTGCCGATCGAAGAGCTTATGGCTGTAATGGATGGAGCCATTGACAATGGTTATTCTTTTGCCTGGGGAGCTGATGTTTCTGAGAAAGGATTTGCCTTCCGCGAAGGTTTAGCGATTCTTCCAGAAGATGATTCAACTATTGATGTCAAAGGAAAAGACAACCAAAACTTCAGTGATGCAGGTGCTGAAAAAGTGAGCAATGCATTTGAGCAGCCTGTTCCGCAAAAAGAAGTGACTCAGGAATTACGTCAGGAGCAATTCGACAACTGGATGACTACAGACGATCACGGTATGCAAGTAACCGGAATCGTGGAAGACCAGAATGGAGATCGCTACTACATCGTGAAAAATTCATGGGGTACTCAGTATAACAATCTCGACGGCTACTTCTTTGCAAGTGAAGCCTACGTGAAACTTAAGACCATGAATATTTATCTTCACAAAGATGCCATCCCGAAAGAGATTGCTAAGAAATTGAATATCTAATTAAATTTCCCATTGCTCCGGCAAGGGGGATTTTTTTTAATGCTCGATCACAATTTTCCCAATATGTTCTCCCCTTCCGAATCGATCAATGGCGAAGGGTATTTCATCAAATGGATAAGGCCCGTCAACTACAGTTTTGATTTCGACGGGATTCAATAGGTCAAACAACCCAGTCATATAGTAGTTTGGCTTCAGTCCAACGATTTTTAAACTCCGACCAGTAACCAACTTATAAATCCAGCCAAAGGCAAGGATTCGAATCAATTTCATCAGGTCTCCTCCAACGGTTACGTATCTACCACCAGGCCGAAGAGATTTCACAAATGGAACGAGCCCTCTCTTCGTTCGAGCATCCAATATGATGTCGTACTTGTCTTTTTCTTTTGTGAAATCAGTGTTTTGGTAATCTATTACACGAGTACAACCGAGTTCTTTCATCATGTCAAACTTCGAAAATGAATCAACTCCCGTTATATCATTGGTAAACTTCTTGGCCAACTGAATTGCAAATACTCCCATTCCCCCGCCTGCCCCGTTGATCAGCACTTTTTCGTTTTTTTCGATCCTACCAGAAGTTATCAAGCCTTGGTAAGCCAGGAGTCCCGCATGTGCAATAGTCGCAGCCTCATGGAAAGTCAAATTCTCTGGAATTTTAGTCAGGTTCTCTTCTTTGACTTTGACAAATTCTGCAAAACCTGAAAAATCATCATCAGACAGATCGGCAAATACGTGGTCTCCGACTTTCCATTTGGTACTTCCTTCAGAAACCTGATCGACTACTCCTGAAATTTCCATTCCTGGAATGTGGCGTTTGGGTTTTGACAAACCAAACATCAAACGATAGATCCTAGGTGTGCCATAGACCATAGCATAGTCAAAGTCATTAATCGCAGAGCAAACAACCTTTACAATCACTTTATTGGCTTCTAATTCAGGATATTCCACATCCCTGATGGAGAGGCCTTTCGTTCCTTCATAAGAGCTCTGATATACTGCCTTCATTTATTTCATTTTTTGCTTTGGAAACCACATTATCTTTGTCCTGTGAAGCTACTCAATGCACTAGTTATCTTCTTGGTAAAAGTTTATCAATATGCCATTTCGCCATTGCTAGGTGCCAATTGTCGCTTCGATCCAACCTGCTCAAACTATACAATCCAAGCTGTTAAGGAATGGGGAGCACTGAGAGGAACATGGTTGGGAATTAAACGCATATCGAAATGTCATCCGTGGGGTGGCCATGGATATGACCCGGTCCCCAAAAAGGAAAATAAGTCTAAATAATTTCTTCCGTCCAAAGGACTTGATAGCTCCTTTTGAGCAAAAGAATAGCCCTATATTTGGGCACCAAGATCGAGAAGAACATGAATCACATCAGACCAAGAAGAAATAGAAGATCAGCTGGAATTCGCAAAATGATCAGAGAAACCTTTCTCCTTCCAAATCAACTGATCTACCCGTTGTTCGTAGCTGATCATGATTCATTTACCAACCCAATAAAATCTCTTCCTGGTCAAGCCCAACTCGGGTTTCAAGAAACATTCAGAGAGATTGAAGAATCTCTAAAACTTGGAATAAACTCCTTTGTGCTCTTCCCAGTGGTTGATGATGAACTAAAGGACAAGATTGCTTCGTACAGCTATAGTGAAGACAATTTCTATCTGAAACTAATTTCGGAAATCAAGAGGAAGTTTCCTGAAGCGGTTTTGATGAGCGATGTGGCTATGGATCCGTATAGCTCTGATGGACATGATGGCCTTGTTAAAGATGGCCTGATTCTCAACGATCCTACCCTTCCCATTCTTGAGAAAATGTCGGTAGCTCAAGCCCAAGCTGGAATCGACATCATCGGACCATCAGACATGATGGATGGTCGTGTCGGCAGCATTCGTGAAGCCTTGGATGCGGAAAATTTCGAAGATGTGGCCATCATGTCTTACACGGCAAAATACGCTAGCGCATACTACGGTCCTTTCCGGGATGCTCTGGACTCTGCTCCAAAAGATGGAGATAAAAAGACCTATCAGATGGATCCAGCTAATGTGAACGAAGCCTATCGCGAAGCACAGCTCGATGAAGATGAAGGCGCCGATATGCTAATGGTGAAACCGGCGTTATGTTATCTGGATATCATTAACAGATTGAAGGAATACTCGCATCTACCTATTTCCGCGTACAATGTAAGTGGTGAATATGCCATGATCAAGGCTGCCGCCCAGAATGGTTGGCTAGATGAGAATGCCGCGATGACAGAAATGCTCCTCAGCATCAGAAGAGCCGGTGCCGACACAATTCTCACCTACTTTGCTAAAGATTACGCTAAGCTTTTCAAGGAGGGGTATACACACCACTGATTTTCGATTGAGCACCAGGACAGACACAAACATCCATACTCCTGAGTATAGCTTTCATCTGATTTGGAAAGATTCTGATCGCATTTCGAAAAAAAATGAAACTTTCAGAACACTACCGCGTAGAGCACTCTAAAGCCTGAATTACAGCACTTTACACGCTTGCAACAACGACTATTCAGCATTCAACCATTTACTTTCATCGACAAATTACTTGACTTCGTCGAAATACGCTTTAACTTTGCAGAGCTGTGAAATCCAATCTCTGAGACTCGCTCTCAATTCAGCACTTCATCAATTAGACCATATTACCGCCCCAGCTTACAGGGCATTTAACTATGGAACTAAAACCAATCTATATGATGAAGATGATTACTCAATCGTTTGGGCTGAAACTAATCAGCCAGCTTAACAAACAATGGCAGGTCTGTTGCTTCTTGCTATTGTCAATCGGAGTTTCTTCGGCTTATGCTCAGAACCCCGACTGCCTTAATACTAGTTCATACGGATCAGCTGCACTAAATGGTACTGACGCCGTTGTGCAAATTAGTGGATGTAACTTCGAAACTGAATATTCCACTATATCCGGAGTTATTGCTGGAAACTCTTACGAGTTCACCTCGTCAAGTAATGGCTACATTACAGTTCGTGAAGGGGCTTCTGATGGCCCTGTTTTAGCTGCTGGGTTCAGCCCGGTAAGCGTGGTTAGTACAGATGGTTCTAATCTATATCCTCATTGGAATGTAGATGAAACCTGTGCTACAGCTTCAAGCTGTATTGTAACTACAGTTCAGTGTACTGACTGTCCTTCATTTAGCTGTCCAGATCTACAAGCGAACATTGGAGACGCTTGTGATGATGGACTCGAGTCGACTTATGACGACACGCTGAACGATCAATGTGAGTGTGTTGGAATTCCTTTCGACTGTGAAGAATTACTCGCAAACATTGGTGACGCATGTGATGATTTGGATGAGAACACTGCGAATGATGAAGTTTCTGAAAATTGTGAATGTATAGGCCAACAAGTTGTCTTTGACATCGATTGCGCAAGTCCACTTGCACAGTCATTTTGCTATGGTAACGACGATATTTTTTGGCTTTACAACGCTGAGCCAGGAGTTACATTGAACCTCAACTTCACAGCGGGTACCATAGAAACAGGTTGGGATTTTATCACCATTTACGACGGAGCAGATAACTTGGCTCCTGTCCTTTTCGAAGGAAATCCTGTTGATGGAGAAGTTTCAAATATCAATGTAAACTCGACAGGTAGCTCTATTCTTCTCGTACTCGAATCAGATGGTCTTTTTAGCTGCGCTGATGGATCAGGTTACGATACTTGGGAATGGACTGTATCATGTGGAGTAAGTTATGACTGTCCAGAGTTAGAAGCCAACATTGGTGAAGCTTGTGATGATGGACTTGAAACTACTTATGATGATGTAGTAACAGATGAATGTGAATGTGCTGGTATTCCTTTCGATTGTGAAGAACTACTCGCAAACATCGGTGATGAATGTGACGACCAGGATGAAAATACAATCGGTGACCAAATCACTGAAAACTGTGAATGTGCGGGTACGCCAATTCCAGAAAATGATGGATGCGACAGTGCAATCGCACTTGAATGTGGCGACTTTGTAGAAGGAAGCAACATCGCAGCTACACCAGACTTTTTCTGCAACTTCACTGATAGAAATGCAGTGTGGTACACATTGACTCTTGAAGAATCTGCAACAATTGCTTTGACATCATGTACTTCAAGTACTGACTTCGATACAGACATCAGTATTTTTACTGGAGATGACTGCGAAAACCTAACTTGCTTCTCTGGTTGGGGCGGTGATGGCTATATAGATGGTCTAAGTAGCTGTGAATTCCAATCATGGGCTTCATCAGGTGAGTTTGAAGCTGAAGCTGGTGTTACCTACTACATCGCAGTAGCTGGATATGGTAATGGAGAAGGAAACTTCGGACTTTCAGTAGAATGTGCATTCGGAGTAGATTGTGATGAACTAGGACTTAACATTGGAGACTCTTGTGACGATGGTGATGAGAATACAATAGACGATGTTGTTAGCGAAGAATGTGAATGTGTAGGAACACCAGTTCCTGAAAACAATGAATGTGCTGATGCAACTGAAATCTCTTGTGGAGATGTTGTAGAAGGTAGTAATGTTGCTGCTTCTAACAACTTAGGTTGTGATGGAGATGAGCGTCCTACTGTATGGTACGCATTCACCGCTGATGAAGATGCTTCTGTCTATTTGAGCACTTGCCATCCAGCAACAAATATCGATACTGATATCAACATCTATACAGGAGCAAGCTGCGACGATTTGGCTTGTTTTGAAGGATGGGGTGGAAATGGATACGTTGACGGACCAAGCTCTTGTGAATTCCAATCTTGGGCCTCACAAGGTGAATTCGAAGCTGTAGAAGGTACAACATACTATATAGCCGTAACTGGTTACGGACTTAGCGATGTTGGAACTTTTGGACTAAGCATCGAATGTATTCCTGCACTCGACTGTGAGGAACTACAAGCAAACATCGGTGATGCTTGTGATGATGGCGATGACAGCACTGAAGGTGACATAGTTGGTGAAAACTGCGAATGTCAAGGTGTTTCTATCTACGATTGTCCAGAGCTTGAAGCTAACGTTGGTGACGCATGTGATGACGGTGACGAAAGCACTGAAAACGATGCAATCAATGAAAACTGTGGTTGTGAAGGAACGCCGATCCCTGATCCAAACGCTTGTGAAGACTGGGTAATGTACTTGAACAACAATGCAGGTGGAGTTACTGACCTATACGGGGTAGAGCTTGTTGGTGGAAACGCTGAGTTGTCATTCTTGACTACAATCGACTACCATGCACACATTGCCTACAACCCAGCTGATAATCTGGTTTATGTTGTGAGCAACTCTAACGCTTCATATGTAAAAGTAAACCCACACGTATCTCCTGTTGAAGTGAGTGAAGTATTCTACCTTGCTCAAAATGTTCCTGGAGTTACCACAGCGGTATTCGGTCCTGATGGTGATCTATTGATTGGATCTTCTTCGCAGGATAAAATCTACTCTGTAGATGTATCTGACAACAGCTTGACTGTATATGATGAATACGCTCCTGTAAGTGGTGGTGACCTTGCGTTCGATAGAGAAGGTAAACTATACCTTGCTACTCGTGCAGGAAACAACCTTTACGAAGTATATCCTGATGGAGTTTGGGATGATATCCTAATTGGATCTCTTGCAAACCAGGTTACAGGTATGGCTCTTTCTGGAGCTGACCAGTTGATCTTGTCACACAATGGAAACAGTGATCTTCAAGTGCGTGACCTAGACGGTTCTAACCCTGGTGACTCATATCCACTTGTTTTGGATGGAGAAGCTTTCGACCACAACAATGGTGATATGGCTTCAGGTTGTAACACATTCTCTGACGAGAACGAAGGTGACTGTGAAGCGTTTGAAACATTCTACTCTCACTTTGGAAGTGGGACTGGTGTATCAGGTTCAGATATCTACCACGTACTTTACAGTGGTGATGAAGCTGTACTCTCATTCTTGACAAACGTGCCATTTGGAGCACACATTGCTTACAACGCTGAAGATGATATCCTATACCTCGTGAATCCAAACGGATCGTTTGTGAGAGCTTACGACCCAACACTTGGTGTGTTCATCGGCGACTTACCAATCTCAGGTGGAATCAATAACCTATTCGCCGTGGTTTATAACCCAGCTGATGGATTGCTTTACGTGGGTGATGACAACGATGATGAGATCTACACGATCGACTTGGGAACAGGACAAGCTACTTACTTTGCTGACGCTCCTGTAAGCGGTGGTGACTTGGCTATCCAAGATGGTAAGCTATACCTCGCTAACCGTGGTCAAGAGAAACTGTTCGAGATTGTAGGTGGAGCAGCTGTATTCGTAGCAGATATTCCTGCTGGAAACGGTATGGCTCAGGCCAACAACGCTACTGGACTTGTGCTTGCGCACCCAGGTACAGCTTCGTTTATCGAAGTTGATGCTGCTGACGGTTCAGAAGTAGCAGCATACACGGCTGTTCTTGATGGAGAAGAATTGATTCTTTCTGATGGTGATATGGCCGCTGGATGTGGTGATGATGAGCCAGTGATTGTACCAGAAGGTGAGTGCTACGCTGTAGCTGCTGATGAGTACATTGAAGGTACACAGTTCAACGGTGCAGCATTGCCTGCTGAGCGTGCAGATGCTAATAGCGCACTTGGTGAGCCGGAGCGTGTAGATGCGCTTGTATTTACAACGCTTGGTTATGGTGGATCTATCACAGTTTCTTTCGGTGGATCAGTTCCTAACGGAGAAGGTGATGACATCGAAGTGGTTGAAACATCTTACAACAACCCTGGATGTGCAGCCTACCCTGAGTACGCTACTGTAGAAGTATCTATGGATGGTGTGAACTGGGCAACTGCAGGTACCGTTTGTAAAGGTGACCCTTACGTAGACATCAGCGACGCTGGAGACTACGAGTACGTAATGTACGTGAGAGTTACCAACGACAACAACCAATCTACTTCATCTGATGGATTTGATGTTGACGGTATCGTAGCACTTCACAACTGTGAAGAAGACGGTGACGGTGGTGAAGGAGTTGAAGATCTACTTTCTGTAGACTCTCAGAACCAATTGACATCATTCCCGAACCCAACAAATGGTCCTTCTCAGGTAGTATTCGTTACTGCTGAAACAGGAAGAACGCTTGTTGAAGTTTACGACATGAATGGTAGAATGGTAGAAGCACTCTTCAACCAAGAGGCTGAAGCAGGTGTTGAGTACAGATTAGACTTCAATGGAAATAACCTTCCTAACGGAGTTTACATCTACCGTATGACAACTGAAAACGAAGTGATCGTTGACAAGTTCATGATTGCTCGATAATATCTGGAAATAGAAACCAGAGCCCCCCTGACGCAAGTTGTCAGGGGGGCTTTTTTATGCTCCAATGAATTGGATTTGACTTTTTGACAAAACTTTATTAAAAGAAATGACGTATAGAGCTGAGATAAAATATGTAACACACAAAACCTCAATCTATATGATTACTAAATCATTCAGACTGACAGGTGATTACGGCCAGAAATTCAAGAAGGCCGCATTCGCTATGTGTGCTGCTTTGACCTTAGGTCTCACAGCGCATAGTCAGTGCGAAAACCACAGAATTTTCCTCGCGGACAATCTCGAAAACGACATTACTGATATCTACGAAGTGAACATTGAAGACGGCAACGCCAACTTGACTCTTATCGCTTCTAGTGAAATTGAAGTGCACATCGCATTCAATGAAATGGACAATCTGATATACGCTGTTAACAAAGCTGATGGCTCATATCAAACCCTTGACCCCAATGCCAACACCCCTGAATTTGGCTTAACCCAGAACCTCAATATTGAAGTTTCCGGTATCGTAACCGCGACCTTCACCCCTGACGGAGCCCTTCTTATTGGTAGCATGAACAGTGATGTCATCTACAGTGTGAATGTTGTAACAAACGAAGCAACAGTTTATGATGGATACGCCCCAATAGAAGGTGGTGATATTGCTTTCGATAATGAAGGAATGCTCTACTTGGCAACTAACACGGGGTCTGGACTTTACCAAGTATATCCAGACGGAGTAGTCGATGATATTCTAATTGGAAGTGTTCCATCTCAAACAACTGGAATAGCCCTGTTGAACGAAAACCAACTCCTACTTTCTCATAAAGGAAGTAACTCCTTGAAAGTTAAAAATACGGATGGCAGCAACGCTGAAACATCCTACCCCCTTTTGCTGGATGGACAAGAATTTGAGTGCTACTATGGAGATATGGCTTCTGGATGCGATTCTTCTCCAAATTCAGAAGAAAACGAATGCAGCAACTTTGAAGCATTTTATGTCCAACACGGAAACGGCGTTTCTGGATCTGACTTATATCGTCTTTCTATTGAAGATGGTGATGCAGTTTTAGAGCATTTGACAAATGTTGACTTCCAAGCTCATATTGCATACAACGGAGATGAGAATTTAGTTTATCTCGTAAATGCAAATGGGAACTTTATCCGAGTATATGATCCTGCAAATGGAACAGTAATCGGTGATCTTCCAATTGACGCTGATATTGACCAACTCTATGCAGTTGTATACAACCCGGAAGAGAATAACTTACTTCTAGGTGACGCCAATAGTGATGAAATCTTTGCTGTGGACTTGACTTTAGGAACAGCAGAACTGGTTGCAGAAGCACCTATTCAAGGTGGAGATCTCGCCATCCAAAACGGAGAAATTTTGCTCGCTACTAGAAGTGGCAACAAACTCTACCGCATTGAAGATGGCGGTGCAACACTACTCGGCGATATCGAACCAAACGTAAACGGGCTTGCCCACGCCAATGATGGAGAGTCCTTGATCATGACCAATTCAGGATCTTCAATGGTTCTGAAAATCAATGCCAATACAGGGGCTGTTACTTCGACCTTCCCTACTGTCCTTGATGGTGAGTCGTTTGAGTTGCTGAATGGGGACTTAGCTTCAGGCTGTAACACCGGCAACGCATTTACTTCATGCGAATATGAACTCTATTATGCACATCAGCCACTTAACGGGCCAAACACATTTTATGGGGTTGAGCTGAACAACGACGGAACAGCAGACCTGACTGTAATCGCCGATGGTATTGGCGGTCACATAGGCTTATCTCCTAATGGCGAAGAGCTATACATCGTTGGTGGTTCGAATCTAAGAGTATTTGACTTGGCACTCGGTTCCATAGTCTACTCTGTAAACATCCAAACGCTGGAAGGCCAAAACTTATCTGGTTTCCCAACTTGTGTGGTCGATGACGATGGAACAATTTACGCCGCTGGTGGTGGACAAGTTTATGCCATTGCCTTAGATGGTACAGCCATACCTTACGGCCCACCTCGACAAGTTAGCGGAGGTGACCTGGTGATTGCCGAAGGTGAACTTTGGATTATTACCAGAGGAAACAACAAGATTACTAATGTATTGACAGGCGACCATGCGGAACTTCCGGCTGAAGAAATCAATGGTGCAGCTATTCTGCCAAACGGTAATCTACTTGTGGCTGATGGAAATCAAGAATCTCTGATGAAAGAAATCGACTTGTCTACTATGGAAGTTGTAAATACTTACGACACTGGCCTGGAGCTCCACAATGGTGACTTGGCCGGAAGGTGTGTGTCAGAAGTAGAAGACAGAGTAGATCCAGGAGCTTGTTTTGCATCTGAGGCTATCGAGTACTCCCCAGGTCTCACTATGGGAGATGGTGCATTGAACGCCAATCGTACTGACCCAACTCAAGCCACAGGAGAACCAGAACGTATCGACCAATTGGTTTTTACCACATTGGGATATGGTGGAAGTATCACCCTTGGCTTTGATGGGCCCGTATTGAACGGACTTGGTTCTGACCTTGAAGTTGTAGAAACGTCATACAACAACCCTGGTTGTGACGCTTACCCAGAATTTGCCGATGTTCATGTATCTGTTGATGGAGTCAACTACTTCTATGCAGGAACGGTGTGTAAGGGCGCAGCCTTTATTGATATAGACGATGCTGGACCCTTTGATTACATCAACTACGTGAGAATATCAAGCAACGATCTGCTCACTTCATCAGGTGACGGCTTTGACCTGGATGGTGTTGTTGCCATTCACAACTGTGACCAAGATGAGCTACAAGAAGCTGGAACAATTGTTTCGAATTCGCTTAACGATGGTACGAGTACCTTGACGTCTTTTCCAAATCCGACTACTGGAAACTCTCAAGTAGTATTTGTAGCCGGAGAGACAGGAAAAACAGTTCTTGAAGTGTATGATATGAACGGAAGAAATGTCGAGACGCTGTTTGACCGTGTGGCGAATGGTGGAATGGAATACCGAGTTGACTTTAATGGTAGCTCACTTCCAAACGGAATTTACATCTATCGTTTGACTACGGAAAACGAAACAACCATTGATAAATTTATGATTACGCGATAATCGCTAATCCTTTATTTCAGAGCCCTCCGATGATATCGGGGGGCTTTTTTTGTTCATGATTTAGGGAAAAATAAAACTTGAACCCAACCATTATGGAATTGCATACGTGTGTAGGGGAAACAAACTTTTAATCATGAAACGAACATTACTTTTTCTCGCAACCCTATTACTCTCCGTAGGGATCAATGCGCAAAACTTATTAAGTATTTCAGGAGTAGCTATGGATGCCAACGGACCTGTAGAAGGGTTGACAGTATATATCCACGCCGAAGGAAGCATCTTCTTACCAAACGACACAATTGACATCGTTTACACCGATGAGAATGGTGAGTTTGAAAGCATCAACGATCTTGAAAGTCCTATTCAGGCATTTGCAATTTACACGGGCATGGGGTGTAGCTATTTCAATAATCAAGTGGTTGACGAATTCCCTTATGAAAACTATTACACCATTACCTGCTCTTCAAACGGCGGAGGAAACCCAGGTGGAGGAAGTGATGGCTTGTTTGACTGCTTTGAAGTGGTGATGCCCGTTGATGTGATCTACCCGGATGGTATGCTATATACTATTACAGAGAGTAGTGATCTTGACAGCCTTGGGGCTAGCTTCGTTCAATTCGTCTTTCCTATCGAAATTGAATATGAAGATGAGTCCGTTGTCACCATCAATAACTTTGCAGAACTCTATGATGCCCAATTGGATTGTGAAGAGTCTCAATTTGACTGCTTCTCACTATTCTACCCCGCGGCCGACTCAATTTTGGATGGAATTGTGACCTTCATTAATGACTCCCAGGGTGATGATCTAGAATACTTCTGGAATTTTGGTGACGGAAGCACAAGCACAGAGCCTTATCCAAGTCATGTTTATGAAAGTGAAACAGATGAATACTACGTATGTCTCACTGTTTCTAACTCTTCTTGTTCGCACACATCATGCGTGTGGATCAGTGGAAACATGGATGACCCAGCCGGTTCGGGAATTTCAACAGGAAGCTCTGTGGAGCGCCAGGGAACTGCTAAGTCTGATGGTTTCGAATTTGTCGTACTTCCTGCTAGCGAAGGGCCTCTCAATATCGATGATTCTAAAATTGAAGTCGGTATGAATATTTATCCTAATCCAAGTGACGGACTAATCAAAGTAGAGCTTGATAACACAACAAACTTGGAAGGAGTAATTTCAATTGCCGATCTTGGTGGAAGAATTATTTTCCAAAAGAATGTTGGTCAGACCAAAACTGAGATTCTGGATCTTGATGCCCTTCCGAAGGGAGTTTACATTCTACAGTATAATGGACATGATTCGGTAGGAGTACAGAAAATCGTACTTCAGTAAGCTAAACATGAGCAATTCAGAATGCGGTGGGGATTTTCCTCACCGCATTTATAGCACATAGATGTCAGTAGATTCGAAGACAATTGAAGCATGTAAAAAAGGTAAGCGAAAGGCTGTCGAAAAGCTTTATAAGGAATCTGCTGGGTGGATGTTAGGTATAACTCGTAGATACGTCTACGACCGAAATGAAGCCATGAGCATCGTAAACACAGCCATGTTGAGCGTTGTTCAGTCAATCGGAAGCTTTGATGAGAATCGATCAGAAAATATTGAAGCGTGGATCAAAACCATATTGATTCGAAAGATCATAGACTACAACAGAAAGAAGGAAAGGGAAGCACAAGTAATTGAACTGAATAATGACCACAGCGTTTTAAATGTATTTGATGACACTGATCACTTGTCGAGAATGAATGACTTGAAAAAAATGATCAATATGCTTCCAAATAAAACGCGGCTGGTATTTAACCTCTATGCAATAGAAGGATACAAACACAAAGAAATTGCAGAGATGCTCGAAATCTCTGAAGGAACAAGCAAGTGGCACCTGAATGATGCCCGAACGAAATTGCAGGCAAAAATTGAGCAGAGCGAAGTGATCAACCAAAACTTGAGCATATGAGTGGCCCAGAAATAGACAAGCATTTTAAAGATCAGTTTGAAGGGCAAGTTGAACCCATCATGGAAAGTGACTGGGAAAACTTTGAAGCCATGGCCTTTGAATCCAAGTCGGGGTGGCATAAAGGTAAGTGGGCTTTGGGACTACTCCTATTGTTTTCACTTGCTGGCGCAGTATACTATGGGTCATTGGAGAAAAATCAGAACGACGAACTTTTAACGAATTCAAAAGTCGAATCAACCTCTGTCTCGGAATCTGAAAATGAAATATCAATAGATTCAGACAAAGATCAATTAAACACGAGTATAGTTCAATCAAAAACTGACGAGCTCGGTTCCGAACCAAAGACTCAAACTGAAAATAACGACGCAACTGAGCCTCTCAATTCTGGTGAAGAACCTGTCAAAAACGACGAAGTGAGCACGAAAAGTGATGAAACTGCTTCTCAATCATCCAGCTTTGCTTCAAGTCATGGCTCAACTCTGCCAGCTCAGGATGAATCGGCTTTGATAGCTTCAGGAACAGCTTCTAAATCACGAAAGACGGATGAAGCTATAAAATCAGCTGATGCTATGAGCAATGAAAAAAGTGCCTTCAAAGAAGATAAGCTTCTATCCCCAGTAGAACCGGAAGTATTTGTGATTGATGAAGAATACGGTCAGATCGAGAGCATGGACTTATCTGAAATCGACAGGGATACGGAAGCCAAGTTTTCGAGTGCTGAAAACGAAATCTCAGGGCCAGATGTTGATGGCTCTTCCCTTGAGATTTTTGGGCAATACGAGTGGAATCGCTCTATTGGTCAAATAGCCAAAGTGGGGGGAATGTATCAAATATCTAAAAGCAAGTGGACCTATGGAGCCGGATTGGCTGTGGCCTATAGCTCCGGCATTAGTTGGAACCAAAATCGAGAAGACCTTGTATATGGATTTGATTCTGATCAAAGGTCATATACCTTAAACACCAAATCATTCACCTATCTCACAGTACCAGTTTCAATTGCTAGACAGTTTGGCGGCGTACACCAGGTATATGCAGGCGCTGAGTTTGGGTTTGTCGTACATGCTTCACAGTCATACACAGAAAATGAATCAAATGGACAAAAGTCCGAAGGTTACCTCTACAATTTTGGAAATCCAGATTTTCTTTTCTTCCTGAATGCGGGGTATAATTATCAATTGGGTACGAACTGGAAATTGGGGCCGGGTGTTAATATCTCACCACAAAACTGGTCTGAAACAAACGACTCACCACTAGGAGGGTATTTCAAGTTAACCTACTTATTAAAGTAAATGACGTTTAAAAAACTACATATTGCGGCTTTGGCCATAGTCTTGTTGGGATCTGGATGCAAGAAGGATGAGCTACCTCCGTCAAGTACCGGAACACCAGCCTTTGCAACGAACATCTCCGTAGATGGTACGGAACTAAATCTGATCGCCGGACAAGACGATCTGGTATTAAATCCCTATCTCAATATAAGTGGAGACTCCCTATTCTTTATCAATGAGCTAGGACCAGAATCATGCGAAGGATGTGGGCCGGGATTTAACTTGCAAATCCTCTCCCCCATATCTCCAGATTCTCTTTCTTTACTTGACTTAGAGCAAGAGTTGCTCTCTTGGGACTATTACTTTGCTCCCGGTGGGAGCTTTGAGTATTACACCATGATTTCTGCAAGTGCCACTCCTGATGGAGTAGTTGGGCTCTGGTATCTCGATGGAGTTTTAATTGAAGAGTTTACATCAAACTCTATTACTTTCAATAAAGAAGGATTTGGATCGTATGAATTAGACTTTATCCCTTCGCAAGACTGTGAAAACCCACCAACAATAGAATTTGAGACTGACCAGAATGAAGGGCAGTGCTATGGCCATATATCGAATACGGCATTCAATCCGTTCGAGTTTACTGCCATCGCTTCTCCAAGTTTTGATTTAGCAAATATTCAATACGAATGGTTTGCGGAAGACACGGTCTTCATCACGAGTATGGATTCTATTTTCTCCTTTAACCCTCTACCCGGTGGATATGAAGAAATCTGTGTAACCATGAGTGATGGAAACTGTTCATTTACCAGCTGCTACGCCTTGTCGCAAAATCCTGCCGGATGTCAATCCAATATCCAAATAGATATGATGTATACCGACTCTACATTCACAATGGAGCCAAATGCAATCATAGAACTAGAAGTGATAGGTGAGAATGGCGTTCAATACGTTTCACAATCTCAGAATCAGACCGATGACGAAATATCTTTAATATCGCTTGAGCCCTATCAAGAACCAACGGTTCCCGGAAAGTCATACTTCAAAGCCGGATTTGAGATCAATACGAACTTAATTGATCCGAGTGGCATTGCTCGTCCATTGAATGGTAGCTTTGAAATCGCATTGGAAATTCCAGAGTAAGAAGCACACAAGAATTGAATAAATATTGCGTTCTTCATTTTCAATATGAAGAAGCGCGTCGTTGCCATCATTGGAATCATCATCTCAAGTATTTACCTGCTCAACTTCACTTTTGGAGTAGTAGAACTTCCCGACAATTTACCCATCATCGGAAATATTGATGAATTGGCCGCATCACTCCTACTCATCGCTTCTCTCAAACACTTTGATATTGATCTCACTGATTTTCTGACCATCAAGGGTGGAAAGAATAAAGATGTGAAGAAGTAAAATCACCCTCGTTTCATGACAATACCTTTTTTATGGTATTGGTGTGGAGGTAGCCCGCACATATCTTTGCGCCATTATTAAGAATAAGTTTAAATAAAGATAATGAGCCTTAAGAAGCTATACCTACCACTTTTAGGTGCACTCGCCCTTGTAAGCTGCAATGATGACGATTCAGAACCAACCGGCAATACAGGTGGAAATGGGTACGAAGTGCCAACAACCTATGTATTCAAAGATGGTGACGGAAACAGCACAGTGAGTTTTTCAGGGCAAACTGATAGACTAAACCAATTGTCTGAAATGACGACAATGATGAAAACAGCGAATACGCCAGGCGTAGCTGTGGACGGACAAGATCTGATCGACATGTTTGCCAATGAAGGTGAAAACGGTAACGGAAACTTCTCATTCTCATCATCGAAACAGCTCAAAAATAAGTGTGGAAATAACTTTGACGATGCTGATGTGACTCAGAGCAATTTTGAGTCATGGATGAACGAACTGGGAGCTGCCAGTGCTACAACGATTGATGGAGAGTTTAACGCGTCAAATGGTGTTGCAGGTGTGCTCAAAACAGAGAATTCTGGTCCATACCTAGTGTCTGAAACGGGGCTCGAATACACGCAGATGATCGAAAAAGGTTTGATGGGAGCTGTTTTCTACCACCAAATTGTAAGCTACTACCTGACAGATGAGAAAATTGGTGATGGTGTTGACAACGAAACACCAGTAGATCCAGCAGCCGGCAAGTACTATACAGCTATGGAACATCATTGGGATGAAGCCTTTGGATACTTTACTTCTTCAGTAGATTTCCCAACGAATGGCACTGATAGATTTTGGGCGAAGTACTGCAATAGTGTTGCCGATCCAGTTTTCGGTTCAAACGATATCATTATGGATGCTTACTTGGAAGGTCGCGCGGCAATCGCCAATGACGATATGGCCACTAAGCTCGAAATGAGAGACATTATTATTGAAGAATTGGAGCGTGTTTGTGCTGCCACAGCCATTCATTACCTCAACGGTTCTGTTGCGAATTTTGCAGACGATGCTAAGAGAAACCACGAGCTTTCTGAAGCAATCGCATTTACTTATTCATTGAGATTCAATGAAAGAATGACAGCTTCAGAGCGCGTTCAAATCCAGTCGATCTTGGATAGCATCGGTGAAAATCTTTACGAAGTGACTATTGAAGACTTGACCTCGGCTCGTGATGAGCTAAGCTCCATGTTCGAAATGGATGATGTAAAAGGAATTCTATAATCGAATAGTTTGTTGATGAGAGTTTTGAAGTTCCCTCAATCAATTTGGCATATCGGCTTTCTAGCCGGTATGCTTTTTTTGGTTAGCTGCAGTGAAGATGAAGGTGATAACAACGGAAATGACAATTTTGACCGTCAAGCCGTTTTGATTCAGTTGGCAGATGAATTGATCATCCCAAGTTACGACTCTTTGGCCACGGCCACAGTAAGTCTCAACAGCTCTTGTGTGGAACTCAAAGAGAATGTGACAATTGAAAACCTTGAACGAGTTCAAGAAAATTGGAAAAACACCCTTCGTTGGTGGCAATGGGTAGCTGCTTACGATTTCGGGCCGAGCCAAAATGCAGGTCTCATATCATCATTCAACTTATACCCAGTTGACCCTGCACTTATTGAATCGAATATTGAAAGCGGTGAGTACAATTTGGGAACGGCTGGCAATCTCAAAGCAACTGGGCTTCAGGCCATGGACTATTTGCTTTTTGGTGTAGCAGAAGAAAAAGAAGATGTGCTTCTCATCCTTGAAGAGAATGCGAATGCCATTCAATATTTGATCGATGTTTCGGAAGTTCTTAAAACGAAATCGGCGCATGTTTCGAATACTTGGAGCACAGATTACCGAAGCACATTTGTAAACGCTATCGGAACTGATTTGGGAAGCTCACTCGGACTGATGCTAAATGGTGCGATTAAGTATTTTGAAGTACATCTAAGAGATGCCAAAATTGGTATCCCCGCAGGTGCGAGATCTAGCTCTGGACTTCCCCTACCCGAGCAGGCTGAAGCCAGATATAATGGCGAAGTTTCTACACAAATGTTGGTTGAAGGTATTCGCGCATGGTCTTATATGTTCAATGGAAATTCACTGAACGGACAAGAGGGCGAAGGACTTGATGACTATTTGAATTTTCTCGGCCCGGTGATGGATGGAGTTCCGCTGGCCGATGCAATTAACCAGAGATTTGAAGCGTCTATTGACGGAACTCATGTTATCGGTAACGATATTGCAACGGCTGTAGAACAGAACCAAATAGCTTGTTTGGACATCTTCGATCAGATGCAGCAAGCGGTCGTTCTCCTTAAAGTTGACATGACTTCGGCTATGGGAGTTCAGATTACATATGTAGACAATGACGGGGATTAATCTCCATAGCGTAAAGGCCTTTCTAACAAAAGAAGAATTAAGCGCTCCATTAGCAACATTTCGAATTACTTTTGGAGCGTTGATGTTTCTATCAATTCTCAGATTCTGGTACAAAGGCTGGATAGCAGATCTCTACATCAATCCCCAATTCTTTTTTGGATACACTTACCTAGAGTGGGTCAAGCCCCTAGATGGAATCGGCATGTACTTCATTTTTGCCGCTTGTGCCTTATTCGCACTGGCCCTTGCTTTCGGCGCGTTTTATCGGCTTTCAGCGATCGGATTCTTCTTGACCTTCACCTACATCGAGCTGCTAGATAAGACCACTTATCTGAATCACTACTACTTCGTCTCAGTGATGGCTTTTTTAATGATATTCATTCCAGCTCACCGTCGGTTTTCACTCGATCTAAAATGGAAAAGGGTAAAAGCCGCATATTTCACACCCAAGGTATTTCGATATCTGATCATGTTTCAGCTGGCTTGTGTCTACTTTTTTGCAGGCCTGGCCAAACTCAACTCCGATTGGCTCTTATATGCTCAACCAATGACCATTTGGCTGAAGGCATTCGGACATTGGCCGGTTCTAGGTCCTGTTTTCGACAGTCAATGGCTCCCCTATTTCTTTTCATGGGCTGGAGCTATCTACGACCTAAGTATCCCCTTCTTACTTCTTTCTAACCGTACCAGACCATTTGCATATTTGGCCGTTGTTTTCTTCCACGTCATGACCAGGATCATGTTTCCAATTGGCATGTTTCCGTATATCATGATCGTCGCCACGCTTATTTTCTTTCCGCCAAAAGTTCATGAGATTGTCCTGAAAAAGCTCGGCGAGAAAATAGACTCCGTTTCCTCAAGAATAGAGATCAAGTCTTTTCAACTATACTTTATTGGTGTATTCGTTGTCTTTCAATTGCTTCTTCCTTTTCGCCATGTTCTCTATCCGGGAGAGCTCTTTTGGCATGAGCAAGGCTTCCGCTTTAGCTGGCGCGTTATGTTGATTGAAAAGACCGGACAAGCCTTTTTCTATGTGAAAGGTGATGGAATGAAAAGACCACTCGAGGTTCAAAACCGTGATTTTCTCACTCCTATTCAAGAGAAGATGATGGCCACTCAACCCGATATGATTCTCCAGTACGCTCATTTTCTTAGAGATCACTACGCGGCTGAAGGAATTGAGAATCCCGAAGTGAAGGCAAAAGTTTATGTCACACTTAATGGAAGGCCGAGCCAATTGTTTATCGATCCTGACGTAAATTTGGCGGCTGAAAAATCAAGTTGGAAAAGAAAGAATTGGATACTCCCACTGGGTGATGAGATTTACGGTTACTAGCATATTATTCTTTCTGCTTCTCGGTCAATCCTTTGGCCAGGAAAAAGTATCACTTTCACTGCATGTGAGCTATGAAGGGAGATCCGTCTCTATGGTTGATCTATACTTAGAGCCTGACAACATGCTCGCTTCCACAAACAATCAAGGGAATGCTACACTACAGGTAACAACCGGTAAAAAAACTCTGACCATTTTTAAAACGGGCTTTGAAAACAAAAAAGAAGAAATCAATGTCCTACGAGACACAACCGTATTAATTGAGCTTAAGAAGCTCGAACAAAGCCTGGCTACCTTCGAAGTGAGCGAAGAAAAGTCCGGAAATTTTGGGGTTACCACACTCAATAGTATCGACGGAATGGCCATCTATGCCGGGAAGAAAAACGAAGTACTCCTCCCCGATCAAATCGATGCGAATAAGGCTACAAATAATGCCAGACAAGTTTATGCACGCATTCCGGGGTTAAACATTTGGGAAAGTGATGGGGCGGGTATTCAACTCGGCATTGGTGTGCGTGGCTTGAGCCCTAACCGTACAGCAAATATCAACGTCCGTCAAAATGGCTATGACATCAGTGCCGATGCGCTAGGCTATCCCGAAAGCTACTACACCCCGCCACTCGAAGCGATTGATCGCATTGAGTATGTACGAGGCGCAGCTTCTTTGCAATACGGAACTCAATTTGGCGGTATGCTGAATTTCGTAATGAAGGAATCAGCCACCAAAGATGGATTTGGTTTAACCACGAGACAAACTGTGGGTAGCTATGGTCTGTTTAGCAGCTTCAATAGCCTTGAATTCAGCAAGAACAGATCTAAAGTTTACGGGTTCTACCAGTATAAAACTGGAGATGGATGGAGAGAGAATTCCGACTTTGATGTGCACACGGCCCATGTGAATTACCAATTTCAGATTTCAGAAAACTGGGTAGTGAAGGCTGATATCACACACATGGACTACCTTGCGCAGCAGGCTGGTGGATTAACAGATAGACAGTTTGAAAATGATCCCCAAGAATCCTTCCGCGACAGAAACTGGTTTGAAGTAGGTTGGAACCTGGCTTCGGTGAGATTGACTGGAGACCTATCGAAAAACGCATCACTCGATGTTCGAGCTTTCGGACTTCTTGCATCCCGAAAAGCACTGGGATATTTGGGTCCCCCAAACCGTTTTGATGATCCCAACAGCAATAGAGACTTGATCAGTGGAGAATTTGCGAACATTGGATCAGAAGTAAGATACCTTCAACGTTACGACTTGTTTGATAAAAAGTCCATAGCGCTGATAGGTGGCCGTGCCTATAAGGGAACTTCAACTGCCCAGCAAGGTAGCGCGGACTCAACCGCTGATCCCAACTTTGAGTTCATAAAAGAGATACCTGATAAAAGTGACTACGACTTCGAAAACTACAATTACACGCTCTTTGCCGAAAACGTGTTCTACCTTACTGAAAAGATCACCATAACGCCCGGTTTGAGATATGAGTACATCGAGACTGGTGCTAAAGGAGACTATTTCACTTACACAACCAACATAGTAGGTGACACGCTGGAAGTAAATCAGTTTGATGAAAATCGCTTGCGATCCAGAAATGTAGTACTAGCCGGTTTTGGGTTGAGCTATAAGCCAAATGATTTAGTTGAATTCTACGGAAATGCCTCTCAAAATTACCGAGCGATTAATTACAGCGATATCCGAATAGATAACCCTTCGCTAAGGATCGATCCAAATATTCAAGATGAACGTGGGTTCAACTTTGACTTTGGGGCTCGTGGTGGTTCGGAGAAATTTAGATATGATGTAGGGGTATTCTATCTGGGTTATTACGACAGGATTGGGGTCATTCAATTGAGAGACCCGCAAACATTTCAGTTCTACCGATACCGATCTAACATAGCCGATTCGGATGCTTATGGAACTGAAGTTTACTTGGAGTGGAGTCCATTTCTCGCTAGTGACAGTGCCACCTGGGGCTTGAGTTTCTTTGGAAATGGATCATATACAGAGGCAAAATACAAGTCGGATGATGATTCGAGTGTAGATGGAAATGAAGTTGAACTGACTCCACGGTACACCATACGCGGCGGGATACGCGGGCAGTATAAGCAGCTGGCTATTACTTGGCAAATCAGTCACACCGCCGAGCAATTTACCGATGCCACTAATGCTGTAAGTACACCTAACGCCATAAATGGATTGATTCCGGATTACACGGTTATGGATCTATCCATGAAGTACGGTATTGGCAAGTTCACTCTTGAGGGTGGAGTTAATAACCTGGCAGATGTGCCTTACTTCACACGCAGAGCTGATGGCTATCCTGGACCGGGAATTATTCCTTCAGATGGAATAGGCGGGTATTTCACACTCGGCTTTACTCTCTAGTCTATATATTCACGGCTATGAACACAAAGCCGACAATCTCCTGGGCCGATTTCGAAAAGATCGACATCCGAACAGGAACAATCATAGACTGTCAACCCTTTCCAAAGGCGCGTAACCCGTCTTTTATTTTAAGTGTTGACTTCGGAGAATTAGGCGTCCTGAAGTCGAGTGCTCAAATCACAGAATTGTATTCAATGGAAGATCTGAAGGGAATGCAGGTAATAGCCGTTGTGAATTTTGAACCGAAGCAAATCGCCAACATTAAGAGTCAGTGTCTGGTGATGGGCGTTTACACAAAAAAAGGAGTCAACGTGCTGACTCCTTCTATAGGGTGCCCAAATGGGCTTCAGGTCGGTTAATTAGCCGTTGAGCATTACCGGCATCACGAGCATCAGGATATCTACTCCTTCATCTGTATCACCAGCAGGAACTAGAATTCCAGCTCTATTAGGCGCGCTCAGGTGCAGTTCTACATCATCCTGATCGAGATTATTTAGCATGTCGATTAAGAAGCGAGAGTTGAATCCAATTTCAATATCCTCACCATCGTAACTACATGAAAGACGCTCATTTGCTTCGTTCGAATAGTCCAGGTCTTCAGCAGAGATCGAAAGTTCGCTACCGCTGATTTTCAATCTTACTTGATGGGTTGTTTTATTCGAGAAAATAGAAACACGACGGATTGAACCAAGCAGTGAAGTTCTGTTCACAAGCATGCGGTTCGGGTTATCCTTCGGAATAACTGCTTCGTAGTTCGGGTATTTTCCATCGATCAAACGAGCGATAAGCACGTGCTCATCAAAGGAAAGCTTAACGTTGGTCCCGTTAAACTCCATTTCGATATCAGAAGTCGTACTTCCAAGTACTCCCTTCAATAGGTTCAAAGGTTTCTTTGGAACGATAAAAGAAGCTGTACTGTCTGCCTTGGCGTCTTTTCGCGTGTAGCGCACTAGCTTATGAGCATCTGTTGCTACAAAACGCAATCCTTCGCTCGAAAACTCACAAAAGATACCTGACATAACGGGTCTCAAATCATCATTCCCCGTGGCGAAAATCGTTTTCTGAATCGCTTCAGAAAGGATATCAGCCGAAACGGTTACTTGAGATGCATCTTCCATTTCCGGATTCTTCGGGAATTCATCTGCCGAAAAGCCTGCTAGCTTACTCTTTCCGTATGAACTCGATATTTCAACACCTAGAGTCTTTTCGTCAATCGTGAATGTGAGGGGCTGCTCTGGAAGCGTTTTTAAATAATCCAACAACAACTTCGCAGGCACGGCTATGGCGCCTTGCTCTTCAGCTTTCACACTTACAGTAGTGATCATGGTAGTTTCCAAATCACTTGCCGAAATCTTAAGAGAGTCCTTGTTTAGCTCAAACAAGAAATTATCGAGAATTGGCAAGGTATTATTGCTTGCCAAAACGCCACTTACAATTTGCAAGTGCTTCAAAAGATCGGTGCTCGTAACGATAAATTTCATAATGATCTTACGGTAGTTCTATTTGAATAGATATGCGACAAATATAAATGAATAAGGTGTAAGGCCTGAACTGTTTTTACTAACAGAAACCACCTATTTACTCACGAATAAACGCTTGGAGTGGTGCTCTGAATTTGTCCCAAACAAAACGCTGGGCAAGGGCCAATTCACCTTCGTTGGTAGCGGCGTAAATGCGCTCTATATCAATCTCCGCAGGAGTTTGACCATCTTCGCTCATTTGTCCTTCAGGTGCTTTTTTAGGCCAAAGCTTAATGTGGTGCTCTCCTCCATTGTCCCGAATGTGGATAATTTGATAAGGCGGCTGCTGCATAATCGAGTCTTCCTGTGCTTCAGAAAGCCCAGTCTTGTAATTTTCGAAAGAAGCCAGTTTAAAGTTGAGTAAGTAATCCTTCACAAGCGTCGAATCAAAGCTTGCCAATGATTCGCTGCTTCCGAAAGGGAAAAGGTTGATATTGTTTCCACCCGCATAAGTTATCTTAAACGACTCACTCTCCGACCCTGGATAAATTACTTCTAATTCTTCGATAGTCAATTCATCATACTTCAGAATAACAACGCTTCGCCACTCATTCTCATCCATAAAAAAACGCGTATTGAGCATGCCAATAAATCCTTTCATATCCATAATGAAAGGCTCAGATGACCTTCCGTGCTTTGGAGTCTCGAGAAGCATATAGGTCCCTTTCTTATCCATTGTGGCGTGCCCCACGTACCAAGTCTTTATCCACTTCCCTTTTCTGTCGTAGATCTCGACCTTTTTACTCGCACCAGCCATTACTCTATTAACTTGCTCTTGCGACTCTTTTGAAACAGGTCTTTGAACGTAAATATTTTTAAACGTCTTGAGCAGTGTTTCAACGGCATCTGGTCTAGCCGGATACTTATCATTCACTTTCCATTGCTCGCCTTGGTCTCGTGCAATGGTTACCGTTCTTCCTTTAGTGTCGGCAATAAAAATCTTTCCTACTCGGCTCGTATCCGAAATTTCAAAGGAAGTCTGAGCAGCATGTGATGTACCTACCTTCTTGTTAGAATCAAAGAAGTAAAAGGCAACGGCACCTGCAACCAGGACAAGTAAAAGTAGTGGAAGAAGTTTTTTCATGTCATTTATTTGATTTGACGTGCAAACCTTTTACGGCGGATCACCCATTGAAGTGCTCCAAAAAGAATTGTAATCGCTATGGGCAAGGCGATATTCAAGGCCTGCCAAAAACCGCCTTGGTTAAGAACCTTTTCATCGTCTAGCTTCCGCAGAATCACACTGCGCGACCGCACGTTGATCAGACTGGCATCGCCAAGTAAATAGTTGACTGCATTCAGCAGAAACTCAGAGTTCCCGTAGATTTTGCGCCCCATAATCGGATCAAACCCAAGCGGTCTAAAACGCGTCCCATCAGGACTCACTTCATTCTTAATCACATCGCCATCAGATACGACAAGCATTCGGGTAAAAGCACTTTTCTCCTTAAACTCAAGTAGGTTTTCTTCGTAAAACTCAGGTGGAAGCCTGTCTTTAAAGTTTGATCTAAACTCCCCTTCCAGTAGCATGGCTACAGGTTGGTTCGGACGGTTTGAATTCCCAAAGTCAGGATTTATCGAAACGATGTTTAGACTAACCCTTACTGGCGATTTCATGATTCGCGTATAAGGAGAAGTGGTCATAACCACCTGCTTCCGCACGCCTGGAGCTGCCACGGTATCTATACTGCTGATGAAATCGGTTAGCACAGGATCGATGTTTGCTGTAATCGGATGGCTGTTGCTTGAAACCAGGATAGGCTGAAAATACCACGGAAATAACTCCTGCCGTTCGTTGCCGGGAGGGCCTGTCATAAGCGGAATCATGGCGCAAGTTCGGTCGATCAGTAGATCGCGATTCAAACGAACTCCATAGTTAAACAAGAGATCATCCAAGTTGACTTTAAGCGGAACAGACATAGCCAAATCAGTCGATTTCAGACTGTCCATTTCCATCTGCAACGGGTCGATTAGCCACATGACTTTTCCCCCATTCATCACAAACTGATCGATGATGTACTTGTCTTGCTCGTTATATGGCTCTAGTGGCTTCGCAACAATGATGGCGTCATATCTGTTTTGGCGTTTCCCTTGTCCAGCCACATTCCGACTCAAAGCATCCACCATTCCAGCTATTTCGATTCGCTCTACATCGTAGTACTTTAGAAGCTCATTTTCGAAATCCCGCACTTGCATAGACTCCAGCTCTCCATGACCTTCGATAAAGGCAACTTTGGGCCTTTCGCTCTGCTTTACCTGATGAATCGCGTTTACAAAAGCATACTCGAGATTATTGATGGTGCGGTTTATCATTTCAGCATCGGTCACTCGCTGCTGATTCTGCAAAATTTGTAGCGGCACTTCCTTTCCTTGGTAAGAAATCAAGGCACCGGGAAAGACAATTTTCTCACTCACCCCATCTTGCTCACGAATTTGAAGAGCAGTGTACTGCAAGCCCTTTTTGACCAACTCACCGTACATTTCTTCACGAGACTTCTGGTCGGGAGCTTCGCTTGGATTAATAAATTCGTACTGAATATTATCACCAGCGTAGGCACGCATTTCATCTAGCTTCTCTCTGATGGATTGGCTCAATCGCTGGTAATCGGCGGGGAAGTCTCCGGCTAAAAACACCTTCACATAAACCACATCATCCAAGTCTTCTACCATTCGAATGGTGGTTGGAGTCAAAGTGTGGCGTTTCTCTTCAGTCAAATCAAATCGAGCGAAAACAAACTGGCTGATATAGCCGAGAAGGATAAAAAATAGAACACCCAGTATGGCTTCGATCCCGGCCTTTGATTTATATGTTCTCACTTTCCCCATTACCCTCTAAGCTTTTGAAGTGTGGCTCTGGTGAGCGTCAGAAAAATCCCAGAAACAGAAATGAAGTAGATAACGTCACGGGTATCGATTACACCGCGGCTCATGGAGTCGTAGTGCTCGGCAATACCTATTTGTTGAATAACGCGATCGAATGAACCAAATAGATCGAATGATGCGAGTTGATCTAAGCCATTGTAGCAAATGAAGCACAAGAATGCGGCGAGAATAAAGGCCACAACCTGATTATCGCTCACCGAAGATGCAAAAATGCCAATCCCTGTAAATCCCGCTCCAAGAAACAGTAGTCCCAAATAAGACCCCCAGGTTCCACCGTGATCGATGTTGCCAACGGGATTTCCCAATTCGATCAAACTGTAGTAGTAAATGAGCGTAGGTAGCAGCGCCAAAACCAAAAGCCCTACGCCTGCCAGGTATTTGGCAAAAACGATCTGAAAATCGGTTAGCGGTCTGGTGAAAAGCAGTTCAAGAGTTCCCGTTCTTCTCTCTTCCGAAAAGCTGCGCATGGTAATGGCAGGAATCAGAAACATAAACACCCATGGAGCTACATAAAAAAGAGTATCCATCGTTGCGTAGCCTTGATCTAGAACGTGAAGGTTTCCATGGAAACCCCACATAAATAAGCCTGTAAGCAAAAGAAACACAGCGATGACGATGTAGCCAATCACTGAACTCAAAAAACCATTAATCTCTTTCAGAAAGAGAGCCCGCATAGAATGATAAAATTAAAGCCGATAAAGATACACTTTTTGAAAGGGTCTAAATTGGTTCAATGCCCTTGTTTTACGAGCGGTTGAATGTGGAAATCATCGAAGTGAAACGCGGCTTAGTCCAAAACGATGAAATGCTCTGAAGACCACGCTCTTGCTTTTTCTGAAAACATGGGTTTAATTGACTTCCAAAACTTCTGGAACACTTCTGAATCGCGATAATCGTTTAAGTCTTTTTCACTATCCCAGTAGCTGTAAGTCGTTACCCTAGCCTTTTTGTGAATGCCGAACATGATCTCCAACCGGCTACAGCCCGGCATACTTCTCACCTTTGGTGCTACTTCTTTCAGAAGTTGCTTGGCCACATCGATTTGATGGGCTTGAATTTGCAGCTCAACTATTCGTGTAATCATGCTGCTAAATTAGCAATTGAATCGCGCATGTCATGAATTGAAAATCAATAAGAATTCGCGTCCAGATAAATCCTAGTTTTGTTGTTAAATGGAATTTAAACTCACATCATCTTTTAAGCCAACTGGTGATCAACCCGAGGCCATTCGCCAACTCGTAGAAGGCGTCCTTTCAGGACAAAGAGCTCAGACTTTGCTCGGTGTCACAGGGTCTGGAAAGACCTTTACGGTAGCCAATGTGGTGCAAGAACTCGGCAGACCGACGCTGATTCTGTCTCACAACAAGACATTGGCGGCGCAACTCTATAGTGAGTTTAAAACCTTCTTTCCAGAAAATTTGGTGGAGTACTTTGTGTCTTATTACGATTACTATCAACCAGAAGCGTACCTGCCCGCATCTAACACCTATATCGAAAAGGATTTAGGTATAAACGATGAAATTGAAAAGTTGAGATTGCGGGCTACATCCGCTCTGCTTTCGGGCCGGAGAGATGTCATTGTCGTGGCATCGGTTTCCTGTATTTACGGTATCGGTAACCCAACGGAATTTCACAAGAGTGTGATCCCGTTGGAAGTGGGCCAGCTGGTTGCAAGAAATACGCTATTGCACATGTTAGTAGCCAGTTTGTATTCAAGAAACGACTTTGATCTGGATCGAGGTAAATTCCGGGTGAAAGGAGACATCGTTGACATATACCTGGCCTACGCCGACCATTGCATCCGTATCGAGTTTTTCGGTGATGAAATAGACGCCATCAGCAGTTTCGATCCCCAGTCTGGAAAGACCATTGTCGACTTTGAACGAATCAACATCTACCCAGCAAACCTTTTTGTGACAACTAAAGAAACCTTGAATCAGGCTATTTGGGAGATTCAGCAAGACATGGTGGAGCAGGTTGAATACTTCAAAGATCAAGGACAACTACTGGAAGCTCAGCGCATCGAAGAACGCACCACTCACGACTTGGAAATGATGCGTGAACTGGGCTATTGCTCTGGGATAGAAAATTACTCCCGCTATTTTGATCGCCGTCAAGCTGGTCAACGACCATTCTGCTTACTCGACTATTTTCCCGAAGATTATCTCATGGTAATTGATGAAAGCCACGTGACAGTATCGCAAGTGCGAGCTATGTATGGCGGTGACCGATCTCGAAAGGTAAACTTGGTGGACTATGGATTCAGGCTACCCGCCGCCCTTGACAATAGGCCCTTGAAATTCGAAGAGTTTGAATCGCTTACAGGCCAGACCTTGTACGTAAGCGCTACACCTGCTGATTTTGAACTGGAGCGCTCCGAAGGTATCATTGTCGAGCAGGTCATCAGACCCACTGGGCTGCTCGATCCGATTATTGAAGTAAGACCGAGCCTGAATCAGATTGACGACCTGCTTGAAGAAATAAATATTCGCACCAAGCGAAACGAACGAACACTCGTCACGACTCTGACTAAGCGGATGGCTGAAGAGCTCCAGCTTTTTCTTGAAAAAGTCGGGATCAAGTGTAGCTATATTCACAGCGATGTTGACACTCTAGATCGTGTCAATATCATCAACGCCTTACGCGAAGGTGTATACGACGTTTTGATCGGTGTGAACTTGCTGCGAGAAGGCTTGGATCTGCCTGAAGTTTCTCTTGTCGCCATTCTCGATGCTGACAAAGAAGGGTTTCTGCGCTCTGAACGAAGCCTAGTGCAAACAGTAGGTAGAGCTGCTCGTAACGTGAACGGAATGGTTATTATGTACGCTGATCAGGTGACCAATAGCATGCAAAAAACCATCGACGAGACCGAGCGCAGGCGCATCAAACAAATGAATTACAACCAGGAAAACGGAATTACACCGACTCAAATTGTCAAGGCCAAAGGAAGTGCAATTGTTACATCTGGATCAGGGACCGAAGCAAGACCCTACACAGAGCCAGAGCCAAATTCAATCGCAGCCGACCCTGTGATGCAATACATGAAGCAAGAAGATTTGGAGAAATCCATCGATGCAACACGAAAAAAAATGAAGAAAGCGGCCAAAGACCAGGACTTTATGGAAGCCGCTCGCCTACGCGACGAATTGTTCTCTTTACAGAAATTGGTAGAAGAGAAATAGTTTACCATTCGATCAACGCGCTGCCCCAGGTAAACCCAGAACCAAAAGCGGCCAAACAAAGAAGATCACCTTCTTTTAGCTTTCCTTCTTGAATGGCTTCACTGAGAGCTATTGGAATTGACCCTGCAGTTGTATTCCCGTACCGCATGATATTGTTGTACACCTGATCATCGCTGAGCTTGAGCTGACGTTGAACCATTTGACTGATTCTCAAATTGGCCTGATGCGGAATGAGTAGATCAATATCTCCAGCAGATTTACCAGCACCTGTTAGCACTTCGTGTATAGCTTCAGACATACGGACAATGGCATTCTTGAAAACGAAATTTCCATTCATGTATGGGCGCCAAGTTGGATCTTCCGGGTCATTTTCTTCTATAATTTGATCGACCCATCTGTTTGTCGCCGGACCGATAATGGCCAGTTCTTCAGCGTGAGCGCCTTCAGAGTGCATCGACGTCGCTAAAATACCTTGCTTATCTTCAGAGCGGGACAAGACTACTGCCCCAGCCCCATCACCAAATATGACTGAAACAGAACGGCCGCGTGTGGTTTTATCGAGCGCCCCACTGTGAAGCTCACTTCCAATGAGGAGAATGTTCTTGTACATCCCCGTTTTGATAAACTGATCAGCAATCGATAATCCATAGATAAAACCCGAACATTGATTTCGGATATCAAGGGCACCAGCTGTACCTATTTCCAAATCTCGTTGGACGAGTACTCCTGAACCTGGGAAATAATAATCGGGCGAAAGGGTGGCAAAGATTATATAATCAATATCGTCTTTGGTAACTCCGGCTTGCTCCATTGCCATTTTAGCGGCCTTCACTCCCATTGCCGAAGTCGAATTGCCATCGCCATCTTCCACCCATCTGCGCTCGTGGATACCGGTTCGCTCTACGATCCATTCATTGGTGGTGTCCATTATAGACTCCAAGTCTTTATTGGTAACGACTCTGTCTGGTAAAAAATGACCGACTCCTTTAATTATCGTCCGATACATCGCGGTTTTGGTTATTCTAACCACTTGTTAATTTGAGCGCATAGATGCTAAAATCAGACAAGAGGTCAGCGTGTTTTTCTGTGTCCAATTTAGTAGTTCTCCAAATAGTATGCAAAGCATACGACAAGGTTCTGATCATTACTATCTTCGATCAAAATTTCGATAAATGGAAAAAGCGAAGGAACTTATATTGAGCGCTTGGGAGCTGCTTTTAGACCACTCTTGGAAGATTGCGGCATTTTTTGCAATCCTAATTTTCGGAATTGCTCTAAGCAAATTGCTTGTGAAGTTCATTCAAAATAGAATGGCAAAGCGGGATGTAGACCCAATGGTACGGCCCTTTATTCTATCGGTGACCAAGGTCGTTCTCTATGCATTGGTTTTCGCATCTGCGGTGAGCTATATTGGGATTAAACTCACTTCGCTAGTCGCACTTCTCGGAGCTGGTGGATTTGCTGCAGGTCTAGCTCTTCAAGGAAGCTTGGCCAATTTTGCGGGTGGTGTTCTAATTCTTCTGCTCAAACCATTTAAAGTAGGAGACTATATTCATGCGGGTACCCACGATGGAATTGTCAGAGAAATAAGGATTTTCTACACCTACATTACCACATTTCAGAATCAGGAGATCATGATTCCGAATGGAACATTGAGCAATAATTCGATCACTAATTACAGCTTTAATCAAACCCGAAGACTTGACCTAAAGTTTGGCATTGGCTACAAGGACGATATCGATCTGGCACGAAAATGCATCAAGGAAGTGCTCGATGAGTCAGAGTGGGTTTTGAACAAACCAGAACCAGCCATCTTTGTCAGTGAATTGGGCGATAGCTCTGTCAATTTTAATGCGTGGATATGGACAAGAACCGCAAACTACTGGAACGCAAAGATGACGATAACCGAAGCGGTGAAAAAGTCGTTCGACAAAAACGGAGTATCTATTCCTTTCCCTCAACGCGATGTGCACTTGTATAAGACGGAGTAGGAATCTGGATGAAAGAAATACGATGCTCCGCACTAAGGGCAAAATTGTATCGATCACTGAAGACGGTTATTTAACCTATCCATCTAAACTTCCTATTTCATACTAAAGCTTCGAAGGATTTAACCGATTCGACCACAGTAAAAGTATAGTCGCTTTTTCTGAGTCAAAATGATAGAAGATAGTTGTCTGTGGCGATAATTGATATTCGTAGGCGTTTGGTTTTCGGATGGATACCTTACTTTGATTTGGATGATTTCGGATTGTAGATATCCCCTTCTCTAGCTTTTTGAAAAACACCAGAATTTCTTTTGGAGTCCAGTTGTCTTCAAGATATTCAAGAATATCATCGAGTTGTCTCTCCGCAGTGGCGGTCCAAACTACTTTCAAAGCCATTTATCGTACTTGCTCTTAACTTCATGATGGGGCTTTGTCTTGCCCGTTTTCAAATCATTTAAAGACTCTTCAAGCAAAACATCTAATGTATCTGCAGCGGCTTTCTTTTCACGATAAAGCAATAAACTTTTGAAAAGCTGAATCAAATCAGGGTCTTTGATTTTCGCTATTTCATTTTGAATCCATGTGATGTCCGCATCTATATTCATTGTGTTCTGTTTGATTCAAATTTAGTGAATTCATAGCAAGGAATGAATGTTTAATCACAGCGCACGACTATTTCACAATTAGTGGAACTCATTCAGGTTTCACAATACTTTTTCACTTATCATGAACTCAACCAACAACTTATACCCGCTTCGAGTGAATTACAAACCGGTGTTCAGTTATTCCACATTAAATACCTGATCCGACCTTACCAATTGAAGTGTATCAGTCGATATGAATCCTTTTCTAGAGTGAAAGAGATCAGAACACCAAGATCTTCATTTCCATTAGGCGATAATTGAACCCATTGGAATAAAACATCATTACACTCAATTGGAGCACCTAATTGAATAAAAACTGTCTGATTCGCTTCATTAATTACATTTCCAAGGCTAACATTACTCAATTGTTCACGACTTAGAAATTGTCTAAGCTCCTGATCTGGATTCACAAACTGATTGAACATTGGTGAAAGGGAGCACTCTCTTGGTTTCGTGATTAACTGGTCTAAATCTGAGATGTATAGGGAGTTTTCGCCTGCTTCTTCTAGCTCTTCTTCCAATGAAGATCGATAAATGACTCCTGTTCTTGTTGTATCACTAAAAATATCGGGAGCAACTAAAAAGTTGAAATCTTCAAAATACATTGGCCAGGCATCATTTCGCCCTACTCCATCCATGTTGTACAAACCTTCCAAGACATCTGGATCGTTTAGAATTTTGATAAACAAGGTTTCGAACACAGCTTCTTCATATGTCTTTCGATTGCACCCCTCCAAGAAAAGTAACGAAAAAGCCAACGTCAGAAAACTCACCCAACTGAAATAATCTCTCATATGTCCAAAAATAAAAAAAGGAGCAGTTACCTGCTCCTTCTTAATTCTAAATGCCTTGGCAATTAATTCTCATCAGGCAGTGTGGTGTACGTAGCTGCGTAGTGCAACATCTGGTTAGCAAAGTTGTCAGGATACTTTACTTCAACATCCACAATCTCCCCATTTTGGATTTTTGGAACGAGATTCGGGTTGATGAATCCACCATAAGGAGCTGAGTTGAATTGGGCTGAACGCTCCAACATCTCAGCGTGGATCTCTGAATCAACTTGAACACCGTAACCTTCTACTAGCGCTTTACCTGCTTCATAGTCTCCTTCTGATTTAATGCGCTGAATTTCTCTCAACAGGTCACCAAAAATTTCGCGAAGCTTTTCGTAATCATTGATTTCGAAATAAGTCTTTCCATCGCGAGATACTTTTGAGATCACATTGTCTGGCTCACCTTTTTCGAAAGCCCAAGACGCTACCAACTGACGGTTTCTCATATGGTCTTCTTCAATAACTTGACCTGGCTCAAGACGACGGAGCTGAAGCATCATTCCGTTTTTGATGTAATCATCGTATGCGTGTCGTCCACAATCTAAATCTTGCATTACACCGAGTTCGATCAGCTTAGGGTCGAGCATGAAGTACAAGGCTACTAGATCGGCTCTTCCTTCTTCTAGCGTTGAAGCATAGTTTTTCATCGTTTCCTTAGGCGTGCCTACACCAGGATTAAGCTGGCCACTTGCGTGACCGATCACTTCGTGAAGCGCTGTGTGAAGCTTATCAGCTTGCTTGCCGTATTTCTTTGCAAACTCGATTTCTTTCTCGTCATGAGCAAATTCTTCCAACATTCCGGAAGCTCCAGCTTTATCGTATGCACCTACAATGTTTCCAAGACTCACAGACTTTGACCCGTGCTCTGATCTGATCCAGTTTGCATTTGGAAGGTTTACACCGATCGGTGTACTCGGAGAAGCGTCTCCCGCTTCACCCACTACATTAATAAAATTGTAAGAAATCCCTACAACGTTCTTCTTTTTATGCTCATCCATGATCGATGAGTTGTCTTCGAAGTATTGCGCATTTGCAGCGATCACCTTCATTTTCGCTGAAGCGTCCAAGTCACGTACTTCCACGATATTCTCGAAAGAACCACGATATCCAAGCGGGTCGTTATAAACTTCCACAAAACCATTGATATAATCTACTGTGCTAGTAGTGTCTTTTACCCAAGCTACATTGTAGTCATCCCATACTTCCAGACTACCAGTTTGGTAGTACTTTGAAAGCAATTCCAATGCTTTCTTTTGCTGTGGGTTCTCGGCAACGGTAGCAGCTAGATCTAGCCAGTATACTATTTTTTCAATGGCTTTGGAGTACATTCCACCTGCTTTCCAAACCTTTTCTTCGAGACCATTCTCACCACGAACAAGCTTTGAGTTAAGTCCGAGTGAAACGGGGCGTTCTGGATCATTCTTAGATGATAGGTCCGCGTAAAACGACTCTACTTCACTTTGGGTAATGTCCGGATCGTAAAAGTTCACGGCACTGCTCAAAACAAGGTCCTTTGAACTGTCCTTACTTACCTTTTTATTATCGAACTCCGGATCGAAGATGGCACGCATTGCTTCTTCAGAAAGCTCTGCACCTACGCTAGTCATTGCTGACTCTAAAAACTCGCGACTAAATTCAGGCTTAAACTTTTCATACGAATAGTGGTGGTGAATACCATTCGAAAACCACACACGCTTCAGGTAAACTTCCATTGCTTCCCAATCGGAAGTTGATTTGTCTCCTTCGTACTCGGAATACACTTTTTCGAGAGTGCGACGTATGGCCAAATTGTGGCGGTAGTTCTGATCGTACATCATATCCCTTCCGGCTAATCCAGCTTGGGTTAAATAATACGCTAGCTTTTTGTTTTCAACCGATAGCTCATCCCATGCTGGGATTTGATATCGAAGTATTTTAAGATCGGCAAACTGCTCAGTCATATACTGGAATTCACCAGATGACTTTTCTTCAGAAGCCATTTCACTTTTTTGATTGGCTGTGTCTTGCGATTTCTCACTTTCACCGCCACAAGAGGCTAAGATTAGAACGCTCAAACTAAGAGCAGAGAATCTCAGGAATAAATATTTCATGGGTATAATTGATTTGAAAAGCCCAAAGATAGGAGAATTGCGATACCGCCTACTCCATGAATCACGGCAGATAGGACTACCTAGGACTAGTTAACAAATCTTTGGAAAGGTTCAGCCGCGTTAGCCAGTATACTTGATGCAGTTCAAGATATCTGAGATTCGCTTCAGGAGAAGCTTTCTCGCTCTTATTGTATCACCGGCTTTTCCATACCGATCCATCAATTGATCATACTTCGAAGATGGTAGGTACGTAATCCTGGGGTTAGACTCACAAAGATCTATGTAATCAATATTAATCTTAAAATATGCTTCTTGAACAACTTGTATGTCGCCGTCTTTGACAATAACCCCGTCTCGAATTTCGATTAAATCTTGCTGCATTGAATGTCTCACAATAATTTTTGCTTTCTGATATGAACTTCACCAGGCTCTATCAAAGTGCTAAAATAATAAAATATTAAATTGAAGTCAATCTATTTGAATTGAATGACAGGACACTACAGCTCTAAAAAAGTGGTAGCACTAACTATTTCTTCAGGTTAGCCTCATAGATTCTAATCCAATCGTCTACAGTGATTTTTTCCATCAATTCTCCAATTAACTCGTAGGGAATATCGTCTACGCGCTTGAGTCGAACACAGCTTTTGCCCATATCGAGTTTGTACTTTGCTGCCTTCTTGTACTCTGAAACAAACCAATCGGTCATTTCGGTTGAAGCGTAAATTCCTGAGTGATAAAACCCGATGAAGTTCTTCTGTAATCCAATGTTACAGAAAGGAAGCGGAGCATCTGGAGTAACATGGTAACCCGCAGGATAAGTGGATAGTGGTACGACATAGCCTATCATCCCGTAGTTTATACACTCTTCGAATCCATCGGGTATATGGTCTACAATAGTCTGTCTCAATTTCTTGAAAGCTTCTCTCCTTTCTTCCGGGACTGCTTCAAGGTATTCTTCTACAGAATTGGCTTTTAGTTGCATGGCAGAATTTTCTTTAAAACTAAAGAAATTAATAAAGATGTACTCAGATGATCAATTGATAATCAAGCCCATTCCAATGTAAAAGGAAATCAATTCCCCTTGGCCATTCCAAGGCTTGAAAAAACATTCTCGTTTTCAATAGTTGATTATGTGTTTGGCCTTCTATAAAAATGAATGGCTTTTCTTATTTTCACGCAGCCGAAGTGTCATGATAAACTACATCAAGTTTTCCCTTATTTCCCTTTTTCCCATTCTGCTTATTGGTGGATACACCTTAAAGTTCGAACTACCATCTGGTAAAGTATACAAGCAAAGGACCACCATTACAACGATTACAAAGCAATCTGTGGAAGGAGTCCAGACAGAAAATGCTCAACTTGCATCTGTTACCACCTCACTACAAAAGGGTGATAAAGTCGACAGTTCAGGAGCTCCAATCTATGAGCTCACTTATAATGAAATTACCATGGAAACGAGACAAGGTGAGCACATTCTAATTGTTCATTCCGACACAAACAGGCTTAAAAAGGTGGATCCAACTTCAGAAATACTCAGCCAGATTGTGAATAAACCTTTCCGAGCATCAATCGATTCTACTGGTTTTATTCACGAAGTTTTTGGTCTTGAAGGAATTGTGAAAGCCGCTACAGTTTCCGCTTCAGGTATTGCTGAGGTATATGCCAAACAGTACTCAGAGAGTTTCGGTGACAACGGGCTGGCAAAGAATTTGGAAATGGTCACTCAAATTTGGCCAAGTGAGCCAGTTGAAGTTGGCGACACTTGGTCGAATCAGCAATACACCCCTACGGGCCTTCCAATAATTCTCGAAAACCAATACACGCTAACCGATTTGAATGAAGGTGTTGGAATTCTCGACGTGATTTCAGAAATCAAAACTGACCTAAAGAACAATACCGTAAATATGGACGGGATGAACACCACTTACCATTTAAGCGGACAAAGAAAGGGACGCATCGCCTTTGAACTAAAAACCGGTTGGGTTGTTGAAGCTGAATTGAATGACGAAATCGAAGGAAGTATTGAAATCGCACCTAGCTTTCAGATCCCAGAGGGTGTGTCTATTCCAATCGAATATCAGAATTCCATTTTGGTTAATGCGCTTTAGCACCATTCCATTACCACTTAATACCAATTTAAGCTTATGTATAAATCACCATTTAAAATTTTAGCCATTAGCTTCTGCGCCATTCTAATGATTGGACTGCCAGATCAAGCTGTGGCTCAGAAAAAGAAAAAGAAGAAAAAAGGCAAGGAAGAGGCCCCGGCTCCCAAAGAAAAGTCTGATTTCGACAAAGTATCCGAAAAGTGCATCCAGTATGATGGGCTCTTTGATATGATGCGAGATACGACCACAGGAGAAACATACCTCGCAATCGATCCCGATCAATTAGGCAAAGAGTTCATCTACTTCTCTTATGTTGAGAATGGTGTTTTAGACGCGGGTTATTTCCGCGGAGGATATCGCGGTTCTAAAATTGTGACTTTCCAGAAATCGTATGAATACATTGAGATTGTAGGTCAAAACACAAAATACTACTTCGACGAGTCGAACGCAATCAGTAAGGCTGCTCACGCCAATATCAACAACCCCGTTCTGGCAAAGCTTAAAATCAAAGCCACACACGATTCGACTGGGGTCATGATTGTTAGTGGTGATGACATTTTTAAATCGGAAGATTTTCAAATGGTAAAACGCCCCACACGCAAGGGATCGCCTCCCGGAATGTTGGGAAAACTCAGTAAATCAAAATCAAAGGTCGACGAAATCAGAAACTACCCAGAGAATACGGATATAATCGTTGACTATGTCTATGAAAATGCGAACCCACAAAAGTTTGGTTCATCAGCAGTAACTGACCCACGATTCATCACCGTTAAGTATCAACACAGCTTGATCGAGGTTCCAGACAACGACTTCCAGCCGAGAAGGGACGATCCAAGAGTTGGGTACTTTATGACGACGGTCAATGATATGACATCCTTCGAAGCAACTCCTTACCGAGATATGATTCATAGATGGAATCTCGTGAAGAAAGACCCTAGTCAAACCTTGTCTGAGCCAGTAGAGCCTATCGTATATTGGATTGAAAACACCACGCCGGAAGAGTTCAGACCGATTATCAAGGAAGCTGGAGAACGCTGGAACGAAGCTTTCGAAAAAGCGGGATTCAAAAACGCTTTTCAAGTAAAAATACAGCCAGACACTGCCGAATGGGATGCCGGTGATATTCGCTACAATGTGCTTAGGTGGACATCTTCTCCACGACCGCCGTTTGGTGGGTATGGCCCGAGCTTTGTCAACCCGCGTACGGGTGAGATTCTGGGTGCAGATATCATGCTCGAATACCAAGTCGTTGCAAAACGTTTGTTTAGAAAGGAAACTTTTGAAAAAGCTGGAAGCTCTGATTTTGAAAAGCATGCATACTTAGATGATGAACACGCATATTGCTTAATGGGCGATGTGATGAATCAAAACATGGTATTCGGTTTGACAGCAATGGATGCCAAGAATGCTGGGGACGCTGCCAAGGAAAAGTTTGTACAAGAAACATTGTACCGACTTATTCTTCATGAAATTGGCCATACACTTGGGCTGACACACAACATGCGGGCTTCTACCCTACTCTCAATGGATGAGATACACGATCCAGCTATCGTTGAGGAAAAAGGACTGTGCAACTCCGTGATGGAGTACCCAGCAGTTAACTACTCGTCAACACCAGAGCTGGCCACCAAATATTACGATGATCGTCCAGGTCCTTACGATTTGTGGGTAATTGAGTATGGCTACAGCCCAGCACTAGAAGATGAAGCGGCTGAAGCAAAACGTCTCGAAAAGATCTTATCACGATCGACAGAACACCAGCTTGCATACGGAAATGATGGGGACGATATGCGCTCTCCAGGTAAAGGAATCGACCCAGATATCAATATCTACGACCTTACCAATGATCCTGTAGCTTATGCCACAGAGCGAATCGAGTTGGTCAATGAAATTATGCCGGGCATCGTGGCCAAATACAGTACAGAAGGTGAGTCATATCAAACCTTGCTCAATGCTTACTTCTCGTTGAGTGGTGAGTACGGTCGGCAGATTGCAATAATGACGCGACAAATTGGTGGAGTTCACATCAATAGAGCTATGGTGGGGCAAGCTGGAAATGAGAGCGCAGCATTCACTCCTGTTGAGGCCAGCAAACAAAAAGCTGCTATGGATGCCTTGGCGAAATACGCCTTCGCACCAGATGCTTTTAGCACATCAGAAGAGATATATGCTCACCTCCAGACCCAGCGCCGAGGTTTTAATCAGCCGCGAAATGGGGAAGACCCTAAAATTGGTGATCGTATACTTCGAATGCAAGCCGGATGTCTGAATCACCTTCTCAACCCCAACGTGGTTAAGCGAATTTCTAATTCAACATACTATGGGAATGAGTATCGACTTGATACGTATTGGACATCTCTCACCGATGCGATATTCAAGGCCGACATTGGCGGAAATGTGAATAACATGCGACAGAATCTCCAGGTTGAATACACGACCAGGATGAGCAAGATCATTAATGATAAAAAGTATGACCATGTCGCCAGATCAATGGCCTTGTATGAACTAAACAGAATTGATCAAATGGCTAAGAATGGAGCTGGAAACACGCTATCTAAAGCGCATAAGGCTCATTTGAGACAGATTGTCAAAGAAGCCAAAGACGCCTAAATCAATCTCTCGATACTGACAAAAGGGAAGCCATGTGCTTCCCTTTCTTTTTGCGCTGGATTATCACTATTTTTGCGGTTTCAAATTAGGTTATGAAGGTTTTTCAATTTCGCGTGCTGATAGATAATGTAGATGGGGTTTTCCGCGACATCCAGATTTCCGAAAAGTCTACATTCTTAGAACTTCACAATACCATTATCGAAGCTTTTTCATTTTCGGGAATGGAGATGGCTTCATTCTATATAAGCGATGAAGAGTGGGAAAAAGGTGAAGAAATTACCTTGATGGATATCATGGCTGATCCAGATCAGGATCCCGTAAAGCTCATGGACGAAACGCCGCTCAATGATATAGTTGGCGACGACGGAGATAGACTTCTCTACGTTTATGACTTTATGAAGCTTTGGATATTCTATGTTGAGTTGACATCTGTACTCGAGGCATCAGAAGACGCAGGCTTACCCAAAGTAACCCTGCTCGTTGGCGACGCTCCAGCAGAAGATTCTATTGATGAAGCCGGAGCGATGAAAATCGAAATGGATGAATCAGATCCCCTTTTTGATTCGGAGTTTGACATTGAAGACGATAATAGATTCGAATCTTTTGATGACTCAATCGAGTACTGATCAATTCGGAGATAAATTTCCAGTTATTTTTATCTGCGGTCCTACCGCAGTGGGCAAGACAGCACTTTCTATAAAAGTCGCCAAGGAATTTGACGGCGAGATCATTTCCGCCGATTCGAGACAGTTTTACAAAGAGCTTACAATTGGTACGGCTAAGGTGACCCAAAGCGAGATGGATGGAGTACCGCATCACTTTATCGACAGCCTATCCATTACAGAAAATTACACCGCCGGAAAGTTTGGAGAAGATGCTCTAGCCATAATTCAAGCCATTCACCAAAAAGGGAAGTTGCCAGTCGTAGTCGGTGGTTCAGGGCTATACATTAAGGCTCTGATAGAAGGTCTGGACAATCTACCGTCGGATGAAGCCTTGAGAACCTTGCTGAACAAACGCTTTGAAAATGAAGGGCTTCAGCCTTTAATTGAAGAGCTCAAGGAAAAAGATCCATCATACTTCGAAAAGGCTGACATACAAAATCCCGTTAGGGTAATTCGAGCTCTTGAGATAATCGAATTAACTGGTATTCCAGTGACTCAGCAACAATCAAGCTCATCAAAGAATAGACCCTTTCACCCAATTGTTATCGGCTTGAACAGGGAACGATCTGATCTGTATAAAGCTATTGACCAACGCGTTGATCAAATGATTGATGCAGGACTTGTAGAAGAAGCCAGGACTGTAGCTGAGTTTGAAGGTAGTCAAGCGCTTCAAACGGTGGGCTATCAAGAGCTATTTCCATATTTCAGGAACGAAGCATCATTGGAAGATTCGATAGAGCTCATCAAAAGAAATTCCCGCCGATATGCCAAAAGACAGTTGACATGGCTTCGAAAAATGGAGAATGTGAACTGGTTTGACGCTGGCCAGTCTGCCGATGCATGCAGGTGGATTGCTGAAAAAATAGCCTCGAAGAACTAAATCGAAACTTTTCAACAGGTCTGGAAAACTTGCGATTTTCATGAAGCATATTTGCTATGAATCCTGGGAGAATACTGTAAATTTGGTCAAAATCTGAGTAGTACCCAGAAAGGTTTTATTAAACAGGTAGAATATGAGCAATAGGTTGGAATTGATCGCTGAGATGTTGGAGAAGAATCCGGATGATACCTTTTTGAATTATGCCGCCGCTCTCGAGCATAAGAGCAATGATGAGCCGAAGAAGGCAATTAAAATTTTCAAGAAAATTGTTGACCAAGATCCGGAGTACTTGCCTACTTATTATCAGCTCGGAAAGCTTCTTGAAGGTCAGGGTAAGACTGAGCATGCCATAGAAGTATACAAGAAAGGTGCAGTGCTGGCGCGTCAAAAAAATGATCTAAAAGCGATGGGAGAGCTCTCTGAAGCGCTTTTGATCCTTGATGCCAGCGATGGGGAAGTTTGGTAGAGATTTTCTATTAAAACCATCACTACAGGGCACTGGTGTCCTGCTAGTTTTCAATATCAGTTACAAACATGAACATTAAAGTTGCAATAGCAGCCGCTGTCCTATTAGTAGGATGCGGAAGCAATGAGGATATGAAAGTATCTACATCCATCCAATACCCAGATACGCGTACAGAAAAAATCGAAGACGATTATTTCGGAACGACAGTTAGCGATGAGTACCGCTGGTTAGAAAACGACACGGCATCGGAAACTGAAGCCTGGGTGAAAGCCGAAAACAAGGTGACGAACGGATACCTGAGTGCCATCCCCTATCGCGATCAAATCCAAAAGCGTCTCGAGGAACTCGTCAATTATCCTAGAATTTCAGCGCCAAGCAAAATTGGTGATTACTATTTTTTCTCAAAAAATGACGGTCTCCAAAATCAATCGGTGATTTTCTACCAAAAAGGTCGCGATGGAGAGCCACAGGTCTTTATTGATCCAAATAAGCTATCGGAAGACGGAACAGTATCGATCAGCCCGCTTGGTGCATCGCTTGATGACAAATATATCGCCTATACTGAATCAGAAGCGGGAAGCGACTGGTCGAAGGTGTATATCCGCGAAATTGCCACAAATACCAAGCTCGATGACGAGTTGAAGTGGGTGAAATTTACTGGAGCTGCTTGGACAAAAGATGGATTCTACTACAGCAAGTACCCTGCTCCTGCCCCAGGAACCGAACTCTCTGCAGACAACAAAGACCACAGCATCTACTTCCACAAGCTGGGAACACCGCAATCTGAAGATATGCTCTTTTACCGAAATGAAAAGGACCCCAATCTTTATCACTGGTGCAGCATTACAGAAGATGACAAGTTTCTCGTGATGTATGCCGCTTCGGGAACTGATGGATACGAGCTATTCATTAAGGACATGGAGAATGACGGTCCATTGACCAAGATATGCTCTGGATATGCTAACAAGACTTCGATCATAGATCACAAAGACGGAAAACTTATTGCCCTCACGGATATCGGTGCTCCAAACTACCGTGTAGTCGCCATCGATCCGAACAATTACGAAAAGGAGAATTGGGTAGAACTCATTCCTGAACGCGAAGAGACTTTAACAAATGTTTCTACTGGTGGTGGGTACCTATTCGCTGAGTACTTGAATAGTGCTACCTCGCAGGTATTTCAGATGAACTACGATGGTTCTTCAGTGAGAGAAATAGAACTGCCAGGGCCAGGTAGTGCTGGTGGTTTCAGCGGAAAATTAGAAGATGAAACGCTGTTTTACACCTATTCTTCATTTACTTACCCATCTACTATCTTTGAATTTGACATTGAAAGTGGTGAGTCAACTCTATTCAACAAGCCTGACTTGCAGTTTGATCCTGAAAATTTTATTTCAAAGCAAGTCGTTTTCAAGAGTAAGGATGGTACGGAAGTTCCCATGTTCATCGTTCACAAAAAAGGTCTTGAATTAAATGGAAAGAACCCAACTTTCCTCTACGGCTATGGTGGATTCAATATTAGCCTATCACCTTACTTCAGCCCAACAAATATTTTCTTCCTCGAGAACGGTGGTGTATACGCTGTGCCTAGTCTACGAGGTGGTGGAGAGTTTGGTGAAGAATGGCACAAAGGTGGAATGAAGGAGAAAAAGCAAAATGTTTTCGACGACTTTATCGCCGCAGCTGAATACCTGATCAATGAGAAGTATACAAGCCCTGACTATCTAGCCATCAGCGGGGGGTCAAATGGTGGGCTTTTGGTTGGTGCCGCCATGACGCAGCGACCTGAGCTGTTCAAAGTGGCCTTGCCTGCTGTTGGTGTACTCGACATGTTGAGATTTCACCGCTTTACCGTGGGTAAAGGGTGGATTCCTGAGTATGGGTGCGCAGATAGTTCAAAAACAGAATTCGAGTACTTGTATGCCTATTCGCCACTTCACAACCTGAAATCAGGTGTAGAATATCCAAGCACCATGATAACAACGGGTGATCACGACGATCGTGTTGTTCCGGCGCACTCATTCAAGTTTGCTGCCAAGCTACAGGCTAGTCACGCAGGTTCAAATCCGGTTTTGATCCGAATTGAAACAGATGCTGGTCACGGTGCAGGTAAACCGATGAGCAAGGTGTTGGAAGAACGTGCGGATGTTTGGTCTTTCGTTCTTTACGAAATGGGGGTAGAATCACTTGATAAGCCCACTCAGATGAAGCAGTAGATGAAGCGGATCAAACGATTTTTTAAAACCAATCTGGGAATCACTTCCCTCCTGCTGGTTTTGATCGTCCGTTTTATTTTCAAAATATTTCCAATTCTACAAGAGTTCGTCTATTTCGACGGACTCTTTCCTTTTATCAGGCGATTGCAGTCCTGGCTCTATTTTCTCTGGGTGATACCCGGCTACTTTGTCCTATTTGCCTCACTCTTGTTGATTTTGATTGTTGGTATCCGAAGGAGAAAATCATGGAAGAGCTTTTTCATGAATCTCTTGAATGGTGTTTCATGGATTCTCGTGATTTTCATGCTCTACTTCGGCTATCAATACACGGGTAAGGGCTACGCTGAAAGAAATCAACTCGCAGTAAGCGATCAGAAAGTTAACATCGCGGAAGTCTATTTGGAAGTGATGGAAGATGCGCATTTAGCCCGGTTAAATCTTGATATTCCCACGGACTCATCCATCCTGTGGTATTCAAAAATACCAAGCGATGAAGAGATAAGCACCTGGGTTAGTTCGATTCTCACAGACTACCCTGCTTCACAAGTATCTACCAAAACACAGCGTATTCGCCCCGAGGGCACCTTACGGCGCTTGGGTATATCTGGTATTTATAATCCGTTTACAGGTGAAGCCAATATAGATGCCGGGCTGACGAATCTGCAGCAGGTTTATGTGCTCGCCCATGAATTGGCGCATAGCATGGGTGTTACCAGTGAAGCCGAAGCCAACTTTGTATCATTTCTCGCCTGTTTGAATAGCAAAGACCCGATGGGTGAATATGCCGCTCAATACATGTTGTGGCGTCAAGTGGCTCGAGAAGTAAATCGTGAGTTGACTCCAGAACAGGTCGAAGCACTGGCGTCTAAAATTCCGGAAGAGTTGCGCATAGACCGCGAGGCGATTATTCGGCAGTATTATAAGCATGAAGCCTATTTTCCAGAGCTCACAGATGCGCTAAACGATACGTATTTGAAAGTACAGGGAATCTCGAGTGGTATCGAGAATTATAATGAATTTCTCCAACTCTATTTGAGCTGGAGAAATTCGAAAGATTAGTATCCGACAATATTCAGCGGCATCCTTTCGGCTGCATGAACTTTTCCATCGATTCCAACGGCTTTGTAAGTGACAAAATAAGAGTCACCATTTCCACCATGGACAGTGGCATCATAAGACCAACCTTCGTTCAGGTCACGTGTTTGAAACACGATCTCACCTTGTTGATTAGTGATGATCATCAAGAACGATTCGATCTTGTATGCCCCTTCTATTTTGTAGGTATCGTTTATTCCGTCACCATTTGGAGAGAAAGCGTTGTGCACGATAAGGCTTGAACCTTCTTGTACTTTCACTTGTATCTGATCAACTGACTCTTGTCCGTCATCGTTTTTCACCGTCAGATAAACCATGTATGTACCTGGCTCATCGAAAGTAACTTCCGGAGACTTATCGCTAGATCCACCCCATCTTCCAAAATCCCATGAGTATGAATCGCCATCACCGAGATTATCAAACTTCACTTTAAGTGGTGCATAACCAAATATCTCGCTCGCTCCAATTATTGCATCCACCTGAGAGATGGCTTCCACTACTTGGCTATCATCAACAGTTTTAACCGTAGGTTCTTTCACTACAGTTTGAATTTGCGGCGATTCAACTCTACCCTGTGGTTCAACAGAAGTTACCGAGTTGACAGGCATCTCATCAAGCTCGTACGTATCGATCTCCTTTACTTCCATCGCATCGTTTACAACGATAGATGAAGGAGACTTTTCAACCACTGCTATTTGCGCTCGAGTTTCTTCTTGATTTGCGGCCTTTAACCCAACAGGAGTTTTAGATACCGTTGAAACATCACTCTCACTCAAATCAGCATTTTCGAGAGTTTGTTTCGTTTCATGAACTGATGCGATTTCTTCACTATTCGCGGATGATCTATTGGCACTGTAAAATGCCAATGACAAGATCATCGCACCACCAACCAACAAGCCTAAGTTTGGTCTGAATGCCGAAACTGTTGATGGGCTTCCACCTTGCACCTGCGATTGAATAGCTTCCCAAGCTCCTTTTGGAACTGAAGCATTCGCATCTCGGAGTTGTTCTCCTATTCTTATTTCAAAAATGTCCTTATTCACTATAAGTACCTTTTAATTCTTCTGTAATAAGCTTGCGCATATACGCTTTAGCTTTTCTGTATTGAGTTTTGGATGTACTTTCCGTAATCCCTAGTTGTTCAGCTATCTCCTTATGACTGTATTCTTCCACACAATAGAGGTTGAATACAGTACGATATCCCACCGGCATAGAATGAATCAACTCAGTGAGTCGTTCATTGCTCAGAAGCGGACCTTCATCCTCGAAAGGGTCGATGGTATCATCTGCTTCCAATTTATACTCTATGCCAAAAAGCGAGACATTGTCCTTCATACGCTTATTCCGCCTGATGTGATCGAGTGCATTATTTGCAATCGTACGTCTGATCCATGCCCCCAAGGGCCCTTTCCCATTGTACAAGTGCAACTTCTGAAACACCTTCACAAACCCGTCTTGAAACATGTCCTGAGCTTCTTCATAGTCAGAACCATATCGCAAGCACAAAGCCATCATCTGGCCGGAATACTTTTCAAACAGCTGAGACTGGGCACGGTCGTTTCCGTCAATACAAGCCTTCGCCAACTGTAAGTCTTCCAAATCGCTATTTGTTGCTTTGTCTGTATTGACTGATTTCATTTAAAATAGTTGCACATTTTCTTCAAAGAAAGTTGAATCTATTCGAATACGGAGAAAAGAACTCAGGTGAAAATCAAAGAAACGATGAATCCAGGTTTTGCTCTTTTGGTGAAACATCCAGATATTGAACACCATAAAAGCCTGAAACATATGAAATTTGGAAACCTGATTTGGGCTGCTCACCACAGCTCTTTTCTTTGCCTCGTGTTCTGAAAACAAATTTGAAACCAAACACGAACCCTTTGACCATTTCTTTTATCAGCGAGCTTTCCCTGATAGTATCTTGGACTATGCGGCAATGGATCAGAGTTTGAAGCGAGCAAAACAATTTGCAGTCCAAGCGAGAACTAAATCTTCAGACGCCGAATGGACTATTAACGGGCCGTATAATATCGGTGGTCGGATCAACTGTGTCGCGATTCACCCTGATAACGATGATGTTTGGCTGAGCGGTACAGCAGGTGGTGGCGTTTACCGCACAACTGACGCGGGTGAAAATTGGGAGCCGATCACCAATGAGATTAGCCACCTTCCGATTAGCGATATTGTTTTTGACCCTTCGGACCCCCAAACCATTTATGTCGGAACAGGAGATCCGAATGTTCCCGGAACAGTTTTGGATCGGTGGAGGTGTTTTCAAAAGTACCGACGGTGGAGAGAGTTTTGAATACATAGGATTGGCAGAATGCCGAATCATTTCAAAAATACTCGTAAACCCAGACAATCCTGATCAAGTCTTCGCGGGAGCAATGGGCGTTCCTTTTGTTGAAACTGAAGATCGTGGATTGTATCGAAGCGATGATGGTGGCGAATCGTGGACAAAAATATTCTCAGTTTCGGATGATTCTGGAATCACTGATATGGTGATGAACCCACAGAATCCGGAAGAAATCTACGTTGCCAACTGGAATCGTATTCGCACTGTTTTTGAAAGTGTGGTATCTGGTGAAGAAGGAGGCATCTTTAAAACGTCTGATGGAGGTGACAATTGGATAGAATTGACCAATGGGTTACCAGAGGGCCCTGTTGGAAGAATTGGGCTAAAACTCTGGGATGGAGATCCAAGTAAAGTATACGCACTCTACGTAGGTGTAGATTCTCAGCTTCAGGGAATTTTTAAATCAGACGACAGCGGAGCTTCATTCTCAGAAATTTCGACTGAAGGTATCGCAGAAAACGCCCTGGGTGGATTTGGGTGGTACTTTGCAAAACTGGGGCTAAGTCCTTTTGATGAAGACGAAATATCGGTTCTGGGTGTCGACATGTTTAGCACAACTGATGGAGGAAGTTCATGGTTTCAAAGCGTTCCTGACTGGTGGACTTACGAAGTACATGCCGATAAACACGATATGGAGTATATCGGAGATGGCGATATACTGCTCGCTACAGATGGTGGGCTATACCGTACCACCACCGGACTTGAGCCATTTAGCTTAGGCTGGCAAGATGTGGATGAGATTCCAAACACTCAGTTTTACCGCATTGCTACCGACCCATTCACAGGAGGCGTGTATTATGGTGGCGCTCAAGACAATGGTACTTCAGGTCCTGATGAAAATCCAGAAGATCCATGGATTCGCATTTTTGGTGGAGATGGGTTCACCCCGATCCCAGATCCGGTAAATCCAAACATTTTCTATTGCACTACCCAAAGAGGTAATTTTTATGCAATCGACTACGAGATCTTCGACTTCATTAATCTCACCGACCAGGGAATAGATCCAGATGATCGCAGCAATTGGGATAGCCCATTTATCATGGATCATTTTGACAACACCGTGATTTATGCTGCGACAGAGCGCGTTTATCAAATGGAGTTTGCCCCATACGGTGTATTCGAACCAATATCTCCTTCCCTTGTTGATGCGGTCGACGAAAACTCGAACAGAACCATTTCAGCAATTGCGCAGTCACCTGTGAATCAGGAAGTCCTTTATGCAGGGACTTCTGACGGCTTGGTTTGGGTTCGTCAAAACGAGTCGGCGGATTGGGAAGAAGTGACAACTGGTCTTCCAACAAATTACGTCACCGATTTAAAAGGATCATCGACGTCTGAAGGAACTGTCTTTGTTACTCTTTCAGGCTATCGGCTCAACGACAACACCTCGCACTTGTATCGCAGTACTGATTTTGGAGAGATCTGGGAGTCTGTAACTGGCGACTTGCCAGCTATGCCTATCAATCATTTTGAAGAATATGCTCCCGGAATTTGGTTCATCGCCACAGACAATGGAGTGTATATGACTGAAAATAGTGGTGAGAATTGGACGCGAGTTGGAGGCAATATGCCCTTTATCGTTGTAAGCGATCTAGCAATTGACCAGATTGATAATAAGCTAGTTGCGGGCACTTTTGCTCAATCAATTTGGTCAGTGCCATTAGCTGATGTTTTAAGCGAACCCGATCACACCGCTGAAGGGTCCGAGTTAGACTTTTTGGTATATCCAAACCCAGCTCAAAATCAATTGAGCATAGAAGGTCATGGCGATTCAAATCAATATGCCATTTATGACCTTACAGGTAAAAAAGTTGATGCCGGGGTTTTAACGACGGGAATCAATGAAATTGATCTTGCGCAACTTTCATCTGGCGTTTACTTGGTTGCAGTTCTGAAAAATGGAATTAAACAAGGGACAAAGAAGGTCAAAGTAGTTGACTAGTCTTCTTCATCGAGCTCTCTTTGTATTCTGTTGTAAGGTCTTATTATCAGCCTGATATCTCGGTTGTAGTTAAAGAAGTTGTATGCCCAATTAAAGAAGACCACAACTCTGTTTCTCCAGCCGACGAGCGCCATTAGGTGAACGATCAACCAGATGAACCATGCGAAAGCTCCCTGTGTTTTATATCCCGGTAATTCGCAGACGGCGCGGCTTCTACCAACCGTGGCCATGGATCCCGGATCCTTGTATTCAAATGGCTTCATTTCTTTTCGCAAAGCCAAAAGCTTTAAATTCTTAGCAAGATGAGCTCCTTGCTGAATGGCCGGCTGAGCTACTTGGGGCTGGCCCTTCGGATATTTCGGTGTTTCCATATAGGCCAGGTCTCCTATTGCGTAAAGGCCTTCAAATCCATCCACACGACTAAACCTATCGACACGGATACGATTTCCACGCTCGATCACATCAGCGGGAATTCCGCCTGGTGGGTTGCACGTCACACCAGCCGCCCAAATCAGCGTCTGAGTGAGCATCGGTTGCTTGTTAGTAGATATAGTTCGGCCGTCATAGTCTTCTACGCGCGTATCGAGCCACACTTGTACACCGAGCTTTTCAAGATACTTGGCAGCCTTCTCTGAACTCTCCTCCGACATCGGGGGCAATACCCTTGAGCTTCCTTCTACCAAATGGATATGCATACGCCTAAAATCCAAATCGGGGTAATCCATCGGAAGCACATGGGCTTTAAGCTCTGCAATGGCTCCTGCTAGCTCCACTCCTGTTGGGCCAGCACCAACAATTACGACATTCATGAGGCTTTCGCGCTCAGAAAGATCGTCGGTCAATAATGCCGCTTCAAAGTTCTGAAGCAATAGCGAACGAATATTCAGCGCTTCGGGAACAGTCTTCATTCCCATGGCCAATCGCTCCATATTCTTGTTGCCAAAAAAATTGGTTACCGTTCCTGTGGCCAAAACAAGAAAATCGTAGGTGAAAGTTCCGATCGAAGTATCGACTTTCTTTTCCTCGGGATGTACTTCCAATACTTCCGACATTCGGAAATAGAAATTGGCCTTCTGTTTGAAGATTTTTCGAAGTGGATAGGCAATGCTATCTGGTTCGAGTCCCGCCGTGGCAACCTGATATAGCAGCGGCTGAAAGGTGTGATAATTATGTTTGTCGAGAAGTACGACTTGATATTGGCTCGAATCAATTTTCCGAGCTAGTTGGAGCCCCCCGAAACCACCGCCAACAATGACAACGCGAGGCAAATTAGACAAGGGTATGTTCATTGGTATCTGTTGGCTTAAAGGTAGACAAAACCCCTATGAAAGTTCATTCATTCTACCTATTTAGAACGGGTTTTTTGTAGAAATTTCTGATAACGTTTGAACAATTTTTCTGGAGATACACCGAGCCAATACTTAATCATAGTCTGTATAAAAAACCACTGCAAGCGATACTGCCCATGCTCCATGTATTTCCGTGATGATGTTTGAATCTCCTCCTTCAGAATCTGAAAATTCCCTTCTTTCTCAAGTCGGTGACAAATCTCTACGTCTTCCATGATGGGTAGGTCTTCATCAAAGCCTCCGGTAGATTGGAACAATTCTTTGGATACAAATAGTCCTTGGTCTCCTCCACGAGCCACTCGGCAGTGAAACCTGGAAAAAAATGCCCAAAAATTAAGGAATCGCGTATTCGGCCAAAACTTTAATCGAAAGCAGCCACAGTCATTTGAATTCTGCGCGGCATTTAAAATAATCTGTCCATAATTAGCAGGTGGAATACTGTCTAAATGAAGAAAAAGGAGCATTTCATGTTTTGCCATTTTTGCTCCAAAATTCAATTGTTTTGCTCTGCCTATACTCGGCGACACCACATAAATCACCCCTAAGTCATTACACACTTCATCTACTTCGCTTTGAAGGGATGCATCTACAAGTAAAAATTCAACTTGATTTAAGCCTGAGCGAGAAACAATTTCGGGAAGAAAGTCTTGAACCGTTTTAACTGGCTCAATAGAAGGTATGACAACCGTCAGTGCTTTCACACGAGGTGTTGTCTCAACTCTCCCAGATCTTCTTCTTTATCAACGTCAGTGAGCGTTGGTAACAGATGGTAACTTAACTTGAGCTGTTTCAAATCGAGTATGGTATCGAGCAAAACATCCGATGTGGACCAAGTTTTATTCTTGAAAAGATGCGCGTAATGACGGTCCATCCCTATGAGATAATACCCCCCGTCGTTAGCCGGCCCGAGCACTACATTGTGATTATCCAACGCCTCAATTGCATCTTCAATGATTTCTGATGTCAATTCATAACAATCGGAGCCAATCACTATGACCTTTTCGTAAAACTGGCCAAAAGCCTGACCAACAGCTCTATCCATCCGCTCCCCCAAGGTGTCGCCCTTTTGAAGAAATTTTGGAAACTTATAGTAATCAAGGATATCAAAATCCTGAACCTTCTCTGAATAAAACACCGCTTTATCAGCGAAGACTTTATCGGCAATAGCATGTGTATGTTCCAGCAGCTTTAAATAGATCATCAAGGCCTGCTTATCGCCAATGGTTTTGGCGAGCCTCGTCTTAACCTTTCCAAGCTCAGGGTTCTTGGCAAAAATGATCAATAAGCTATCATGGTTCATACTTCTTCTTATAATTATTAACCCAGATGCCCCAAACGGCATTGTAAGGGTGAACTTGTTTTACTTTAGTACCCGTGTAGTCTACAACCGGGTAACCTCTATTTGTCCAATCGAAAATACCACCGTAAAGATTAAAGACATTTTCGAATCCCGCATCCAGGAGTTTCTTACCAATATCTTCACTGCGCTTGCCAATACTGCAATACACCACCACATTCTTTGACCGATCGATCTTGTCTAACGAATTCAAGTCGAACTGATCATAGCCCACATAGTGTGCTCCAGAAATATGACTTACGGTATACTCATCTAATTCACGGGCATCCAGTATGACCCACTCACCAGAAGCCATGTCTGTCTTTAAAGAATCACTACTAATTGTGGGAACCGCCCCATCTAAGACCATTCCCAGCATGGTATCAAACCCTGTAACGTTTTGTCCTTTCGAAGTAAAAACCCCCATGAGTACAATCAATATGGCGACTAACCAAGATTTCATTTTGTTAATAGATTCGAAGTTACCAATCTCAATGTGGATCTGAGCTCTATAAGGACTATTGTTTTAAATTATGAATGTGAAAAAAGCAAAAGAATTTGAATAGGGATGGGCTAAAAAAAGCGCACCCTGGCCCGGGCCAGGGTGCTATCAAGAGCCCCGATAGAGTGAGACGATGAAAGAAATGGGACTCCTGAGTCTTTTTGCTTTCTATTTGCTGATGCGAATTTATAACAAAATAGTGAACGATGATAGTTTTTTTTCAATTACAAGATCAAGAATAATAGGTAGTTCGCCGAAATTGACAGACTTCTAATCTTCATCAAGACATAACCTGCACTTGATTTATTTCATTGTAAACCCAATCTTTATTTATTTTATTATATAATTTAATTTCACTCAATCCTTTATCTACCCACCTGTTATACTGAACTTAATGTCATTCAAACAATTATATAACATCGGATTTTTATTGAACATTGTGCAATAAAACATATAGTTTGATATTCGTGAAAAACGCATAAATCACCCCCTAATTAGGGGTGTTTTTGAGCAGAAAAAAACTTTCGTTAAAATTTATTAACAACCGAATTAATAGAAATAACCGCGAAAAGAAGACGTTTTACCACGCACATTGAGTGAAAAATGGGGCGAAATACCTACCGAAGTAATTTTCAAACTAAAAAAAATGAACTTATGCCTGTTTCACCTTGAGTATATAGCCTTCGCTGTGAATATTCTCAATGTCAATATTTGGATCCGAAGCAAGCCGCTTCCTGAGCTTAGCGATATAGACGTCCATACTCCGCTTAGAGAAGTAATCATCTTGTCCCCAGATCTGTCTTAAGGCCAAGGAACGTGGAGTGATGCGATTCATGTGCTGACTCAGTAAAAGAAGGAGCTGGGATTCTTTGGGGCTCAAACGCTCCATTTGATCGTCAAAGGTGAGACTTCTTAGCTGAGGCTTGAAAACATAAGCCCCAATATTGAGCTGATCTGGTATCTCTTCCTTCCCATTACCGGCCCTTTTTAGTAAGCTTTGAATCTTGTACAAAAGTATCTCAGTGTCAAAAGGTTTGGTTAAATAATCATCGGCTCCCGTCTTGTACCCCTCTATTTGATCTTCCTTTTCGCCTTTGGCCGTGAGAAATATGATTGGAACCTGTTCATTTATCTTTCGAATATCCCGAGCTAAGCTCAACCCGTCTTTATAAGGCATCATCACATCGAGCAAGCAAATCTCATAATTCGCATTCCGCTTGAAACTAGAGTACCCCACATTTCCATCCTGAGCCCAATCCACTTCATACCCTGAAAGCTCGAGATAATTCTTGAGGACGGAACCGAAATTGGTCTCGTCTTCAACTAGCAATATCCTACCCTTTCTTCTACCCATGAATTGGTAGTTTAAATCCTATAGTCGTTCCTTTTCCCACTTGAGACTTAAGCATCAATTCACCTCCGTGTAAGTCAATGATTTCCTTCACATAACTCAAGCCAACACCAAACCCTTTTACATTGTGAATGTTTCCAGTTTGAGCGCGATAAAATGTATTAAAAGCCTTCTTCTGAACATCACTTGGCATCCCAATCCCGCGATCAGAAACCAAAACGGAAACCCACTTAGGCTCAGTTTTTACTTCTACTTCAATTTCTGGACTTGAAGGGCTGTACTTGATCGCATTGTCAATTAGGTTAATCATGACATTGAAAATATGGTTTTCATCGGCCATAACTGTGGCGAGCTCACCCGAAGCTTTGACTTTAATGCTTCCTTCTCGCGATGCTACCCTTAATCCCAAACTCTCGACTGCGCCTTCCACCGCCCCTACCAAGTTAATCGAGGTCGGCTTAATAACGAGTTGACCACGCTCCATTTTCGCGAGTTGTAATATCTTCTCTACGTGCCCATTCAGGCGCTTGTTTTCATCAGAAATAATTCCTGTAAACCTGTCGATCTGAGCGGGATCAGACTTGACCGCGGGATGCTTTATAGAATCTACAGCAAGTCCGATGGTCGCCAGCGGAGTTTTAAACTCATGGGTCATATTGCTAATGAAGTCAGACTTTACATCCGAGAGCTTCTTCTGCCTTAAAATGGTGACCATTGTATGAATAAAAGTAGCGATCATGAGAAGCGAAAAGAACAAAGCCATTCCAAGAACCCAACCGAGCTCTCTCAACACAAACATATTTTTGGTAGGAAATCGGACAGATAGCTGAGCCAGATTGGGATTGTCGGGATAGAGTGGCATCGTGAAAAAATCAAGTTCACCTTTGCCTTCAATAGCACCAAAACTTGCCAAACTATCGGTATCCATTACAACCCTGAAGTCGAAGGGCTGATCGAGTCCAGTTTTTTCGAAGTTAGCAGCCAGTAGGCTATCCACATCTAGCAACCCGATCCTTTGCTGTACATCAGGTACATGGCTAATCTCTTCCACCAAAACGTTTTGAGCAACATCCTGAATCAACTTTACCTTTCTTCGAATTTCATCTGCCTGAACTTCAATGACCAACTCATCTTCTTCACCACCAAATTCTCCGTCAATTATGACCTCCTTGAGCCCATTCTCTTCAACAAATACCATTGTTCCCCCACTATTTCTTATCACCCTGGTATTTGTCACGATCGTGTCTGTTCGCACCACTGCTGTATTCTCTGCTAGCCTTAATTTTTCCTGTTCTGGCTGTCTTGCTACCTTATACTGATACGATTGCCTGAAACTGGGGAGAGAATCGCCAGATTGGAGCACATCAAACTCAAAGTCATTGCCTAGTAAACTGACTATTTGATAAGAGACATCTTCAGCTTCCAATTCACTCACAGCAGCGTGAAGTGCCGAAGTTACTTTACTGTCAAACTCCGCTTCTTTTTCTGCAACAGCCTTGTTGAGCCAGTGCCACTCCAAACCCACTACCCCTAAAACGGAAACTGTCATAAGGATACCAATTAATATGATGGAGTTCTTTTTCATTCCACAGCAAAGCTAGCCCGAGCCAGCGCATTCTCAAAAACTTTAACCTATCGTTAACTCTTATTAGAATCCCCTTAACTCATTCCAAATCATCAATCTCGGACATTTGTTTCAAACAAATAAACCCGGAATAACATGAAAACAAAACTTTACATAGCGGTCGGACTAGTAACTGCGATATCAACTTTGGCTTTTATGCCATTTGACGCAAACTATGGTGGTGAAGAAAAGCTTCAGTACACCATTTTTCATCATGCTGAAGATGGCATGGAAACCTTCGACACTATCGTGCCTGCATCTTCAGACTTCACGATTCAGGACTTTATTGCTCTTAAAGGACTGGATGTCGATGATGTTGACATTTTGGATTTAGACGGTAACCTTGCCCCACAATCTGACATGGATATAGAAATGGCCTTTGACGTGCGCCATGAAGGCCCTGTTAAAGTAACCGAGTTCAAAGACAAAGCTGGGAATGTTGTGATCATGAAATCTGACGATGGCAACGCTTTTGAAATTGAAATTGACGGTGATGCTATGTCTTTAAATATCGACAGCTTAATTTCTGCCCACGGTTCGGGTGAGAAGGTGATGACGTTTAAAATGTCCGGCGATCCTTCGACTCTTAAACAAGTACGTGGCAACGAAGGAAAACCTTCCGAAATGGTAGAAGTAATCGTCGAAGTCGATGAAGTGAGCAAGTCTGATGAGCCCAAGTCAAAAAAAGTGATTCGCAAAGAAGTGAAGCGCGCTGATAGTGAAGGTCAGACCTACTTCTACGAATTAGATACGGAAGATGATACGGACATCCAGGTCGTGTCTGGTGAATCAAAAGATGACATTAAAATAAATGGAAAGAGCCTTGAAGAGATCATCAAAGAAGCCAAAGAGAGCGGACAAGAACAGGTTAAAACTATCGTGATTGAGAAACAGATCGATAAGGACGGAAATGTGACCATTGAGAAGACGGTGAATGGAGAGAAAGTTGATCCCACATCGGAAGAAATGGAATTCGATCACATCCTTTTTGAGAAAGAAGGGGTTGGAGAAGAATCAGAAGATGTTCAGATCTGGATTGAGGAGATTAAAACTGTGGAGAAAGCCAATGAGATGGAGTCTGTTTCAGAAACGAAGGTAATCTCGTCTGATCGTCGAGTGGAAGTAAAAGTATTACCAATCGAATCTGAAAAAGTTGAATACATCATAAGTGATGAAGGAGATGAAGAAGTAGTGATGTATGCATACAAGTTTAACACTGTGCTAGACGATGAACCGCTCTTTCTGAAAGACTCGTTTAAAATGAGAGATATCGCCATGGTAAAGCGAATTCCTGCGGAAATTTCAGACGAAAGTCAATCAGATTGGCAAATCACAAACGACGATGCTAAACTCCCAATCGAAGAACTCACCTTCTTCCCCAACCCTACGGATGGCGACTTCAGAATGAGTTTCTTCTTACCACAAATGGGACAAACAAATATTGGCATCTACGATCTTTCTGGAAAAGAAGTATACCAAGAGAATTTGGGAACATTTGAAGGTCGGTACGACCAGAACATAAACCTCAACAATCTCGAAAGCGGAACGTACATACTTCGGATCAGTCAAAATAATCTGAGTCTAGCTGAGAAGATTATCGTCAACTAGAAAAAGCTAAACACTAAACAAACCAGTCGGCCGCATTGATGATTCAATGCGGCTGATTCGTATGCGCTGATTTACAGAAGGCTATTTTGTATAAAATGGCGATCGCTTGATAATGTAGTTGAGGGTAATCATGTAAGCATCATTCGAACTCCAGAAAGACTCGTGAGATTTTAGGAATATATTCTCACCTGACTCGTTGTAAATACTGAGTTGCACAGTGGTATCAAAATTTGTTGACGTAGAGCCCGTGCCAACTGCATAGCCTGAATTTCTTTTTCCTTTGTTCTTACCATTGTAATACGTTCCATGTGTCGATCTAGAGCCAGTCTTTGTCACAGATATACTTCCATAGACGACATACTCTACATTCAGCACGTGCGCTATTTCATCTGGTGTGTAATTTGTGATGTTTTTGTCAGTAATATGGTGCTTGCCCAGAATGGCATTGGTCGCAATCGGATCTTGAAAAGTGTAGTTTGGAGCTTTCTCTCGCAAGGCTGAAACACAATCGCCCTGGACTTTTGTTTTCATCTCATCAGACATCGATTTATTCACATCACTGATGTAAGAAAAGGGCAGCACCGCAACAACATTATGGTGCTCAGCTAGGCTACCTTCGTCCTTGGAAACGGGGTTGAAAAATTCGATTCGCCCGCTACTGAATTCAATTTTATTAATCTTTGTCTTCTCAATCTGGTAGGTTAATGTTTCACCCTGATAAACGAATGAAACTGACTGATCATTGATAGCCGTCACCTTCCCCACTCTTTCCTCACCATTATTCATCAGGATTTTATCTGTTTTTGATTCCTGCCCTTGTGAGAAGGCAACAACTATGATGACAAAAAGTGATGTGAGAAGTACTTTGATAGACTTCATAATTCAAGGTTTTGGGCTTTGAATATAATGGATTCTGAATTTCGAATAATGCATTCATTCAAAGATTAATTTTAATATTTCGAGTACCTTCATTTTCAAAGCTGAGAACTATCCATGGATGTATACAGACTTGTCCGTTACCGATTTAGTTCGCTGATCAGATACGTACTGATCTCATGCGTCTTTATGATGGCACTGGATCAGATCGGTAATTTTGATGCGCCCTGGTTTATCACCTTGCTCTTTGCCGCAATCATAGGGCTGTTGTTGGGTCTGTACCGGATGTTTATCGGATTTGAGTTTTTGCGTTCATGGCCGTTGCTCTTGCGAATAGTCTTCCAAATCGTAATCATTCAAATTCTCATAGTTGTTTCAGCTAACTTGATCCAACTGGCTCTTGGTTTTCTGGATTTGAGAGATCCAACCACGCCAGTCAGGGAGCTTCTGGTCTCTCGCGATTATGTAGCCCTCTATTACAAAGCGCAGCTCTTTTCGTTTATGCTTTACTTCTTCATTTCTCTGGAGAATATTCTCGGACCTTCATTTCTGATAGATTATGTCTTGGGGCGATACCAAAGACCGACAACTGAAAGTAGGATCCTGCTCTTTATGGACCTAAAGAGCTCGACACAACTCGCCGAGAGAATGGGCGATCAAAAATTTTATCACTTTCTGAATGATACCTATGGTTTACTGAACAAACCGCTTATTTTTTCAAAAGGTGAAATCCTTAAATACGTCGGTGATGAAGTCATTATTACATGGAAACACGAAGAAGGCGTTGCGCTTAATAACTGTCTCAATTTCTTTACAGAGTATCTAAAAGTTTTAGATCAGCACAAAGCTAGCTTTATGAAAAAATATGGTACTGCTCCTGAGTTCAGAGCTGGTATGCATTCGGGAAAAGTGGTGACCGCTTATTTGGGACAGATTAAAAAGCAACTCGATTTTAGCGGTGACCTGATGAATACGACATCCAGAATCATGGATCTAGCAAAGTCTAAGGGATATGAACTCATTGTTTCCGAGGCCTTGTTCTACCAATTACACTACGATAAAATAGTATTTGATCGACTTCCTGAAGCTCAGCTTAAGGGCAAAGAAGGAATGATCAATCTCGTTGGGGTAAATATGAAGGCTCACCTAAAAGAAATGGAGTCCAAATTGTCCAATCAGCCTGCTATCAGCCAAGAATGAATACTATATTTACAAAAAAACCAATCCCTATGAAAAACCTTATCCTCGCACTCTTTGCAGTTATCTTATCTGCTTCTTCATTTGCTCAAGTTGACGAGCTCGATTCAAAATGGCTCCGATACATGGTAGAAAGTGAAAGACGAACTGTCTTTCTCGAAGCCATGGATTTGAAAGGAGCTGCTGACTCAACGTTTTGGGTCCTTTTTAACGAGTATGAAAAAGAGCTCGATAAAATTAGAGAGGAGTATATCAAAGATCTCTACGAGTACTCCAAAAAATACGATCACATGTCGGGAGATGATGCTGACAACTACATCAACAGACATTTTGCTCAAGAATCTCAGCGTATAGCCGTTCAGAAGAAGTATCACAAAAAAATTGCGAAAGCAGTAGATCAAAAAACCGCAGCTCGCTTTGTTCAAGTTGACGATGCTGTGCACATGATCATGCGCTTAAACGTCATGGATGAATTCCCTTTTATTGGTGATTTTAATTAAGTCAGACCCACAATAATTGGAAGCCACCAGCAAATAGCCGGTGGCTTTTTTATTCAATCCTTGTCAAGTCAGGAAAAGCCACACTTAGTTCAGCGTAAATTTCTTCAGTTGGAATGTCAGAACTGGAATAGAACACACGACTTCCGTCACTCAGCCCCATTTCAATGTATGGGGCTCTCTTGGTATTCAAAATGAGTTTTACCTTTTCCCCATTCGCCGTTTTAAACCAACCTTTGCTCGCTGATTCGAGAGCAAAACCGTTGAGTCGGGATGAGATGGTGGGTAGATCTTCGATGAGCAGAATTTCATTAATCTCAGCTTTCTGCCAGTCGTCACCATAAATCCCAGTAATCTCCACGCCCGATTGATTTACGACTAGCCTGTTCTCTCTCATACCCATCACCAGCAGACCGACAACAAAGATCAGTGTAATCGCGAGTACGAAGACGCCAATTTTGCCATTGATGCCCTTGTTAGGGTTGCCATACTTCTGTGCTTTCCAAATAAAGTAGATGTACGCAACAATGGGGTAAACTCCCAGAAAGGATCCCGCTGCATCACCCCCCAAAGTGAAAAATGCGCCCAGGCCAAGAACTAAAAAACTGAGACCCAGAAAAATGTGAAACTTCTTGAAGAATGGAAGAAATCCATCCAGGTCAAAAGCTTCTCTATCTTCCTTACTGGCCGTATTGTACCCAGCCAACAAATACTTGGCGTTATTCTGATTTAAGGTGAAGGCCAAAAGTAAAAACATCACTCCTAACCCAATGATTACGTATAGCATAGTAGTGGATTTTAATCTAAGTTAAATGATGAATTGGATGAATCAATACCGCTCATACTAATGCGAAACGGCCCCGAAAAAATCCGAGGCCGCTTCTGTCCAAATCACTTCCAATTCCACTTAGAAGCTATCGATATATTCCTTTATTTGAGATTTGGTCTTCCCAGTCTTTTCTTGAATCCGACCGAGAAGCTCATCTTCCTTTCCTTCAGTATAGGTCAGGTCATCATCTGTAAGCTCTCCGTACTCTTGCTTTAGTTTTCCTTTAAGCTGATTCCAGTTTCCTTTAATTTTATCTGTAGTTGATCCCATTTTGATTTAAGTTATAGTGTTTGGTATAAATAATGCGAACATTATGCCAGCGAATTTCACTGAGTGCAAACCCTTTAATAAAGCGGCTTCTTTAGATTGGGTGCTCAGGAAATCGTGGAACTAACTGCACAAGTGTGGTCTTGCGCCTACACAAGTTTGGTTTTTTTAGTGCTTTTATACTTGACCGATGATTTCTATCTTGAAAAACCATCTCAACTTGATATGACAAAAGAAATACTCGAACCGATATACGAACTCAAGGATCATCTCTCCCAAAACTTCCCTACCCTGTTTTGGGGCACCATATCCTTTCTTATTTGTCTGCTGCTCGGCATAGGTCTCAAGCGATTAGCAGTGATGAGACTAAAAAAGCGTACGGATGACATCCTCCTTGTCAATTTTGTCGGAAGACTTATCCTGGTCATCTTCATCCTAATCGGCGCCATATTCCTTCTCAATGCCATTGGCCTGGGTTCGGCTGCGGGCAGTATTCTTGCTGGAGCTGGAGTATCAGCGATCATACTGGGGTTTGCCTTTAAAGATATAGGTGAAAACTTCATAGCAGGCTTTTTCCTGGCATTCTCTAGGCCATTCGGAAATGGCGATCTGATAGAATTGGAAGGGATAAAAGGTGTAGTAAAAGAGATGAGCTTTCGCACGACCCACATTCGCACCTATGATGGTAGGGACATATTCTTGCCTAATGCTATGCTTGTCAAAAATCCACTTTCGAACTATACCAGAGATGGGTTGCTTCGCCACAAATTTGTAGTAGGATTGGACTATGGTGATAATATTACTCTAGCCATGAAAACCGTATTGAATGAGCTAGCAAAAATGTCAGAACTCGAACATTCAAAAAGTCTAAAACCATTTGTGGCTATTGACAACTTTGGTGTGAGCACCGTAGATCTCGGGATTTACTTTTGGGTAAACTCACCACGACAAAAAAGAGAGATCTTTGAGATAAAGAACGAAGTAATGGAAAAGAGTCTCGAAGCATTGAGTAATGCAGGCTTTACTCTTCCCGCAGACATTGTAGAGCTCAAAATATATCAGGAAGGAAAACCGATACCACTTCGCATGGTTCAAAGTGAAACTGAACAAATTGCTCCAAAATAAACCTTGTCCCGACCGTGGAGTTTGATCAACAACGAGTGGAACAAGGTCACGGTTAAAATGATTCTTTCGATTCTACACCTAGCCGATACTCAGGCTGTATGCGTCTTTCACGAATGTTTTCCAACCAGAAGTCTTTTGGAATAATGATCGCACTACTATAGGTGAAATCATAAAATTTAAAAGATCAATGGATAAGATTAAAAACAAACGAGTTGCCATCCTCGCCACTGATGGCTTTGAAGAATCAGAATTAGTATCTCCCCTAAACGCATTACGACATGCCGGAGCAAAAGTGGAAATCATCTCCCCTAAATCTGGACAAATCAAAAGCTGGAAAGACGGAAACTGGAATATGTCAGTTGATGTAGACAAAACACTCGACCAGGCAGATTCCAAAGATTATAGCGCTCTGATGATTCCAGGTGGAGTGATCAACCCCGACATGATGCGCAGAGAAGAGTCCGCGGTGAAGTTCGTAAGGGCTTTTTTTGACGACCATAAGCCAGTTGGTGCAATTTGCCACGGACCGCAAATGCTCATTGAAGCCGATGTTGTAAACGGACGAAATCTAACGTCATACCACTCTATTTCAACAGATTTGAAAAACGCGGGTGCACATTGGACGGATGAAGAAGTTGTAACCGATGCGGGATTGGTAACATCGCGTTCACCCCAAGATCTCGATGCATTCAACTCTAAACTTGTAGAAGAAATTGCTGAAGGAAAACACGCTGAGCAGACCGTGTAAAGCGAAATAATTCAACAGAAAAAGGTCGAGCAATTTAGTGCTCGACCTTTTTTTTTGCCCCTTAATTATTCTAACTAAGTATCGTTTTTAAGGAATATATTGATCGGCTTTAAACTCTCGGTGTGCTCTAGCAAAATGACAATTGTAGCAGTCAAAGGAACAGCAATCAACATTCCGATCACTCCCCAGTATTGACTCATAACTAGAAGCGCCAAAACTGCAACAAAAGGGTTTACGTTTACGCTATTTCCGAGAATCACTGGGGAGATAAAATTATTCTCTACAAACTGGATAAGGACGTAAAGCCCCATTACCCCAAAACCGTATGACAAGGAGTCCTTTGTTACAAATGCAAAGAGAATTGGAATTAGCGCTCCAATAAAAGTTCCGATGTAAGGAATTACTGTTAGAACAGCCGACAATATCCCTAAGAGCAATGCATACGAAACACCAATGGCCCATAGCCCTACTGTGGCAAGGGTCGCATTAATTAGCACAACCAAGCCCAGTCCAGAAAGGTATCTTTGGATCATAGCTTTTGACTGAGAAATAGTCGTTCTAAATTCTTGAGAAATCCTTGAATCGAGCGATTTGAGAAATTGGTTGAGTCGACCACGGTAAAAAAGAATAAAAAAGATAAAAATTGGCAGAAGCGACCATTGTGGTAAGGACACCACTTGTTACGGCTATAAAATCGGATACAAAAGATCCAACCACGCCCATGTCTTCGGGCATAATCTTGTCCAGATCTTCCGTGTTTCGCATCACTGGCGGTTTAATACTTTCTGGTAAATGTTGAGTCAACCGATTGACTTTCTCGAAAAAAGACTGCTCAAAATTCCCAGCTGAAGTATTCAACTGCTTAAGCTGAAAAGCCGCCATAGTGCCGAGAGACAGCACTATGGCGGCAATAGCAACAACGGGTATCAGGCAGCTCAACAACCTGTTTAACCCAATTTTTTCTAGCCACTTTACAAGCGGTAAAATTACCAAAGCTAAAATGGTCGAGAGCACAAACGGTGCTATAACAGGTCTTAGAAGACTACCCAGCAAAAGCAGCAAGCCAACTATAGCGAATAGGTAAAACAAGTGTTTTAACCTTTTGTATTCTAAAAGATTCTCCATTAATCGAATGATTGCGAATCAAATGCTCACAAGAGCAGTTGGCTCATGCATATGTTCTATTTACTTAAATATTCGAAAGATGATATTCATCCACATTTTCGAAGCTTGAAGGTCATCTAAGATTGTTGTAAAGGTCTTTACCAACTTCGATGGCGATGAGATATCCTTGTCGAATAGAATGGAAATCAGGCTTGCCCCAAGCTTGAGCGGTGACAAATAATGCCTTTTGACCCGACCAGCCATTGCTGACATTTCCGTTTTGATAAGCTCTCGCTTGATTTCGAGAACACCTATTTCACGGTCTAAGTCTTTCAAAGAATTGATATGCTTATAATTTGACATCCGAAAGATCTTTTAAAACTTGTTGAATAATCGGTTTCTCCAGCAATCGTTTAGTCAAGGCTATTGACCCCAGGGTTAAAATGATTCCGACACCCCCGGCGCAGAGAAACCCTATCGCGAGATTTTCGAAATAAGCACCAAAGGCAAATCCTGCAGCGATCAACAATATCAGCACTGTTATCAGCGCGAACATAAACGAAATGCACACAGCTACAGCCCGACTTAATACCCGAGTTGAGCGCCGAGCGATGCGGAGCTTGAGAAGCTCCTTCTCATTCTCCGTGTAAAGCTTGATTGCCGCTTTGCCCTCTATGAAGTCATCCTTCAGCATTGCGATCAGACTTCCGTTGCATTGGCAACTTTTTCAGCTGCATCATGCATTTTACTTTTCATTTTATCATAGGCATCACTGACTTTATCTTCAATGGTTTGCTCCATTTCTATAGCCTTTTTCTTCGCCTTTTTTCTCAATTTCTTACCCTGCTTACTGTTGAGGTATAAACCTGCTCCAACTCCTATAGCAGTTCCTAATAAGAACGTTACGATATCATTGTTTCCTTTACTCATTTTATGTGGTTTTATATGTTTAACAATTGAACCATATGATGCGTCTATTACACTCATGATAACAGATTAACACATCTGTCCGTAATCTAATTCGCCTATAGATAGGCAATGTTGATGCCTAAGCTAGCTTAAAGTCACCAGCCCACAAACACCTACATATCAACACCTTAATATAACTTAAAATTTTAGATAAAATAAGACTGTGGACATTTTTACCCATTTCCCACGAGCCTATTCCACACAGCAGAATACATTCTGCACCTCGCGAAATAAAAAGCCCCCTTGAGAAAACTCTCAAGGGGGCTGGCTGGGCTGGGAAATTAATCTTTTAGGCTTCTAATGATTCTAATCTTTCCTTAAGCTTTTTATACTCTTCTTTAGTCTTATCTTCGAGCTTGTCATAATTATCTTCAATCCAGTCCATTGAGTCTTTCCAGCCATCTTCGATATCGTCTCCGATGTTTTCGGCTTTATCAGATGTCTGCTCACCTTTCTTGTCCATCCAGTCCTTCAGGTCTTCCATCTTTTGCTCAGCCATTTTATTGAATTCTTTGACTTCAGATGAGTTTTTATTCATGGCCTTTTCCATTCGATCATCTAGTTTGTCAAGTTTCAATTCCATTTTGTCATCAAGCTTATCAGCTTTAGACTCAAGCTTATCTTCGAGCTCGTCATATCGGTCTTGAACGACATCCCAATTTCGGTCTACTGTGTACTCCACGTTTCGTTCAACACTGTCAACGTATGCCTCCAGCTCATTCATCGATTTTTCAATTTCCTTATCTTTTGAGCTATCGCTACATGCCGTAAATAAAACGATTGTAGCTGCTGCAATGGTGATCATGTGGTTTTTCATTTTTCTTTGTTTTGTGTTCTTGCCATACTTAATGGCTAGTTTCAAGCCAATATTTTAACCGTTGATATACAGTACTTTACAAATACATCAATTCAAGAGTGTGGAATTAAAGCCACAGTGAATGTGGATAGGCATCCCGATGCTCGTTCAATTCGGGTTAAAATCGTTTTCAGGAGGACTGAAGCGGAAGGTAAATTGTGAAAATGGAGCCCTTGCCTTTTTCACTTTCAACGTTTATTTCCCCACCGTGCTCTGAAATGATCGTTTGAGTAGATGTGAGCCCGAGCCCCACACCCCCAGGCTTATTTGTAAAGAAAGGGTCGAACAGAGACTCAACCTGACTCTCTTCCATGCCCACACCATTGTCTTCAACTTCAAAACAGAAGAATGCTCCATCAATATAGGTGCGGCAGGTGACCAGCTTCCGCCCCTTATCCATACTCTCCAAGGCGTTAGTCAGCAAATTGGTAAGTGCTATTTTTAGCTTCTCTTTATCTCCAACCAGCTTGATCGATGCATATTTGAACTCCTTTCGAACTTCTACCCCTTCCAGTCTCGATCGATCGATAATTTCATCTACAATCTGATTTGAGAGCTCCACTACATCAAATTCCAGTTTATCGAATACTTGCTGCTCGGATGAACGAAGTAGTTGACTGAGAATATTTTCAATCCGATCTGTGCAACGCTGCACTATATCGAAGTAGAGCCCCAGGTGATCATTCCCCTCTGTTTCTGCTCGCAATTGGTCAATAGCGAGATTAACATTCGTCAAAGGGTTCCGAATTTCATGAGCCATTGTCCTCGCCAACTTATAAGTGGTCGCAATTTTATCCGATTTCTTCTTTATCGCTTTTATGCGCTCTTCATGCGAGATGTTGGAAAGTGTCCCGTGATAAGCAGAAACGCTTGATTCAACAACGCCATTTGTCATGACGGATTCTGAGATTGGAGACAAGCTTAATCGTCCGAGAAAACTAATCTTCGAACCCGATGAGCTATACTTTACTTTGAGATCTGTAGCATGCGAAAGCCCTTGCTCAACCTTGGCTCTGAGCTCTTCACGCTTGGTTTCATCAGCTACAAAAGCTAAAATGCTTTCACCAAATGCTTCTTTTCTAGAAAGATTAAAATTGTCGAGAAAGGCATCGTTTACTCCGGTGATTGCCAAGTCCTTGTTCAGAAAGAATGCTGGCTCACCGGAGTTATAAAAGAGTGAAGCATATCGCTTTCTCTGCTGCTCAAGTTCCAATTTCAGCTTGGCAGTTTCCATTGCGTAGGTCAACGTGTTGTGCAATCCGGCAGCTTGGATTCGGTCTTTAATCAAAAAGTCTGTGGCGATTGATTTCACTGTCAGGTATTCCTGGCCATCCTTGGGATCATCATTCATTACCAGGATGATTGGGCGAGGGTCTAGAACTTGCTGAATTTTCTCTAATTCAGACCATTTATCATCAGATAGCATGTTCTCGTCAAGGATTGCAATGGCACTATCTGAAACGCCTTCATCAACCTTGTCAAAATGTGAAGTTGCGTACTTGTCCTCCCACTTACTCATCAGGAGACCATTTATTTCATTTGCAAAATCGATTGATGGACTCAGGATGAGTACGTTGAGCTTATTCATGAATTCTGGATATCGAACTGCTTGAGCTTATTGTAAAGAGTTTTCCTATCGATGTTCAGGATCTTCGCGGCTTTTGACTTGTTGTTTCCCGTTTGCTCCAAAACGCTCAGAATGCGATCTCGCTCGGCATGATGGGCGACGCTCTTTAATGAATCATCTCCCAAATCAGCATCGCTTCTGAGTCCGTACCTAATCTCTTCAGGTAGAACATCTATTTGCATTTCTGCGCCTTGTGTGAGCAGAACACCGCGCTTAATGACATTCTTGAGTTCCCGAAGGTTCCCAGGCCAGGAATAGGCCTTGAACTTTTCAAGCACTTCATCACTGATGCGCTCTACATTGCGGTTGAGCTGCTCATTGGCCTGCTGAATAAACCGGTCGACGAAAAACACTAAGTCAGTCTTTCGGTTTCGAAGCGGGCTGAGGCTTAAACTGAATTCGTTGATACGATAATAAAGGTCTTCTCGGAATTTTCCTTCGTGAACCGCTGCTTTCAAATTCTCATTAGTCGCGGCCAGGATGCGCACATCTACTTCAATGTCTTTGCTCCCACCGAGTTTGGTAAATTTCCTTTCCTGAAGTACTCGTAATAGTTTTAGTTGAATCTCATAACTCAAGTTTCCGATTTCATCCAGAAACAAAGTACCCCCATCAGCTAGTTTGAATTTTCCATCGCGAGCACTTACTGCCCCAGTAAAAGCCCCTTTTTCATGACCAAAAAACTCGCTACCGGCAATGTCTTTAGGGAGTGCTCCACAATCAATTGCTATGAAAGGCTTATTGGCTCTTTTACTTAGTTGATGAATCTCCTTGGCCACAAATTCTTTCCCTGTTCCAGTTTCACCTTGAATCAAAACAGACATGGGCGTGGGCGCCACGATTTCCATGTTCTTGTATATATTCTGTGCTTCCAGACTTTCGCCTTTATAGTATGGGGACTCCACTTTCTTGGAGTTCGACTTCGTTTTTGCAACAGCTTTTGATTGGACGGTAACAGGTGTTTGTACCGCATTCAAGGCATCTTGAATGGTATTGAGTATTTCTTCTGGATAAAGCGGCTTGGTAACATAGTCGTACGCACCAAACTTGATGACTTCTACCGCCATTCGAATATCCGAGTAGCCGGTGATAACTACCACCGAGACAGTAGGGTGAGCAGCCTTGATCTCTTTTAATAAATCAAGCCCATTTTTATCTGGTAAACGAAAGTCGGTTAAAACTAAATCGAATGCTTTTTTAGAAAGCGCTCTCAGTCCTTCGCTCCCATTGTGGGCGGTTTCAACTTCGTATCCCTTCCGCTCCAGAAACCCTTTCAAAAGGGTGCAAATATCGATTTCGTCATCGATGACGAGGATGCTTCTTTTCGTTTCCATTATTCTGATTCTGTCTGTCTGGGTTAAATGTCGTCGGGACTAGGCGTCGGTTACGACATTTAATATCTGAGCTTTATTGAAGGGCTTGGCAATTAAAAAATCGACTTCGCTCTGTTCTACTTTGTCTATTAGTTTTTTGTCTTTTTGAGCAGTAATTACTGCTATGCAAGGATCGTATTCCAAATTGTTTATGAAAGGTAGTAAGTCCAGACCAAATTCGTTGGATAGATTAAGATCTAAAAAAATGACAAAGTATTTATCTTCTTCGAGAGCTAATTTTGCCTGAGCTAGGGTTTGAACGGCAGTCACTGCATATCCTTCTGAAACAAGAAGCATTTTCATCAAAAAACCGATATCTCTCTCGTCATCTACAACGAGTACCTTCTTCTCTTCCACATATTCTGGCTTCACCATTTGCATTCTTACTTACTTATATCCATAATCCTTTGCTAGCACTTGTGAAATTATTATGCCAAGAGCGGATGACCAAAATTTCTCTAGCGAATCTTTAAAGAACTTTTATCCCATATGCTGAAATGTTTGAGTATGTAGCCCAATCCTTGCACAAAGTCAACTACCTGAAGTGAGAGTGGAATTCCCAAACGACTTCAATTTTTTTTGGTCACTAGTACTATTCCATCAACCCCTGTTCAGCTTAATACGACTTGTGAAAGATTGACCCCAAATTGTGGGGAATATTCCCACACCTTTGAGTAATGATGATTGAAAAAAGTACCCTATTAAGACTGGCTCAATTATTTCATAAATGTTGACACACAACAAATAAATATGGATAGCAACTTAAAGGAAATAACAGAAATCGTTCTTGACAAACTCCGCGGATGGCTAGAAACGGGGATTGACCTACTTCCAAACTTTGCTCTAGCCTTAATTGTATTAATTGCCGGGTACTTTGCCGCAAAGTTTTCATCAAAGTATGGTAAGAAGTACCTCACGCATGTCGTTCGAAATAAGACTATTGGAAACTTCATTGGCAAACTACTCTTCATCGCCGTGTTCGTGCTTGTGGGGGTTCTTGCTTTGTCTGTGATGAACCTAGACAAAACTATATCATCTATTCTAGCAGGGTTGGGTATCGCTGGATTGGCTCTCGGATTTGCCTTTCAAGATACGGCTGCCAATCTGATGTCGGGTGTGTACATATCCTTCAAACAGCCTCTTGCCTTAGGAGACATTATTCAAACAAAAGACGGACACATGGGAGAAGTAATGGACATAAACCTACGCGTTACCAAGCTCAAATTATTCGACGGACCAATCGTGTTTATCCCAAACAAACACCTTTTTCAAGATTACTTTATAAACTACACTGAGCCTGGAAAGAGAAGACTGGATCTGGACTGTGGCGTGACGTACAACGCTGACCTCGAAGAAGTGGAGCGTGTGGCAATTAAGGCTCTTGAAGGCATAGAACACCGGTCAGAATCGGATGATGTAACTGTGCACTGGAAGGAATTCGGTAGTAGCTCTATTAATTTCTCAGTCCATGTTTGGATGAAATACGATCGGAAGCAATCTGACTATATCCAAACGAGAAATGAAGCGATAATTGCTCTGAAGAAGTCATTCGATAAAAACGGAATCACCATACCGTTCCCAATTCGCACACTCGATTTTGGAATCGAAGGAGGGCAGCGATTGAGACAAGAACTGAAAGTACTGCAGCTTAATGGAAGTTAATATTACGCTATGAACCAAAGTAGACTTAACCTAGCGGTGAGTCCAAAAACAAAAAGACTACTCAAGTGAGTAGTCTTTTCTTTTTAGATCAACTTAACCTTTAGGCTCTAACCGGCTAAGTTCATAATCAAGGATACAATAAGCACGATAACGAAAATGTAGAACAAGAGCTTAGCAATCTTAGCAAAGCCTTGTGAAACATTACCAAATCCGAGTATTCCAAATAATATTGACAGCAATGCTGCCGCGATAATCCATCCAATCATTTTTCTGGGTTTAAGTGGTTTATTAATCAATGCCAATAATCGTACCGTCCAGCATCAAACTGTGGCGCACGCGAATATTCTCGATAGAAAAAGCCCCCTGACATAAATGTCGAGAGGGCTCTCGGTTACAACAGCGTAAAGATTTTACTTATCGTAATCCCCTAATCTCAAGGCAACATATGCTTGAACTGTTCTGTTCTGTCCATCTCCAATGAACGTTTCTGCTTCATTGGAGTCTTCTACATTGACCAAACCGTGCGAGTATCTCGCTCCAACTTGAAGAGCATTAAAATTCAAGGCCAGACCCGCAGCTAGACCATAATCCACGCTTCTAAAGTAATCCTGGTCAAGTTCTTCGGTCTCTTCGTATTCGCTTCCCAAAAAAGTGCCTTCTACGTCATAGCTTGCTGTAGAGAGAAAAGCGATATACGGCCCAAAGTTAACTTGAGCCACATCGCCAATGTTGAGTACCCCAAGTAATGGAACTTCAATGTAGTTGAGATTAAGGTTTGATTCTCCTTCACTATTGAGAAGGTCGTTCTCATATGTAGTCTTCGTTCCTTTGGTTGAGTAAAGAACCTCGGGCTGCAGGGAAATAGTCTCTGAAACAGGAATATTGAAGAATAGTCCAGCGTGATAGCCGAGTCTCATATCACTTTCTGCATCTTCTACGTCCGACAAATTGAGGGTCGTGAAATTTAACCCACCTTTAAATCCAAGGTGCTGGGCGCAAGCAGGTGCAGCCGACATGAATGTCATAATTGTTAAAACTGTAAATATCTTTTTCATGGTAGTCTTGTTTGACTACACAGGTGAAAAAACTATTCCACCAAAGCCCACTTAGAGCAGATCTGAGATATCTAACGGACTGGCAACATCTTGCATCTGGCTCATTGTTCGCTTTGAAAAGTGACGACTGTGGAAAACCTACCACAGTTTTGAAATTTATCCCCAGTTGTGAGGATTAAAAAGGGAAAGGGATAATCCACTATATGCCAATACCTTATTTCATCTAGGCTTATTTACTTAGGTAAATGTACTTGCAGAGCTGAGATTCTATTCTATTTTCGCTAGCTCAATAAATGATTTAGATATGAAAAAGATGATGGCTGCAGCCCTAGCTGCATTCTGCCTTAGCTCTTACGCTCAAACTATTTCTGACGACTTTAACGTCAGTATCAGCCAACCATATGAAGTGGTTGACGCCAGAGACAAACTTTACATCCCAAATGGAGATGGAACGGTAACTTCTATCAAATCTTCGGAAGAAGAAATAACGCTTCAACGATTTGATGCCAAGTCAATGGAAGAAAAGGGTAGAAATGTATACGAAGACGTGCCACGCTACCACAAGGTTCAACGCGTAATCACCACCAATTCAGGAATTTACTACCTATACGAAGCATACAATAAGAAGGAAAAGACTTTTTCATTCTACACCAGACAAATAAATCCTGAGTCGGCGGAGTTTCTCACAAATGAAAAGGCCTTCACGACTTCTCGCCCTGTTGTCGGGCAACTCGTAGACGAGCATGGATCAGCTCCAATGGTTTTGAAGTTTAACTGGTCTTGGGTAAATCAAGGGGCGAAATTTGATGTCACGCAGTCTTTTGATAAATCCAAAGTGCTCGTACACTATCGTTTGAAGCCCGAAACAAAAAACGACAGTAAAAACTACGACATCATTGGTTTTCAAGTTTTTGACGACAAAATGAGATTGCTTTCGAGCAATGAGGTAAAAATGCCGCACACAGAAGCCGAAATGAACAATCTCGCTTACGCTGTTGATGCTGATGGAAATGCATACATGCTGATTCAATTGGTGGAAGAGAAGAAGTTCGAGCTTCTGGTAATCGACGAAGATGGATCGCTAACAGCCCTGAACCTAGGGATAGATGGTGACAAGATTTTCGAGCGCTTTGAAATTACAGAAGATAGCGAAGGTCACGTCCGATGTGCAGGAATCTATGCACGTGGATACGACATCAAAGTAAGCTGGAAAGGAACTGCTATGGCTAGTTTTAATGCCGATGGGATCTACACATTTGGAATCACCCCTGAAGGACAAATTGATCACATTGTGGATATCGAATTTCCGCACGAAGTAATTGAGCAATATATGGACGATAAGGAACGTGAGAAGCTGGCGAAGAGAGAAGCTGAAGGTAAAGCTGGTGTTGAAGACTTGAAGTTGATTGAGTACATCACTCAGGAAGACGGGAGCTCTGTAGTTGTTTGTGAGCAGCAGTACATGCGCGCTGAGTCGGTTACCAGCAAATCAATGACCTACCGGTACACGAACCTTATCATAACCAAGATCGACGATCAAGGAGAAGTAGTGTGGATGAAGAAGCTTCCAAAAAACCAATACGGATTGCCTAATAATAGGGATGGGATCTTTTTTAAGGGTCTAATGGGAACGAAGTACATCAAAGGAGATGGCTACCACGTTATGCTTTTCGTTGACAATCCAGAGAACGAAAACTTACCGATTACTGAGCGCTCAGACGGGTACAAAAACGGAACCGATGGATACTTGACTGCCTTTAAAGTGATGGATGATGATGGTTCAGTAGAGCGCCACACCCTGGTGGACTTAACTGATATAAACGGCCGCAAAGCCTACCAGTTTAACGTAAACCGCATCTGTAAAGTAGAGCATGGTCACTACGTGATGGAAGCTTACCTTAAAGGAAAAGAAGATGGGATGGTGAGCATCGAGCTCGACTAAACCAAATTAAAAAAATATAAAGCCGCCCCGAATGATTCGGGGCGGATTTTTGTTTACTATCACTTTTTCAATTCATCATCAGTAAAGTGCTTTCGTTCCTTTTCTTTCGAGAATTTGGCATCGTTGTAGGCTACGGAGCCACCCTTTGGGATTGAAAGAGACTTCCAATCATCCCCGCGCATCATTTTACCAATAAAGACTATTTGACCTATGTGGTACGCGTAGTGGCACAGCTGTCTGTTGATCGCTTCAGATACTGTATGACCTTGATTTCGGATATAGACGATACGCTCCAAATCAGCATCTCCAAGAGGCCTGAGTGCCTCAAATACGTATTCCCACCCCGCATCATACACTTGGCGAATCTCGGCTTTCGTCCGTAGTGTACCTTCGAACTCCCCTTCCCTATTTCTATCCGGTTTTTCTCCGTCTTCAGTGAGAAAATTCAACCATCTGGATCGCATATTCCCGTGAAGGTGTTTGACGATAATGGCGATAGAATTTACCCCATCAACTGGCTCTTTGATCAATTCAGAATCTTCCAGTTGGTCTAGGGTTTTCGCACCGAGAGCACGATAGTATTCGAATTGCTTCAATGCCGATTCGAGATAAGAATTCATACGCGATATTTTAGGTTTCGCAGAAAGTTAGGTATGAAATTCATTTCAGACAACTTGTATTAGATTTGTGCACTGATGTGAATTTGAACACAATGCCAAAACCCAAGAGGCCACTCTGGAAGAAAATTATGCTTGCCACATTCTCCGCCTTAGCCATTGTCATCGTTTTTATTGTTGGTTTCCTTTTGTTTAGTCCTGAATTCGGTGGAAAGCCATCAAAAGCAGATAAAAAGCGTTTTGAGGCATCAAATAACTACAGCGATGGCGTTTTTGTCAATGAGATAGAAACCAATATGGATATGAGCGCTGGCGATATGTGGAAGACTTTGAAAGAGTTTATGCGCGACACCCCAGGGCGCCGCCCCCAAAAGCCACTTCACCAAGAATCTGTAGACTCTACAGAAATCGCCAATTACAGCGGCCCTTCCAGGCTCATATGGTTTGGTCATTCTGCCTTTCTTCTTCAGATGGATGGGCAAACTATCCTAATTGACCCGATGCTTGGAAAAGTCCCTGCACCGCATCCCTGGCTGGGCGGAAACAGATTTAACGAAGACCTACCCATAATTCTCGAGAAGCTTCCAAAGATTGACGCTGTGATCATCTCTCATGATCACTACGACCATTTAGACTATGGCTCAATCAAAAAGTTGAAAGAAAAGACGTCAAAATTCCTTGTCCCGCTGGGTGTAGGCGCTCATCTCAAAGAATGGGGAGTCTCTGAAAGCGCTTATCAAGAGTTTAATTGGTGGGATGAGACTCAGGTCGGCCCAATTCGCTTTGTGTTTTGCCCTTCGCGCCATTTCTCTGGTCGTGGCCTAACCGATCGATCAACCACGCTCTGGGGATCATGGGTCGTGTTGGGAGGAAAAGAGAAATTCTATTTCAGTGGAGATAGTGGTTATGGCCCACACTTCAAGCGGATTGGAGAGAAGTATGGCCCTTTTGACCTGGCATTAATGGAATGCGGGCAATACAATGAGAAATGGGCTACTATACACATGATGCCAGAAGAAACGGCTCAAGCTGGTATAGACGTACAAGCAGCCGCCATTATGCCGATTCACTGGGGTGCTTTTAGCCTTGCCCCACATGAGTGGACCGATCCGGTAGAGCGCGTTCAGAAAAAAGCACTGGAACTCAACCTACCGCTTCGAACACCCCGGATCGGTGAGTCGTTCTTAATCAATGATGTTTCTCCTCACCTCGATAATTGGTGGAAAAACAATGGAAAACCACTTTAAATAAACCCACCTATCCGATTTCAAAACAACCCCTTATGAAAATACTAGTCGTTTGTTTAGGAAATATTTGTCGGAGCCCTATGGCTGAAGGACTCCTACGAGATCATTTTGAAAATGCCGGGCTCGATGTAGATGTAGATTCTGCCGGAACTAGCAATTACCACATTGGTGAAGCACCAGATTCGCGCGCAGTTGAAAACATGAACCAAAATGGCCACGACATCACAGACTTGCGCGGAAGACAGTTTACGGTTGAAGATTTCGATCGATTTGATCGCATTTACGCGATGGATCAATCCAACTATCACAACATACTCAGATTGGCCAGAAATGGAAATGATGAAGCCAAGGTTGATCTTTTCTTGAATCTAGCGAGTCCCAATTCAAATAGCGAGGTTCCAGACCCCTATTACGGCGGCGATGGCGGTTTCCAACACGTTTATGAACTTCTCGAAGCAGCCACAAAATCACTTGTCAATGAGCTCAAGAACTAAATCGGGTACACTCTTCCTCGTCCCAAACACCTTGGGTGAATACAATGCGGATAAGGTGATTCCAGAAGGCGTGCTGGAAGTTTCCCGAAATCTCAAACACTTTATAGCCGAGAACGAAAAAACGGCCAGGAGATACCTTAAATCAATTGGGACAGTACATCCGCTCAACGACCTTGAATTCTTTACACTCAACAAGCACACCGATAGTACCGAGTTAGACTCATTTCTCAAACCACTGCTGAACGGGATCGATATGGGGCTGATATCTGAAGCAGGCTTGCCGGCTATTGCCGATCCTGGAGCTCAAATTGTGAGCAGGTGCCATCGAAAAGGAATTCGAGTGACGCCACTCAACGGCCCGTCATCGATTATTCTGGCACTAATAGCCTCTGGGTTTAATGGCCAATCTTTCACCTTTCACGGCTACCTACCTATAGATAGATCTGAAAGGCAAAAAGCCCTAAAGCGAATTGAGTCAGCGGCGCGCAGCAATCAAACTCAAATCTTTATGGAAACGCCTTTTAGAAATGAAAAGCTCCTTGACCAACTCATCCAATCGCTTCAGCCAGACACCCTACTTTGTATAGCCAGAGATATTACGCTAGACTCGGAGCGCATAACAACTAAACCCTTGAAGCTCTGGAAAAAACAGCGTCCATCGCTTCACAAGCGCCCATGCATCTTTGCGATTGGAATAGCGCAGTAAAACTTTAGGTGGAAACGATTTTAATACTGACAATCAATCTACTGACCAACATCTAGCAACTCAAGTTCAAAGACAATGATTGAAAATGGGCGAATCAAATCACCTCCAACACCACTTTGCCCGAAAGCCTCCCATGAAGGCGAAATGATTCGAACACGCTCCCCCTTTTTCATCGTGAAAAGCGCCTTCTCCAAAGCGGGAATTACCTGATGCTCATTTCCGAGAACGAAATAAAATGGTGCATTGCGGACCCAGGTATCATCTATCACTTTTCCATTCAAATCGTATCCCCGGTAGTGAATAACCAATTCCTTCCCTTCTTCTGCTGCCTGCCCCAGAGAGAGATTTAACCGGTTCAAATAGATCCCATCAAGTTCTTCGTAATAATTCCTGACTGAGTCAGTTCTCGCAATTGTATCCAATTTAGCTAATTCGACCAGCCGCGCATCATTTAACTGGTGTTCCGTGCGCATTTTAGCCACTTTGATGAAGTACTGAAGTGTGTCATATCGGAGCGTTCCTGGATGTAAAAAATCGCGCTCTACTGAAATGTATTGAATGCTGTCGCCGACGTAGTGGGAGCGCAAGACCTTCCAAAGCTCGTCCTTCCCCTTTCGGAAAACTTTGTGATCATAATCTTCGACTGTATCCCCATTCGAATAATCGAGGCTCAGCACATCGAGAAAGACAATTTCGGCAGAGTCGACCAATTCGCGCTGATCGCCAAAGCTCTGCAGCTTCCACATACTCCCCGATTCCAACTTTTCAAACCCACCCCGATTTGAACAGGATGAGCATAGGGCAAGGATGCTAATCCAAAGACTCAAGCGACATATCAAAGACAAGCGCAGCATTTGATGGAATTTTATTCTGATCACCTGTTAGACCATAAGCTAAAAATGACGGAACGATGAAACGAGCAGAGTCTCCAACTGCCATTAATGTAACACCTTCGTGAATCCCATTCACCATCTGATCTTCGCCAATAACAAACCTGCGATTCCCGTTCGAAGCCGTACTTTCAATAACAGTCCCATCTAGCAAGTAGCAATTGAATGAAATCTCAGCGTACTGTCCATTAATAGCCCGCTCCCCTCCAGTGCTGTAATAAACATCGTAGAGCAATCCAGTTTCCGTTTTCTTCATTTTCCAACCCGTTTTAACCACGAATTCATCAATGAGATCCATCTCGACCCCAACGCGATTCCGGTTCATATCCATCAATTCTTCTTTTGAATATGATCGGGTCTGGCCGTCTTGCTGAGTCTTGTTCTTACAGCCAGCACTTGATAGCACCAAACCTAGAGATATGATTATAAACGGCTTTAAGATATTCATGTTAAATCCACTTAGATACAACAGATTTGAATTTTTCGACTGTCTCTTCCATTGTTCCATCCCCTCGTCCACCGGCGGCATTCACATGCCCACCACCATTGAAGTGAGCCCTGGCCATTTCATTGACATTCACCTGACCTTTACTTCTGAAAGATGCTTTAATCAGACCGTCTTTTTCTGAGAAAAAGGCAGCTAACCGTACACCGCTTATGCTCAAACCGTAGTTTACCAGACCTTCGGTATCGCCTTTTTGAAAGGAAAACTTTGCCAACTCTTCAGCCGAAAGGGTGATGTAAGCCACTTTCCCACCTTCAATTACTTCCAGCTTCTCTGAAAGCGCGAAACCCTGTAGCCTCAAACGCGAAAGCGTGTTGCTATCGTATACTTCAGCGTAAACTTTGGTGTGATCCATTCCAGTCTCTTTCAGTGCAGCCGCCGTGCGAAGTACATCGGGGCTCACCGAGTCAAATCGAAAACTTCCCGTATCAGTGACTAGCCCAGTATACAGACAGTAGGCTACATCGCTATCAATTAGACCATCGACACCAAGCTCCTTAGCGAGGCGATAGATCATCTCTGCGGTTGAAGAAGCGGTATCATCTGTATAGTAATGGCTTGCAAAAGAGTCTGGAGCTTGATGGTGATCCACAACAATCAAAGGCTTGCCAGCGTCCTTCAAAAATTCCCAGGCATCTCCCATTCGCCCGGGAGCGTTGAAATCCAGACAAAACACAGCATCAGACCCAGCAAATGCGTTTTGCGCTTCGCTGGTATTTTTGTCGTAGACTAAAACATCTTCACAGCCCGGTAGCCAATTCAAAAAATGTGGAAAAGCATCAGGCGTCACCACCTGCACCCCTTTTCCCATCTTAGCCAGAATACCGGCCCACCCCAGTGAAGAGCCCATAGCATCGCCATCAGGCCCTTTGTGCACAATGATCGAAAAGCGTTCACCTTTCTCTATCACAACTTTAATTTCAGCTACATCTGATATTCGCGTCATAAGGGGCAAATAACGGCATTAATCGGAGACAGGACATGGCCGAGTTCAATGGATTTTCAACGTGAGTGCAGGGTTATTAACAGCACCTGTTCGAAAGTGACAGCCACCTGTAAATGAAACGCTTATTGATTTAGCTATCTTGAAACACGTCCATTTTGGGCGATATGTATCATTTAAACTCATCACTATGAAAGCGAACTTAGCTGAATTTTTTGGAACCTTCTGGTTGGTTCTAGGTGGATGTGGAAGTGCGGTATTGGCTGCGGCCTTTCCCGACGTGGGAATTGGATTACTGGGGGTGTCACTGGCCTTCGGACTAACAGTAGTAACAATGGCTTACGGAATAGGACATATTTCGGGAGCACACTTAAATCCTGCCGTGAGCATAGGACTCTTGGTAGCAGGACGGTTTGAAGGCAAAAGCCTGCTGCCCTACATCGTATCTCAGATATTGGGAGGTATCGCTGCAGCAGCAGTTCTGTACTTTATCGCTTCCGGAAATGGCACTGACGTGTTAGCTGGTGGTTTTGCCGCCAACGGATATGGCGAGCACTCACCCGGTGGTTATAGCATGACTGCGGCTTTGGTTTGTGAAGTGGTGATGACATTCATGTTCTTACTCGTGATTATCGGCGCTACCGACGAAAGAGCCCCAAAGGGTTTTGGCGGATTAGCTATCGGACTAACACTTACGCTCATTCACTTAATCAGCATCCCTGTTACAAACACATCTGTTAACCCAGCGAGAAGTATCAGTCAAGCTGTATTTGTTGCCGACTGGGCCATTAGTCAACTCTGGCTGTTTATTGTTGCACCAATTGTAGGAGCAGCTCTAGCTGGAATTGTCTATAAAGCGGTTTTTAAATAAAACAAAATTGGTTGGTTAAATGGGGCGGCCGCTTGGTCGCCCTTTTTTTGTGCTTCAAGTTAGGCTTGACTTCTCCAATTTTTTTTGGAGCAAATACTGCAGCTCCGCCTGCTCCTCCGGTAGATCCCCCACAGAGTAGTTTCGGTGCTCGCGGAAAGCTACTAGGACACGCGGGCAGGCGAAAATACGGAGCTATCAGCTCAAGGAAACAACCATTGTAGTTTCCGTTGCCGAGATTATTCTTTAGAAATGAACTTGAAGACAGCCCTGAAAGGGCTCAAGATTCTAGCGTCCGGTGAAGCCGGATGCGATGGAGCCCCCCACCCTGAAAAGTCCTGAAGGGACGAGACCAAATGAATGGACAATGAACAAGTGTTAATTGACAATCGCGATCCAGCACCAAGGGTTTAAAGGTTTTGAGAACAAGGAACATCGATTTTAGCAATTTTATAAACAAAACCGCAGCAGCACAGCTACTGCGGAGCGGGATCTTCGTATTTCAATTAGCAGAATATAGAGCATAAAAAAAGCCGCCCCGATTCATTCAGGGCGGCTTTTAGTATTGTGTTTGGGTAAATTACTTCACAAACGTGTAGTAAAGACCAATGTTAAATGGCGCAGAGTAAGTGTCTCCTAGCAAACCAAATGTGTTTGTAGACACAGCTGAATCATCAACATCAGTTACTTCTGTAGTCTCAAGTGTGTAGCTCAAGGCAGCAATACGCCCCATAACAGTGAAACTCTCGCTCAAAGCGAAAGCAACACCAAAATCTACTTCAGCTCCGAACCCACTACGAGTCATTTCCATCTCTTCAATTTCACCATTTATAGGATTGAAACTCTCAGATGTCATTTTCCCTGTAATAATGTCAAAATTCAAGCCAGCGAAAGTCATCAGACGGTCACCTACTGACCAGTATTTACGACCGTAAAGTCTTGGAGAAAAATCGTTCCATGTGTCTTCGAGATTCTCATCTGCACCTGTGTCAAATACATCCTTCCCACCCATGGCACCAATTGCGATACCTACTTGGATGTCGTTTTTCAACCAATACCCAACTTCAGGAGCTGCATACCAGTAACTAGACTTTGAATCATCTTGGTCATTTCCTTGAGAGCTAAATCCTAACATACCCCCAACGTACCATTGGCCCTGCTGTGCCGATACTCCAGCACCGATAAGCAATGCTACAGCTAATAGTTTAATTTTTTTCATGTGATAATTGTTTGATTGTAGTGTGAAATAACGGATAAAGTCAATGTTAACGTCATTTCAAATTGTTGAGATAATAACAAAAGGCTGTGTATATCGCTCTGTTTCGAATTGATTTGATAGATGTTTCACGGTTGTTTATCTTCCTTTCCTTCAGATTCCGCCTATCTTTACTTCTCCAACTAAGAGAAGATATGAACGACATAGATATTGCTCAAAACGCCGAACTCAGACACATAAATGAAATTGCTGATCAGTTGAATATTCAAGGTGGCCAACTCGAACACTACGGGAAATTCAAGGCTAAACTACCACTTGAACTAATTGACGACAACCAACTATCTAAAAGCAATTTAATTCTTGTCACGGCCATCTCTCCCACTCCTGCCGGAGAAGGAAAAACAACGGTCTCGATCGGGTTGACTCAGGGGATGAATAAGATCGGTGAAAGGTGCACTGTCGTTCTACGCGAACCATCTTTGGGCCCCGTATTCGGAGTGAAAGGTGGGGCCGCTGGCGGTGGATATAGCCAGGTTCTTCCAATGGAAGATATCAACCTACACTTCACAGGCGATTTTGCAGCAATTGAAAAAGCGCACAATCTTTTAGCAGCTTTAATCGACAACAATATTCAGAGTCGAAAGCGCTCTCTGGGTATCGACCCTAGAACGGTGGCCTGGAAACGAGTCATGGATATGAACGATCGCTCCCTCCGAAAAATGGTCGTTGGTCTTGGTGGACGCGGACAAGGAATACCGCGCGAAGCGGGGTTTGACATTACGGCTGCTTCTGAAATTATGGCCATTCTATGCTTATCAAAAGACCTTACAGACCTCAAGCGTCGCATTGGAAACATCTTTGTAGGCTACACCTTTGAAAACAAACCCGTCTTTGCCAGAGACCTGAACGCTCAAGGGGCTATGACGGTGCTACTCAAAGATGCCATTAAACCCAACTTGGTCCAGACATTGGAAGGTACGCCAGCGATCATTCACGGTGGACCTTTCGCCAACATCGCTCAAGGAACCAATACCATTGTCGCTACTAAAATGGGGATGTCGCTATCTCCCTACGTTGTTACTGAAGCGGGATTTGGAGCCGACCTGGGTGCCGAGAAGTTTCTGGATATCAAGTGCCCTGAGGCGGGAATCGCCCCTAAGGCTGTTGTGATCGTCGCAACGCTCAAAGCCATCAAATACCACGGCGGAGTGCCACTCGATCAGGTGACACAGCCAAATATGGAAGGACTTCAAAAAGGGATCGTCAATCTTGAAAAGCATATCGAAAACATCCAGAAGTATCATCTCCCAGCTGTTGTTGCCATCAACCAGTTTTCGAACGACCCTGCTGAGGAGATCGAGTATATCAGAGCCCATTGCGAAAAGCTGGGTGTAGCCGTTGCACCAGCCGACATCTGGGCCAAGGGTGGCGAAGGCGGAATCGAATTAGCCAAGGCTGTAGTCAAAACCGTAGAAAGTGGAAAAGCGGCATTTAAACCGATTTACGACAGAAAAGAGCCTGTGAAGGATAAGATCGCCCGAATAGCTCAGGAGATTTATGGAGCTGATGGGGTGGAGTATTCTGCCGAAGCACTTCGGACACTCAAAACCATTGAAGATCTCGGTTTTTCACACTTCCCGATCTGCATGGCGAAAACCCAAAGCTCGTTTACCGATAACCCAAAAATTCTTGGGCGTCCTACAGGATTTAAGATTCGCATCAGAGAAATAGAAATTGCCGCAGGAGCTGAGTTTATCATTCCGATTGCAGGATCGATGATGCGTATGCCTGGTCTGCCTGCTACTCCGGCGGCTGAAGCTGTGGATATTGACGAGAATGGGCAAATATCGGGTCTATTTTGACCCGGTTCCCATTCGGTAGATCAGTGAAAACTGTCCGGTAGAGATATCGCCGAGTATTTTGGCTTCGCCTTCTACCTGAAAACGCTGAGAAAACTGGTATCGCCCACCAATGACTAGTCCCCAAGGGGAGTCGAGTGATCGATCGGTGGTGTAATCTATTTCTTCTGACTGCCCTGACTGGGCGCCTTCGAGCAATTCAGAAAATTCATCGTACTGAACTTGATAGGCCTTTTGCTGAGCATCATTGAGTCCATCGTACCATGTGTCGAGCTGCAACTGGAGCCCTGCTATTTCATCAGCTGAGCTGGGTAAAAAATCCTTTGATGAAAAAGAGCCACTCGTACGACCCTCGACAATGATATGGTCTCCCCCAACCCAAAGCGTCAAGTTGCGGTTTGGCTTGTCTTCAAAATTGAGAGATGGTCCAACCCGAAAAGTCGTCGAATATCGCTGCGAGTTCTCATCGACAAATTTGGTTTGTGTATAGGTCCAGTTAGACTCAATACCAGCGTAAAGTGGCCCAAACGTACCTGCTATTTCCGCACCAAACCCATAGAAAGATCCTGAATTGCTGTACGATTTATCTAGGGTGAATGGGGAATTTACTTCAAGGTCTTTTCCCGAATTCGAAAATCCTATCATACCGTATACGTTTACGAATGGCAATACCCAAACATCCAGCTGAAAATTGACTGTTTGCACATCCGACCGCAGTTCCCCAAATTCGACTAGGTCGTCTATTTGAAACTCGGGACCATCGCCAATGCGCATAAAAGTGTTGTTGATCGATGTGTTTTGAACGCCGTAAATGATGTTCAAGTTCAGTCCGATTGGGAGTGGCATATCAAAATTTTGAGCCATCCCCTTACCGAAGAAAGGAAGCGCTTCGTGATAAGCTTCTTCACCAGTCGCCGGAAATTTCGGACCGATTTGTCCTGCTACATCTCCAGCTCCAAGCCAAACTGCCCCGAAAAGCATAAACGGAACTATACCCTTACTCGTCTTATTTATTCGGTCGCAAATTCTTTTCTGCCAATTCATCTGTAATAAATGGGAAGCTCAAATTAAGTGCAAAGTAACTAGCTAAATTGTTATTCTTTTTTGAGACTTCGAAGTCATCATCGAAAGTGTCCGTCAAGCCTTGGTAATATCTCAAGCCTACAGTCAAACCCTTACCATGCCTACCATACGTGACCACGTAAGAGAGTGCCGCAATCACGCCAAACTCAACACTTTCGGTGGCGTCTTTAGAATTGACTTTATACGCTTCGCTGTCGTTCAATTCATATAGCACACTCGACTTGGTTGGAAAAGACACTTGTGGCCCGAGACCAACCCTCCACGGCGAATCTGAAAACTGATAGTTTGCCAATACTGGAATGTCAATGTATTGAACACTCAATCGGCCATCAGCTGTAGATTCTTCCAGCTCTAATTCATTTCCGGTGTAGACTGCTGCATCTTTAACGACGAGCGAGCGCTGGGAGAAAAAGTAGATAGCGGGATTTAGATGCCAGTTCTCACTCAAAGCCATATTACACGCCATTCCAAAATTCATCCCAATGGCTGGCAGAGTTTTGCCTTCAATATTCGAAAAGCCAGTAAGTCCAGCTCCAATTTCCATCGAAATATTGAATTTCTCGGTAGCCACCT
>CBDDKU010000006.1:0-345047 GCA_965230375.1 Cryomorpha sp.
CAGTTTTTCAGAGATACGAAGGGGCCATCGCCGATATTGAAGAGTTAGATCGATTGGTTGATTATGATATTGGTGGTTCGGTAAACGGAGATTACCACCTCGATATAGCCAGAGCACTATGCTACAAAGCCCTTGGAGAAAAAGAAAAGGCTGCGTCGATCATTGAAGAGCACATCAATTCCGAAGACTACTATCAGGGACTTTTTGACTATTTGCATCTCGGCGTGCTTTATTTCGATCTCGGGGAGTACGATAAGGCTCAAACCGCATTCGCTGCCCAAAACGAACACAACCCACTTGCCGAAACCGACTACTACCGGGCTCTCTGCTACGAAGCTCAGGGAAATCTGGCTCAAGCCCAAGCGTGGATGAATTCGGCTTTTGAAAAGTACCAAGCTCAAACTCGGATGCTCGAGTCCTACACCCACCACGAAGACAAAATCTATCTGGCGGATATCGAAAGGGAGTTGGAGCGAATTCAACATTAGAATTATTCAATTAAACCCAAAAAGCCCTCCAAACTACTTCGAAGGGCTTCTTAATACCTTGTACTTAGTACTTAATACGAAACCTATATTGCCGCTAAAATGCCATTGAGCGTTTCGCTAGGGCGCATGGCAGCGCTCGCTTTGGAATCTTCCGGCATATAGTAGCCGCCTAAGTCTACCGGGCTACCTTGAGCACCAATCAACTCTTCGTTGATTTTAGCTTCATTGGCCTTAAATGCGCTCGAAACTTCAGCGAACTTAGCTTTCAAGTCGGCGTCTTTGTCTTGGTTGGCCAAGGCTTCGGCCCAGTACATAGCCAGGTAAAAATGGCTTCCGCGGTTGTCTAGTTCATTCACTTTTCGGGATGGAGACTTATTCTCATCGAGAAATTTTCCTGTGGCTTCATCCAGTGTTTCTGAAAGCACCATCGCTCTGTCGTTTCCAGTTGATCTTGAAAGATGCTCAAGAGATGCAGCCAAGGCCAGGAACTCACCAAGAGAATCCCATCTCAAGTGGTTTTCAGTTTCAAACTGCTGAACGTGCTTTGGAGCCGATCCACCAGCACCTGTTTCGAATAGGCCACCACCATTCATCAAGGGTACGATAGAGAGCATTTTTGCACTTGTACCGAGCTCGAGAATAGGGAAGAGGTCAGTAAGGTAATCGCGCAATACGTTTCCGGTAACGGAGATAGTGTCTTTTCCATCTTTAATTCGTGCTAACGAGAAGCGAGTAGCCTCTACAGGAGACATAATGTGAATCTCTAAACCAGTAGTGTCGTGTTCTGGCAAGTACTGATTTACTTTTTGATCAATTCGGCATCGTGGGCTCTGTTTTCATCCAGCCAGAATACCGCAGGGGTATTGCTCGTTCTTGAACGCGTAACCGCAAGCTTCACCCAATCTTTGATCGGAGCATCTTTGGTCTGGCACATTCTGAACAAATCGCCTTTTTCTACATCGTGGCTGAAAATCACATCGCCGTTGTTGGCAATCACTTCAACTTTTCCTGCGTCATTCATTTCGAAAGTCTTGTCGTGCGAACCGTATTCTTCAGCTTTTTGAGCCATAAGCCCAACATTTGGTACTGATCCCATGGTCACAGGGTCGAATGCACCGTTTTCCTTACAGAAAGCTATAGTCTCGGCATAAACTCCAGCATATGAGCGGTCTGGGATGATGGCTTTAGCATCTTGCGCTTTTCCATCTTTGTTCCACATTTTACCCGATGTACGGATCATGGCAGGCATAGATGCGTCGATGATGACATCACTTGGCACATGAAGGTTGGTAATTCCTTTATCGGAGTTGACCATAGCTAGGTCTGGACCATCAGCGTAGGCCGAAGCGATATCGGCTTCGATAGCAGAGCGCTCTGCTTCGGGCATTGAAGCAATTGCGTCCAGTACATTTCCAAATCCGTTTCTTGAGTCAGCACCTGCAGCCTTTAGAGCAGCTCCGTGTTTTTCAAAAACATCTTGGAAGAATGTTTCTACGACATGACCGAAAATAATCGGGTCAGAAACCTTCATCATAGTGGCCTTTAAGTGAACTGAAAATAGCACGCCTTGAGCTTTGGCTTCTTCACGCTGAGCGATCAAAAATTCGCGCAACTTTGAAACGCTCATCACCGCTGCATCGATTACTTCTCCTTTTTGAAGACTCAATCCAGACTTAAGTGTTTCCGTACTTCCATCATTTCCTTTGAAAACGATGTCAACAGAACCAGCATCAGCCATGGTATGCGACTTTTCACTTCCGTAAAAATCGCCGCTTTCCATGCTCGCTACATGAGACTTAGAATCAGAAGTCCAAGTGCCCATGCTGTGTGGGTTTTTGCGCGCGTATTCTTTTACGGCTTTTGGTGCTCTTCGGTCAGAGTTTCCTTCACGTAGCACGGGGTTTACTGCTGATCCTTTTACGCGATCGTATCGCGCTTTAATGTCTTTCTCCTGATCATTTGATGGAGATTCTGGATAATCTGGTACAGCGTATCCCTTTGCTTGAAGCTCTGCAATTGTCGCATTAAGCTGAGGAATGGAAGCTGAAATATTCGGAAGCTTTACGATGTTGGCTTCAGGTGTCTTTGCCAACTTACCTAACTCACTTAGTGCATCTCCAATGCGTTGATCTTCTTTCAAAAACTCAGGAAACACAGCCAATACTCGACCAGCCAACGAAATGTCTCTGGTTTCCACCTTTATACCTGCAGTGTCTGTGTAGGCTTTAATAATTGGTAGCAATGAATACGTCGCCAAAGCAGGAGCTTCGTCTGTTTTTGTATAAATGATCCGTGAGTTTTCTGACATGATCTAGTCTTTTATGGTTACTATTTTTCTTCGAAAGCAGAATATACCACCATCAACAGAGTGGCATATTTGAGTCCGCGAAGATACTAAACTGAATGATAAAGAATCGGCCATCCTGAATGGATGGCCGAATGTTTTTAGTGTTGAACCACGAGCTTGGATTTATCGACCAAGCTTTTGTTTTGATAGACTTCGACCAGGTAAACTCCTGTGGCGAAATCTTGAACATTTACATCTACTCTGTATGCCTCAGCATGGGTCTGGTAAATGACTCTTCCTTGAAGGTCTCTAATGACCAAGTCGAATGGCTCATCCAAATTGATGGATATTTGAGTTGTTGCATTCGATGGATTCGGGAAAACCTTCAGGGCCACGTCGCCTTCTGGTTCATTTCCGTATTGCGGTATGACGAGCTGCGAATTCAGGTCTGTGGTTTGCGGAACACAGTCTCCAGCTTCGTATACCTGTACATTTCTAAAGCTCGAATTGTCACCCGTACCGGTGTCGTTATCACCAACAAAGCACAACCTGTTGAATGTTCCCGTGTAGAAATTACCTACTGGAATGGTGTACTGTGTCCACCCAGACACGTAATTATCATAATTGGTTATTCCCCAATTCTGTGTTCCGTGCACTTTGAAGGTGTAAGTAGTTGATATACTGTTGTTAGTGTCAAAACCAATTCCGTGAATTTCTCCTTGAGATGTGCTCTGGAACTCAAAACTTATAACCGTGTTAGGGGTGACCACATAAGTCATTGGAATAGACTTCCAAGCATTATTTGCGATATTGAGCTGCGCACCACCGCTACCAATTGAGAAGCTACCCTGGTCTTGGACTCCACCGTAACTATCTACTCCAAGAGCATTGAAATCTATTGTCGGACAGTCGTTCGAACTAGTTTCACCAGCACAAAGGGCTAAATATTCAAAACCCGTGAAGTCGCCTCCATCATGAAGGATGTTGTCTTCGCTATCGATAATCTGATATGATCCACTACCATTGGAACAACAGAGTCCATTGTTTCCATTGTCGAAAATACTGAAGGAGAAACATGATGTTTCCAGACATACCGTTTCTATCAAAGTGGTGTTTGCCAAATTGCTTCCATACATGGCGCTAACTGCGGCAATCTGATTATTGTCATCGTAAATAATCCATGAGATTTCCGAAGGATTTCCATCAAAATTGAAAACGATATCAATCTCTTCACCAGAACAATCAGACCCTGATGACTCAAAAATCGACAAGTTATCTATGGCCATATCGCTTCTCCAGCCGTTTCCAGTAGTCCCTTCAAATCGGAGTTTTACTCCCGACTCACCATCAAATTGGCTTAGAGATACTTCCGCTGTTTTCCAGGTGTTTCCCTGATCACCATTAAGACTCCATAGCGAAATCCAGTTGCTTCCTTCGGTTTGCGCAAAGAGCTCGAGAGACCCCATATTTGAGCCATACATGTGATAGTCAAATGAAATCATCATGTTACTTCCATTTGAAAAGTCAAAACAGGATGACTCGATGATTGCATTTTTTGAAGGGTAGTTGGGGCTCGAAGCTTCAACATACATATAATAGTTGCCTTCACTCGCTGAGCCCGGACCTGTTGTGCTCGAAGGTGTGCCGCTTGCATCGCGTGTCCAATCGAGTAGATCATCTCCAACTTGATTCCAATCAAAAGTGCTGGATTCAAAGCCTTCCGTGTATGGGAAATTGTCAATTACATCCTGACAATAAGAGATTGGAACAGCTTCTCCTATACTCAATCCATCCACCGCAATATCGCTTGTATAGCCCGTTCCAGTAGTTCCAACCAGACGTAACCTAAGCTCGGTGCTGCTTGAGTATGCAGATAAGTCTACAACTGCAGGGAACCATGTGTTTCCTTGATTCCCGGAAATTGACCAAACTTCATCCCAGGAAGATCCGTCTGTGCTTGCTTGCAAGCTTAATGAGCCCATCGATGTTCCATACATATGATAGTCAAACATCACGGCGGGATCGCTCAATGACGTTAGGTCGAAACAAGGTGAATTCAGTCGAGCCGTTTTACTCGGGAAATTAGGCGAAGACGCTTCGACGTAGATATAGTCACTTCCCTCGCTTGACCCTGAAGGTCCTGTATTGCTAGACGGAGTAGACCCTGTTCGAGTAGACCAGTTGATATCATCGAAACTGTCTTGTGTCCAGTCGCCAAATCCGTTCTCATATCCTTCGGTGTATGGAAACACTCCGATCGTAGAAGTACACTCGTTAGTAGGAATGCTCAATGTACTGATCGCGTCATATGCGCTAACCCGACCATGACCATAGGTAGTGTCGAACCCTGAAGATCCCATGTCTGTCGCATTGTCTTCGATTAGCTGTCTTACTTCGTCTTCTTCTAAACTTGGGTCTACAGACAGTATAAGCGCCGCAACACCTGATACAACTGGACATGCTGCAGATGTACCACCAAAACCACTTGTATAAGAGCCTGAAGAGTAACCTGCGCTACCGGTACGGTCAATAGTATAGACCGAGGCACCCGCTTGTCCGGGAGCAGAGTTTGATGGAGCAACCACATCGAGGGTTGGGCCTTCATTCGAGTAGTTTGAAATTGAGCCCATGTTGGTTACGGCACCTACAGCCATCACGTATGATAGGTCTGCTGGGTAATCCACACATGTCTTATACCCATTTCCTGATGCAAAAACGACCACAGATCCCAATCCACCTCGGCCATTGTTTCTGGCATTGTTGATGGCATTATTGAGTGCAGAAAGCGACAGTGTACAGGAAGTATATCCCCAGCTATTGCTAATGACATCAGCACCATTGGTTCGGGCCCAATTAAAAGCTGCAGCTAAATCTGAAGTTGTTTCGCTTCCTTGAAAAATATTTACGCTCAATAGATTGACCCCCGGCGCCACACCTCGCACACCTATGGTGTTGTGACTAGCGCCAATTATTCCAGCGCAAGCTGTACCGTGACCATCATTATTCGAAACCGGGTCTCCATTTCCGTTAGTGGCAGGAGTGTGACCATCAATAACTTTTGAAACTCCCGAACTATTCTCCAAGTCAGGGTGATTGTCTTGAACTCCATCGTCAATGACAGCAACGGTTATGGATGAATTTCCTGTGGTAATTGCCCAAGCTTCCGGAGCGTCACAATCAACATCTACCTGACCCGTATACCCTTGAACAGTTTGTCCCGTATTGTTCATCTGAAACTGGTTCGGGTAATTGGGGTCTGAGAATTTAGTGTGGTTAGCATAGAAGTTAGGATGCGCCCAGTTCACATCGCCACTTTCCACCAGCTGATTCGAAATGTGTAAGGTCAAATGTGGATTCTGCGCCTTCCCGATATAGCTACCGTATTGATCTTGTCGCACATCTACGGCTAAGTCTTTCAATACGTCTCGAACTTTAGCTTCTGCACCAGGTTTTGGCTCGAATAGTAGCTCATATCCGAGCCACATGTCAAAACCATCTTCGAGTTCGTACACTGGCACAATGCTCAAGATTTCCATATTGCTGAGCAAAGGATTGTTCTCCAGACTTTCATTCGTTTCAATAATAGCCATCCGATATTTTTCGATGGACTTCACCACAACGAATGAATCGCTTTTTCGATCGAATGATTCGTAATCGGTATCAGATGCAAAATGGATTATGTGGGCATCTTCTCTCGGAGTCAGATTCTGAACGCCCTTGTCACCATAAAAGTAGTTTTGAGAAAAAAGGAGTGGTGTGGCCAGAGCAATGGCCAGGGTAAGCAGTATTAGTCTTTTCATGTAAAAACAGAACTTGGTTAAAAACTTCGACCGCTAAATCTAACCAATTGATTCTTAAAATGGAAGGCCTAATCTACGTTATATAGTGATCCCATTTCAAACATTTGCAAGAGCTCGAACGTGTTTCGACAGCTGGTTTTGTGAAGCATATTCTTGCGGTAGCCTACAATAGTATGGTAAGAAAGACCTAATGAATCAGCAATAGCTTTGCTATCCATTCCTTTTTTGAGCAATTCAAATACCTCAAGTTCTCTCTTTGAGAAAAGGTCAACTGGAGAAACATCAATGTATCTTCGGTAACCCGACAGGTCAGCGGTAGGACTATCCCAATACCAGCGCACAGCATTCGATAACCCGAGATATGAAATGTCTTGGATAACGGAATAATGCGATCTAAGAGTTCTATTAGAATTCAGGCGACAAACCCCAGAAGTGCGTTGTACCTTAATATAAGAGCCGTCTTTCTTACGAGCCCTGAAGGAGATACGGAATGTTGAATCAGTCGTGATGCCATACTTTTGGCTAAACTGAAGTGTGGACATCAACACCTTTCGCACCACAGGAAGGTCATCGGGGTGAACGAAATTGAATGGCGTGTCAAACGTGAACTCATCTTCTTCATAACCCAATAATTCCCTGACCCCTCTCTGGTAAAGCACCTCATTCGTTTTTAGGTCCAATACGTACAAGGCTTCATTGTGAAGCAGCGGATAAGTGGTATAACTAAACTTTTTGTAAGTATCTTTTCCTTTACCGACATTCAGGTTTTTTGAAATATCGTTGAGCTCTGATTGAAATTCCTCATGCATATTTTACAAATTGTCTCATTTTCAAAAGGTCTTCAAAGCTCTTGCAGGGCGTTAATTCATCGTCGCAAACAAAAATCGTAAATTCTATCTTTTTCTCAAAGATTTATAGACAAGACCAGTAATTCTTTCGACGTAATCTTTTTTGGAAAAAAATGAAACCTTGGAAATGGATATGCGTAAACTCAGCCGTAAGCATTTTATTCTATAGCATTTTTGATTGGTTGAATGATCCCAGAGTACATCTGGGATCATTTTTTTTACCCCATTGAGACTGATGAATAGGGGCAGTGAAAATTTTCTAAACTTTTTTGAAACCTAATTTGAACGACCTGCGTACACCGAGATGTAAGCATTTTATTCTATAGCATTATTTGATTGGTTGAATGATCCCAGAGCACATCTGGGATCATTTTTTTTTACCCCATTGTGACAGATGAATTGGGTAAATGAAAATTTTCAAACTTTTTTGAAACCTAATTTGAACGACCTGCGTACACCGAGATGTAAGCATTTTATTCTATAGCATTTTTGATTGGTTGAGCGATCCCAGAGAAAACTGGGATCGCTTTTTTTGTGCTATTTCCTTCTGAAGACGAAAGCTGAAATAAGGGATACAAGAAGACCGAGTGGAAAAATTTCTAGCAGCGAAATCCCAAACATCACAACGTTGTTTCCGAGATATAGTTCTTTGAATGACGTTGAGTCGGCAATTTCTTCGGATTTTTCAGCTTCAGTCAGATCAGGGTTGTTTTGAATGGCAATGATTTGTTGTTCAAAGTATCCATCCATCATCCCATTGTCTCCAATTGTATTGAAGTAGATAATCCATCCAAGTGCATACCCGAGTGAACCCATGACAGCTATTGCCAGACCGGTCTTAAAAGCTGATAAAAATGAAAATGGCTCAGGTCTGAGTTGTCGTGATACAGATCGGACACCAAGTACAACAGTGGTGAGACCAACCAACATACTGATGTAGCCAATGATTTCACCAGATTCATAATCCATGTTTTCAGGATCAGGGGTTGGCATAAAAAAGAATACGGATCCGAGTAGAAAGGCTCCGATAAGCCCGAAGAGTAATGTAGATTTTCTCATATCAATTTTTGATGTCAAACTTCCGAAGCAGTGGTAGAATTGTGGTCATACTAAAGTATGAATTCAATCATACCAAGGGATGAAAGGCGGCTAAAGTTCTTGATAGAGCGCCAATACTTGTGCCCTTGATTTGACATCCATTTTGATGAAAATATTGGAAACATGGGTTTTTACCGTGCTCAGTGAAATATGAAGTACTTCGGAAATCTCTTGATTCGATCGACCTAAAATGAGCAAGTCAAATACTTCAATTTCTCTTTGGCTCAAGTTGTATTTTGAGATGTCCTTGGGTCCACTTTCGCCCACCGATTTTCGCCCCATCCATTTCACGCCTGCATAGATTCCAAAGACCAAAAAGATGATAGCGATAATGGAACCGTACCAGGTACCACTTATATTGTGTTTGAGATTTTCGTATTCGGCAATGCTGATGGCTAACCCAACAACAGTAATTACTCCACTCGATACGAGCACTTCAGTCCAGACTTCCTTTTTCACTTTCTTAAACATGGCAATATTGACCTAGCTCGAAATAGATTAATTCTTCAAAATCTTATCTTCGTCGCTTCATGAGCCACTTCAAAAATAAGGTAGTCTGGATAACTGGTGCAAGTTCTGGAATCGGAAAAGAGACTGCCGTTCAGCTTAATGCATTGGGAGCGAAGCTCATACTTTCAGCTCGTAACAAAGCTCAGCTTGAGAATTTGAAGGAACAGTTCGGTAGACCAAACGACATTCTGGTGATTCCCATCGATTTGGGAAATGGTTCTGATTTTAAAGATGAAGTGGAAAAGGCCTATGCAACCTTTGGCCGAATCGATGTCCTTTTCAACAATGCTGGCGTAAGCCAACGTTCGTATTTGATGGAAACTTCTCTTGAAACAGACCGCAAAATCATGGAAATCAACTATTTTGGTACTATCGCTTTGACAAAAGCGGTGCTTCCAAAAATGTTGGAAGCTGGTGAAGGCCACATAGCGGTGACCAGTAGTGTGGTTGGCCGGTTTGGATACGGAGTTAGATCGGCTTATTCGGCGGCAAAGCATGCCTTACACGGATTCTTCGAATCACTTTATGTCGAACTTAATGATCGAGGCATAGGCATAACAATAGTGGCTGCTGGGCCAACGCAGACTGATATTTCAAAGCACGCCTTTGACGGAGCCGGAAATCAGACAGGTGAAATGGACGAGATGCAGGAAAAAGGAATGCCTGTAGACCAAGTTGCCCGTATCATCATAGATTCAATAGCCAAAACGAAGAGAGAAGTCATTATAGGAGATTTCAAGACCAAACTCGGCGTTACTATAAATAATTTGTTTCCGAGCTTATTTTTTAAGATCGCTAAGAAGCAAAACCCGCGCGGTGACGCGAAATTTTAGAAAATGGGAAAATTCATTTGTGGAATACAGCAAGTAGGAATCGGAACGGACAACTTACACAGAGATTGGGAATGGTATCGCAAGGCTTTCGGTATGGATATCCGGATTTTTGAGGATGCCGCAGAAGCGCCGTTGATGATCGATTACACAGGTGGAAAAGTACAAAACCGCGTGGCAGCCCTGGCAATGAATATGCGCGGTGGTGGTGGGTTTGAAATCTGGCAATACAAGAGTCGCACGCCAGTGCCTGCAGATTTTGATATTGAGCTAGGCGATTTAGGATTCCTAGCCGTAAAAATGAAAACTCCAAATGCCGTGGCAGCTCACAAGCACATGGTTGATATGGGGGCCAATGTTTTGACGGAAGTCAGTGAAAATCCTGCTGGTTCAAAGCATTTCTATGTGGCTGATAATAATGGCTACTGGTTTGATATTGTGGAAAGTGATAACTGGTTTAAGCAGACCAAGAGCGTGACTGGTGGAGTGTACGGAACTGTCATCGGGGTGAGCGATATGGAAAAGTCGATCAAGTTTTATCGCGACATGCTCGGTTACGATGTGGTTTTATCAGATTCAACGGATGTTTTTGAAGATTTGAATGGCGTTGGGTCATCAAACCGGAAAATGCGTCGAGTAATTATGAAGCAAACCAAAAGAGCTGTTGGTCCATTCAATCCACTTTTAGGGACTTCTCAAGTTGAGCTGCTACAGCTAACAGAAGAGCCAGGACGGAAGATTTTTAAGGATCGATTTTGGGGCGATTTGGGTTTCATCCATCAGTGTTTCGACGTTCGAAACATGGATGGTCTAAAGGAAATGGCTAAGGAATTGGGACATCCATTTACAGTAGATAGTGCAGACTCCTTTGATATGGGAAAAGCCGCTGGACGATTCTCTTATATTGAAGATCCAGACGGTACGCTTATCGAGTTTGTTGAGACTCATAAGCTTCCAATTGTGGAGAAATGGGGGTGGTATATTGACCTAACTAAAAGAAGTGATGCCAAGTCACTACCAAACTGGTTGCTTAAGTGCTTTCAGTTTAATCGGGTTAAGTAGGTATTAATCTAGAATCAACTCTTTGGTGGGGTTTGCTTTGAGCCACTCATTGATTACCGATTTTCTACCAATTTTTCGTGTGATGAAATCTTTGTTCAGGTCTAAACCCAGAGCCGGTGAGTATTCGCGACCGTAGTAAATAATCTGAAGGTGGAGCTTATTCCAAGTTTCCTTTGGGAAGTACTTTTTCGCGTCCTTTTCAGTCTGTTCTACATTTTTTCCATTGGTCATTCCCCACCGGTACATAAGCCTGTGAATGTGGGTGTCTACAGGAAAAGCCGGATGCCCAAAGGCTTGAGAAATAACGACTGAAGCCGTTTTGTGCCCAACACCGGGAAGAGTTTCCAGGTATTCCATGTCATCGGGTACGAGACCTGAATGTTCTGCAATTAGCCTTTCTGAAAGCTCGTAAATCGCCTTGCTCTTTCTGGGTGAAAGTCCACAAGGTTTAATGATTTCTCTAATCTCATCTACTTCCAGCTTCACCATATCTTCGGGAGAGTTGGCTCGTTTAAATAGAGTCGGAGTCACGGTGTTAACTCGCGCATCGGTGCATTGCGCAGACAAGAGTACTGCTACCAGTAAGGTATAAGCATCGTCGTGGTTGAGTGGGATGGGAGTCTCTGGATAGAGCTCTTCAAGTGATTGAATGATGTACTCAGATTTTTCTGCTCTCGTCATGGTTTGAAAGGGTGCATTCTAGAAAAGGCAAATTTAAGCTTTCATACATATTTGAAATCCACGACCAAATTGTGAAAAGTATCTGTTGAGAGGCGGATTGAAAAATAGATATTTCCCAACCTTTGGGCGCAATGGATTCATTTGGGATGTATTTTGAGATAGGGTTGCGCTACATCGCCGACATCAGCAATGTTGGTCACATGCTTTTTATTTTGGCTCTCATCAGCGTTTATCAACTTATAGAGTTAAAAAGAGTCATTTTTCTAGTGCTGGCATTTATCCTTGGGCTATCAATCACACTGACTCTTTCGGCATACCACATTGTAAAAGTCGACTCAGTATACGTCACTTTCTTGATACCGATTACCATTCTGATTACAGCACTTTATCACTTAGTGCAGGGGAGAAGCGCATCAAAAAGGGCTTGGGGGATACCGGTAGCTATGACTTTGATATTTGGATTGATCCACGGTCTTGAGCTTGGCGCAGAACTGCGTGCTATGTTGGCAGATTCGAGTGATATACTCGTGCCGATGCTTGCTTTTAACCTGGGAGTTGAAGCAGGCCTAATCGGAATTGTCATTCTTGTTTTTGTTGTGGCCAACCTATTATTCCAGATTTTTCGGTTCAAACGCCGCGATTGGATTCTGGTAGTCTCGGGCTTTGCCATTGGGGCATCGGCCCTTCTCTTGAGCAACTCTATCTATTGGTAAGAACTGGCTAAGACTGTGCCACTATCAGCGAGAGTGTGCACCACAGTTCTAATACGATGAATAAATCGCGATGCACTGTGTGAAAAATGGGTGCAGGATATGTTCACCTTTTTGTTTTGACTCGATAAAGGAGTAATGAAGACAAAGCGTTTAAATTGGCATTTGAGCTAAAATAGTTTCATATTTAGTTCTGGAAACAAGCCAATTGCAAGAATCTTGAGCTCTAGAAAAACTAATTCCGACAAGTCTCTGGACCTAGTCGAGGGTTTTAGGACGAATAATCGCGAAAGTCTTCACAAAATTTACAGCATGCACTACGGAAATGTAGAGTCATTCGTGTGTAAGAATAGTGGAGGTATTGCTGATGCTCGAGATATTTTTCAGGAAGCTTTGTTGGCGGCCTGGCTCAATGTCAAGGAGAATCGATTTGAACCAGTAAACAATGATTCTTTGGGTGGATACATTTTTCAAATAGCGAAGTATAAGTGGCTGGATGTATTAAAATCCAAAGGATATAAATCCAGTCTTAGACTTGTTCGCGAAGACCTTTTACAAGATGAAGCTGAATCTACCCTTCATGAAGAAGCAGATAAGAAACTTCAATTGCTCCGATCAATTTATGCTAAGCTCGATGAAAAATGCAAAGCTATTCTGGATAGGTTTTACTACCAGAAAATGAGTTTGGAAGCTATTGGAAGTGAGTTGGACCACGATGCCAGTACGATTAAAACTTTGAAGTATCGGTGTATGCAAAAGTTGAGAACATCACATTTATCAGACAGACATAATGGATAAGAGAGAAGCTCTTTTCAATCAAATAGAATCTTACTTGAACAATAATCTGACTTCTGATCAACGCGAGGCGTTTGAAAGAGAAATGGCCTCTGATTCAGAATTGAGAAAGGAAGTTCAGGTACAAAGTGACTTGCAGCATGCCGTGGAAATGCATGGGGTAGAAAAATCTATTGCTGAAGTTGATCAGGCATATCACTCCAAAAAGGGATCCGGCCGTTTCTGGATGAAAATCGCTGCGGGAATTGCAGTTTTTGTTGCAGTCGGTATCTGGGCAATTACTCGACCTAGCCATACTGAAAAGTTGTTCGCTAAGAACCTCACGCAAGAACCTGGGTTGCCCGTTCCGATGAGCTCTGAGACATCCTTTGAGTTTTATGATGCTATGGTCGATTTTAAAATGGGTAAATACGAATTGGCCATTCAGAAATGGTCCAACATCGAATCGACTGGCCGATATGCTGACACCTTGGACTATTTCATAGGTGTTGCGCATTTCGAGCTTGGTGACTACCAGTCGGCTGTAAAGCAATTAGAACGGGTTGATTCTAATGCTGGAAAATTTGCAAACAAAGCGCAGTGGTATACAGTCTTGTCTTCATTGCAGCTCGAAGATTTCGATCGGATACGTGAAGTTCAAGTTGATCGTGGTTCACCATATGCAGATCGAATCGATGAGATCAGAAATGCTCTAGACTGATGCGAGCGCTGTGCTTGGCCATATCGCTTTTGTTGACAACAGCACTGTACAGTCAGAACAGCCAAACTTACTTTGCAAACGACTCACTTATTGAGTATCACGCAGCGCAAGAGAATTTTGATTCTCTGATGATCGTTCTCAATGCTCAATTCGATTATCTGCAAAAGAACCATTTAGAAGATAGTCTTTACAAATACACATACAAGTATGGTAGAACGCGCTCGGAACTTGCTGGCACAGATGCTGGAATGCATGCTGCCGAAGCATTTGTGCGACAGATTTTTGAAATTGACTCTAGCCCTAGTCACCAGCTCACAGCCTTGAGCGATCTCTCTTGGATTTACATCGAAGCAGGAGAGGACAGCCTCTGTTTTGAAACCGATTTGAAATATCTCGAATTATGTGAGTCATATCCTGAAGCTACTGTTGATGAGCGATTCATGTCTCACTATGCCTTAGGGTTTGACTATGAGTTAATGGGGATCTCAGAAAAGGCGACTTTCCATTTTCGCGAAGCTCTTAAGCCAGTTCTTTCTGATAGCATCAAGTACCTAGATCAGGTGATGGATGGGTATAATGGTTTGGGGGCCGCTCAATGGCGAAAAGGAGATCTGCGAGGGGCTAAGGAGTCTTTTACGAAGAGTATTCATTTTAGTCAATATGACAAGGACACCTTGAATGCATACATGTATCAGGCTAATGCCCTAGGCAATATCTCTCTGGTGTATGAAGATGAAGGAAATCTTATCAAGAGTAAGGAATCACTTGAGAAGTCGCTAGCCATTCGGCAGAAGGCCTTGAAGAGCATTGATGAACTTTTTCAAAGAGATCAGCAGTCCAGGCACTTGATTCGAAACTACCACAATCTATCTGCTCTTTATTTGACTTTAGGGGAGCTCGAACGATCAAAGCAAGCCCAGGACTATTGCGTAAAGCTCCGGCTTGAGCAATTTGACAAAGATCATCCCGACCACGCAAAATCTAATGAAGCTTATGGGAGTATTGCCTTTGCTCGCGGTGATTATCAAGAAGCGCTTCACTTTTATAGCCGAAGTTTAAAAGATATGGAGATTGGCTTTGGAAGTGAATCTCCATATGTGATCATGGCGCATGAACGCTTGGCAACCACCTACAGATTCATGCAACGATACGATGAAGCCTTAAGTGAATCGTCAAAGGCAATAGCTTTGAGAAGAAAGTTGGGTGACCCTTCTTTGAATCAGGATTTAGGAAAGGACTACATCGAGAGAGCTCGAATTTATCAGGAGATGGGAGATCCAGAAAGGGCGATGTCAGACATTAATCGAGCAGAGCTTATTTTTTCCGAAACAAGATCTCCTGAAGACCCCATATTTGGTACTGTTTTCCTTCAAAAGGGGGAATTGCTGTCGATTTCTCATCCTGATTCAGCCATGCACTTTATCGATAAATCAATTGGTGTTGGGGAGTCAGCTATTTCTGATTTGGGAGTAAAGCACAGCAGAATCATGGCCTTTTTGCCGCAGGCTTACGCTCAAAAGGCAAGTTTGATGGCGGCAAGTACAGGAGTAAATGTTCAGGCTATAGAAGTTGGGAAAAAGGGAGTTGATCTGTTAAAGCAGTCAAGGCTGTCTTTTCAAGATGATGTATCGAAGCTTGCTCTGTTTGAAAGTGAGAAATCTGTTTTCGACGTCTGTATCGACTTGGCCTTTAAACTCTATTTTCTATCGGGAGATAAAGAGATGTTGGACCAGGCTTTCAGACTACAAGAAGAGCGAAAAACCATTTTGCTGAGGGACCAACTGAATAAATTCTCGTCGGTCAGGTTTAGCTCTGTTCCAGATAGCTTGCTCATTGTGGAGCACCAGTTGACGGAGATTCTTTCTGGAAAGAATGACGAAGTTACTCCAGATGAAGTTTTGAAGGCAGAAAAGGACTTTGCTAACCTGAAGAGAACGTACAAGAAGAGCTACTCCGAGTATTACGCTCTTCGTTTTGGTGATCGGGTTGTGAGTTTGGATGCCGTTTCAGAGTATGCTCGTAAATACCAACTTAATCTTATTGAATATGCCTTCACTGACCAGAGTGCTTATGCCATACTCATTTCACCCGATACCATTATAGCTGAGACTATTGATTTAGAAGCACTATTACCTAGCCTTGATAGGTACAACCAGATGATTACTAGTCAAGCCGATTCTTTGTTCGACGCATCCCATTTTTTGTATCGGCATTTGTTTCAACCATTCGAAAAGAAGGTGTCGGGAAACCAGTTGGTCGTTGTGCCAGATCTTGGCTTGTTCAACTTGAATTTCGAAACATTGGTGAGAGATTTCAATGGTGGGCGAATGAATTATATGATTTACGACTATGAGATCTCTTACGCGCTATCAGCGTCAACAACAATCCAGTTTGAGAGTTTAGATCGCCAAAAGGGTAGTCGCTTATTGGCAGTAGCTCCAGGGTTTTCTGATGAGTTGAAAGCAGATTATCTGGCCGGAATGCCCGATTCTGTTTTCATTGATCAAGCGTATTTGAGTAGTATTCAACAGCCATTTTCTGTGCAAACTGCTCAAAGAGTGGCGAGAAGTTTTGGAGGAAAGTCTCTAGTGGATTCGTTCGCGACCGAGAGCGAATTTAATTCCCTTGCCGGACAATATCAGATTCTGCACCTTGGTACACACACAGAGATCAATAACGTCTCTCCCTTAATGAGCAAGTTTGTTTTGGCAAAGTCTCATGATTCCAGCCAAGACGGGTACTTACATGCTTACGAAATATACAACATGGAGCTCCGAGCCGAGTTGGCCGTGCTTACGGCTTGTGAAACGGGAATAGGGAAGGAAACCACTTCAGAGGGAGCACTGTCGATAGCACACAGTTTTGCTTACGCTGGTTGCCCGAGCATCATTTTATCCATATGGCAGATCGATGAGAAGTCGAGCTCTGAGATCATTGAAGGGTTTTACAAAAAGTTGAACAGTGGAGCCAGTAAATCAGCAGCACTTCGCGCTGCCAAACTCGAATACTTGAGCAATGCTAGTGTGGAATTATCACATCCTTACTTTTGGTCGGGCCTTGTCTTAATGGGCGATACATCACCAATGGTCGAGCGAAGCTCAAACTGGATACTTTGGTTGATTTGTTCAGTAATCGTCATTATTGTAGTTCGTATTGTGATGAAACGAAGAACAGCCAAGAGATAACTGTTCACCTTTTCGACCCAAATCGATGTACTAGTAAGTAAGCCACGAAATTGAATGAATGCTCTTGCCATCAACTAAACTCAGTTTACGATAGAAATGGGTGTAACATTCTCCAAATTTAAAAGATGCTTCTTGGCCTAATTAATCCCCTAAGAAGATAACGACTGATTCGATCAGGTTCGATTCGAAAAAAGGGCGACCGAGAAATTGGTCGCTCTTACTTTTTACGGAAGAAAACGGATTTTGATAGAAATAAAAAGCTCGGAAACTGAAAAGTCTCCGAGCGTTGGCGCTGTTTTGGTTAGAGCCGGGTTATGGTTTTACAAACCGTGCAGTTTGCGTACCATATTGTGAATTCGATCGGAGGATGTATACCCCTGATTGCAATTCGCTTAAGTCGATTTGAACTTTATCAGGATTCAAAAGGTTCATTGTTTGAACCACTTTGCCGGTCACATCCGAAATAGCAACATCAATTATACCCTTCACATCCTTGAAATCGACGAATATTTCAGAGTCCGATGGATTGGGGTAGAGGGAAAATTGATTCAGTTCTTTGTTGCCATTGGCTGTGCTAGAGGTTACTCCAAGTGCTGATTGCACAGCTCCCACGGCGTTGATCATTCCATACCCATGAAATACGTCCCAACCAGCATCACCCATATCAAATGCTGTGGCTGCCATAATATTTCTCAAATCAACATTAGTCAAAGAAGGATTAAGGTTTTTCAACAGACCTGCTAACCCTGTTACATGAGGCGCCGCCATCGATGTTCCATCTTTCGTTCCATATGAGTTTCCCGGTAGTGTTGAAATAATAGAGTAACCGGCTTGCTCATCTCCTCCTGATGCACAGAGCTCCTGCTCGTTTCCCCATTGTGAGTAGTTGGTTAGGTAAATATTTGCACCATTGGTGCCGACGGACCCGATAGCAACACAGGACGAATAGGCAGCTGGAAAACCAATAAATCCTTGTCCATTATTACCACTGGCAACTATGGGAAGTTTGCCACTATTCCAGGCCGTGTTGCATGCTTGCTCCATAGCAGTACTCGGGACGTCGGCACCAAGGCTCATGTTGATTACTGTAATGCGATCAATCGATGAAATATCGTAGAGCGCATTGACGATTGCAGCGTCGACAAATTGGTTTTGATCGTCAGCAATTTTCGCAAAGTAGACTGTATCGTTTACCATCCCAGCGACTCCTATACCATTGTTGATAGTTGCGGCAGCTGTACCTGTTACGTGGGTTCCATGATCTTGCTCTGCCATATGTGGGGTGATATCAAAACTTCCGTACACATAATCGTATCCGTACCACACTTGGTCGTAGAGATCTTCATGATTCCAATCGCAAGCGTCGTCAATTACAGCAACGACATTTTGGGAGTTTCCACCAGTTCCATAATCCCATGCTTCATCAAAATAGGAAGCATAGGGTCCCCACTGCTGCTCCCAGAGTGGATCATTTGGAATCATGCTTTGCTTGTATATTACAGAAGGCTCCAAGAATAGAACACCTTCTATGCGCTGAGCATCTCTGGCCATTTGCAATACGCTCTCCTTGGTCGGATTTGGGTTTTCGAATATCCAGTAGTTCGTTTGCTGTTTGAACCAGCTTTCCCAAAGGACTTTTTCGAGATTGTATTTTGTCAAAAAAGCCGCTAATTCTGGGTTTGACAATGTTTGGCCTATTTCGAGCTCAAGCCATATTCGACTTGGATCTACACCTTTCCAATAAGCTTCATTTTCACTGTTTTCGATAGCGTACCATCTGATGGGTGTTGAAATTTGATCTGGTTTAGCAGGTACATTTTCTCCGTGTAATTGCGATTTTGCTCTAAGCTGAACAGCTTTTGATTCGCTTTGCACTTTGCTGCTTTGTGAATCTACTTTGCTGTCTTTTTTCTGATTTAATTGGCTTTGTCCTAAAAGTTTTGTGGTGGTAGACACCAGGAGCGAAGCGCTGAGAAAAAGAATAGATAACTTTTTCATTTCGATTGGTTTTGGTTAGTTGAGTGAATAGCTAATCAATTCATTGTTTGAGTGAAGGTGTAGGTAACCGAGTTTTGAACGATGGTATATTCCCAGACCATTTCAGTGCTGTTGAGGGATGTTACTTTGGCTTCGAAAGTTTCACTGTTGGCATTCATGATAAGCCTGGTGTTGTCTGAGTTCCAGAGCCAATTACCTGCTTCAACAATTTGTGGGTCGTTCGGATCGCATTTTGACGGTCCTTCTTCAATCGTGTAACTCATGTCGGAGTTAAAATCTTGGAAATCATCAAGCGTGCAGGCAGGCAAGTAGGGGATGAGGTTGTTTTCTTGTGTATTGTCACCATCTACATCTAGTGCTGGCTCCACATTTAATCCTGTTACAACCCAGTTTCGGGCTGTTAACATTTCATTTCGCGTTGGAGCAGGAGCATCCCCTTCATCATCGCTGTCGCAGCTGGTGGATAGCAGAGAGATGGCAAGAAGTGCGGTAAATAATTTTGAGTATTTCATGGTAAAGATTATTGGTTTATCCCTTTATCGATGAAATTTTGAAATGTGAACAGTATTAATAAAAAAAGACCCAGAGCCTGAGCCCTGGGTCTTGCTATTGAGCTATAACTTAATTTATCTGCTCATAATAAACTTATCGATGACTACTTCGTTTTCAGTTGTCATACGGTAGATGTAAACTCCGTTTGGAAGGTTATTTCCATTGAAGTCTAATCTGTACTCAACACCTGCTTCAGCCTCTTGGTTGAAGAGTGCTTCTACCATTCTACCATTCATGTCGTAAACTTCAACAAGCGTTCTTCCAGTTTCAGCAGTAACGAATACTACTTGAGAAGGACCATTTGTTGGGTTCGGGAATGATGTCAATTGGTTCTGAGAGTCTACAGAAAGTAGATCTTCAACTCCTTCACCACCGTCACCGTCTTCTTCACAGTTGTGAAGTGCAACGATTCCGTCAACATCAAATCCATCAGATGAAGTAGATAGGTCGTTGTCGTTGGTAACTCTCACGTACATAACGTACTCGTAGTCTCCAGCGTCGCTGATGTCTACGTAAGGGTCACCTTTACAAACTGTACCTGCAGTTGCCCAGTTTACACCATCCATAGATACTTCTACAGTAGCGTACTCAGGGTAAGATGCACATCCAGGGTTGTTGTAAGATGTTTCAACCACTTCGATGTCATCACCTTCTCCGTTAGGAACTGATCCGTCGAAAGAAACTGTGATAGATCCACCGTAACCAAGTGTTGTAAATACAAGCGCATCGATTCCTTCAGGTGCACCAAGTGCGTTGTTAGGATCTGCACGCTCAGCCAACAATGGTGAGTTATCTAACTGCGTTCCTTCAACGTACTCTTCAGTAGCTACAGCGTAGCACTCACCTTCTGGCACAATCACTGGCTCATCATCACCACATCCAGCGGCCATGTCACCATCAGAAAGTGTTAGGGCTTCGCCTCCAACAGTTGCCGTGTAAACAGCTACTTCTGAACCGTCAGCTGCATCTACTTCGATAAACGAAGCTGTACCTGGGTGTGCAAGCACAAGTCCAGTGGAGTTGTTGGCCTGAGCCATACCGTTGGCAGCTGGAATATCTGCTGCGAATACAGCGGCACCACCTACGATTTCATAGAGTTTACCCTGATTTCGGTTAGCGAGGTAGAGCTTACCATCTTGGATCGCCAAGTCACCACCGCTTACAGGGGCGTCAGCAAAGTAAGTAGCCTGCCCAGTACCCAAGTCGATCGTGTAGATCTCGTTGTCGTTGTCATCACCTACGTAGAGCAATCCATCAAATGGATTGTACACCACAGCGTAAAGGCTGTTGATACCACCAATGATTGGCAAATCTCCGATAAATACACCGAGTGTTGGGTCGTAAGCTCTCACAAACGAACCGTTTGGATTCACAAGGTATAGGATATCATCTTCAGCGTTGTAGGCAATGTGTGCACCAAATGGCACATTGGTCAAGAATGTAAGTACTGCTTCGTTGCCGCTATACATCACCTGATAGATATCGGCACCTGATACGCCTGTTCCACTTCCGTAGTGTGAGTAGAAGGTATCGAAGTTTTCACAGTCACCTTCGTTCTCATCAGAGAATGTGTTGCAACCTGAAGCCATATCTCCGTTGTTGTGATCGAAAGCTTCTCCATCCAACATCAAGGCATACGTGTCACCAGGGTTCGAACCATCTGTGTTGCGAACTTCAAGGTTAGCGTTTCCATTGTGTGATGTAAGGAGTCTTCCATCTTCAGTCAAAGCCAAACCTGTAACAAGGTCAGAAAGAGATCCGATAAGGATATCATCCCAAACTCCGTCAGGGTATACTTCGTAAAGACCGTTTCCTTGACGTGTAGCCAAGTAAAGCATTCCTTCGTTGTCGAATGCGATGTCACCACCGTTTACTGGTGCGTATGCATCGTATACAGTCACGTTGTTAGTCATTACATCTACTGAGTAGATCATGTCTTGTGTAGCAGAACCGATCAATAGGGCTCCGTCAGGACTAAATACCGCTGTAGTAACAGATGGTACGTCTTCGCTCAAGTACATTACTTCACTCACTTCTACTGGAGAAACGTGTGGGTTTACTTTTACGTAAGATGCATCAACGTTACTTACAACATATACCATGTTGTCAGCTGGGTTGTAAGCGATGTGCGCCTGGTATCCGATTGTTGTCAAGAAAGTCAACTCAGCGTTTCCACCAACAAGCTGTACGCCGTATAGGTCAGTTTCTCCACCGTCGTTGTCGTTCAAGTACATTACCCAGTCTTCGCAGTCTGAAGGAACGATTGGCTCACCAACACATTCACAGTCAGCGTTGATCATGTCGTTTCCAGTCATGTCATCACCGTCGTCACAAGGATCGCCGATGTTGGCCATAAGGTCTGGACAGTCGAATACTTCAACTGGTGTACCTGCACACTCACATGCGTCGTTCACCATGTCATTTTCAGTCATGTCATCACCATCGTCACAAGCATCACCGATGTTTGCTTCAAGTTCTGGACAGTCGAAGATTGGTGTTCCAACACACTCACAGTTATCATTAACCATGTCGTTTTCTGTGTTGTCGTTACCATCATCACACATATCGCCGATGTTAGCTTCAAGCTCAGGACAGTCGAAGATTGGTGTTCCAACACACTCACAGTTATCATTAACCATGTCGTTTTCTGTGTTGTCGTCACCATCGTCACAAGCATCACCGATGTTAGCTTCAAGTTCTGGACAGTCGAAAATTAGGATTGGTGTACCAACACATTCACATGCGTCGTTCACCATGTCGTTTTCTGTCATATCATCACCGTCATCACAAGCATCTCCGATGTTTGCATCAAGTTCTGGACAGTCGAATACTGGTGTGCCAACACACTCACAGTTATCGTTAACTGTGTCGTTTTCTGTGTTGTCGTCACCGTCATCACAAGCATCTCCGATGTTTGCATCAAGATCTGGACAGTCGAATACTGGTGTGCCAACACATTCACAGTTATCATTAACCATGTCGTTTTCAGTATTATCGTCTCCATCATCACAAGAATCTCCAATGTTTGCTGAGAGATCTGGACAGTCGAATACTGGCGGACATGCATCCTGGCTCAATTCACCATCAGCAAGGAAGTAGTTCCAAGGTCCAAACGTACCTGTAGCGTCATCGGGACTTTGATCGTTTGCGAATTGGTATGCTGGCCATCCATTCACAAGGAGAACTCCGTCGTCATTGAGACTTAAGACAGCAGTAATGTCTTCATCTATAGCCAAGTCGCCATCAATGATGACATATGGCCACGATGCTCCAGCATATGTTGGAACTCCGTTTCCACCATCTGGTGCAAAGGCATAGATTGTTCGGGTATCAGATGTTGCAGACCCACCGTCTGTTTCGCCTTCAAAGGCACCAGAAACCTGGATTACCATTCCGCCACATTCTAGCTCGAGAAGGGTTGCGAAGGCAGTTTCTGGAACAACACATTCACAATTTGAAACAGTTCCCTCTGCACCATCATCATTTGTACATGGGTCACCATTTGATAAATCGGCAAGGTCTGGACAATCATCTTCGCTATCACAAACACCATCTCCATCACCATCGATCAAAATCAGACCGTCATTGGTAGAGTTACATGCCGTACATTCTGGTGTAGGAACAATACATGAACCATCATCTTCGGTGGCATTGCTGTCATAGTTACAAGCCAATAAATCCATACAGCCTAGAATAGCGTCTTCAATACATTCACAGTTTACAATAGTTCCAGGGTTGCCTCCAACACTTTCGCAATCGTCACCATTGTTCGCTTGTAAATCCGGACAGTCAAATATGCTTTCCCCAATACAGTCACATGCATCAGAAATGCTATCATTGATCGTGTTCGGATCGTTGTCATCGCAACTATCACCGACATTTGCCATGAGATCCGGACAGTCGTAGACAATAGGAGTACCTGCGCAATTGCAGTTTGAGTCAAATACATCATTTTCTGTTTGATCATCTCCATCGTCACAAGGGCCACCAATCACGCAAGGAATACTCGAAAGCGCACACACAGCGTCAATATCCGGACCAGGTGTAGCCGTTGAACATCCGATTTGATAGTCGACAATTTTAATCGCATCAAATTGAACTGAATTGGTTTCGAGGCCATCCAGAAATGCATCGATATCTACTGAAGCAGTAGATCCACCGATTTCCCCAAACTCGTAGAAACCATCATTATCTGAATCGAGAATATTGTTTGCAATTAGGATGTCTTCCGTCGCTGTATTGAGCGGCCGAAGCTCAATTGCCGAGCTTTCTACCAAAGGCCCTACTTCAAATACGAACAAGTCAGGATCGTCATTACCTGAATTGATCAATGTGTTATTTGTAAAACCGAGGGTCACATAACCATCACCAAGTGAAACGTGTTCTAAATCACCACTATAATCAGGCATACCAATGGCTTGACTCGCATCAGTCGCTGTGTTATTGTCACAATTGTTGACATATTCTATCACTTCGTCTGCAAAGGAAAGTCCGTCACCAAAGCAAGTTTCGCATCCAACATTGTTGCTGAGAATAAAACACTGCGGATCTTCACAGTCTATCAATCCATCTCCATTATTGTCTATTCCATCTGAGCAAGATATCGGGTCAGATTCGATGGAAGGAGAAAGATTGGGGCCATACAAACTATATGAACCACAGCCGGCTGAACGGTTAACGCGCACATAGTAGGTACCCGTTTCATCTAGTTCGTCTGTATAGGTGGCTTGAATTTGGCCAGCGTGATAAATGAATCCCAACTGTGTTCCGGAAGGGGAGTAGAGATACAGGTACCCACTAAAATTGTTCGATTTCACAATATTCATCTCGAAGCTGAATGGCGCTTCAACAAAGACAGCGTAGTAATCGTCGTTGTCATAACCTGTATCAGCATCTAAATATCCAATATGACCTTCATTCAAGTTCTCAGGGTCATAAGGTATTGCTGTCTCAATGCTGTTGTTGGATTCTGCATCATTGGCGTATAGCATATTTGATACTGAGAATGATGCTTCGTAAGAACCACATCCTGCGGCGCGGTTGATTCTAGCCACAAGGGTGTCTGCTGCCCTGCAGGAAGCTGTATATGTTCCTGCTTCTCCAGTGAGATAACTAAACCCTATTTGAGTTCCGTCTTTTTCATACAAGTAGATATAACCTGTAAGACTCTCAGAATAATCTACACTAAGTGTAACATCTCCATCGGAAGGGTTTATCAAGTAGTACCAATCATTGTTATCGACACCGATGTCGGCATCCGAATGCCCAAGGTGCCCAGTGAACACGTCTCCGAATTCCCAGGTATCTTGGATCATATCTATAGAAAGCACTGCCGAGCCACCTCCATTCGGCTCTACATCGTTTTCATGTTCGGGTGGATCGACAGAAATGGAAGCTGTGTATGATCCGCACCCTGATGCTTGATTAATCCGAGCTACGAGTGTATCGGCAGATTGACAAATGGCTGTATAGGATCCAGCTTCACCAGTCAGGTAGCTAAACCCAATTTGGGTACCGTCCTTTTCGTAGAGATAGATATATCCGATCAGATTTTCGGTATACTCGACATTCAAGGTTACCGAACCATCATCCGTGGTTACAATTTTATACCAATCGTTCCGATCATACCCTGTGTCAGCATCCAAATAGCCTAGGTGACCTGTGAACGTTTCACCTTCTTCAAGGGTCCCTTCAATCATTTCAATTGATTCTACAGCTGACCCTGTGCCATTTGGTTCTACGTCATTGGCATAAGTCAAATCAGAAGTCGTGAAACTTCCCGAGTATGATCCGCAGCCGCTTGTGCGTGATATACGAGCAACCAAGGTGTCTTCTGCCATACAGGTAGCTACTGCTGTATTTTCATTTCCTGTGAGATAGGAAAAAGTGATTTGCGTTCCATCTTTTTCGTAGAGATAGATATATCCGAATAGACCTTCAGAGAATTCGAAAGTCAACGACACGTCACCATCATGAGGTGATACGATATAGTACCAGTCTTCCGTATCGAAATCCGAGGCATTTTGATACCCCAGCTGTCCAGTAATTAACTCACCTTCTAGATAAGTGTCTTGAATTAAATCGATTGAATTCGCATTCCCTCCATTGTCATTTGGCTCGAGGTCTGTCGAGAATTCTGGGGTGGTGTAGGATGCTGTAAAGGTGTAGTCACCCGATCCAGAAGAGCGGTTGATTCTGACGTACACTGTACCAGCTGCCATACAGCCAATGGTAAGGGATTTATCGCCACTTCCCGCGCTGCTAAAGCCCAATTGTCCACCCGCACTGTTGTAGAGGTAGATATACCCTGTTAGACCGTCGGCATAGTTTCCTTCGATGTGGACTGTGCCATTTTCGAGAAGCTCAAGTGAATAGTAATCGTTGTTGTCTCCAACTTCTACAGCCAGAGATCCACTTTGCTCAGTATTAAAGGAAAGTGGGTTTGCTTCGGCAATTGAATTGTTTGGTTCGGTATCCGCAAAAAGGGAAACAGAACAAAACATCATCACAATCGCACATAGCGACTGAAATGATCTTTTTGTAATCATTCTTCTCATTCGATTGGTTTTGGTTCGTTATTCGTGAAGAACTCTTAGTGAGCAATTCACGGGTTTTCGTACCTATATCGAGAAGAGCCAAAAAGGTGAACAAGGTCATAGAAAAAAAGCCCCTTGACCAAACAGGTCAAAGGGCTCCTTCGAATAGAATCACTAAAATTGGTCTAGTAATAGTGCTTTCTGCGCACTTTTGCGACATACTTGGCCAATCTGATCACTTGTTTTGTATAACCGTATTCGTTGTCGTACCAAACGTAAAGAACCACGTTCTTTTTGTCTGGGTGAACAATGGTAGCAAGGCTGTCGTAAACTGAACAACAGTTATCTCCAACGATATCACTCGATACCAGCTCAGGCTCAATGCTGTACTTGATTTGGTTTACCAAGTTTCCGCGTAGTGCAGCATCTTTTACAAGCTCATTGATTTCTTCAACGCTAGTTTCTTTGCCAACTGTCAAGCTCATAATTGCTAGTGAACCATTAGGAACTGGCACACGAACTGCATTAGCCGTCAATTTATTGGCAAGGCTAGGGATTACTTTTGTTACTGCTTTACCTGCACCAGTTTCTGTAATAACCATATTGATGGCAGCAGAACGACCACGTCTTTCTTTTTTGTGGTAATTGTCGAGCAGGTTTTGGTCATTGGTGTAGGCATGAACCGTTTCAATGTGTCCCTTTTCTACACCGTAGTTTTTCTCGATTACGCTTAGAACCGTAGAAATAGCGTTGGTTGTACAAGAAGCTGCTGAGTAAACATTCTCATTCTCAAGATCCAAATCAAAGTGGTTAATACCGTATACGATATTTGGCACTTCTTTTCCAGGAGCAGTGAGTAGTACTTTGCTTATTCCTTTTGACTGAAGGTGACGAGAAAGAGCAGCTCTATCTCTAAAGGCACCTGTGTTATCAATCAAGATGGCGTCGCTGATTCCGTAAGACTCATAGTCTACTTCGTCAGGAGCTGGCGCTTCAATCATTTTTACAATTTGACCATTGATGACAATTGCTTTGTTTTCGATATCGGCTACTACCGTTCCTGGGAATGGCCCGTGAACAGAGTCCATGCGAAGAAGGTCCGCGCGTTTCACAATTTCGAGATCGGTCACTTTACGCGTAACAATGGCTTTTAACCGCAGTTGCTGCCCACGTCCAAATTGTTTTACTAACTCGCGAGCTGCCAATCGGCCGATTCGTCCAAATCCAAATAGAACGACATCACGCGGTTCGAATTGACTTCCATTTTCAGAAGCTTGAAAACTTCCTACCTTAGAAAGAAGGAATTCTTTCTGTGAACCAAAATTGGCTTTTTCTTCCATCCACTCGGCGCTAAGCAGTCCGATGTCGATTTTAGAAGGAGCCAAGTCAAGTTCCAATAGTGCATTCGCAAGCGTACTTGTTTCAAATACGTCAATCGGCTTTTCTACAACATCTGCTGCGTATTTGTGAAGTTTCAAGATTTCACTCACGTTGGTATCTACCAAGTGATTTCTGAACAATACGAGCTCCACAGAGTAATCGTATAGCAATTTACCTACCGCATTCATTAAGTCTACGGCTGCTTTCTCTTTACTGACCCAGGTTTCCAACTCTTTGTTGTAAGTGGCCTGACCTGCTCTCAATAGATCGGTTGACATTTGGATTATTTAATTATTGATGATTTGTTTTTGCGTTGGGTACAAAAAAGAAAAGCCTACCCGAGGTAAGCTTTCAAATGTTTGCTGCGGGATGAATGACGCAGTCGTCGAATCGCTTTTTCTTTTATCTGCCTCACGCGTTCGCGAGTCAGTCCAAAACGATCTCCTATTTCTTCGAGAGTCAAGCCGTGCTTCATGCCAATTCCATAAAACAAACGAATGACTTCTCTTTCTTTTTCGGTGAGTGTAGATAATGATCTTTCAATCTCCTGCACCAATGACTCGTTTAGAAGGAGGGTATCTGCATTCGGTGAGTCGTCATTTACCATTACATCTAGTAGCGAAGAGCTATCATCTTCAGTAAATGGAGCGTCCACCGACACATGTCTACCGCTAACCTTGAGTGAGTCTGCTACTTTTTCTGCAGGGATGTCAAGTGCATTAGCAATTTCCTCCACAGTTGGAGGACGATCAAATTCCTGTTCGAGTTTAGCGAACATTTTATTGATCTTGTTCAAACTACCTACCTGATTCAATGGAAGACGCACAATACGAGATTGCTCAGCCAAGGCTTGCAATATCGACTGGCGGATCCACCAAACGGCATAGGAAATGAACTTAAAACCACGTGTTTCATCGAATCTTTGTGCTGCTTTTATCAAGCCGAGATTACCTTCATTGATCAAATCCGGGAGGGATAGACCTTGATTTTGGTACTGTTTAGAAACGGAAACAACGAAACGTAGGTTCGCTCGTGTCAATTTTTCCAAGGCAGCCTGATCACCTTTTTTAATTCGCTGGGCCAATTCGACTTCTTCCTCCGCTGTAATCAGGTCTTCTCGACCAATCTCCTGTAGGTACTTGTCTAAGGATTGACTCTCGCGATTTGTAATACTTTTGGTGATCTTCAGTTGTCTCATATATACAGTCCTATTATTAGGTTTAGTAAATAAGGATAGAACGGCAAAGATACGCTTTACCTTGGTTAAATACAATTATTTGGGTATTATACCCCCCTTATAAAAACACTTCTTTTAAAAAGCGGAAGTGGCAAGTCACAGTGTGACAGCCACTTCCTTATTCTTCAAAATAATTCGAGATATTCTGTGGGTTGATGAGATGAATCGATGTTTACGGTTTCGAAGTCAATATCTCGCAGGTTTTATTTTGATGAATTTCTTCCAATATTATTTACTTACGGCAAAATAGTCACGGGTTCCATTTGGGTAAAGGCCTTCAACTAATACTCCACCTCGTTTCGATTCCATCATACGTTCGAATTGTCCCGGAGAATTAACCGGTTGTTTATCGACATGGGTTATGATGAAACCTTCTTGGACACCAGCTCTTTCAAGTTGACCGTTTTCAAGTTCTTTTACTTTAACGCCATTTTCAATTTTTAATTGTCTTAGTTCTGACTCATCGAGTGGCAGCAATCGAGCGCCATACATTGGGCTAGAGAGCTCCATCCGTTTCTTTAGATCAGTATTTCCGTAACGGTCTCGCAGAGTGACATTGAATGATTTCTTGGCGTTGTCGCGAAGAACATCCACTTTGATTTGATCACCTGGGCGATACTTTCCTACCTGCTCCTGAAGTTCAGTCACATTTTTCACGGTGCGGTTTTCAACTCCAACAATCACATCACCTACTTCTATTCCGGCGCTGTAGGCAGCACCATCTTCTACTAGTCCACGAACATAAGCTCCTTCGGCAACAGCAATGTCTTCGGTATTTCTCAGTACTTCATTGATGTCGCTGATGTTGACACCGATGTAAGCGCGCTGGACTTTTCCGAATTCGAGCAAGTCGGCTGTGACTTTTTGGACAATGCTCACCGGAACGGCAAAACTATATCCGCTGTAAGATCCCGTTCGAGAGGCGATCGCAGTGTTTATTCCAACCAGCTCTCCACGCCCGTTTACCAAGGCTCCACCACTATTTCCGGGGTTTACAGCTGCATCAGTCTGTATAAAGGACTCGAGTGGAAATACTTCCTTGCTCGGATTGTAGTCTAGGATATTGATGTTTCGCGCTTTGGCACTGACAATTCCAGCTGTTACAGTCGAAGTCAAATTGAAGGGATTTCCGACTGCTATTACCCATTCACCTACCTTTAAGTGGTCGCTATCGCCGAGTGTTATTGCTGGAAGCTTTTTCTCTTCAATTTTAAGCAAAGCTATATCAGTAGCCGGATCCGTCCCGATCAACTCCGCCTTGTACGTGCGATTATTGTTCATTGTGATCTCGATATCAGCAGCGTTGTCAATCACGTGATTGTTGGTCACGATATACCCGTCTTCACTGATGATTACGCCTGATCCCGAAGCTCTTTTTTGTTCGGGGGTGATGTATTCTTCACCACCAAAAATCTGACTCCAGGGGTTGTAATAAGGCTTTGAGTTGATTTTCGTTTTAACGTGTACCACGGCATTAACGCTTCTTTCTGCCGCTCCTACAAAGTCAATTGACTCAAGTGGGATACTCGGACTCGAAGTGTAGTTGGTGTAACTCACATCCAGACGATTTGCATCGTCCATTTCTTTTTGAGAAATTTTTTCGTCTCCATTCAAGGAGATTAACCCTACTGCTACAAATCCGCCTAGTGTGGCTGCAAGGGTCAGTTTCAATAGTTGCTTCATCCTTCTATTACGGTTTCGAGATTAATAACTCTAAATTACAATGGAATGTTTTTCGTCGCCTGTTAAAGACTGTTAAGCCCTATACGACGGCATTCCAGAAGGTTTTTACAAATACGGTGCCAGTGAAAAAAACTGAAAAAATGACAGTTATGAATTCGGTACTTGCTTCTCAATAACGAGTCCAAATTCCATGACATTTGGCACTGGATCAGCTGGCATCTGGTGTGTCATTTCAAATCGGTAAGTGCCCTTTTCCGGAAAAGTAATGCCTTCTTCTACCATTACCCTTCGGTCACAGATGTCTTCAGCACACTCGCTCAGGTATTCTTTATTCGCATCAAATAGGGGAAAGGAGTAGGTATAGACTTCAACGTTGTTGCCTGGACTCGTTCTGACCACCAGCGTTTTCATTTCTTCAAATTGAAATCCATAGACGTGACGAAGCTCTAAGTACACGTTGTACTGAGCTGAAGTATCTTCAATGACCGGATTAAAGGTCAGCACATTTTCTTGTTGCCATCGGTATTTTGGGAAATTCTTGTCGTGTTCTTCAAATACGATGTTGGGGTCGCAACTAGTCAAAGTGATAGCCACTAGAGCCAGGCAGCTCAAGGTGTTCCTTGCATTCATTGGGTTGGGTTTTTAGTCTCAAAGGGTCGATCGGCTTTGGTTTAAAGACCAAGGTGGTTTCAATTTGCCGCTCGCCTCCTGAGAAATGGTTTCACCCAACTAAACGCAGTTCTTGCGTATTTCGTGTTTTGATCTAGAGTGTTCTGCCTTCTACGAGCTTCTCGTATTCGAGATCATTTGGCTCCCAGAGCTCCACTTTTTGACCGTCGCCGTCTAGAATGTGTACAAATTTGCCGTAGTCAAAAGTCTCGATTTCATCGAGAATTGTCACCCCGCTTTTCTTGAGCTGAGCTACTAATTCTTCGATATGCGCAACCCGATAGTTGATCATGTACTCTTGGTTAGGAGGGATGTGGCTAGTTCCAGGGCTGGCTGGACTCCACTGAGTAAATCCCTTTTGAGAAGGGTCGGCCCCTTGATACCATTCAAAGTTTGTACCCCACTGATCGGTGTTTAAACCGAGGTTTTTCTTATACCAGTCTTTAGTTGTGTTGGGCTCTTTGGACTTAAAGAAGATTCCACCGATTCCGGTAATTCTTGGTTTATCTGATTTTTCCATTCTTCAACGATTATTCCGAAAATTAAGCAATCAGATTGAACCAAGGTGACTTGCTTACTCAGCCAGATAGAGCCCCAGCCACCCGGCAAACCAAAGCTTCTCGTCGGTGTCTTGGTAGGCTTTGCGGAAAGTGTGACTTACACAACCCTGTGGCTCGAACGCACGCTGCACACTGGTTCCATTGTATTTGTAGGTGAGATCGCCATCCATGGTAAACCAAATATCTCCTTTCCGATCTTCAAAAATGTACTGACAAGACGTTGAATTTCCCTTTTGCTCTTTTCCCTGTAGCTCTTGCTGTTGCTCTTGCTGTTGCTCTTGCTCTTGCTGTTGCTCTTGCTCTTGCTCTTGCTGTTGCTCTTGCTCTTGCTCTTGCTCTTGCTCTTGCTCTTGCTGTTGCTCTTGCTCAACCCCTCGCTTACTGACGAACTCCCGCGTCGTTGTCAGCACTTTCGCTTCACTCTCTTGCTCCCCTCGCTCTCGCACTGTTTCTCGCTCTGTCTGACTCTTTTGCTCAAATAAAAGGTTTTCAAAAACATCGCCGCGTTTCACGCAAACTCCATCGTGTTCCGTTGCAAACCAAATGTTCCCATCTCGATCTTCCAAAATGGCGTTTACCGAATTACTGCAGAGTCCATCCGTTTCACTAATGTTTTTCAATGAAATTCCATTCCAGATAAAGGCGCCGCCATCCGTTGCCAACCAGATTTTTTCTTGGCTATCAATTGTGATATCTCGCACGGCGTTTTCCGATATCAAGTTCCGCGATGCATCGATTGGAGTTTTTGGTAGTTCCATTTGCTTGAACGTACGGCCATCAAAAATTGATACACCGCCCAGGCCACCAACCCACAGTTGATTTTTTCGATCCATCTCTAGACAAAATAGGTTGTTGTCGGGAAGGCCATCCATGGTATTGAACGTCTCAAAAGAGCTTGGTGATGGACTTTCAGAAATAGTAGGGTCGTATTTGGTCAGACCTGCGTTAGTGGCAAACCAAATGGTTCCATCGGTAGCTTCTAAAATATCTCGAACCACATTTCCCCGAAATCCCTGCTCAAGCCTGTGATGGGTGAGTGTATCGTTGGCAAAGTTAATGACGCCGTACCCGTCGGTTCCGTACCAGAAATCTCCTTTTCGATCTTGAATGATGGCCGTGATGGGCAGGCGTATTTCCAAAGCAGGGTGGGGAGGAATTTCATCCCCACTATACGCACCGATTAATGTAGCTGCTGGCTCAACAGACTTTGAGGTTTGAGCTTGTAACTGGCATCCAATTGCAATCAATGCCAAAAACAGAACTGATGTGATTTGCTTCATGCTTTCAAAGAAAGGCAAACGCAAATCTAGTTGCTATCAATGATTGTAAAAGAGTGTAAAGTGGCTGTAAAATTTAAGTGGTTAGTGGGTTTTACTTATTCGGGAAAATTTGCATTATGGCGGGAATCTACATTTGCTCTGCCTGTCATTAATCATTGTTCTGGTGAAAAACGAATATGAAGTAATGCATTTAACACGGGATTGCAGACTGGTTAATACTTACTCATTCGAGTCGTATTCTGACGGTTCTATTCCACTAATACCAAAACCAAAATTCATCAACGAGGCGTCAACAAGATTTATATAGCTATCGCAATTTAAGTCAGCGCTCCCTTGGTAGTTTGGATCGCCCAGTATACTTCCGAAGCATACATTAAAACAAGAAGCGTCAACGACATTGATCTTGTTGTCATCATTCACATCACCACCTACATATATCCCTGTTATAATCTGTTGGACTCCTCCGAGCAAGATATAATTGTTATATCTCTTTTGAAGATAATTCTTCGGTTTAAGATAAATATCATACGCCCCTGGAGTAATTCCCTCTAGTATAAAGTCCCCATATTCATCAATGGTGGTAAAAACTTCCTGAACAAACACATTTGTACCCGGCTCATAGAGCATTGCTTTAAGTTCGATGTCGCTGCAGTTAGCGTATAATTGAATATTGCCTGTCAAACTTGCGCAAATGGGGTTCTCAGGTCCGTGAATGATAAGATCCAGTACAATGGTACTATCGCAACCATTCTCATTTGCGTAGGAAAGTAAGTATATGCCAGTTTCTGTATAGGTCACTTCATCGAAGGTGAACGAACCGCAGACCTCTTCTTCGATAAAGGTGTCTTCAGGTGCATCAAATACCGTTAAGGATAAATATACAAGGCTATCACAGCCTTTGGAATTCACTAAAGTCACCAGAGTTGTTTGACTCTCTGTATAAACTTGATCTTGAAATTCCACAGATCCACATCCAACTAATTCGATGAAAGAAGAGGTGGACTCCAGCAAAGTGAAATTAATTGTAATGGTACTGTCGCAACCGGCCATATTTGGAATAACTTGTTCGTACTGACCTGATGCATAGAATGATTCGCCATTGTACACCAGTGAATCACAAGACTCCAGAAAGACCTCGGACGATGAATTTTGACCATCTAAAATGGTAATGTCGAGTATATAGTCGATTCTACACCCAGCCGTGTCGACGTTCAGTACCTCATATACTCCACTTTCTGTGTATTCCTCTCCGAGAAAATTAAATGACTCACAAGTTGTAGATTCAATTAAGACGTTGTCCGGACACGTGCTTTCTGTTCGGAATCTGATAGGAATACTGTTTTCACCAAGATGATACCACATTCCATCTTCATATAAGGTGGCGGAAGGACGTTCTGAGCCACCACCAATCGGGAGATAAACTTCATTGACTCCTCCGGGAATTTGGACTTCAGCCTGATAAATAAGGCCTGGATCAACAATTATTGGTTCTGGAAGTTCAAAGCTCACCCATAAGTAAGGCTCCGGATCAGTAGATTCCCACATCCAAACATCTTCTTCTTGAATGATGTACTGCAGCGATTCAGCGATTTCAGGATCCGTTAAGTCAAATACAACTTCATTTTCTACATCAGCATCAAATACACTTCCAATCCTGACATTGAATAACACATCTGAATTTACAACTGTTTCAGGTCCGCTTTCAAAAGAAGCAAACACGGTTTCAATGTGGGTAATTTGGATACTTCCTCCTTGGGGTTCTGCAAATTTATAGGGCACACCCCAAATGACTCCATTGTTTATCTGCGAGTAAAAACTTCCATCTGCAGGTCTATCATTACGCATGGTGCTGGGCTCAATAATCGGTGTGTTTGGGTCATCGCCTGTAATTAAAAAAGACTTCGTGTCACCAATATTTGTCTCTGGGAAACTGTCTTCTTCATCTTGTACAATCACGTAGTCGATTTGGTATTCACCAATAGTAAAGTTTGGAGAGTCCGATATGTCTACATCGTTTATCCAAATTCTTATAGTTTCACCACTTGGTATTTCAGAGATAATGTCCGAAGTATGTGTTTCGACTTGACCATTTGGAAAAAGAATGCTTGCTTCTAGGTACACATTATGTTGGTCTTCTGACCCATTATTCTCTATTTCTTGTCCAAGATTTAATGGATGTACACAGTGCTTGGGCATCTCTTCATACTCCAGCCCATCATAAAAATCTTCAAAACTGGGATCGTTGGTTTCAAATGGTGAAAACTCGATGAAATTGTTGTACCAACTTTGGTTTGCAGAAAGTTCATTCTCGGGCTTTGCGTTAATTCGAATATCGTCGATCATCCAGTAGTAGTGCGATATGCTCGGACTCTCGAGTGCGAACCTGAAGTAAATAGAACTAAGATCAACTTCATTCGTCAACTGCTCTGAAAAATCTATCTCGATGAACTCTTCAATATATTCATTCCCATTGCCAAAAAACACGTCATAGCCTGTCCAAGTGCTTCCTCCATTAACAGAAACTTGAACTTCGGCCATGTAATTATTGCAACAGAAACGCAGACTTTGATGAAAAGAAAGCAAAGCTCCATTCTCTGCCCCTGTTAGATCGATTTCGGGAGAAACTAAGTAGCCGTTTATTGGTATTGTGGTGAAATTTGAGTTTGAAGGTTCTTCTCCTTCAACAGTGGTTGAATTAAACCGGTCCATGTCGATCATAACGAACCCGTTTTCCTCAGAATCAGAATCTATCGTAGTTGCAGACCCAAAAAAGTTTGGAATCTGATCACCATATTGTTCACTCACTCCTTCAAGCGCTAGACTGGGATCATATCCATTTCCACTTCCTTCTGGAAATGTCGTAAACCAGAGCTCTCCGTGTTCTCCTGAAGTAGTGAATGATCCAAACTCTGTGGATCCTTCCAAGCCGTTACTAAAGTCTTCGTAAAAATAGATGCTTACAACATCATCATTGAATGTTGCTGGTTGAGCGGCAAGTGGTTTGTTATGTTTAGCTTTTTTCGTCCCTGCAACTGATGGGATAGTTACAGACTCTACTTGCGAATAGAGATTTGAGCTAAAAAGAGCAATTGAGATAATTAGCAAGCAGGTCAAACTATTGGGCACAAGAGTGCACCTATCTTTCATTTGGTTCATCATCGATTGGTTTTAATTGGTCTAACAAAATAATGATTTGAACATACTTTCTAGAGAAACAGCAATAAGTTGACAAATTCTTAAACTGGGATGCTCTAGAGAATGGTACAGTTCTCACTTAATTCTCAAGACCTAGTATATCCGGTAAAAAGTATTAAGCCAGCTTAAAAACGAAAGCGATGTCATACATTAAACGAGGGTTGCAACCCCTCGGAGCTGGAAACAGATTGTTAATCGTTTCTTTCAGTTTATTTCTATTCTGAAATTGCAATCATCATATTGCATATTGACCTGAATCACTAAGGATTGTCTTTTGCATCTTTTGTTAAATCAATGATTTGAATCATATACATCAGTTTGAATCCAAATTTCTTGTCTTTAGGTTTGGTTGCCTTTACACCATAGTAGACATACCTGTTTTCAGCTAATTTTTGGACACTCATAGGAACTTTCCAGCCAATTTTCGCGTCTGTATTTAACTGCTCGTTTTCAGTGTCGACGATGGGCATTTGAGACGTTGTGAAATCAACATCTCCATTTGTTAGGTCAACTGCGGATGTATAAAAGTGAAAATATCCGGGGTGACGACCTATTAACCTCTCATTCGAAATCAATTCGTAGTAGTGTACATCTGCATCGAAAAAAGAGATGAACTCATTTGGCATCATTGGTATTTGGCCACTCCACAACAGGGATCCATTTAGATCATATTTGCAAATTATACTTGATGTACAACGATATCCGTATTCAAAGTGATTGTGTTCCAATCTTTGTGAATAGGTGCCGTTAGCGAGAATTCCTTCTTCAAACATATCATGAATCACAATTACCTCTTTATCTTCCGTTAAAAATGGTTCATAGGTTCTTGCATATGAACGTTCTTCTTTAAGTCTCATTTTCCCTTTCGATCCGGGTTGTTCATTTCTAAGAGAGTCAATGGTAGATCTGGAGGAAGAAGTACGGTTTGTCCCATCGAAAACGATGAAATAGAAAGCATCAATACTTGGCGTCTTTGTTATATCAGATCCTGCCAAATAAGTCTTCTTACCGTCTACAAGCACTTTACCGGATAGCACAAACTGTATATCTGTTAAATCCAATACCATTGACTCATTTGTGTTCAAGTTGTACCTGATTAACTTGGTAAGTGGATTAAAATTGATTCTACCTATACTGCTCACGTGAAGAATGATTTCATCCGAATCTCCAAGAACCTGGACATCTGAAATCTTCTCTCCAGAAGAATTAATGAGTTCATCATAAATATCAATATATCTGGACTGTTGTTTCTTTGGATCAATCACTAGGATATCTTGATCGAAATAGAGAATTCCTTGATCCTTCCACTGGACTAGTCCTTGCGGATATTCCTTAATAGGTAGATCTCCATTGTACTCCTCGATATTATAGAGTACGTCACCAGCGAAAAGGAAATACTTAATTTTATTGGCATAAACCAAGTAAGATTCATTTGAAAGTTTTATCGTTCCCTGCTTTCTTATACCCTTTTCATCAATCTCAATGGTTTTAGAAGTACCGGATGCAAAATCTTCCCCAGCAAATACTTCGAGAGTAAATGGTTTGTCATTTGTCTGCACACCAGATAAGATACCCATATCTTTAATGGGGACTAGGGCGTGATGAATTGTGTTTTTTTTCAATTGATATTGTTTACCGTCTAACACTTTTGCCTGCGCAAAGCAAACGGCCGAGCTCAACAAAATAATGCTGAAGAGAATCGTCTTTTTCATAGTTTTTCGTTCGATAAGTGGGCGAATATATAAACTATTGTAGAAGATGACGTGCACTTGTAATAAGGCAATTTGCCATATGAAATTCAGGCTTCGACTTGCTCAGTTCCCTTCTTAGTGCGACTTTTGAGCTGCTGAAATGAATATTCCTTTTGTAAAATATCACGGTACAGGAAACGACTTTGTCCTGATCGACAATCGAGCTGAATTTTTTCCGGAAAATGATTTGGATCTGGTGAGAGCCATTTGCGATCGTCACTTTGGGGTAGGATCCGACGGACTCATGCTTATCCAGAACCACGACGAAGCCAATTTTGAAATGGTGTTTTTCAATCCAGATGGTAGCAAAAGCCTTTGTGGTAACGGTAGCCGCTGTGCGGTTCATTTCGCTTTCGGCTTGGAGATGATCCCCGAGAGTGGCACCATGCTTACTACCGACGGTCTCCATGCCTACCAAATCGATGAAAAAAAGGTGGGAATCGAGCTTCATCCGGTTAAGGACGTAGAAGCGATCGGAGATGACTTTTTTGTAAACACGGGCTCGCCCCACTTAATCGTTCAGTGCAATGAACTCGACCAATTCCCCGTTGTGGAATCAGGGCGTAAGCGCCGGTATGAAGAGCAATTTGAATCGATAGGTGGCACGAATGTGAATTTCGTTGGCAAGCTAAATGGTGAAAACCACTTTCGTGTGCGGACTTACGAGCGCGGTGTTGAAGATGAAACCCTGTCTTGTGGAACCGGTGTCACAGCAGTAGCATTAGCAATGGCCAAAGCTCACGATATTGAAAACAGTATTTTGATCCAAGCGGAAGGCGGCTCCCTTGAAGTGACATTTCGCAGAGAGGGGAACGGCTTCGAAAATATTTGGCTTTGGGGCCCCGCTCAAATGATTTTTAAGGGAGAATACCATGTTGGAAAATGACAAAATAACCCTACGTGGGATCGAAATAAAAGACGTTGATTTCCTGTACAAGTGGGAGAATGACCGGTCGAATTGGAGTATTTCCCACACCATTTCTCCTTATAGCCGACAGGTTTTGATGCACTACATCGAGAATGTTACTGACGTTTACTCAGATAAACAGCTTCGATTGGTGATTGAATCCATTGAGGAAAAACGACCGCTTGGCACGGTAGATCTATTTGATTGTGATTTTAAGAATCGGAAAGCTGGAATTGGAATCCTTATAGCCGAGCAGACTGATCGCAACAAAGGGTGGGCTTCTGAAGTGCTTAACCTAATTTTACCATACTGCTTTCAGGTTCTCAATCTGCACCAGGTTTATTGCAATATCCTCGAAAACAACCCCGAGAGCATTCATCTCTTTGAAAAATACGGGTTTAAAAAGTTGGCACTCAAAAAGGATTGGGTGCTCGTAGATGGTGAATTTCAAAATGAGTGGTTGCTCCAAAAGATAAATGAAGATGAGTAAGCCAAGAAGACGAAGGTTTAGGCTTTTTTTGCTGGTGTTGCTACTTGTAGCTGCCTTCGCTGGAAAAAAGATCTATGATGGTATTTACGGAGCAATTATAGATATCGAAACGGAGTCTGCAGCTTTTTATATTCCTACAGGATCCAATCAAGCGACTGTACTATATGAGCTAGAAGAGCAGAACTTTATCGATAAAATCGGTAAGCTGGATTGGGTCATGGAGCAAAAGAATTTCAAGGAGCAGAACATCGTACCCGGGAAATATACGCTTCGCGATGGTATGAGCGCCGCTGAGCTTGTAGATCACTTAAGAGCTGGGCGCGGCAAGGAAGAAGTGAAGGTCACTTTTTCGTCTTCCAGATTTCTTTACGATGTGGCCGGAAAGGTGGCTAGAACGCTTGAAGCTGATTCCCTTGATCTACTTGCTGCCTTCAACAATCCCGAGATTCAAAGGAAATACGGATTTGGATGGGAAACCTTTCCGACCATGTTTTTGCCCGATACCTACCAAATGGATTGGGCAACAGATGCTGAAGGTTTTATCGCTCGAATGGCAAGAGAATACAAAGCCTTTTGGAACGAAGAAAGACTTGAATCAGCGCGTGAAATAGGGCTTTCTCAAAGTAAAATCACCATCTTAGCATCCATCGTCCAAGCAGAGCAGCAACTCTATCCCGACGAGAGACCAAGGATTGCCGGCCTGTACATCAACCGACTAAATCGTGGCATGCGGCTGCAAAGTGACCCAACCGTGGTGTATGCCGTTGGCGACTTCAATATCAATCGGGTACTGACAAAACATCTTTCCGTCGATAGTCCCTACAACACGTACATGTACAAGGGGCTTCCACCAGGACCCATCAATATCCCTTCTAAAACGTCTATCGATGCAGTGCTCAATGCCGAAGACAACCGGTACATTTATATGTGTGCTAAGGCGGACTTTTCTGGCTATCACGCCTTTGCTTCAACTCTTTCAGAGCACAACAGGAATGCTCGTGCGTTTCAAGTAGCCATGAATCAAAGAGGAATTTACAGATAGGCAAAACAATTCCTTTTTACTCTTGTTCAAGAACCGTTCTATGAAGAGAGAAACCATTTTACTCGTTGTCTTATTTAGCTTCTTGAGCTTATTTGCGAATGCGCAACCCGGTGTCATCAAAGGCCGTATTTCGAATGTCATTAACAATGAGCCAATTCCATTTGCGAACGTGGCTATACAGGGTACGGCCAAGGGCGCCGTTTCTGATGAGAACGGGGCGTATCAGATAGACGGACTGGAACCGGGTCTGTACAATATTCAGGCTTCTTTTGTCGGTTTTAAAGGCAAGACAGTTTTTGAAGTTGAAGTTTTTGCAAAGCAACCAACGGATTTAGACATTGGTTTGGAGCCGAGTGCCACGGCTTTGGAAACTGTTGAAATTACTTCTGAAGCCTTTGAGCGACCCGAAGAAACTCCACTTTCTCTCCAGTCAATTGGTACAAACGAGATTCAACGTAACCCAGGTGGAAATAGAGATATTTCTAGAGCTCTTCAAGTCTTACCTGGCGTTTCATCGACCGTGTCGTTTAGAAATGACATTATTATCAGAGGTGGAGCACCCAATGAGAATCGGTTTTACCTGGACGGCATCGAAGTTCCCGTTATAAACCACTTTGCTACCCAAGGTTCTTCTGGCGGCCCGGTGGGAATGATCAATGTCAACTTTATTCAAAACGTTGACTTTTACTCAAGTGCCTTTCCTGCCAATCGGGGAAATACCCTTAGTTCGGTTTTGAGCTTTGAACAGAAAGATGGAAATCCTGATAGGCTGAAGACAAACATTACACTCGGATCTTCAGATTTGGGCGTCACCCTAGATGGGCCGCTCGGAGAGAATACATCCTATATTTTCTCTGCAAGGCGATCTTATCTCCAGTTTTTATTCTCCGTTCTTGGCTTACCGTTTCTACCGACATACAACGACGCTCAGTTCAAAGTCAAGCACCGATTTAACGATAAAAATGAGATTGTGTTCATTGGACTTGGTGCCATAGATGATTTCGAGCTCAATCAAAGTGCAGTGGCAGATGCTGAGACACCAGAAGAAGCCCGTGAAGCCGAGTATCTACTCGGAAACTTACCGGTTAATGAGCAGTGGAATTACACCGTTGGAGCCAATTACAAGCATTACGGAAAAAGCGGTTTCCAGAATGTGGTGGTGAGCAGAAGTCACCTGAACAATTCTGCTACCAAGTATGAGAATAACGATGAATCAGATCCTGCAAATCTGATTTTGGACTATAATTCAGAAGAGATCGAAAACAAAGTCCGTTTGGAACATATACAGCGAGCTGGGGCATGGAAGTTTAATGTTGGAACCAATTTTGACGACGTCACCTACACCAACTCCACTTTCAATCGGATAGCTACAGAAAACGGACTTGAAACCATCGATTTTGACTCGGAGTTGAATTTTCAGCGTTTTGGATTATTTGGCCAAGTGAGCAGGACTCTGCTGGAAGAGCGAATGACGGTTTCATTCGGCTTGCGAACCGATTGGAATAACTTCGGTCCGAGTATGGATAATCCACTTGAGCAGATTTCACCACGGCTTTCTGCATCTTATTTCCTGACACCAAAATTAAGCCTGAGCGCCAGCGCTGGGCGATATTACCAATTGCCGCCTTATACCGTGATCGGTTATAGAGATAACTCTGGTAATCTTGTCAATCGAGAGAATGATGTGACATATATCCAAAGCGACCACCTCGTTGCTGGATTGCGCTACACGTTCAAATCGAACACGCAGGTATCTATTGAGGGGTTTTATAAGAAGTACGATAATTATCCATTCACCTTGCGGGATAGTATAAATCTGGCCAATTTAGGTGGAGATTTTGGTGTAATAGGTAGTGAGCCCGTAGCGAGTATTGGTGAAGGAAGAGCTTACGGAGTTGAGTTTTTGGTTCAGCGAAAACTCTTCAATGACATTTACGGTATCGCTGCCTTAACCTTGGTCCGCAGTGAGTTTACGGATAGAAACCAAGAGTACGTCCCCTCTTCATGGGACAACCGGTACATCTTGAGTATGACTGCAGGGAAGAAGTTTAAGAAAAACTGGGAATTCGGAATGCGTTTGCGCGTATTGGGTGGAACGCCATACACGCCGTTTGATCGTGAAACGAGTGCTGACAAAGATGTGTGGGATATTCGAGGAAGTGGGGTAGAAGACTGGAGCCAAGTAAATTCTCAAAGACTAGAAGATAGTTACCAACTCGATGTCAGAATCGACAAGAAGTACTTTTTCCCAAAGTGGAGTCTGAATTTTTACTTCGACGTAGAGAATGTGACAAATCAGCAAACCGATCTTCAGCCTTATCTTGATGTGGTGAAAGATGATTCAGGTAGCCCAGTTACCGATCCCAATGATCCGTCAAAATACCTTTTGGAAGAGATCCCGAATACGGCCGGTACCATCCTACCAACTATTGGTGTGGTCGTGGAGTTTTAGATTTCTGCCAAGTCCACTTTTCTCATCCAGCCTCGGTTTCCGGAAGCTATTTCCACTTCCGACCACTCGCCTTCGGAGTCGATCAGCTTCACTTTCGTTCCGGCGTGAAGGACAAAAACTTGAGTCGAATTCTTATTTGGCTCACTCCGCACATCCACTTTGTCGGTCGTTATTATCGCAGAATGTACTTCCGTCAGGTAAGTCTTAGCATCCTGACCAATGCTGTATGATGCGATCAGCAAAACCATTGTGAACAGTGCCCCCAGGAACAAAGCACGTTTGTTGTTTTTACCTGAAAATAAGATGAAAGATAGAATAAGTGCGGCTAGCAAAGCAGCCAGCAAAATGGTGATCCATGCCCATCCATTGGAGCCTATGCCGTATTTGAACTCTTTCCACCAAACATTCAATTTGCTCTCGGGAATAGAATCAATGCGATCTACAATTTGATCATTGGCGATATCCAAATTGTGTCTCACATCCTCATTACCCGGGTGAAATTTCCTAGCTCGCTCATAGTAGCGAATGGCTTGAGGAATGTCGCCTAACTTGTAGTAGGTATTTCCAATGTTGAAATTTACATCAAATCCACTAGCCATGCTGTCTGCCAATAGAAACGACTTTAAAGCCGCTTCGTAACTACCTTCTTTGTAGTGCTTGTTGCCAGCTTCAAAATTCTCCCGAGCCATAGCCAGATCATCGGCATAGGCAGAGAATGCAGGCATAACCAAACTCAAAAACAATATGATTCGAATCACTTTCATTTTTGAATGCTGTTTTCAAGTTTCTCAATGAGCGTAGCCGCCTGGCCGTAAAACTCTTCTTCACTCACACCCGTGACAGGGGCAAACCGGGCCATTTCGCAAGAGTCTAAGGTGCTATTCAAGGTGTCTACTTCTTCCATTGTTACACCGCGCTCCAAGAGTTCCTTCTCGATGTTATGGCGCGTTAGTTCGCTGCTGTCGATGCTCAATCGGTCTGATAGGTAGCCATACAGCGCTTTAAATACTTCCCGATAAAAGTCTTGTGTACGGCCTTCCTTCATTGCCGTGTCAGCGGCCTTCAAACGACGCTTCGCGAGTTTGCCAGCCCCGCGCATTTTTACAACTCTCAAGTCCTTGTTTCGCTCTTGCTTGCGCTTTCTGGCAAGGAGAAACATCAGTAGAATTAGGAATGGAGCACCTAAAAATCCGTAGTGGGCTGAAGAACCAAAAAATGAATTGTTCTTAGCTTTTAGCTTCTTTGGGTTAGTCACGATATATCGTATATCCTTACCTGACTGAGTTACTCGATTTCTTGCTCTTTGAACTCCTGTATCTGTAGTTACTTGCCCTTGCTCACCTTTAATTTTAAACTGGAAAGGTCCTGCAGTTTCGGTGACATACTTTTTCCTGGCTGGATGGAAGTAGGTGAAGTCAAAAGCTGGGATTTCGTATTCACCAGGGTATCGAGGAATAATGAGATATTGGAAATTACGTGAACCACGAACACCTGACTCCGTGACCTTTATTCGATCATTTACTTCAGGGTCATAAACTTCAAAGTCTGAAGGAAATTTGATTTTCGGCGCTTCGATGAGCGAGAGGTTTCCCAAGCCTGATATGCCAATGTCTAGGTTTATCGCTTCGTTAGCTTGCGTTTCAAATGTGCTGAACTTCACATCGTAGTCAAACTGGCCTACAGCACCATCGTAAGTGCTTGGAGCGTTACCTGAGTGTGGCAAAATTTCGATAACAGGGCTATTGCTTTTGACGTTGAACTGAGTACCCCTGTTGAATATAGAGCGATTCACCAATGTCGTTATTTCCACTGGATCGATCTGAATCTTTCCTTTTCGCTGTGGGATCAATATTTGAGTTTGCAAGACGGCTTTCTTGAAGCGCATTCCATTTATGATCTCATAATTCTGCTCCCAGGCAGCGTCTTTCTCCACTGTTTCGGTCCAAAACCCGTTCAAAGTTGGAAGTTTTGTCTCTACCACATCTAGGTTGTTGTATCGAGTCAGAAGGACATATTGAAGCACAATTTGCTCTCCGATGTAAGCTTTTCGCTTGCTCAGTTCTATCTTCAGCTGAATGTTCTCTACGTCCTGAGTCGCTTGCTGGTTCGCTTGCGGTTGCCCTGAATTCGAACTGGTCGATGGAGCTGGTCGTCTTCCTTTAATTACTTCGAGAACAATAGGGTCGGTCTTGTACCACTTACCTTCAATCTTTACTTTCCCTGGTTCGATGGTATACTTTCCTTCTTTAACCGGACGAAGTGTGTAGGTCTGGGTAAGCGTGGATGTCGACTGACCATTATAGTAGCTATAGTTCTGAGAACGGGAAGGCCCAAAGATCAAATTGAAATCTCCCAATGGTGGCGGGGTGATGTCTCCACGTCCGTTCTCAACTGTGATTCGATAGGAGAATACTTCACCAACTTCCACAGGATTTTTGTCAACAGAAGCGTAGACCCTCGTGTCTTGGGCAACCCCTTGAACACATAGCAGTGTTAGAATCAAGAATGCGATATGTCTACCAGTCTTTCTCAATCTTAACGCGTTTGGCGGTTTTCTTCTTGTTCAGCTTTTCCTGAAGTTCTTTTTCCTGCTTTTTGAGTGCTTCCAACAACTGCTCAGCTTCTTCCTTGCTCATTTCGCTTTGTTGTTGCTGTTGCTGTTGCTGCTGTTGCTCTTGCTGTTGCTCTTGCTCTTGCTCTTGCTCTTGCTGTTGCTCTTGCTCTTGCTGTTGCTGTTGCTCTTGCTCTTGCTCTTGCTGTTGCTGGTCTTGCTGCTGCTGCTGTTGCTCTTGCTCCTGTTGTTGTTTGAGCCGATTCGCATACGCCAAATTGTACCTTGCTTCTTCATCAGAAGGGTTTTTTCTCAAGGCTTCTTTGTATGCTTCAATGCTTTTTTCTAGCTCACCGCCTGTCAACTGAGCATTTCCAAGATTATACTGCGAATTGTTTACTTCTTCATCTGATTCAGACTGCTCACTCGCTTTTTCAAAAGCTGAAGCCGCTTCTTTGGCGAGGGTCTGGGCTTGACTGATATATTGCTGTCGGGCTTGCTCATCTTCTATAGCCTGAGCTTCTTTGGAGAGTTCAGCTGATTGGCTTTGGTATGCATAGCCTAGATTAAACTGAGCTTCTTTGTATTCGGGGTTCAATTCGAGTGCTTCCTTGTAGGCTTCAATAGCTTCCGATGTTTTTCCTTCGGCCATCAGCGAATTACCCTTGTTCGTGTACACTTTTTCATCCTGCCCAAATGAGCTGGTAGAAAACAGTATCAGTCCTAAAAACACAATCCATCTATACATCATGATTCAAATAGATTTAATTGTTTGGTCAATACACCTTTTCTTCCTCTCAACAAAAACTCAATTAGCATGAGCGCCAGGCCAATTGCCAGAAAAACCTGATATCGATCTTCATATTCGGCATAAGATATGGAACCCATTTCGGTTTTGTTGATTTTATTCAACTCATCAAGGAGAGCTCCTAAACCGACTTCTGCATTGGAGGCTCTAATATAGTTTCCATTTCCAGCTGCCGCGATATCTTCCAGCATTTCCTCATTGAGTTTAGAGACCACCACGGTACCGCTGTTGTCTTTTTTAAAACCAACTTTTCTTTTTCCCTGGTACTCGGGGATCGGAGCTCCTTCCGGACTACCCATTCCGATCGTAAAGACCTTGACACCCTGTTCGGCTGCTGTGCGAGCTGCTTCAAGCGCATCGTCTTCGTGGTTTTCTCCATCTGTGATGATGATCAGCGCCTTTTGAGCAGGTGATTCAAAATCGAAGCTCTCCAAAGCCAATTCCATTGCCGATCCTATGGCCGTTCCTTGCACCGGAACGATGTCGGTATCAATAGCGCTGAGGAAGAGTTTTCCAGCCGAATAGTCATTAGTGATCGGAAGCTGGACGAATGCCTGACCGGCAAACACGATTATTCCGACACGATCTCCATGCAGGTTTTCCAGAAGCTTTTCGATAGACCTTGTAGCTCTGACCAGCCTATTTGGTTTCAGATCTTCGGCCTTCATACTATTTGAAACATCGAGGGCGAGCATTATCTCGATGCCCGAAATTTTCGCTTCAGACATTTTTGACCCGAGCTTTGGGTTCATCAATGCCAAGACGAGCATTGCAGCGGCTAGCCTCCACATCATGTACTTGAGCAATGTGTTTGCTGAAGAGATATCAGGTACGAGATAGGGTAGGAGCGATGCGTCTGAGAATTTCTTTAAACGACTGTTCTTAGACCAAATCCCAAGCAGGAATAGAGCACAGATCACAGGACCAATTCCGAGGAGCCAGACCAATTTCGGATGATCCCACTTGAGCCCGGGAATAGCCCCAATAATTACGAAAACGGTAACGGCTACCAAAGCCCAGATCACAATCTCCACGATGAGACTTGTGAGCAACATGCCACCTAAGTTGTATGTCGATCGCTGCTTTGTCATGGTAGGGTTTGAAATACAAGGGTTCTCAGTAAAAATTCACAAGACAATATCAATCCACCGATGGCTGCAAACCAGAAGAATTCTTCAGATTTCTGACTGTGCTCTGTAACGCTAATTTTCGTTTTTTCCAGCCGGTCTATTTCTTGATAAATCGCTTCAAGTGCATCGCCATTTGTAGCTCGGAAATACTTTCCGCCAGTCATGTCGGCTATTTCCTGAAGAGCTTCTTCATTGATATTGACATCGACGTAGTCGTAGCGATATTTCCCATTGGGGTAGATCTGGGTAGGAGCGAGGGCTTTTCCTCGAGACCCAACTCCAATAGTGTAGACACGGATATCAAAATTCTGAGCTATTTCAGCTGCCGTCACCGGAGCAATTGATCCCGAATTATTCTCTCCATCTGTGAGAAGTATAACCACTTTGCTTTTGGCTTCGCTGTCTTTCAAACGGCTCACTGAAGTAGCAAGTCCCATCCCGATGGCGGTTCCACCTTCCACCATACCCGTTCGAACATCCTTGAATAGACTTTTCAGAACTTTGTGATCACTTGTTAGTGGACATTGCGTGAAACTTTCTCCTTCGTAAACGACCAATCCGATTCGGTCATTCGGTCTGGATTCGATAAAGTCGATAGCCACTTCCTTCGAACTTTCAAGTCGGTTGGGATCGAAGTCTTTTGCCAGCATGGATGCCGAAATATCCATACTGATAATGATGTCAATTCCTTCGGTTTCCACGTCTTTCCAACTCAATTGAGATTGAGGGCGAGCAAGGGCTATGATGAATAAGCCCATTGCCGAAATGCGAAAGAGAACCGGAAGTGAGATTACCCACGGCCAGATTTGAAAACCGGAAGCTCCAAATTGTACAGCTGTGGAAAGCTGAACTGTTGGTTGTCGTTTATCACTCGACCACCATTCGTACCCCAGCATCAATGGCAGAATGAGTAGCCCCCACAAATACATGGGGTTATTGAATGTAAATTCATCTGTGGCGTAGTAGTAACCTATCGCAGTAATGCCCATTCCCAGGAGACCCCATATGATGGCGATTAAACTATCTCGACTCATGATCTTGATCTTCGTTTAACTCTGGTTCTTCTTGGGGAATCTGCCCTTCCACAAAAGCCAGGGCATCTTTCAGCGCTGACTCGTTTTCAGATATGCTAGGTACTTCTTTTGCGAACTTCACCATATCAGCTCTGAAAAGAATGACACGAAGGTTCTTCATATCCGTTTCGCTGTAACCCACGTATCGCAGCTGATCCATGGTTTCACGAGAGGTCAACTCATGAGCCTGAACATTGGTCGTAGTCTCGATAAACTCTCTTAAAATCTCGGTGAGTTTGGTGTGGTATACCTTCGGTTTTTCTTTCTCATAAGCCTTCTCTGAGAGTAGCTTGCGCAAATCTCGAAGCGCTATGACATGGGGCGGATCAGCTGGCTTGGGTGCGAAAACCAAATCTTTTTTCTGGTTTCTTCTTCCGAGCCAAACGAATAAGGCGACAACGAGACCTGCTAAGGCCAAACCACCCAAAATTTCTTTGACGTAGAATCTATCGGCGTAAAACCGGATGTAATCCCAAAGTCCAACTTCTACTGCATAGCCTTCACGGCTGCCGTAGATTCCTTGTGTCGTATCCACTTCTACCGTAAAGACTTCAATGCGAATTGGTTCAGTAGTCGCCGTATTTTGATTGAGTTGGAATGATAGTCCCGGGATTTCATAGCTCCCTGAATCAAATGCTGTTAGGTAGGCTTTTTGTTCAAGTCTGAGTGCTCCGGTTCTAATTGTATCAATAGGTTTTACTTCGATGACTTCAAGACCGTCTGAAACAGATTCATTTAGATTCGGAAAGCCCAATACATCACTTGGGCTCTGCATCGGCACGGAGAGCGTGAGCTCAATTTGCTCCCCAATCCTAATTTCGTTCCTGTCAACAAGTGCTTCTGGATTCTGACTGTAACCAATACCCGCAAAAAGGATTCCTGCTAAAATCAGCGATATGTTCAAAAGCTGCTTCACGACCGCTTGCTAAAAAGGTTTCTAAGTGGAGTGATATAGGATGTGTGGGTAGCGATTGAAGCTACATCTACACCGGCTTTTTGGCATGCCAACTTCATCTCTTCCATTCGCTCCAGGCCCGCTTTCGCATACACTTCTCTATTTCGTTTCGAGTTGGTATTTATCCACTGGGTAACACCTGTTTCGGGGTCAACAAACTTCACTCGTCCAATGGCAGGCATTTCCAATTCTCGTTGATCGTATATGTGCAAGGCCACCAAATCGTGCTTACCACTGGCTAGCTTCAACCCGTTGGAGTAGTCCTTATCCATAAAGTCTGTGATCAAAAAGGCGATGCTTCTTTTTTTGACGACGTTGTTCAAGTATCGAAGCGCTTCGGTAATATTCGTCCCTTTTTGCTCAGGCTTAAATTCAATAAGCTCTCGGATGATTCGCAGAATGTGAGACTTCCCTTTTTTCGGAGGGATGAATTTTTCCACCTGATCACTGAAAAAGATCACGCCAATCTTGTCGTTGTTTTGGATCGCAGAAAAGGCAAGAACAGCGCAGATTTCCGTGATCATATTCTTTTTAAGTTGAGTAGTCGATCCAAAGCTGTCGCTCGCAGAAACATCCACCACCAACACTACGGTCAGCTCTCTTTCTTCTTCGAATACCTTGATGAAAGGATGTCCAAAACGCGCTGTTACATTCCAGTCGATGTCACGGACTTCATCACCCATGTTGTATTCACGCACTTCGCTAAAAGCCATACCACGGCCCTTGAAGGCGGAATGGTATTCTCCTGAGAATATCTGGTTAGACAGCCCCTTGGTTTTCAACTCTATCCGCCTAACCTTTTTTAAAAGTTCTGCAGTATTTGTTGCCATGTTTTTAAGGTACTTCTACCGTATTGAGTACTTGAGCTATTACGTTTTCAACGGTGATGTCTTCAGCTTCAGCTTCGTAAGTGAGACCAATTCTGTGTCTCATGACATCGGGACAAACGGCACGTACATCTTCAGGGATCACGAATCCGCGGTGGTTGATGAAGGCGTAGGTTTTAGCAGCAAGAGCCATACTAATGCTTGCACGAGGGGATGCACCAAAACTGATTAAGTCTTTGAGTCCTTCCAATCCGTATGCTTCAGGAGTTCGAGTTGCGTATACTAAATCGACAATGTACTTCTCGATTTTCTCATCCATATATACTTCTCGAACTGTTTTCCGCGCCTGGAGAATACTCTCCGCGCTAGCTACTTTCTTCGTAGTAGGGAAGGCACTTGTTCCTACGTTGTTTCGCAAGATCAAGGCTTCTTCATTTTTTTTCGGATAGTCCAGAACAACTTTAAGCATAAATCGGTCTACCTGTGCTTCTGGAAGTGGATAGGTCCCTTCTTGTTCTATCGGGTTTTGTGTTGCTAGAACGAGGAATGGCTTTGGAAGTTGGAAAGTCGTACCGCTGATTGTTACGTGACGCTCTTGCATGGCTTCGAGCAGCGCCGATTGTACTTTGGCAGGGGCACGGTTTATCTCATCGGCCAAAACGAAGTTCGAAAATATCGGTCCTTGTTTTGGAGTGAATTCTTGTGTTTTGGGGTTGTAGATCATCGTACCGATAACATCGGCAGGAAGTAGGTCAGGAGTAAACTGAACTCGGCTAAACTCTACGTCAATACATCCCGAAAGGGCTTTAATCGCTAGTGTTTTCGCCAACCCAGGAACACCTTCCAAGAGAATGTGTCCATCGGCGAGTAGGGCGATAAGGAGTTTTTCGATCATGGCTGGCTGGCCAATGATCACTTTTTCCATTTCGAGCTTAATCAGATCCAGAAAGGCGCTTTCGCGCTGAATCTTCTCATTTAAGGCTTTGATATCCACAGTGTTTGTAGGGGCGCTGACGGGCGTTTCTCCCGCTATTTGGTGGTGCTGTGTTTCTTGGTTCATGTTGCGAATTTAATACTCTGGTTGAATAAAAATTACGGCCTGTTATATCAAAAAAAAATCCGTCGCAGAACGGATATACAAATTTGCGTCAATCCCTTTGTACTGTGGGTTTCTGGCCGTTAAAACTTGTTAAGATTCACTTTGGTTTCTTGTTAATAAATTCCAACCAAATGTCTTCATATTACCCCTACATTTAAGTCAAATATCTGAATAATGGAATTGGAGAAAGCGATAGCGTACGTGCGCGATTTTCACGAAGCGTTTGGAATAGAAAATGCAAAGTCTCAAGTAGGAAGGCTCACTGATGCCGATACACTTTTGCGCTACAAATTGATGCGTGAAGAAAATGAAGAGTATCTGGAAGCTGCCCAAAACGGGGACTTAGTAGAAGTTGCCGATGCTCTGGGAGACATGCTCTACATCTTGTGTGGAACCATTTTGAAGCATGGCTTGCAAGATAAAATCGTGGAAGTTTTTGAAGAAATACAGCGTTCAAATATGAGTAAGCTCGACGAAAATGGACAGCCCATTTACCGTGAAGACGGAAAAGTCTTAAAGAGTAACTTGTACTTCAAACCAGATATAGCGAAGATTCTTGAAAATTGATCTAAAGAAAAGTATCGAAAGTGCCGCTGCCGGTGGTTGGGCTTTGAAGAAGCTAAACTTTATAATGGGTCGGGGCATTCCGTTCAATAAGCCGCACGGCATCAAGATTCATGAAATAGGGAATGATTTTATCACCACTGTCATACCCTATAAGCGGATTAACCAAAATCATATACGTGGAGTACACGCTTGCGGGCTCGCCACGGCCGCAGAGTTTTGCAGTGGTTTGGTCATGTTGCGAAACCTCGATCCGCGTGAATATCGCTTGATCATGCAAAAGATCGAAGTGGAGTACTTCTACCAGGCAAAGAAAACAGCCTTGGCTACCTTCCAATTGTCTCAGTCTGTTTTTGAAAATGAGATATTATCCACCCTAAAAAAGGAAGGTAAGGTGTTTCACACTTGCGAGGTAATTGTGAAGGATACCGATGATAATCACTTGTGTACTGCCCACATCCGTTGGCAGGTCAAGTCGTGGGACCAGGTGAAAACAAAAGCGTGATTTAGTCTTGGAGCTTAGCTTTTAAGGCTGCCATTTTCACGGCGGCTACGGCGGCTTCTACGCCTTTGTTCCCGTGTTTTCCACCTGAGCGGTCGAGTCCTTGCTGTTTTGTATTGTCAGTCAATACACAAAAGATGACGGGAACACCCGTTTGAAGGCTAACGTCTTTTATTCCTTGAGCAGCTGCTTCGCAAACAAAGTCAAAGTGGCGCGTTTCTCCTTGAATAACTGACCCTATAGCGATCACGGCATCGAGCGGTGTTGATTCAATCAAAAGCTTCGATCCGATGGCTAACTCATAAGTTCCGGGTACATAGTGGAAGTGAATCTGCTCGTCTGGAGTACCAAGATCTTTCAGGGTATCAACAGCTCCTTTGGCCAGGTTGTCAGTGATGTCTTCATTCCATTCAGAAACGACCACCCCAAAATGGAACGGTCGCGCTGAAGGAGTTTCTTCCTTATTGTAATTGGATAGGTTTTTTCCTGAAGTAGCCATCAGCCACCAACTCTCGCAATATATGAGTCGATAACGCGTGCTTCAGTGCTCTTTGGATACTCGTCCTTGATGCGCTGAAAGTTCTTCAAGGCTTTGTCAAACTCTCCTTGGTCTTCGTAGATCAATCCAGCCTTTTTCAAGTAGATTGGCGCTGTCAACATATTGTCTGAGTGAGAAATAGCTTTACTGTAGTAAGAAAGTGCTTCTCCGTATTGATTCAACTCCACGTAAGCATCGCCAATGGTACCAAGAGCAACAGCTCCAGCAAGCTCGTCGTCCAAATCCGCTTTCTTCAAATACTCGATGGCGTATTCAAACTCACCTTTCTTCATGTAAATCTGACCTGCGTAGTAAGAAGCAAGTGCACCTGCATCAGTAGATCCATACTCGTCAGCAACATATTCAAATCCGTAGTAGGACTCATCACCTACTAGAGCTTTATCAAGTGAATCAATCTCAAACCAGTATTCTGCTTTCCAGATCAAATTCATCCCTTCTTCGTTCTTTGGCTCGAGGTAAAGTCGAGTTACAGCAAAATATCCAGCGAAAAGCACAACCAAAATCCCAGCTATAATTAGCAAGCTGTTCTTATTGTCTTCTACGTATTGCTCTGTCTTAGAGTATACTTCCTGTACATCTACAATCGGCTCGTCGCTCATCTTTTTGTCTTTGGCCATTTTGGACACTTTTTATTAAGTCTGCAAAAATATACTTTTTTACGTGCGAGTACAGTTTGAGCGCAATAGAATTGATATTTTTGCCGAATAGCACATGACATTATCCCAGCTAAGCCTCGTCAACTTTAAGAATTACGCATCTGCAAATTTATATCTAGATGCCAATGTGAATATTTTTACTGGTTTAAACGGTCAGGGTAAAACCAACGTTTTAGACGCCATTCACTACCTCACGGGCTGTAAGAGTTATTTTAATCCTATTGACAGTCAAAATATCCGGCACGGCGAAGATTTTTTCGTTGTTGAAGGGGTCTTTGAACAAAACGAGAATGCTGACAAACTCTATTGTGGCGTCAAAAAGGGTGCAAAAAAGGTTTTTAGGAAAAACAAGACAGAGTACGAGCGCTTAGCCGACCACATTGGGAAGTACCCATCTGTTATGATTTCGCCATACGACAAGGACTTGATCAGCGAAGGAAGTGAGCTGAGAAGGAAATTTATGGATGGGATCATTTCCCAGTACGACCACAAGTACCTCGACGACCTAATTCAATACAATAAGGTGCTCAAGCAGCGCAACAGCCTGCTAAAGTATTTTTGGGAGAATAGAAGATTTGAGCCCGAAAGCCTTGAAGTCTGGGATATCCAATTGATCGATTTAGCTGAGCGAATTCACGAAAAGCGACGTGTCTTTGTCGATGAGTTTATGCCTTTGTTTCGAGCGCACTACGATGCCATCAGTGGCGGAGCAGAGACAGTAGAAATCAAGTATCAATCGCATCTGGGAGAATCTTCTTTCGAAGAAGTGCTCAAGGAAAGCCTGGAAAAGGATAGACGAAGTTCTTACACAAATGTTGGGACCCATAAGGATGACCTTAAGTTTGAGATCGGGGAGGGGCATCCTCTGAAGAAGTTTGGTAGCCAGGGACAACAAAAGACTTTTTTAATAGCCTTGAAGCTAGCTCAGTTCGATGCGGTAAAGGAGCACACCGGTAAGACACCACTTCTCTTGCTCGACGATATTTTCGATAAAATAGACGACGAACGGGTTGGGCATTTAATGAAGCTTGTTAGTGACCACAATTTTGGCCAGATTTTTATCACAGATACTCATTCCGAGCGCATAGCTGCTATCTTTGAAGGAATAAGCGACAGTGTGAAAATCTTTAATGTAATAGGAGGGGAAATAGATGAGCCGTGATACCAATGAAGAATCTCTTGAGCAAGTGATCGACCGCCTGCTTGCGGCATATGGACTTGAAGAAGGCTACCATGCAGCGGCTATCGTAACTTATTGGGAGAAAATCATGGGGCCAGCTATTGCCAAAAGAACGACTGAGATTAAGCTCGAAAAAGGAAAGCTTACCATTTTCATTGAGTCTGCAAGTCTCCGACAGGAGTTGAGTTTTGCAAAAGACAAGATTGCCGAAAAGATCAATAAGGAACTTGGTAAGCGGATGGTGAAAACTGTGGAGCTCCGATAAATTAAAACGCCCCAGCAAAGCCGGGGCGTTTAGAAATTCGTTTAGGTTTAGATTAACCTACAATCTCTCTTCCAGAAAAGTGGAATCCGCATTCGATAGCAGCGTTCTCATCGCTATCAGAACCGTGTACAGCATTTTTCGCTTTTGACTCGGCATATTTTTGACGGATAGTTCCCTCTGCCGCTTCTGCTGGATCCGTTGCACCGATTAGAGCACGGAAGTCGGCTACCGCGTTGTCTTTTTCAAGAATAGCTGCTACAATTGGTCCAGAAGTCATGTACTCAACTAGCTCTCCAAAGAATGGGCGCTCACTGTGTACAGCGTAGAAAGTTTCTGCTTCAGCTTTGTTGAGGTAAGTAAGCTTCATTGCTTTGATGCTAAATCCAGCATCGATAATCATGTCAATGATTTTACCAGTGTTATTCGCTTCAACAGCATCTGGCTTGATCATGGTGAAAGTTCTTTTCCCTGCCATGTTTTAATGTCTTTGTTGGTTCTTTAAAAATCGCGGCAAAGGTAGTGATTGATTCAGCGATCGACCAATTATTTGACCGGATATCTTTTCGAAAGCATTTTTTGGAAAACACCACTTGGTAGGATGGTGTTTAAAAGGATAGAGAGCTTGTGCACAAATCCGCCAGCAGTATAGCGAAGTTTCGGGTTTTTCGACTTAATAATTTTAGAGACAAGCCGGCCTATTTGCTCTGGATTTTCCCCTACACTTACTTCTGATGAAATTCGCTCGTACTGCTTTTTGAAAGCCGTGTAGTAGTAGCTGTCTTCAGACAGACTTTTTTTGGGAATGATCCGACTTTGATTGATGTTCGTACTGAAATCGCCCGGTCTGATCATTGAGACACTAATATTCGAAGGGGCGAGCTCCATCCTCAATGATTCTGTGATCCGGTTTAGGGCACTTTTACCAGCGCTGTATATTCCTCTAAAAGGAAGTCCAAACTCACCGGCAATGCTCGAGATATTGATGATTTTTCCACTCCCCGCTTTTCGCATAGTTGGAATGACGGCTTGGCAACAAGCAATGAGTCCTACGATGTGACTTTTGAGATAGGCTGAAGCTTCTTCCGGGCTTGTGTCTTCAACCGCTCCAGATAGACCGGTTCCGGCGTTGTTCACTAGCACATCTATTCGCCCTTCTTTACCGAGGATATATTCAACGCTCGATTCGATAGACTGAACATTGGCCATGTCGAGTTTCACCATGGTAATGCCATCCAACACATCCCCATGCGAAACATTTCGGCTACTGCCGTAAACTATATGATCTTTTGAAATGAGATATTGACTGATTGCTTTGCCAATACCAGTCGAGGCGCCGGTTACGAATACAACCTTTCTTTCCATATAGGGCGAAAAAAAAGTGGGCAAGCTACTTACATCGCACCGCTACAACCGCATACCCTTGCTCCCTTCCAGGCCTGGGGGATTCTGCAGGAGCTGGTCGTATAAGACTTGCCCGCTGCAAAAGTACAAATAGAAAACACCCTCGCAATAAAAAAGTGTAGTGAAATCATCTCCATGTTTATATTTGCTGAAACTAGAACCCATACCTCATGAAAAACTCTTACGCAATTACCGCTGGATTAGTACTAGCAGGAATATCTATCGTTCTTACACTACTTGGCGCAATGCTCAGTGGTGCGCTGCTGCTCACTATCATTTGGCTCCTCGCTATCGCAATGACTATCGTAATTCCGGTTATCTATGTCAAGAAGCAAAGAGAAGCAAATGGAAATGTACTTTCCTTTGCAGATGGGTTTAAAACAGCCTTCCTTGGGATGATTATAGCAGCTATCATCAGCTTCGCATTTATGTATGTTTACGCAAATATTCTAGACCCTTCATATGTTGATTTGACGGTAGAAAGGGCGCTTTCTATGAGTATGAAGTTTATGGAAGGCAATATGCCCGAAGATCAGATGATCGAAGCGATGGAAGAAATTGAAAAGGAAACTAGAGCAGGATTTACGTTACCAGGTCTGGCCAAGAGTTTGCTCACGTATTCTATATTTTACATCATAGCTAGTTTGATAATCGCTGCAGTGATGAAGCGCAGTGCACCATTGGAATAAGAACAACATACTATATACCGATTGATTTCAATAGCAATCCCCTTATACAACGAAGCAGAATCTCTCCCAGAGTTAATCGAGTGGATAGATCGAGTCCTGAACGAAAATAGTCTAGAAGGAGAGATCATCCTCGTAGACGATGGAAGTACAGACGAGAGCTGGGCAGTAATAGCCGAATTGTCAAAGAAGTACACCAAGATTAAAGCACTGAGTTTTGCAAGGAATTATGGCAAGGCGGCAGGTTTACAAGCGGCTTTTGCAGAAGCTCAGGGGGATGTGGTTATCACCATGGACGCCGACCTTCAAGATAGTCCTGATGAAATTCCTGAACTCGTTCGGATGATTCGTGCAGATGGTTTTGATCTTGTTTCGGGTTGGAAGAAAAAGCGCTATGACCCGCTAACTAAAACGATTCCTACGAAGCTCTATAACTGGGCCACGCGAAAAATGTCAGGTATCTACTTACATGATTTCAATTGTGGGCTAAAGGCCTATCGCAAACCAGTAGTGAAGCACGTAGAGCTCTACGGCGATATGCACCGCTACATTCCCGTTTTAGCAAAGCGAATGGGCTACACCAACATAGGAGAGAAGGTGGTGCAGCATCAAGCTAGGAAGTATGGGCACACAAAGTATGGTATTTCTCGGTTTATTAAAGGGCCGCTAGATCTGATTACACTCAGCTTCGTTTCAAAATATGGGAAGCGACCGATGCACCTTTTTGGCTTTTATGGGGCACTGATGTTCTTGATTGGGATGGGTGTTTTTCTCTATATCGGTGGATATAAGATTTGGGCCTTAAGTCAAGGTATTGCGGCTAAGAACATTGCCGATATGTCAATCTTTTACGTGGCTCTGACAGCTATGGTACTTGGGACGCAGTTGTTTGTCGGAGGGTTTATCGCCGAGTTGGTGAGAGGCATTTCTCCCGATCGTAATAAATACTTAATTGAAAAGCGTTTGAATTAGTGGATCACTCCTGATCCAATCAATTCATCATCGTCGTACCATGCCACAAACTGTCCGGGAGCTACACCACGCTGTGGATTCTCGAATATAACGTAGAGCACATCGTTTTTGTAGGTCAATGTGGCTGGCTCAAGCGCTTGACGGTATCTGATTCTAGCAAGATAGTTTCGCGACTCTCCATCTACTAGCTTTAAGTCTTCTCGGATCCAATGCATGTCTGATTTTGGAACGCGTATGCCTTTTCGGTAAAGCGCTGGATGATCATCACCCTGTCCGGTGTAGATTACATTTTCTTTCGTGTCTGTTCCAACCACAAACAAAGGGAGTGCTTTTCCCCCTACATCCAAGCCTTTGCGCTGTCCGACAGTGAAGTAATGCGCCCCTTTGTGCTCTCCAACCACTTCTCCCAGCGATGATTCGAAGTGGTGTGGCTCGCTCATAGACTCTAGACTTGAGTCGGTTGCCAGTGCTGGAACTACATCGCGACTTAGCTCAATGATTTCACCTTTTTTTGGTTTGAGTTGTTGTTGAAGGAAATCAGGAAGCCTTATTTTTCCGACGAAACACAATCCTTGTGAGTCTTTCTTCTCGGCAGTTACCAGTTTTTGTTCTGTGGCAATGGCTCTTACTTCCGACTTCTGAAGGTGGCCAATTGGAAACAGCGCTTTGCTCAGCTGATCTTGATTTACCTGACAGAGGAAATAACTTTGATCTTTATTTTGATCCGCTCCGGCTTTAAGCTGATAAATGGTTTTTCCACCAACTTCAATCTCAGACTTTTGGCAGTAGTGGCCTGTAGCAACATAGTCTGCTCCAAGGTTCATAGCCGCTTTCAGGAAAGTGTCGAACTTGATTTCTCTATTGCAAAGCACATCTGGATTGGGAGTACGCCCTGCGGCATACTCTGCGAACATATAATCAACTATGCGATCCTTGTATTCTTTGCTCAAGTCTATGACCTGAAAAGGAATGCCGAGCTTTTGCGCTACAAGCATGGCATCATTACTGTCTTCAATCCACGGGCACTCAGCATCAAGAATCACCGATTCATCGTGCCAGTTCTTCATAAACAGCCCGATTACATCGTAGCCTTCTTCTTTGAGAAGATAAGCTGCTACGCTTGAATCAACACCACCAGAAAGTCCTACTACTACGCGTTTCATGATCTTTAAAAAGGGGGGCAAAGATACGCAATCTTACAACTCCCAACCGAATCCTGTCTGAATGACGTAGTCGGTATCAGCCGCACCCTGTACCGGTTCATTGTCATAGTTGACCGTAACCCCACCGCTGATGTAAAAGTCGAGGGGTAAATCGTACTTGACATTCATTTTGAAATCGGCACGATGTCTATTCTCTTCTGTAAAACTTGGATACCAATAAACATTCATAAAGAAGTTCAAATCTCCTATGTCGTACATGTTCAACTCCGTACCTAAAACTCCTTCATAACTGGTTCGGTCATTGTTCATATCCGGGTTTTCAGGGCTCATGTCGTAGTCTTCATTGTTATAAGCCACCCCTGCAAATCCGTTCCAATACATGGCAACGGACCGAACAAAGTAATAACCCCCTCCAGCTTGGGCCGTGGTTCGAAGGTTTAATAGTTGTTCATTATTTGAGAGAAAGTTTACCGCAGCCCCAGTAAAAAATGAGTTCCGAAACTGGTAATCACCTCTAATAGATGCATCCATACGATCAGTTGGTGCAACATCATCTTGTTCTGATCTTACCTGGCTGTAGGTAGAGTTCAGGATCCACCGGTCTGTTTTATAACCAATCCCAGCATTTGCATTGTATTGTTGCAAATTGTTCTGTTTTGTTACGCTGTACCCTATATCCACGTTTGCTGAAAGCTTACTCCAAAAAGAAGAGTCTAGTTGGCGCAGGTTCACAATATCTGTCACGGCAACTTCTTGTACACCTTCATCTTCAGAGAGAATACGAAGCCTCCCAGGTTCTATGGTCTGAATTCTAGCCCGGGTGAGAATGGTGCGATTCCTGAGGGCAACAGTGTACAATTGGTCTGTTCTTACTTCAGTTACTTTCTCCCACTCAATCTTGAAATCTGAATCACTATAATCGGTTTCAATGGTAATGACACCTCTTGTCATTTCCTTGATTTCACCTACAATGACATCATTGCCATTATTAAATCGCAAGGTGTCGTTTTGTGAATAAGCTTGAAATGAAAGAAACATTACAGCTGCTAATAAGCCTAGATTTTTGAAGTTCATAGTGCTCTACTTTCTAATCAATTCTTTATTGGTTGTTTTCGGCGCAAAATTATGAATTGTGAATAGAAAAAAAATGTATGACTTTGGTAATCTTTTGTTTTGACTCTCCGTCATTCTACTGATGTTTTCAAAACGAGAACGCTTTTGGCTTTTCAATAATACTTGAATGCGTAAATTTTGATAAAGCTCAAGATGAAATCAAATTGATTATATTGTTTGCGAATTTATTTCAAGAAACCTGCAATACCTATGTTGAACCAAATGCTGCGCTTGAGCCTTCTGGCTTTCGCTTTAGCTCTTGTTGGCTGCAATGAAGACGATTCTGAGCCGCCAAAACCAACTCCGGAACCACCAGAAAAATCTGAAGTTAATTTCGATTTAAACGAAGTTCCTTACGAAACACTTTCTGAGTACAATTTCTTTCAAGGCGATCTGGCCGATTTGGAGCCAACGGATGGTGTTCTTCCTTATGATGTCATCACATCCTTGTTTGCAGATTATGCAAAAAAGCAAAGACTCGTTTGGATGCCAGATTCGGTAAGTGCCACTTACGATGGAGATGGAAGGATCTTGGAATTCCCCAACGGCGCTGTTTTGATCAAGACATTTTATTACAAGCATGTCCAGCCGGGTGATAATACGAAGATTCTGGAGACCAGAATACTCTTCAAGCGCAATGACGAATGGGAAGTGGCGGAATATCACTGGAATGAAGATCAAACGGAAGGAGAGCTTAATCTAAATGGAAAAAATGTTCCGCTCGAATGGATGGATGAAGATGGCGAAATTCGTCAAGTAACATTCCGAATCCCAGCGGAAGCAGAGTGTACAACTTGTCATAAAACAGGTGACAGCACAATACCAATTGGTCCTAAGCCCCAAAACTTGAATCACGATTTTGATTATGGTGAACAAGTCATGAATCAGTTAGCTATGTGGGAATCAGTTGGATTCCTTTCAGGTGGATACCCATCAGATATTCTAACTGTTGTTGACTGGGAAGATGAGTCGCTAGACCTAGAGCTTAGAGTACGATCATATTTAGATATGAACTGTGCCCATTGCCACCAAGAAGGAGGGCATTGTGATTACCGTCCTATCAGGCTAGCATTTGCTGAGAGTGCCGACCCTGTTAATCAAGGCATTTGCATTACACCACAAGAATTTATCACTGAGAACCCTTCATTGACCCATATTATTTCGCGTGGAAACGTGGATCGATCTAATATGTATTACAGAATGGAAGCGACAAGTGAATCAGTTCGCATGCCACTAATGGGAAGAACCGTGCAACACGAGGAAGGGCTTGAGCTTATGTTTGAATACATCAATTCACTTTCTCCTCCTTGTGACTAAAAAACTTTTGAAACCAATTAAAAATCAAACCAATTAACCATGAGAATAACTCTACTTTCTTTACTAACCCTGGCTTTTACGGGAGCATTAGCACAAAATACTTGTGATGAAGCTCTTGCTGTAGAAGCTGGATATCATACCGTTGATATGGTCGATGGTGAATTACCATCACAGTTTTGTGCCAACATGCCAGTTGCTGGAACCGAACACGGTGAGTGGTATACATACACTGCCGGCATGGACTATACAATTACGATAACAACTTCGCTTGAAGAGAACGAAGGTCTAGATACGCGCATTCATGTGTACTCTGGTACATGTGGCGACTTTACCTGTATCGCTGGAGATGATGATGGAGGGAGCGTTTACCTTTCAATCGTTTCCTTCCCAGTAGAGCAAGGAGAGACTGTTTATTTTGTTTGGGATGACCGATGGAGTGATGCAGGTTTCGCTTTTGAACTGATTGAATCAGAATTCGTGCCTATGCCCATCACTTTTACACCAGTAAGCAACCCAGGACCTGGAAGCAATAGAGCTATGGTCGATATGAATGGAGATTACTTAGACGATGTTGTAAAGGTATCGGAGAATGAAGGGATTCATATCTCTTATCAAAACGCTGATGGAACGTTGACTCCAACAGCTATTGGTAATATCCCTGGAGCGAACTTTCCCTATTGGAGTTTAACTGCTGGTGATATTGATGGAAACGGGTTTAATGATTTGATATACGGTGGTGGATCAGGTGTTACATTCATGTTTGCCAACGAAGATGGAACGGCGTATACTGAACTGACAACGAATGAGTATGTTTTCTGTCAGCGTGGAAACTGCGTAGACATCAACAATGATGGGCACCTGGATGTATTTATGTGTCATGACGTAGAGCCAAATGTGTACTACATAAACGATGGTGAAGGAAATTTGACCTTCTATCAGGGAGGATTAGGTGAGACACCTAACGGTGGAAACTATGGATCAATATGGGTTGACTACGACCACGACGGCGACACCGATATGTTTATTGCAAAATGCCGTGGCGGATCTTCTCCTGCTAAAATCAACCAAATGCACCGCCATGATGGAGAAGGAAACTACGAAGAAGTAGGTGCAGAACTCGATATGGATGATCCAGTTCAAACTTGGTCTTCAGCATGGGGAGATTATGATAATGATGGTGATTTGGATGTATTCATTGGAGCAAGTTCTTTTACTGATGGTAGCCACAAATTGTTGATGAATGATGGTGTCGGAAACTTCACAGACGTTTCAGAAGGAAGCGGCGTAGAAGGTATTACTTCAACTGGTATTGAAAACACCACACATGACTTTGATAACGATGGATACTTAGACCTATTAGGAATGGGTAACAAGCTTCTTATTGGAAATGGAGATATGACATTTACCGTAGTTTCATCTGATATAGACAATGGTGCAATAGGAGACGTTAATAATGACGGTTTTCTTGATGTGTTGAATTCATCGATCATGATGAATGATGGAAACGACAATAATTTCATCAAACTAAACATGCTCGGTACCGAGAGTAACTTGAACGGGATCGGTGCTATGGTTCATATTTACACAGCAGACCTGGGAGTATTGACGCGCCAAGTGCGATCTGGAGATGGATTCCGGTACATGAGTAGCCTTAACCTGCACTTTGGACTGGGAGATGTGGAATCAATTGATAGTTTGGTTGTTGACTGGCCTTCTGGAATTCATGAAGTGCACACGAACATTGATGTGAACACGACGACCAACATCATAGAAGGTTCAACGCTTACATCCGTCACCAATGCAGAGACTATCGATGTTGTTGTGTTTCCAAACCCTGCAGCAGATAAGCTGATCATCGATACGCCAGAGCAGTTCCAAAATATGAAGTACAATATCTTCGATATTCAAGGGCGAATGGTAGATCAGGGTAATGTTCCACAAAGAATCATCAATGTTTCTCAGCTCGAAACAGGACAATACGTGCTCCAACTCGATCTTGACGGCAACAAAGTTGAGAAGAGTTTTGTGAAGCAATAAAAAGCCGAAAAAATTAGAGTTAAAAAGCTTCCCTTTTTGGGAAGCTTTTTTGTTTGGTGTCAGTTCTTTTCTAAGAACTCTAACCATTATATCTCTAATAATTCTTTGCGCATTGACTCTTTAAAACTGATCAAAATCGACTCGGAACAATTGTAATGCAAAAAAGTTTTTGCTTCAAGCGACTTTTTTAAGATTCGTACGTCAATCGTGCGCGAGGACTTGTGCAGGAGAAATTTTTAACCACTAAACCTTTACCCATGAAAAAACTAATACTTGGTTCTTTCTTACTTTTTGGATTAGGCCTTATTGCACAAGACACCTGCGATGATGCACTATCTGTAACTGCCGGATCTTATACGATCGACGAAATTGATGGCTCCGGACCGACCCTGTATTGTACAGGTGGTGAAACAGCCACCAACGCTGAATGGTACACCTATACAGCTGCCGACGATGTGGTACTTACCATCTCTTCTTCACTGACTGAAAACATAGGCATTGATACCAGACTCCAAGTGTACTCAGGAGACTGCTCTGCCTTAACATGCATTGGAGGAGATGATGATTCTGGAATTGGCTTTTTAAGTATGGTTTCGATGGTTGTCTACTCAGGTGAGTCAGTCACTTTTGCTTGGGACAATCGCTGGACATCAAACGGATTTAACTTTGAACTTACAGAAGGGGATGCTGGGGATATTCCTTTGAATTTCACCCCATCAACAAGCCCACTGGGTGGAGGAGCCCAAGGTATTGTTGATATGAATGGAGATTTTCTGGATGACCTCGTTCGAATTAGTAACGGAGTCAATATTGCCTATCAGGTGGATGGTGAATTAAACCCTGTGTCGATAGGAAACCCGCCAGCCCAATATCAGCCTTCTTGGAGTTTTACTGCAGGTGATCTTGATGGGAATGGTTACAATGATATGATGTATGGTGCAGGAAGCGGGGTGTCATTTATGTTCGCCAATGAAGACGGTACAGATTATAACGAGTTGACCACTAATGAATATGTTTTTAGTCAACGTGGTAATTGTGCTGATATTAATGGAGACGGAATCCTTGATGCCTTTATGTGTCACGATGTCCAACCGAACGTGTACTACATCAGCGATGGTGAAGGCGGTCTGACCTATTATCAGGGCGGGCTTGGAGAAACTTCAAACGGAGGAAACTATGGCTCAATTTGGGTTGATTTCGATCACGACGGTGACAATGATTTGTTCATTGCGAAATGTCGTGGTGGAAGCTCTCCGGCTAAAATCAATCAGATTCACCGAAACAATGGCGATGGAACCTATACAGAAGTAGGAGAAGAACTCGATTTGAATGATCCGGTGCAAACGTGGTCTTCGGCTTGGGGTGACTATGACAACGACGGTGATTTAGATCTGTTTATCGGCGCTAGCTCGTTTTCAGATGGATCGCACAAGTTACTTGCCAATGATGGAGCAGGAAACTTCACAGACGTTACCGCAGGATCTGGAATAGACGTGGTTGCTGGTTCTGGAATTGAAAACATCACCCATGATTTTGACAACGATGGATACCTTGATATCCTGGGGATGGGTGGAACATTCATGAAAGGTAATGGAGATATGACTTTTACTCAAACCACTGTAAATATTACAAATGGACCAGTGGGAGACTTGAATAATGATGGATTCCTGGATGTTAGTAATGGTCAGATTATGTACAATGACGGTAATGGCAATAATTACCTGAAGATTAATATGCTCGGAACCGTAAGTAATTTGAATGGCGTTGGGGCAATGGCGCATATCTACACCCAGGACCTGGGTGTATTGACACGACAAGTAAGATCTGGTGATGGGTTTAGATACATGAGTAGTCTTAACCTACATTTTGGTCTTGGTGACTTGACTGAAATCGATAGTCTTGTGATCACATGGCCATCAGGAATCCAGGATGTTCACACCGGTGTGGAGTTGAATACAACTTTTAATGCCGTAGAAGGAGTATCAACAGTTGATGTTCCGGAATTTTCCGAAGTACAATTCCAAATTTATCCAAACCCTGCATCAGATGAAATTCGAATTGATAGTGATGAAATCATAGAGAATACGACATATTCTATATTCGATGTAAATGGAAAACTCGTTTCACAAGGTATTTACAACCGTGCTCCGATAGGTATAGAGAGTTTAGAGACAGGAGCATATGTCATTCAGTTTATTTTGGATGGCAAACAATCAAAACAGACGTTTATTAAACAATAGAGCAAATTCTGTTTTCCAGGTAATCCCCGGCATTACGTCGGGGTTTTCTTTTTTACAATCCTTTCGTGAAAATGCGATAAACGAAGTGTTGGTACTCAATACCGATTAGATACATTTGCTAGGTGAGTTCCAAGCAACCTATCATCATTATTGGTCCTGCCCATCCGCTGCGCGGTGGAATAGCTCAGCTGAATGAATCGTTAGCCAGGGAGCTTCAAAAAAAAGGAGAGATCGTGCAGATCGAGAGCTTCTACCTTCAATATCCAAAGGCATTGTTCCCGGGAGATTCTCAGTTTACTGAAGATCCGGCTCCAGAAGATGTCGAGATTCACTCTTCACTTTCGAGCATCGATCCGCGTACCTGGTATTCCGTGGCGAGAAAAGTAATCAAGGCGAAACCGAAATTCGTGGTCATCCGCTTTTGGATTCCCTTCATGGGGCCAGCATTGGGCACACTAGCACGAAGAATTAAAAAGGCTGGAATACCCGTTATTGGTATTGTAGACAATGCCATTCCACATGAGTCGAGACCGGGAGATAAGTCTCTCTCAAAGTATTTCTTCAAAAACTGTGATGGCTTCTTTACCCTTTCATCAAGTGTAGCTGAAGATTTGAATCAACTAGCGCCGGGAAAACCCACCACCACTAGTCCGCATCCTGTCTACGATCACTTCGGAGAAATAATGCCGCAAGCAGAAGCACGTCGTACGCTGGGGCTTGAAGAAAATGGGAAATACGTTCTTTTCTTTGGGTTTGTGCGGAAATATAAAGGCCTTGACCTGCTTTTGGAAGCGCTGGCATTATGCAAAACTGAAGATGTAGAGCTCGTAATAGCAGGTGAGTATTACGAGGCCAAATCCAAGTACGATGAGTTAATAGATCAACTGGGCATCACGGAGCGCGTTATTGCACACAACCGGTTCATCGCTGAAGCTGATGTCAAATTGTACTTTTCGGCGTGCAATTTGGTGGCTCAAACCTATCATACAGCCACCCAAAGTGGAGTGACGCAAATTGCTTACCACTTCCACAAACCCATGCTGGTAACCAATGTGGGAGGTTTGGGTGAAATAGTAAAAGATGGAGAAAATGGATTCGTTGTGGAAAAGCACCCCAATGCAATAGCCAATGCCATTGATCGTTACTTTCAGGAAGGTCTTGAATCAGAGTATTCTGAATCAGTAGCTAAACACAAACACATATTTTCGTGGGAGCACTTTACAGAAGCGCTTCTCAAGTTTTCAGAAGAATTAAAATGAATATCTACCAATTGAAACTTATCTTAAGTACTGTTCTCTTTTTAAGCTTTGCCATCCAGCTAAATGCTCAGGCCCCAAATGAAGTCGATGATCAGGGTCGAAAGCAAGGGAAGTGGACCAAGTTTGATGCTTCAGGCAATATGGTTTACCGAGCTACATTCAAGGATGATAAACCGGTTGGTGAGATGACACGATTTTACGAGGATGGATCTAAGCAAGCAGTACTGAATTTTGTTACGCCGACTAAAGCCAAAGCAAAGCTTTACTATCCAGACAAAGGGGGATTGATGGCTGAAGGAAATTATCTGAACCAAGAGCGAGACAGCGTATGGCTGTTTTACAATCCTACTGGAGAGCTTGCTTCGCGTGAGACTTTTTCAAACGGTATACGCCAAGGTGAAGCCATCGTTTATTTTCAGGATGGAAGCATAGCCGAGAAGTCGACATATGAAGATGGGGTTCAGAATGGAAAATGGCTCCAGTTTTTCGAAAATGGAAATCTAAAACTTGAAGCAACTGTGGTAGATGGTGTGAGCTATGAAGGAGAGTACGTTTCATATTACCCCAAAGGAACTAAAATGCTGAAGGGGAAATATCAAGACGGAAAAAAGGAAAGCTCTTGGTATCACTTCAATGAAGATGGCTCGATTGAGATCATATACGTGTATCGATATGGTAAAGTCATTTCAGAACACAGAAAGAATGGGACTTTTGACGAGTATTACCCCGACGACATCAAGAAGAGCTCTGTTACATTCAAGGATGGAAAAAAGAACGGGCCATTTGTTGAGTATTATCACCAGGGAGAATGGGTGGAGTCTGAGTCTTTAGATGAATATGGGAATCCCCGTAAAGTGCAAAAGCTTGAAGGTATCCAAGTTGAGCGTGAAGGCACCTACAAAGACGACGTTTTACACGGAGAAGTAAAGTATTACAAAGAGAATGGTCGTCTCGATCGAATAGAGCGTTACGACATGGGGGAACTCATCGATTAGTTTGTACATTTAGTTGATGTCCCATTCTTGGAAATTACTCTTTCTAATACTGGCAGTTACGTTGATAGGCTGTGCCGAAGACGAAAGTATTGAGACGCTATATATCTCGGGGTACAGCTATTTCCCACTCGAATCTCAGTCATACTTTATTTACGAAGTTGACAGTATCTTCCACCAAAACCCCAACCCTGGTAGCGAGGGTATTCACGACACTGCTCAATATTTTCTGAAGGAAGTGATTGGCAAAACATTTCTCGATGCGGAAGAGAAAGAGAGTTACGAAGTGCTAAGGTATAAGAGAGATTCTGTCCACCACGACTGGCAATTGACCAATGTGTGGTTTGCGCGTCTGAATCCAAATAATGCCGAGCGTGTAGAAGATAATAAGCGGTACATCAAGATGGGGTTTCCAATCACACCTGACCAAAGGTGGGATGGAAATGCGAAAAATGTTCTCGAAGAATGGGAATGTGAATATGACAGCATTCAGGTTGCGAAAGTGTATGATGAGTTGTCATTTCCCAATACAGTTCAAGTTACCCAGCGAGATTTTAAAACGGCTGTGAATGATGAGTTCGTCTTTGAAATATACGCCGATGGAGTAGGGCTTGTAGAGCGATATCACCGGGTTTTGTTTACCCGACTTAATTATCTGAATGACCCATCAGCCGAGAACATTATAGATGGAAATGAGTTTAACTGGAAACTAATTGAATATGGCGAAGAATAGACTAATACTTCTTTTGATTCTCGTCTTTATAAGCCAAACTATTTGGGCGCAAGTTGGGCCCAATCGCTACATCGTTTACTTTAGCGATAAGGACAATACGCCATTCACAATTGATGAGCCTTCAGCGTACTTGTCCCAAAGGGCCATTCAGCGAAGAGAGACACAAGGTATTGCCATCACTGAATCTGACCTTCCAGTAGATCCAAACTACATCGAAATGATAAGGGATCTGGGAGATGTAGAAGTACTGGCTCAGTTGAAGTGGTTTAACGCCATTTTGATCAAGACTTTCGATCCGGCAGTTCTACAAGGAATAAACGATTTGGACAATGTCGACAGGCTCGAAGTGAGTATTGTTTTTACCGGAGATGCAGAACTAGAGACCCACCCTGTGCGATCGAGAAGCCAGAAAGCCGACGAAGACTATGGGCCTTCTTTGAATCAAATTGAAATGATCAATGGTCTGGGACTTCACGAAGATGGATTCATGGGGCAGGGAATGTGGATTGCTGTTTTGGATGGTGGTTTCAGACATATGAACGATGCGGCAGTCTTTGAAGATTTCTGGGCAAATGATCGGTTGATTGGAAAGGTCAATTTTGTAGATCAGAACACGACTGTTTTCACCAGAAGCAATCACGGGACACAAGTAATTTCCACGATGGCGGGTTTTCAACAGGACAGTTTGATAGGTACTGCTCCTGAGTCTCTTTACCTTGTATGTATCACTGAAGATGTCGACCAGGAACGTCGCATAGAAGAAGCCTACTGGGTTGCAGCTGCAGCATTTGCAGACAGTGTAGGAGTCGACATCATTAACACTTCTCTGGGCTATACCACGTTTGATGTGGTAGATGAGAATTATACCTACGCCGATATGGATGGCCAGACTACGCTAATTACGCGCGGTTCAGATATGGCTGCATCCAAAGGGATGCTAATCGTTTCTTCGGCAGGAAATAATGGAGATGACCCCTGGTTTTTTATCAGTGCACCAGCAGATGGAGATAGTGTCTTGGCCATTGGTTCCGTTGATCCAGATGGTCAGGTGTCCAGCTTCAGTGGAAGAGGTCCGAGTTTCGATGGGCGGGTGAAGCCTAATGTGATGGCTCAAGGGCGCGACGCTGTTTTCACTGACCTTGGAAATGGTATTAGTCAGGGAAATGGGACTTCTTTTTCATCGCCGATACTCGCAGGTATGGCGGCTTGTTTGTGGCAGGAGCACCCGAATGCCACGGCATGGCAGGTTCATCAGGCAATTGAGATGAGTGCTCACCTCTTCGATATGCCTAATGACTCTATGGGATACGGTATCCCAGATTTTGAAATAGCCAGATCACTTCTCGCACCAACGAGCGTATTTAATGGAAAAGAATCCGTTCAGCAGTTTCAAGTATTCCCAAACCCGGTTTACGGGAATGAACTGGAATGGATCTCGCCTTTCTCAGATGGGCGGGAAATATTCGTTTCGCTGCGGGAAATCACGGGTAGAGAAATAGATCGACAAATAATGGTTGCCGCTACAAGGCAAGGCTTCGACCTTCCAACAAATTTGGCAGCTGGAATATACTTACTCTCTATAACTGACGGTGAAACAACATTTGTTTCGCGAGTTGTAAAGCGCTAATTCTTCACAAGCCTAGGTAGATATTTAGTTGGACGTTCTCGTTTATCGCGATCTTTTTTTGGCCTTTATTGATCTATGAGTCCACTGCTGATACTTGGGATCGTTTCCCTTTACTTCGTCGTCCTTATTCTGATTGCCCGTTTAACATCCAAAAAGGGTGATAACGATGCTTTTTTCACAGGAAACCGTAAGTCGCCTTGGTATGTTGTGGCATTTGGAATGATAGGGGCTTCGCTCAGTGGGGTGACCTTCATTTCCGTGCCGGGGTGGGTAGGCAGCTCTGAGTTTTCCTACATGCAAATGGTACTAGGATACGTGCCTGGTTACCTGGTGATCGCATTTGTACTTCTGCCTTTGTACTATCGACTCAAGCTCACATCGATATACACATACCTTCAGTCGAGATTCGGTAACCGAGCTTATAAAACTGGGGCTTCCTTTTTTCTGCTGTCCCGTATTATTGGAGCTTCCTTTAGACTCTACCTCGTGGCAATTGTGCTCCAGCTTATTTTCGACCGTCTGGATATCGACTTTCCGTTTTGGCTGACTGTAGTCATCACAGTAATTCTGATTTGGCTCTATACCTTTCGCGGTGGAATTAAAACCATTATTTGGACGGATACTCTACAGACGGCATTTATGCTTTCGGCTGTGGGAATAAGTGTTTACGCTATTTCTAATTCTCTTGGACTCGATTTCTCAGGATTGGTAGAGACAGTCTCAAATAGCGATTATGGACAGACATTCTTTTTTGACGATCCAAACGATTCGAAATTCTTTTTCAAGCAGTTCCTGGCAGGGATGTTCATTACCATTACCATGACTGGTTTGGATCAGGATATGATGCAGAAAAACTTGAGCTGCAAAAGCCTGAAGGATGCCCAAAAAAACATGATTTCCTTTAGCATTGTCCTCGTCTTTGTGAATTTGGTTTTTCTGACTTTGGGAGCATTACTCTACATTTTTTCTGCAAGCGAGGGCATTCCAATGCCAGAAAAATCTGATCAGCTTTATCCACTGCTGGCTATCGATGGTTACTTGGGAATAGGAGTAGGGGTATTCTTTATTCTCGGACTTATCGCAGCTGCCTATTCAAGCGCCGATTCGGCTCTCACTGCCTTAACTACATCGTTTACAATAGATATCCTTGAAACTGACCAAACCAATGAAGCCAAGGCCAAGAAGGTGCGGCAAAGAGTGCATATTGCCATGTCTCTCACTTTGGTTGTTGTGATTCTCATCTTCAAAGCTGTGGGCAATGACTCCGTTATTGCCAGCTTGTTCACTGCAGCTGGATATACATACGGTCCGCTGCTCGGGTTGTACGCCTTCGGACTTTATACCAAGCGTCAGGCAAATGATAAGCTCATTCCTGCAATAGCTATCGGTTCTCCCATTCTTTCCTTCATTCTAGATACTTTTTCAGCTCAGCTTTTCAGCGGATATGAAATCGGCTTTGAAATTCTCATCATTAACGGTCTCATCACATTCTTAGGTTTATGGATGATCTCAAAGCCTAAGTCTAATATCGAATCGGCCAGGCCCGATGGTATTGAATAAGGAAAAAGGCCACCAAAACCTTTGACGTTCGACCTATTGGATTTGCCGTTTATCACAGAAGGGTATCTCTTTATGGATGTATTTGATATATTCGGACCGCGACGATTTAGATGATTGTCAATGAAACTTTAACCTAACTTATGTATCGTATGGATTCACAAAGAGTTGACATGTTTTTGATGTCAAATAGCAAGTATTTCGAAAGTCAGCACTTACCAGTTATTCGCGAAAAACTCATGCAAATGACGGATGACAATTGGCATCAATTACAAATGGTACAGTACAAAGATCCGACAGTGAGCATTATTGTCTCTTTGCTCGCCGGTGGCTTGGGTATTGACCGTTTCATTATTGGAGATGTTGGACTCGGTATCGGAAAGCTACTCACCCTTGGTGGATTGGGAATTTGGACGATCATTGATTGGTTTTTGATCATGGGAGCGACGCGAGAGAAGAATCTTGAGCAACTTCGAAAAGTAATCGGGTAGTAATAGGTGTTTTTTAAATCATCACTCTCATACGAGCCGACAGACCACGAGCTAGAAAAGGCATCTAATAGTTATTTGATGTCTTTGGTAGCTGTGATGGCTGGCCTGCCTATCCCAATAGTCAATGTATTGGCTACCGTTGGGTTCTTTTTTGCGGTCAGAAAAGGAACCCCATTTGTAAAATGGCATGCTACTCAAGCCTTACTTTCACAGCTTTCGCTTGCCATTTTTAACAGTATCGGATTTTGGTGGACTATTGGTATACTTTTCCGTGGTGAATTACCCACTAATGAATACTTCACATATTTATTCACCCTTGTTGTAGTAAACCTGACGGAGTTCATCGCCACGATATACTCAGCGGTTAAAACCAGAAAGGGAATTCACGTTCAATGGTGGGTATATGGTGAGCTAACCAATAGATTGGTGAAAACATGAATATAAGGAATCTCGGCACCCAAATACTCCTGTCTGTCCTTACAATTGGGGCCATATACGCCATTCTCTATCAATTCGATTGGATGACGATTTTCAATGTTGAAGAAACTGCTTCAAAAACAGAGCAAAGACTCGGCGATACTTATTACGAGTTTTTTGAGATGCAGTATGGTGAAGTTGATGACGAGAGCATTTACAATGTGGTTGATAGCATTCTGACTAGAATCTGTGAACCAAATAAAATCAATCGGGATAGAATAAAACTCCATGTATTTGACAGTGATCAAGTCAATGCCTTTGCACTTCCTGATGATCACCTCGTGGTATTTTCTGGTTTGATTCTAGAAGCCGACAATCCCGAACAAGTAGCTGGGGTGATAAGCCATGAAGTAGCGCATATCGAGCTCAACCACGTTATGAAAAAGCTGGTGCAGGAAGTCGGTATGTCTGTGTTGGTGGGGTCTACAACTGGTAACAGGGGCTATGGTACATCACAAGAAATTGCACAAGTCCTTTCTTCTTCAGCATTCAGTCGCGAGCTGGAAGAAGAAGCCGATAGAAAGGCTGTGGAATACCTGGTCAACGCCAAAATCAATCCTGGAGAGCTAGCTGACTTCTTCTTTATCATCGCGAATGAAGAAATTGAAGGTATGGAGTTCTTTTCTTGGATAAGTACGCACCCCGTATCAGAAGAGCGTGCTGAATATATTGTGGAAGAAAGCCAAGACCATACTTTTGAGATTGACACCTTGATTTCTTGGAATACTTGGACACAACTTCAATCGGACATCAAAGCTCTGGACTAATCTCAGAGTTTGCAATTTCATAACCTTGACTTATTGATTTAGGGCTACATTCGTGGGTTAAACTCTCAAGAATGGCTCAGAAATCGCGCCTTGGCTTTTTAGATAGATACCTTACTATTTGGATTTTCCTTGCCATGTTAGTTGGTGTAGGAATCGGTTACTACATCCCGAGTTTTCCTTCTGTAATTGATTCCATGCAAATTGGAGCTACCAATATTCCAATAGCCATAGGGTTGATTCTGATGATGTACCCACCTTTAGCAAAGGTCAATTACAGACTCCTACCGAAGATATTTCAAAATGTAAAACTCCTTTCTGTCTCCCTATTGCTCAATTGGCTAATCGGTCCTACCATCATGTTTGTGCTGGCCTTAGTCTTTCTTCACGATTATCCAGAATATATGGTGGGGCTGATCCTAATTGGTCTGGCCAGGTGTATTGCCATGGTTCTGGTATGGAACGATCTCGCAGATGGTAATCGCGAGTTTGGAGCAGGGCTGGTAGCGCTGAACAGTATTTTTCAAGTATTCGCATATAGCTTTTACGCCTGGATTTTCATCACGGTCCTTCCACCTTTATTCGGATATGAAGGAGCCATAGTCGACATTTCAGTGACTACTATTGCAGAGAGTGTGGCCATTTACCTGGGTATTCCGTTTGCATTGGGTATGGCTTCGCGAGCTATTCTCGTTCGCACCAAAGGAGAGGAGTGGTATACAAATGTGTTTATTCCGACCATTTCACCAATTACACTTATCGCCCTTTTGTTTACCATCATTGTGATGTTCTCATTGAAAGGTGAGCTTATTGTCACCATTCCTATGGATGTCGTGATTATAGCCGTTCCGCTTTTGATCTATTTTGCCTTGATGTTTCTCATAGGCTTTATCATGAGTAAAGTAGCTGGAGCAGACTATGGAGAGAATGCGGCTATAGCCTTTACGGCTGCCGGAAACAATTTTGAATTGGCTATCGCAGTGGCCATTGCCGTATTCGGGTTAAACTCTGGTCAGGCTTTCGCTGGGGTAGTTGGTCCACTAGTAGAAGTGCCAGCACTGATCCTCTTGGTTCGGGTTTCTTTTTGGCTCAAGGAAAAGTACTATCCGAATACAGGAAAACTGGCTTAGATTATTCCCAACCCTTAGTGAAATTCAGCATGGCTTCATGTATCTGGCCGTTCGATGATAAGATGCTATGTCCAAATACATAGTCTGCGCCACCGTAAAAATCCGTCACATTTCCACCAGCTTCTTTTACGATAAGTGCTCCGGCCGCACAATCCCATGGGCTGAGTCCATATTCGTAAAAGGTGTCGAGCCGGCCGCAAGCAACGTATGCCAGATCAAGTGCAGCAGAGCCTAGCCTTCTGATACCGCGAGTCTTCGTGTTCACTTCCGCGAGAATTTTCATGTAGGCTGCCTGTTTCCCTTTGTTGTCGTAGGGGAACCCCATTGCTACAAGTGACTTAGACAAATCACTTTGAATAGACACGCGAATCTTTTGACCATTAAGGGTTGCTCCTTTTCCACGTTCAGCTGCAAAGCACTCATCTCGCTCCGGGTCGTATATCACGCCAATTGCAAGTTCGTTTCCATCCATTAGAGCTACACTCGTACAATAGCACGGAATGCCATAGAGATAGTTTGTCGTTCCATCTAGTGGGTCAATGATCCAGTTGTATCGCTCGCCCCTGTCAGTCCGGGTGCCTTCTTCAGCTATGAAGCCAGCATTTGGTAAAATCGCACTCAAACCGTCTACAAATCGGCGTTCAGCTTCTTTGTCGGCTCTTGAAACTAAGTCGTTTGAACGACCTTTTGTCTCTATATCCTGTTGGGTTATTTTGACTCTTTCACTCTTAAGAAAATGCCCTACTTCCTTGCTTAGGGCCACCACTTGATCTAGCATAGGGATGGTTGAACAGTTTCGTTGATTGTTATCTTCATTACTCCATCTCGATCTATTTCATTGAGGTTTACCTCCTTGATTTGATTCACCAAATCGGCATTGTAAGGCGTTTTGACTTTCACATAGTTTTCTGTGAAGCCAAACATCATTCCTCCATCTTCTTCAGCTTCGAACAGCACGCTTCTGGTGGTTTCAAGCTGATTCTGGTAAAACGCCTTTTTCTTTTTATGCGAAAGCATTCTGAGCTTTTTATTTCGCTCTTGACGAATCTTTTGGGGCACTACGTCTGCAATTCTTAAAGCAGTGGTGTTTGGCCTTTCAGAGTACGTGAAAACGTGGAGGTAAGAAACATCCAAGTCGGCTATGAATCGATGGGTTTGATCAAATAACTCATCGCTTTCACCCGGAAAGCCTACAATCACATCAACGCCAATACAAGCGTCTGGCATGAGTTCTTTGATGCGTTTGATCCTGTTCTGATATAGATCAGTGCGGTAGCGACGGCGCATAGCACTTAGTATTTCATCAGACCCCGACTGCAGCGGAATATGGAAATGCGGAACAAACTTCTCACTTCCAGCGACAAAGTCGATGATTTCATCGGTGAGAAGGTTGGGCTCGATGCTGGAAATGCGGTAGCGCTCAATCCCATCTACTCCGTCCAGCTGTTTGATGAGCCCAAGAAGATTTTCGTCCGAACCATGCCCAAAATCGCCAATGTTCACTCCTGTCAGCACTACTTCCTTAGCTCCAGCTTCTGCTACTTGACGCGCTACATTTAGCGTTTCATCGATTGAAGCACTTCTCGATCGACCGCGCGCCAAAGGAATGGTACAGAACGCGCAGAAGTAATTGCAGCCATCCTGTACTTTTAGGAAGGTTCGCGTTCTGTCTTGAGATGAAAACCCGGGAATAAACTCCTTGGTATGCTTGATCTCTCTGGCTTCTGCTCTGTTTTTACTCAGAATATCTTGCTCTTCGAGATATGCCGCTACATTGAACTTTTCTTCGGCTCCAAGAACGAGATTAACACCGGGAATATCGGCTATTTCTTGTGGCTTCAGTTGAGCGTAGCAACCGATTACAATCACGACTGCATTCGGGTTTATACGGAGCGCTTTTCTCACAATCCACCGGCACTTCTTGTCGGCATTGTCGGTAACCGAACAGGTATTGATCACAAATACATCGGGATCATCTTCAAACTGCACACGAGCGTATCCAGCATCTACCAGCTGGCGAGCAATGGTAGATGTCTCCGAAAAGTTGAGTTTGCAACCCAAGGTATAGAACGCTACTTTCTTAAACTGAAGCATGGCGCAAAGATACGATCGATATAGTGATTTTAAAACGGTTAAGTTTTGGTCTGGAGTGTAGGAGTTCATTCGTTAAAGACCATCGAATCTCGAACCATTTGCGACTGTAATAAAACGAACACTTTCCCCAGATCATCTTAAATTAGGCCCTGATTCCGTGGAGCATTTAAAATGGGCTATCACGTGAATTGAAACGCCCTCTATGAAATCTAAGAGAATCAAGAGATTAGCTCTATTTGCACTCGGTTTTGGGGTGGTTCTTGTGGTTCTCATTTTTGTGGTACGAGCTATGTTACCAGGAATAGCTGAGAAGTATGATATCACTTATTCAGAACTTGAATTTGATTTTCCTTCAACGCTATCTGTCAGTGATTTAAAATACGACCAAGAGCTGGTTTCTGTCGTGGCCGATTCAATCCATGTCGAATGGAGATGGCAGGCGCTGGTTAAAGGTGAGTTAAGTGGACAGCTTGTTTATGCGCAAAATTTTCTCGTCGATCTAAAGGATGTTCCTCCCGATCCCAACGACACATCGGAGTTTGATATCTCAGATTTGATGACCATCCAATTCGATAAGATTCAAATTGACGGCGGTGTTTATCAAAGCTTCACTGGGCTCGACACCATGGCTTTTGGATTCGGTAGGCTCCATGCGGCACAGTTCAAAATTGACGATGGAATTTTCGCTGATACTTTGATCGGTTTTTCAGGTAATACGAGACTCGCGTTTCTCGATACGACCTCTATGACGGATGAGACTTATGCAGGAGCAGATGCAGAGCTCGCTGACATGTTTCCGATTGATGTAGGGTATTTGAGAATCGATGAACATGTTGTCACGCTTCATAACCCCGAACAGATGCATCGGGTTTCTGATTTAGGCATTACGATGCACGGCATCTCAACGGAAAATCCGATTGACACACGTGTAGATCGGATACACTTCACATATCAGGACACACTCGAGTTCTCGACTTCTGGGGATGAGTATTTCATGGAGCGCTCAGGGGGAATGGCGATGAAGAATTTTGAGTTGCTGCTACCCGGTGTGGAGATAAACATTGCTTCAGCCGAAGTTCCGAGCGAATCAGATTCGGTTTATGCTGTTGAGTTTGGAAGGTCATCAATCAGCTCAAATTGGATTCATTTCTTTGTGGATTCCTTGCCTTTGCCCAGAGACGAGTCTATATTCTTTGATGGAGTTGTAGAGTATAAAGCGGAGTCGATCCGACTTAAGAATTTTAAGCTAAATGCCGGGCTTCGGACTAAAATTCTCCTTTCAGCCGACCTTAGTTTTGAGTCGGATTCTTATCCATTTCACATCTTCGATTGTTCTATCACTACGTCCAGCGCAGACATCAATCACTTGTTGGACACTGAATTAACCGGTTTGAAGGAAGGCATCGGAATGTCTGCGGATATTTCAGCCCGTGGTGACTCGTCGAATATTGAATTTGGTTCCCATCTCATTTTTGGAAATACATTGGCCGATGCGAGTGGACTCTATGTCATTGGGGATGATAGTTCCACGGTGGTGAACGTGAGCGTTTCGGTCCCCAAGTTTGATCCGCGGACTTTTATAGCTGATTTCAAAGAAGAATTGGTTGGGAACAATCTAATAGTTCAGTCAGAGATTCTGCTTTCGAAGGACTATGAATTAAGCGAATTGCTCGTTGATTTATCACTTGATGAATTGGCCTATAACTCCTTTGATTTTAGCGAACTCATGCTTGAAACTTCCTTCGGCGAGTCGGGAACGGAGATTAGCTTTCGGGAAGCAAATCAGATCGAAAATATCCTTTTAAAAAGCCCTTCGAACCTTTTGACAGAAGAAAGTTTTGATTTGGAAGGAGAGATTTCCGGGCTCGTTCCTAATCTTATGGATTACAAAGAGAATACGGGAAGTGTGGATTTAAATTTCAAGGGGCAATTCTCATTAAGCGATACATCCACGTCCTTTGGTTTAGAGTCCGACTCGCTCCAATACATGGTTTTATCCGACTCAAGTAAATATTCTATCCCGTTTGAATTGGCTTTTGAGCAAAGCGATATCAGCGGTTATGATTTAAAATTGTTTAGCGATTCAACTAGTATCCTTGCTTTTGAAGCAGATACTTCGGTGGTGTCTTGGGTAAGCGCTGGGTTACCAATAGATACTGGGTTTCCGAGAATTGACGGCTATTTGAGTTTGAGTCTCGATAGCGTTTTGGTTCAGAGTCTGGTTGGTGTGAATGGTGAAATTGCTCTTGAACGGCTTCTGGTAAACTCTACTGTCGATGCCATTGACATCGAAGTTACCAGCTCGCATTTGCGTTACGAAGATTACGAGACGATCAATCTTCAAATCGATGAAGTGATTGGTGACAATCAATTAACTGGTCAGGTATTGGTTGACCGCATCATTTCAGATTATGTTTCAGTTGAAACAGTAAGCCTGCACAACGACACCGACCAAGACGGCACCATTAATACCAAACTTGATTTTCTGGTGAGCAGCACTCAAAAGGAAGTAAAAATTGGATTCGATTTTCAGGAAAAAGACGGAGTCAAAAAAATCGTCTTGGATGAAGACGTGCCATTGGTTTTCGGGGACGATCTTTGGCGCATTGAAGACAACACGGGCCTGATTATAAATCCGAAAAACTCAATCGAAGCCAGTGCGGTAGCCATCCAAAAGGAGAAGGAGCGCATTTCATTCGACTACGATAGGGAGCTGGTAAGTGTAGATATTGAAAACTTAAAGCTGACTCGTTTTGCTTCCTTTTTCCTCACAGATACCACGTGGCACGCCACGGCAAATCTACACGCCAATTACCACGCCGATGATAAGGAAACCAAATGGGATGGAGTAGTTGAAGACATCAGACTCGATACTGTGGAGATTGGTTCGCTCAAACTCGATGGTCTTTATCTTCAAGAAAATCTAGATGCCCACGCTGCCATCGAAAATGAAAAAGGATCGTTGGATGCCCACGTCGATGGCGTTTTGGAAGATTTGGACTACAAGGTCGTTCTCAATCATTTTGATCTTCAATCCTTGAACCCAATTCTCGAAGTATTGGATTTTCCAGTTTCGATAACTGGAAACTCAAGTGGACAAGTTGTAGGAAAAGTAAATGAATTTGAACTGAGTGAAGGCAGTATTGCTTTTGAAAATACAAGGATTATTTCTCCCGACTTCGGCCTTGATGTTTTACTTCAAAACGAAACCGTAGGTATAGAAAATGACCGATTGAACTTCAGTCAATTTACGCTACGCGATAAAAGGAGCAACCAACTTGTGCTAGGCGGAGAAGTCGGGCTCAATGACCAAGGGAAGATCTCTTTAACCGCCAATACAGATAACTTCGTTATTGAGAATGCTGATAAGCGGAGCGATCTCTTCTGGGGTGAATGTGCTTTTTCAACTGATTTGGAGCTAAAGGGAGATTTCGACTCAATGCTATTGAGTGGTCGTATAAAGCTTCTGGAAAACTCTGATTTAAACTTCAAGTACGAGAGTTCACTCCAGGAAAATGAACTAGAGAATGAAATCATTTTCCGAAAAAAGAACTCAAAACCTGATAACAACAAGAAGGTTGAACGAAAAAATAGAGAAAAGGGAATCCTGACTTATGATGTTGACTTTGATATTGGTAAATCGACCGCATATGTTCTTATTTCCGAAGCAAGTAATGATTTTGTCAGATTGACTTTTTCTGGTCAGATTGAGATGAAAAGTGGCGTAGGGAATATGCCTTTTCTCTATGGAAAAGTTGAAAGTCATGATGGAAGCATATTCTACGACGCGCCCATGGTTTCAGATTTGAAGTTGAAAATCATCGAAGCTTCGGCAACATTTAATGGGCTGGCAGAAAACACGAAATTCTCATTTAAAGGAAGGGAAACATTCAGAGTGAACTTGTCGGAAATTGGTCAATCTCAGAGAAGTGGAAAAGTGCCGGTGGATGTTGTGGCTCAGCTAAACAATAGCACGGCCAGCAATCTCGATATGACTTTTGATTTGGAAAGTGAAAACGGCCAGGCTCAGAGTTTTATAGAGTCATTGCCGATGGAGACGAGCAACCAGTACGCCATGAATCTGCTGGTTTTTGGAAGCTTGGAAGGAACCGGTGGAAGCGGTTCAGTCATGTCGGTTATGTTTGCCAAACTCAACGAAATTTCTAGAAGAAATCTGAAGAATGCGGACTTGAACTTTTATGTCGATAGCCAAGTCGGTGATGAAACTACAGGGTCTAGTGAAAACGTGAACGAAATTGGATATAATTTTGAGACGGGAATGTACAATGACAAGATCCGTCTGAAGGTAGGAGGCGAATACCTATCAGGCAACACCACCATTGGTAGAAAAGATTTTAATCCGCTCGCAGATGTCGAGCTGGATTACGTTCTTAAGCGCGACCCTGATTTTTATCTGACGCTCAGAAAGCAAGACAGCTACCGTGGTGTGATCGATGGTCAGGTAGATGAATATTCAGTGGGGTTCACCTATTCTATCCAATTCAAAAATTTGTTTTCTCCACCAAAAGACACGCTTAAGTGATCAGAAGACTGCTGTCCATATTTGGCTTGATCTGGCTCTTAGCGGCATGCTCAGTCACCAAGAGCATTCCTGAGGGAGATGCTTTTTACAAAGGGTCTCGCATTCATATTCAAAAAATGGATAGCCAGGAAGAATGGGAAGTAGAGAAAGCAACCGAAAAGTACGGAGTGGTTTATTATGACTTATGGGATTCTCCAAATGGCGGACTTTTTGGTTCGCCTTTTATCTCATTTTTTCCTGCGCGCCTGTACATTTACAACTGGTTTAGCGATACTACAACGAGTGGTGTTCCGGCTTGGCTTCGGGACAATTTTGGTGAAGCACCTAATACCATTGAACATGTTAACCCAGAAGCCAAATTAAAACGTGGTAAGGAGATTCTCGCCAACTACGGACATTTTGGTGCGGAGTCCAGCTATGTTGTAAACTATAACAAGAAGAGAAATAAAGGTTACGTCCATTATTACTTTCAGGTCCCGAAACCTTACAAATACAGCCAGGTTAATTTTCATTCTAACAGGGATTCAGAGACCTTGAATAAGATATTTGCAGATCGAGCGGCTCTCACGAAACTAAAGCCCGGTTCTGAGTTTAATCTTTATGAAATCCGAGATGAAAAGAAGTTTCTCTGGAATCAACTCCAAAACAGCGGATACTATTTTATCGGAAAGAATGACCTACTCATTTCAGCCGATACCACATTTGGTCAGAAGCAGGTTATTCTTGATGTTGATTTGACAACAGATTTACCATCTTCCCATTATCAAAGGCAAACCCTTGGAGAATTTAAAATTGCAATTGACTCAACATTTCAGAAAGCCAGTACTGACAAGTTTTATCGCTGGCCTACAGGTAGGATCCGAAAGCGGGTAGTAGACAGCCTTCTGGTAATTCAGCCTGGTGACTATTTCAGTAAAAAGAATACTGAATCCACGATTAGAAATCTGAACTCACTGAGTATCTATTCCAATCCTCGGATTCATTACGGAGTGAGTTCTTCCGATTCAACCTTGCTCAAGCCACACTTCATTCTCGACATGCTGGATGCCACCAACATCTCCTTCAATGTGAGGGGAAACTACAAGAACACAGGGTACATTGGACCAGCATTCGGATTTACTTTCAGGCAGCTCAATGTGTTTCACGGCGCCGAGAATTTGACAATTTCGGGAGACGTCTACTACGACTTTCCATTCGGAATTTTCAAGGAACGCGTTTCACCTTCTTCAGGATACTCGATTCGCTCTTCTATCACAGCTCCATTTCTAGCTCATCCGTTTAACCTTTTCAGGAATACCTATGATGTGCCAAGAGAGTTTTTCACTTTAAATTTCGACTACAATCATCGAACAGATTATTTCGATCTGATAGCTATCAACTCCAGCTATGGCTGGACATGGAAGTCGAGCGAAAGATGGTCGCACAAACTTGCCATCATTGATGTTACCCTGAGTAATGTCCGCAATACTACAAACCGCTTTGATGAATTAACAGATGAAAACCCTGCTCTGCGCGAGAGTTTGATCGATCAATTTATTCTGGGTTCCACATATGAAATTAACTACAATAGACCGAGCACCAAGCGAAAGCGGTGGGACTTTTTCTATCAGGGAATAGTTGATCTGGCTGGTAATTCACTCAACGGTTTGAATACCATTTTCACGGATGATCCACGTGGTGAACAAACATTTCTCGGGAATTCATTTGCTCAGTTTTTTCGCATCAAGTCGCAGATCGTAGCAAAGTGGAATCTCACCAACCGCTCTCAGCTTGTATTCCGGAATATGACAGGGATTGGTGTTCCCTACGGCAATAGTTCGCAGATGCCGTACATCAAGGAGTTTTTCATTGGTGGAACGAATAGTTTGAGACCGTACACAGCCCGAACAGTAGGACCGGGTCGCTTTGTTCAATTCGACCAGGCAGAAGTCAATCAAGTTGGTGATTTCAAACTTGAGTTTAATCTCGAGTACCGATTCCCTTTGGTTTGGAAGATCAACATGGCTTACTTTATCGATGCGGGAAATATATGGCTACTTGAGCCAGATCCAAACAGACCCTGGGGTGAAGTACGGTGGGGCAAATTGGCTGCAGATAGCTACTACACTACCGGTCTGGGCTTGAGATTTCAAAGTGACTACATCGTGCTAAGAGCAGATGTTGGGCTCGCACTTTACTTTCCTTTTGCCGTGGATGGCCAGAAGTGGGTATGGCAAAGCGATGTGCTCCAATATGCTTGGGCCCCCGTGTTCGCGATCGGTTACCCCTTTTAAATCTTGTTTCGCTTGATCTGATCGAAAGTGAAGAATAAGGCATTGATCATGATCCCGAATATTAAGGTCATCTTCCAAACACTGGCGTTTTCAAAAGGGTTGGAGAAATGTGACCAGACACTTCCCAAAAGCAAGAGGGGGTCAGTGAGAATATCCCAAGAATTCCAACGCTCAAACCTTCCGAGATAGATTCCATACGAAGCCGCAAATAAGAAGCAAACAGAGAGCAAGCGAACAAGTCTTTTGTTTAACCACTGCTCGAGCAATTTTTCAAGATCCCAAAGACTTTTGACTCCGAGCACGAGTCCGGCCCACAAAAATGAAAAGATGAGCACCAAATCATACCAAAGCGGAATAGGTGATCGGGGTCTGAGATGAAACAAATCGGTGATGATATAAAGTGTGTTTGGGAAGAACAGGAGCCAAGCACCTGCAGCCAATGCAACCAAAGTCTTGCGCTGCGCATATTTTTCGCGGGCTCTGATGAAGCTGATCATGTAGAATGGAACCCAAGCGAGGAAAAGGTTCCAAATGAGAAAGAGATAAAGTTTGGAGCTTGATAAATAAACTCGGCCGAAGGCGAGCAAAACAGCCCATGCCATCAAACCAAGTAGAAAGTAGGGGAGAGAATTTGTGATGGTCTTGACTTGTTCTCTAATCAAAAGGCGAGGATGTATGGCGCGAAGAGGAAAAAACCGATGGCAAGTGCGCCAAGTGAAGCGATTAATACAGCGCTTGCCGCAAGGTCTTTGGCCTTTTTTATGAGTGGATGATATTCTGGAACAGATGCATCAGCTAGAGATTCAAGCCCTGAGTTTAGTGCTTCCATAGCCAAAACCAGAGCAATGGCGAATATCAGGATACACCACTCTAATAAGGAGATGGTGAAGATGATACCGAGTGAAATAGCGAACAAAGAGACCAGTACGTGGATTCGGGCATTGGGTGTTTCTGCGATGAAATAGCGAATTCCATTGAATGCATGACCAAAGCTTTTTGACCGATTGTGGATGTAGGTTTTCATGATGAGCGTTTTAAGTAATTACTTGAAAAGGACATTTTTCGTACATCAGTTTATCTAAATCATGTTAATTCAAGTGATGCATGTATTGCGTTAAGATTATGGTCAATGTGTCCGGTTATTGTATTTTTCGACCATGATTCGTCTCATCACAATCATATTAACGTCCATTTTGTGCGCTCAATGTGAGCAGGCACCGCAGGAACCAGAATTGAAATGTTGGAAGGTCAAGGTCACCGCATACAATAGCTTGGCCTATCAAACTCGCCCCGGTACCGATGGATCTATCACAGCTTGGGGCGATAGACTTGTAGACTCTATTCCATCTATTGCCATCTCTCGCGACCTGCTTGATAGTGGTTTAACTCATGGCACACAAGTCTGGATAGAAGGTTTTACGTATCCATTCGTCGTAAACGATAAAATGAATCGAAGATTTAGAAATCGCATTGACATCCATATGGGTAAAGACGTGCACAAAGCCCGTGAATTTGGGGTGAAAGAACTCAGATTGTGTATTGAAGCATCCAGTAAAGAGACGCCGAATGAGTAAATGGTTTTGGAGTTTTGCTTTGGTGGCTCTCTTGATGTGTTGCGGTCGAAAACACGACCACAGCGACAAAATGATATTCAGGTACAATGAGTCTGCCGGGATTTCATCTCTCGATCCAGCTTTTAGCCGAAATCTGGAAAATCTCTGGGCTTGCAATATGCTCTACAATGGTTTGGTAGAGATTGATGAAGAGCTTCAAATCAAACCAGCTATCGCCAAGTCTTGGATTATTGATAGCACAGGAACCACTTATAGATTCTATCTCAGGAATGATATCTTTTTTCATGATAATGCATGCTTTGAGAATGAAAAAGGCAGGAGAGTAGTCGCTTCTGATTTTGCATACAGCTTTTCGCGTATTCTCGATCCAAAACTCACCAGTCCGGGTACATGGGTCTTTGATGCACTTGATCCAGAAAGGCCTTTTGAAGTAGTTGATGACACTACTTTAGTAGTTCGTTTGGCTAAACCTTTTCCCCCTTTCTTAGGACTGCTTGGAATGAAGTATTGCTCCGTAATTCCAAAAGAAGCGATAGAGAAATATGGCGATGATTTTCGCCAAAACCCGGTAGGAACAGGTCCTTTCAGATTCAACTTTTGGTATGAAGGCACACGGCTTGTTCTGCTCAAGAACCCGAACTATTTTGAGTCGGATGAATCAGGAAATCCGTTGCCTTACCTCGATGCGGTTTCAGTTTCTTTCGTTCCTGATAAAGGCGCCGCATATCTCGATTTCCTGAAAGGAAACTTCGATTTTATGTCGGGCTTGCATACTAGCTACAGCGATGAACTCTTGACGCCAAACGGAAAGCTCAACCCAATTTATTCCGATCAGATTTACCTGGAGAGCCACCCATTTTTAAAAACGGATTACCTCGGTTTGATGGTCGACGCAAACCAACCCGACGATTATGTATGGCTTGACGCCAGATTGCGAAAGGCGCTCAATTATGCGATTGATAGAAAGTCGATGGTTAGATATTTGAGAAACAACGTCTACCAACCGGCCAATGGCGGCTTTATCCCAAAGGGTATGCCGGGATATTATCCAAACGGATTCAACTACAATCCAGATTCCGTAAGGGCTTTGTTGGAAAGAGCGGGTTACCCAAATGGTGAAGGACTTCCGACCATAACCCTGAGCACCACTTCTGACTACGTTGATCTTTGCGAATATGCCCAACACCAGATGTCGCAGTTTGGAATAGACGTGAAGGTGGACGTTCTTCCGGCTTCTGTTCATAGAGAATTGGCCGCTCGTGGAGAATTGCCCTTTTTTCGAAAGTCTTGGCTTGCAGATTATCCAGATGACGAAAACTTTATGGCCCTTTTCTATAGTCCTTATGCTTCTCCAAAAGGGCCAAACTACTCGCACTTTTCCGATGCACGCTTTGACTCGCTCTATACTTTGGCCTTGACCAAAACCGATCCAAAGGAGCGAAGCAATCTCTACTACCATATGGATAGTATGATGATGAGTCAGGCACCGATCATTCCCCTATACTACGATCAGGTGATGCGTTTTGTCTCGAAAGATGTCAAGGGCTTAGACAAGAACCCGATGAATGTTCTTGATCTCAGAAGAGTCAAGATGAAGCTTTAGTCCCAACTTAACTTGGTGGATATGCCGTGGTGGTCTGATATTTCTTCGTCGAGCCGCTCATAATCATAGCCAGTAAATCTTGGGGCATGAAAGATGTAGTCTATCCTGAAAGATGGAAATTTACCAATGTAAGTGCTTCCAACTCCCCAGCCACTCTCGCGAAACGAATCAACTAAAATTTCTGAAATGGTGTTGTAGGAGTATGAGACCGGAGTGTCGTTAAAGTCACCACACAATATTACTGGGTATGGACTCTTTTCTATATGATTACGAATGGCATTTACTTGAGCCTCTCGCTTCCTAAAGGCAGAAGTTAAGCGACGAATGATCGGTATTCCTTCTTTGAATTCCGGCTTTTTGGATTCATTTTTTTGAAGCTCATCTACAAATTTATAATCGTCAGAAGAGAAGCGAATCGATGCTACGTGGGCGTTATAAACTCTGATGGTATCTCCAAAAGCTACGATGTCAGAATAAATGCAGACGTTGCTACGTTCCTGATCAAAGTTTATTCGGCCCTGATTTATGATTGGGTACTTGCTGAACGTGGCAATACCGTAATGCTGCTCTCGGTAAAGCGATACGGTAAACTCTTCATGAACGTTCGATGCATCGAGCTTTCGTTTGAGCAAATTGCTCGTTTCGAATACCCCCGGGCCGGTATGGTGGAAGTACTCTTGAAAGCAATAGATATCGGCTTCTACGGTTTGGATATTCCGAATCATCACATCGCGCTCTTCGATGTTTTTTCGCCAATTATACCAGCTGAATAGCTTGACATTTTGAGAATACACCTTAATGGATTTGTGCGTATCTGTTTCACCTCGCAAATTTGGAAGAACTTGTACAAAGGCGTTAAAGTGGCCAATTCCAAGTAAAATAGTCAGTAGTGAAAGCAGTGCCCAAGGTTTTTTCACCAGAAGCCAAAAAACGATGAAGCCCAAATTGATCAGAAGCACTACGCTGTATGCGATTCCAAAGAAAGCCAAAGCCGGGACAGATTCCGGACTGACAGAAGTGGAAAGATAGGCCAGAAGCATGCAGATGACAGCTACCACATTCAATGTGATAATCAACCGCTTGCTGATAGATCTAAGCCACTTGATCACTACTTTTTGCTCGCTTTAAATAGGAGTTCCTTTTCTTCTTTCGACAAGCTGTCGTATCCACTTCGAGAGATTTTTTCCAAAATCTTGTCAATGGTTTGCTGTTGTACTTTCGACTCTTTTGATTCAGTATCGTAGTACTGTGCTTTGTATCCTTTTGTAGATGAAGCTACCTTCATTTTGGGACCCCGTTTAAACAAATTGGCAACGAAATCGCCTATGCCATAAAAAGGTTTTGCGATGTCTCTTCCGTTTTTCAATGAAGAGCTCCATAGAAAACCGAACAAGGCTCCCCCGAGGTGAGCAACATGTCCTCCCGAGTTGGAGCCATCGAGAAAGAGAAGATCGACGATTACAAAGAAAAGCGCGACATACTTCAATTTTACATTCCCAATGAGTAGGAGCCTAATTTCCATGTTGGGCGTATAGGTCGCGATGGCCACCAACACGCCAATCACAGAAGCTGAAGCTCCATAAATGATGCTGCTCGCTCCACTGTAAACTGGGAAAATATTGTAGGCTAACAAGTAGGTGGCCAATCCACTGAGTCCGGAAAGGATATAAACGGCTACATATTTCTTTGAGCTGAAAAACTGGGTGAAGAGACGGCCTCCGTAAAACAGAATCAACATGTTTCCGAGCAAGTGCCAAATCTCTTCGTGGAGAAACATGTAGGTGAGAATCGTCCATGGGCGGGTAGCTAAAGTGAGCAAGTCAGATGATCCCGAGAGCCAGGGAAGGACGGATCCAACAAAATCAGTTTTGTAGAAAAATCCTGCAATACCCACCAGCGTCATCAGCAGGAATACAGCGATATTGATAAAGAGAAAGCGAATCACGATATCGCCATTGCGATACAAGCTTTTGATATCGTCTAAAATGGATGACATACTTAATATTCTCTGTAGTGCTTTTGGTTATTGTTCCAATATTTGATTAACAAATATCCGAAGAGCATTCCTCCGAGGTGAGCAAAGTGGGCTATATTATCGCCGGGTCGGTTTGCGATCCCAGAAAACAATTCGATGGCTCCATAGATCATCACAAAATATTTGGCTTTGATCGGGATGGGGAAGAAGAGCATGATCAATCTCATATTCGGGTACATCATTCCAAACGCCAGAAGTAGTCCAAAAACAGCGCCCGAAGCTCCGACAACTGGGATGTTGTATAGTGCATTTAATTTACCTAACGAACCTTTGTAGTTTTGCCCCGACTGCCAAAGATCAATTCCCTGAGTTTTTATTGTATTCACCGCTTCTGGGCCAAGTTCGGCTACCAGCTGGTGTACCTGAAAAGCCACTACACCGTAGTGTAGTAGAAAGGCACCAAAACCGGTGATCAGATAATAATTCAAAAAGCGCTTAGCACCCCATACTCGCTCTATGGCTGTACCGAACATCCACAATGCAAACATGTTGAAGAATAGGTGGGTGAAGCTCCCATGCATAAACATATGGGTAACGATCTGCCAGGGTTCGAAATAAGGTGAATCGTAATAGTACGCTCCAAGTATGCTTCCAAGGCTCACACCTTGTTGGGCTAATACGATAGTTGCTAAATACATCAACCCATTAATGATGAGTAGGTTTTTAACTACCACCGGCATATTGGCAAACATTCCTCCTGATCTGAATTGATTCATCAAGCTTTAAATTTTTGTTGAAGGTATTCTTCGTTGAAGGACAAAATTATGGGCTTTCCGGAAGGGGTATTTGAAGGCTGTGAGCAAGCAAACAACTGATCGATTAGGTGGAGCATTTCCGATTTCTCTAGCGACTTGCCTGACTTGATTCGAAGGCTACGCGCCATACTTCTCGCCAGTCTTTCTCGAGGCTGGTTTTCGAGCTCTCCCGCCGAATTCTTGTATTGCTCAAGGAAAGTTTCAATCAGCCCTTGGAGAGATTGACCCGCAGCTTCGGCAGGCGAACCATTTACCACGATCGACCCTTGTCCAAATTGATCGATGGTGAATCCAAGCAAGTACAGCTCTTCCTTCAGGTCTTCAAGAAGCGCGCAATCTCCTGCGCTTAACTCAATGGTTTGTGGAAACAACTCCTGCTGGCTGTGTGCTCCCTGATTATTGAGGGCGTCCAAGGCTTTCTCATATAAGACGCGCTCATGTGCCCGTTGCTGATCGATGATGATCATTCCACTTTTGATGGTGGTGCAAATGTACTTTTGAAGAAGCTGAAATACGGGGCGCTGCGTGGTCTCCTGATAGGTGGTGGTTGAGAAAGTCTCTTCTTCTTCACGATCAAAAAGTGCTTCTTGCTTCTCATCCTGAGCAGCTACTTTGTATAGGTCTTCCCATCCCTTTGGTGAAGGTGATCGGTGACTTTGACTACTCCCGGACTGAAAACTTGTTGAACCGCCTGAGCGAGCAGATTCGCTCTCAAATGGATTGAAGCTGAAATCCTTGGTTTCGGGCGGAGCGATTTCTACGTTTGATGGCATCGGCGCCACATTGAAAACATCTTCCTGCTCAAAATCCAGGCTCGGAGCAATATTGTATTTACCCAAGCTATTTCTAACGGCAGAGTGAATTATCGCATAGATCGATCGCTCTTCCGAAAACTTCACTTCGGTTTTAGTCGGGTGAATATTGACATCAATGGTTGAAGGATCTACTTGTAGATACAAAAAGTATGTTGGGTGAGATCCTTTCGAAATCAATTCATCATAAGCTGATGTGATAGCGTGGTTGAGGTAGGTGCTCTTGATAAAGCGGTTGTTTACAAAGAGATACTGTTCACCGCGTGTCTTCTTGGCAAATTCGGGTTTACCTATAAAACCATCTAGCTTGACAATAGCGGTTTCCTCCTTCACCGGAACCAAGCGCTCGTTGTATTTCGGTCCAAACAGGTTCACAATCCGCTGCCGCATGGGCGAATTCTTGACATTGAAAAGCTCAGAATTATTGTGCGTGGCCGAAAAGGAAATCTCCGGATGGGCTAGAGCCACTCGTTCAAACTCTTCAACTATATGGCGCATCTCAACCGAATCAGACTTGAGAAAATTTCGTCGAGCAGGGGTGTTGAAAAACAGATTTTTAACGGCTATGGAAGTTCCTGCTGAAGTTCCGCAGGGCACTTGATTTTCTATTTCGCTCCCGGCAATACTGATATGCGTACCAACTTCATTCTCGCGGAGCCGCGTTTTGAGATCTACATGGGCAATCGCGGCGATCGAAGCCATGGCTTCACCACGAAATCCTTTGGTGCGAATTCGAAAGAGCTCATCAGCCTGTCTGATTTTGGATGTAGCATGTCGTTCAAAGCACATGCGCGCATCGGTCTCGCTCATTCCACACCCATTATCGATCACCTGGATTAGCGTTTTTCCAGCGTCTTTTACGATCAGCTTGATCTCGGTAGACCCTGCGTCTATGGCGTTTTCTAACATTTCCTTCACGGCCGAAGCTGGTCGCTGAACCACTTCACCTGCTGCTATTTGGTTGGCTACGGCATCTGGAAGTAACTGTATGATATCTGGCATTAGGTCAGAAAGTCGGTATTACTAAATATGAGATAGACAAGGATGGCTAACGCGGCCAAAATTAATAAAACCCTTCTGCTTGAGTTGCGTTGTTGCCTTCTTGTTTCGCGTCTTATCCACGAATCTGAAATTCTCGTTCGCGATTCGGTCCTCAGGTCGCCGCGTGTCCGATTTTCTAGCTCCACATCTCTTTCTATTTCTTTACGACGCTTCTCCAATCTCTCCTTTTGTTCATCGAATGTTCTAGGTTGATACTGAAACTGCTTGTGCGAGTTATTGTTCAGCTTGAAGATGGAAGGAATTCTCGGCGCTCTCATATTCTCTGGTTTAAACTTTATTCATTTTCCCACGTACCAGCAAAACGTAAAGATCGCACTAAAAAATACACCGACATGTGAATAAATAGCGCAGACTTTTACGTTATGCCCTTAGGTGGATTGTAATTTCGTTAACAAATATCGCTCCATGAACATGAAATCCTTTCTTTCTGTCGCTTTTGTCAGTTTGATATCCATAGTGGTACAAGCTCAAGGTGACATAAAGGCACCACTTTTTCTCCAATCTGAATCGAACTGGGCTGACTCTGTTCTTTCGCAGATGACGCTTGAAGAAAAAATAGGTCAGCTATTCATGGTGGCGGCATACAGCAATAGAGATCAGGATCACGAAACGGAGTTGTCCAAATTGGTAGAAGACTACCACATCGGTGGGGTAATTTTCTTTCAGGGGGGACCGCAGCGCGAAGTGAAAATGTACAACGCCCTTCAAAAGAAAGCCAAGTATCCACTTTGGGTAGGAATGGACGCCGAATGGGGACTCGGGATGCGCTTGGATAGCACGATTAAATTTCCTCGACAGCTCACTCTCGGGGCAGTACAGAATGATACGCTCATTTATCGGATGGGGATGGAGATTGGAAGACAGTGCCGACGAGTCGGAGTGCACATCAATTTTGCTCCTGTAGTGGATGTCAACAATAATCCGAAAAACCCTGTAATCAATAGCCGCTCATTTGGTGAGAATAAACTTTGGGTCACTCGAAAAGGTGACGCTTACATGAAGGGCTTGGAAGCGGCTGGAACCATGGCAAATGCCAAGCATTTTCCGGGACATGGAGATACTGAAACAGATTCGCATCACAACTTGCCCGTGATCAAGCACGATGCTGATCGGTTAGCGAATGTTGAGCTTTATCCCTTTCGAAAATTGATTGACGAGGGTCTCTCATCAGTCATGGTCGCCCATCTGTCTGTACCCGCGCTTGATAGTGCCAACAATAGAGCGAGCACCCTATCACCTGAAATCGTAACAGACCTGCTCAAAGATCAATACGGCTTCCAGGGATTAATCTTTACTGATGCATTGAATATGAAGGGTGTGGCCAGTTTTTATGAGCCTGGTCAAGTCGATCTGATGGCCGCTCAAGCTGGTAATGATGTCTTGCTTTTTGCGGAAGATGTAGGCAAAGCAGTTGATCTGATTTCAAAAGCTATCGAGTCGAAAGACTACTCAGAAAAGCGCTTGGATGAAAGTGTGTTGAAAATCCTCCGTGCAAAAGAATGGCTAGGACTTGACAAAGACCGCTTTGTGGAAGAGCATCACATAATTGAAGATATCAATACACCAGCAGCTCTCATGCTCAAAAAGCGCTTGTCAGAAGCCGCTATGACTTTGATCAAGAATGAAGATTCTGTCCTTCCAATTCACCTTACTGACAGCACCAAGGTGGGAGTGATCACCATTGGTGGCGGTGGTAAAGTTTTTGCCAAAGCACTTAATGGATACATTCCTAATGATCACTTTTCATTACCTGCCAATCTCTCATCAGCAGACAAGGAGTCTTGGGTCAAAAAACTAGCCAATTTCGATACGGTCATTGTTCACATTAGTGGGACGAATAATAGACCTAACAAGAATTTTGGGCTGTCAAAAAGCGCCATAAGCTTAGCGGAGGCAATTGGTTCACAATCAACAACCATACTGGTGCATATGGGTAATCCCTATGCACTTGAAAATTTAAGTCAACCAGAAGCATTTAAAGCCATTTTGATTGGATATCAGGATGACCCCATCATGCACAGAGCTGCAGCCGATGCATTGGTAGGAGTAAATGATGTGAATGGGAAGCTTCCAGTTAGAATTGGCGATTTATTTCCTGCACAAACAGGTCTTAAAATTGAAGCAAATCAGCGACTTCAGACCGCGGCGGACCCTGTACTCAAATATTATGGAGACTCTTTTCAAAAAGTTGACAGTATAGCTGAGCTCGGACTTGCGAAAAAGGCCTATCCTGGTGCGCAAGTTTTGGTAGCACAAGGAGGGAGAGTTATCTACGACAAGACATTTGGCTATCACACTTACGAAAAGAAAGACCCTGTAAAGCGAACTGACGTTTACGACATTGCATCGATCACAAAAGTTGTCGCAACTACCGTGAGCTTAATGAAGCTTCAGGACATGGGTAAGTTTTCGCTCGATGAGCCGATGAAGACTTACTTTCCAGAGATTGAAAAGAGTAGTCCTTATGCCAACTTGACATCGAGACAAATGCTTGCCCATGTTGCTGGTCTAAAACCTTGGATTCCATTCTACATCGAGACTGTAGATGACGGTGTACCAGACTCCATCCTTTACAGTGATGTGAACTCTGATGTCTATAGTGTTGAAGTAGCTAAGGATTTGTATATCGACAACAGGTACAGCGATTCACTGCTCACTAAGATTTTGGCAACACCGCTAAACAAGAAAGGTGAATACAAATACAGCGATCTCGGGTACTACTTCATGAGAGAGATTATAAAAAGGCAGTCGGGTATGCGAGTAGACTCCTTTGCCTACCAATTCATCTACCGTCCGATGGGACTGCAGCGTATTGGTTACTTGCCTTTGGAGCGCATCGACGCTGATGAAATTGTGCCCACAGAGTACGATCAGTACTTCCGCAACCAACTACTCATTGGCTACACTCATGATCCCGGTGCTGCTATGCAAGGTGGCGTTGGTGGACACGCAGGTGTATTTTCAAATGCCTATGACATTGCGGCTATCATGCAGATGTTTCTGAATAATGGAACATACGGAGGCGTAAAAATCCTTGATCCGTCAACGGTGGCTGAATACACAAAATGTCAGTACTGCGAAGATGAGCTTGACGAAAATAGAAGAGGAGCTGGCTTCGATAAACCGGTAATACCCGATGGTCCCGGGCCGACTTGCAAATGCGTTTCTTTCGATTCTTTCGGCCATTCAGGTTTCACTGGTACAATCGCTTGGGCAGACCCCAGTGAAGATATTATTTACGTATTCTTATCAAATCGGGTATACCCAAGCGCTGAGAACAATCGTCTGGCTAAAATGGATATCCGAACCAATATTCAGGAAGAGATCTACAAAGTGCTAGTACCGAGTAGACCACTTCCCGAAAATCCTTAGTTGACTAGTTTTCGATCAGTCTAAATCCGTCCATTTGGAGTTGGAGTAAGTTGTCGTTGATGGTATGACTTACTACCAGTCTGTTTTCGTTGTAGATGAGATATGCGTTCAAGTCTAGAATGGGCGGGACACAAGACACGATTTTATTTTCACCAACCGAAACTTCCCCAATATTGAAGCTGGTGATGCGTCCAATTTCTTCTCCGATAAATGGCTCTCCATTCTCGTGTTGTACAAAGCACAATCCTTGGCTCAACTCTACATCGTGGGGTGAATGTGTGAAGATGGTATCATTACCATAAAAGAAGAATAGTTGAGAGTTAAAGCGCTCTGGAATTAAGATGTATCCATCTTTCTGAACTACCTGGTGGGTTGTAGGCTCCATACCTGACAGGTTTGATGAGCCATCCGTATATGATTCGTGAAACATCAAGGCGCCATTGTCTTCTTTGACTTCAACAATGAGTGTGTCACCAGTAAACTCGAAAGAATCTGCTAAGCCACATGTAGATTTGTACTTGATAAAACTTGACTTTTGTCCGTGTTCAAGCTCTGCTAGGTCTACTGCAGCTGCAGGGGTGTCTGGGTTTGATGGCTTCGTACTATCATCGTCTTCCGAACAAGACGTGATTAGAAGTCCGATGAATAGGAATGGGATTGCTGATTTCATTTCGTTTATGTTTAAATGTTCAACTGTATTAGTGCAGCTATGAACCATTTGGTTACAAACGATAAAGGAATTGAGCCTGGGCGCTCTGAATCCGCGGTGATGTTTCAAAACTGTCGTTTTCAAAAAGGGGTGTAATCCACTGTTTGTTGACATAGCCAATGCCAATAGACCACCTGTCTGTAAGCGAATATTCTATCTGACCGCCAAAGCCCCAGTACAAAGTGTTTTGATTGAAGTCGCTGGTTTTCTCAAACCGCAACGATGGAAGCTCAGCGCTAGCCGTTTCAGATCTCTGATAGTTGAAGAAGTATGCGTAGCCTGCCGATATTTCCGGAACGAGATTAAATCTTCCAAAATTTAGCTCGTATCCTATTTCAAGAGGGATGCTCAATCGTGAATAACATTCTTCAACCCTGTAAGACAAACTATACACATCGGGTGAAAGGGATGTGGATGGAAGGAAAGGAAGGTCTTCATAGTCGACGAAAATGTTCCCATTACCAGTTGAAGTAATTACTCCTGTTTCAATCGTTTCGATTGGGTTTCCAGTCGTTTCGTATTGATTGTAAATTTTTAAATTGTAGGCTGTAGATTGACACCATTTCCCGTATGAGATAGATGTCGTAAATCGCCAACCAGAGTTTGTGCGGTGAGATAGGAACAATCCACCGCCGTGGTGATTGGCATTTTCTTCAGTTATCGTCAAGCTATCTCTGTAGGCTGGTAATGTACCTTTGGCTTCTGAATTTCTATTGTTCATGTCGTAGCTATAAAAGGCTCCAACATACCAAATACCTCGCTTCAATAGGGGTAGGTCCTGGGTGTTTGAATCCCAAAGTTCACTCGAAAAGTCCAACTCAAACTCACGCAAACCGATGGAGTGGATGCCCTGTAGTCCATCTAGTTCAAATACGCTTTTTGATTCATCTTGAGATTGATAGTGGGTTGACAAATTCGATTCACTTTCAGCTGGGTTTGACATTCTCAAATTCTCAATACTTGAATCTTCAGCTTTGGATTTACGAGTCATGTTACTCGATTCAGCCATGGCCTGAGAACTCACATCCAAAGCAATTGGTTCTACTGGGGTTACTGGTTGAACAGGGCTTGCAGAACGAGCAGAAACTTCAGATAGAACAGACTCAGGTTCAGCAATGACTGATTCTTTTGTCGTTTCTTCATCATTCTCTGAGAAATCTGGTGATGAGAAAGAGTTTTGTCTAGGATTGTAAGTAGGTTGCTCATGCAGTTCATAAAACAGACTTACAGCAATACCGCCCAAAACCACACCAGCGATCAGCCACATAAAAAATGGAAAACGTTTGCGACCGCTGTTGAGGTTGGAATTAATGCCATCCCATACCGCCGAACTCGGTAGCTCTTCGTAATCGATCAACTTTGATCGAACAACACTATCTATTTCTTCCTCCTCTTTCATTTCGATCTGTATGAATAGTTTGCTTCGACCGTTCTCTTCAAGGCCGATCTCGCTCTGCTCAATCTCACCTTCGAATTAGCAACAGAAATTTCTAGCATTTCACCGATCTCAGCATGACTGTAGCCCTCAATGGCATAGAGATTAAAAACAAGCCTGTATTCTTCAGGCAGAGCACTGATGTATTGAATTAATTCCTTAGCTGACAAATCTTCAAGTGGCGTGTCCTTCGGGTGCCCGGTCAGCGGTACGATATTGTCATAGCTAGATTGAGTCTTTATTCTCTTTTTTCTGACCTGTTCTAGTGCCGTATGAACAATCACTGTCCGTATCCACCCGCCCAAAGGCCCAGTAGGTTTGTAAGAAGGTAGATCCCTAAACACTTTTATAAAACCTTCTTGGAGCATATCTTCAGCTTCAGGCCGTGACTGGGCGTACCTCAGGCATACCGCAAACATGAGTCCTTTGTACTTATCGTACAGACCCTTTTGAGCGGTGCGTTTGCCCTTAAGGCAATCAGCAACCAATTTTTGCTCATCTACAACCACCTTATAGGTTCCAGTCTAGCTCGTTTATATGCAATAGTGCACCAATTCAAGAAAAGGTAACAAAATGTCCTATTTTTTTGACAGGATATTTATCCTACGTTGGAAACGAGTCCATAAAAGGAGTGATGAGATGGTTAGTCCAAAAGCGAGGGCATACCAAATTCCCATCGCTCCCCATTCTGGAGCACGTGAAGCTAGAAATGCGAGTGGAAGGGTGAGCATCCAGTATGCAGCAAAGGTGATAAACGTAGGCACCTTCACATCCGTCAATCCGCGAAGTGCACCAAGAGCCACATTCTGTAATCCGTCAGAAAGTTGGAAAACCACGACTACGATCAGCATTTTAGCTGCCAGCTCAAGTACAGCAGGGTCGTCTGTGTAGAAACCAGCCAATTGATTGCGGAAGAAGAAGATAACGAGTCCACTGAACCCCATCCAGGCAAGCGCCATATACAGAATAGTTTGAGAGGCAGTCTTCAAATTCGGGATATCATTTTTCCCAGCCTGATTGCCCACTCTTACAGTGGCAGCAGCTCCAAGACCTGTGACCGCCATATAGCTCACACTTGCAATATTTATTGCTATTTGATGTGCAGCCAGGGCCACAGCATTTATGGCGCCAGCGAATATGGCGGCGAGGCTAAACGCGCTCACTTCAAAGATGTATTGAAGCCCCGTTGGCACACCTACTTGCAGGAGTCGGCGTAAGATCTTTTGGCGGTAGTGTCTTACGCGAAGTCCAAGCTCATACTTCTCAAATCGCTTGTGACGGGTAATATAAAGCCACATAAGCACCATCATAATGATTCTGGCAATCAGCGTTGCCCAGCCGGCACCAGCCATCCCGAGCTCTGGAAAACCCATTTTCCCGTAGATCAGGGCATAGTTGAGAAGAATGTTAATGACGTTCACACACAAGGTTAGGATCATGGCCGTCTTTGTGTCGGATAGACCTTCGGCAAACTGCTTGAAAGTCATAAACAACATCATGGGTATCAACGATACGCCGATGATGATCAAGTAGGGGATAGCGAGCTTGAGTACTTCGAGATCTTGTCCCATATACTTGGTGAAAGGAATAATGCTCAAAATCACCGCTACCAAGCTGACAGCACTGACGAGATTGAGCCAGAAACTATGACGCAAGAGAACTCCCGGGACATGGGTTTGTCTCTTCCCGTCAGACCGTGCTACCAAAGGGGTCAAACCATTGGTTAGACCGATCCCGAATACCATGATCATGGCAAAAATGCTGTTCCCTAGAGCAACAGCCGCCAGGGGTTTGGTACCCAACTGCCCAACCATGATGCTATCAGCCACCCCTACAAAAATGTGCCCGAGTTGGCTGATCATCACCGGAATAGCGATCTGCGTATTTATTCTATAGTGTTCTTTTAAATCCACCGGATTCAATTACTCGCGAAATAAAAAAGCCTTCCACCAAAGGCGGAAGGCTTTCTTTTTAAAAAGGGATATTCCGCTAATTTCTAAATGTTTCTTCTTTCGATTCTGGATATCCGAAAAGCTCTTCCAAACTCAGCACTTCTAGCGTACCCAGGTTTTCGAGAACTTCCTTGTCAACCATTTCTTCATTTGCGATCACGCAGTAGGTGTAGTTTTTGCCTTTTACGTTTTCGTTAAAGAAGCCTTCTACATCATCAAAGGTCATCGTTTTTAGAGAATCGTATATGACTTTATTCATGTCATGGTCCAATCCACGTTCTCGAGCTGTTTGATAGCTCCAGAAGATATTCTCACGCGTTGTGCGATTCGTTTCGATTTTCTTCATGGCCGCATCACGGGCTGACTCAAACTGGATATCAGATCTCGGGATGTCGTTCATCAGTGCCAACATAGCATCAGTTGCTTCAGGAAGTTTATCGACTTGAGCACCAATGTAGGCTCTAATGTAGTGCGAATCATCTGCATCGCGCGGAATCGATACACCACTGTAAGCAGAGTAGGCAAGTGCCTTAGACTCTCTGATTTCTTGGAACACAATAGAAGACAAGCCGCTTCCAAAATACTGGTTGAAAAGGCTCGCTTCAGGAACAAGGCTCTCATCAAACTTAGGGCCTTTTGAAACCATGAGCATTTCGCCTTGCACCATGTCGTAATCTGCGAAGTATACTTTATTCTCGTTCATCTCTAGCTCAGGAAACTCAACAGCTTCTGGATATTCGAGGAACGTTTCGGGAAGCTTGTGATACTTTCCAATTACTTCCTTCACCTTGTCAGCGCTTTCAGGACCGTAGTAGAACATGCGGTGACGGTATGAAGTCAAATCTTTCAGCTTTGAAGTAAGAACTTCCGGATCGATTTGAGACAATTGGTCAGCTGTAAGGATGTGTTTCAATGGCGTATTTTCTCCGTACTGCGCGTATTGAGCCATTGCTCGCTGAAGGATTTGACCTTTGCTCTTCATGGCGTCTTGACGCTCTTTAAGTTTACCAGCTACCATATCTTGGTATGCCTGTGGGTCGGCCTTGGCATTTGCCAAAACATCTTCAAAGAGCGAAACTCCTTGATCAAAAGATTTAGATAAACCACTAAGCGTCACGTAAATACGTTCTCTTGAACTGAAAACGTCAAAACTGAGTCCAAGTTTGAATAACTCCTTTTGGAGTTCTTGGGCAGTCATGTTTTCCGTACCTAAGAAAGGAAGGTATTCTACTGCAAGCGCCATTTCAAGATCATTGTCAGACCCCATGTCCAAAATGTAATAGAGACTGAACAATTCGTTTAGATCGTTGTGTATTGTGCTAAACTCAACATCATTTCCGAATGTGCTATTGTCAATCGCATTTTCGTAATCGATGAATACAGGGTTTAGTCTTCCTGACTCAACTGCATCCCATTCGACGTAGAAAGGCGATTTCGCTTCGCGGTCAATGTCAACTGGGGTGATAGTCGGTTTTTCAACTTTCACGGCATTGTTTGCACCAAGATGCTTGTTTACCTGAACGTAATTGTCACCAAAGTTCGAGTTAGCAAAATCCATTATGTCTTGCTTTGTCAACTTGGCCATGGCATCAAAATCGCCAACTACATCACTCCACGCACGGTGGTATACAAAGGCGTCTACCATTTTTCCAGCACGACTCCAGTTAGACTCAAGTCCTTCAAGCTCGCGTAGTTTCATGTCGTTTACTACGGCTTCAACCATCCAATCGTCAAACTCACCTTTCTTCACCATATCGAGTTGTTCGAGTAGGAGATTGGCAACTTCATCGAGCTCCTGACCTTCTCTAGGACTTCCAGAAAGTGTAAACACCGAGTAATCTTTGAAAACAGATGGTGAAGAGTATGCCTGAAGCACCTTCTGCTGCTGGTTCAAATTTAGATCTATAAGTCCGGCCTGACCATTAGACAAGATTCCATCCATTACTTTCAGCTTCATTGCTTCAGGAGTACCAGCACCCGGAAGGCGGAAACCGATATTTACAAATTCGGGCTGAACTCCCGTTACATCTACAGTGATATGCTCTGCGATAGGCTCTTCAGCTTCGTATTTATATTCTGTAAGTTCTCCTTGCTGGTAATCTCCAAAATATTTCTCAATGACATCTATTGTTGCATCTGGATCAATGTCTCCAGAAAGCACAATCGCCATGTTGTTTGGCTTGTAGCGCTCTTGAAAGTAAGCGTGAATCTTTTCCATTGAAGGATTCTTCAAGTGCTCACTTGTTCCAATAGTCGTTTGAGTACCATAAGAGTGATTCTTAAAAAGATTGCTCATCATAGCGTAGTAAGCACGACGGTAATCGCTGTCCAGGGTTCTATTGAACTCTTCATATACCGCTTCCAACTCAGTGTGAAACAATCGAAGTACCAGTTCTTTGAAACGCTCTGATTCGATCATCGCCCACTTTTCCAATTCGTTAGCGGGAATGTCATTGATATAAACCGTTTGCTCATACCAAGTGTAGGCGTTTGTTCCTTGTGCACCCAAAGAACCAACCATTTTGTCGTATTCATTGGCAATAGCCACTTTAGCTGCTTCGCCAGATACACTGTCAATCTTTTGATAAATGGCTTTTCTTTCTTCTGGATCGGTCGTGTTTCGGTGAAGCTCGTAGAGATCACTGATTTCCTGAAGCATGACTTTCTCAGCTTCCCAGTCCTTTGTTCCAAATTTTGAAGTACCCTTAAAGAGCATGTGCTCCAGGTAGTGAGCAAGCCCTGTGGCATCGGCTGGGTCTTGCTTAGAACCAGTGCGAACAGCAATTTGCGTCACAACTCTTGGTTCATCTTTATTTACCGACATAAAGACCTTCAGCCCATTACTTAGGGTATAAATCTTTGCATTGAGCGGATCACCATCTACAGTCTCGTAATTGTACTTTGATGTAGATACTTCTTCTGATTTTTCCTGACAGGAAAATGAAATGAGTAAAAGACTCAGAACAAGGAGTCTAGATAGAAACTTCATAAGTTGGTTTTAAATTTTTCCGAAAGGCCCGAAACTACTGAATATTCTTGATTTCAGCGTTCAAATTGGATACAATTCCGGGAATCCTGAAAACAAAAAAGCCCCGAATTACTCCGAGGCTCAAAAAAAGTTTGATGAAATAAATTATACGACCTTTACGTCGATAGCATTAAGTCCTTTCTTACCTTCTTTAACGTTGTAAGTTACTTTGTCGTTTTCTTTGATTTCGTCGACAAGACCGCTTACGTGTACGAAGACTTCGTTCTTCGTTTCATCTTCTACAATAAATCCAAATCCTTTAGACTCATTGAAGAATTTTACTGTTCCGTTGTACATAAATGTAATGTTAATTCTAGGACAAAGGTAGTAAAAGATGAATTTGAATACCCAATTGAAAGTATATTCTTGACCTTTTTTTAGGCTGTGACTTGTTGATATCTCTTTGGCTCTCAAAAAAGTACTACGGAATTACCAATTTTACTTGGTCTAAAAGAGTTCTGTCAGGTCCGAAACGCTTGATAATAAAGGTGCCCCGATTTAAGTCGGAAGTGTCTAAAGTTTTAGTGGTCGATTTGATGATAAACCTTCCCGACGAATCGAAAACTTCATACCAACCACCATCGGGAATATCAATTACAGCCTGATCGGTAGCCGGATTAGGGCTCGGAAGTTGTAAATATGGTGTTTCAAAAGTCGTTTTTGAACTGAGAATTTGCCCATCACTCCACCGACAAAAACCGGCACTTCCAAGAAAGTTTTCTTCACCAGTGAAAAAAGTTTGATTTTCTACCGACTCCAAGCCTTCCCATTGACCGCTCATGCCGCTAGGCACATCGATAGCAGTCTTGGCCAGATCACCACTCGATAAAAACGGCAGTGCAGCATTTTGAATAGTAAAAATGAATGGCGCAAGCGCAGCCGAATAGCCCAGGAGAATAATGTTGTCTGTATCTGGGATGATAGTTGCATCGGTGATTAAACCTTCTACGTTAATGCTATCTCGTAAAAAGGCTGTGTGGTTTCCTGCTGAGTTTGGAATGGCATATATTTTTGTCCAGAGGTTTCCCCAATTTTTGGAAAACAAATACAAACTATCGTTTACCGCCAAAAAGGCTTCAGCATCAAAGTTGGTCTGCCAGGGATTTGGTTCGTAGCTGGTCTGATCGGCATAGGAGAATTCTATTGTCTCTGCTTGAACGGTATCGTTGGTTGCATTTAGATAAGTGTCGATTTCAAGCTTGTATATTCTCAAGTCCTGACGGCTCCCTGCATTATTCCCAAAATCGCCAATATAGATGTTAGTTTCATCTCGGCAGATGCTTTCCCAATCTGTTTGGACAGCATTCTCTAAAACCACCTTTCTCGAGAATGCGCCTGTTATTGTATCCACCTCATAAAGGTATGGACCATCACCTGAATCATTGTGCGAAACAAATTGACCTTCTATATTGATCAGACCAGAAGCTTCGGTTAAGCTTTCTGAAAGCTGGACAATCAACTCAGTGTTTTGCCCAAAGGTTTTTGAGCTGAGAAGTAATCCCGCCGATAGCAATAGCACATGTGATGTCCATTTCATTAGGCCAAATTAAAACAATTGATTTTGTGAATAAAGGAGTCGTAACAATAATAGAGACATCTCGTATGTTACTTGTTACAAGGGCCTTGTTAAGGTCTGCAAAATTCTGAGCTCCCCTTTCAAGTTTATGCCCATTGGGGTGTTCGAGAATTATATATTTGCTCAGGGATTTATCCTGTGATATTAAATAATTTAACCCTTAAATGACCAGACTAACAATCGTCTTATTTGCTCTCGTTCTTATCGGCTGCGGTGGAAAGAGAGATTTGGTTTACTTCAGCGATCTTGAAGATGAAGATCTCAATTCGCCTAAGGAGATAACAAATACGGTAGTGCCCACTATTCAGCCTGACGATCTTCTGAGCATCACCGTTACCAGTTTGAGTGTAGAGTCGAATATGTTGTTTAATCAAGGTGTGCTTGGAACTCTGGGAAGTGACGTGGCCGACAGGGGGCAGCCTGGCACAACAATAGAAGGCTATCTGGTAGATGATGAAGGAAACATCAATTTCCCCGTAATCGGAAAAATTCACTTAGGAGGACTCACCAAGGCTCAAGCGACAGATACAATCCAAAGCATTATCAATCGAGATTATGTGGAAAACCCTACAGTCAATATTCGATTCTTAAACTTCAAGGTGACCATACTTGGAGAAGTGAAGAACCCATCGGTGTACACCATTGAGACCGAGAAGATAAATGTGTTGGAAGCTATCAGTTTGGCTGGTGATATGAGTGCCATCGGGAAAAGAGAAAATGTACTCATCATTCGAGAGAAAGATGGGGATAGAAGTTTGATTCGGGTGAATCTAAATGACAAAGACCTTTTAAACTCACCAAACTACTACCTTCAGCAAAACGATATTGTATATGTGGAAGCTGACAAGTACAAAGCTGCCCAAGCTAGTTTGCAGCGTCAGAATGTTCAATTCATCTTGTCTATTACCTTAACTGCTCTCACCATAGTAACCCTTGGTTTAACGCTGAGTAACAGATAGCCCGCTTAACATTCCCCTATGTTCGAACAAAAATTAGAGCAAAAAGAGATAAAAGGACTTTTGAGAAAGTACCTTAAATTCTGGTACTGGTTTTTAATTGGTGCTATTGTTTCAGTGGGTATTGCAGTAATCTATTTGCGATACGCTACACCCCAATACTCAGCGAGCACAACTCTTCTCTTTAAGGATGAGAAAGGGGGAGGGCTAAGTGAAAGTTCGGCATTTAGTGATATCGAGCTTCTCAATGCATCGAAAAGTATCGACAACGAAATTTTAGTGCTAAAGTCGTGGAGTCTGATGACGAAAGTCATAACAGAACTTCGATTAGATATTACGTATGTTATTGAAGGTCAGATTCGGGATGTAGAGATTTATGGTGAAGATGTAGGGGTTCAGATTATCATGGATGAACTTACCCCGGCATGGTTTGGGAAAACGCTCAAACTTCACTTCAAGAATGACAATAAGTTTGATATTCAAATTGGCGATAAATGGACTTCCCATGAATTTGGAAAAGAAGTGGTTATGCCATTTGGAACCTTCACGATTGTCTCGAAGGAGGGGTTTACTTTTTCAGAAAGTAATAAGCCATTGGTAGTCAAGTTTCACGACGCTTTTGGGGTGGCAAAGAGTTATTCGAACAGCCTTAGTGTTAGGCCGGTCAATTCGCAAGCCAGCGTCCTTTTGATCAGTTTGACCGACCCGGTTCCAGCCAAGGCTAAGGATATTCTGGTAAAACTGATGGAAGTCTATGATCGAGAAGCCATAAACGATAAAAACCAGATTGCTTCCAAGACAGTTGATTTTATTGAAGATCGCCTGACGTATCTGATGCAGGAGCTTACTGACGTAGAGTCGAACGTGGAAGAGTACATGCAAGAAAAGGAGTTGGCCGACGTATCTTCTCAGGCGCAAGCGGTTTTAGCTCAAAAAATTGAGAATAGGAAAGAAGTTGAAGAAATCGATATTCAGTTAGCCGTTCTAAACGAAATTGAGAATTATGTAAAAGCTCAAAAGGGCAATGAGTTCGACCTCGTTCCAACCACCCTTTCGATTAACGATCTGACTCTGAGTGCTCTCATTTCCAGGTATAATGATCTCCAGCTGGAACGTGAGCGGAGAATTCAAACAGGCTCGCGACCAAATAACCCATCGATTCTCAACATTAACGATCAGTTGGCTAATATTCGCGAGAACATCATTGAGAATTTGAACAACATCAAGAATGGACTCCGAATAACGCGTCGAAACCTTCTTGCCAAGTCGGGAATAGTAGGAGATCAACTTCAGCAAGTGCCAACTATGGAGCGCCAGCTCTTAGAAATCACGAGAGAGCAGGAGATTAAAAAGGCCATTTACTTGTACTTGCTTCAAAAGAAAGAAGAGTCTGCTCTTTCTCTGGCAGCAGCAGTTTCGAATACACGGGTTATTGATCCACCATTAGCAAAAGGCCCTGTTTCTCCTGTCAAGACTAATATTCTTGCCTACAGCCTTATTGTTGGGCTCTTTATCCCTTTTCTCGGAATATACCTGCGGAATCTTCTTACCAACAAGGTTGAATCGAAGCGCGAAGTTGAAAAAGCAACTCGTACTCCTATATTGGGTGAAATATGTCACGATAAGTCGGGAAGCACTGTTGTAGCTGGCCAGAACACAAAAACGCCGATTTCGGAGATGTTCAGACTTCTGCGAACAAACCTTCATTTCTCGGCTGGAGGAAAGTCTATTGATTCCTTGCTGGTTACATCAAGTATGAGTGGTGAAGGGAAGAGTTTCTTTTGTATTAATATCGGAGCAAGCATAGCAGGAACTGGCAAAAAAGTATTGATTCTGGAGTTTGATTTGCGTCGTCCGAAACTGATGGCAAGTCTGAATATTGAAAAGAAAGAAGGTCTTACTGACTATTTGGTTGGTGATGTACCCAATGTTGAGGGCATTATTTCGAAGTCAGGAGCACATGAGAATTTGGACATTATTTCAGCTGGTACACTTCCACCAAACCCAGCCGAGATCATGCTCAACTCAAAAGTTGCTGAGTTGTTCGAGAAGATGAAAAAGATCTATGACTTCATTATTATAGATACCGCTCCTGTTGGAAAGGTTGCTGATGCACTTAGTCTCAAAGAGTTTGCAGATACTTCAATCTACATAGTGCGCTATAATTATACTGACAAAGATCAATTGCAGATAGTTGAGGATATCTATTCTAATCAAAAGCTTACTAATACACTGATCGTATTAAACGACGCAAAAAAGTCAAATACAGGCTCGTACACCTACGGTTACTAAGGTTTAACTTGGCCCTGATATGCCGGATTCAAGATTTCGTTTTTTTGCTTTTGCTCAGGGGATTCCCGGCTATACGAAGCTCATAGAATGGGCAAAGCTGACGGGAATAACTGGTGGAACGCAGTTCTTGATTCAAGCTATAGGGTTACTGAGCGGGATACTAGTAGTACGCCTACTTCCTACCGAAGAATACGCCCTTTATACCCTCGCAAATACCATGCTCGGGGTTATGACTATTCTAGCTGATGGAGGGATAGGATCGGGAGTGATGGCTCAGGGTGGGAGAGTCTGGAAAGTTCGCGACAAATTGGGCGGTGTACTAAATACTGCATTAGAACTTAGAAAGAAATTTTTAGTAGGAAGCTTTCTAGTTGGAGCTCCGATCCTGATCTATCAATTACACCATCACGGCGCGTCAAACTGGACCACAGTACTCATTGTATTGTCGTTAGTTCCCGCACTTGTCGGTGCTTTGACAGGTTCCGTATTTGCCGTCCCCATGAAGCTCCATCAGGATATAACACCACTTCAGAAAAACCTGATCAAAGAAAACTTCGGGCGGTTGATGATGATTTTCACCCTTTTCATTTTTCCATGGACTTTCATTGCCATTTTGGCTAGCGGTATTCCCAGGATGTACTTGAATATTTCGCTAAAAAAGAAGTCGAAAGGATATGTAGACTGGTCGGCGAAAGAAGACCCCGTGGTAAGACGGGATATTTTAAAAATTGTAAAGCGGATTCTTCCCGGCGCTATCTACTTCTGTGTTTCCGGTCAGATCAGTATCTGGCTTATTTCGTTCTTTGGTGATACTGCAAGTGTGGCTCAAATAGGAGCTCTTGGCCGTATTGCGGTTATGCTTACGGTAGTCAATACCTTGTTTGGAACGTTGGTCTACCCGCGATTTGCTCGAATGCCGGGAAATGACCGGTCGAAAATTTTGAAGCGCTTTTTCCAAATTATTGGTCTTATGCTCATTATTTGCTCGTTGATCATAGCTGGAGTATGGATGTTTAGCGATCAAATTTTATGGATCCTAGGCAACCAATATGCGAATCTGAATTATGCCTTGCTCCTCAGCATAATTGGAAGTTGCACAGGTATGGTCAGCGGTGCCGTTTTCAAAATGACAACACATCGAAATTGGGCCATTCACCCAGCTGTCTCCATTCCAATCAGCATAGCTTCGATTATTGTAGGAGCACTATTAATGGATGTATCAACACTGGAAGGAGTGCTCAAATTCAACATTTTCGTTGTATTCACACAAGTCGTGTTGAATTTAGGCTACTTTTTATTTGAAATAAGCAGATTTAAATCGCAACATTTGAAATCAGAATAAGCTGATTTCTAACCAAAACCAGAATTATTAAAATGAACGTATCGATCTGTACGTTGTTTGAACGAAGTTATCATTACGGAGCAGTTGGTTTGGCTAATTCTCTTGTGGCAAAAGGGTTTGAAGGCCAGGTCTATGCAGGTTATCGTGGAGAAATGCCAAGTTGGTTCGAGGCATCTACCCATACTGAAGTTCCAGAGCTGGGTACAATGGCTTCCATGAATGTTGCCGAGAATGTGCACCTTCATTTGATTTTACTTGATACCGACTATCACTTTACCAATTTCAAGCCTGACTTCATGCTCAAGCTTTGGAGTACTGTTGCATCTGATGCGGATGCAATGGTTTACATTGATCCGGACATAGTTCTTCTTCAGTTTTGGAACAATATCACAAAATGGTTGATGTCAGGTGTAGCTGTTTGTGAAGATGTGAATTCTCCAATAGCAGAATTTCACCCGAGACGAGTGGCTTGGCGTGAGTTTTATGGCCAGCGAGGGGTTCAATTAAAGTATAAAGAAGCTTATTACGCTAATGGCGGATTCGTAGGAGTCACCAAGTCGCGTAAATCCTTTGTTGAAGATTGGCAGCGCAATCAAGAGCTAATGGCTGAGGCCATAGGTGGATTGAATCGTTCATCGCTAAAAGGTGCCAAATTAAAAGATGAAGATACGGGTCCTTTTGCCCCTTTCGGAAAGACTGATCAAGACGCTTTGAATGCCACCATTGAATCTACTGAAGAGACTGTGAGTTTTGTCGGAAAGGAAGCCATGGGATTCATCCCTGGGAAAGTAATTTTACCGCATGCTCTCGGTGTACCCAAACCCTGGGAGAATAAACCTCTTAGAAGAAGTTTCAGGGGTGTAGTTCCCCGTTATATCGATAAGGCATACTGGGATTTTGTGGGATATCCAATTCGTGTATTTCCAAATGGGAAAATTGCTCGAATGAGGCGATTGAATAAATATGCGGCATTTGTTAGTCGTTTTTACAGAAAGAACTGATATGATTGTGTTATCTGATCAACCGTGTAATGTATGTTATTCTATTTTGCGCGAACTGGCGTATGAAGCAGCTTGTTTGGTAGTGTTGACTCACTCTTTTAATCATTCAAAGCAAACATATTGTGCTTGATATTCACGGCTTCTTAAACCAATACAAAGAAAAGGAGATATGGTATAAACCTAATCCAGGCAACGGTGGTGATGCCCTAATTGCTTTCGCTACCTATACTTTGTTCAAGAAGCATGGCATCAAATACCATATCATTCGAGGAAATGAAGACCTGAGCGGAAGAATAGTTTTCTTTGGTGGGGGAGGCAATTTAGTCAACTATTACAATCACGGAGCTGATTTCATTAGAGGGACACATCAAATAGCAAACGAGCTGGTGGTATTGCCACATACCATCCGAGGGCATGAAGAGCTTATGTCGGAGCTTGGTGAAAACACCACGCTTATTGCCCGTGAAGAGCCATCGTTTGAATATATTTCTCAGTTTAAGAAAATCGGTAATTGCCATTTAATGCGCGACATGGTTTTTGACCTTGATATTGACTCGGCATTTGGCCCTTTAGCGCCTGCACCGCGTCTCATACCATTGATTAGAAAACGATCGGTTGCTCGTGCGGTATTGAAAAAGGGAAAGGACATTTCCTACTTTACCAAAAGAAGAGATACATCGAATGTTTTGTACGCCTTTCGGACTGACGCAGAGAAAACTGACATTGATATCCCTGAAGAAAATGTAGACGTGACGGCTTGGGTGAACCTCGATTACGACATGACGGATGAGGCGAAAGTGATGGAGACCTCGAAACGAATATTTCGATTTCTCAATCAGTTTGAAACAATCCACAGCAATAGATTACACGTGGGTATAGCATCATCTCTGCTGGATAAGGAGACACATTTTTACGACAATTCATACAACAAGAATAAAAGCGTTTATGAATTTTCAATGAAAGGGCGATTTAGAAACTTGATTTGGAAAGGACGGTGAGTAGAGATACGATTCTTATCATGTGTGGATGTCTGGAGCCAGGTAAAGATGGTGTCGGAGATTATGTGCTCCGAATCGGCTCATGGCTTGAAGCCAATGGCGTTGAAGTCGCTTATTTGGCGATGAACGATAGGTATGTTGAGCGGTCGGATCAATCTTCCAAAATGCGCTTGAGACTCAGTTCAGTCAATTCTTGGGAAAGTAGATTTACAAAAGTCCAAAGCTTTATCGAGACTATTGAGCCGAGCTTTATTTTCCTTCAGTTCGTGCCTTACGCGTTTCATCAAAAAGGTGTTCCCGGCAAGTTTGTTCGACTTTTACAAGAATTGAAAACAGAGGCGTCATGGATTTTTATGTTTCACGAAGCATACATTGATGGAGACTTATCATCAAAACAAAAGCTAGTCAGACTCTATCAAAAACGAGTGATTAAGAAGCTTTTGAGAAACTCAGAAGATAATCAGGTCTTTACTTCGAACAAGAAGTACCAGAAAATGCTAGACAGAATTGGAATATCTAGCGCGATATTGCCTCTTTTTGGTAATGTTCCTTTCTCAGATCGACCGGCCTCGAAAAGAGGTGAAGGTGAAACAAAAATTGGTGTTTACTTCGGTGCCCCTCCAAAGGAAGAGACTTTCGATGTGTTTACAACTCGGCTTAAAGAAGCCTCGAAAGAGCATCAACTTGAGGTAAGATTCTGTGGTAGACCATCACCGAAACTTGAGAAATTCATCTCCTACTTAAAAATAAACTGTCAGATGGTTCGCATTGTGGAGTTAGGGGAAATGGAATCCGACGATTTGAGCTTGGAATTTTTTGGAGCCGATTTTGGAATTTCTCGAATAGCTCCAGAATTAATCGGTAAAAGCGGAGCTTCGACTGCTATGCTCGAGCATGGCTTGAAACTGTGGATACCGCTAGCTCGCTCTAATAAGCACATAGAATCCGAAGTTATTTTCAGACCTGAGTTATGCTATTCAGACTTTGAAGATTTGATGCGCGATAGATCGGTGCATGCCCCTGAATCTAATATCGATAATACAGGAAAGATACTTCTAGACCGAATCCAGAACGATTGAAAAAGGGCTTGAACATATTGCTCTTGACCCATCGTTTTCATCCATTCGTAGGAGGGATAGAGGTCAATTCAGAGATATTGGCAAATCAGTTTCTCAAGTCAGGCCATAGCGCCAAGGTTGTGACATGCACGAAAGAGAAAGGAAGTAAAAAGTTTGATTTCGAAGTGCTCCGAACTCCTAGAGTTTGGGGTTTAATCAAAGCACACCTCTGGGCAGACGTAGTTCTCGAAAATAATCCGAGCCCGAAATTATCCTGGCCACTATTGTTTCTCAAAAGAAAAGCCAATGTCATTGCCATTCGCACAATATTTAGTGTGCCTAAGAAAATTTCCGGATGGAAGGACAGAATGAAGATCTGGCGGCTAAAAAACGCCGATGAAGTGATCGCCGTAAGCAAGCCAATCAGGGACTATTGTTGGCCGGAGGCCGTAGTCATTCCAAACCCATTCAGAAGAGAGTTATTCAAATTTGCTCTTGATAATCAAAGGAGCGAAGGGTTTGTTTTTCTCGGGCGATTGGTTTCTCAGAAACGGTGTGATTTAACCATTGAGCTTATCAAGCGACTTGAAAAATCGCACCCATCAAAGGCTTACTTATCGATCATTGGAGATGGGCCAGAGATGGAGTCATTAAAAGGGCTGGTAAAAGACTACCACCTCGAAAATCGGATTCGGTTTCTCGGAGAGATTCATGACGAAAAGTTGATTTCTGAATTAAACAAGTATAACTTCATGCTTATCCCTTCAGATTTTGAAGCATTTGGAAATGTGGCTCTAGAAGGAATAGCCTGTGGAAATCTGCCAATCGTTTCGGATAGTGGGGGGCTTGTTGGAGCCGTTGGAAAGGCGGGACTATCTTTTAAATCGTCAGATATTGAGAGTTTCTACGAGCAGACGGTCAAGCTCATCGAAAACCCGGAATTAGAAAAGGAAATCAGAACTTTTCGCGATGACCATTTGAATAGACACCTCCCTGAAAAAATAGGAAGGAGGTACATGGAAGTCCTTGAAAGAGCATACCGAAAAGCACATTCAGAAGAATGAAGTGATCTTTCAATTGAAAAAGAATTGCACGGATTAGATTAGTCAAGAAGAGCTCTGGAAAGCAAGTTGTATTTCTTTAAAATACCGTCGGCCAACTTCTTCTGGAAGATGATTTTTTAAGTGCATTGAAGCTGCATTCTGAAGCTTCTTCTGTAGTGTTTCATCTGAGACAAGTTCCTTCGTTTTATCAAAGAAATCATTTTGGTCATTCCGGGAAAATACGACTCCAGCGGCACCAACCGCATCCACAAGTCCTCCGCCATCTGAAACAATTGGTATGAGCCCGCAAGCCATACCTTCAAGGGCTATGTTCCCAAATGGCTCCCTCCAGCGAGATGGAGCGAGCAAATACTTGTGTCTGTTTAATTCATTAGTGAGCTCTGCACCTCGCAATATGCCGGTAAACTGCACATCCAGATTCAATGCCTTAGCATGGTTTTGAAGATTTAATCTTTCATCACCATCACCGACTATCGTGAGTGAAAACTCTTTACCTAGTTTTTGTTTGAGTTCTCCAATCAAGTCAATCGCCATGTCAGCGCCTTTGTCTGATACCAACCGACCCAAAAAAATAAAATCCTTTTCCCGGTTTTGATTGGTGTTCTTAAAGAGCTCGTTTCGATATGGATTACCAATTACCGTGCTTGACTCACACGTCTCTTTTCTGATCGCATCACTCACTGCTATTACCCGTGTAGCCTGCCGAATCCAATTTATTTTCAATCTGTCAACAAGACTTATCCGACCATCCATTCGCGATACCCATGTTCTAATAGCAACCACTCTTGGTTTATTCATGAACAGGTTTGGCCACGACAACTTCATTGATGGGTTGTTTTCATAAATCACATCTGCCCACCTATGTACTTTCCAGAGCTCTTGCCGATCTGGGTTTCTCAGGATATCAAATTTAAACTTCTTATCTCCTGATTCCTTCGTCCACGTGGCAAGTTTAACTTCGGCTCCATGCTTTAGAAATTCACTCGCTAAAACTTCAGAGTTTACTTCAATTCCCCCTAAGTCGGGGTAGAATTTATGCGAAAGAAAGAGAATTTTCACTCAAAAAGGATTTTCAGTAAAAATGAAAAAATGCACTCCATAATCTATATTATCAGTGTTTTATTTATAACACGACTTCGTTGGAAATCAATTGGTCTTCACGACATATATGCCTTTATTTGTGGTTGTTGAATTAGCCAATCGACTGCTCGAGCTGTATGGGAAACAAAGTTTGTATCGGCATCACTACCAAAAACAGGTGCAAGATTTTGCCAAAGGCAATACAATCGGCGCTTGACCAAACCCACATTCCCAAAGAAGTCGTGGTTTTTGATGATGGATCAACAGACGGTACGGCAGAACTAAAAACGAGCTTTCCCCAAGTAAAATGGATGCGAGAAGAAGTGAGTATCGGACTCCTCTCAGCTCGAAACAAAATGATGAAATCCACTGACGCGGATTTTTTCGTCAGCCTAGATGATGATGCGTGGTTTCTGAAAAACGATGAAATTGGTTTGGCAGTTGATCATTTTGAGCGCAATAAAAAACTAGGTGCAATTTCCTTTGATGTGCTACAGAAAGACACGAAACGCTTTGATGCTGTAGAGCGTTCGAAACCAATCCCGACGAATGTTTACATAGGATGTGGACACATCCTACGATTGTCGGCGGTGGCTGAAGCAGGTTTCTATGTGCCCTTTCCTGTTAAGTATGGTCACGAAGAGAAGGATTTGTGCATCAGGATGTTGGATCAAGGGTGGAATATTGCTTTTATGCCGGGAGTTCATGTTTGGCACGACTATACTCAAGTTGAAAGAAATAAGACAGAACAAAGAAGGTCTTTCATCATAAACGATCTTGTATATCCTTTCCGCAGGGTTCCCTTGGTTTATTTACTGCCAGTTATGATCAAAAAAATGCGGCAGAAACTGAATACAAAAGAAGATGACCGGGAATTGGCAGTCAATGCGGTAAAGACATTTTTGAGATTATCACCTTCCATATTCAAGGTTGGTGGCCGTGTAAAGCCATCGACCTATCGTCGATATAGGTCTATTTCAAAATCTTACTTGGAATACATTGACAAACACGATCAAAACCTGAAACACGAATAGTCTATATTCGTAAGCAAGGCCAATGAATATTTTAGTTTCTCATCCTACTGGTAATGCCAATGTTCGAGCTGCTATTGCAGGCATAGAAAAAGGTGGGAATCTCTTGGAATTTCATACCGCTATTTCAGCTGATCCAAATTCATGGTGGATAAAGAGCATGCCATCGAGCATTCGAGCAGAATTATTGCGCAGGCAGTTTAATGTTTCAAAAGAGCTGATTCACTCACATCCCTTCAAAGAGCTCGGTCGGTTGGGACTGCCAAAACTAGGTCTGAAGACTTTTGTTGAGCACGAAGTTGGTAGGTTCAGCGTAGATAAGGTCTATCAAAATTTAGACAAGACAGTCGCACGGCGAATAGCTAAATTGAAAGGTTCAGGTCTCGATGCTGTTTATGCCTATGAAGATGGGGCTCATGATAGCTTTTTGATGGCTAAGAAGGTCGGTGTTCCTGCTTTTTATGATCTGCCTATTGGCTATTGGAGGGCGTCGCGCAGATACTTGGAAGCAGAGCGAATAAAGAATCCTGATTGGGCGGCAACGCTGACGGGGTTTAAGGACTCTCAGGGGAAATTAGATAGAAAGGATCAGGAGCTCAAGTTGGCAGATCAAATATTTGTGGCGAGTACCTTCACTAAAAAGACACTTGAAGATTTTCCAGGCACGCTAGGGCCAATTCATGTCATACCCTATGGATTTCCCAATCCAGTTGAAGAAAAGGATTATCGCCCCGTTCACGGAAGAAAACTTAAACTCTTATTCGTTGGTGGATTGTCTCAGCGAAAGGGTATTGCCTACCTATTTGAAGCCCTTCGTGGGTTGAAAGAAAGTATTGAATTGACTGTTGTCGGTCGCAAGCCTATAGATGACTGTCAAGCCTTAAATTCAGCGCTGGAATCGGTCAACTGGATACCAAGTCTCAACCACAGTCAAGTCTTAGATTTGATGAAGGAGCAGGACGTGTTTGTGTTTCCATCCCTTTTCGAGGGATTTGGGTTAGTAATTACTGAGGCCATGTCCCAAGGAGTGCCGGTAATTACAACTGATCGTACTTGTGGACCAGATGTTATTGCCGATCGAGAAAATGGGTGGATAATCGAGCCTGGGTCGGCTGAAGCAATTACTGAGGTAGTCGAAGAAATTTTAAATAAGCCAGAATTGATCGAGAAGTTTGGAAAGGCTGCCCGGCAAAAGGCCATTTCTCGTCCATGGACAATTTATGGTGAAGAACTAAATGATAGATTGGAAAGCCTTCTATGATCTTTCATTTAAATTGTACCACTTCTTAATTGAAATCAGTCTAGTTGATATCAAACAATGCCATAGCCAATAAAGAGTTAAACTCATCACTATCACAAGATGCCAAGGTCATGTTGTGGATGAAGCGGGGGGTATGGCTTTATTTCATCCTCTTGATTTTTGAAGGAGCTCTCAGGAAATGGGTTTTACCTGGCCTGTCAGAAGTCCTTCTCATCATACGCGACCCGCTAGTATTAGCAATGATCGTATACGGTTGGTTTTATGGGGTTCTCCCTAAAGTTTCCTACATCTGGTGGATGTTGATTATCGCCACTGTAGCGGTATTTACATCTCTATTTGCTGGACATGGAAATCTCTTTGTGTCGCTTTATGGCGCGCGAATTCTGATCATTCATTTTCCAATGATTTTCATCATTGGAAAGATTTTCGATCGTGAAGATGTCTTGAAGCTCGGTAAGGCCGTCTTGTTCCTTTCTATACCCATGGCTCTTCTGATCGCTTTGCAATTCTACAGCCCACAATCTGCCTGGGTGAATAGGTCAGTAGGAGGGGGATTCGGTACTGGCTTTGCCGGTAGTCTGGGCTACTTCAGACCACCTGGAACTTTCTCGTTCACAAATGGAACTACTCTTTTCTTTAGCCTGGTTGGTGCCTTTGTACTTTACTTTTGGATGAACCCAAAAGGAGTCAACAAGCTGATTTTGCTGGGTAGCACAGGAAGCTTATTGATATCCATACCACTTTCTATTTCCAGAGGGCTCACCTTCACGGTTGGAATCATGCTGATTTTTACACTTATCGCAGTATCAAGAAAACCGAAATACCTTGGCCAGTTTCTAGTTGGTGGTTTTGGTGTGCTTCTCACACTGACAATATTGAGTAGCGTCGGTATTTTTCAGACGGGACTTGATGTACTGACTGAGCGGTTTGACTCGGCAGCCAGGGTCGAAGGTGGGGTAGAAGGTACCATCGGAAATCGGTACATCGGTAATATGATAAACGCGATCACCGAAGCCACTAAGCTTCCTTTCTTTGGTTTGGGTATTGGGATGGGAACCAATGCGGGTAGTGCCCTCCTTTCAGGAACCCGCGGGTTTCTGATCTCAGAAGGTGAATGGGGACGATTAGTAGGAGAAATGGGGGCGCTTTTGGGTGTGTCTGTCATATTGATGCGCGTCATTATCAGCTTTAGGCTGAGTGTGGAAAGCTTTCTTCGATTAAAGACTGGCGATATGCTTCCATGGATGCTTTTGAGCTTTGCTTTATTGGTATTTCCCCAAGGACAGTGGGCACAGCCTACTACGTTGGGATTCAGTACATTAATTGTCGGTATTTTAATAGCGTCGTTTAATGAAGGGCCAGATAAAGACCACGATTTTGATAAGAATAGATTTCCAGGTTCTTCGCTGGACTCACCTTGATTTAAATTGCATCTTTGAACTGATTTAGTGAAACTTGTTTCACTAATTCTGGTATGAATTCAAGCTAACCAAACTGAATGCCGACCAAAGAAAAGAATGTATTGATTTATCGACTGGGAAGTCTGGGAGACACGGTTATTGCCCTGCCGTGCTTTCATCAGATTAAGCGAGCTTTTCCCGATTCGAAAATTACCCTGCTCACGAATAAACCGGTAGCATCTAAGGCCGCTCCTCTGCAAGCCATTTTAGGTGAAGGGTACTTCTTTCATGATACGCTCACGTACCCAGTTGGAACCCGCAGTCCAGGTGTTTTGCTCAAGCTGATAAGAGAAATTCGCAAACGGAAGATTGATACAGTGGTCAATATTACCGCCTTGCGCTCACCAAAGGCTGATCAACGCGATAAGTTGTTCTTCCAGCTTTGTGGTATCTCAGAATTTCACGGTTTTGATCAACACCCCACCGATTTCAATCTATCAATTGACCCAGAATCCGGAGCCTTCGAATGGGAAGCTAAACGTCTGGCCAGAAAGATTGAAACATTAGGTCATATCGACCTATACGATAACCGCAACTGGGACTTGGCCTTAACTCAACCTGAAATCGAAAGGGCAACTTCAGCACTGGATATGCTCTCAGGAGCACCTTTTATTGGAATGAGTCTTGGGACAAAACTGGCCGTAAAGGACTGGGGAATGGAAAATTGGAAAAAGCTCTTTTCTCTAATTCCAGATGAATTAAAAAGGATACCACTCGTGATGGTGGGTGCTCCAGATGAGTTTGATTCTGCTCAATCATTGATTGACCTTTGGGGTACGGGTAAAAATCTTTGTGGTAAGACCACGCCACGGGAATCAGCTAAGGTCTTGGCACAAGCGGCATTTTATATGGGACATGACAGTGGCCCTATTCACCTTGCTGCCACAATGGGTACGCCTTGTGTTGGCGTGTATTCATGCATCAATAGACCGCGACAATGGTACCCGAAGGGGGATAAAAATGAAATCATCCATCCAGATACTCCTTGTGCTAAGAATGACATAAAAGGGTGCGTTCATCCGGAAGAAAGTCGGTGCATCCTTTCTATCCAGCCTGAAGAAGTATTGGAAAGCATTTTGAAAATTTCACCCGTTCACGCAGGATAGTGAAGGTTCTCAGAGTCATAGCGAGTATGGACCCAAAGTCGGGTGGCCCTTGTCAGGGTATTCGGAATACCATTCCGGAAATGACGCGACATGGAGTTGAAACAGAAGTTGTGTGCATGGATAGTCCGGATGCAAGTTTTCGCGGTAAAGACTCCTTTCACATTCATTTTATGGGACCAGTTTCCAACCCATGGGCTTATTCTAAAAAACTCGCCAAGTGGCTTGAAGCGAATATTTCACGATTCGATATCATTATCGCACATGGTCTTTGGTTATATCCGACCTATGCTTTGGCGAAAGCAATGAAAAACTATCGTTCATCTGGCTCTGTGATAGAAGAAAATAGACCAAAATGGTTTGTCATGCCTCATGGTATGCTAGACCCATATTTCCAAAGTGCCCCTGATCGAAAGATGAAGGCTCTTCGAAACAAGGTTTACTGGAAATTCATAGAGTCGAAAGTTATCGAGTCTGCAGATGGGCTTTTGTTCACATGTGAGCAAGAATTACTCCTCGCTAGAGAGACTTTTAAGAAATACACACCTAAGCTAGAAGTTAATGTGGGATATGGCATCAACCCTCCGCCAGACTTGACACCTGATTTGAAAAATGCTTTTCGAAAGAAATGTAATCTTGAAAAAGACTATTTCTTGTTTCTAAGCCGAATTCACCCGAAAAAAGGGAGTGGATTTGACGATCAAGGCCTTTAACAAGGTTTTGAAGGAGAATGAACAGATACCGGATCTTGTTATAGCGGGTCCTGGGTTGGATACAGAATATGGCAAGAGCTTGAAAGTATTGGTCGAGGAACTGGGTTTAATTGAAAAAGTCCATTTTCCAGGGATGCTTATCAATGATGAGAAATGGGGAGCATTTTACGAGGCTGGAGCTTTTGTGCTGACAAGCTATCAGGAAAATTTTGGAATTGCCGTAGCTGAAGCTTTGGCTTGCGAGTTACCAGTTATCATTTCTGATCAAGTAAATATTTGGCGTGAAATAGAAGCTGGAAAAGGTGGGTTAGTATCAAGTACACGTTTAGATGATATTGAAGAGAATTTGAGAAAATGGATGAATTTGAGTGAGAGCGAAAAGGTTGAAATGAAAAGATCTGCTGCACAGGTTTATCGTGAAAACTTTCGAGTTGACTCACACGTAGAAAATCTAATCAACTTATTTTCAGACCAGCTAAAGAGTACAAGCAAAATTGCATAACCAGAATACGCATACGGGCCCTTCATTTTCACTCTCCAATCGCATAGGTAGGATGGTGTGGGGTGTTGTTTACGTCCTGTTTTTTCGCACTTCACCAAAGCCACTGCACGGTTGGCGAAGGTTTCTACTGAAGTTGTTCGGTGCTAAAATTGGTCGTGGTGTACACGTGTACCCTAGAGTGCGGGGTTTGGGCTCCGTGGAATATTGAGATTAAAGATGGTGCCGGTGTAGCCAGTGATGTCAACCTTTATTCCCAAGGAAAGATAACTATCGGGCGACGTGCCGTAGTATCGCAAGGTAGCCACCTCTGTGCCGGGACCCACGATTACCTGGATCCAGGATTTAAACTTTACACCAGTCCTATTAACGTAGGAGATTTCGCATGGGTGGCAGCGGATTGCTTTTTGCATCCGGGCGTTGAGATCGGAGAAGGAGCCGTTATTGGATCTCGTTCTGTAGTGGGCAAAAGCATGCCGCCATGGATGATTTGCGTCGGCTTTCCTTGCAAGGCTGTTAAACCGAGGGGCTCTCAAGCAGAAATTGAAGCAATTAAAAATGCTCATTCTTGATATGGGGAGTTTAGATTTGACGATAGCGATTCCGGTTAAAAATGAATCAAAGAATTTACCCGGTTGCCTCGACTCCATTGATGGAATTGCGAGACAAGTGGTTGTAATTGATTCAGGAAGTACTGACAATACGCGAGAGATAGCCCGGCAAAAAGGCGCTGAAGTAATCGAGTTTGAGTGGAATGGTCGGTTCCCCAAAAAGCGTAACTGGTACCTCAGAAATCACAAACCACTGACGAAGTGGGTCCTTTTTTTGGACGCTGACGAGTACTTGACTGAAGAATTTAGATCAGCTTTGAGATCTGAGTTGCCGAATACAGAAAAGAAGGGCTTCTGGCTTCACTACACCATTTACTTCCTGGGCAAAAAGCTCAAAGGTGGCTATCCCTTAAACAAACTGGCCTTGTTTCAAGTAGGTTCAGGCGAGTACGAACGCATTGATGAAGAAAGGTGGAGTGATATGGATATGGAGATACACGAACATCCAGTTATAGAAGGTGATGTGGGGGAAATCTCAGCTAAAATCGACCACAGAGACTTCCGCGGGATGGAGAGCTATACAAGCAAGCATAATGGATATGCTTCTTGGGAAGCGTCGCGCTACTTGAAAGTGATGAGTGATAAGAATTCCCAAAAGAACTGGACATGGAAGCAAAAGTTAAAGTACAGGCTGATGCGAACCGTATGGATCGGACCTCTGTTCTTTCTGGGAAGCTTCTTTCTTATGGGCGGATTCAGAGATGGTAGGAGGGGATTGGCATTCGCGATTATGAAAATGTCATATTTCACTCAGATCTATTGTCGAATAAAAGAATTAGAACAACCAAAATCCTAAATACCACGCCAAATGAAAGCGGGAATAGTGATTATTACATACAATAACGAGAATCACATTATTGAAGCGATTGAATCTGTCAGAAATCAAACTTTGACAGATTGGGTTTGTGTCATGGTCGATAATGGTAGTACGGATACAACTTTTGAAGTCATCCAAAAGCATATCGAAGGAGACGCGCGTTTTTCTTGCTATAAAAAGTCGAATGAAGGACCTGCCGCAGGAAGAAATATGGGCTTTAGCAAGCTTCCAGCTGATGTTGAATATCTGCACTTTTTAGATGGTGATGACGTACTTAAGCCAACTTTTATGGAGCATCTAACGAGTCACCTGGATACCCACCCCGAAGCGGGGTTGGCTGCATGCCAATTCGATGAAATAGATTTCGATAGCAACGATTGTGGAAAAGGACACCGTAGTCGTTTCGCTCCAAATAAGTCAGGGTGGCCACATGATATTCCATTAGAAGAGATCAAAACGCCCTTTGTTTCTTTTTTCGCTAGTACAGCTGTTGGCCCTTATGGGGTCTACAGGAGATCAGTTTTTATCCACACCAATGGTTATGAACTCAAGTCTCAGGAAGACACTGATATGTTTTGCAAAATGAGTCTCTTGGCTGAAGTACATTACCTGCCAGTATACCTTTATAAAAAGAGAAGGCATGCGAATAATTTGGCGCATAAAAAGAGCTATAGAGCCACCCATCAGGTCTTTCGCGATAAGTGGGATTTATACCAAGCAAAAAATGCGGAAGAAGATAGATTGATCCACGATGCGATTAGCTACTACTACAATCGGCATAAACCGTTGCGCGACTTCAAAGTTGCGCTGAAGGCCTTCAAGAATTTTTTGAAAAAGCTTGATTTTGGCCAGTTAAAATGGTCGATGAAATTGATGGGAGAAGGCATCAGTGAATTTATCTTTCACAAGTCCTATAAAAATGTTCTAAGGAGAAGAGCTGCCCTTTCAAATGCAGCTTAAGTAATGAAGAGCGACAAGAAGCGCATAGTTATGCTGGGGTATAATTTCGCCCCAGAACCAACTGGTATTGGAAAGTACAGTGGTGAAATGATGGATTGGCTTGCCGACCATGGTCATGACTGTCATGTCGTTACGACTTATCCTTACTATCCCCACTGGAAGGTACAGGAGCCCTATCGGAACAGTCGATTTTGGTTTAAAAGGGAGTCCAAATCATATTCTACCGGTGGACAGTTAAAGGTTTCTCGTTGTCCTATTTATGTTCCAAAAAACCCTTCTGGCTTAAAGCGGATGATACTCGATGCGACCTTTCTCATGAGTTCATTCTTTGTTCTGATCAAAAGCATTTTGCAGAAGAAACCCGATGTCTTGATAGCCGTTGTTCCATCTTTCCTTATAGGACTGCCGATGGTTTTTCTGCGCTTCTTAACAAAAGCCAAGCTCGTTTACCATGTTCAGGACATGCAAATTGAAGCAGCTCGTGACCTAGGCATGATTAAATCGAAGGGCTTCTTAAATACACTTTTTTCTATTGAGCGTTTTATTCTGAAACGATGCGATGTGGTTTCCACTATTTCAGAAGCTATGATGAAGAAAATGGAAGCAAAGACTGAAGAGAAGTCTTATTTCTTTCCAAATTGGGTGGATGTAGAAAAGTTTCACCCATTGAGTCAAGACCAAGTGAGAAAAACCAAAGTGGCTTACGGATTCGATCCTTCCGACCGGATTGTACTATACTCCGGTGGAATAGGGCAGAAGCAAGGACTTGAAGCAATTTTGGGAGCTGCTCAGAAACTGATTTCGCAACAGTCGATTAAGTTCATTATTTGTGGGTCGGGACCATATAAAGAAGTTCTTGAACAAGAAGCAATAGCTAGAGACTTGACAAATTTGTCCTTCCTTCCATTGCAGGATTTCGACCGATTCAACGCCTTTCTCAATATGGCTGACCTACACTTGGTTATTCAAAAGGCAGATGCCGCAGATTTAATGCTTCCTTCAAAGCTCACTACAATTTTGGCGGTTGGCGGAGTCTCACTTATTACTGCCAATCAAGGATCTACACTGCGAGACGTGGCTGAGAAATACGAAATGGCTCATATTGTGGATGCGGAGAATCAAGAAGCGCTCGAAGAGGGAATAGAGAAGGCGATAAAAGCTGAAGAAACAAATCAGCTTTATCGAGAGAACAGCAGGACTTATGCTCAGAATTTTTTGGATATTAGAAAAGTGATGAGTCGATTTAATAATGATATCATAACATCTGATAGTCAGAAGGGTCAGTGTTAAATCTGCCTTAAACACCTTAAATTTTCCCATTCAAATCAATCTATTCAGGGACCTAGGTTAAAGAGAGTAGGGATTTTTTCTTTTTATATCCGAAAGGGTTAAAAATCCTTTACATGTCTAAAACACAGTACTTATCGGGGTTTTGAGAGACTAACCGAAATAAATCATCGATGAAATTGTTTAAATCATCGTTATTTTTTTTCACTCAGTGGCATATAACTTAATTTTGTCCTACCTTTGAATCGATTCGTCGAAAAAGATGGGTCAACCTGAATAAGGATTAAAGAACCAATTTTTTGAGATTTAGTTTTTAACCAATCCGTAAAGCAGAAATAACATTTGCCTTACGCTAAATCTCAAAAACGTACCAATTTTTGCTTACTGCTTGATAACAAGCGAAATAAGATGCCATGCAATACAAGTACGGAACGTTTTTTAAGCTTCTGAATGCGCTGATAGACTACCTTGTCTTGAACGTAACTTTGGCCATTTCTCTGCTCGTAATTTGGCCAGAAGCCACAGAAGCTTCGATCGTCAATGATGTGAGATTTCACATCCTCCTATTCAACCTACTTTGGTTTTTTGCATCCAATTCTACCAAGCTTTACGACCGTATTCTCAAAACTGAGGCAATACCAACGCTTAAGAAGACATTGTGGACTCTAGCTCTCTTTTTAATTACTCCTATCCTAATCAGCTTTTTAGTACCTAACTTAATTGTTCCACTCGATTTCCTTTTTTCTATTCTACTTGTTTTAGCCGGGGTAATTCTCACTTGCAAAGTGCTCTTCTTGTCTGTACGTAAATCTCAGAGAAGATATTGGATTGACTACAAGAAGGTTGTGATTCTCGGGTCTGGTCAGGCAGCTAGCGAGTTATCTGAATTCTTCCTTGAGAATACAAATACAGGCTATTTGGTTCAAGGTTATTTTGATGATGAGCCGAACCCATCATTGTCTAAGCGGATCAAGTACCTCGGAAAAGCCGATACAGCTGTTGACTATGCATCAGAAAACGGATGTTCTGAAATCTTTAGCGCTCTGAGAGCTGACAGATTAGACAAAGTAAAGGCGATGATGAAAGAAGCCGACAAGAAACTCATACGATTTAGGCTGGTGCCGGACTTGACGGCTTTTATCGAAAAGAACGTATTTATTGACTATTGTGGAGCCTTACCAGTTTTGAGCACCAGAAATGAGCCCCTTGAAGTAAAAGTCAATGAAATGATAAAGCACGGATTTGATTACGTCTTTGCTGCATTTACAACTTTGTTCGTCTTGAGTTGGTTAGTTCCGATCATTGCGATTGCAATCAAGCTAGATTCTAAAGGCCCAGTGTTCTTCCGACAGTTGCGATCTGGTAAGGATAATAAGCCATTTTTCTGCCTGAAATTCAGGAGTATGTATGTGAATGCGGAAGCCGATAGCAAACAAGCAACGAAAGGTGACAAACGAATTACTCGGGTGGGAGCATTCTTGAGAAAAACGAGTTTAGATGAGCTCCCGCAATTCTTCAACGTGCTTATGGGCGATATGTCAATAGTTGGACCACGGCCTCATATGTTGAAGCACACCGAAGACTACTCTGAAGTGGTAAACGACTTTATGGTGCGTCAATACGTAACACCTGGTATAACGGGATGGGCCCAGGTAAATGGTTTTAGAGGAGAGACAAAAGAGACTGAAAGCATGTCCAAACGCGTTAAAGCTGACCTTTGGTACATGGAGAATTGGAGTCTATTTCTCGACCTAAAAATTGTCTTCTTGACGATGTATATGGCGCTGAAAGGAGACGAGAAGGCTTACTAGGTCTTTTTCACGAATGTTTATTTTTTATTAAGATTTTCTCGAAGTAGACCTTTGATCGGTATCTTTGTTACTTTGTTGTTCAAACCCGATCACTAAACTTAATGATCAATAGATCTAAGTGCTTTTTCTGTATTCTCATTCTTTCCATATTCGTCGCGAATATTTCCGCGGTGGGTATGTCGTTTCTCGATGACGAGATCTTGGAGTGTTGTGAAGTTCCAGATGAGCAGAGTGATAAGGAAGACTCCGAAGAAGAGTCGAAGGACGGAGAAGAATTCCTTGAAGTTAAAAAGACATGGAATGTGTCTGAATCTCAGGTAGCTGAGTTGTCAGATGCGTATGCAGAATATCGATTTGATGTAGTTATAGATATACTCTTACCACCTCCGGACATGCTAGTTGACTAAGTCCTTCTCACCTTTTTCTTTCACACCACCCGGCTATTAGCCGTTTTCAACTAGCTTATTATGAATTCTCCAATTAAATCGGGGTTCTTTGGAAACCTCAAAAAAGACTTTCCGGCAAGTATTGTCGTCTTTCTCGTGGCTCTTCCACTTTGTTTAGGAATAGCACTGGCTTCTGGTGCTCCACTATTTTCCGGTATTATCGCCGGAATTGTAGGGGGTATCGTGGTTGGAGCACTTAGTGGCTCCCCTCTGGGCGTCAGTGGGCCAGCAGCAGGTCTCGCCGTAATTGTTCTTGAGGCCATCACAGATTTGGGAGCTTTTGATATTTTCCTTTTATCTGTTGTTTTGGCAGGAGTTATCCAGACTATTCTCGGCTTTCTACGTGCAGGAGTAATCGGATATTACTTCCCTTCTTCAGTGATCAAAGGGATGCTCTCAGGAATTGGTATTCTTATTATTCTCAAGCAGATTCCTCATGCATTTGGTTATGACAAAGACCCTGAAGGTGATTGGAGCTTCTTTCAAGTGGATGGTGAAAACACTTTTACCGGGATCATGCACATCATGGACGCTGTAACACCAGGAGCAGTGCTTATCTCAGTTGTGGCAATGGTTATATTAATTGTCTGGGAAAGACCATTTGTGAAAAAACTAAGCTTTACCAAGATTATTCAAGGGCCTTTAGTTGCCGTAGTGGCTGGTATCGTCATGTATTCAATGTTTCAAGGCACGAGCTATGAAGTGGCTGGTGAGCATTTGGTACAGATTCCAGTGGCAGATTCATTCACAGGGTTTTTAGGGCAGTTTTCATTCCCAGATTTTTCACAGTTTCTTAATCCTGCAGTCTGGATTACAGCGGGGACTATTGCTGTAGTTGCGAGTTTGGAAACCCTACTTTGCGTTGAAGCAACTGATAAATTAGACCCCTATAAGCGCGTTACTCCAACCAATCGAGAATTGAAGGCGCAAGGTGTAGGAAACATTCTTTCAGGACTTGTTGGTGGGCTGCCTGTTACTCAGGTAATTGTCCGTTCTTCTGCAAATATTCAGTCTGGGGGTATTTCAAAGGCATCCGCCATTATACATGGTTTTTTCCTTTTAATCTCAGCCATGACCATACCGAACCTGCTCAATATGATTCCTCTCGCCAGTTTGGCAGCCATACTTTTGGTAGTTGGGTATAAACTGGCAAAGCCAGCTCTGTTTAAGCAAATGATCAAAGCAGGCCCTGCTCAATACGTACCATTTCTTGTAACGGTTATCGGAATTGTCCTAACAGATCTCTTGATAGGTATTACACTCGGGTTGGTTGTTGGAATCTTCCATATTCTGTGGAATAACTATAGAACACCGTATCACTTCACAGTCGAAGGTCATGATCCAGAGAAGCCAATCAGACTAGAATTGTCTGAACAGATGAGCTTCTTGAACAAGGCTAGTATGCAGCGCACTCTTAATAGACTTCCCGATAGTACCCATGTTATTATCGATGCTCGTAAGACGAAGAGTATACACCCTGACGTAATAGAGATCATAGAAGATTTTAAGGCGAATGCGGTAATTCGAGATATTAAGCTTGAAGTGGAAGGTCTTGGAAATCGCGAGAATCACGATTCTGAAGCTCACTTCAAAGAGGTAGTAGACGAAAAATTGTAAGTCAAAAAAATAGGAATATAAAAAGGCATCCCGCAAGATTGGGATGCCTTTTTAGTATGTAGTCAAGTACTAGCAGCAACCTCCGCCTGGTGTGCAGCAGGGCTCAGCAGATTGACTCTTGTTCGAAGGAGCGGGAACTCCGCAATTTTCCTTTGCGAGACAATCTGTTTGTTTTTCTGTCAAGAGAAAATTGCTGCCGTCAAAATCGAGTCCGTATTTCTCGATAGAGTTTCCTTGATATTCTACTTCTATTTCGAGATCACCGAGCCCAATAGCCTTTTCTGACAGCTCAATGATGTGGAGCATTTTTTCAGGATGAAGTCTGTGGTTGTAATCATTTGCACTCCAGAGTTGTAGGCTAGCTTTTTCTTCATTTCGAATAGTCCCACCGCAGTCGATGAACTTTTTATCAATTACACCTACTTCGGTCACGTGAAAATGTGGTTCTACAAAACTGCCATCCGGAAGTTTTATTCCGAACTCTTTGACTTGCTTTAATGCTGATTTAGCTTCTGATATTTTCATGTTAGTCCCTTTTATTGTGATATTGCGATTAATGTATTCAAATTTTTTTCAGCACGCACAGTTTTTTACACCGAGATCTTGGTTTAAGAATTCCGAGAGCCTTGATTTCATTTTAGCCCATTCTTCTTTGTCGATGCAATAGCAAACACTTGTACCTTCAATGCTGCCTTTAATCAACCCTATGCTTTTCAACTCTTTTAAGTGTTGCGATATAGTCGGTTGTGCCAACCCAATTTCATTGACTAAGTCACCACAAATGCAGGAGTCTATCTCAAACAAATATTGAAGGATAGCAACACGCGCTGGATGTCCCAAAACCTTTGAGCACCTTGCTATGGCGTTTTGCTCTTCTGTGAATATTTCCGTTTTAGAAACGCCCATTCATTTGTTTATTGCAATATTACGATTAAAATTGATGTGCAACAAGAAATTACGTTGTGAATTTTATAGTGAACACAGCTCCAGCCGAGTTTTCATCAGAATGGTCTATAACTCCAGCTATTTGCTCCACCAGGGTAGTAACGAGCTGCAATCCCAGCGTTTTGGTCGCATTGATATCAATCTCCGCAGGGAGTCCACATCCATTGTCGGCGATGCTCAGAACGAAAGTGCCTGACTCCGGTTCTTGAAATTCTATTCTCACAACGCCGTGCCGATCGTCCGGGTTAAACGCGTGTTTGATTGCGTTCATCACCAATTCCATTACAATCATTCCCAAGCTAGTTCCAACTTCTAATGGAAGCGAACTTTGATCTGCCTGAAGTTCAAACTTGATTTGCTCAGAAAAATAGGACTCACGAATATATTTGATCAAGGAGCGAAGATATTCGTCGTATCTGATCTCCTTGAACTCATTCGTTTTATACAGCGTTTCGTGGATCAAAGCCATGGAGTGAATTCGTCGAGAAATCTGGTCGAGAAACTCACAAGCTTCTTCATCGAGTGTCGACTTTTGCAGGTTGATCAAACTTGAGATAATCTGCATGTTGTTCTTTACCCGATGCGTCACTTCTTTGAACAAGACTTCCTTTGTAGCAAGCGATTCCTTCAGCTCGGATTCAATTCCCTTTCGGTAATCGACTTCAACATTCAAGTTCTGAATCGTCTCGTTCAGCTGATTTGTCCGCTCTTCGACCATTGACTCCAATTCTGCATTGAATTGGTTGATCAACTCTTCCTGTTTCACCCGCTCTGTCACATCTCTTATGGTTCCGAGCACGAGAGAATCACCGTCCACATCTATGACATCTCCTATGATTTCAGTGTAGTAGTCTTCTCCAGTTTTCTTCCGCAATATGACCTTCACGGGCTTTCCTTCCATTTCTTCTTTGGAATTCTTAAAACTCGAGTGATCCTGTGAATGTGCTTTCATATCAAACACGGTCAACTTCAACAATTCATCTTCTGTATAACCTGACATTTTACAAAAGGCCTCGTTTACATAGACGTAGTTCCCGTCGTGATCTGCAACCGTAATCCCTTCCGTTGTTTGGTTCGATATTGCTTTGAACAGTTTGCGGCTCGATTCGAGTCGATGGTGCCCTGCAATGCTTTCAGTTATGTCTTGTATTGAACCAACTTTTTTGATAGGTGTACCTGAGTGATCGCGGACGTTGCCACACTTTACGATAACATGGCGTACTTCACCATTCACCAAAATACGATGCTGCAAGGTGGATGTCTCGTCACCATCCAGTCCTTTTTCAAGGCATTCCTTTACCTTCGAAAGGTCATCGTGGTGAACTCTCTCGAAGATGTTACCGAGGCTTGGCATAAAGTTAGATATGTCCTCTCCAAATATTTCAAATACCTGATTCGACCAGTTTAGCTCTTTGCTTGAAAGGTCCAATTCCCAATATCCAATCCCACTTATTTCCTGAGCTTCTTTCAGCGAAGTCATTCGATTTATTTCCTTTGATTAGGTCATCCAATTATACCACATTATAACTACCTGCGCTGTAAGAAAATGAATATTTTGGTAATCAGCAATCGAGAAAAATAATCAAAGAAGCCATTGGCTATGGTTGAGTTGAGAAACAGATTTTTTTGATTACTCTGTCTTTCAGAATGTATTAGTTATAGTGAAAGCATCATTAAATTTGGTTATTAATTTTTAATCAAACTATCGAAATGGATATTTACCATGTAAGAGTAATTCAATCCCTAGTTGTTGTTGTAATCTACTTTGTTTCCAAAGGGATTATTTTTGGTTTGATTAAGAGAACTTTGACGGCCAGATACCTGAGTGCAACCAGAGGAATGGCAATGAGAAAAGTGATTGATATCGTATTCATTATCATCTCGATCATTTTTATCATGTTGATTTGGGGAGTGAGCCAAAGTGACCTCGCAGTTTTTGTTGGCTCTACCTTGACTATAGCGGGGGTGGCATTTTTCGCCCAATGGTCACTTTTGTCCAATATTACTTCGAGTATAATCCTTTTCTTTAATCACCCGGTGCGCATTAATGACAGGATAGCTATTGTTGAGAGTGCTGAGTACATCATTGAAGGTCGTGTGTTGAGTATCAGTATGTTTTTTACAACTCTTCTCACAAAAGATGGTGAAGAGCTCACCCTTCCGAATAATATTTTCATTCAGAAGAGCATTAAAAAGCTCGATAATCGAATGAATGAATCTGAACCATGGGCCGAGTAGGAATTCGCTATATTGGGAAATACTTAACATGATTATCATCTATGAAGATCACCCTGTATTTACCTCTTCTATTTCTAGGGCTCGCATTGGGTTCTTGTGTCGATAAGTCGGTAAATCTAAATGCAGTGGGCACTGATAAGTTCGCTGCAAATCAAATCGACGCGATGCCCGACAGTCTGAGCTTGAATGATACGGTATACGTCTCGGTCTATTCGGATATATACAGTGAAACAAAATCTACACGGTTTAACCTCACAGCCACCCTCAGTTTGAGAAATACGAGTCTTAGGCACAGTATCTACATTTCTGATGTTGATTACTACGATTCATCAGGAAAGAAATCGAAGACCTACCTCGATAAACCAATAGAGCTATTGCCCTTGCAGACGGTAGAATATGTAATTGAAGAAGTTGATGAGACCGGTGGTACAGGAGCTAATTTTATAATTTGCTGGGGAGCCAAGGACATTAATGTGAATCCATTATTCGAGAGCATTATGATTTCGACACAAGGTCAACAAGGTATCTCATTTACTTCGCGAGGGGTTTCTATCAGCAGAGATTAATGGATTAATGAGCTGGTTTGGTTTGACCAATTCACTGGATCTTGTTTGGTGCCAAAAAAAACGTCGAACCATGATATGCATGCACGAAAAAAATAGTAACGTAGCGCCGCGAAAGAAGTACTCAGGTACGATGCGCACATTGAATTTTTAATGAATTACGAAGTTTTAAAATGGATAAAATAATTGTTGGAAGTCAGGAATGGTGCGGATTCCCAACTATCCAAATACCTACTATAAAAGCAAGAGTAGACTCTGGGGCCAAAACATCATCTCTTCATGCGGTAAATATTGTTCCGTTTAAGAAGGGAAATGAACGCTGGGTGAAATTTGATGTACACCCCATTCAAGGTGATGCGAAGACCACGGTAAGCTGCGAAGCGGCAATTTTCGATAAGCGAAGAGTCAAAAACTCCGGTGGCCAGTCGGAGGTGAGATTTGTTATTAAAACAGTTCTCTCACTTGCTGAAGACACCTGGGAAATAGAAGTGACCTTGGCAAACCGCGATACGATGGGGTATCGCATGTTGCTTGGACGTCAGGCTATGCGCGGTAAAATCTTGGTCGATCCAGAAGCTTCGTTTTTGTTGGGCGAGCCATCCAACGACCTACTCAAGCAGCACTACCATTCGAAAGTGATCCGAGCTACGGGACTTAAAATCGGAGTCTTGGCGACCAACCCTGATTTGTATAGCAATCGTCGATTGATAGAAGCAGGACAGGAGCGAGGGCATGAAATGGAGTTCTTGTCTATCAAGGATTGCTACATCAAGCTCGATGGAAAGACGCCTGAAATGCATTATCGCGGTGGGCGTATTCTCGATGATTTTGATGCCGTGATTCCAAGAATTAGACCTAGCGCTACTTTTTATGGATGTGCCTTGACTCGCCATTTCGAAGCAATGGGGGTTTACACTTTCAATACAGCCTCGGCAATCAAAAAGTCAAGGGATAAACTGCATGCTCTCCAATTATTGATCAATAGTGGATTGCCCATCCCAACTACAGGATTTGCTAACTCGCCACTCGACACCAACGATTTGATTCAAATGGTGGGGGGGGCTCCATTGATCGTAAAGCTTTTGGAAGGAACTCAGGGGAAAGGAGTTGTCCTTGCTGAGACGAAGAAGGCTGCCGAGAGTTTGATCAATGCTTTTAAGAGCCTGAAAGCCGACATTCTCGTCCAAGAGTTTATCAAAGAAGCAAATGGGCAGGATATACGCTGCTTTGTGGTGAATGGAAAAGTAGTGGAGAGCATCATGAGAACAGCTGCGCCAGGTGAATTTCGGGCCAATATCCACATGGGTGGTACCGCCTCTTTGGTGAAAATCACTCCGGAAGAACGCCGTGTAGCCCAATTAGCTGCAAAAACGATGAATTTAAAAGTCGCTGGTGTCGATATTATCCGAGGGCAAAATGGACCACTCTTGTTAGAAGTCAATTCATCACCGGGCTTAGAAGGAATCGAAGGTGTTTCTACGAAGAATATCGCTGGAAAGATCATCGAAGCGTTGGAGAAGGATATGAAATTTCAGAAGGTGACATCTTGAAAAGAATAGTGAAGCGGAGAGCGAATGTATGCTCGCCAACTGAAAAAAATCAAAGCGTATGTCTCAGAATATGAATCTGGCAGTATTGATTGATGGTGACAATATTCCTTCTGGGAATGTCAAGGAAATGATGGAAGAAATAGCCAAGTACGGTGTTCCAACCATCAAAAGGATTTATGGGGACTGGACGAAACCCGGACTAGACAAATGGAAGAGACTTCTCCTTGAAAATGCGATTACTCCCATACAGCAATATGCCTACACGATAGGAAAGAATGCAACCGATTCTGCGATGATTATTGACGCAATGGATATTCTCTATGCGGGAAAAGTAGATGGGTTTTGTTTGGTTTCCAGCGATAGCGATTTTACCCGCCTGGCCACAAGACTTCGAGAAGCGGGCATGCAAGTAATTGGAATAGGTGAAAAGAAAACCCCCAATCCGTTTATTGTGGCGTGTGATCGGTTTATCTACATCGAGATTCTGAGAAAGCAAGTAGAGCAAAAGTCGGATAAGAAGAGTAGTGAGAACACGATCGACAAGATCACTCAGAAGGAGATCAATTTGATTTCATCCACTATTAAGGACTTGTCAGATGAAGATGGATGGGCATTTCTGGGAGATGTTGGAAATCTCCTCCAAAAGAAACGACCGAGTTTCGACTCTCGAAATTATGGATTTGAAAAACTCACACCACTTATTAGCTCGATTAAAAAGTTTGAGATTGAGCAGCGCGAAAATCCCAAGAGCCGGAACAAGCTTATCTACGTGAGAATAGCGGGAAAGTAGGCTTGGCTTAAATTCCAGTGCCTTTCGTGTTCAAGATCTTTACTCCAAGAGACTTCTCAATATGAAGGTTGAGCACTTCAGCCATCGTGTACAAATTCGTGAACTCGTCAGTCTTGTGAAAGTTGTTCAAATCCTTCGTTAGTGTCTCGACCTTTTCGGGAGTAGAAATCTTCTCTTTTTTCATTCTCAAGAGTAAACTTCTCGCCCTTCTTCGGTATGTGCTCAATCGCTTTTTCATCGCCACGCGTTCCATCCGACTATACTGGCTGGTAGTCTCAACGCTCATCAGTTCCTGTACGAGTTTTACCAATTCGATGTTGTCCTTAAAAAATTGTGGCTTGTAAATATTCAATCGCCCTTCGTATGATTGTTGGTCGAAATCCATGGCGCGTAAACGGTACTGAACATTGTCAAAGTCTTGAGTGATCTCTACCACAAAGTTGTACGCCCGCATATCGCCAAGTAAACGAATAGAACAGCGCTCGTTAAAACGAATAAACTCCTTCGCAAGTCGCAAACGATTTTCAATCACCACATCCTTGTTTTGCGTGATAAACTCGTCCATCGGAATCCCAATGACATGTTCTTCCACTAGCGTGCGCTCATCTACCAGGTAGTTCACTCGATCTGGCGAGAAAATCTCTTCCAATTCAAGTCCATAAATCCGAGAAGCATCAGCTTGCTTAATGTAGAAGTAGTCGTGATTATCGTTGAGTTCGTTGATGATTTTTACTCTGAATGGCTTCGAGTTTCCAAACGAGCAGTAATCAATACGATCTACTTTCAAAAAGGGAATTCGATCTCCTTCGGAAAACAGATCTTCATAAACTGAAACCAATCCCTTGTAAATCTCATCGCGCTCATCTTCTCTATATACCACCGAATACCAAAGCGTTTCTTCGTTTTGGCTGTTGAGCACGGGAAACATATCATCGAAGCGCAACAGATCGTAATACGAAATAGGGAGCTTTGAGATTCGCGAGTAGTTGCGCAAGTGCTCCTTGAGCGGGGCTTTGATCTTGTAGATGGGTTTCTTGAATTTAATGGTATTGAATTCCATCTCAGATTTAATGGGCGGTGTATCTCTTTTTGCTTTAATGCCGTGTAGGTTTAGTGAGTCTAATATTGTAATTCCTTCTGAATCGACAGTATAGGTGATTCAAATCAATTCACAAAATTGTGAAGGTGGATTTGGTGAGTACTTATCTGAATCCTGATTAGCTCATCCGTACAAAAGTGCGTTGAAAGGCAACTCTCAATTTCGGCACTACACCAACCCCGTTCGCGGACTTTTTTTCAGAATGGACCGGAGTATTTTATTCGAGCATCCATTGATCGATTCTAAAGGCATAGTTATTGTCATATAATGCTCTAGAGATTGTATACTGATCTCGTAAGTTTAAAATCATCTCCGAAATAGAACTATGGCCATAATTGGAAAATTACTAAAAGGAACGCTAGATGTCGTTCAAACATTAAAACCTGACGGCGCAGACGCAGCATCCCTTCAAGAATCTGAATTGGAGGAGCTGCTCAACAAAGCAAAGGATACGTCATTTGGTAAATATTACGGTTTCAATCAAATCCTCGAGTCAGATGATATTATCGGGACCTTCAAACAAACCGTACCCATATTTGAGTATGCAGGCATGCATGAACGGTGGTGGAGACAGCAACAGAAGTTCCCCGACATAACATGGCCCGGAAGTCCTGATTTTTTTGCGAAAAGTAGTGGGACCACAGGAAAATCGAGCAAGCGCATACCCATCACATCAGACTTTCTATCCAGTATGAAGTCGGTTGGAAGATCTATGATCCAAAGATTGGCAAACTTCGACCTGCCCGAATCAGTCTTCGAGAGCGAGATTCTTATGTTGAGTAGTTCGGCTGACCTGGAAGAGAACAAAGAAGGCTTTTTGGAAGGAGAAATCTCCGGAATAAACGTGAGCAATTTTCCCAACTGGTACGATACTTTTTATCGGCCAGGTAAGGAGATTGCGGCAATCGATGATTGGGACGAGCGGATTCAGCGCATAGCAGAAGAAGCACCAAATTGGGATATTGGCGCCATAGCGGGAATTCCATCTTGGGTATTGCTAATGCTTAAAAAAGTAGTAGAATACAATGAGCTGGAGACCATTCACGATATATGGCCCAATCTGAAAATCTATTCATCTGGGGGTGTTGCTTTCGAGACATACCGCAAAGACTTTGAAGCTATTTGCAAAGAACCCCTGATCATCATGGACACTTACCTTGCTTCAGAAGGCTTTGTCGCATTTAATTCTCGCCCAAATACTACGACGATGGAGTTGGCGGTAAGCCACGGCTACTTCTTTGAATTTATACCTTTTGATGAGCGAGGCGTAGACGAGACTGGACAAATTTTAGACAACCCATTGTCACTGAGCATCGATGAAGTGGAACGAGATCAGGAATACGTCCTTGTGCTAAGTACATGCGCTGGAGCATGGCGTTATGTGATCGGGGATGTGATCAAATTTGAAAGGTTGGATCCACCAGAGATAAAAATTACAGGAAGAACCAAGTTCTTTTTGAACGTTGTTGGCTCTCAGCTTTCTGAAGAAAAACTAGACGCTGCCATTTTGAAACTATCCGAGAAACATGGCTTGTCGATCAATGAATACATGGTTGGTGCTGTGAAAAATGAGAGTGGAGAATACATACATCAATGGGTTATCGTTTCTAATGACAGGCCAGACTCCCAAAACTTGGTGGATGATTTGGACAATTTTTTACAGGAAGCCAATAAAAATTATGGTGTAGCTCGTTCGAAAGCCTTGAAAGGGGTAGAGCTGGAAGTAATAGATAAGGATACCTACAGCAAGTATTTAGAAAAGACCAAGAAGAAAGGGGGACAGGTCAAAACCCCTAAAGTAATGGGAGAGGAGAAAATGAAAGAGCTTATCGAGATTATTCGTCCAAAGTAGGCTGGACCGGATTCTGGTCTTTCACACACATCTCTACGCCTTTTATAGGCATGTAATATTTGTGTAGCTGGTCTTTGTATGATTCACTGACCAAGTCATTTTCAAGTAGATATCGCTTTGTGGCGATGATTTCAAGATGGAATCCGTGTTCAATGGCAATGCTGTCAGCTTCATGCTCCACACTTTTCTTGAACTCATCAGATGTGTAGTACCGAACTCCATAGCTCATCATACCAAATGCTGATCTCTTTTCGTAATCTACGATATGTCCTAATTCATGGGCAAACCAGCCCTTCAATACCTTGGTAGGTAAGTCTGAAACTTTCAGCTCTTTTGAATCGCGGATATACTCAGCTATCATGATCCGATATTTACGTTCTCCCTTAAATAGGCTCGAAAAACTGAAAACGGGCTGGGCCACCATTGTGGTTTTCTTCAATCTTCTTTGCTCTAGGGTAATTTCATAGGGGTGAAGAGATTCATACTTCTGAACGACTTCTCCAAAAGCCCTCTTTATCTCGTCGTTTTCTATTCCCTTGTAGTTAACGGTTGTTTCGCTCAATTCTGCTGAATTTCTGTTGTTTATAGTTAGTGTGGAGCACAGCATAGCAATGAGTATCAGGATTAGTCCAAGCATTCGCTTTCTGTGTTTCATGTGGTAAATAGGCGCAATAAGTATACCTAGCTCAAGTCAATACCCGAGTTATCATTAGCAGCCAATTAATCTTTGGGCGTTACCCCGCTTTTCTCATCAATTCCCTCAGAAGATTACACAGAAGTAGCCATCCCAAGGATTGATGGAATTGTCTCTTCAGATTATGAATAGCACAGGTGTGTAGAGAATATTCGCATTGATGACCACGATATTCCCCAAGTACTTTGTCCAATCAAGTTCAGACGAAAAAATCTTCAGGAATGTAGTGGGGCAAGAGAAAGGTCAGTCTTCTAACCAACGGAGTGAAATCAAAAGAGATGGTTCTCAAGGTTCTTTACTTGTGCTCTCTTCGCGAATTCCCATCGAGTTTAAACAGGACTTAATGATAGGCAGGATCGCATCATTGTTCATAGTCGGCATGCCGTAAGTAGCGTCGTCTAGACATTGGCTCAGCTCGAGAGAAATGGTATTGATTTCGGCATTCGTAGCGAATTTAGCGGTGTCGGCAATTTTATAAACCATGCTGGCACAATTGGCTTTCCTCAAGCTAAGTTCTGACTTATTCCAGGATTCAACGTTCAGTTTCAGAAGTGTTGTATCGCCGATGAGCAATTCTTCGTCTTCAATTGTGTCGGTTTCCAACTTTTGAATAACAACCGGCTCTGGAGCGTCTGGGTTATTACACGCAGAGAATATTATCGGAACACACAGGGCCATAACGGCAAATACTGACGACGAGAGTTTCACAACGGATAGAGATTAAAATATTAGATCAATTTACTCATATCCAAAGCCGTTCCACTCTGAAATATGTGATTCTTTTTTAGAGGCGATAAAGTGGAAGGAATACAGAGAATTTTGAGCCAACGCCTTTTTCACTCTCTACTTCAATTTCACCATTGTGTTCAGAAACAATCGTCTGGGTTGAAGTAAGTCCTAGACCCACACCGTTGGGCTTACTGGTATAAAACGGATCAAAGAGAGAGTCAAGCTGAGCTTTCTCCATACCAACACCATTGTCGCTAACGGTTAAACACAGATAGTCACCATCTAGTGAAACCGTTGATCGAATCTTCTTTTCAGGCTTGTCCATACTCTCTATGGCATTGGTGAACAGGTTGGTGAAAGCTATTTTAATCTTCTTCTTATCGCCTTCAAGGTTAGCGATTGTAGCCTCATATGATGCATCTAGTTCTACACCTTCTAACCTTGCACGGTCTAGGATTTCGCTGACCACATCTTTCACTAAGCTCACCCCATCAAACTGATCACGTTCCAAAAACTCTTGCTCCGAACTGGATAAAAGCTGCCCAAGCAAGCCGTCTATTCTTCCCGTGCACCGCTGAACAATGTCGTAATACATGTCAAGGTGCTCGTGGTTTTTTGTCTCTTCCTTGAGTTGATCTATCGCCAAATTGACATTGGTCAAAGGGTTTCTGATTTCATGCGCCATTGCTCTGGCCAACTTGTAGGTTGTGGCAATTTTCTCGTTCTGTTGCTGAATAGTCTTGAGACGGTTTTGATGGGAAATATTTCTGAGTGTTCCGTGGTAGGACTGAATCTTTGCTGTGGCCATCCCCATGTCGAAAACGGACTCCCTAAGAGGTGATACTTTCAGGTGCCCCAGAAAACGAACCCCACCTTCCTTCGATGCAAACCGCACTTTTTTGTCGAGGCTTCCCTTGCTCAGATTCACAATGTCATCTCGAATTTCGCTACGATCTTTCACATTTTGAATAAACTCCAGGAATGGCTTGTCCAAGGCTCTGCGCTTCGAGACATTAAAAACATTCAGGAAAGCGCTGTTTACGCTAGTGATCGTGAATTCTTCATCCAGGAAAAATGCAGGCTCTACCGAGTTGTAGAAGAGTGAAGAGTAGCGCTTTTGCTGCAGATCAAGTTGTTTCTTTAGTCTGTTTGTTTCAAGCACGTATTGAATCGTGTTGTTTAAGCCTGAAGCGGATAGTTGGTCTTGAACCAAAAAATCGGCTGTAAGAGATCTTATAGTCCGATACTCTTTTTTGGAAGTCGGAACTTGATCAAGTAGCAGGATAACCGGGCTAGAACCAAAGGGGACGCTGGTTTGAGCAAGCGAGTCCAAATCTCCGTTGGGCAGCGCACTCCTATCCAAAAGAACGACATCTGTTAGAGAGAAATCGCTTTTCAAACTCTCATGATTTACCAATTCATATGTCTCCTGCATCGCATCTTTTAGAAACGATGAAATTTGCGACACCAGTCGTGAATCAGAGCTGATCAGAAGTACTCTCGTGCTCATAGGAAAGAAGGGGTGTTCACAAATTCGATTCCGATCATAAAATATTGATATTCTGTATTTTCTTGTGGTCTATTCAATTGTTGAAGGTAGTTATAACATAATGGTTTACCTATTTATTTCTTTTATCTAGAGCGGCTGGTAGTTCTTAAATTTCTCGATGTTTTTAAAGTGCTTGATGTCACTGAGATATATAGAGACTGAATGGGATTTCGTACTATGAATTTTTTCTTCGCTCGGTTGTATATCTCAGGCTTCTTTTGAAGTCTTTTCTAGATGATGTGTCCAATAACTTCCACAGTTTTGTGGAATCGCAGATTTGTGGTTCAGAAGATCTAGCTCTTTTCATTGATTTAAAAGAATCACAACAGAAAGTGATTTACCATTGAATGTTTGTAGGCCAAACCATTGTTTTCGGGTATTCTTTCTCCCATTTCGCTCTCCCAGAAAACAAGGTTCTTGCGAAGGACTTTCACAATTGTGATGCAGTTGGCATATAAATGGCTCCTGCTCTTTCATGAAGAAAAAATACAAATGGGCCATCGCTATTGTACTCCTCTTGATCGGAATACGAGTCGCTTTGCCTTTTGCCCTTGCAAATAGAATCAATACGGCTCTGGATGAGATTGAAGGATACCATGGAAATGTGGATGATGTAGATCTCCAGATTTACCGCGGTGGTTTCCAATTGTATGATTTGATCATATTTGAAGAAGCTTCTGAAAATCCCGAAATTCCGATCGTTGATCTCTCATCTTTAGATTTCAGCATTCAGTGGAATGCCCTATTCAAAGGCAAATTTGTCGGAGAAGTTTATCTCGATAAGTTGCAAGTGAATTTCACTAAAAGGAGAGAAGATGCAGATACGATGGTTGATAGCACCGATCAACGTGTCAATCTGATCAGTGAAGTGCAGAAGCTGAACCCGATTCTCATTAACATTTTCGAGATCACCAATGGTTCCTTGTCATACATTGATCCGACTTCTGAGCCCAAAATTGATGTGACTTTAGATAAGTTTCATCTGTATGCCGAGAATTTGGGTAATGTAGTTGATAAATCGAAGGAACTTCCGGCTAGCATATTGCTTGATGCCGCAACGATGGACAGCGGAATTGTCCACTTAGATGCCCATATGAACTACCTGCTTGATCCACCTGATTTTGACTTTGATTTCAAGATGGAGCGTATTGACTTAGCAAACTTCAATGATTTTTTTGAGGCCTACGCCAACTTTGATGTAGAGCAAGGTGAGCTGAACTTCTATGCGGAAGGCAAAGCTCATGGAGGATCGCTAGACGCCTACGTGAAGCCTCTCGTTGAAGGGCTTGAAATCGCTCCGGGCGATAAGGAAGACGGGCTCTTGAAAAAGCTATACGAAGGAGCCGTGGAAGTAGGAACCGAAATATTCGAAAACCAGAAGAAAGACCAAATTGGAACGAAAATCCCGATTTCAGGGACCTTGGATAATGATGACAAGGCCATTCTTCAAGGCCTATGGAACTTCGTGAAGAACGCCTTCTTTAAGGCCTACAAGCAGGAGATTGAGCGCTCAATAAAATTTGATTCCGAGCAGCCAAAGGAATAAGTGATATCGTAGTTTGTTTCCCCTTTAGAAACTTCCATAGTTCCACAGACCAACGAAAACCATTACCCAAATTCATAGACTGAGAGTGGAAAAAATTCCACACTACCAAGCTTTGAATTGCCACGACACCTATGTCATGTTTCTGGAATCATTTTAGCAACTCTCAAACTAAAGAACAGAACATGGTCAATAATCAAGAAGATTCAGAAAAGCGATTTAAACTCAAACACAGTTTCTCAATCCTAAAAGAAGCTGGAATAAACTGGAATAATTCAGATCCGTTTAGATTGAGCGCCATCATTGCCTACTATGCTATTCTTTCCATGCCTGCTCTTCTGGTCATCATTGTCAACTTACTTGGCTTGATATGGGGTAATGACGTGGTAGAAGGTAGGTTAAATGGTGAGCTGACCGCCGTGATGGGCGGAAGCACAGCAGAAGCCGTGACTTCTATGATAGACAATTCCATGTCAACAGACCAAAGCCTGTTCTTTAACATCATCGGGATAGCCAGTTTGATTTTTGGTGCCACAGGGGTGTTTTTTCATCTTCAGCGATCGCTCAATCGAATTTGGGGTCTCAGAGTTAACCCCGATGCAAGCTGGTTGAGAATGCTCATTGACCGTACTTTGAGTTTCGGATTTGTTCTGGTTCTGGGGTTCTTGCTGTTGATCACCTTTGTTTTAAGTACGGCACTTACGGCTTTGAGTGAACGCTTGAAAACAATTTTTAGCGACATCGTCGTGATCGTAGCTCAGGTAGCCGATTTCATTATTGCCATTGGAGTTGTTGCACTCTTGTTTGCCTTGATATTTAAGTACCTACCACACGCTAAAGTCAAGTGGAAATCTGTTTGGGTTGGTGCCTTTATCACATCCATACTGTTTGACTTAGGTAAATATGCACTCGCCTTTTATTTCGGTCAAACCGAGCCCGGCAGCACATACGGGGCGGCAGGATCCATTATTTTGATTCTGCTCTGGGTTTCTTATGCATCGCTAATCATGTTCTTTGGTGCTCAGATCACCTATGTCTTTGCCAAGCGATACGGTGGTGGGGTGCAACCCACAGATGCAGCGGTCAGGGAAAACGAAGCGCTCAAGGCACTCTAATCACCTGAAGACCTGACATAGTATTCTTGGATATAGTAGGATGGAATCGCCTGTCCGATTATGATTTAAAGGCCTTTAATTCGTGCTGTGACGGGTCAAGTTGCTCACTTCGTCTTCAGGCTAAACCTTCAGTTTCAAGTCGGGATGCATGAACTTTTAACATGTTCCTTTGGCCTTTTTTAACGAGCGAATAGCTCGTTTTCATTCAGAGACCATGACTTTTAGAGAATCATCTGGTTCAGACTTTATCCATGTGCTAATGAGTTGAGCTTGAGATGTTAAGTATTCCTTGATATTAGTTTATTCTTTGCCGTTCGGAGATCGTCAAAGAGACAAACCAAGCTTAAAATTATCCCAAGAAATGAAATCGCTCATTACAGTTCTTTCGCTCATTGTTTTGACTGCATCGGTGAATGGTCAAAACCTAATCCACATCCCAGATGATGCGCCAACACTCTCAGATGCCGTGCAACTAGCTCAAGATGGTGATACCATTTATCTTTCACCTGGCATTTATACAGACTCCGTACATGTTGTCAACAGGCATTTAGTCTTTCTCGGGGAATCAGGTGGAGAAAGCATACTATCGCCCGGAGAAAATGAAAGGTCTTTCGTTCTGCAAGATGCCGATGTGGAGTTCATCCATTTGACTTTCGATGACTTTGACCTTCAATCACCACCACCTAATTTCGGAATTGATGCGTCCTATTCAGATGTGCGCATTGACCACTGTCAGTTTCAAGGCATTTTCTCACCCGTTTCAATTCTATGGGGAAGCCTGAGCATGCAAAACTCGACCATTTCCAACACCCGGAGTGGTATTTGCATTGCTCATAATGGAGGGACCTTCATGGTGTACAATAACTTGTTCTATGACTTGACTTACACAGCCATTTTAATCAACCGCGCACATGGTGAGTTTTTTAATAATATGCTGGTAGGTTCCACACCAGATCAGTTCAGGGGGCTGATAGTAAACTCAGATTCAATAAGTCACATTTTCAACAATATTATTACCGATTTTGGAATCGGTATTCATTTGCTCGCTTCCGATTCTGTTGAATTTGATGCGCTTCGAATTGATCATAATAATATCTCCAATGTTACGGCGCCCTATTGGTACGAGTATAATGAAGACTTGTCCTTGCCAATCTACTCTGGCGCGCTCACACCCAATCCTGGAACCGGCGAGATCAGTGCCCTTCCAAATTTTACGGACCCGGAGAACAATGATTATTCATTACAAGCCGGTTCTCCATGTATTGACGCAGGAGTTGATTCATACAGCTTTTTTGTGCCGTATGATATTGCCGGAAATGATCGAGTAGTGGGAGCAAGCCCTGATATGGGAGCTTTTGAATATTCATCAACTTTGAGCGCAAGAGAGTCCGCAGCCGATTTTAGAGCAAAGATTAATCTTTACCCAAACCCAGCTAGTGATCATGTTTGGATTAGCTTTAATGAAGACTTCACAGGCAAAGTGGAAATACTCGATGCCTCGGGTAGAAAAAGAAGAGCTGCAGATGTCAAGAACAAATCAAAGCTCAAGCTCGAGATGCCCATTGAGAATGGACTCTATCTGATCAGGGTATCAGGAAACAACTTTTCAGCAACGAGTCGAGTTCTTAAGTTGTAACTGTTGGGGTTGAATAGGGTATTATAGAGCTAGTATGAAAGTGATTCTTCTTCTTTGATTCGCGCACAGATCACCAGGGTGCGTTTTGAAAGTGGTGGATGACGAATTCACCCAAACATGAATAGTTCAGGGGCAGTAATCCCTTCCAATATTAATAATTGGCTTCGGCCTGGTTGGCTTCCGATTTTTTTCTAGAGCTATATCCGAACATCAGGCGGTACTCAGAAGGGGCCATTCCGTAGTGTTCCTTAAACTTTTTTGAGAAATACCCACCGTTGCTCAGTCCAATCAAGTGCACGACTTCAGCAATAGTCAGATCGGTGTTTACCAATAGGTCGCGGGCTGTATTTAAGCGCACTTCATGTATAAAAGCCTTGACACTTTTCGTGTATAAAAGCCGAAAACCAGCTTGAAGCTTATTCTCGTTCAAGCCGGTCTTTTCAACCAGAATCGAGATGGAGTGATCGTCATTCAGGTTATTCATGATCTCCTCTGCAATTTTCCTGATTGTTCCCACTTCCGATTGTCTCAGGAGGTATTGATGATTCTTGTCTTTCTTGTCGTCGTTAAAAAGTCTGATCTGCTCAGTGAGAATCTCTAAAGATTTGGCCTGGAAATACATTCTGCGAACCAATCCGACTCCTTGATGACTCAGAACTTGGGTCATTACTTGGTTCAGTGTTGCGCTGTAGTTTCCGTCGTGATAAAACTTAGATTTTGCGCTTACATCTTTGAATAGCTCGCGCAATCGATAACTCACCGATTTTAAGTCACAAGCTATTTGGTCCAGAAACTTCCTTCTGTCAATCTCAAGACTACCTATTTCAGTCTGGACACCCGCTTTAAACTGGATTTGGTGGCCAGAATTACCCTTGCTAGCTACGATAGCACTTTGGTACATGTCAAGGTCGTGTACTTCGTCGTCTTCCAAAAAGCAATGTCGCAAATACCCTTCTTTGCAATAAAGAAATTTTGCCGGGTGAATATCGCTCACGTCAAATCTGATCTGAACATCGGTGTTAAAAGTGCAGGAGTAGTATATGACCCCAAGACCAGTTGGAAAGTTGATTCCACTGATACTGCCCGTTCCCGTTGAATCAGGAACTTTGAGATAGTAAACATCACAATCCTCCTGGGCAATTGTTCCCAACTCTCTTGCCAGATCGTTGATGACATCTTTAAAAGGAAGAGACTTGACGTGAAGTGTAAGCATGATCCCCAATTTGGTGTCCTAAACTAAATAAAATCGTCAGCTTTAAACCTGAGAAATATTCAAAAGTCTCTCTATTTCGTCGAATGCGATTTCAATACCTTGTTTCAGATCGGCTTTATCATTTAAACAGATGTTTCCTCGAACCTTATCCAAAAAGGCGCTTCTGTTTCTTAAGTCTTCGTTGCTTTTGCTAAAAACTCGACACACCATTTCACCATATCGGCCATCTTCACGCAATTCATGGCCAAGAGCGTGAGAATAAATCTGAAACAAATGCACCACGTAGAGAAATCCACAAGCTGTAGCTTTATTCTTCAATTGAATCGATGCCATGTCGCACAAGGGTAAGGGTAAGCACCCAAAGCCTATAATGGCCTTCATAACATCGTATACCCTGTTTGAAGATATCAACGTCCATTCCTGATAATTTTCACGAACTCCTTCCACCCTAGAGAAAAGGATGTAGCTGTTTTGCAAGAGAGCGATTAGCTTTTTCTCATCTATATCTGCACCCTCGTTTCCAATTGAAAACAAATCTTCGAACAAGTGTTCTTTCTTTTCGGTCTCTGACCTAAGGAATGCGATCACTTTCCCCATTTATGGCTCACTATTACGTTGTTCAACTTAGAATTAAAATCTAAAACGAAATTATTTGGCTCCCCTTACTCTCGATGTTCCTTATCGCATAATTCCTAGCTCAAATGCCACGTCATAGTACGAAACGGTGGATTCTTGCCTTTTTGCAGCGGTGAGTGGTGGAATCAGAGTAGAAATCGAGGTCAGGTTTTAGTCTTTCACTTCATGTCATCAAGCCGAAATTTATTTGGTCTGACTAGTAGAGTAATTGTCACAAGTCTGGGGAATGGGCATTCCCCAATTCCCCAAATGGAGCTAGTCGTCACAATTTTTAGTCGTTTTTTAGGTGTTGAAAACCAGCTTTATATGAGTGTTTATGGATTCGTTGCGAATGGTATGATTATTTCACTTTGGAAGAAAACCTTATTAAAATGAAATCATTCGAAAATGCTTTGGTCATATCACGTGACCGCAACTGCGTGGAGGCCATAGAACGAGTGTATGTGGATATGGCAAACAACTCCAGTATTTTCCATGTCGAAACCCCATCTGAAGGGTTAGATGTACTAAATAAGATGGGTCTGAGCAATGGTGAAATTCCAATGATGATATTTCTCAGTGTCAGCAAAAGCGATTTTGCTTCGAATGGTTTCTTAGAGCTTCTTCAAAGAGACTATTCCGATGCGGCGCGCGGTAAAGTTGTCCTGATGAACACTGATTTTGATATGCAGGAAACGATGAAGAAGGTGAGTAATGACTGCGTCTTTTACTTTGTGAATTGCCCTGTCATGCCGATCGAAATAGAAACCATTCTTAGTTTGAAGACTAATGTGGTTGTTGCTTAAAAATATTCGTGCTATGAACCATTGAATATCAAATGGCGAGAGTTTTGCATATACATTTACGTCTATGTTGAATTCTCGTCATTTTTTCGCCAGAGCAGTTCTAGCGGTTCTGGTTGTTTTCTTTTTAATTACCCCTATTGCATTTCAGGCGCAGAGTTCAACTCAGGAGCATGAATTGGGCTTGGTGGAGTTCTTTACCATTCACACCAACAAGAAAAGGCTGGCAAGAGATTCTACAGCTTATCCAGCTAAATTGATCCTGGCACCCATTGTTTCATTTCGTTCCGAGACGAGTCTGGCCTTTGGAACGGGAGCCAAATACCTCTTTAAGTTGAAAGGTTCAGGCGATGAAACCCGGACATCAAATATGCCCATGGCAGCGCAATACACGCTGAAGAATCAATTCATTCTGAAATCTGGTTTTGAGATTTTCGCCCCGGAAGAAAAGTGGATGCTTACAGGTAATTTCCAATTCCAGAGTTTTCCACGATCCTATTTCGGAATTGGTGACAATACGCCCGAATCTGGTGAAGTCCTCTACGATTACGATCAATTGCTGATTGAACCTATTCTCCTGAAGCGCGCATTTGCTCGCTATCTTTTCCTCGGTGCAGGAATTCGATACAACCATGTTAACAATGTAGAATTTGATGAAGGTGATCAACTGTCTGACGACTTGAATATTACAGGGGCCTATGGTTCGCAAGTGGTTGGGGTGGAGCTCGCGGCCGTGTACGATAGTCGAAACAATCTACTTAATGCCACGGACGGTTGCTATTTCGAATTTACCTATGGAATCTACGACGATCGGGCGGGTAGTAGTCACTCTTTCAATCTTACCCGCTTTGATTTTAGGTACTACTGGACACTTTCAAAGAAAAGGAGAGATGTCATCGCCGTTCAATTTATCGGACACTTTGCCGATAAGAGTGCTCCGCTGGCCGAAATGGCTTACTTCGGAAGCCCTGAAATCATGCGGGGGTACTATGAAGGTAGGTATATCGACTATACCATGCTGGCTTTTCAAACGGAGTATAGGCGGCCACTTTGGGGACGCTTTGGTGCGGTTGTATTCGCAGGGATTGGTAATGTTCAACCCAATCTGCACGATTACAACATCGCCGATATCGATTACTCTGTTGGGCTTGGGGTACGTTTCCTACTTGATAAGCGTGAGAATCTGAATCTGCGCTTTGACTGGGGCTTTGGTGAAGGCTCAAACAACTACTACTTCAACATTGCCGAAGCATTCTAGTCCGAATTAACCACTCCTACTTGGGTTGAAAACTGTGGCAAAACTTCCACAGTTTTATAGAGATTTACCCAAAAAACAATTGTCAGTCTAGCAGGCTATCCTATTGACAAGGTTTTGAATGCTAGCAAATTTCGGAATCCTTTTTGAACTATATCTATTTCCAGAATGGGTAAAAAACTCCATTCGGTTATGCTAACAAATATTCAAAACACCATGAAATACATATACTTACTCGTATTCACGATTTGTCTGACCAGTTGTAGTTCTGTCACAACACTTGAGGACGTTCAAAAACAAGAAGATGAAGCTCGCAGCGAGCTGGTAGAAGCCGAAGAAGAACTGATTGAGCTCGCTGAGATGAAGGAAGAGTATTCTATTGATTCGAAAGAAACAGCTATCGAGTCTTTGGAAGTTCGACAGAAACAAATCAACTCAGATATTAAGAACTTGAAAAAAATTGAGACCAAGGGCATCGCAAAGACTAGCGATTCGATGATCAAAGATCTCGAGAAAGAAGATGATGAGATTAAATCTCGGATTAAATCTCTCAAGAAGCTGGAAGAAGAAAACTGGGAAGCCTCTATGGATTCGATTAGCAATCTCATTGATCAGCTAGAGATCAAAATCAATAACATTACGTCAAATTTGGATGAATAGTCAGCAATGAAACTCTTTCACTAAACCTTTTAAGAGTTGATATGCTCTGAAAAAAAACGGCACCCCATTTTTGGGGTGCCGTGTTGTTTAGGATGTGATTCTAGAATCAAAAGTCTAGCGCCACCCGCCTCCCAATGCGCGATAGAGATTTATCCGTGCATGGAGATGGTTCTTTTTCGTTTCTACTAGTTCTAGTTTTGATTCCAGAGCATCTCTCTGAGTTAAGAGAACTTCCATGTAGTCAGCGCGAGCCGATTGATAGAGCATGGTAGACACATTGATAGACTTGTTCAAAGCATCCACTTGTTTGTATTTGTAATCATAACTAATTCTAATGTTTTCCAAATTAGCTAAGTCGTTTGTTACTTCAATGTAGCCGCTCAGGATAGCTCGCTCGTACTCAAATACTGCAGCGAGCTGTCTAGCATTGGCCCTGCTATACTCGGCTTTTATGGCCTTTCTGTTGATCAGCGGTCCCGCCAATTCTGCTGTGAGATTGTACAATAAAGCCTGAGGAGTAATACTGATAAACTGCGGCTGAAAAGCTTCTAATCCTATTCCCGCACTCAGTCCGACCTTTGGAAAGAAATTCGCTCTAGCGACTTTTACGTTGAGCTTTGAAGCCGTTAAATCATATTCTGCTCTCTTGATGTCTGGTCTATTGAGGAGTAGTTGAGATGGAAGACCAGTGAAAACAGTGTCAACCTGTTTTTCCAAAAACGCCGAAGAATTTCTTTCTATTGGCGCCGGATATCTTCCTATTAGAAAATTAAGTTCATTCTCAACTTCTACAATCTCCTGTTTTACGGCGAATTTTTCACTCTGACTTTTCATCACTTCAGCCTCAAACCGAAGAACGGCCAATTCATTGGTTTGCGCTGTTTGCTTTTGCATCTTCACTATTTGAAGTGCGTTCTTCTGAATTTCGAGGTTTTGCTCAATGATAGTAAGCTGACTATCGAGAGCTTCCAATTCGAAATATGCTCGGGCTACTTCAGCCACCAGGTTGGTTACGAGAAAGTTTCGCCCTTCAATCGTGCCGAGATACTCCATAACAGCCGCCTTTTTTGCGTTTCTGAGCTTTTTCCAGATATCAATCTCCCAATTCGCAGTGAATCCAGCTTTGTAGTTGGTCAATGGTTCGGGAAACTCTTTTTGATCTTTAATCGGCAGATTTTTCTCTACGGCTCCATTTCTAGTGTATTCTCCCACTTTTTCCAAATCAGCTCCGGCGCCGTATCCTACACTTGGTAAGTACTCTCCTGTTCTTTCGCCAACTTCACTTTCTGCAATCGTAATCTGTTGCAAGAAAATATTGAGTTCCTGATTGTGGGCTAGAGCTGTATCAATTAGAGAAATGAGTTCAGGCTCTTCAAAAAACTCACGCCATGAAATGACTGAGCTATTTACTGTGTCGGCTGGTAGAGCACCATAGGATTCTGGTGTGGCAGTGTCTGCTTCTTGAATATGCTGAGTGGGCACACAAGATTGTGTGACGATGATCAGAACAAGAATGAGCAGAGCCTTATTTAGGTAGTACGTCATGATTTCTTCTGTTCTTTATTCTTTGAAATAATTTTAGCTAGAAGGGACTTCTTATGCCTGGACGGGTCATCCGTTTCTTTTTCGTCCGACAAAGAGTGTCCAACATCTTCTGAAATGGGGGTGTCGGCTTCATCCCTGATCAACTTTCTCCCATCAATCATTTTTGCGAAGATGTAGTAAAGCCCAGGGATAACAAGGACACCTATTAAGGTCCCTAGGAGCATTCCCCCCATTGCCGAACCACCAATAGTTCTGTTTCCGATGGCACCTGCACCTGTTGCCAAGATGAGAGGAATCAAACCGGCTACAAAGGCAAATGACGTCATCAAAATTGGCCTGAAGCGAACTCTGGCGCCATCTATCGCAGCTTCATATAGAGAAAGGCCTTCACGTCTTCTCTGTACGGCAAACTCTACAATCAGCACGGCATTTTTACCCAAAAGCCCAACCAGCATGATGAGACCTATTTGAGCATAAACGTCATTCGCAAGACCCATGAATTTAAGCAAGGCAAATGATCCGAAAATTCCGATTGGAAGGGACAGAATAACAGCCAAGGGCAAAACGAAACTCTCATATTGTGCCGCGAGAACGAGGTAGACAAATATGAGTACGATGATAAATATGTAGATAGACTCATTCCCCCTTCTCGATTCATCGTATGAAATTCCTTCCCAGGCTATATCATAGCCGTATGGTAAGTTTTCTTTTGCGACTTCCTGGATGGCTTGAATAGCGTCACTACTCGTGTAGCCTTTAGCCGGCAATCCACGAATGGCGGCAGAGTTATACAGATTGTAGCGGGTAATTTCATTGGGACCGAGTTTCTTCTTCAGCGTCATAAAAGAAGAATAAGGAACCATTTCACCCGCTTCGTTTTTCACAAAGAGCTTTTCCAAATCTGAAGGCATTCTTCGGTATTCTGGAGCCGACTGGGTATACACTTTAAAGAATCGTCCATATTTGATGAATCCCTGCTCATACGTACTCCCTATTAGAATATTCAAGTTTTCAACCGCATCCCCAACCGATACGCCTTTTTGCATAGCCGCTCCGCTATTTATTTCGAGCTCAAATTGCGGATAGTTAGCTGCAAAAAAGGTGAACAACCCGGTCAACTCTGGACGTTCCTGAAGCGCATCCATAAAGCTGTTGTTGATTTTTTCGAACTCCAGATAGTCTGTGTTGTCGGTTTTATCCAACATTCTTAGCGCAAACCCTCCAGAAGAACCAAATCCCGGTACAGCCGGTGGTTCGAAAAATTCAATTACTGCTCCTAGTTCTTTGGTTTCATGTTCCAACTCCTCCATAATTTCATGAACCGAGTGCTTTCTTTCCGACCAGGGCTTTAGGTTGATCAAGCATGTACCTGCATTCGAACCGCGACCCTCAGTCATGATTTCATATCCCGCTAGAGATGATACCGACTCGACGTCGTCCATTTCTTCACAAATCAAATGCAAATTGTGGGATACTTCATTTGTTCGCTCCAGCGTTGCTCCCGGAGGTGTTTGAATAATTGCATAGATGGTTCCTTGATCTTCATTGGGAATGAAGCCCGCAGGAAGACTTTGATTTGTAATCACAATTCCAGCGCAGAATGCTATTAAGATTCCGTACGTGAGAAAGCGGCGATTGACAATAAACCTTAGCACATTCACATACCGGCCAGTGAGTTTTTCGAACTGACGATTAAACCCATCCAGAAACCGGTTAGCCAACGATTTTTTTCTGGGCTTTCCATGGTTGTTTTTCAGGATCATGGCACATAAAACCGGTGTGAGTGTAAGTGCTACAACCGCTGATATGATGATGGCCCCGGCCATGGTTATCGAAAACTGGCGATAGAAAACTCCGACTGGTCCCGTCATAAAGGAAATGGGCACAAAGACCGAGACCATAACGAGCGTAATGGCGATAATCGCTCCTGAAATTTCACCAATGACCTCCTTCACCGCGGCATACGGAGCGAGATGCTTGGTTGCCATTTTCTCGTGGACGGCTTCTACCACCACGATGGCGTCATCTACAACGATACCAATGGCAAGCACAAGAGCAAAGAGGGTAATTAGGTTGATAGACAACCCAAATAGCTGCATCACAAAGAAGGCGCCGATTAGTGAGACAGGTACAGCAATAATTGGAATAAGGGTAGATCGCCAATCACCCAAAAACAAGAACACGACCAATGCCACCAGAAAGAAGGCATCTCTCAATGTGTGTATGACCTGATGGATGGAGGCATCGAGGAAGGTAGAAACATCATAGCTGATTTGGTAGTCAACTCCGGGAGGCAAGCTACCTTCCATTTCTCCGAGCTTTAATTTTACCTGATCGATTACTTCAGATGCATTACTCCCAAAGGTTTGCTTGAGAACAATTGATGCAGATGGCTTTCCATCGAGGTTAGAGTAAATATCAAAGAATTCGCTTCCCAATTCTACATCGGCGATATCGCCTAGTTTGAGTATTTCACCTTCTGAATTAGCCTTGATTACAATATTCTCGTATTCGTCGGGCTCATTAAACCTTCCTTTGTAGGTCAATACGTACTCAAGTGCCTGCGATTCTTTTCCCGAGCTTCTACCCAGTCGACCAGGGCGAGCAATAAGGCTCTGCTCTTCCATGGCTTCCAGTACTTCTTCGGCCGATACGTTGTAGGCTCGCATGCGGTCTGGCTTGAGCCATACACGCATAGCATACTTTCTACTTCCGAGGATTTGAGCACTAGCAATACCCTCTATTCGTTGGAGTTCAGGTACGATCTTGGTGTAGGCATAGTTGTAGAGAAACTTCTCGTCATTGTTGTCATCTTCGCTGAACACATTGACGTACATCAGCATACTTGGCTGAACAGGGGTGATGATAACCCCTTCTCTTTGCACCAAGGGTGGGAGTAGTGGCATCACTTGGTCTACTCTCGTTTTCACCCGAACTACTGCCTGATTTGGATCCGTACCCGGTTCAAAAATGATTCGAATGGTCCCTTCACCGGCACTCGTTGCATCTGATGCGATGTACCGCATTCCTTGCACGCCGTTAATTGACGTTTCGAGTGGGATAAGAGTAGATTTTACTAGTACATCGGCGCTTGCACCAGGGTAGGCAATGAAGATATTGACCGTGGTTGGCGCAATTTGCGGAAATTGTGAAGTCGGTAGCTTGTTGATCGACAGTAGACCTACGAAAACAATCAGCACCGATATAACGATGGCCAAGACAGGCCGTTTGATAAACATCCTAAACATGGTGTTTTCTTTTTAAAGATGAATTATTCGGCGTAGAGATCGAGGCTCGCAAAGACGGCCCGAGGTTCCATGTACTGGTGATCAATTTTGTCGCCATCCTTCACAAGTCGGATTCCGTCTAGCAAGATGAGATCACCTTCTTGAAGCCCTTTGTCAACTGAAAATAGATGTGGTAGCTCAGCGTCGATCACCACTTCTCTTTGGCGTATGATGCTGTCTTGATCAATGACGAAAACGAACTTTTTCTCAAGTACTTCAAACGTTGCTTTTTGCGGTATGATCAAGGCATCGCTCAATGGTAACTCCATGAGAATGCTACCCGTTTCTCCGTGTCTAAGCAGTTGGTCTGGATTGGAGAAGTTGGCTCGGAAAGCGATGTTTCCCGTTTCGTTATTGAATTCCCCTTCAATGGTTTCTACCACCCCATCTTGATCAAAGAATCGATTGTTGGCCAACAAGAGTCGAACCGCCTGATCCTTATTCCGTCTATCGCTCATCATGTAGTCGAGGTACTCTGCTTCAGGTACGTTGAAGTACACCCACATTTCGCTGTTGTCAGAAAGCGTTGTCAGCAATTCTCCTTCTTCCAGTAAACTACCCTCACGTACCAGCAAGTGGTCCATGATACCATCGAAAGGCGCTTTAACATTGGTGAAATCTAAGTGCGTAGATGCCATTGTGACTTGGGCCATGGCTTTTTCATACCGAGCTTTAGCCATCGCCAGTTCGTTGGCTGAAACAATGTTGCTGTCGGCTAGCTGTTTGGTGTTTTTGTATTCAATGGCGGCCACATCAGCTTCGGCTTGAGCACTGCTCAACTCGGCTTCGTATACATTGGGCATGATCTTAAACATGGGCTGGCCTTTGCGTACAAACTGCCCTTCATCTACCGTAATTTCTTGGAGATAACCCCGCTCAAGGGCTCTGAGTTCAATGTGCTTGATAGAGTGGATTTGGCAAACGTAGTCCTTAACAATTATCGTATCCGTTTTTAAAGGACTGGTAACCTTAAATTTTATCGGTTTATGGTGTTCTTCTTCGTGGTGGCTACAGCTCTGGATAGTGATGCTGGCCAAGACTAATAGGATGAGAAGTCTCATTTTAAATGGGTTTTAAGCTTGATCGATTGAATGAAGCAGAACCTATTCTGCTTATTCGAAAACTGAATCGTTGAGAGTCGCTTTAAACAGCGACGTCAAGATGGCTGGAAGGAAAGTCCAGCAAAACCCATTTATAATCTGAAAACCTGTAAAATCAGGTAGCACGGAACGCTTTGATCGTGCTTATTTAGGTTGAAGTCCTGGATGGACTTATTCGATGCTTTTGAATCGTGATCGCTCGATCTTGCTCGGATAGGGCTTGTCAAAAAGCGACTTGCGCCTTCACAATCATCCTTGCTTTCCTCTTCTGTTTCCTCTACTTCTACTTCGGCAAAATACGGATGTGGTAACGAGCGGTGTGAACTTGGCGATACAGATGTATGGGATGCAATCGGAGCAGTCTGCTCGAGCGAAGAATTGGTTTGGTTAAAGTCAGAAGAAAGGGCATCAGCTGTAAATCCAAAAAACTGGAAAGCCAGAATAAGAATAAGGGCTATTCCGTGAAAATTGAACTTGGTGTATAGGCTTGTTCGATTCACAGCTTTAAATCATATGTAGCTATGCTGATGGGTTTCAGTGCATTCAAACTACGCAACAAATGTATGCAAGTATTCAAGGCAAAGGTTTAAATATTTGCTAAATTTTGAATTAACCCTTTCAGTTTGAAACGCCTATTGACCGTAATAAACGTTTGTGAAGACCCCGTTTCGCACTTCGTAAATCTCGTTGGTGTCTTCATTGATTGAGTCAAAAGAAAACTCCCCGGAAACAAGTTTGTTCACCGTGTCAATGTCGGTGATGGTGCACGTTGCCGAAGCGACGGAGTCAGATCTGGACTCAAAATCGATGCTATCATCATCGTCGGCGTTGTACTGTCCAAAAAAGAAAAAATCGTCGTTGGCTCCGCTGTATCCGACTCCGGATCCAGACCCTTCCAAATCTTCAGTAAATAAGTTGAGACTGATGGCCTGGGCCAAATCACCTTGATACTGCGACCCAGCTACCAGCAGGTAGTTGTCTAGAATCTCATTGTCAATAAATGTCCCAACCACAAAAAGCCCGCTAGACGTAAACGGTACGCCATCAATCTCTGCAGAAACTGATGCAACCGGGTTTTCTCCAGATGGATTGTAAGTGTAAGATACATCAGTAAAGACGCCATCTTCAATAATTATTACCTGGCCTGTAGCGTTGTCTTCAGCTTCGAAAGAAAAGGTTCCAGAAATTAGTTTCTCGTCAAAATCTATGCTGGTGATCGTGCAAAGCGCCGACTCATTATCATCTGAACTGGCGTTAATTTCGTCTCCACCTTCAGCGTCTTGGGTGTATCCACCTACAGCCAATTCATTGCTGTTTTGACCTGAAAACTCCGACCCTGCGCTGAGCGACAAAAAGTCACTTCCCACCAAACCGATCGTCACGCCTTCGTTTACTCCACCCGAAACGGTGACCCCACCTATCGAAATTGTATAAGAACCATTGTTTCCTTCAGAGACAATAGCTGTTACAAAAGGCGATGAGCTGCTGAAATCTTCTCCATCAATTGTAGCTGTGATCGTGCCAGCATCCGGTGTATTTCCTGGAATGTTCGAATCACTTTCATCATCCGATTCACAGCCAGAAAGGAGTACGAAACTGAATACTAGCAGTGCACTTAGAAATTGGGTTTTCATCGTAAAAGGTTGATTGGTTGTGTTTTGTGGGGGTAAAGCTAGTGGAAATAATGACTTGATAGGCCTTGATTTTTGAAAGAGCCACGTGGAGTTATCTGGAGATTATTTGCAGAACTTGCATTCTGAATTGATGTAAGCTGTATTGAAGAGAAAACTTAAATTTGATGCTGCGGCATTTGAATGACAATGTACCAGCAAGTTTCAAAAGCTTCAGATGAATCAGAGATTAAAAAATGGAAAGAGTAATAACAAGAGTGGTACTCTGAATTTCATTTCTTGGTACTATAATTTCAAATTTTGGGCTTACTTATTACTTTTCATATTGTTGTTGATGGTGGGGCTATGCTCTGATTAATCAAATCTGCATCATCACATTGCTTAGCATAAGTGTTAGTTCCAGAAACAGCACGGTTGAGTTTTAGAAGTTCAGCATCATGTTTTAGAGTATTTTCCGTCTTGCAGCAAATAGATATGGACAAACTTCTTCTACTAATTTTCTTTGTATACGTAGGTATTGTTGTTTGGTCTATTCTTTACTTCAAGAGAAAAGCGGCAAGTTCTCCAAAGCTTGACCGTAAAAAACTAGTCTTAAAATATTGCCTGCTTCACGGAGTTCTTTTTGTTTGGATGTTCATTCTGTTCTCACTTTGCTTTTTTATAGCATCGGTGAATTAAAAGGCAAAATAACCAGAACAAAGTTATACCTGATATTTAATGTTACAATTAAGGCGCCTCGATCAAGGCGCCTTAATAATTAGATTAAAGGATGATCACACCTACTCAATAATTAAGGGTTTGGTTAATCGCTCTGTGTTTGATTGAATGACCAAAGTGTATATTCCAGATGGGTATCCAATTAAGTCAAGTTGAAAGGTTTGGATTCCCACCGCAAAAAGTGAGGGTGCATTAACAACATATTCTTTTCCTTGAGAGTCAAACAGGCTCACAGAATAAGTTCTTTGTTTAGTTATTTCCACTTGGACATTTACATTTTTAGTTGTGGGGTTGGGATAAATGGACTGAATTTTTGATTCGAATTTTTCGTTCTCTAACGATCCATTTTCAGTTACTATTAAAGATCCACAGTCGTTCAGATTAAAATATCCCGTAGCTGATATTTCAGCACCGCAGTCTTTGCGGAGGGAAAGTTTAATTCCAACTATGCCAGTAACGTTCTCAAGTATATCACCTTCAGAGTCTGGCAGATTATTGATATTGGCAACGCCTGAAAACGATCCATTGACCCATCCTGAGTTATAATAGTAGTCTGTAGGATTTGTGGATGGATTACAATACTTACCGACAGCTTCAAAAATCTCCAGTTTATATTCGTTGCTTGATCCTTCTATTGAAGCGTTTAGTGGAAGAGTACTTTCTTGACAATAAGAAGGCAGTCTTCCAAGACACCCGGTAGGTAAAAAGCTAAACTGGGTATCCAGTATAAGTCCATTAATCAAGAGAGGATTGACGGATTCATAATCAATTAATTTTGGTAATGAGTATGCTTCAGTACCTGCAAGTGGTCCGATCATCACACGCGAGTCAATGTTAATTGGAACAACGTGAGAAAATGACCCGGTCGTTGTGAATCCTACTAACTCGGCATAGCCATTTGATGTTGGAGACATACCATAGATACGATTATTTTGAGCTCTTTCTAAGTACGTGTTGGTAAGGTCATAATTTCCAATACTAAAGTCTGTAATTGATTGGTTAGCAAGTGTAAAGCGTTTTACGCCATTAAGTGTCGAAATAATAAGTCTAGGGGACGATGTGGAATTATTGAACTCAATTCCCCTTGGATTATCAATATTCGGAGTTACGATTGAAGAAGGTACATACGTCCCTGTGCTAGGGTCTATTTCAATAATGTGAACACTACCTAGACCATAAATAGAAGTCCATGCTAGTATATCATTACCTCTAGATAGCTCAACTTCCAAAGGTGCGAAGTGAAGCCAAAAAGTCAAACCTAATGTTGATGGGTCGGCAACCATTACAAGGGGGGAGATACCATTAGCGTCAATAGTACTTCTCATTACACCTGGTTCACCTACAACATAAAGAAATCTTTCTGCCGACGCTCCTGTTCCAGTGTAAACCTTTGAAACGACAAAGTTTGGCGCCGTCATTCCTGTTTGAACAACAGACTGATCAACTATAAATGGCTCTGGTTCACAGCCAACATTTTCATCAGATAAGATAACTACACTACTACCACTTGCGTCGATTTCTACATATCCTAATTTCGCATCAGAAAGATTGGCATTAACGAAGATTACATAAAATTTCTTACAAGTGCCTGGAATCGGTACTATACACGGACGGTTTGCCAGAATTTCATAATCTCCAGGGCCAGAACTATTGCACCCATTCACATAAGTTTTAGGCAACTCTCCTACAGATGCTCCTGAATCATCGAATACTTTTCTGTCTTTAATGTAAAATAGAAGGTTGCCGTTGTCATCAAAGGCCCCTGATGAGAACGAATAGGTGTCGCCCGGATTTCCGGGTAAACTTGTTGCAGAAGGAGAAGGGTTCATTGTTATCTGCTGGTCGGGCATTGCCCAATATTTTGATTGCGCAGAAATGGTAGTTGTGGTGACAGTCACTAATAAGACTAAGAAAAATTTCTTGAGTTTCATCGAATAAAATTTTGGTTCTCCAGTAATGTAAGACTCCATCCAATTCTGAATGTTAAATTAATGTTATTTATCACCTAGGATGAATTTTACTCTTGAAGAAAATTGTAAATGTTCGTTGAATTTTGACAGTGCCCATGCAAACGTATCTGAGTAATGATATGCTCCTTCTTCGCTCAGCTGCATATACATTTTTCGATCGTAATAGTTCTATAATGAGTTCCACTCTGATAAATTCTTCCACCGACTTATTTATTAGTACAGATCATTTGGATTGCTGCGATGAGTGATATCAGCAGTCTTTGTTAGAAAGCTCAGACTTGAAGGGCCTTAGCAGATGTATCGCAGCGGATATGGACAAACTTCTTTTACTAATTTTCTTTGTATAGGTAGGTGTTGTTGTTTGGTCCATTATTTACTTCCAGAGAAAAGTGGCGAGCACTCCGAAGCATAATCGTAAAAAACTAGTCTTAAAATATTGGCTGCTTCACGGAGCTCTTCTTATTTGGATGTTTATCCTATGCTCTCTGTGCTTTTTTATAGCATCGGTGGTTTAAAGCGCAAAATCGCCAGAACGCAAGAGCTTCCTGTTCATTCTTCTATCAGTTCAATATAAAATCTACCGCCATCTGGGCATGCAAATTAGTGGTAGCCAGCATGGGAATATCGGCCTCGTAATCTTTGAGTAGAATGGGGAGTTCAGTGCACCCCAATATGATCCCATCGACACCCCGCGATTGAAGTTTTCTTATCTCTTCTTTATAAAACGTTTTGGCCTCCAGGCTGAAATTTCCCTGTGTCAGTTCATGAGATACATAGTGATGCGATTGGTCCAAAGCATCACCTTCGGGATGTATCACTTCCATATTGAATTTTTCGCCCAGGTAGCCACTGATAAAACTCCTGGTCATGGTGGGTTTGTTCCCGAGTATCCCGAGTTTTTCGAGCCCTAAACGCTTAGCTTCGCGCCCCGTGGCCTCTGCAATATGCAGAAATGGGATGCCAATTTGGGGCTGAACAAAATCGTAGACCATATGCGGCGTATTGGCACAAATGGCGATAGCACCTGCTCCCGCTGCTTCCAGTTTTTTGGCCGTCTCGAGATATTTCGATTGAATAAGCTCCTTATCAAGTGTCCGCATAATCGCGATGTTGATACTGTGAAGAATGATCGGGGGACTGTTCCAGGCTCCAATTCTGTCAGCCACCCGTTCTTGAATAAAGCGGTAATACACTTCTGTAGCGTGCCAGGATGTTCCTCCGATCATGCCCAGCGTGTTCATTTCAATAATCTCGTTCATATAGCAAAGTTAGGAAAGGAGCAGGACGAGATTTGCGACTTAGTTTACAGAAGTCTTCAAAGCAGTAAATTTCTCTATACAGCATAGTCTTGTGCTGTGTTGTAAAACGGGTCTACCTTCCCGCCAATGTCTTAACCAATTCAACCACGAGCCTTTCGGTAAAATGAGCTGTAAGCAGTTTTGAAGAGAAAACATAGATTTAGTGCTGTAGCATTGCAAAACCTGCAGAGCTGGGGCTAAGATCACTCTCTTGGAAGAAATAATGAATTCTATCGTGTATAATGTGGTGCCTTGGTTAACTTATCTTGAAGATATGACTGTATAGATGAAGCGGCTTTTGAAGGGTCTTGTAACTCTATAGTTGAAAGGAGGAGATATTTAATGCCGTATTCACCAACTCCAAATACTTTCAGCACGTAGTGGCTTTGAGCAAAAAATAAGAAGAGTGTTTTTTGGTGATTTTCATATATAATTGACTTGATTTTAACATAAGGCAATGCTATGGGACGGTAGGAAGTGTCTTCATTCGAGTATGTTAGGACATCTTCATTTATTTGTAAATAACTATTACCTGTATTTAGACGATTATTGAAGAAAATGAAAAGTAGGATGAAGCAAAGTACAGCGGGAGGTACCGCATGAAGTGAAGCCCCCTTTAGATATATATAAAGAGCAAGACATCCTACCCCAATAGTCCATACTAAGTACTTCCAATCATCCTTTTTATTCTCAACTATAGTTAAGAGAATCCCATCGGATTCTTCACTGAATCTGATATTGGTTCCTTCTAGTCTTCTTTCAAGAGTTGTGAGATTTACTCTTCCAAGCTGTTTTTTATTACCCATAAGTTGCCCCAACCTTAGCTTCACTAACAAGAGATTGCAATATTATTGTTTTGATTTTACAATTGTTTACTCTGCTCCCCTGCATCTACTTCCTTCGGTCGTGATATCGCTTTGCTAAGTTGTAATGCTGGGGTGGGGGCTAGCCACACCACACAAATCAGCCCACAGCACTATCAATTTTCAGTTAACGACCTTAAAACGTGTTGAGGCTCTTTTCGATTCTTTCTTTCAGCTCTGGCTTCACTTGTGCTTGTTTCGCGAAGTCATGCCAAGAATGGACCACTGCGTTGATCTCATCTATAATTTTTTGGCCTTTCTTGATATTATTGGCTTTGGCAATCGTCATAAGATCTTCTGGAGTGATATTTAATCTTTTGCCATTCACACTCAGTGTTTGTCGGTTGACCCACTGATTATTGGGGTCATAGGCAAAACATAAATCATAGGCAGGGGCTAGTCGCCAGTTTTCATCTTTTTTTAAGATAAAGGAGAAATTCTTGGTGTGGTCGTCGTAATTGGTGGCCAGCACGTTGAATACCATTCTGCGGAACATTTCCTCGGCTTCGGGATAAGTCAGTCTCAGTATGCGCATGGTTTGAAACACTTGTTCATAGCTGAAGCTCGTGAGTTCGTTGTAATTGTAGTGCTGGATTCCACAGAGGGTTTGAATATGATGTTTGACATTCTCTTCTCGGTCAAAGCGTTTGGTCATAAAGTGTGCCCTTCCATTTTCTTCCAGTAATTGGCATTCATTCATGTTTATTCCACAATCTTTTGCCATAAGGTGATAGGCATATTCCACTCGTCCCCAGCCCAGGCTATCTCCAAATTGCTCTCCGCTTACTCCGTCCAGTTTGATGAGCCAATGTTCAGAACCCCTCGGTACCTTTGCCTGACCCGATCGCACTTCATTTGTTTTCGGATTGTAGGCAATCACAGCTTTTGGTCTCGCTCCACCCGCAGAAGTTCCCACGGTCAATATATCCGACATGGCTTTTTCTTCGTCGGTGCTCAGGTTGGTCAAAAAGTCATTTCGCTCAGTTAAAATTTTGTGTGCGACTTCAATCAAATGATCCAATTCAAGGGCACGACTCTGAGAAGAAACTTGCTCAAGAACAGGTTCAAACTCCAAGGCTCCCATTCCACGTGAACCGATATACAACAATCGCTCAACGGGATTCATGCTTTGCTCAGCTCTTCCATGTTGTGCAAGCCACGTGTTAATCAGACGATTTCCATACCTATCGGGTAGGGAGTCGGCCAATAAACCGGGAAGCCCTTTGAAAGTATCTTCCGTTTCACCTCTGCCTTTCTTTAACTCGGGAAAACTGTAGATGCGGGATCCGTTCTTGATTGGCATTTTGATAGGGGATAGGTCCCAGCCTTTTTGCAGGAATTTAGGATCGAATTGAAATTCGCCCAACTGCCGCTGCTCATCCCAGCGAATGGCACCTACAAATTGTCCCCAAATTTTTACTTCGGCTACATCTACCATCCTAAATCGTCTTCATCCTTGTCTTCAACTCTTTTGGGAGAAGCTTGTTTTCGTTGTTTCCTGCGCAGCTTGGCATATTCCAGCGGACTCAATTCTTCTTTGATTTGGAATGCCTCCAATACGTAGAGCAAATCCAAGACGCGCAGTATTTGAATCAGTGAGTCAATCCTGACTTTTTCGCCTCTCTCCAATAGACTCAATGTTGACCTGCTTACCCCCGCTGAGCTCGCGACATCACTCTGAGATAAGTTCTGGTTAAGCCTATGCCATTGAACGAATTTCCCAATAAGTTCAATTAAGGCTTTATCGGTCATTGAACTGAGTTCTTTGTGTGAAAAGTCATTCATAATGGTGTGATATATTAGTATATGCGTTATATCTCATTCAAATATAGGGAAATAAAAATCCTGTTCAAATATTTGAATGGCTTTTCATTCAAAAGGGCTAGTAATATTTTTAAATGAATGGGATGTCATTCATTATGAGTGATAATAATCATCGCCCTTGCAGCTAAAAGAGCTGTAAGGAGTATCGAAGAGAAAACTTAGATTTGAAAGACCGGCGCACTGTAAATGCTATGTGTTTGAAGTCATTTGTTCACCCTGGATTATGAAAAATACAAGAGTCTTATTACTTTTTCTTTCGTGCTTTACATTTTTATCTCAGTTGTACATTTGCCTATCTTTCCATCAATTGATTAATGGAATTGAAGGAGTTGCTGTAATATATTTAATGTACGCCAAGTTGATTTTTTGTGCTATTTCATTTGTTGGAATAATAGTAAGTTTCATTGATTTTCTCAAAACTCGACCTCAAAATAAGTTGACTCCGTTATCCATTCTATTCTGGATTCTGAGTCTCATATTGCTGCTGTTTTAACATTTGTCACGATTAGATTCTTAAGCTATAAAAGTTTCCCAACTCAATAATAGTCATGGCACCGCTCCTCAGCATTTACTTCCTTCGGTTGTGATACCGCTCCCCAGCATGTGCAATGCTGGGACAAGCTTCCGATAAATTTTCCAAAGAACACCAATCATGGCTCCGGCAGCTAAAAGAGCTGTGAGGCGTATTAAAGAGAAAACTTAGATTTGGTGACACAGCCTTGCATATGCAGCTAATCATGGAGAGAAAAACAAAATGATATTTAGAGAATTTTACATGCTAGTCTTAATTTCATTCTTGGCAGTGCTTTTATCATCTTGCACTTCTCGATTGGATGAAAGCGTAGAAGGGAGGTATGTTAACCAAAATGACAAAACGATTTTACAACATATCGATATTAAGGAAAATGGCGAATACCAGTATTTCTATAAAAATTTGACTAACGGAGAGGTAGTGTCACATGTTGGAATATGGAGCAGTAGAAAGGGAGAACGTTTTATTGAAGTTTCATTTGAAGATTGGATAGAGATAGGAGGGGAGGGCGACACCATTCAGTCGTACTCCCTTCTAGCAGTAAAACTTAAGGATGGAGAGTTGCACTTTAGCTATGATTTACCAAGCAAAAAGAATTTCAGGAAAATGAACTAAATCACTTGCAAAGCCCCGCTCCCCTGCATTTGCAATGCTGGGGCAAGCTTCCGCTAATTTTCCAAACAACACTAATCATCACCCGTGGAGCTAAAAGAGCTGTGAGGAGTATTGATGAGAAAACTTAGATTTGGTGCTGTGGTGTTGCAAATGCAGCGGAGCGGGTTTACTCGAACGAATACGAGTCTTGATAAAACAGAATGATGAGAGAAATAGTATTTGTTATCGTGATAATGACTTTGTTGTCAGCGTGCAAGGATGGCGATAAAAGAAAATTCGAACAACTCAGAACTCCCTTGAGAGAATTTGTTGAAAAAATAAATGTCAATTGGGCGAATGGACACATTCTTGAGAAACAGACTTATCCCTACATAATCATTCGGTACAATGATATTTTTCAAAAGAATGCTCCTTTTTATGTAGATAGTAATGAGCTGCTCCTTATCGATGATTCTCTCCAAGACATTTTAATTGCATTGTATAAGGAAAGGGGTGTGAAATCGATTAGTTTTTATGAACTGAATACCATTGAATTTGTATTAGAAAGGGATGTATCTATGTTTAGAGATAAATCTACAGGGTTTTTGTTTTGTGAAAATGATTGCAACAATTACCGGGAGATACAAAAATTAGAATCAAATTGGTTTTCATTTGAAAGAAGCGTAAGCTACTAAATACTCCGCTTCGCAGAACATGCCCCGCCACCCGGCATTTACTTGCTGGAGTTGTGATCTAGTTCGGATAAAATGTAATACTGGTTTGTATTCATCCCGACGCTCGTTCCACTCGGTCGGGATAAGTTCGACCAACCAAAAATCAGAGATTTTTGGGGTCTCACTTACTTACCTATACAAAAAGTAATCTTCCCCATTAATATGGGCTCAATCATTGTAGCCCAACAATGCAGTATGAATATTGAAACAACGAATGAAAATATTTGAAGAGAATAGTCGCTAAAACTTAAGATGATGAATAGAAACTGTGTTGGACTCTATCTGCTTCAGTTGAATGGAATCCTTGTTGGCACTCATCAACAAATATTCATGAGAAGCCTCTCCTTCAGTGAGGATAAGGTCTCGTCCATTCAAGTTTATGAGGGCTTTGGCGTGACCACCTGGAGTTTTCGCAATGTAACCTTTATACTGAATAGAATCTCTTGCTAATTCAGTCGGCTTTGTAGAAGTATTCCTGCTATAAGTCTTGGTAATAGTCTTTTCTGGAGCCTGATGAACATGTGGTTGCTTCAATTTATGAAGCGGTTTCTCGTTCTTTTTAGTCGGTTGAAATGGGTCATTTATAATACTAGGAAGTATAAAATCATTGGTTCTAACTTTTACAGATTTAGCCGAATCTATACTTGCAATCTCGTTTGTATCTTTTGGTGACCAATGGAACCAACCAAAGTATTTTGCAGCGACCAGAATCCATATAAGAGCTGTAACCCCAACAATTACAGGCTTGAATTTTTCACTGACTCTCATTCTATTGAAGTGATTATTCTTGTGTTTGAATAAATACTGTCATTTCCAGCTGAATCAGATGATCTAATGCGCCAAAAAAAAGTGCCTGGCAAATCGAGACTCAAGTTTAAGGAGTCTATACTGGTCTGAATGGGAGTATTAAAAACGAGACCGTCAAAATCGACATTGACGCTTATTTCTAGATCGAAAAAACGATCTGTCTGAGTAGGTCCTATATCATCTTGAATTAACCACTTGAAGGTAGTTTCAGAACTCACGAGAACTTCGCTATTGGTTTGCGGACTAACTAATCCAGCTGATGGAGGCGGAGTTTGATCAATTTGAAAATTTCGATGTGTTTCATTTGATAGCGAAAAGTCATTTACGGCCTGGATACTCCATTGATATTCTCCTTCTGTAATGTTGAAAACAGAGAATTCATTCTCAGTCACAAGTTCTAAGGACTGAACAGTTGATGTGGTAATGTTATTCAATTCAAATCGATATTCAGTTGCATTTTCAACTTCTTCCCATGCAAACACAATTGAATCTGCGTTTGATGTCCAGCCAAGAACTGGTGTTGTCAAGACAGGGTTTATTCCTTCTAATGAAGATGTAGAATCCACCCTAATTCGACCTAAAACATAAGGCGTAAAAGAATTGTAATTCTCTGCTCTCATTTTCCATTCAAAGTTTCCAGCACTGAGATTGATACTGGCAGAATTCCCATTGAAAGAAGAGTCTACAAGAATCTGTTCAGGAGTATCGAAGTTTGGTTTAGCAATTTGGATTTTATACCATTCACTTCCTTCAACTTCTTCCCAGAAGAAATTTATGGTCGTAGAACTCGAAACGAAGTCTGCCGGTGGTGTCAGGACTACCAAATCTTCGTCGCTTAAATCTTTTTCGATTATCTCGTCGCATGACGACATAATTATCGAACCTAGACTAATTATTAGTAACGCACTGAATTGTGAATTCAAGCTCAACTTTTTGCTCATCATTTTCAAATTTGGTAGATGTGATAATTCCATTTTCCAGCTCTTTTTCTATGCAATCCAAGGAGCGAAGCAATTCAGAATAAGTTCCGCTCAAAATATATTTTGTTAGATAAACATTATAGGTTATTAATACTCTAGGCTCTTTTGTTTCAACAGCTTTCAACTCTAAGTCATTATAAGAAGAAATACATTGGTCAATTGTTTTTAAGAATTGCAACTGTAGAAAGTCTCTCTCTTTATTGGAAACGCCATACGCTAGTTCTCTTTGTTCGTATGCGTTCTTAAGATCTTTAAATTCGAGTGGGGAGTATATTTGTTTATAGACTTCGCCTTGGGTTTGAGAATAAAGTTGGTAAGTGTCTATTGCCGGAATAATGAAACGTCTTGAAAGAAGTATTGCACACGGAAGTATTGCAAAGAGAATCAAGTAATACTTTTTCTTATAAGTCAGACTCTTTTTCATGTTGCAATTACCACTGAGAGCTTAAACTCTCCTCTATTATTTCTATCGCGATCGACAGATTCTAAATTTACTTCAGAAATGAATTCTAATTGACTTAGATGTTCAATAAATTGGTTGAGCGAACTCATATCAGAATGACTGCCTTGAATCAGAATCAACTCACTTTGAAATTGTTTCTCAATTTTGAGCTCTTCTGACCTATTAGAAGATTCCTCTGGGCTCAAAATGAGACTATATAACCTGATTTTGTTTGGAACACTCTGGCTTATTTTGAAGGCTTGTTCTGACAAGAAAGGTGTATCATTTAGGTGAACTGCAGAGAATGCTTCATCAATTCTCCGAAGTTTATCTTTTAGCTCAGAAATTTCCTTTCGTTCTTGGAGGGTAAATGAAAGAACTGCTTCATTTTCCTCAATTGATTGAATAAAGAAATGTTTCGAAATCGTACTAACAAACCCAAGAAGCAGAATGGAAACAGCCATGACGAGTGCAGCTTTATTAAACATCGATTTGGATTCCTTTTCACTTCTACCTTCTGAAACAATTTTTGGAACATTATGGAGATACTCACACCTGAGACCCAGGAGATTCTTTAGGCAACCTGTGTATGCAAGCAATTCATAATGTGATAAGTTGCGACTTTCGAATGTCAAAATACTTTGGTTTGCCGATTGCTTTAAAACTTCTTGATGTAGTTTTTTTAGGGAAGATCCTAGCTCAATATTTCCGATTAGTTTTTGGCTAAAATTGAATTCAGTTATAAAATCACTTACTATACTATCACGGATTAACGAAATGCGTTCAGTCCCATTTGTATCGTGTTTGATTGCTTGGAATTCTTCAATGTCAAAGCTTGGGAAGAGCTGATCAAATGACTGATTTAAAACATCTCTTTCAAGAACGTTAGCTCCGGTGAAAATTAAATCGACTTCTTCTGTTTTAACATTCGAAAAGTAATTTTTGAAACTTTCCATATCTGAAGCTGCGAAGACTCTTGAAATATGTGCTTCTCCTTTGACTTTATATAGCTCAACGTATGTGTATGAAGTTCGATCACCCTGATCTATATAAACACACCCGAAATGTTTATATAACAACTGCCGTATGTGATGATCTAGTCTCAAGCCTTAGTATATGATGCTCGTTCTTAAGAATATACTCAGTTTAGATTCTGATTTCGATTTAGTTCTTCTACCGAAAATCCACTTCAACACAGGTAGACGGGATATTAAGGGCAAACCACTACCTGTTTCAGATTTTGAACCATTTTCAAGCCCTCCCAATAAAATCATGTCACCATTTCTAACTCTAACAATAGATTTGAAGTCCCGCTGCACATTACCTGGAGGGGCGGTTTCAGCAATTCGCTCAGTGAAATCAGATTGGACGACTTGGATTTCGAGAGTTACCTGCTCATCCCTTGAAACAAATGGAGTAACCAGCAAGCTCGTATTTGCACTTATCGGTTTGTACACTTGTGAAGTTGTGAGGGCTGGATTTTGAGAACCAATTAAATCATTTCTTACTTCGAGATAGTATTCAGTTCTACCAATGTTCAGGTTTGCCTCTTGCCCATTCAATGCAGATAGCTTTGGGGTTGATCTGGTTTTCAGGATTCCGGCTGTTTCAAGTGCTTGGATAGATAGGTAGAAATCCGGAGTTACATTCCCTAAATTGACAATACCAAATGCATTAAAGTTGTTGATCAGATTGTTTACGCTTTGACTGTTCATTTGATAGTCAACTCCGGGAGTAATTGTTCCTCCAGACTGAATAGGTTGAGGCTGCTTACCAACTCCAGCACTTATCCCAGCTGAAATGCTATTCGACTTGTTGACGTCAACAATCATTACTTCTATGTAAACCATAGGAATAACCTGATCAATCTCTCTCACAAAATTTCTAAGGTCTCTTATTTTGGATGTGGAGCCACTGACAACCAAAGCATTCATGTCTAGAAATTCTTTGACATATAGCTCTTTTGAAAGTTCGGATGGAATATTTTCGGTAATCTTTTCTACGGTTCTGTTTTCAAGTTTTATGATTTCAGTGTTTCGTAAGCCTTGAGTATTTTGGTCACCGAATAGATAGACTTCATCTGATTTGGAGTATGAGTAAATGGTTCCGTTGAGAGCGTAGTCCAGAAATTTGTCATAAGTGATGTCGGTTAACTTTAAATTCACAGTTCCTTCCAGCTTGTCATAGATGAAGTACTCTTTGTTCATGAAGTGTGACACACCTTCTATGACAGTAGACATCGAAACATTCCGCGCTGTAACGGATAAAGTAATGCTGTCATTTGTAAAAATGTCTAGCCCCTCTATAGGAGCTCCGAAATCAGGTTTTTGTCTTCCGTTTCTGCTGGTATTCTTTCCTTCTGAAAGTGACTCGGGAATCTTTTGTGGTTTGAGAATAAAGAATCCATCTTCCCCAATCTCAAGTTCCATATTATTTATCAAAGCAAGCCGTTCAAGACCACTTTCAAAGCTGGACTTCTGTATGAATCCACTCATTAAAGAATTTCCCAAAGTAGGGGTGAAGAGAACGTTTCTTCCTGTTTTTAGTGAGATTTCTTTGGCAACAGCTCTAATGCTATCATTACGCAGATCAAAAGTTATGAGATCATTATTCTCATCATAAGTGATTTTTGGGATTTTCGGGATGTAGACAGGTTTTTCAACTGGCGGTATATATGGTGAGAAAGAAAGAATATTTTCTGTCACTTCAACTTGAAGTTTATACTGCTTAACCAAGAAGACCAGTACATCTTTCACTGGTACAGAAGCAAAACTCGTAACTACAACTTGATTGTTTAATGAAGGGCTCACATTCAAGTTGAGGTTATGATTTACCCCCAATCCTCGGATAAGCTCTCCTACCGTTAGGTCATTAACTGTCATGGTAAGTGTTTCATCCAGGCCAGGATTTGATTCACTCAAACTATCCAGTAGTTCCTTCACCACAGAGGGAGAATGTTCTGTTTGGCCGAAGCCAAATTGTGCTATCAAGCATATCCATACTGCAAATAAATACTTCATCGTCTTTTGCTTTAATTCGCAAGAAGCAAGGGCATAACTTCCTCTAAACTTGTTATTCTATTTCGAACTAGCAACGCTGCCTGTTCCTTTATGGTTGTTATTCCTTTTGTTTTAAAAAATGCTTCTTCTGATTCACTAGTCTTAATCAATTCCCGCACTTCCTCGTCGACAGTAAACATCTCGTAGATCGCAGTTCTTCCTTTGTATCCTGTATGTTGGCACTCAGCGCAACCTACACTACAATAAGTTCCTTCTTGGATTGAATATTTCTTTAGAGTTTCAAGATCCCAATCTTTAGAGTCTTTTTGTTCAACTTTGCAGTTTGTGCATAACTTTCTTATGAGACGTTGAGCCACCGAAAGTACCATTGTACTCGCAATGGAATATCTTGGAATACCCAAATCTGAGAGCCTTTCAATAGTCTCCCATGAAGAGTTTGTATGAATTGTAGAGAGTACTAGGTGACCCGTCATTGATGCTCGAAAGGCCATGGAAGCAGTTGATGAATCTCTTATTTCTCCTACCATTATAATATCCGGGTCTTGCCTAAGGAAAGACTTTAAGGCTTTGGTGAAATCTAAACCAATCCTCTCTCTCAATTGAACCTGATTCAATCCTTCGAGCGTGTATTCAATCGGATCTTCAATTGTCAAGATATTTCTAGAACTGGTGTTCAATTGTTTTAAAGCCGAGTATAAGGTGGTTGTTTTACCACTTCCCGTAGGTCCACTTATTAAAATTAAGCCTTGGTGTTGGCTAATTGACTTTGAAAACAGTGCTCTCTGATGGTCGTCCATTCCAAGCAAGTCGATACTCAAGTGACTTGCGTCCTTCTTTAGAATTCTTAAAACTGCTTTTTCTCCAAAGAGAGTTGGGAGTGTAGAAACCCTCACATCCACTTCATGGACACCAAATTTAAGTTTCAATCTACCATCTTGGGGCAAGCGCTTTTCACTGATATCAAGCTTACTTAGTATCTTAATCTTATTCAAGAAGACAGCGTAGGATGGCTTGTTGACGACATACTTTTCTATGAGCTTACCATCCAACCTATACCGAATCAAACAATTGTTCTCTCTTGGTTCAATGTGTATATCACTTGATTGAATTTGAAAGGCTTCTTTAATAATATTTTCAAGAGCAGACTCAGGCTTCGAAACATCGACGTGTATTGATTCTTGCTGTTTCTCCTGATAATAGTGCTGTGAAAGCCCTTTCTGAATTAGGTCAGGATTTTGTGGGCACAATTTTACTCGTCTATTGAGCAGAATAGCGAGCTCGTTTTCAAGATTTGGGCTCACCTTGGTTTCATCAACTTCGCAAACTAGTGTTTGGTTTTCTACTGAAATAGGCAGGATTCTATAGTGCCAAGCTTGTTTAGTCGATATAGCATTCTTCAGTTCCGTCTCCATTCAGATTGCACTTAATTTAAGGATTATGGACCCGATTGTCACAAGTGACAACCAAGATGCAAAGGGGATCTTAATTTGGAGTCGATTTTTTGGAGCCGTCTTTCTTCCCATTAAGATAAAATGCCCAATACCAATTAAAGCGGCAATTACCACAATAATCAAAATTGTCTCAAGCGAGACCAAAGGGGTAATTGCAAAAAGTAAGATGACATCACCTGCTCCGAAACGCTCCAATAATTTTGCTCGATTACCATATCTAATCTTTATGTAAACATTCAGACTCAGCAAAATTATACCTATGAAGCAAATGTTTATACCTGTTATTATCAGCAGATCCACACGATTCGAGTGCCAATAATCATAAATCAAGTTTGATACTCCGATTAAAAATAAAGCTACAGGCAGTATAACTGAGATCATCCTAGTTCTGAAGTCTTGAAAAAAAATGATCATTAGCAGAGCTATTTGAAGGAATGAAATGAACATTTTTTTAGTCAGGAACTGTTTCTTTTAAGACTTTGTCTTGATCAATAGTCCATTCATTAAACTTTCCATCATTGTCAAAATCTACAACCGCTCTTGCCGTTATTAAAAACTGACCATTTTGAAATACTTCCATTGTGAGTAGATAATTAGCCATTCCACCTATATCTACAGTTTTTACTTGTTCGTAACCAGCTTCGGATAGTGAAGCAGCGTATTTGGAATGCTCAAAAAAATAACTTCGCTGAAGAGCATAGGCTTGCTGTAATTGGAGTTTTGCCTCAACAGATTTCGCTTTACTCAATACAGAAGTCTGATTCGGCAATGCTGCAAGGAGGAGAACTCCAATAATGGCTACAACTAAAAGTAATTCCGATAAGGTGAATCCCTGAACCTGCTTTTTCATCGTTAGAATTTTGGGGGTTGAAAAGTACTCATCTGATTATGTTCGAGCAAGGTCAAAAAGTGAACAATTTCATTTACTTTTGAACAGGTTTTGACGATAACAATGAAACAGCTTACTTTTTTCACCATCTTTTTCTTGTGTTGCTCTTGCTCTCAGGAAGAAATGTTCCAGCTCGCACAGCGGTACAGGATTTCTACATCAGAGTACTCAATTGAATTTCATTACATGGGGGTTGATCAACTCAAGAAAGTCGAGCCCAATAGATACTATTTTTGGTCAGATCGAACGAAAATATTTAAGACTTATGGCGCTGCAAATGATCTTGTTCTCGATGGTGAATTCACCAAATTTTATTCTGACGGTCAAATTTTTGAGAAAGGGAAATTCGATCAAGGATTGAAAGATGGGGTATGGCGAATATGGAATAATGATGGTTCTCTTCAAAAAGAAGAGTTCTATGATTCAGGACTGTTGCATGGAGAAATTACTACCTTTTTTAATGATACCACTATTATCCAAGAATATAGGAAAGGACTTCAGCATGGCCATAAAAAGTGGGTCTATAATGATGATGTTGTAAAAGATGAAAAATATAGAAAAGGTCATTTAGTTCAAAGGGATGAGAAACGCACTAAAAGCAAGGAAAAGAAAGCTAAAAAAAGGATACTGATATTTAACAGAGATGAGACAAAACCCAGGAAGGAGAGAAGGAGTAAAGACAAAGGTGAAACTGATAAAGGCGAAAGTTGAAGGTAGTGCATTAGTGCTCTCACTCTTTTTTATTACTCTACTTATCTTATGTGTTTCATTTTTATTTGATATTCAAAGAACATCAAATCAAAGATATGTTACCCTTCAAAAGAATTTGATGGTACAATCCCTGTTGCAAACAGGTATAGACGCTTACTTAAATGAATCGGAAAGCGAGCTATTTGAGACTTTAGAACCTTTTGATCACGTGAGTTTGACAATTAAGGAGACTCCCTGGGGGGCTTATCAATGGGTAACATCGAATGTTGCTATGATAGATGATAATTTTAAGTTGGAATGTTTGACTGGTCATGTCACTGATAATTTTGTTTTAAATGTCGAATATTTTGATTCGCAAATCACCACTTCACAGTTTGTAACTGTCAAAGGACGAACAAATCTGGAGAAGCGGGATTTTAAGCTAATTCCGAAAAACAAGGGCTTCTCAACTAGGAAAAGGGTATTTGGCGACATCCAGATTGATCAGAAAGAATCGAGTACGTATTTCGAATATTTAAGTGACCTTATTGCATCTCAATCTGAGTTCATCGATAACCATATAAGTACACGCACAGAAAAAACTGAAAGTTTTCCTTTCAAGGTGGTGGACCTTGATCTCGATACGATTAGAAATTTCACGTTCTTACCGATGACTGTGTATTTTACAGAAAAGGAGATTTTTATAGATTCAACATGTCAAATCAATAATTCTTGGATTATTGGTGAATCTATACATATAGCGAACGGATTTGAAGGGGTTGCACAGTTAACATGTTCTTCGCAAGTCAAGCTTGGAGAGCGTACTAGGCTTAAATTTCCATCAAGTATCTCAATAATAGAAAAAGATGGGGTTGCACCAATCGTTGAACTATTTGGACAGAGTCATTTTTCGGGAAGCATAATTGGTGGTCAAGGTGATCAAGCAAAACTGTTAACAAATCCTTCTTCTCGCGTTGAAGGGCAGATCATATGGAATGGCGATGCCTGTTTATCTGGGAATATTGATGGCCAAGTCAGCTGCAAAAGATTGATTTCAAACTCCGATTCATATTTCTCATTTGATGTTCTCGATGAAGTTGTGTTGAGCTATATTACTCTTAACCCATATTTTCTGGGCGCCATTTCTGAAAAAGAAAAACGTGTACTGCATTGGATAAATTAAGAGTTAAAGCTTTTTCTGTTTTGGAGTCGACCATAGGGATAGCTCTCCTTATGGTATCAATTTCCGTTTGTATGAATGTAATTTCTGTCAACAACTTTAAAGCTGTTGAAAAGAGAGAAGTGTGCAGAAGTCTCTTTATTATGGATGACTCCAAAAAGAATATTCAATGGCTTAATTATGGAATTGAATTGGTAGAAAGGCCAGAAGGGTACAGTTTATTTCTATTTGAAAATCGAAATATTATAAAAGTTGAAAGGACTAAAAGATAAGTTACGCGGGTTTACTTTGGCTGATTCATTGGCATCCATGGTTGTTGTCGTTCTTCTAGTCGCGACATTCTTTAGCTTTTATGCCTGGATCAATAATTACATGTTTTCCTTTTTTCAAAGTTCTGATCAGGCTAGTATTGAACTTCAGCAGGTCAATCTTATAAGAGATGAATTTGTTAATGCTCAATTTATTGAATACAACCCACATCGTGAAGAGTTGACATTCTTTGGTGATGTTAAAAGAAGAATTCGTTTAGCCCAAGGCCTACTTGAAATACACTCTGAAAATGAAACAACTGATTATTCGGAGCCTTCCACGATAACGATAAATCAAATGCACACTATTTATTGGAATAATACGCTTATTATTGAAAGATTGGCATTAAATACGGGGAACGAGAATTACCCTGTTCTTGAGTTTTTCAAGAATCACGATGCAACAACATTGTACTCTCTTCAAAATAGCGCAGAACGTTGAAGCTTTCTCAGTTTGAATCAGTTGAAAAAGGCTCTACAAGTGAGCGTAAATCAAAAATAAATTGGAATCGGGAGATCAGGGCCGGGGCCTTGACGCTAAAAGGGCTATCAGTTAGCGACAAGATAAATTTATATAGAGATCTGTCGTTAACTCTCATGTCAGGTGCTGACCTCTCCACTGCACTCAGAAGCCTTCACCTTAATTCAACGAAAAAACTAAAAAAAGTCTACGGTTCTATTTATGAAGACTTAATAAAAGGAGTAACGTTGAGCGAAGCTTTCGAACGAACTGGGAAATTTGATGCATTCGAGGTCGTTAGTATAGAGATTGGAGAGGGTACTGGTTTACTTGGTGAAGTTTTTTCGAAATTATCAAAGTCTATGGAGCGCAGTCTGGAGTTGAAGCGCCAGATTATTTCAGTAGCAACCTACCCGTTGTTCCTACTCATCATTACATCTGGAATATTAGTCTTCATGTTATATGCGGTCGTACCTACGTTTGAAGACCTCTACGCACGTTTCGATACTGAACTACCGGAAATAACGAAAGTTGTTCTTCAATTGAGTGAGTTGGTAAGTCTACCGAGTATCCTTATCAGTATTATTATTACTATAAGTTCTGTTTCGGTGATATACAAACAAAAAGAAACCTTGTGGTTTCGAAGGTTGTTGTCAAGAAGTATTAAAGCAATCCCCGTACTTGGGAAGCTATATGAAGAGACTATAAATGCTCAGTATTTTGCTTATTTCTCGCTAATGATCAATTCGGGAATACCATTGAATAGTGCATTAGAATATCTCAGTGGAATAACCGATCATTTTCCATTGAAAGAAGATACAATTGAACTGAAAAAAATGGTTGAAGCTGGAGAATCATTATCTCAATCAATGATGAGATTTAAAAGTTTTGATTCTTATACTGCAGCTCTAGTCGAGCTAGGCGAGCAGTCTAATAGTCTTGGGAAAGTGTTCGACAATATTTCGGAGCAGTATCAAAGCAAATCATCCTTTTCGCTCAAAACTTTTGGCTCTTTAATCGAGCCGGTTATGATTGTTTTAATTGCTGGGGTAATAGCTACTGTATTGTTAGCCATGTATCTTCCTATTTTTAAATTGTCTTCAGGTATCTAGCATGTCAAAAAGGTGCCAGGCTGCTTAAATATTTCAATAATTATACTGATCATAAGTGATTAGTTGAAAGTGAATTTTAAGAGAGTTTCGTCTTCAGAAAATCACTAAATCATTTCAATAATTTGTTTACCAACATTAAGGAAGTATTAAATTCTTAAGTGTGAAATCGCGTTAAATATTTGATAATAAGGTTTATAAAGCCACTCTCTTGACTGGTTGTTGAAAACTTTCAGTGCAAAAATTTTCTCGTCCGGCCTGAAGTTCATTTTTTTGGATTGATTGAAAATTCAAAATTATGAGTAAGACGATACTTTCAGTATTCCTACTGTTTTTTATTAACTTCTGCTTCGGTCAAGTTGCCGTTCCTGAGCGTTTTTCGGTATCCATAATACCGAATGTTGAGATAGATATTAGTTCAATTTCTGAGGAAGATCTGAATGACCCTTTGTCTACTCTCTCGGATACATCCTTAGTAAATGTTCAGGTTTTATTTTTGTTGCCTGAAGCAAGTGAAGGAATAACTGATGTAGAGTTTCAAATAGGAAGTGGTGGAATTCCTGGCAATCTATTCGATGAGACATTCTCACTATTTGGAGTGGTCGATCCAATATACCAGAAGGAATTCAACAATGGGTTTTACTCTTTTCATTTAGGTACATTTGAATACAATGGAGGTCTTGAGATAAGGATGAGGTTGAAAGACGATGAAGGTGCCTATTCAGTATATGTAGAAGATTAGTTATGGAAAAGCTAAAATATTTGATTGGAGCAATTATTTTGCTTCTCAACGGGTACGCTGCGTTTTGTCAAGAGGGTCTTATTGTATGGGGCTCTAACATTGGCATTGAAGAAGATTACGCTGTTATTACAAATTCAACATCCTCTATATACTATGGTTCTTCAGGTGCGACTTCTGTCAATTTGTTTGAAAGTGGTGATGAAGGGCTTGTCAGGTTTCCTATCATATCAGGTTCAGAAACCTATACACTTGGATTTGTAGAGAGTAATTATAACTATGACTATAAGCTAGAGACAATAGATTTTGCTGTCGAAGTTTCTTCAAATAGAGACCTAATCATTTATGAAGATGGAATTGTTCAAGAGACAATATCAGGATTCTCACCGGGAGATGAGTGTGTTGTTAAACAGAAATTGGGAGATTTATTTGTCTACGGAATAGTACGAGGGAATGAAATTCAAATGAGCAGAGGGTCTTATCAACTTGCTACAAATTCCTCCTACAACATAGCTTTGATAATGAAGGATGGTGGGACATCTTTAATTGGGCTGTCAACGAGTTTCCAGAATAATTTTAGAGCTGAATGGGAGTCTTGGAGTCAATCAACAGTGGCAATATCAGCAAATCTAGATATTGAAAAGGTTTCAGGTAGCGACAGTTGGAACGAGGCGGCAACTTATTCACTTAATAGGTTGCCTCCAGGAAGTGATGGGATCTTATCTTACCGGGTTCACAGCTTGTCAGATGAAAGGGCGGTTGGATTGATTACAGATTCAATAAGTCAGAGTTTTTATTACATGGATTATGGTTGCCGCTTAAAAGATGATCGGTTGATGTTTTACAGTAAAGGAAAGTATACTGGTTCATACAGTTCATTAAAGATGGATGACCTGCTTACTATAGATAGAACCGACGATGTTATCTCTGTGAAAATAAATGGTATTACTGTCAAATCTTATTCGAATGTTGACAAAAGCGAAGAGCTTCAAGTTCAGACAGCTATAAAGGAAAAGAATCTGAAGATTAAAGGTGTGTGGACAACCTTTAAGCCTTACACTAAATTAAAACCAACTCCAATTAGACTAGTAAATGCTGACGATCCAGCCCATATACCTTTTACACGAGTGTCTCAAGCTAATCAGCTCGCTGTAAAGTATTTAGAGCTGTATAAGGCAGGTGGTAATATTCAATTGCAAGTGCTTAATTCAGATTTTCAAGATGTGAGTAGTTCTGTTGTTTTCACTCCTACTGCTGCTAAGCATGGAGATAATAGGATACAATTAGGCCTGAGTTCTCTTGATGTGAATGAACTGTATCATGTTGTTGTGAGAGACGGAATGGATCGCAAGTGGGAACTGAATTTCTATTTAAATGAATAGTACAGTGAAGAGATATTTCATCCTAGCATTTATAATCGGGATTTCCTGTTCTTCTTGCAAAAATAGGAACTATAGCATTGTAGTTGTTGATGTGGTTAAAGCATTTGAGTCTTATGAAATGCAAGTGGAGCTGAGACAGGAAGTAGATGAAGAATTGAGGTTTGAGCAGGGGGTAATAGATAGTCTAACCGTACAAGCAAACATTGTTTTGGACGAGATGAGTTCAAATGAAGTGAGTTCGGATATTTATAATTCCAGATATCAGGAGATGTACATAGATATCTCTAAAAGGCAAGAAAAACTGGATGAAAGGATTTCAGCTAAAGTGGAAGACTATGATCGAATGATCATGAAGCGGATTAACTCGAACCTAGAATTGTTCGCAAAATCAAAAGATGTTGATTTGATTTTATCTAAAGGAGGAAATTATCCCGGAGTTCTTTATTCATCTGAAGTTCATGACTTGACAAATGATTTTATTGAGTTTTTAAATGATGATTATCATGGTTCGTAGTAGCATGGTACTGGTATTCTCTGGCTTAGCCTTAATCGCTTGCCTAGGTTCGTGCAAAAGTGTGTTGTCTACTGATGAATTTGCAGAATGGTGGGACCAAAATAAGATCAATTACATTCAAAGTAAAAGCATTTCGGGTACTCAATACTCCGCGATGTTATTGAAGGATGGAACTTCGACGAAACAAGGTTTCACTAGTATAGAATTGCGAATTCAGTTGGAAAGTGGATATAATTTTATGCATTATAGAGTGCAGAGTGATATGGAAGTACAACAGAGGTATGCTCATTTGATGGGGGAGTTCAAGAGGAACGTTAAGGTTAACGCGGGAGATGAAGAGATAAATTGTATTGATTTGATTATTCAGCCTACTTCTGGACTAACACCCTACACAAGCTTGATTTTAGTGTTCAATGATAATCTCTTGAGTAGAGATAGATTAGAATTGCGGTTCATAGATGACGTTACAGATACTGGAATAGTGAATCTGGTTTTTGAAAATTTGGATGAAATTCCTGAAATAAAGAGTGCTTAAGAGATGAAAATATTAAGAGACAATTTCTGGGTGAAAGTGGTTGCAGTTTCACTAACAATTTCCATGCTGACACAATTTTTCGCGCCTACGGCAGCTTTTGCTCTGACATCTGGGCCTTCGCAGCCCGAAGTTCAGTCGTTTATGCCTGTTTCTGTTAGTGATATGGTGGATTTAAGTAGTGGAGATTTCCACTACAATATACCCTTGATGCAAGTAGGGGATTACCCTGTAAACTTGATTTACAATACTGGAATTACTACTGATCAGGAGGCTTCTTGGGTAGGGCTCGGCTGGAATATAAATCCAGGTGTAATAAACAGACAAGTTAGGAGTTTGCCTGACGATTTTGACGGAGATGAGTTGATTTCAAAAACGTCTATCAAGGAGAACAAGACATTTGGTGTAACCGCATCAGTACCGAATGTAGAGGTTAGTGGGTTTGAGCTTTTGAATTTGAACTTTACCCTTGGAATTTCTTTTAACAACTATACGGGTATTGGGTTTACACGGACAATTGGGATTGGAGCCCAAATAGCTGAAGGTAATGCTGGCGAAGATGATAGAATACTAAGTCTAGTGAACATTTCTGCTGGCTTGGATGGTCCATTATCAATTAAGCCAGCACTTGGTCTAACGAGTAGGAAAAATAAAGAAGATAAGACTTCAGAAAGAAAAAAAGCCAAAGAAGGTAAATCTGGGGATAGGTCTATTAAGTTTCAGTTGCAAGAGGCTGAGTCAATGGACGATGTTAGAAAAGAACTTGGAAGCCGAAAGGGATATGGAGCTCAGAAGGCACTTAGTATGGCCAATTATTTCATCATAAATCAGGGCGTGACACCAACTGTTGAGCACCCGATGCAATTTACTCCACTTTCCCTAGGCCTAACTCTTGGACCAGGGGTTACATTGATTGATGGTCAGTTAACTGAGTTACGTGGATTTTATAATAAGCAGAAGCTAAAGGAAAAGGAAATTTCAAATAAGGCATATGGATACAATTTTCTCCAAAATAGTGGAGGGGATGAGGCGCTGAAGGATTTTTCAAGGGATAATGACCAAGCTTACATGAGAACGACCCCATATATTTCTAACCCCGTTGCGACATACGACTCATATGTTGTAAATGGTCATGGTATTGGAGGGATGTTTAGACCTCATAGAGGAGACTTCGGAAGTTTCAGCACCCCCAAAGTAAAAAGTACAACAGCTGGAGGGTCCATTAACGTTGAAGCTGAAGGAGGAAATATAATAGACCTTGGTTTTGACGTTCAAGTAAATTCCGGAAATAGTCAAACTAGGCGCTGGAAGAACCAGAATCCTATGTCTTCAATCACAGCATTTAAGTCATCACCTTCTACTGGAAGTATAGGGACACTTTACGAACCTTATTATTTTAAATTTTTAGGAGATAAACCATTTGATCCGCAACTTGAAGAAATCAAGGATGACTTTTTGGGAGAACGACCTGTAAGAATTAAAGTGAACGCAATTGGAGGAGCTGAACGAGAGATTGCCGGACTGGAAATTAATGAAAATAATCCAATATTCCCCGCTGGTTACATTTCCAAGACTTTTTCAAATCTTACGTATCCGATTAGAGACGATTCTCGTGTAAAACGAGAGAAAATGATTACTCAAATTGCTTCGAGTGAGATTTTTAGTGCTGGCTTAACTGGTTGGGCGAGCCCTCATAGTAAACCGCATCATATCGGAGAAATTTCTGTAACTAATGAAAACGGCCAGCGCTACGTATACGGACGACCGGCGTATAATATTTCTAAAAAGGAAACAACGTTCAGTGCCGGACATGGTGGAGCGATGCCAGCACAGGGGCATGTAACCTATACCCAATCAGATATATCAACCAATAACGATCGAGGATTGGACAATTATTTCAAGTCGGTTGAAACACCTGCATATGCTCATAGTTATTTGATAACGGGAATTTTATCTTCGGATTACTCTGATTCAGATGGCATCCGGGGACCTTCTGCAAATGATCATGGATCATACACCCGATTTGAATACCATGCACCATTCTTGCACAAATGGAGAACCCCATATGAAACTTCGTTAGCGTCTTATAATCGAGGTCTGATTTCGAAAGATGATGACGATAAGGGGACTATTATTGAAGGTGTTAAGGAGTTACACTACTTAAAAGAAATCAGAACAAAAAACCAAATTGCCGTATTTTCAATTTCTGAACGACAAGATGGACGAGAGAGTGGTGGAAATGAGGTGATGAGAAAATTAGATAGAATTGACCTTTATTCGCTGAATGACTACGAGGCTAACTTTGGTCAGGCTACTCCTATCAAAACAGTTCATTTTAAATACAGCTATGAGTTGTGCCCATCGACTCCAAATTCCACTAGTGGAAAACTGACACTCAAGCAAGTTTTTTTCACATACGGGAATTCAGAACTGACCGCGCTAAATCCGTATGAATTTCAGTACGATAACGCCCCATTTAATTATCTGACCAGCGACATATGGGGAAGTTACAAACCACAGAATGGTGGAGGACAAAACCCTGGAAATACGACCAACTTAGATTTTCCATATGTCAATCAAGTTCCTGGGGTAAATGGACCAGATTCATGGGCGTCAACTTGGGCACTAAAGAATATCAAGCTTCCATCAGGGGGTGCTATTGAAGTTGACTACGAGTCAGATAGATACGCTCATGTTCAGGATAGGCGGGCCATGCAAATGGTCAAAGTGGTTGGGTTTGATTCGGGTGGATCAGAGCCAGCGAATAATAAATTATTTGCTTCAGGTGGAACAGTCTATGATCATTTAGTTGTCGAAATCCCAGAGAATTTTTCGGGTTCGGAAAGTGAGTTTATTAATAAATGTGTTCAACCATTGATTGACAGTAATCAGCCTGTTTATTTCAACTTTTTGGTTGATGTTATTAATAACAATGAGCAAGATCGAGTACCGGGATACTTCAAAATTAATACAGCTTCTACAGGTTCACCTTCGGATAACCAAATAATACTCGTTATCAAAAAAGTGAATATTCCAGGTGCAAATAGCGCAGATGCAAACCCTGTGTCGTTTGCTGCATGGAACCATGCTAAAATTCACTACCCAAAGAAGGCATACGGTTTCCCTGAAATGGAAGCTGGGGGTGGCCCAGTCGATTTCATTGCTGATTTGGCTTCGAATTCCTTGATCGGAAATATCGTTTCTGTCATAGCTGGCCCAGATATCAGAATACGAAACGCTGGATTTGGAAAGCGATTTTATCCAAATCAATCGTGGGTTAGGCTCTTATCTCCATTAGAAGGAAAGTACGGAGGGGGTAGCCGTGTCTCGTCCATCAAGATTATTGACAACTGGAATGCAATGTCATCTTCATCTGGAGGCAATTCTGGTAACTACCAAGCTGCTTACGGCCAAAAGTACACCTATACCCTTGATGATGGTGTGTTGAGCAGTGGTGTAGCGACTTATGAGTCAGGTGTTTCCAAAGAGAACCCATTCCATCTCCCTAAGAATTACAAAGCTGAGAGAGCTCTGGTTCCTGGAGAGTCATATTATATTGATACCCCGGTAGGAGATTCATTTTTTCCTTCGCCAAGAGTCACATATAGTAGGGTGCAGGTGGAGAGCCTTTATCTGGATGAAGGGACACCTGGCAGTGGAGTGTTTACGGATATATCGAGTAATGTATCAAATCATCAGAACGGATATACGGTAACCGAGTTCTATACTTCTAAAGACTTCCCGACTAAAAGTTCCGCAACAGGAAAAGATGTCTCAAACAAGTTGTTAGGCTCCATAATAGGAAGTTTGCTCGACTTCTATACGTTCAACTGGGAAACTGTTTCTCAGGGCTTTTATGTTGAAACCAATGATATGGATGGTAAGCTTAAATCTCAAGCTACCTATAACTCAGATGGTGTTTTAATGACAAAGACTGAACAGATTTACCAAGTTAATGGTGAAAATGGACCAGGCTTAGACAATCAAGTTTTAATGATAGATGACCAGCTGAATATAACTTGCGAAGAGGTTGGTGTAGAATTTGAGCTTTACCACGACTTTAAAGAAAGCTTTTCAACTTCAAAGACTGTTGGGTTACAACCAAATGCAGGGACATTTATCATCTTCGCATTTCCAATCACAGTGCCAGCTTTTTTCCCTGAGATAAATGTTCACGATACAAGGTTGCGAACTGCTTCTACCATGAAGGTGATTCATAAGCATGGAATATTGAAGGAGGTACGTTCTTATGACCAAGGTGCAGAAGTAGTTTCAGAAAATTTAGCCTACGACAAAGAGAGTGGAGAAGTAATTCTTTCTTCATATTCAAACGAATACGGTGAAAAGCACCATGCTTTCTCATATCCAGCGCACTGGAAGTACCCCCGAATGGGAGGAGCTTATCAGAATGAAGGGATGGTTACTTCTTCATTTTTACTGGACAATAATGGATTGTTATCAGCAGATGGCATTGAGCACTTCTACAATGGAGATGAAGTGCTTGTAGCAACCCCCACTTTTCAAACTAAGGCATGGGTATATCAACCAGATAATAGCGACGAAAAGTACCTCATTAACCATGATGGTAATCCGGTGGTTGGCTTAGCCGGTGGAGGCGCTATTAATCCTGGTTATATTAAGGTGTTGAGATCGGGTAATCGAAATATGCAAGGGTTGGCTATGGGTAATATGGTTACTTTTCACAACCCTCTAGGTACAGCAGCGGTTCAAGGGTATTGCAGTTCTACTCAAGATGCCAAACTTGTCCTAGCCCCAGAATCTCCATTTGATGAGTCTTTACGTGTTTTAAACGCGGCGGCTTCAACGTATAGTGATGAATGGAAAACTTTTGCGGCTAGTGATGCGTTTTTCTCTAATAACTGTGAAAGTGGTGGTAACTGGGTGGCAGGACTTGTTCCCTTACTAAATTCTGTAATGGATATTATGCCACAGGTCACAGGATCTTATACCTATTCCAGCGCACAACTGGGCTTAGGTTGGCTTGCTGGAGTGCAAAGTTTCAATGAGGGCGATGCAAGTGGCTCGTATGTTTCATGTGATGGAGCTTTTTCAATTTCATGTGATGCCGAGCTTCTTGGCAATGGACATTGGCTTTTTGTGGACTATTATCTAAATGGTGTTAACTGTGACGGGCTGCCGTCTCAAATGCTAATTGTTAGTATTAAATGGTTACTCAATGATGACTGTCCCGGTGCTGGCAATGTCGAAGACATACTAGAAGCTAATCCTCAAACTTCAATTGATTATATGAATTGGGAGTATAATGCTGGACAATTTTTTGCTTATGCTGGAGGTTGGTATTCAATTCTAAGGTCGGATGGTTCTATATGCGCTGCGTACATAATTACTCATCAAGAGTGTAATGAGCCTTATGGTAGTCTTGGTTGTTTATCATACCCTCATTTCTCTGATGGTGAATGCTCCCCAGTTATCGGTGATCCTGTGAATCCATTCTTGGTCGGGTTGCGCGGAAACTGGAGACTAGACAGAGAGTGGGCTTATAGTGGAGACCGCACCTACACATTCAATAGCGATGATGGACAAGGTGGAGTTAACGAGCATAGTAACCTCAGAGAAGATGGATACATCACAGATTTTCACCCGTTTTGGGAACTTGATGAAGATGGGTGGACAGAATCTTCATATCTGAAATGGATTTCAAGTAGAGAAGTTTCAGAATACTCGACCTTAGGCGCTGAACTTGAGAATGTAGATCCTTTGTTTAGACATAGCGCAGCAGTGTTTGGATACAATCAAAAATTGCCAGTCTGTCTTGCGAATAATGCGACATACCAGCAAATAGGATTTGATTCATTTGAAGATTACGGATACTACAATTGTCAGGCAGGTTGCTTCAAGAGACATTTCGCTTTCGAAGACTTTGCTCAATACGTAACCCAAAATGAGGCTCACACGGGGTATCATTCTATCGCTGTTAGCCACGATGAGAACGTGACAATGACGCGTTATCTAGATATAGATCCTTCAGGTATGCCAGATTATAACGGAGCTCCACCATATATCATGTCTGTGGATAATGACCTAGGCTTGTTTGGTCCTGAGATATACGATACAGAAGAAGCGGCCCAAGGTGCTTCGTCACCTGCTCTGGTTGCAAATCAAAAGTATATTCTGAGTTATTGGGTAAAAGAACTTGAGTCAGGGCAGACTATTAACCCAGTGATGACCTATCAATTTGATAGTTTTAATCACGATGTTTTGATTGAAGTAGATGGGGTTGCGATTCAAGTCGATGAGAAAAGAGTATCTCCAATTATTGACGGTTGGCAGAGAGTGGAATTGGAGTTTGACTTTGATTTTAGTCCACTAGCTCCAGTAAATAGTCCTGTAGAAGGGGTTGATGGTGAGTTTATTTTAACTCTTTCTGGTACGTCCAATCCGAGTGAAAACAAGACCACTTATTTTGACGATATCAGAATTCACCCATTCAATAGTGATTTCAAGTCATTTGTATACGATTATAGAACGATGAAGGTTGTGGCTGAACTAGATGCAAACAACTTTGCTACGATATATGAATACGATCAAGGAGGAAACCTGGTTCGTGTTAAGAAAGAAACAGAGAAGGGTATTGTTACACTTCAAGAAAGCAGAAAATACCTACCAACTGAGTTTCAATAATGACAAAGTACTTTTTACATATTGTCTTAAATCTGTTTGTTGTTTCTTTTTTATTTGGGCAGAACGATACGTTTTGGCGAGATTTTGAAACCTATGCTAACAGAGAAGTACCTGTTTCAAAAAAATTGGAAATCAATGCGTATGCAAATAGCGTGACTTCGGAGATTCGAGAAAGCTCGTATGGCGAGCTTTACTATGATTCAGATGAGATGATGTTCAAACTACCTGAGGGGGCGTCAATAGCAAATTCGAGTACGGTAGTCCAAATCATGCACGAACAAAAGCTAATAGTCGTCACAAAACCGTTGAAGGAGCAAAAATCGGAGTATGATTTTGTTGGAACCATCAAAGCACTTAGAGATGAAGGTGCACTGTTAATTAAAGAGAATAGTGGATCATATGTACTTAGTTCAAAGCAAGATAACCACGCCAAAATAAATCGAATTGAATGGCACTTCAAGAAGGCACCATTAGATATTGATAAGACTATTGTCTTTATGAATGAACTGAACCTAACGGACAATACAGCCGAAGGGGGGACGGGAGAAGACTATAAATTGAAGTCGCCAAGAATGGAAATCACCTATTCGAATCAGGCCATAAATCCAATTCGAGTAGAAGATGTTATCTATTTCAAGAATAGTGAGATAAAAACGACGGAGCAGTATGCATCGTATGAGATAATCGATTTGACCGAAAGATATGAGACAACAGAAATTCACAATAGGTAAGTACTTCGTACTCTTTGCTTTGATGGTTTGCGGGCTGCAGCTGAATGCTCGTGAAATTCGTTTTGAAGACTCAAAAATAAAACCAAAAGCAAATACTTTGCTACTAGTGGCTGATGACCATTACTATCTCACAGTTGGTAGTGGAAATTCGAATTGGTCAGACGATTTTGATTATCGCAAAATAAACGGATGGATAAAGCTAAAAGCTCATCCACATTATCAAGGCGAATATATAGATGAATATAAGGCGAAGGTATCTGTTGAAATCAAGAAGTACAACCCAGGCTCGATCTTGTACAGCCAGGAAACTAAATCCTTAACAGTAGGCTATTCACCGGACGCTGATGGAAATATTTCACTTGATAATGAATTTCTCAATGAGTTCCAGATAAACCTGAGTGGGACTCCATTAAGGTTTGAGGTTAAAGTTATTAGTACTGAGATCGATGGGGTAATTACTACAGATATACCTCCGAATCTAGAGTTAATAGCGGGAGTGGATGTCGATAGATACCATAACTTTAACCCGTTAGAAATCCCATCTATTTCGTCTCATTCAATAACCCCACAACAAATTGATCAAGGGAAAGAGCTTGAAGTGTATTGGGATGAAGTTTTGGGGGCTGAGTCTTACGAATTAGAATGGGCCTTTGTAGATAATATTGACTTCAATGAGAGTTGCAGTTCTTGTTCTGGGGCGAGTTTTGCTTACAAAAGCCCCGCAACAATCGAGTTGACTGAGACGCTATTCAAGAATAATGCGACTCGAGTTCAGATTTCAAATGCCTTAAACTATTATAAGATTCCGCTGATTTATCCGACTGGCTACTTGGTATATAGAGTTCGAGCAATAGGGCAAGTTATTGACGGCACACCATCTCCTTATAAAGGTCCAGGTGTCTGGTCTAGTTCAGGGACCGTAAAGAACTATGTTTCTGACTGGGGACCAAATTATGCCATAGTAAATGGAAACTTCCAACAAAAAAAGGCTAAGCAGATTGAATTGGCATTTATAGAGCATGGAAGGAGAAAAGAAGTAGTGACATATTTTGATGGTACCGGCCGAGATCGACAAGTAGTCACTCGATCTGAGCACATTTCAGATACCATCTCAGTAGTAGGAGAATCAATCTACGATTACTTGGGACGAAAGGTGATAGACTTTTTGCCAGCTCCAGTCTATGATAATGACCGATACGCAAATACAATAGCCTATTCTGTAAATTTCAACCAGAATAATCTTGGAACTGCTTATAGGGCAATAGATTTTGATCTAGATAATACTTCAGACCCCTGTTCTCCAGCAGCAGTTGAATCAAGTAATTTGACCAATGGGGCATCAAAATATTATGGAAGTGAGTTCGCATTGGAGGCCGACCCCAATACATGGAATAGGTTTGTTCCTGACGCCGAAGGTTGGCCATTTTCGGTAAGAGAATATACTCGCGACAACACGGGGCGTTTAAAGACTCAAGGTGGTGTTGGTGAAGCTTTTCAGATTGGGCCGGGGCGACATTATACTAGGTCTTTTTATGGCAGTCCCGATCAAAACCAGCTTATTGCACTCTTTGGGTCTGAAATAGGGGACAAGAAGTTTTATAGAAAGCAAATGAATGTTGACCCCAATGGTCAAGCATCTTTCGTTTACACCGACTATCAGGGAAGAACTATAGCTACTTCTCTTGCAGGTTCTTCTCCACCTCAGCTTAGTTCTCTGGCTACAGAGCCAAGTAATCCTGAAATTGTAACATCAGATCTTCTAGGAAACTTAAGTCAAGCCGATTTAGAAGCAGACCCAGAGTTGGATGAATCGGGCGATAGTAATTTGTTATCTGGCGATGGAATGTCCCTAGACTATACTGGGTCATATTTGAACACAGTGGTACAGAATGATCTTCATTTGAACTATGAGATTGAGACTACCTACTACCAGGATGATTGCACCCCAGGATTAAAGTTTCCATATCACTACGTCTTAGATGCAAATGTATTTGATGGTTGTCAGATAAGTATGATCCCTGGAACAGGGGATCCATTTCCAGCGCTTATTGGACCTTCCGGTGAAGACGTTTCTTCAACTTTCAGTTTCGATGACGTCTTGGGTGAAAACCAACTTCCAGAAATAGGGGAATACGCCATCTCGAAATCCCTTGCGATCGATGAGGACGTGATGTATGAGCATCTTGATAACTTTATCGAAGCAGCCCTTGAAGGACCTTGTTATCAGAATTCTTCTGAGATTAATACCATCCTTGAAAATGCTGGCGAGTCAGTCTTGGATATGTCTTGTTTCGAATCTTGCGAAGCATGCTCCACCTATGTGGCCAATTCTACTGGTTTGAGTCAAGAAGAAATTGACTACCTGTATGAAGATTGTAGCACGATCACGCCGTGTAATGATCCTCCACCTATATTATCTCTTTGTGACAACATGTATTCCATGATGCTCACAGATGTTTCTCCTGGAGGTCAGTATGGTGCCACAGAGGGAAGTCTCTTTCTATCTGTTTTCTTCCCAAGAACAGATGATTACGACCCTTACCTTCCAGGGACATGGTACGATAGCAATATTCTTTACAAAAACGAGGACGGAGATATAGAGTGGATCGAAATTTTCCAATCAGGAATAGCCAGTGAAGACGACTTTATATTTGAAGTCCATAACCCGCCTTTTACGGATGAAGCAAATGAAATCTTAGACAACCAGTGGTGGCAGGAAGTGGATGGGACATACTACACAAGACCTAATAACCTTCAAAATGTTGATGATTTTCTTTCCGTTTGGGACGACGCGTGGGCTGAAATGCTTGTGGAATATCATCCTGAGTTTTGCTTATATGAATATTGTGGATTTGTGGACGGGGATCAAGTAAGCCTCGAGTTTATTGAGCAGCTTAATGAAGAGGCCTATATGTTGGAAACAACTGGAAGTTTCCCGGTGGGATCTATTTTGGAGAATTTGACATCTGCTGAGTGGTTTTTACAAAATGATCCGATATGGGACTATCAGGGGCCTCAAAACGGTGAGTTGATACCATTTTTAACTGAAACTTACGATCCGTTTAATGATACTGGAATCGGTTCCGAAACGCTTAGTGAGGAGTTTTTACGACGTATAGATGAGTTCATCACCGATCAAGTAGATGGAACTCCAGTTTATTATTCTATGGACAATGTGGCAGGAACTATTGGGGAATGCGGGACTGATTATGTTCTACCGAGCTGTGACATGTCAAACGGTGTTGTCAACCAAGATGTTGAGAGAGTTGCCTTGAAGAATTTTTATCTAGGCTTGCGAAGTTCGATTATTCTAAAAGGATCGCTGCTTTATGGACTTTATCATGGTTGTTATAATGAATGTATAGGAAACCCGAATGAACTTTCTTACTACCCGGAGATTACGGCCGTGTTAGATGATGTTACAGGAAGTTCTGTTTGTGAAGAGGAATTTGCAGAAATGTTTATGGGAAAAGAAAGAAGATATGGAGTCCCGGCTCAATATTATGATATTCCTACTATCATGACAACTACCGGAAATTTCGTAGGAAATCTTCCACCCGTTGATGAAGGAAACAATGTAGTTCAAAGTTACACCGGTTTATGTCCCATGGAATTTCAGATAACAAACTTTATCCGTGGTTTGATTGAGACGGAGAGTTTGTTTGGCCAATCTTCTGATATTCTTTTAGAAGGGCAAAATGCCTATTCTGGTTTTACTCCTGCTATTCACGATGCTGTGAATCCATCTGCATTATCCGGAGATTATGTCCTATCCCCTAGCTTCTCTTCGAGCGTTCTAAATTATAGTTTTGAGATTGTTCAAACCAGCAATATTACTTGCGCACTATCTTTTGAGATCATTGGAGACAATGTGTCTGGTTTGGACTGGAATGATTACGACCCACTTGCAACAGAACAGTCAAGTACTAGCTGGCGGATTGAACACCTTGAGACGTATCAATACGATACAGAAGATTCAGGTTTTCATAAATTTTTCCTTACTGTTTCTGTAATTGGAGATACAGGTGGTTTGGATGAAATTGTTTTACACGTAACTACTTGCATTGATTTGCGGGATGATTGTGACGATAATCCCACATTTTGTGAAGAAGATGGACTTGCCCTAGAAATTCGAGAGCTACTGAATGCACTTATAATAAACAATGAGCTTCCAACTACCGTATCTTCTATTGGCATCTCTTTGGCAGATTACATGTATATGTTGGAAAATGGCCCCATAGCATCTTACCTGGGTATGGAGGCGAATGATCTAGAGTTTAAGTATATGGCGGGACCAACTTCTACTGCCTCTACGTCTACTAATCAATTTATGATCGGAGATTTAACAGGTCCCGACCAACACTACTTCGCCCTTTACATGCCTTCGAGTACATCAGGAATTGGATTTGAATGCTCTGATTGGACTCAAATTATCGTGAGCGCTCCGAGCATCTTCGAGACTATTGCATTCAATTCTATATTGAATACGAATAGTACTGAAGTAAACCATATAAAAGTTGATCGGGTTACGATAGAAGGAGGAAGTCCTCCAACAATTAACTTTTCACAACCTACTTTATTTAATTGTTCTGAAGACCCTGATTGTATTCCAGAGGAAGGTGATTTTGACCCAGATGATATTATCGAGATGCTCACCTATTACCTGAATCCTGGTAGTGTTATTATTCAGAATGGTGGTACACTATCCACTTGGAGTGAAACATTGGAAGGCACAACATACTCAAATGGGCTAGACATGTCTTGGTGGACACAGATTGTCAATGAGCTTTGGTGGTTTGATCCAAAGGAAGGTGATGATCTAGGTTGGGAAATAACTGAAGCAGAAGTTAATATAAGCACATCAGACACAGATGGTGATGGAGATGATGAGATAGTCATATCAATAGTGGGACCTGGTGGAACAACCGAAGAAGGAGAGTTGGGATGTGAATTCGTGATAGATGTTCTCGAAGATTATTCAATTTTGCCAAGCAATCCAACTCAAGCTGAAGAATATGCCGGATTTGATGCAACTATTCTTGCCAACAACGATTACGAGATTTATCCTGATCCAAATGATGCCAACAGCTTCATATTCACATCGTCATTTAGTGGTATGCCTCAGCCTTATCAGTATGGCGCCTATACCTACAGGATTACATCTACATGTGTTGAGTTTACATACTTTGGCTGTGATGAATGTATTGAACAACCCGATTTCTCTTCTACTACGCCTCTATCATGTAATGATGCTTACACAGATTACGTAAGCACGATGACGGCTAATGTATCAGATTATTCAGAGAATTTGAACACAGACATTTACGATGTAGATAATGGAATTTTCTCAAGTCAGGCGGAATTTTGCGCTTACAATCTAGGAGCACAGATCGCGGCTTATGAATCGTATCTCGAACAAGTTGTCTCAATAATTCAAACGGTGCATACGGGAGAACTGATTTTAGCTCAGTGTGACTCAGATGATCCTGATTTCTTTTTGAGTTTGTTCTATGTTCCAATCGAGGAGTTTGTTTCGGGATATTACTACGAAAGTATTCCCGAACCTGGTTCTCTAAATGACTCGGATTTCGATTATTACGATTACTTAGAAGCAATCATTGGACTAACCAACAACCCTGCAAACCTCGAGATCTTTTATGATTTGCATTTGACTCTTGGGGATTTTCATTCTGGTGATTATAGTTTCTACTGTATTGAAGATGCTATTGCAGGAATTGATGCTCAAGTTTATGAATCGCTTCAGGATGTATGCTCAGGAAGTGATGAGTTGCCAAACCCAGTCGTTTATTGTACGAATTATCAAACACCGACTTCAAGTTTATATGAACTTATTACAGAGAGTGGAGTCTTTGGTGATGATCAGGAGACTCTGGAAGATTTTTGTGCTGAAGTTGAAGCCGAGTTTAATGAGCAGAATTCCGCAATCAATAATGAAACCCAAATTCAGATATTGACTCAATACTTCCTTGCTAACTACATCGAAGGAGCTATGAGTTCGGTTAAGGAAAAATTGGTTTGCGAAGGTGGAACTTCAGAACACCACTATACGCTTTACTACTATGATAAGGTTGGAAACTTAATCAAAACTGTTCCACCAGAAGGAGTGAACAGCTATAGCGGAGTAGTACCCACGGAACAAACGGAAATTGAATATCCTCTTTCGACACATTATCAATACGATGCGCTAAATCAACTTGTCTATCAAAAAACACCAGATGGTGGAGAAACAGATTTTTATTACGATAGACTAGGAAGGGTTGTCGCTTCTCAAAATGCTGAACAAGCAGATCATGGTCACTATAGTTATACATCATATGACGCGCTTGGAAGAATAAAAGAATCAGGACAACTTAAAGCCATTAGCCACCCTGGTTATACAGCTCGAAATTCGCCCGATTTCCCTTCTGACTGGGCCAATATGGAAGCAGATTCAAGGGAGCAGGTAGTAAGAACCACATATGATGAAACGCTTACTGCTCAAATTGGTGATTACTTTGGAGACAATGGACAGGAGTATCTTCGCAATAGAGTGTCGACTGTTCAGTACATCCCACATCTAGACGCGGCAGGAGACCCTACCGGAATAGAGCATGCAACACATTATAGTTATGATGTACACGGGAATGTAAAAACCTTGATTCAAGAAATTCCCGAGCTTGAAGTACTAAATTCGGACGTTGATGTGTGGGATCAAAGCACAAAACGAATTGATTATTCGTATGATCTTATAAGCGGAAGTGTAACAGAAGTCGCATATCAATCTTCGTTTGCCGATCAGTTTTATCACCGCTATTTTTATGATTCTCAAAATAGATTGACAAGAGCTGCAACATCTACTGATGGGATATTGTGGGAAGAAGATGCAAGGTACTACTATTACGCACATGGACCGCTAGCTAGAACGGAGTTGGGACACAACCAAGCTCAGGGGCTTGATTATGCATACACACTACAAGGGTGGTTGAAAGGCGTTAATTCAGATAAACTAGAGCCAACTAATGATATAGGTCAAGATGGCTTCGTCGATGGAGAGCGCAATTTTATCACTACAACAGATGCATATGGTTACCACCTCACATACTTCGACTCTTATTCAGCAAGTGGAACAACGTTTAGTCGCGATTTAGTACCTCGAGGAGACGATGGTTCTTTAGGTAACTCTGACTATTTAGAAGCACCATTTGCAGGATTTACAGAGGCAGGAGTATTACCGCTAAATAGCAAGAATCTCTTCAATGGAAATATAGCTCGAATGAGTTCGACAATCTATACTGGAGATGGACAACCCGGCTCTATAGCTAAACTGCCGAGTCTAATGGCCTATGACTATGATCAGCTTAATCGACTTGTAAACGCCAGAGCAGCCGACCCATCTGGGTTCGACGAAAACTTGAACAAATGGAGCGCTCAAAGATATGCGAGCAACACATTTGGTACCGTTTATACTTATGATGGGAACGGAAATATTCAAACATTACTTCGAAATGGTAACGCTCCTACTCCTTTAATGGACAATCTTTACTATGATTATTATCCCGGAACAAACCAGTTGAAAAACGTAAATGAATCAGTCAATAATTCTGCGTATGATATCGATATTGATGTGGCTCCAATTGTAAAGGGTGCTCACTATCATTACGATGCGATAGGAAACTTAATCGAAGACTATCATGAGAACATATTGATAGATTGGTTTGTGAACGGAAAGGTTAAGAATGTAAACCGCGTGACCGGGGTAGCAAACTTACCTGATCTATCATTCACCTATGGCCCAATGGGTAATCGTGTCTCCAAGTTGATCAAAACCCGTTCTGGAACGAGTCTGGATGATGAAGATGAATGGACAAAGACATATTATGTGCGCGATGCACAGGGCAATGTGATGGCAACTTACGATCGTATTTGGAATGGTCAAAGTACTCCAGGTCAATACACACAGTCAGATCAAATCAGGCTTAAAGGACAACACATGTATGGAAGCTCGCGACTTGGTGTTCGAAATTCAGATTTACTATTATCGAGTCGGGAGTTTTATGTCTCCGGACAGGTGCCAAATTCGCCTTACTTGCACTACAGCTACTCACAAGATATTGATGTAACTGTACCCAATAGTGCAATTTCTACTTACCTAACAGGAGTTAAATTTTTTGAGCTTCCTAACCATCTTGGCAACGTGCTAAGTGTGGTTACAGACAATGTATGGGCTAGAGAAGATCCGAATGTTCAGGATCAAATACTTTGTTTTGATCCGCACATAAAAAGTGCCACCGATTACTACCCCTTTGGGATGATGATGCCGGGAAGGAATTTCTCTAGTGATGACTATAGTTATGGATTTAACGGACAGGAACGTGATGATGAGATCAAAGGGGCTGGAAATAGTGTAAACTTTAGGTTTAGAAATGCATGACCCAAGAATCGCTAGGTTCTTTGCGGTGGATCCACTGGCACCTAGTTATCCTGAACTAACTCCATATCAGTTTGCTAGTAATACCCCGATTTGGGCGGAGGAGCTGGAAGGTTTAGAGGCAAACTATACCAACGATGGAAATAGGCAAGCTGAAGGAGTTGGCCCAACGGCTGAAGTTTCGGGGCCTTTATCAGATAGCTATGCAAGTGACTTGGGTTACACTTCATATGGAATACTTGAGCCCAACTACACTTTTAGTGACACGGAAATGAAGGATATCGAAACATGGTACAATTCAAATTCGAAAATTGATGCAGATTATTCAAGATGCTTAGAAACAGCAAATTTATTCATCCAAAACTTCCTTTCATCTGATTTGAATCCATCTGGTAGTGGTAGTGCAATTAAAACTGGACTATACCTAGTGGACAAAGGGTATGCGAGTCTTCCAAGAACAATATGGGCTGTTGATGCAGATGGAAAAACTTCTCATGGAATAAGCCTAGGAGGAACACCGGTCGGATTGAAAGAAAACGTAGGCAAGGTCATAAGTAGTATTGCTGGCAGTAGCTCTGGAACATCGGCTTTTTTGGCAAGTATGGGTGGAGGTTATCATACTTCGATAATCTTTTACAACCCACAAAAAGGAATTAGCTTAGGAGATCAGGGAGCTTTAGTAACCAATGGATTTGAGAGTATTTCAAATGCGAAATTACAGGAAGTAACGTTTCAGGAAGTTCTGGACAGTCGAAATTGGCAGTTGTATCTAAAAAAAGACGGATCATATGCAACTTCGTTGTTCAGACTTAATAAGGGCACGCACGAAGTCATTAAACAACGATAAGCGATGAGACTCGTTTTATTCATTAGTATTTTAGTTATTGTATCATGTGATGGTACAATAATCAAAGAGGAGAAGAAAGGTATTCAAGAAGAAAATCGTACTTTTTTCAAGGAAAGAGTAAAAATCGAAAATGATTCTACTGAGAATTTCTTTGAAGTGAAAGGGTTGAAATTTTATTTGGATACCTTGTACAGTAGGTCAAAGAAAGATGGTTTGTTGTATTCTAAGATTGCATCTGATACAATTTATTCTGGGTACCTCTCATGTATAAACGACAGATTTTTGGCTTCGCGATACGTGAGCCAAGACTCCGTGAATGATGAAATTGTTGTAATAGAGAGATATACTTTTTGCGACACAATATCTGGTAATAAAATAAGGACTTTGCTCGAATCCAAGTCAACTACACCACGGTATACTGAACTGCCGATTGCCAGTTATATTTTTGAAAATAATTCAGTTTATTTTTTGTTCGGAAATGTTCGATTAAAAAGCAGAATAAATGAAATCAGAACGTCCTATCGGTTTATGATAAATAAAACAGGCTACCTAGACCCTCAGACATCATCTCAGGAATGAGTCAAAGTAAACTAGGTTTAATTATATGACTGAAAAACACGTTAAAAGCATTTTCAACAACTTTTTATAAGAGCTTTGTAATTTAGGGTCTTATAAACTTAATCTCGCTCAAAAGCAATTACTTCCCCCCGGTCTGCGGCAATTCTAATGCTGCGGAATTTTAAGCCCGAACTGAATATTGCCAACTTAGAAAAGTAGTACGGTTAGTAACGAGCACGACTCCGTAGGAATTAGATGGTTAAAAAACTAGATTTGGGAGGCCGTAGCATTGTACATGCAGCCAGCGGGGGTTAAAAGTAATTTACTGTGAAGGTATGAAGTACGATATACGATGTGTTTCTTTTGCTGATGACCGTGATTATTTGGGCATCTCTATTTTGTGCAAAAGACCAAAGCTACAACGATATCTGTGCGAGTTTAATATTTGCTTTCGGAGTTTCGGTGCTATGCGCTTTGGTAATTATCTTTTTTATTTTTTGAATAAGAAGTTTTATTGTCCAAAATAAGCTTTCTACATTTTTGTTCTTAGTTATTAATTCTCCATTGACAATGGGTGTTGTGATAGTGTATTTCTGAAGTGTTTTTGGAGTTTCCCTAGTGACCTGAAGAACCCGCTCCCTTCAGTTTACTTTCTTCGGTCATAATATCGCTCCGCTTTATTTAGATTTCTGGGGCCTAGTTTCTAAATCATAATGAAAAGTCCAAGTCATAACTGGCTTGGGCTTACTTCATTCTCACCATTTTTCTCCTTCTAAGGTACACTTCCCCCGCAATAATGAGATCATGGAAAATTGAAGGGGTAAGGTGGGTCATTTAACCTAATACTGACTCCTTAAAGCCTTTTCTTCTTCCTTTTGGTTGTGTTTGTGGGTTTTGTAGATGGCAATTACCATACAAATTGGCATATAACATAGAAGGATAAGAGTTACACTTCCTGCCACTAACATTCTAATGTAGAGAATGGTTTCGTTTGCAATGTTGGCTGTAACAATGTATAGAAAAAAGCTAAGGATAGGGAAGAGAAGCATCATTAGAGCCGTCAAACTACTGACATAAAACAATCCAAATGGCCCAAAAACGAATGTGAGAGCATTGGATAAAGTCATGCTTTTCTTTTTGGGTATGTATGTGTGGGAGATGTAGTTAGAACTAACTGATTCTGCCTTTAAATAGGTTATGCTTTGGGGATAAAGCCTATAGTAATCGTTTAGAGTTTTGTTTGGGTTAGAATGTAACCAATCTTTTGGCGTAGGTCTTTCTGCCATAGTAAGTCGATGTTATATCCCATCAACCCAATGAGAGTGGTTTAGTCTGAAAAAGGCGATGGGCTGAAAGCCATACTTGTACTCGAGGTACCGCCAAGCACCCTTACCACAAAATAAACTAACAACCCATCTTTCGATGAGCGTTCAGTCTATCATTCCTGTGGTAGTTGAAAATATTGGCGGTTTCCGAATACAGTTTGATAGCTAATCGCTAACTAATCTTATATGTATAGAATTACTTTCTAATCAATATTGTCTTGCTTTTATGAGGAGATAAATATATGAAGATGAATGAAGAGAGTTTCTTTCTAAGGCTATTCAATTCGTTTACCGCAGAAAGGGTAATTCTTTTGTTATAAGTTGTCCAACTTAAAAGCCTGTAAGTCACAACAAATCAATATGATATTGACTTTAGTTATTCTGTGCGGTCTGTATGTGTCAGTATATCAGGATGTTGTGATCGAAGAGGATGTGCAACGATATATAAATGGTCGGCACGATCTTCATCACAGGCAAGATTGAGCTTTTTAATAACAAGAAGGTTCAACTTGACATTATTTTTGTAACGGCCAGCTAAATGATTGGATAAATCAACTGGCAAGAAACGTTCCGAAAGTCTCTTTTCAAAGGTCTTTCACACGAAGAATCTTTGAACTGATGCTCCTGCTCAAATTGAAATTCTCGATTTGAAGGGGTCGGACGTGTATATGTTAGAATAAAAAAGAAATGGAATGAACCTGATTGGAATTTTAATACTCATGTTGATTTTTGCTACCATTTTGTTGGTTGCCTTTTTAAGTCCCGACCGAAGTAACCGTGTTATCCGTTTTGTACATGGAGCTATGAAGTTGTTACCCTTGACTTCTATTTGTAAGGCCTTAGCAGAAGTTGCAAGGAGTAGAAGTAGTCGTAAAATTGGAGAGTAGATTTTGCACACTTTTAGTCTTAAGAATTCTGCAACAAAAATGGAGGAGAATTAAATCTTAGATGAAAAATGTTCATTTTGTCATGATCACAATTGACCATTTACCTTCAAAAATGTCAGTAAAGATGGTCATATTGACATCAAATAGAATTGGATGTTGTAAAGACTTGAATAAAAAAGAATTATGACATTAAGAGATGCAATGGGGTATGAATACCTTATCAGAAAGGCGTATAACTGTGGTCGATTTGGCGGCCCTGGAGCAAATGCAGATGTTTTCAGAGGTTATGAAACAGCTCAAGTCAGATACCGTGAGAATATGAATGCGTTAAAAAATAACAAGCCCAAGACATGGAAGAAGCCAATTGAGGAACTTGCTTTCATAGCGGGACAAGAAGCGGGGGAAGTTGCGACTTACATTAATGTGGCCTTAGAACATGTACAGAAACGATTTGAAGATCAACTGAGCTCCAAGCAAGAAGAGATTTTTGAGGAGTTAAGAATGTTGCTCACTGATCCAACTGAAAAAAACATCGGTGACGTATTGGAAAAAGGCCATGAACTTTTTCAAGAACTAAACCTACAAATTGGGTAGCAAAAGAGTGTCGATCAGTTCCTGAAATTGCAATTCAAATTTAGGATGTTGAGTATTATTTGGGATACTGCCCTTATTTTATTTTTTGATAGTGAAAATGAAAGAGTTTGATAGGTCATATGGAGTGCAACTATAATTTCCATGTAGATCTAACTTGCTGTAGGACTTAAAATCGTTAGAGATATAAGCTCTAAATCTAAAGCGGCAACTTTCCTTAAATCGGAGATTTTGAAAATCAGATCAGAAAGATTTATCATGTAAAACGTGTTCGCCATAATCGATAGACTGATTTTGAGAATTTCATTTGGCGATGATTGCAATTTGGGTAGTGAATCAAAATAGTGATTTGAATCCAAATCGCCATATGATTTTTGTTTTCAGCTGATAATTTAATCGTTTAGGTATAAGAGTAGTGATGAATTGCAGTTCTACCACAATTTCACATTTAGATAGAGTGAACGCACAGTCTTCATTCATTCTCACCATTTTTCTCCTTCTATGGTACACTTACCCCGCAAAAATGAGAATATGGAAAAATGAAAGGGTAAGGAGGATTAATCAACTTAAAACTTAATCATTAGAGCTTTTTCTTCTTCCTTTTGGTTGTGCTTGTGGGTTTTGTAGATACCACACTACTCAAACCGGTGCTTGGTATGAGATATGATCTTTACTATATCTACTAAAACTATCACTTTAGTTTATTCTTTCAACACAGTTACATTGCCAGAGGTACTCTTCACAACTCCATTCATGTCTGTATAGGTGATTACCCAATAGTAAGTTCCGTCGTTTACATTAAGACCATCCCAATAAATATTCAATCCTTCAGCTTCAAACACTAACTTTCCCCAACGGTCGTAGATTTTTGTACTCATTGTAAGAATATCTTCTCGCATGTATGGAGCAAATACATCATTTTTTCCATCGTTATTCGGAGTTATGATGTTGGGTAGGTTTAGAACATCATTAAAACACTCATCGAAGTGAACATAGACCGTGGCTTCTGAAGTGCAATTGAGCATGGTAACTTCTACAGAATACTCCCCACTATTTGTTGGAATAAAATATGAATTGGTTGAACCATCCTGCCAGACGTAGCTCGCATTTTGGATCTCATCATTGACCATTATAGAATCGCCATTGCAGACTATTAAATCGCTGGGTAATTGTACATCCGGACTCGGATTGAAAAAAACTTCAATTGAATCGATCGTCATACAGTCTTCCAGACTGGCTTCTACCCAATATTCACCTTCATCGGTAACTTCGTAAACAGGGCTAGTTGAGTTGTCTTGCCAGGTGTAAGTTGCATTAGGAAATGTGGCGTCTAAGAATAGTGTCTCATTATCACAAAGAGTCGTGTCATTTCCAAGTTCTATTTGAGCCTGAGAAAACATGTTCACTTGTACCGTATCAGTATAGGTGCCACAAACATCCGATATCTCAACCCAATATGTTCCGGGTTCAGTGATTTCATAGGTAGGATCTGTTGACAGGTCTTGCCATGTGTAATCTGCATCAGGAGAGAAAGCATCCAAAGTAATTGTATCTCCTTCGCAGAGTAAGATCTCATCATCAAGATCAACAGGACCACGTACGTCCACATCATCGATATAGTAATAAGACCATTGTTCAGATCCACCGGGTACGCTGAGGTATTGTGTTTCATTCGGATGATCAAAATTTCCAAGCGTGATGTATTGTTCATTGCCAACTGCTTTGTAACATCCAGAAATTTTATTCCAACTTATTTTATTAGTGACGAAGGTGTTGAACCCTACATGATCATCAAATGAAAACGTACTTAAGCCCGTATCATAAGTAATTTGCTCTTCTGAGATGTATGCGCCAAAATTTTTGGTTGAACGACCGCATTTATCACTGAGACTTACGTGAAATGAAACGCGATAATTCACTCCAGCTTCTAATGGAGACAGGAAAGGTGCTTGAATGTATTCTCGTGCATACCTTGATTCAAAGCTCCAAAGTACAAACACGCCGGCATAACCTTCCCCTGAATGAGGAAGTTGGCTACCTGTCCAATTGTCAGGAACACAGATGCCCGGGGGCGTATCTCCACAAGTAGTTCCAGCGCAAGAATGGAATAAGTCCGGCGTAGAAAAAGGGGCAACCCAGGGTTCTGCAAGATATAGTTGAGTGTCATTCGTTGGACAGCTCGAGTAACTCTCAAAACTCGGGTTAGGAACCAAGTTTTGCCCTTTCAATACTGTAGAATTTAAAAGCAATATTGCCAAAGGATAAAAAAACGTGTATCTCAATTTTAATCTCATCGCCTTTTACTTGGTACGAAAGATCGCAAGAATAATGAATAAATACTACTCAAAAGCGTAGACTTCGGCATTAGGATGTTAAAAACATCAGTCGACAATTATTCTTAATGAAGCTTAGAAGTATTATCAGTTATTCAAATGGATAAACTTCGAAAGATTCAAATTTCGAAGATTAAGACTGGCCCATCCTGGGTCAAGGAAATTTTCAATTAGTAGCTGTACTATATCAATTTGCCCAGTTTCATGGTGTTCTCTGGAGCAAATGATTGAACCCTTAGGTATAAAGGGAAACTTACTTTTGGTAATATAAAGTATTGATTAGCTCTTAACCTGAGAGTTGAAAGATCTGCAGAGCGTACTTTTATATCGGAATCCTGTTTTTCTCATCTCTGAATCACCAAAAGCTGCTTTTATGACATCCACGAATTTAAAATCGTGGATAATTCTGTTTATTAAACTTTTGATTAATAAATGTTTTGGAACTTAGAAACGCTAGTTTTGATTTGTTACAGTTCCTTAAGCGCGTACTTTGATTTCATTTTTTTAATGCTGATTTTGAAATCTCGTTGTAGTGAATCGTGTTTGAAGACGAGTACAATTGAATAAAACAACTAACAGACCTAAAAGCTAAAATTAGTATGTGGCTTATAGTACGGAGTATTCTTGATGAAAGTCGAAGTGAAGAGTCTCCCAAAAAGTATGTTAAGGCTCTAAAAAAGTTTACGGATATTGATGAATATCAAGATCGAATCAGAATATCTCCAATATTTCCTTTTGACGGTCAAAATGAACATAGCCTATTTGAAGATTCAATTGATGGAACTTTTGTTATGCTCTTTCCAAAAAATGCCGGGAAACTGTTTACATACCTTCAAAATGAATTGCAAGTAGATGAGCCGGAAGTTTTCTATACATTCGGGTTGTGCTCTGTAATTCTGTTTTTTAAACACAAGAAATCAGTTGATTTTGTTTATGACAAATCGATACAGTCGATGCTTGTCACTTTCGAAATTTGGGAGGTAAATAAAAACGAAATCGTTAGCTCCAAAGACGGAACGATTCTTGAGTGTCCGAGTCCAATAGATCTTGATTTCTCAAGGTATCAATTTGTTAATGATTACCCGTTGTTTCAAGAATTGCTCGCAACCACCAGAACATTTAGCTTATACTGCTCGAAATATTCAGGCGTTGTTGATTTCCGTTATGAAATGCTTTTAATTGAGGTCAACAACTTATTGGAACAATACGAAAAGCTTCTTCCAACGAAGAAGAAAGAAAGAACGAAACTGTTTCAACTTGAAGATAAGGCTGTACAGCTAATCTCGAATATTTCATATCTTACAACTCAAGCCTTTAGTGGAATAGTTCCACTTATGGAGCGCAGGTCTATTTTGAGAAGGCACACTTTATTTGGAATTGGCAATTCAATTCGAGCACTTTCGAAAGTAGTAAATCACATAGTTGTTGAATTTGAGGAGTTTGACCTAATTGCCCGGATACGAGAAAATTTCTATCAACAGGGTAGTTGTTTGGAAGGACTTTCTTGGAACCCATTTAAATATGATAGAGCAAAATGGAAAGCCAAAAACATTGAGTCACTATCTTTCTCCGCACCAACGAAGTACCAAAACTTCAAACTGCCATTTTACAGTGCCCGCTTAGGCTTCAGAGAAACTGAATACGCTATTTCTGCGAAAATTCAATCCATTACTTATGGATTGAGCAAAGAGTGGAGTATACTGACACTCACTCATGAATTAATGCATGATCAAGTCAGAAGATTGGTAAACTTCATTCTTTTTGATGAGCTTGAGTCCGAAGAAGAAAACACTGAAAAGTATTCCGAGTATGCATCAATTTTAAAAGACAAGGTCTCAAATGGCTTCTCTGATTCTGATAGGCTGATTGACTCTGTCCGAGCTATAATTTATGGAACTTGTCTTGTTTCAGAATCAACAGGTAGTCTAACTTTTAAGTCAACGGTTCCGGTTAACACAGCTGCTCAAAAGAAACTAATGGTCCCCGATAATTTTAGAGCACTTGCAGATGTATACAACAAGCACAGCCATAGTATTATTGAGGTTTTCGTCCACCTATTTGATTATCACTATATCTATCGGGGAGAAATTAAGTTTTATTTAAAGTCAATTTGGAGAACCTGGTTTACTGTAAACAACGTTTTTTCAAACTTGAGAGAATATGTTTTAAGATCCTTGCTCGTTGCTTCCACTAGGGTTAAGTCTTCCGATGAATACGATAGGTTTGAAGAGTCAATCAATATTTTGAGAGATGCGGTTCTGAGTATAAATGCCGAGAATGAATATATTGCTGAAGTCGTTGATTACTTGAATCATCGGTGCATCGATGAATGTAGCTCAACCTTTATGTCTTACCTCAGATTGGTCGATATGGTATGTGACTTATTTCTTTCTGACAACTTATCAGACAGACTGATTAAAGACGACAATATGTCTTCTTTGGGGGAAATGAATGGAGATATTGATTTTACATACAATGGGATTGACCGCTTCGATATAGAATTAGGAAGTCCCCTGTCTTATCTAATTGCTAGGCTTGAATATGTGGATCAGCATGGTGGAGATATTTCATTGGATTATCACACTTGTATATCTTACCTAGCTTTTTCGTAAATTTTGCAATTATGGAGTATACCCAATATTACGTAGATCGACGCAAATATTACTTTGTCTCTTTTAAAGATTCACGCGGGGCGGTTACACAATACTTGAAGTCCATCGCTTCGAATTTTCAGGATGAGTCTGAAGTTGTTGCAAAATTTATCTATTCAACAGCGAAAAGACTTCATCTAGGTCAGAGAACTAATTTTGATCATGGTGAAAATTATTCATATGGTTGCTTTTTAGTGAGGAATGAAGAATGTCTTGTCACAACTATTATTGCTCCTTTCGCTATTATAATCGATGAATTGTTCGGGAGTTCGAAACTTTTCCCACTGCATAAATGCATTAAAGTGAATTTAGATAGTGTTCTAAATAGAATTTTTAATCAAGATCTTCTGAAAGAGAAACTAAGAGTTTCAATTACGGGTGTTGAAGTTGCTCGATCTGGTAGTACAAACCTTTCTAATATTATGATCAAAGGAAGGCAACCGTTTGATGATAAGATTGGTTTAGTAGTATACGATTTAATCCAAAGTCGCGAAGATAATTCTGAAGCTGTTTGGTTTCCTACCAAATGTAAATTGGGAGTAATATTTTCTCTTGACGACTTAACTAGAAAACGACATGACATTAGTTTGACAGTCGATAAGCATGGCTTCTTCTCCTTTTATATGAGGTCTAATTATTCCAGTGTTCTCTTTGTCAATGATTTCATAAGCTTCCTATACAGCTTTAACTTTGTGTCGGATGATTAAAGAACTAAGCAATAGAGATAAAGCTGTCCGTTTTCTTGCAGAAGAATTGAATAGTGGATCTCTTGGTTTATTTCTTGGAGCTGGAATTTCCAAATCTTTTGATCTATCGGGTTGGTTAGATTTATTAAATGATATTCGAGTACATGATAGATTAAAAATGGAGCCCATTCCTTTGTATGCAAAAACGGAAGAGGCCAGAAGTGAGAAAAAGAAGCGGATAGAATATAGTGCAGATGAATTACAAGATTTTGCAAACGAAATATATTTTGAACTGAAACAAGACGAAGCAATTCTCAAATCTGTCGTTAGGGAAGTCTTGTATAACGGAGTTGAATTAAACGAAGGTTTTGACTTCTTCTCCCATAAGCAGATGGTTGCATTTTCTCTGCTCATTTCTGGTGGGTTAAAGGGAAGAGTTCAAACTGTTTTTACTCTTAATTATGATTCATTACTCGAATGGTACCTTAGCTTATTTGGTTGTGAAGCACAAGCAGTCTACAGACTACCATATAAAAAGTCGAAATGCGATGTTGAAGTTTTTCATCCCCATGGGTACCTTCCGCATAAATTATTTGATAATCAGGAAAGTGATGAAATTGTATTGGCAAGAAAACAAGCAGACAGAAGGTTAGGAAGCCGAGATAATTTGTGGTTTGATACGACACTATTTCATTTGAGTACTAAGGTCTTTTTGTTTATCGGATTGTCTGAAAGCACATCGAGTGATCGAATGCTTAGTACACTTCTCACTAAGGCTTTCGACCAAGCAGATAGGACCTTGGGTATATGGGTTTTTCGTCATGAAATAGACAAAAATGTAAAGATTGAACTAGAATCTTGTGGAATAGCGGTTCTTATTTTAGATGAAGAAGATGGTATAGCAAGGTTTGTTTTAGATATATGTAGGAAGTCATCTGAACTAATTAGAATTTAAATAGTTATATTTGCACCCCCTTTAGAATTATCATGGACTTTTATTCCTTAAATAGATTTGTAGAAAGAGTACTGCATAAAGGAGAGACATCGTATCCGAAATCTGTCTATGAGAAAGATGTGAACTCATTTGTAACTCAAAATGAAGAGAGTTTGAAAAAGTCGGACCAAGGTGGTGTTCTTAATAGTTCAAATAGCACTCACGTTGGAGACATTAAATTGGATGATGATAAAAGGAACTTGGTTTTCGTCCGTTCAAGTGACATTAAGAAGAATAATTAGTTGATTAAATGCACCAATTTGTAATTGTCATTGGTTAAACCCTCCAGTGTACTATCCAGTCAATTTCTTTATGGACTTCAGCTAGGTGCTTTCAAGATTGATCACGAAGGGACAATAATTAATTCTCTTTCTTCGTTGCGCAATTGGTCTCGCTACTACTACTACTACTATTCAAGAATTTGAATAGAATTAATTTTTTCAGACTCTCTTAAATTGGAAAGCAAGACAAATTTATGGATTAATAATAACATGGGTCTTTGCTAGTTATCACAAGTTTTGTATTCAAAGTTAGCCAAGATTAGGTCGTTTATCTCAGGCTTCAGTTCTATCCTTTAATTTGATCGCTTTTCAACTCAATAAAAGGCAGTACGCGACTACCTTCTATTGTGGAAGAACTCCCGATTCTTTCAGTGGCTTTGATATTTTAGATGGTAAAACCGTCTCAAAGAAGATCTAAATAGATCAAGAAATACAGCATAATCCATCTTGTTTGAAAATTGTCTAAATATAATTTGAGCGAACTTGAGATCAAACTTAATGGGAAAAGGTTAGTCAGATGAAGAGTCATCGGAAGGTAAATTTTTCAGGGATCGTTTTGATTGAACCTTTGTCTTTATTTGGTGTAAATGATTGCCGCTTTCTTTTCTTCCTTTTGATTGTGTTTGTGGGTTTTGTAAATGGCGATTAACATGCAAATTGGCATATAACATAGAAGGATAAGAGTAACACTTCCTGCCACTAACATTCTAATGTAGAGAATGGTTTCGTTAGCAATGTTGGCTGTAACGATGTAGAGAAGAAAGCTAAGGATAGGGAAAAGAAGCATCATTAGAGCCGTCAAACTACTGACATAAAACAATCCAAATGGCCCAAAAACGAATGTAAGAGCAATGGATAAGGCCATGCTTTTCTTTTTGGGGATATATGTATGGGAGACGTTCTTAGAATTAACTGATTCTGCCTTTAAATAGGTTATGCTTTGGGGATAAAGCCTATAGTAATCGTTTAGAGTTTTGGTTGGGTTAGAATTTAACCAATCCCTTGGCGATGGTCTTTCTGACATAGTGAGTCGATGTTATATCCCATCAACCCAATGAGAGTGGTTTATTGAAAAAGGCGATGGGCTGAAAGCCATATTCGAAATCGAGGTTCCGCTAAGACCCATCGCACAAAATAAACTAACAACCCATCTTTCGATGAGCGTTCAGTCTATCACCCCTGTGCGATTTGAAATTTAGCGGATTTCGATTTACAGATTGATAGCTAATCGCTAACTAATATGTTCGAGTTCGTTCTTCTATAATTAGATTTTTATTTAGGGTAAAAATAAAAAGAAAGGCTGTGTGCTCCAACGGTATTTAATCACGCCCGATTAGAAATTTAAAGTTTATACCTCAACACGTTAATACTTCTAACTATACCTGATGTCCTTTAAATATTCTACATGTCTCGCTAGATATGGCTAGATGCCAAACTAGAAGCTTCGGAATAGAAATTCAAGGGGCTTAAGTAGGACTTTAGAGACAATGAACGTGAGTTTGAAATACAGCTCTTGTTATAACCTGCTAGTATTCAAGTATTGACTCTAGGTCTAAAATTCACTTCTATCAAAAAAGAATCGATACATAAATCCAAAGTCCGATTCTATCGAAAACCGTAAAAGTTCATATCTGGTATTCACTTTAAGCACGTACATCAAATTGATGTATTCTATCTTGATATTTGAAGTCCATTTTTTTGAAAAATTCTGTGTTTTTCGTGTGATTTCTTTAGGTGTGATTGCTAGTGAGTTAGTCTTTTACGAAGCCTTCTCGAAGGGCGAGACTTAAGAACCTTTGTTTAATTGAATTCGTAACTCATCTCTTTTGATTCTCTCTTCTCTCGTCAATTCTATTTCCTCCTGATATTCAAAACTTGTTTCTCCGTTACTCGCCCTTTTTGTAGTGTAATGATACCCTTGGTGATCCGCGTAAAGCCTTATCCAGTTGAAAAATTGACGTTTGGTATAACATCTATCTTCACAAATTTCTGGGTAGATGTTTTCGAATTTTACCCTTAGCTCATTCCTGTAATGAAGTTTGTTGGTTCTAATTTCTGATATAAACTCAACAAATTCGGGGCAAGTTTCAGCTTCAATTTTTTTCTTGTTGAGGTTGATACTACTCACCGAGATAATGCCCTGTTTGAGATATAACTGTACGCATTGAATCATGAAGTTGTCGAATAGATTATACTGTGCCTCATCCCACTCTGAGAAGAAAGTGTGATTGAAGTCGTCAAAGGGAGTGTGATTAATATTGTAATAATTTGAAAGTTCGAATTCTTCCCTTCGCCTTATATTTGATTCACCTTTTCCTTTAAGCACATAGTTAGTTGTAATAAGGATTTTGGGAGAATCTTGCTCCGGAATTCTAATCCGAGTCTTTCCCTTTCTCTCTACAATAAGCTCTTCAGTCATAGCGCTAAAGAGTTTTTCTGAATTAAAATTTCTAGGGACATCGTCGAAAGCTAGAATAGATGTACTTGGTTTTACGTCTTGAAAAGCAAATTGCCCCCACTTAAAGTTCTTTCCATCTTGCACCAGGACTTCTCTCATTTTAGAAATAGCAGTTTTGATGATGCCTTTCCCTGTACCTCCATTGGGGTTATCACTCATCACTTCATCCATTAATACGATGGTTTTTGGAATCTTCGGGTCTTTGTATTCATGTAGGAGATATCCAATCATAGAGCAAATGCCATTGTATCTGACTTGTTTTTCCCCGCTTATGTTCCAGAGAAACTTGGCGAACACACAGTGTTCCAACATTGCGTGTGTAGAATTATGAAGTACTTCAATAGATCGATCGAGTAACTTAGTTTCCCAGACATGTCCGTCAAGCTCTGAGTAGTCTAAAGCGGTAATTGAATTTGGCTCAATTTGAAGAAATTGATTCCGATAGTACATATAGGAGATAGAGGAGGTGTCCCGTTTAATATCTACACTTTTTATCTCAAGTAGTTTGAGCTGATTGGATGAAATTATCTTGCCAACATTCAATCTAATTGCCTCTTCGACTTTGTCTCTCTGCTTAATGTCTTCTAGATAATTCCTCACATGGTTCAGGATGACTTGAGAAATGTATGTGTCATCAATCTCTCTGACGATATGATCTATAATAACTACCAGCATTCGACTATCGACAAGTTCAATCTGACCGATTCCCTTTGTGTCTAGGAATCTATATAGTTGTGTATAGTTTAAATTGACACTACCATTCCTTTTGAAGTACCAGAATATATTTGTGTTCATTCTATTAAATTTTTTGTTTGACCTAGCTTAGCCCTTGTTTTCGAAAGTCTCTCGATGATTCGGGGTGGTTGTCCCACCGACATATTGTTCCCTGTTTAAATGGAAGTATTCAAATTCAAGTTCAATTGTCAAGATGGTTTCACTCAAATGGCAAAGCGCCGACTATAGAAATGGGCAAGAAAGATTAATCTCTTAAGTTATCTTCCTCACCCGCTTCTTTTTATTGATAGTTAACTTATTTCCTGGACTGCTTGTTGAGTGGGTCGCAACATGTTCAGATATCTTTCTTGGGATTCTGTACTTAGACGACTTAATACAAGGTGAACCCCCTTAGCGAGTTGCTCAGGAGTCAAGACATTCATCATAGAATAGACTTCTGACAGAAACATCTCTTCTTCTTCATCTATTTCTTGTTGACCGAGTTCTACTTGAGTTAAAGCGCTTTCATGTGAAGTTTCCAATGCTCTATCCAGTGCATTTTGGAGACTACTCATGTAGTTTTGCTCTTCAGTAGTGAGTGGTTTAATGTTGAAGTATTTCTCATCTAGGGAATTATCGAATAACTCGCTTCCCTGAATGCTATTGCTGTAGCTGTCAAAAGAATGCAGCTCTACATTATGGGTGAGGTTTAGTGTTTTAACAGATATTCCTCTGTATAACCTTAGAATCTCCTTAATCTGCTCCTTCTTGTGTATCAGTACAATGCAAGGGAAATCAGTGGGATTTTCTTGAACCCTAGCTATAGACACGCTCAATTGACTCCCTAATCCCTTTTGCTCAATTAAGTGAACAAGCTCCTCTGCTAAGAGGTAAGACTGTTCTTGAAGGACTTCGAAGCAGTTGTCGTCTTTACGGATGAATTCCCGAAACAGGTGGGATGTGATGAGACATATCCGAACTATCCCTGAATGTTCTAGTGAGCAAATTCTTTCAAGAGCACTCTTTCTCATTGATGAACACTGTCTCTCAATATCCTCTTCTAGCTTTATGAAAATGCTTTCTGCCCTAAGTCCAAGCTGTAATGCCGAATTGATAGTATTATATTTTTTCATGATATCTGATTTTGATTTGTCTTCTATGCTTCTGCTTTTTTCCATTTCGCTATTGATGTGTTGTTTCCCTGACTTGTTGTACCCCTATGTGACAAGTAGTTGAGTTTGTTAGTTTTTCCACGGTTTTGATCAAGGCCACCCGAAGTTTGAAATGAGGGCTGTTCCGATTCATCGTAAGATCATGCATCAGCTCGCTATTTGCCTTCTGCATCTCGTTAAACTTCCATATTGATAGAGTGGACTTGTAATACTCCCTCATTTTAGGTTCGGAAAAGCCAATCATTCGTTGCAATTCCTTTTCACTCACCAAGTCATGACTAATTGGAAGCTTCCGTATACGATCAAATTTTTTGATCAAGTCTTGTCCCAATATTTTGAGAGTCGCGGGTTTGTAAAAATCGCTATAGGTGACACGATCCTTTCCTAAGAGTCGTTTTAACCTACCAATACCATTATTCACGATTTCATATCTCAGAATTCCTTTGATTGGCAGCTCGGCTTGCTTCGACTTGTCGTAGAATTTCACGCGATAGTCAGTGAAATAGCATAACTTCCCAAGAGGCTTTCCTTTATGTGGGTTGTCAGGGAAGAACTTATTGATCCGAGTAGTTCCCAAGCTGATGTAGGAATCAGTGAACTCTTGTGGTGTACAAGACGCCACTTTCAGATTAACGCCATATTCAAAGCGAGAGAAGAACTCAATGTCCTTTGGCTGCTTACCTAGCTTTTCGCAAAGGAAATCCAAAGTGCTCAAGAGTTTGTCAGAGGTGAAGTCATCATAATTGTGCAGACCCAAAGGAATTTGCCTTAAAACAGCATTGTAAAATTTGTGCATTGATCCTGCAATTTGGAGCTCTAGCATATTGGGCCAGTACGTTAGCCGCAAATTGTAGTATTCAATTGAGATTCCTCCGAATCGGTTTCTTGACTGTCGGAATTCATTCAGTGATTCTGACAGCTTAGTCCATTCTTCTGTGGTGAATCGAACTTTACTTTTTTGGAAATCAATCATCTCAGGCTACATTTAAGTTATTGTCCAACCAAGCTCTGGCTTGTTTGGACATCTCTGTCGATGAAAGCGATGGTTTTTGCAAGCAATAGTCTTCCAAATCCGTTCGCTTGAAATAGAGTTTTCCACCATCTGGCTTGAAGAATGGTATTAACCCAGAACTAGTCATCTTGTATAGTTTGGAATCGGAAATCGCCAGAAATAGGCAAGCTTCCTTAAACGTCAGAATCTCCTTGTTTTGGAGGTTGTGATCTTCGAGCTGCTTCTCAATGGTGCTCAGTTTTCTGAAAAAAACCTGTAATCGGTCTTCAATAATCTTACTATTCATCTTTTTTTTGATTTTCTGAGTGCTGGCCAACACTGTATTAGTTAATTGACCGCAAGTAACTTCACAGTAAAAAGATGAATGGTGAGATGGCAAGACGCTAGATTAATATCTAACCATTCTCACCATGTATTTTGGAAATATCTTGTTTTAATTCAGAAATCTTTCTTGCTGAAGGAGAGTTGGAGGCATCCCTTTGCTTTTCCTTTGCACTGTATAAATCCTGGGCTTTGAATGGTTTATCCTTGAAAGTTGCAAACTTTCCTGAGGATTCCAATCGACTCAGGTCAAAAGGCTCGAAATATCTGAACAGAATGTCATTTATGAAGAGACTTAGTTCAGCTGGTCCCACACCAAATTTTATGGAAATGTCTTCTTTATTAATGTCTTCGGAGCTAAATAGCAACTTTAAATCTTCATCAGAATTGTCGTCATGGAAAATCTCATTTTTCACCAATTCACGGATAAACAAGGGTAGGAAGTTCCTTGTATCCTGGTGTTTATGCTTAAGCTTGATTTTGAAAGGATTCTCAACGGTTTTTCTCTGGCGCTTTGAGTAAGTTGCAATCGCGTGAGGTATTGTAACGGAAAACAAGTGTTGTACAGCATCTGGGTCAAGAAATCTGGATAAGTAGCAAGAACCCTGTGACTGTTCAAGTGAATCAGGGTGAATGAATACGTTCCCTGCGATATCAACTTCATCTAGAAGAAACTGGAGAAACTGTATTTTTTCCGCCTTAGTCCTGAATTGCTCTAAATACGTTTCAAGATTATCTAAACCAAGGATTGGCTCGAATTGATGTCTCTCGAGTTCCTTAAAAGTTGAGCGATTGAACTGTCCCATTATTCAAATATACTTGGTAGTTTATCAACCGCAGTAATTTTAGTGTCATTTACCAATTTTGCATATATCTGAGTGGTTCTAATTTCTTTATGACCAAGCAGTTTTGACACAGTGTAAAGCTCAACGCCTTTATTAATCAATAATGTGGCATGTGTGTGTCGAGCACAATGAAAGGTGATGTGTTTGGTGATGTTTGCTTTCAGCATCCATTTTGACAATGCGATATTATGATGCGCACTGTACTTTAACCCTAAAAATACTCGATCATTTTCATCTCTGCGTTCACCGATTAATTCTCTAGCTTCCCTGTTGATTGGAAGAACTTCTGTCTCTTTTGTTTTCTGTTGTGTAAAGACCAATTCAGTTCTATCGGACAAATCTCTAACGTCTTTCCACATCAAATTTTGGATGTCTGACCATCTTAATCCAGTCAACACGCTAAAGAAGAATGCTTTTTTAAGAATTGGGTATCGACATTCTTGAACACCCAACCTCTTTAATTCTTCTTCGGTCAAAAATTCTCTTATGGGGTTTACCATTTTAGGTGATTTTACGTGCATGGCAGGGTCGCTTTCAATCAGTCTATCTCGAAATGCTGAGTGAACTGCTCTTTTGATTTTATTGAAGTAGGTGTGCGCCGAATTTTGCGCAAGTCGACTAACGAGATATGCCTTCATATTCTCTAACCAACTTTCTGTGATGTCTTCGAACTTGAGTTCACTTTTGGAAAATTTGATGAGGTGTTTTTGGACACTGTACCACGTTTCATAATTGACTCCAGTTTCAAATCTTTGTTGGACAATTTCATCAAAGTAGTTGAGGAAACTACTGTTGTATTTCTTTTTCGGGTCTTGTCTGCCAAGTCTATTGTTAAGAATATCTGATTCATGTTCATTCCTAATCAATTCGGCCATTTTCCAGACTTCTTTGTTTCTGGCCTTGTCTAGGTTAGATTTTTCTGGATGCAGGTATAGTCCTAACCTTTTTTGATAGTTGTTGTCCTTGTCAATGTACACATCTAGATAGATGCTTTTTCTGCCATTTGACAGTTTTTCAGTTCTTAGATTTACTCCCATGACGCTACTTCATTTAAGTTGTTAAAAGTCTAAAATACAGTATATTGTGAGAGTGTAATTATTATGAAAAGAACTGAAAGTAAAAACTAAACGGATGTAATTTGGAAAAGTGAAAATTACTGAAATGACAGCTTTTCCCGTGTTGCTTAGAGTGAGTATGGCCTAACAAAAATTTGTTAGTTTTTGTCACGACTACTAAATTCCTAAGAAAAATATTGTCAACATCTGAAGCCAAATGAATGCAAATGACGAAAGATTTTATGCTTCCCCTTGCTGCATGTATAAAGACTTTCAGCTATTTTCATCCAGTTGCAATTAGGTGACGGATTGTGAGGATATTACTTTCCTATACAAAACTTCGAGAAAATATTCCCGAGCAGATCGTCGGTGGTGATCTCGCCGGTGATTTCGCCCAGGTGGTGCAGGGCGCGGCGTATATCGATCGCGAGAAAGTCACCGGTGATGCGGCTTTCAAGTCCGTGTAAAACGCCGTCGAGTGCCTTGTTGGTATTGGCTAGGGCTTCGTAGTGACGGATATTGGTTACCACCACATCAGAGCCTTCGTTTTGGAGGCTTCGCGCTTCGTCGGCCAGGGTCTTCTTTAAATCGTCGAGACCGGTGCCATGGGCAGCAGAAATCAGGTAGGCGTTCTTAAAGTCGGCCGCAAGTGCCTTGGCTTGCGCTGGGTCCGTGATCTGATCCACCTTATTGATCAATAAGTAAACTTTGGCATCGCCTCCCACGCGGCTGCGGAGTTCATCGAGATTATCCTTCACCTTGGCTTCGTCCATGGTAGCGGCTTCCACGAGGTAGAGTACAATCTGCGCCTTTTGAGCCTTGTCCCAGGCGCGGTCAATCCCGATGGTTTCGATCTCATCAACCGTTTCGCGAATTCCCGCCGTGTCGATAAACCGAAAGCGCACTCCTTCAATCACCGTCTCATCTTCGATGGTATCGCGCGTGGTACCGGCAATGCTGCTCACAATGGCGCGTTCATCGCCGAGCAGGGCGTTGAGAAGGGTGGACTTACCCATGTTGGGAGCGCCGAGAATAGCTACCGGCACCCCGTTTTTGATAGCATTCCCCGTGGCAAAACTGGCCATCAATTCACGTACAACGCCTTGTATTTCGACCACAAGAGTGCGCAGTTCGTTTCGGTCGGCAAACTCCACATCTTCTTCCGAGAAGTCGAGCTCCAACTCGATTAGCGAAGCAAAGTGAATCAGCTTCTCGCGTAGCTCGTTGATTTTTCTGGAGAACTGACCCCGCATCTGGTTCATGGCCAGTTTGTGCGCAGCTTGTGATGAAGAAGCGATCAGGTCGGCAATGGCTTCGGCCTGACTTAAATCCACCTTTCCATTCATAAAGGCGCGCATGCTGTACTCGCCCGGCTCGGCCATCCGGCATCCATTTTCGATCAGGAGTTGGAGTATGCGCTGACGGATGTATGGCGACCCGTGGCAGGTGAGCTCTACCGTGTCTTGACCCGTAAACGAGCGCGGACCTTTGAAAACCGATAGCACCACTTCATCGATCCACACATCACCGTCTTTGATGGCGCCGTAGTGCACGGTATGCGTATCCACCTTGCTCAGGTCCTTTTTGAAAAAGGGCTTTAAGACGGTGAGCGCATCGGGGCCAGAAATCCGGATAATGGCTAGCGCACCAACACCTTCGGGCGTTGAAAGGGCGCAGATCGTATCGTTTGGGTTGCCAAATTGCATGGCGCAAAGATAAGGCGATTCCCAAGAGATTTTGTCATGGTGTGGACCCGCAGCCGATATTGAAAAGGAGCTTGTGAATTAATCCGTGAAAATGACCGAAAAGGGCTTGTCAGAACTATGGGAATCAACTAAGTTTGTGGCGCTGAAAAAACGAATTTAACAAGCCGAAATGAGCGTTCTAGTAAATAAAGATTCTAAAATCATCGTTCAAGGTTTCACAGGTGGAGAAGGAACTTTCCACGCTGGCCAGATGATTGAGTACGGTACCAATGTAGTTGGTGGAGTAACTCCGGGTAAAGGTGGACAAACGCACCTCGACCGTCCAGTTTTTAATACAGTGGCTGAAGCTGTAGAGAAAACAGGTGCCGATGTTTCCATCATTTTTGTTCCACCAGCGTTCGCAGCTGATGCCATCATGGAAGCAGCCGAAGCGGGAATCAAAGTAATCGTGACGATTACCGAAGGTATTCCAGTGAATGACATGGTGAAGGTGAAGAGCTACATCGACCAGAGAGATTGCACGCTTATCGGGCCAAACTGTCGCGGGTGTGATGACTGCCGGAGAAGCCAAAGTAGGTATCATGCCAGGCTTTATCTTCAACAAAGGAACTGTAGGAATCGTTTCTAAGTCGGGTACTTTGACTTACGAGGCGGTTGACCAAATCACAAAAGCTGGATTGGGACAAACGACAGCTATCGGAATCGGTGGAGACCCAATTATCGGAACAACGACGAAAGAAGCCGTTCAGATGTTGATGAACGATCCAGAGACCGAAGGAATCATCATGATTGGTGAGATCGGTGGTAACTTGGAAGCAGAAGCTGCACGTTGGATCAAAGAAAACGGAACGAAGCCCGTAGTTGGATTTATCGCTGGTGAAACTGCTCCTAAAGGACGTACTATGGGTCACGCCGGTGCCATCGTAGGTGGTGCTGAAGACACAGCCGAAGCTAAGAAAGCAATTATGCGTGAATGTGGAATCCACGTTGTGGATAGCCCCGCTCACATTGGATCTAAAATGGCTGAACTACTGGCTTAAGACTGACAAGAAACATTCTTATGAAGTCACATCGAGTGGCCGAGAGAATGGAGGCTGTATCGAGATGGACGACAAGGTTTGTGCTGTTTCCATTTAATGACAGCCCTAACAATATTAGCTTTTTCATGAGTAAACCCTGACGAATCTCGTCAGGGTTTTTTCTTGTCATAAAAGTCGATTGCAGTTAAGCTCTCTTTCCAGAATGATGCCCCAGATACTAGCATGCCTAAGTTTTTTCGACAACATTTAGTCATTTAATGTTCAGGCTTTGGGGCCTTTTGTATCCATCGGCCGCCATAGGCTTGCCGACGGCGACGCATGACAAAAGGAAGATGAAAAATCAAACTTTTATCTAGCAGCACAATTGTTGCAGTTATTTGGGTCATCACCCTTCTCATTGTCGCCGTTCTCGATACATTCTTCACCTCTTGATAGTCGGTGAAGAATATCATTGACGCTGCGGTCAAGACATATGCTCGAACTGACTGAGACCTAGATATTAGCCTTTCAAAAGAAAACCCCAACGAATCTCGTCAGGGTTTCTTTTTTGCTTAAACCTTCCGGTCTATTTGCTTACAATCAGCTTTTCAACGTATCGGTTTCCTTCACGATCTTCAGCCGACACGACATAAGTTCCATTTGGTAATTCGGAAACATCCACCCGGCGATTCAGCTCATTGATTGAGCTTTCCATCACTAACACGCCGAGCGCATTGTAAATGCGAAGGCTCTCCACTTGGTGGTCGCCGCCAATTGTGAAATGATCAACCGTAGGATTGGGGTAAATGCTCAGATCGCTGACGTTGGGATCGAAGGTAGAAGTCACCGCATCAAACTCCATGGCATCGACTGATATGATGGCGTCGCCAGCTACCAGGTCGCCCACTTGTGCCGAAACGATAATCTCAGCATCGGTTATGATCGGGTCAATTCCATCCATTTCGATAGTGATTTGAGTCCAATCTTCCATAGTCTCCGAAGTAAACCAGTCGTAGTAGGCTACAATGGCTTCCTGCTCATAGAAGTAGATGGTCACCTGTACCGCACCGAATTCGCAAAGCGTTTTGACATAAAAAGTCAGATTACTTGGAATATAATCAATCTCAAAAAGGGCGGACGCCGAAGCGTACTCACCAACACCTGTGGGTTGCGATGTGACGCGCATGGCGTAGTCGCCTTCATAGGCATCAAAGTCCCGATCAACGGGCTCCCAGAGTTGAGAGTTTTCTGTCATCCAACCATCAGGGGTGTAGTTCCAGGTGTTTGATGTCCAGTTTTCAAAACCGGGGTTTGGAATCTCTTGCCCCAGCAGGGTCAGGCTTAGAATGGAGAATAAAAAGGTAGAAATGGATTTCATGTCTATATGTTTAGTTTGCTAGTGTTCATTTTCAATAGTGCAGGAATGATCAGAAAGGTTACAGTTAAATTACGAATGTTTGAATTAAGAATTAGGAATACCACCTTCGCTCAAGCTACGGCGGATAATCCTCCTACGCTAAATCCTGTGCTCTGGCTTCGGCCATCGAAGAAAGCTACGGTGGATAACCTTCCTACGCTAAAGCTACGGTGGATAAATGGGGAAGAGCGCGGAACTTTGCTGCACGAATTGATAATGGATAATTGAGCAGTAATTGACAATTGATAATGCGGTTCGGTGAAAATCATAGGTATGTTTCAGTGTTTAGAATTTCGAGTGGGGAATGCGGAATTCGGAATTGAAGAGCAGAATCAAGCTTTTACATTGTATTGAAAGTCAACTCAGACTACTATAGTCAAGTCATTTCGAAGCTAGTCCCGATCCTTGGGGTCGGGGATGGGCGACATGACTTGCATAAAACTTATTTCCATATCCTTTGCCGTTGTTCTCGATACACATCGAAGGTTTTCGATGTACTCGAACTGACTTAATATCCTAAGATGCAGTCACATCGATTGGCTCTGCCCGACCAGCGGAAAGGGTAGAGCTGTATCGAGTTTTAGATCCTGACCGCAAGCGTCGGGGATGGGCGACAAGTCTTTTAGAATTGTTCATTATAGAAAAACATTCCCGTCGTTCTCGATACATTCTTCACCTCCCTGCTGGTCGGCAAAGAATACTCGAACTGACTGAAGCTCGGATTGACTTAAAACCGTAACCTGTAGTCACATCGAGTGGACGACAGAATGGAGGCTGTATCGAGATGGACGACATTGATGGAAAACCAAAAAGCTATAATTTCTAAATTCCCGTCTTCCATGTACCTGAGTTTTTAACTTTGTTGGCTGTTTAATATCTAGACCATGAAATTACTGGAAGGAAAAGTAGCCATCATAACAGGTGCCTCGAGAGGAATTGGGAAAGCCATCGCTCAATCATTCGTTAATCAGGGAGCCATTGTATGCTTCACATACCGCAGCTCTGACGAGAAAGCCAGGGAGTTTGAAGCGGAGCTTACCGCTCAAGGTGGAGTAGCGCAAGGATTCAAATCTGACGCGGGCGATTTCGAGGCGGCTCAAAAACTTGTTGATGAGGTAATCGAAGCCCACGGATCGATCGATATCTTGGTCAACAATGCTGGTATCACACGCGACAATTTGCTCATGCGGATGAACGAAGAGCAGTGGGATGAAATTATGGCTGTTAACCTCAAGTCTGTATTCAACCTGACCAAAGCCGTTTTGCGCCCTATGCTAAAGGCGCGCGGTGGGTCTATCATCAATATGAGTTCTGTAGTAGGGGTAAAGGGTAATGCCGGACAGGCCAACTACGCCGCTTCAAAAGCAGGAATTCTAGGGTTTACCAAGTCGGTAGCCTTGGAGCTCGGTTCGCGAAACATTCGTTGCAACGCCATCGCCCCAGGATTTATCGAAACGGAAATGACTGATGCCCTCGATGAGAAAACAGTGCAGGAGTGGAGAGATGCCATCCCGCTCAAGCGCGGTGGTACGCCAGAAGACGTGGCAAACCTGACGCTCTTCCTAGCTTCAGACATGAGTAATTACATCACTGGCCAAACCATCAATGTAGATGGTGGAATGCTAACCTAATTTGGAGAATTTAGCGATCGGATATCCGCTGTGGGCCATATTGCTATGCCCCACGATAGGATTGGTTTACGCCTTGATTCTATACTATCAGAATCGGCGAAATCAATCTTTTGGCCAGACCCTTGTCTGGGCTTTGGGAATCGGTAGGTTTCTGCTCGTAACCGGGCTCTGCTTTTTGCTGCTCAAGCCTTTTCTCACTTACCTCGATATCGAAATCGAACCGCCCATCGTGGTGGTGGCTGTGGATGAATCGCAGTCTATGGTTTTGGGCCCCGACTCAGCACAGGTCAAGGCCGATGTCCGCGAATCGCTTTCTCTTTTAAATCGTGAATTGGGTACTGAGTTCGAACTGGCCGTATATGGTTTTGGGCAGGAAGTCCGCAATCAGGTCGATTCGAGCTACGCCGATCCCGTGACCGATTTCTCCGATCTATTCTCATCGCTCTCTGGACTTTACGCCAACCGAAATTTAGGAGCTGTGGTGGTGATCTCAGATGGAATCTACAACCGAGGCCGGAACCCGCGGTATGCCGTGGATCAACTCGCCACGCCGGTTTACACCATTGGAACGGGCGACACCATCCCACGCCGCGATTTGAAGATCGCTGAAGTGGCGGCCAACCGCATAGCGTTTTTGGGAAATCAATTTCCGATAGAAGCCACAATCAGAGCCAGAAAATGCGAAGGTGAAAACGCCAACTACAGATTGGTGGGCCCGGGTGGAACCATCGAAGAAGGGGTGCTGCCCATCAATTCCGATGAGTTTGAAGCGACCGTTCGCTTTCTGGTGGATGCTTCAGAAATTGGCCTGCAGGCTTATCGGGTGGAAGTGAGCGGGGTGAGCAATGAGATCACCAACTCAAACAATGCCCAGACGGTTTTTGTGGATGTAATCGACAGCCGACAAAAAATATCCATCGTGGCTAAGGCGCCACACCCCGATTTGGCGGCTATCCGCAATGCGATTGCCACCAACGAAAACTACGAAGTCGAGATCATCTTTGAGTCCGACTTAAAGAAGGGCAGCGAGAGTCCTGACCTTTGGATTCTTCACCAGGTTCCTAATCGAAATACATCCCAAGACTGGATTCAGATCTGGGCATCAGGCAAAACACCGATCTGGCTCTTCGGCGGAATCGATTCGGATATTACCAATTGGGCCAGGCTGGGAGCAGGGGTGCGTCTTTCTGGTGGAAATGGAAGCTGGAACGATGTAGGTGGTTTGCTCTTGTCAGGCTTCAATGCCTTCAAAGTAGATACCGAGATCAAATCCTTGCTGGCCGATGCACCGCCCGTAAAAGTGCCTTTTGGAAAGTGGATGACTTCTGGGGGAACACAGGTATTGTTGGATCAAAAAGTCGGTCAGATTGAAACAGGAGACCCGCTTCTGACCTTTTCAGAAAACACAAACCACAAGACGGCTGTATTTATCGGCGAGGGAATTTGGAGATGGCGTCTGTTCAATTTCGCCATGAGCGAAAATCATCAGCTCTTCGATGGGATGGTTTCGGGCATTGTTCAATACCTATCGCTCAAGGAAGACAAAAGGCTGTTTCGCGTTTTTGGCCCATCCGAATTGATGGAAAACGAGCATGTGGTCTTCAACGCTGAGCTATACAACGACGCCTACCAACCCATAAACGACGAAGAAGTGGAACTTCGCATTGTCGATGCCGACGGCGTGGAATACCCATTTAATTTCTCACGAACGGGATCGGCTTACCGACTCGATGCAGGTGTTTTGCCGGTTGGATCTTACACCTACCAGGGAAAGGTGGTAAAGAACGGAGAAGTCTTAACAGATGGTGGAAAGTTTGCCATTCTTCCATTCGCGCTTGAAGGCGGAAATCTAACTGCCAATCACCGATTACTTTACCAGGTGTCGGAGCGGAGTGGGGGAGCCTTTTATACCAGCGCTGGTACAAGCGATTTGATCGCCAATCTCAAAGCCGAATCGAAACTCGCGCCGCGCAGCTTTAGCACCGAGCGCCGTAGTTCTGTACTCGATTTCAAATGGATTTTCTTTGTCCTACTCGGTATCATGACCCTGGAGTGGATCGCCCGAAAATGGGCTGGTGGGTATTGAGATAAAAAGCATTAAAAAACCCTGACAGATCAAGTCTGTCAGGGTTTCTTTTGGTTTCAATTTCCCTTGAAATTATTTGATCAAGAGTTTCTTTGTCAGTGCACCGTGGTTTACCGTATTGATTTGAATCAGGTAAAGCCCCGGAGCAAAATCGTTGGTTTCGAGTTCGATCATCGTCTCGCCGATTCCAATGTTTTTCTCAGCTACTTTTCTTCCTTGGATATCTACCAAAGTAAGCGAAGTAGACTCTCCCGCCATATCTCCAATTTCGATGCGAACGGCGTCAGTGGCTGGGTTAGGGTATACGTTGATGTCGTCTAGAAGTTCGGCGTTTGCCACACTATTTATGATGATGCAAAACTCGACTTCATCCATATCTCCAAACTGACCACCCGTTCCAAGTACAGTCCCAAATTCATCCGTCAGGGTATAGCTACCGTTTCCTTCAGCACAGCAAATACCATCGCCCCAGCTATCTTCGATCACGAAAGTATAGCATCCATCGCCAAAACAGATTTCTTCTGAGATGGTGGCTCCTGCCTGAGAGTATCCACCACCAGAAACCAATACGTCATTGCTTTCATCCATGATAAACCAGCTCGTCTCACCAGGGTAATTGTCGAGTGTAATCTCTATCGTAATGTCTTGCGATTCTTCATATGCGATCATCGAACGATTCACCGTATTTCCGTTCGGATCCACGTCTTCACCACCATTCACCGTTACAACAGAAACCTGAATGGTGTTTACTCCATTGATAAGCGCCAAGGCACCGAGATCAACATTTGTAGATTCTCCACTATCCAGATTCAGTCCATTCACTTCTAGGGTCTCAGGACTTCCGCCATTGGTGATCACTTCGAGTTCTACCGATGTCACATTGTTGAGCCCCGAATTAATAACCGTTACGAATGGCTCAACTGTCTCTAGTTCGCAATATCGATTCTCTACATCTCCAATCTGGCTTAGTATCACGTTGTTGTCAACGAGAATAGCACATGAGTTTGGAACAATCATCTGACCAGTTCCATCCGGATCGAGCCAGTGCTCTAATTGCTCGTCATTATTTGGTGAGAAGTCCCAGGACACACCAAATCTTCCGTAGTAATCTTCGAATCCGTTGTTTACAGTCCCATTGCACGCAGCCAATCCACCAGCCAGCTGACCAATGATATTCCCACTTTGGTTGAATAGGGGAGATCCTGAAGAACCACCTTCTGTTACACCCAATTCCCATTGGTTGATAAACCAAACTTGGTTCACAAAGGAGCCTTGGTTGGCGTGAAATGGCGCATCATCTTCGAAACAAATTTTCTTGTAGTCTCCACTTGGGTGGTGAATTCCGTAAGCACTCGTAACATTCAGCGCATCGGTAGCATCCCAGCCTGAGTAGCACACATTGTAGCTCGCTGGTACATCGTCATGTAGCTCCAATAAAGCAAAATCGGACTCATCATTTGATGCCAATAGGTCACTACCCGATACCGTTTGGTTAGTAGGTCCATCTTCGGTGCCTGCACAATCTGGCGTCTCGTGGTTGAAAATGAAGATCCAGTTGTTCAAGGTGTTTTCATTGAATGGAAGGCAGTGATTTGCCGTTAAGAAGTAAGGTAGCTGATCTGTGGAAGTGGTGTTGACCATTGCTCCGCTACAAACTGAGTTATTGCCTACAACAATCAGGGCCACGCTTCGCTTTTGGATGTCAAAGGGAATTCCTTCCGGACAGTTTACATTGATGTTACAGGCGCCAGAGTTACCGTAAGGGCCTGCTTTTTCTTCAGAAACGATATTTCCACCCAATACGCTTCGGTAACCGTGTACGATATTGCTGATGTGGATGTATCCCTGTCCTGCTACAGCTGCAGGCTCAAGGTATTCGATCACAGCTTCATCACCTTTTAGAAGGCCGATAGCCAGTGACTTAATCTTGCTTTTGTTTTCGTGAGTGAAACTTCCGAGCATTTGACTGCGGTCAGACGAGTAAACAAAGACTTGTCCACCAACAGGGATGTCAAATTGATCGAGAAGAAAGTTCAGCGTGAGCGCTCCTTCCGATATGATTCCCAATTGCCATATACGGTCTCCGTTTTCCAAATCTGTCCAAACGCCGCTAGTGCTGGTCGAAAAGTCAACAGAAAGGTCAACTCCATAGCGAAAAGGAATGTCTTTGTGCTTATCGGTCACTTCATCTTCGCGGTGAAGTGGTGCTAAGTCAGGTTTTTCCAGAGTTTCCCAAATCACATCAGTAGTAATGTCTTGGGTCCACGAAGCTGGTTGCCCACCGTGGCTTATCTGGGCTTGCGAAAGCGTTGAAATCAACGCGAATAAAAGAACGAGTCGAATCGTTTTCATAGGCTATTAGTAAGAGTAATCAATGGTTTTATTGGAATTGGTAACCACGAAAAGCACCTGGCTGGTGCTCGGGTTCTGAAATGGTGTAACGTCGAAAAAAAGTCGCTTGTCAATCAATGATCTGCATCTATCACCATTGGCATTGTGCTCCAGGTGTATTTCTAATTCCACGGGGTAGGTGGGGGTGAATTTTCCATTGGAAACAAGGTTGAACTCGTGTTCTTCACATCCACCTGAATACGATACATCTATTTGGAGAAAATCCCCAACGGTTTCGACGTGTTTTATATTGACCGGATCGGTGTATCCATCCATAGATGCACTCAAATCGATGATGGCTTTGGGTGCGGTATCGGGAATATTGGTGTTGGCGATGTACATATTTACACCACATCCAGCCAGTAAGACGGAGAGCAAGATGGTTGTGAGCAGGTTTTTCACTTCAACAAATTAAACCCGAATGAACGGAAGAATAGCATAAAGATGAAGGGTGCCATTGGAATCTTAAGAAGAAGAACCTGTTGAAACAAAAAATCCCCCCGGTTTAGCGGGGGGATTGGGTTATTGAATGCTTAGCTTTTTCTCCAGGTCTTCCAGATACTTCCGGAACTGTTTATCGGTTTCCTGCAGGTTGTTTACCGTTCGGCAGGCGTGAAGCACAGTGGCGTGGTCCTTCCCACCGCAGTGCATCCCGATATTGGCCAGACTGCTTTTGGTCATCTTCTTGGCAAAGTACATGGCGATCTGACGGGCCTGTACCACTTCTCTCTTTCTGGTTTTAGATTTGAGAAGCTCAATAGGCAAGTCGAAATAATCGCACACCACTTTTTGAATGTAGTCGATAGACACTTCGCGGGCCGTATTCTTCACAAACTTGTCGATCATCTGTTTTGCGAGTTCCAGATTTACGGCTTTCTTGTTTAGCGAAGAGTGGGCAATAAGAGAAATCAAGGCTCCTTCGAGTTCGCGAATGTTTGTAGTAACGCTGTAGGCAAGGTATTCTACCACATCTTTCGGTAGGTCTATTCCATCGGCGTACATCTTCTTTTCTAGAATGGCAATTCGCGTCTCGAGACTTGGCGTTTGCAAATCGGCTGACAATCCCCACTTGAAGCGCGAAAGAAGGCGTTGCTCCATTCCCTGCATTTCTACAGGTGCTTTGTCACTAGTGAGTACGATCTGTTTGCCGGTTTGGTGCAAATGATTGAAGATGTGGAAGAACATGTCTTGCGTTTTTTCCTTTCCTGCAAGGAATTGCACATCGTCAATGATTAGCACGTCAATCATTTGATAGAAATGACTGAAGTCGTTGACATTATTGTTTTTAACGGCGTCGATAAACTGGTGAATAAACTTCTCAGATTCGACGTAAAGCACAGTCTTATTCGGAAATCTGTTCTTGATTTCAATTCCGATAGCTTGTGCCAAATGCGTTTTTCCCAGCCCAACACCTCCGTAAATCAAGAGAGGGTTGAAAGCTGTACCACCAGGGTTTTTGGCAACTGCAAATCCAGCCGATCGGGCTAGTCTATTGCAATCTCCTTCTACCAGGTTTTCAAACGAGTAGTTGGGTTTAAGATTTGAATCCACGTTGATCTTTCTAAGACCAGGGATCACAAAAGGGTTTTTGATCTGCTTGCTTCCAATGTCCATTGGGGCTGAAACAGGGTGATTTTTGACGGCGCGCTTGTTGGATGTCGGTATCTTCACGGTATAAGGGCTAGAGCCATTATAATTGTTTTCCATGATGATACTGTACTCCAACCTTCCCTCATCACCTAATTCCTTTTTGATGATCTTCTTTAATAAGTGGATGTAGTGTTCTTCCAACCATTCGTAAAAAAACTGAGAAGGTACCTGGATGGTCAAAACCTGGTTGTCCAACTTGACAGGTTTGATTGGTTCAAACCAAGTTTTGTATCCCTGAAGGCTAACATTGTCTTTTATTAATGAAAGACAGTTATCCCATACTTCCTCATGTTTATTACTCATTAGTTGATCTGTGTAGTAACGGTTAATAACTATGGTTTCCGATAGCGGCTTCTTGCCTATCTATCACCTCCGAAAAGCGTGACAAATATTTGAGAAAAAAAGTGAAAAAAAAAGCCGTTTTGCTATTGTCAGAAATAAAAGTTTTACAGGGCGGAGAAAAACTTTCATTCTCGCGATAAACCCTGTTCTGGCACGGTTTTAATTTCAGGCTGTAAACCCTGTCAGTACTAGGGTTCTAGCGTTTTTCATAACGTCATTTTTCGCTTCCTTTTGAGTAGCGAAAACCAGGAAAACTTCCTGATAATGAGTGTTTAAAATGGCATGCTTTATAACAACTCTAGACGGGGTTGATTTAGTGTGTTCGTGAATGAAAAAAGTTCACTTTCCACTTCATCAACGAAGCGTTGAAGATAGTCCATTTTGGTGGGTAATAAAAGAGGAATCCAAAACTTAATTTTGGTCAGAGAAGGATATATCTTTGGCTTCATGATCGTTAACAAGACAAGATTTAGAGTTCGGTATGCCGAAACCGACCAAATGGGTTATGTGTACTATGGCAATTATGCTGCTTTCTTTGAAGTAGGGCGTGTAGAGCTCCTCAGAGATTTGGGGACGAGCTATAAATCGCTGGAGGATGAAGGTGTTATGCTCCCCGTCCGCGATTTCACGACGCGTTATTTTCGTCCGGCGAAATACGATCAGGAGATTTTTCTAGAAACGCGCTTGGAAGAAATGCCGGGATCGCGGATTACATTCCACTACACACTAAAGTCTGCTGAAGACGAAGTGCTCACCACCGCAGTAATTACACTGGTTTTTGTGGATATGAAAACCCAACGCCCTATGAAGATCCCGGAGTCATTAGCCAAACTGATGCAACCGCATTTTGGGTAACTCTTGTTATACTTTTTAAGTCATTTCGAGTGGGTTTTTCAAAGCGGAAGCTGTGAAAAAGCTGTATCGAGAAAGACGGCAAGCTATGTACAACATTTCATTTCCGAAAACTTTTGCCGTCGTTCTCGATACATTCCTGACGCTCCTTTCAGTCTGTCAGCAATACTCGAACTGACTCAAGGCTTGACTGGCTTTAATCAATTAAATTAAGTCACATCGGGCATATGTCCTGATCGCTAGCATCAGGATGATCGACTGAAAGGAGATTGTATCGAGTCTTGACCCCGACCGTTAGCGCCGGGGATGCGACGACAACAACTTACTGTATCTCTTATCTCAAAACTGAAATTCTCAGTTGCCGCTTTACCCCAATCCAAACTTCTTTTTCGATAGCTCAACCAGACTCCCAAAATCCCCATTTACCAAGGCTTGCTTTTTAGCATGGCTCCACTTTTTTACTCTTTTTTCCATTGCAATAGCTGCTTCAGGAGATATAAAGCCTTCCGAATAAACGAGTTGCAATGGTCGTCGGCTGAATGTGTATGAGTCCGGGTGCTTTCCGGATTGATGTTCTCCAAACCGATGCTCAAGATCATTCGTGACACCGGTATAAAAAGTCCCGTCAGAACAGAGTAAGATGTACAAATACATTCTTGAGCCTGCTTCTTTCATGTTTTAAAAATAAAGGAATTGAGGTTTCTTGTCGTCGTTCTCGAAGCACCCCGAAGGCTTTCGGGGTACTCGAACTGACTCAAAGCTTGACTAACTATAAGCAATTAAATTAAGTCATATAGGGCGAAAGCCCTGATCTTTTGTTCCTTTTGCATCAAGGCAAAAGGTCCAGCATTTGATCTTCATGCCAGTTTTGCCACAATTTTGGCTTCACCCTACCAACTAAAATATCCCCACCAACTTAGCATCCACATCGCTAAAGGCTTCAAAGCTTCCCGGCACTTGATCTTGGTTCTCCGGGAGCACTACAACATCCACAGTACAGGTATCCCTGAAGTCCTGATTCATTGACTCCCAGCCATTGGTTCGAATAATGCGCATCACATCGCTCATGCGGTCGTAACCGAAGTGTATGGTGAAATGCGCCATCAATTGTCGCTCAAGGATGGTAGCGTCTTCGATAGCCATGTCGGCGGCAGTGCGGTAGGCATCTATGAGTCCACCTACCCCTAACTTCGTTCCACCAAAATAGCGAACGACGGCAATAAGGACATTGGTGAGATCGTACTTTTCAATCTGACCTAAAATCGGTTTTCCTGCAGAATTTGACGGCTCTCCATCGTCGTTAGCGCGGTATTGCTCCTTGTCGGCTCCAAGTCGCCAAGCGTAGCAAACGTGTCGGGCGCTGTGGTGTTCTTCCTTGATTTCGTTGAGACGCTCCTGAATGTCTTCCGCCGTTTTTACGTGGATGGCATAGCCAAAATGCTTGCTGCCTTTCACCTTGTAAAGGCTTTTACCAGTTTTTGAAAGTGTGAGGTAGTTATGGTGCATGCGTATCGATCATTAAGAGAGCAATGGCTGCAATGGCCAAGACAATTCCCAGATTTCGTTTCCAGTTGGGTTTTTCCTTGAAAAAGAGAATACCCATCACTGTGGAGAGCGCTACAACGCCCATATTGTTCACGGGTATGGTGTCGGAGCGATGCAAGATATCGGCATTAAGCGCCTTTAGCAAGAAGAAAATGGAACCGTAGTTGACAAGACCCAGTGCCAGTCCGCCAATCAAAGCCTTCGATTTGAACTGCACTCCGCGCTTGACTATTTGAAAGCCAATGGTCAGAATTCCCAGAAACCCCGAAATCAAAAAAGGAAAAGGGGTGAATGTGAGAAAGGCTTCTGGGCTGTCCAGATAATCTCTTTCGGCGGTGGCGAAGAGAATGTCGATGATTCCGCTCCCCAGAAAAACCATCAAAGGCAGCCATATCCACCTTTTTCCTATTTCAGATTTTTGTCCAGAAGCCGTCATCATCCAAACCGAGATGAGTCCACTCGTGATACCGAGAACCTTAAGGGTGGAAAATTGCTCCAGTGGATCGACGAGCACAAAGAATACGGCAGGAATTATAAGCGACATCTTCGTCGCTACGCTAGCAGTTGATACGCCCATTTTCTGAGATGTAATCGCCATCAGGTAGAAAATCAAGATTAGTGAGCACCCCGTAATTAATCCGATGGCCAGCCAAGGGCTGTCGGCAGATGGTAGAGCGGATGCGCCGTTTGCACTGGCGTAAATCATTCCGAATCCGGCGGCTACAAAATAGTTTACCACAATGGCGTGGAAACTATTGATGTCATAGGTTTTCAGAAGTTTGAAAACGGCGTAGATCAGCGTCGAACAGAGAATACTCAGGAGGAGAAATGTCATGGTTTTTCCTTCCTGTATGTGTATATGCGATCTGGGCCAAAATCTACAACACCCATAGGAGCTAAGTGGCGAATGTCTGGTGCTGGCTTTCCACTTGTGATTTGAGTATTGCCCATAAGGCGTTTAATTTCATCCCAGTATCCTGCTTTTATAAAAGTGTCCAGGGTGGTTGGACCACCTTCCACCAAAATGCTTTGAATTCCGTTTTCAAAAGCCCAGTTCAGCGCAGCTTCGATCAGATCTCCTTCTGAGTAAAAATGAGACGCTTTTCCTTTTAAATCTTCTCTCTGGTGAAACACTACGGTCTGAGCATCGCCGTTTAGCACAGCTGCTTCAGCACTGATGCCATTTGGGGCGATCACCATTCTTACTGGGTTTTTCCCGTGGTATTCCCTTGCAGTTAGGCTAGGATTGTCTATCTCCACCGTGTTGGCACCGACCAATATTCCCGCTTCTTCGCTACGCCACTTGTGAACCAACACTTTGGTTTCTGGTGCCGTAATCCAAAAGACTCCTTTTTGCCCTTCGTTCCGGTCTATGTCCATGAAACCGTTTGCCGACTCGGCCCATTTCAAAATAATATACGGCCGTTTTTCGCGATGGAAAGTGATAAATCGTCGGTTGAGATCAATTGCTTTTTCTTCGCAAACACCCTCGATGACTTCGACGCCATGCTCTTTCAAGCGAGCTATGCCGCGGCCAGCTACCAGCGGATTTGGATCGCGCATCGCCAATACCACTCTGGGTATTTGGTGAGAAATGATCAGGTCAGCACAAGGCGGCGTTTTTCCATGGTGCGAGCAAGGTTCGAGGCTAACATAAATTGTCGATTCTTTGAGAAGATCTTTGTTCTCAACAGCCGCTATAGCGTTGACTTCGGCATGAGCACCACCGTATTGATGGTGATATCCTTCGCCGATGATGCGGCCTTTGTGCACCACCACAGCGCCTACCATCGGGTTTGGCGCAACTAGCCCTTTTCCTTTTTCAGCAAGGAAAAGGCAGCGATTCATAAATGATTCATGGTGGCCCATCCCGACAAAGAAAAGTGATGAAACAGGTTATTTCCAATTTTCTGTTTAAAAACATCCCAAAAGGAGATTGCGCAGCCTTTAGGTCTGGCTATTTTTGATGGAATTTTGAAAACCGGTTCCAACATAGAAGAGTGGTCGCAGATTTATCGCGATGCGTTGAAAGAGCGATTCGATCGCCGGGAAATCGACTCCATTCTGGATATGGTTTGCGAAGCCTATGCTGGATATTCTCGCATCGATATCATCCTGCAAAGAGATAACAGGATACCGGATGCTTCCAATGTCAAAATTGGAGAAGCCTTGCTGCGGTTACAGGAAGGGGAGCCTGTTCAGTACATTCTCGGCAAGATCTTGTTCTATGGAATTCCGCTTGAAGTGAATCAGAGCGTTCTGATCCCCAGGCCCGAAACGGAAGAGTTGGTCAAGTGGGTACTCGACGAGACTGTTGGAAAGGAAGTGGAATTGCTCGACCTCTGCACTGGATCGGGATGTATTGCCATCGCCCTAAAAAATATTTTGAAAGATAGTTCCGTTTATGGCTTAGACAATAGTGTAGAAGCCTTGAATGTAGCTACTGAAAATGCCCGCTCGAATGGAATTGGCGTTGACTTTTTTCATTTTGATCTCTTGAAGCAAGAAAGTCTTGCGTTTATGAGCTTCGATGTCATGGTCAGCAATCCGCCATATGTGAGAGACGGCGAAAGCGAAGAGATGGAATCTCATGTGTTGGATTATGAACCGCATCAGGCCTTGTTTGTCCGCGATGACGATCCGCTTATTTTTTATCGCCGAATTGTAGATCTGGCGGAAGGACATTTAAAAAAGGGCGGCCGAATCTACTTTGAGATAAATGAAGCTTATGGAAGTGAAATCTCGCAGCTCCTTCGCGATCGGGGCTTTGTGGATGTGGAGTTGCGGAAAGACTTGAACAGCCGCGACAGAATGGTAAGGGGGGTGAGAGCTTGAGAGTCGCTTTTGTCATCATATCTCTAATGAGTTTTCTGAATGTCTTCGGCCAATTTGGTCAGAGCAATTCGGTGTCGCTGATCACTGGAGAGTGCACTCTTGAACCCTATCAAAACAAGCTCAAACCCGACTTTAGTCTCGATGCCAGACGCACCCTTTTTAATAAGCAATGGGTGGCCGTTATGGGTTTGAAGGGTGGTGTAGAATACAGAAGGATTCACCGGCTCGGTGTCGGAATTTACTTCTTAAATACGCGCGTGTTTGATCGGGAATTTGACTTCGACGTGCCAGTTGATAAGCTGGAATACGAATTTCGCTATTCAACGATCTACTATGAGCGGGTTCTTTACTTCGATCGGAAATGGGAGTTTGGTGCCACTGCCCATGCAGGAGGGGGAAGAATCAAGGTCTTCTATCAGAGCCCGGATAATCCCAATGAACGCGTTGAACTTCAGCCTGTGGATTTCTCCGCGCTGGAATTGTCGGTCTACGGCGATTACAATATTCTCTACTGGCTTGGTGCTGGTGTGGGCTTGGGATACCGAGGGATTTTGGGAGTAGATAAAGACCTCCGAAAAGAGTTCAATAGCCCCATTTTTGTGGTGAACCTTCAGCTTAAAATGTTTAAACTCGCAAGAAGTTTTTACGACGAATCTGTCAAGGATGAATACTGATCAGACCAAGAATCGAATAGAAGAATTGCGAAAGGAGCTACATGCTCACAATCACAAGTATTACGTCTTGGATGCGCCTGAGATATCCGACCAGGAATTTGATATGCTGCTCAAGGAATTGGAGTCGCTCGAGTCCAAGTTTCCAGAATTTGACGATCCCAATTCACCAACTCGTCGGGTAGGTAGCGGAATCACCGACAAGTTTGAGAAAGTAAAGCATAAGTACCCCATGCTCTCCCTGAGCAACACCTATAGCATTGAAGAAATTGAAGCCTGGGAAGAGCGAATTAAAAAGTCCATTGACCAGCCCGTGACATATGTCTGTGAACTCAAGTACGACGGTGTTGCTATCGGACTCACATACGTAGATGGAAAGTTGCACCGTGCGGTGACACGTGGTGATGGGCAGACGGGTGAAGATGTTACGGCTAACGTGCGCACGATTTCAACCATACCCTTGAGTTTGACAGGCGATTATCCGGAAGAGTTTGAAATCAGGGGAGAGATTTTTCTACCACTCCAAGCATTCACCGAAATGAATAAGCGTAGGGTGGAAGCTGGTGAAGACCCCTACATGAACCCGCGAAACACAGCTTCGGGAAGCTTAAAGCTGCAGGACTCAAATGTAGTAGCCGAGCGTGGTTTGGACTGTTTTCTCTATGGTCTTTACGGTGAAAATTTGCCTGGCCGGTCGCACAGCGAGAACATGGAAGCCGCCCGCAGTTGGGGATTTAAAGTGCCGACATATCACAACAGACAGATCGAAAAATGCACCGACATCAGGGGAATTGAGTCCTTTATCGCCCACTGGGATAAGGAGCGTCATGCCTTGCCTTTTGAAATCGATGGGGTGGTGCTCAAGGTAGATTCATATCAATATCAAGACGAATTGGGCTTTACAGCCAAGTCGCCTCGATGGGCTACTTCTTATAAGTTTAAAGCCGAGCAGGCTTCTACCATTCTCGAACGTGTGACGTTTCAAGTGGGACGCACTGGAGCGATCACTCCTGTAGCCAACTTGAAGCCAGTGTTTCTGGCTGGAACGACGGTAAAACGCGCATCGCTCCACAATGCCGATCAAATCGAAAAACTCGATCTCCGAGAAGGCGATACCGTTTTTGTGGAGAAAGGCGGAGAGATAATACCGAAAGTGATTGGTGTTGATTTCGCTAAAAGACCACTTGACTCCAAACATTTCACCTATATATCGGAGTGTCCTGAATGCGGAACACCACTCAGAAGAAATGAAGGAGAAGCGCAGCATTTTTGCCCGAATACCCTGACCTGTCCACCACAAGTGAGCGGCCGGATCGATCATTTTATTTCGCGGAAGGCTATGAATATTGACGGGCTTGGAACCGAAACGGTCGATCAGCTCATGCGCGAAGGGTTGATTCAAAACCCTGCTGATCTCTACGATCTACAGAAGGATGATGTGCTGAAGCTGGAGCGAATGGCAGAAAAGTCAGCCCAGAATTTAATCGACGGGGTGGAAGCTTCAAAGGCGATTCCTTTTGAACGGGTGCTTTTCGCTCTCGGTATCCGCTATGTGGGCGAGACAGTAGCTAAGAAACTTGCGAAGCACTTTAAAACGATAGAAGCACTTATAGCTGCCGATCAGGACCAGCTTATTGCGGTAGAAGAAATTGGAGAGCGCATTGCCGAGTCTGTCGTTGCTTATTTGGGTGACCCAGCACATTTGGCTATGATTAATCGGCTCAAGAATAGTGGCTTACAGTTTGAAGTTGAAGAGTCGGATGGACCGAGTTCAAACCTACTTGATGGCAAGTCATTTGTGGTTTCTGGAGTTTTTGCCCAGATGTCGAGAAATGAACTCAAGCAGGCGATTGAAGCTAACGGTGGCAAGGTGTTGAGCGGTGTTTCCAAGAAAACAAACTACCTGGTGGCCGGAGATAATATGGGGCCATCAAAGCGCCAAAAGGCTGAAGACTTTGGTGTTGAAATTATTGATGAACAACGATTTATTGAGATGATATCGGCGTGAAGTGGCTAGAAGGAATAAAGAAAGCATTTGGCCTTAAGGCCTTGAAGCGATCGCTCGGAGAAGAGCGAAGATCGAAAGTGAAAAACTTTGATGACTCTCGGAGTGTCGGTATTTTGTATCAGGAAAAAGGAGAGAGCTTTTACATCCTCGTCAAGCAATACGTAAAGTACCTTCAGGACGAGCATGGTATCAGAGAAATTCTCGCCTTATGCTACATCGACGATAAGAAGGATGTGCCGTTTTATCATGTTCACAAGCTCAAGTACGATTATTTCACCAAGGCCAATTTGAATTGGAAGTCAGAGCCAGAAAGCGATAACGTCCACAATTTTGTTGCACGAGATTTTGATATCCTGATCGATTTGGAAAAAGACCCGGTTTTGCCTCTGAAATTTGTTCTTGCTAGAAGCAAAGCCAAGTTTAAGGTGGGCTACTATTCTGAAGTGAATGAAGCCTTTTACGATATGATGATCAAAACCGGTGAGAACGATACCTTTGACGATTATATCAAACAAGTAAATCACTACTTAAAACGAATAAACAAGGGATGAACGAGTTGAAGGGAATGGGTGTCGCTATGGTGACTCCGATGAACGAAGCAGGGAAGGTCGATTACAACGGTTTGCAAAAACTAGTTGAGCACCTTCACGGTGGTGCTGACTTTTTGGTGGTGATGGGAACGACTGGTGAAGCGGTGACGCTTTCTCACGAAGAGCAAATGTCCGTTCTCGATTTTGTGCTGGAAATCAATGCCGGAAAACTTCCCATCGTATTTGGAATCGGTGGAAACGACACGGCAGCTGTGGCTAAAGCCATGGCTGATTTTGATCGGAAGGGAGTGGTTGCCTTTCTCTCAGCTAGCCCGAGCTACAACAAGCCAACACAGGAAGGGATTTTTCATCACTACAAAGCACTCAACGAAGCTTCGAAACTCCCCATCATTCTTTACAATGTGCCGGGGCGTACGGCGAGCAATGTGTTGCCGGTTACGGTAGAGCGCATTGCCGGTGCCTGTGATATGATAATCGGAATCAAAGAAGCTGCGGGCGATATCGAACAAGTCATGGAACTTAAGAGAATCCTACCAGATGAGTTCATACTGCTATCTGGAGATGATATTCTCGTACTACCGCACATGGCCTGTGGTGGTCATGGGGTGATCTCTGTTATCGGGAATGCCTATCCGAAGGAATATGCCGATATGGTGGCCTTAGCTGCAAAAGGAGAAATAGAAAAAGCGAGAGCAATTCAACTCCGATTTATGCCGATTATCCGCAATATTTTCGCCGAAGGAAACCCCGGCGGAATCAAAGAAGTGCTGCGCTTGATGGATATCTGTGAGCCCCATATGCGTTTACCACTCTACCCGGTAAGCGAAGCGCTTTCGAAGAAGCTCTATCAAGATGTGGCGGAGTTGAGCTAGATCTTCCAACAGTCGATAATTCTTCTATTTTTGAAAAAATTATTGATGATGAAAGCAGCTAGCCTAATTGTTTTTCTAAGTTTTTTTAGTCTTGGTCTATTCGGTCAGTACAGCACTGAACACTGGATCCCCCCATTTTTTGCCAAACCGGGACCAGAAACTGGTACATCGAATATCAGGGATCATTTCGTAAAGCTTACCACTTTTGAGTCAGCTCCGTTTAATGTCACCATTGAAGATGGATTTGGAAATCTGATTGATGTTGTTCAGATTGCTGATACCTCCAGCGGTACTTATGAATTCTCCCCACAGGGTAATGCTAGTTCCGACTCTTACCCGTTAAATGTCATCCCAGTGGATAGTTTGAATATGAAGATTAGGTCACAAGGTCTTCATTTCAAGGCCGATCTTCCATTCTATGTTGAGATAATGCATACGGCTGGCTCGCATGGCTTATCAATGTTTTCGAAAGGGAAAAACGCTAAGGGGCAAAGGTTTTATTCAGGACATATTTATACCGTTTATAATCAAGACGAAATCTGGAATGAAGAAAGAAGGTCTCATTTTATTTCGGTCATGGCGACGGAAGATGATACGGAGATCACATTCGACCTAATCAAGAATCCCATTTACTATGTAGGACATTGGGGGGAAGATGAGATTACTATCACCTTAGATGCGAATGAATCTTATGTGCTTGGCGTTGATCACGCAGACTTTGATAATGAAACCATTAACAATTCTATCGGGACCAGAATTTCTTCAGATAAAGATATAGTTTGTAATTCTGGATCATGGCTGGCTGGCCTGGAAGTTGGTCAGGATATAGGAGCGGATCAATTGGCTCCTGTGAAATATTTAGGATCCGAATACGTGGTGGTAAGAGGGGAAGCTCTACAGTCATCAGGTGCAGAAAGGGTGATCATAGTCGGGGTTGAAGAAGATACGGAAGTGTTTATAAATGACGAATTAAGTGAACCAGTATTTTCTTTAGGAGAGGGAGAAGTGGATTATTTGACTTATGAGTCTTTTAACGAAGATGGAGTTTTGAGAATTGAGTCCAATCAACCCATTTATGTCTTCCAGTTTACATCTGGGACGTCAATAAATGGTCCTGTCGATACTGGCCTGGCACAAGTTCCTCCACTTAAGTGTGCGGGCATAAAAGAATATTTGGTTTCTGAAATGAACTATAATGTCGAGAGCTTGTGTAGAGTTATTCTGAAGTCTGAATCAAATCTTTTCATAAACGGGGAGTTAGTGCCTGAAGAAGAGTTTAAAAATGTAGATGGAAATGAAGGGTGGAAGGTATATAGGGAAGAGTTAGATTCTTCGTCTCCTACCTTTTCCCCTATTCACTTAGAAAGTGATTCAGCTATGATCGTTTCTGCCCTGTATTCTCACTCAAACCTAGGAGCGTTATCTTACTTTAATGGTTTTGGCACTGAACCCGAAGTAGGGCTTTACCCTGTAGTTGTAGGAGATGAGCCTTGTGCCCCAGGAAATGCCATCATGGCGGCCTTCGGATTTGAGAATTATCAGTGGTATATTTATGGTGAGCCAATTCTTGGCGGAAATTCAAGTGCCTTAATCCCCCAATTTTCAGGAGGTTATCAAGTTGAAGGTATTGACGAAGTATGTGGAAATTCTGCCTTGTCAGATACCGCTGTTGTTCCCTTGTGCCCATCTGGACTTGGGATTTCACTGAGTCCACCTGAAGTGAATCAAATTGGTGAGACAGCAGAGTTTGATTTAGCTTATACAGCAACCATTTTAAATGGCGACGATGGTGTGCTCGGTTCTGCGATTCAAAACATCCAGATCATTGACGATATAATGTTAGGGCTTCCGCTAGGAGCCACAGCTGAAGTGGTAGGCTCAACTGAAATTGTACAGGGCCCACTCTCAGGTTTTGTTAATGAAGGATTCAATGGTGGAGATGATCTGCGGGTGCTGAGTGGTTCTGGAGATCTAGTATCTGGTGGAACAGCAACCATAGAATTTACTGTAAGGGTTAATATGGAGAATGCAGTTCACGACGGCTACTATAATCAGTTGATTGTCAACAGTAATTCAAATGAGCCAAATGATGGGGTTACCGGTCCTTTTGAGCATCAAGATTACTCAAATGTGGGCACCAACCCTGACTCAGACCAAGATGGTATCCTTAACGAAACAGCTGATAATTCACCATTGCTAACTTGTTTTTACTCAAACGAAGTTTCTTACGCCTACGATAGTCTCAGTAACTTGTATGGAGGGCAATTTCTGCCTACCATTAATGGAATTGAAGTCGGTAGTTTTAGTTCCAGTCCGGAAGGCTTGGCCATTGATTCTTTGACTGGAGAAATTGATGTGAATAGCTCTGAATTGGGCGTGTATGAAATATTGTATAGTGTTGGTGGGCGATGCAGCAGTACTACGGCTGTTGAAATGGTGATCGTAGATACGGAACTTAGTGCAAGGGAGGCAAGTGTCCTTGAGTATCGAGTTTTCCCGAACCCAACCGAAGGTCATGTAAACGTGCGGATTGAATGTGACCGATGTGATCAAATTCAATTTGAAGTTATTGATGTTCTAGGTCGAAGGATCATGAGTGAATCTATGAATCACCAAATGCAAAGCTTTTTCATTGAAGGCCCTTCTGGCATATATATCTATCGAATAAAACGTGATAAAGTCCAGGTTGGGCAAGGTAAATTGATCCTAAACTAACTATCACGGGTTTATAGCTCCCAGCCCTTAATTGACTCAAGGAGGAATTGAGCTAGATTCTGAAAGTTCCTACTGCGGCCCACCGCAAAAGTGTCTGAGCTTCTGAGCGGCTTTTTCGAAACCCATTTCGCGACTCTTTTCCAGATCGGCACAGCCATCAAGGATGCTGTAGTTTAGAATGTGGGTAATACCGCGATTGAAGTAGGCTTCTGCATAATTCTTATCGAGCTCAATCGCTTGGGTGTAATCGTCAACGGCCCGATTGTACTTACCAAAAAAGGAATTGATATTTCCACGCATATTGTAGGCTTCAGGATCTGTTGGATCACTCTGCACAGAGCGGTCGAAGTCGTTTATCGCTTCGGCATAAGAACCGAGCATGGTCTTTGAAAACCCTCGATTAAAGAGAGCATCTGTAAAATCACTTTTTATCCCAATAGCCTTGGAGTAATCTTCAACGGCCTGCTCTATATTCCCCATTTTTTTTAGCGTCACTGCTCTGTTGAAATAGGCGTTTGCAAAGTTCTGATTGAGTGATATGGCGATGTTCAGATCACTCAGAGATTCGTCGAGTTTATTGAGCTTCTTTCGGCTGATAGAGCGATTGAAATAGGCAATGGCAAACGTTGGGTTGAAATTGATCGCTTTAGTGAATGCTTTCTCAGCTTCTTCATTCTCACCAAAATTCAAATGAAATAGACCCTTTACATCATAAACTAGCTCAGAGTAGGGGGAGAGCTTCATCGCGCTGTTAATATCGGCCAAGGCAGCGTCGTAGTCGTCGGCTCGAGTGAAAGTGATGGCCCGCTTTAAGTAGGCGATTGTATCGTTGGGGTTAAGGCTCAAGATAAAGGTCAGATCTTCGATGGCTTCTGGGTAATCTTGGTTTTCGAGTTCAGCTAGGGCTCTCGCGTCGAGATAATAAGCGTCGTAGTCGGAAAGCTCCAGAGCCTTGCTTAAGTCCGTAATAGCGTCCTTGTAATTCCCTTGCAATAACTGGAGTCGGGCCCTTTGATCAAAGTACACATCGCTATCGGGGTTGATGGAAATGGCCGTGTCATAGTCTCGCTTCGACTCTTCGTAGCGGCCCATTTGCTGCAGCATAAGCGCTCGCTTCATATAGGCTTCTGCGAAATTTCGATCTACTTCAATGGCATTGGTGTATTCGAGTATAGCGTTGTTGAAATTTCCACCGCGTTTTTGCATCTCAGCTTTCTGCAAGTAGCGCATGGCTTCCTGTCGGTTTTGGGTGTATATGTTTTGCGCTTTTAGCCCGAGAGCGCTAAAAAAGACGAACACTAAAAGAGCAATTTTATACATAGTCCTAAATTTTGTTGATTCCGTGTTGTGGTTGGTTCTTTATTTTCACTGTATCAATAACAGTTCTCAAATTTGTGTCTTGAACTGTCCGAATTTTTGTAGTTAATATTATTTCATCAATCTCATCACTGTCAATATCCTTGAATTTAAGGTCGAACGTGTTCAATAAAGTATCTTTCACATACGGGTCTTTTTCAGTCAATCCGCAAATTTCTGGCGAGTTTCCTCCGATGGAGAAATAAACTATTTCATTTTCAATATCAAAGAGTGAATGATATTCTCGACATTCTCCCATCCACATAATTAAATTATGGATTAGTAATTCAGATTTACCGTCTTTATTGTAGTCAACAAATGTCAAATCATTTGGCTCTTGCGAAACGTGGATGAGACTATTCATCTGGGGTTCGAATATCATGACTAAATGGCCAGAGCAACCTGAAGAGCAACCTGTAATCCCTTTAATCGTTACAACTCGCTCCCCGTCTACAGATTCAAAAAGATTAATGTCATGAAATTCAATGGTTCCTGTGTCAACTTCATTGAAGTTCCACACTTTATCCAAGTTTCCTTGGTTGCTAATAATACTATCGCATAGACTATAGATGTATTTGTTACTAAGCTCAGGTTTAGTTTTTTCTGAGATTTTATCCTTTTCCAAATTTCCGCAATTCGTAAAAAAGGCAGCCACAAGAGATATATATAAAATTCGAATCATTTCAATTAACCACAACGTTCCATGAACGATCAGTTTGCACTTTAAACCTATGTAACACCCAAATTGCCTTTTTGTGGACTATTCACTTCATATTCTCCAGAATCAACTCCAGCGGTCCACTCAAACGCTTTATTAATATAATAAAAAAAGGCCCGTGATGGGCCTTTCAATCAAAATTGTATTTGACAATGGGTCTTACCCTACGTTTTCGATAACCATGGCAGAAGCTCCACCGCCACCATTGCAGATACCAGCTCCACCGAGTTTTCCTCCGTTTTGCTTCAATACGTTGATCAATGTCACGATGATACGAGCACCACTACAGCCGAGTGGGTGTCCAAGTGAAACGGCTCCACCGTTTACATCCACTTTTGAACCGTCGAGTCCAAGCTCTTTGATATTGGCAAGACCTACTACAGAAAAGGCTTCGTTCAATTCCCAGAAATCAATATCTCCAGTTGACAAACCTGCTTTTCCAAGTGCTTTAGGGATAGCTTTAGAAGGTGCAGTAGTAAACCACTCAGGTGCTTGGGCAGCATCGGCGTAGCTTACGATTTTTGCCAAAGGCTTCAAACCAAGTGACTCCATCTTTTCTTTGCTCATCAAGACCAATGCAGCTGCACCATCATTTAAGGTGGATGCATTCGCAGCAGTTACGGTTCCTTCTCTAGAGAATGCTGGGCGCAAAGCTGGAATTTTCTCCATCTTCACGTTTTTGTACTCCTGGTCTTCCGATACCATAACTGGGTCTCCTTTGCGCTGTGGCACAGCCACTGGAACCACTTCATCGGCAAATTTGCCATCAGCCCATGCTTTAGCGGCTCTATTGTACGAATCGATCGCGAAGGCGTCCTGCTCTTCTCGGCTAATATTGTATTCTCTAGCGCAAAGATCAGCACAGTTACCCATGTGCTCGTTGTTGTACACATCGGTCAATCCATCTAGAAGCATTCCATCTTGCATGGTGATGTTTCCAAACTTCGTTCCCATTCGAGATCCTGGAAGGTAGTGGGGCACACGGCTCATGTTTTCCATTCCACCAGCAATTACTACATCATTATCGCCTAGGGCAATAGACTGAGCAGCCATCATGATGGTCTTCATTCCCGATGCGCAAACTTTGTTTACGGTAGAACAAGGTACGCTGTCGTCAAGCCCAGCAAATTTAGCTGCCTGACGGGCGGGAGCCTGTCCGAGTCCGGCTTGCAAAACACAACCCATCAGCACCTCGTCGATTTCTTTGGCGTCCACGCCTGCTTTTTCAATAGCACCTTTAATAGCTGTAGCTCCCAATTGGGTAGCAGGCACAGATGCGAAAACGCCATTGAAGCTCCCAATCGGAGTTCGAACAGCTGATACGATATATACTTCTTTCATTTGAAATGTAGTTTTCTAGTGATAAAATTCGGCACAAAGATACACTCTAAAATAGATAAGGCAGAGTGGCCTACTTGGTAATGAGCACATACGCTTCAGAACCAGCCTGATCGTAGTCTTCTCCGTTGAGGTTGAAGGCTTTCTTTGTATTGGTGTATCCGCAGTCTCCGTCATATTCTCCACCGAGTTCTATATCCTCAATAGTTGCAGTAAAACCGTCTGATTCAACAACAATTTCATATCCATAGACAACATAATACGGAGCTTCGTTGTTTCGAAATGGATACTCGTCGTTGATCAAAAACTTAGTGCCACCTTCTGGGAATACACCTCCCGAGTAAAATGTGTCTGCAATAAATGGCTCGCTATTTGGTACGTAACGCACAAAATATAGCTCATCAATTTCATCTTCGTCAAACCCGTCACCACCGCCTTGTTTTATTTCAAAATAAAGCGAGTTTATACGTTGAATATCTGGTTCATCACACTCTTTGGCACAAGAAATTGCGAGAAGACTAATTACGAGAAGGGAAAAGAAAAATTGTGTTTTCATAAACTTGCGGCCAAAAATAATGAAATGAAACATTGCAATCAGCCATTTTTTAAATTTGTCGGCTTATGACTTTTCGCCTTCTCTTATACGGCTGTTTTGCGTCAATATTGTTAAGCTGTTCTTCAACTTATTATTACGCTGATTTCTTGGTGCCTTCAGAAGTTTACGTTCCGTCAAATGTAAAACGACTGGGGCTTTTGAATCGTGGTGCAGGTCAGCGCGATGCGTCACCCATTTACATCGATGGGGTGCCAGTGGAGTATTTTGGAGGGGTAGGGAAGGCTGTAGGTGATCAAACTCTAAATGTTTTGGCCACCGCCAATCTTAACTTGAACCGATACCAAACTGTCTTGGTTCCGCTGGATGGCTACGTTACGGATGATCGAAAAGTGGTACAGGATCAACTGAGCCAACACGTGGTTGATAGCATATGCGAAGCGAACTATCTGGATGGTCTGGTGTCAATCGATGGAATTGATATTAGCATTCGGACAAGCGGTGAAATCAATGTTGTGCCAACGACAGACCAGTTTGGAAACGTGGTGCGCGTGCCGGAGTTTAGCCAAGACCAGGAAATAACCTATCAGGTTTCATGGCGATTTTATCAGGCAGGAGATGTTGACTTGATCGATTCCTTTTCTGATGAATACCGAAGGATCACGACTACAGTTAGCTATGCGAGAGAGAATGATTCACGCGAGCGCTTACCAGAAGATTTTGAAGTAGTTGCCAAGATGGCGGCATATGATTACATGCGTCGTATATCTCCGCATTGGAAAGAAGACTATCGGCTTTACTATCAGGGTGGAGAGTCGCTTTCTCGGATTTCATCCAACCTCGACTACAACGCCAACTGGGAAGAAGCGGCGAGCCAATGGATAGCACTGACGAATTCTGAAGACTTGAATACGAGGTATATGGCCATGTACAATATGGCTGTGGCTAGTGAAATGATCGGGAATCCGAGGCTAGCAAAAGATTGGGCAGTGAAAGCCAAAGCTGTAAAGCACACAAAGCAAGTCGATAAATATCTCGAAATTATCGATCGCCAGATTCTTATTTATGACGTGCTCGAATATCAATTGACCTACTAAAAAAGACGTACAAGAATCTTCGATTTTATTCTCTCTAAATCGAGATTGTATGATTATAAAATCTTAACAATTTCTTTATATTGCTTGCATGAAAAGTTTACCTGCAAGTTTACTTCTCGCCGTCATGTATTTTTGCGGCGCAAGTGTGTATGGCCAATGCGAGCCTTTTTTTGGAAAATTGTTGATTAACGAAGTCATGCCGGCCAACGACGTGACAGCTACCGACCCAGCCGGCGAGTATGATGACTGGGTTGAAATCGTCAACACAACAGACGAAGCCATCAATCTGGAAGGCTATTTTTTATCAGACAATCACGGTAATAAGACGAAATACGTATTCCCTGATGTAGAAATCGCTGCCAACGGATACCTTATTGTGTGGTGTGATAATCAAATTGAGCAAGAAGGTCTTCATGCACCTTTTAATCTGAGCTCAATGGGAGAGGAAGTTGGGTTGTACAACCCAGATACCACTTCAGTAGACTTTGTGCGCTATGGCGATATGCCAGACGATATATCCATAGGCCGATTTCCCGATGGTGCAGGCCCGTTCAATATTTTGATACCAACCTTCAATGGTGAGAATACAAATAGTGTGAATCCAGGTCTTGTAATTAACGAGTATCAGGCACAAAATGAATCCACAGTACAAGATCAATGGGGAGGATACGAAGACTGGGTAGAATTGTATAACAATAGCAATTCACCAATCAACCTCGAAGGGTACTTCTTAAGTGATAAGATAGGTGACCCAACCCAATTCGTTTTTCCCGATACCACTATCGGAGCAAATGATTATCTCATCATCTGGTGTGACCAAGGACTTTTTGAGCCGGGATTACATACATTCTTCAAACTTGGAGGTAGCGGGGATGACATAATCCTTTCAGATTCAGATACCTTGACGATTGATTACGTGCGCTACATGGAGCAAATACCAGACGATTCGGAAGGTCGATTTCCGAATGGAGTCGGCCCGATTTCGTGTATGATTCCCACGCATGAAATGAGCAATGGTGAAATAAACTCTGTGGCCGACGCAAGCAAAGACATCCTTAAAATATGGCCAAACCCTGCTAAATCTTCCTTTTGGATCGAAATCGAGCCAAACAAGTCTACTGCTCGGGTAGAGTTGTTTGATATGCAGGGTAGAAAGGTGATAGACAAGACTTTGCCTGCTGGACTAAATGAGATTTTTATTGAAAACTTGCCCGAAGGAGTGTATCTTGTTAGGGCTGAAGAGTATTGGACCAAATTAGTCGTGAATTAGAATACAACTTTTAAAGCGGTTGTGCGTCATTTTTGGGAAACCTAAGAAACCACCATACCTGCATGAAAACTAAGCTTTTCTTACTAGCAATTATTGTCTGCTGGGCTTCAATTTCGAGTGCTCAGGTAGTCATAAATGAGATCTCAGCTGCCAACTACGACGGCGGTTTTACAGATAATTACGGTGAAGAAGAAGATTGGTTTGAATTGTACAATCCAACAGGTGCCGATGTGAATATCGGAGGATATTACTTTAGCGATGATGATACCGAGCCGATGAAGTGGGAAATTCCAGCAGGTGTCATAGTGCCTGCTAACGGTTATCTATTGGTGTACGCTTCTGGTCGCGGAGAATTTGCCGCGGGCAACGTTCATACCGATTTCAAAATTACCCAGGCCAAGCAAGAAGGAGCTGTATTAGCCGACGCAAGTGGAACTATTGTAGATTCTTACATGCTCAATATTGCCAACCAGGAAGGCCACTCGCGTGGGAGAACTACTGATGGTGGAGCAAACTGGGGAATCATGACTACCCCTACGCCCGGTGCTGCCAATGCAGGTGTAATTGGTGAATATGCAGAGTTAGAAATTGAAACAGCTCCTGGATATTATACGGGGAGTGTAGATGTTACCATTACCACAGCTACCGCCGGAGCCGAAATTCGCTATACGCTTGATGGATCGGTGCCGACTGCTGCTTCAACTCTATATGGTGGACCAGTTACTATTTCACAAACCACAACCTTGAGAGCTAGAGCATTTCATGCGGATGCAAATATTCCTGAAAGCTTTATTGAAACGAACACTTACTTTATTGATGTTACACATACCCTGCCCATTATCTGCGTTTCTGGAGATCAATTGCAGGTACTTCTCGATGGAACACAGATAGAACCAATTGGTCACTTCGAGTATTTCGATTCGGATGGTACATTACTAGCAGAATGTGGTGGAGATTACAATGAGCACGGTAATGACTCATGGGCTTATCCGCAGCGCGGAATCGACTACATTACACAGGATGAGTTTGGCTATGGGAACGAAATTGACTATCCAATCTTCAGAACAAAAGATCGCGAAGGCTATCAACGTGTGATCATAAAGGCGGCGGCGAGTGACAACTATCCTTTCGAAAATGGTGGAGCCCACATCCGCGACGCTTACGTACAAAGTCTCTCGCAAATTGCCGACCTACGAATGGATGAGCGCTCTTATGAGCCTTGCATCATGTATTGTAATGGGCAGTACTGGGGCGTTTATGAAGTGAGAGAAAAGGTTGATGACCTTGACTTTACAGATTATTACTACGATCAAGGGTCTGGACAGGTTGACTTTTTGAAGACTTGGGGTGGTACTTGGGAAGAGTACGGCTCTGCTGATGAGTGGGATGATCTGAGAGACTATATTCTTGGTAATGACATGACCGATGCGGGCAATTACGATTATGTAAAAGGCCTCTACAATACGGGTAGTTTGATCGACTACTTCACATTAAACTCTTACACGGTTTGTTCTGACTGGTTAAATTGGAACACCGCTTGGTGGCGTGGTAAAAACCCGGATGGTGACAAGAAGAAATGGCGCTATGTACTTTGGGATATGGATGCCACTTTTGGCCACTACGCCAACTTTACGGGTATCCCAGACCAATCTGCAAACGCTAATATTTGTGATCCGCAACAAATTGGAGATCCAGGAGGACAAGGACACGTCCCCATTTGGAACACTTTGATAGAAAATGAAGAGTTCTTTGCAGATTATATCAATCGCTTTTCAGATTTGTCTGGTTCCTATTTTAGTTGTGAGTTTATGATTCACCACCTAGATAGTTTGGTGGCTTTGATTGAGCCGGAAATGCAGATGCACGTCGACCGTTGGGGTGGTACTTATGCCGAATGGGAGTCGAACGTACAGGAGGTAAGAGACTTTATCAATGATCGGTGCGCCGTGATCAATGATGGTTTCCTCGATTGTTACGACGAGCTGGAAGGACCGTACGAAATCACACTTATGGCAAATCCACCTGAAGGCGGAAGAATCGATTTGCCCTCAATGGAGATTGATACCTATCCTTTCACCACGACTTACTTTGGGGGTGTAGATGTGCCATTTGATGCCGATGAGAATGATGGTTTCACCTTTAGTCATTGGAGCTCTAACAACAACGCGATTACGCCAGATGCAACTTTGGAAGAAATTGTCATGAACTTTACATCGAATGATACGCTCATCGCTCACTTCATTCCTGATGTTACCTATCAAGTCGTATTAGATGTGGCACCAGCGAACACTGGATCCATTACAGTAAATGGTTTGGAATACACTAATTTCCCTGTTACCGTTGATCTTCCAGGCGACAGTCCGATCGATATTCAAGCTACGGCAATTCCCGCTTGGGATTTTGAAAACTGGACTTCTACAGTAGCAATGGCTTCAGGAAATTTGGCGGCAACTAACAACTTTACACTTACTGAAGGGGCAACGATTACTGCCAATTTCTATGAAGTGATCTACAACGTTCATTTTGAAGTGAGCCCACCAGATGTTGGTGCGATCGATTTGGACGGGGAAACAATCGATCCGCTACCTCAAGAGTTGAGTTTGGCCGGAAATGTTCCATTTGCCGTTAGTGCTTATCCTACCAGAGAGTTTTACGAGTTTACAGACTGGAATATCATTTCTGCCAATCCGATACCCGATGCAAACACATCAGATGTGGAGTTGAGTTTCGGTAGCTCTGATTTGGTCATTGCCAATTTTATCGAACTTGCAAATTACCCGTTGATCGTAGATACGAAGCCAAGAGATGTGGCTAGGATCAAGGTGGAAAGTGATGTGATTACTGAGTTCCCATTCCAAAAGAACTACCTCGCCGAAGAGCCACTCTTTATCGAGGTTTTTGAACGCGATAAATGGAAATTTTCTCACTGGGAAGTTGTGCATGGTGCACCAATTAATTTTCCACTTGTTTTAGCACAAAACTACATTCTGAGTACATCCACAAAGCTTGTTGCTCATTTTGAAGAAAGGCTAAATAACGTTTGGATTCCGAATAGCTTTACGCCTAACGAAGACGGAGTTAACGATGTTTTGAAAATCTATTACGAAGAGATCCAGCTTGATGATTTCAAATTCATCGTGATGGATCGCTGGGGTAATGAAGTTTGGAGCACAACAGATCCGAATGTCGGTTGGAATGGGTCAAATGAAGGCGGAGATTATTATGTAGATCCTGGCGTTTACGCCTACTTTATTCGATATGTGGATTCAATCACCAAAAAGATCGTAGAGACACATGGTCATGTGACCGTTGTTCGCTAGAATATCCTATATTCACTTATTATTAAGAAATCATTACTGAACCATGATGATTTCTTTATTGAAACCAGCAAGGTAAGACTGCATGCAAAGACTAATTTGGCTATTTGGGCTGGCAATTGCCACGCTCAGTATTTCTTGTGAAAAAGACCCCGGTGAAGGGGGCAGAGCTTCAATTTCTGGAAAAGTTTGGGTTGAGGAGTACAATGGTAATTGTACCGAGCTTCGAGGCTCATACTATGGAGTTGATGAAGAAGTTTATATCATAGCAGGAGACGATCCATCTTATTTTGAACGTGTACGAACCGGGCCCGATGGCACTTTTTGGTTCCGATATCTCCGGAAAGGAGATTATCGCATTTATGCCATTTCAGAGAATTGTGAACCTTTCAGTGGAGATGAAGCCGTTGAAATTGAAGTGGAAATTAAAGAGCGAAAACAAGAAATTGTAACCGAAGATATCGTTGTTATCAGATGATTAGATTTCTACTCATATCAGCCCTTTTTGCCTTCTCTTTAGGAACAAATGCACAATCAAAAAAGCTTCTGAGAACATACGGAATCACTTCGATGACGGAGACTACTGTGAAGTACGAAGATGGAGTAGAGGTAAGTCGGTACGTTTCCGAAAAGGAGATTTTTGACAAGGATGGAGAGTGGATCGAAAAATTCGACTACACAGAAGAAGGAGAAATTAAGACCTATGAATCTCGCGTTTATCACAAAGGTGAAGTAATTGAAGAAGTAGAAGATAAGCGAATTGTCAAAAACAACGACAAGCCTGAATACTCTAGAACTCAGTTTACCTATGATAAAGATGAGTTGAAAAAGGAAACTGATCTTGATGCCGAAGGCAATGTCCTGCGTATCAAGTCCTATTTCTACAATAATTTCGAAGATGTAAGTGAAGTCACAATAGTTGATGGTCAAGACGTTCTTCAGGAGAAACTCGTGTACATCTATGATGATCGTGGGCTACGGATTGAGAAAAAAAGGCTCGATTCGGAAGGTGAATTGGTAGAAACGAAACTCTATGCCTATGAGTGAAGACGAGCTGCATAACGGAAATAGCAAAGTTGTTGGCTCGTTTGAAACCATTGGGCTTGAAGAACTTCCAAAAGAAGTATTGATGGAGCGCGTAGATCGTAAATACGCCTTTCATGAGTCGCAAATGGAAGAAGTCTTAACGGGGCTGTCTGAGCACTATTATTTAATCAAGGCTGCCGGTTCGGTAGTAGCTCCATACGAGTCCCTCTACCTCGATACAGAAGATTATAATTGCTACTATCGACACCATCGAGGATTCAAGAATAGAGAGAAAATAAGATTTCGACATTATCCCAAAACGGGCACCGCTTTTCTTGAGCATAAGTGGAAGAGTAATAAAGGTCGTACATCAAAGTCCAGAATACCAGTTGAGCCAAACTTTGAAGTTGGAAAACTTGGAAAGGAGTTTTTAAGAGAGAGTTTGGTGAATACTCCCTTCGACAGACTTGTACCTACAGTTCAGGTAGATTACCTGAGACTTGGGTTCATATCCAAAGACTCTGATGAGCGATTTTCTATCGATTTTAATGTAGAAGGTGAGATGAATGGTCGAAGTGCAAGTTTTGGTGACGTGGCCATTCTTGAAGTAAAGCAAGAATCACGTCAAACCAGTCCTGTGGTCCAGAGAATGAGATCACTGAAAATTAATGAAGTGTCGATGAGTAAATATTGTTTGGTACTGAGTATGTTGGAACCTGAGCTCAAAAACAACAATTTTAAAATGGCATTGCGAAGAATTACGAGATTAAACCATGCGTAGATTTTTGAACCGATTTGGAATCGCTGCTTTGGCTGCGATCATTTGTGTATTATTTGGAAGCAACTCATTTGGGCAAGCAGCACTAGCTGCCATTGCAGAGAACTCTGTTAATGAACCTGCTTCAACTGTTGATTTCTTCAGCTTTCAGCTCGACCGTTTCAACATGGATTTTTTCGTCAGATTAGCTATTGATCTGATCTCAATGATCGTTTTGATTCGCGGAATCTACTACAAGGTGTATCGAAGAATTGACTTCTTCTTCACATTCTTCATGTTCAATCTCATCATCTTCATTATCACCGTTTTGCTTAATAGCAATTCAGGTTTTAGTATTGGTGCTGCATTTGGATTGTTTGCCATTTTCGCCATGCTGCGGTATCGTACGGAAGACATCTCGGCCAGAGATATGACCTATCTCTTTATGTCCATCACGATAGGGTTGATTTCTTCGATCAACATGGGTACGGCTCTGGAGATCATCATTATCAATGCAATTATCCTCCTTACAGCGTTCTGTATCGAAGGAAATATATTGGTGAAACAAAGCTTTTCGAAAGTCATAGAGTATGAACGCGTCGATTTGATCAAACCGGAATATAAAGCCGAGTTGATCGCTGACCTTAAAGATCGGACGGGGCTTGCTGTTCATAAAGTCTATGTGAAGCGTATCGACTTCTTGCGCGATACTGCTGTGCTTAAAGTTTACTACCACAACGTTTCAAATCAGGATGTTTAAACGCCAATTACTGGCATTTGCCGTCTTATTCTTTTTCGCTTATCCAAACTATGTCCAAGGTCAGGTTGAAGAAGACTTTGGTATTTGGACCACCTTTTCTTTGGATACGGACTTATCCAAAGACTTAAACATTTCGCTCGATCAAGAGTTTCGTTTAGAAGACAATGCCACCCAAGTAGGAAGGGCATTTACTGATCTGGGACTTGATTACGAAGTGGAGAGATGGCTTCGCTTTGGAACCAATTACAGATTTATTATTGATCGAAGGGCTTCGACCGGCACATTTGCGCATCGGCACAGACTGAGTTTTGAAACGGTCTTGAGAGCTCAAATGCAGCGTTGGACGCTAGCCTATAGGGCGAGATTTCAGTGGGAAGCGAGAACGTACAACTATGAGCAGGAATATGGTTTTGGACCGAGCTATGATGTGCGAAACCGCATTAAAATAAGCTATCAGTACAACAGGCGATACGAGCCCTATGCGTCATTCGATCTTCGTTTCTCGATTCACGATCCAAGAGTTCCGTATTTACAGGGAATCGATCGCTTCAGAGTACGGGTTGGAACCGACATCAAGCTCTCAAAGCGACAAGTCCTAGACGTATACTTCTTGTACAGCGAAGATGTCCAAGTGACTTTTCCTGAACGCAATTTTGTGCTTGGATTGGCATATGGTTTCGGAACTGGCCGAACCAGACTGGGATCCTAATTCCGATTAGACGCTCGTCTGAGCTTATCGTTTATGGCCATGCCTATTCCCACATCGGGTACCCACTCTGATAAGATTAAATCATAATTCCCACGATCCAAAGTGCGCAGAGCTGCGAACAAGTTTCGAGCAGCTTCTTCAATGTTGCCGGCAGGGGACAGGGCGATGCCTTCTTTACCATAGGTGCTTTCAAAACCGATAACCGCAATACGTTTGTCGGGGTTCTGGGTGATCAATGCCGGGATATCACCAACGATGAGCTTCACCTGCGGAGCGTAGTGATGCTCTAGCATTCCCGGAGCTTTTGGGTTTGAGCTGCTGCGTTTTCTTACAGGGATTTCACCAATTAAATTGAAAATGGCTTCGTTCGGGATACCACCTTGTCTCAAGATTTCAGGCTCGGAAGTACTCAAGTCTACAATTGTCGACTCCAAGCCAACCTGGCAAGGCCCACCGTCTAAAATGTAATCTACATTCTCACCGAGTTGGTCTGCTACATGCTGGGCGGTAGTAGGGCTTACATAGCCAAATGGGTTGGCACTCGGGGCAGCCAGTGGAAAGTCCAATGACTCGAGTAGCGCTTGTGTAAGCGGGTGATTTGGTATACGAATTCCTACGGTATCAAGACCGGAGGTCACAATCTCAGGCACAGACTTATCTTTTTTTAGAACCAAGGTTAATGGTCCCGGCCAGAATCTTTTTGCAAGCAGTCTTGCGCTATCATTAAATTCAGCAATGTCTTCTGCTTGCTTGATACTGCCTACATGGAGGATTAAAGGGTCGTAGTTGGGTCTGTTTTTGGCTTTGAAGATTTTAGACACGGCTGGTTCTCTTAGACCGTTTGCGGCCAACCCGTAAACAGTCTCGGTCGGTATTGCTACCAAACCCAATCCTTCCAAAACCTGCTTCGCCTTTGAGATGTCCTTCCCCAAATCCATGAGATGATTTAAAGGTCCAAAGATATCTCCTTTTGGACACTCTTAAATGAGAATCAACCGAGAGCTCTTAAATCACTTCCAAATTCTTCGGAATCACTGGTGTTTGATTGAGTAGAAGATTTGATGTTTCTGAGCGTACTCATTTCAAGGAAGTGGTCAGCTGCCACTCCTAGCACGCAAATGTCATCTACTTGCTCCGCCTGTCCCATCCAGGTTTGAAGGGTGTTTTCTAGCAAGCCTTGGCTATAAGAAAAGTCTGACGTGCTCATCTCAGAAACAAGTGATTTAAAATTCTTGTACTTGAATTTTTTATCGTTATCACCTCCAAACTGATCGTAATATCCATCAGACGAAAGTACCAGCATGTCTCCTTTTTCTAGCGTGATCTCTCGAGCTGAAAACGGTTTTCTTTTGTTGGTGAAATTCCACCCTATTGGAAGACGGTCGGATTTGTGTTCCACAACTTCTCCACTTCTGATTACTAAAAGTGGTCTATTCGCCCCGGAATATTGGAGAACACCTTCACTTTTTATCCATCTACATAAGATGATGTCCATTCCGTCTTTAATCTCATCAGATTCCCTGTGTTGATTTAGCAAATCTGAAATACTCCCGTTCAGATAATCCAGAATGTCATTGGTATCGTGAAGATCCATTTCTTCAATGGCCTGATTGAGAAAATTATAACCCAGAAGGCTCATAAATGCTCCGGGTACACCGTGCCCGGTACAATCAGCTACAGCAAAGAAGATGGAATCTGGTGTGTCAGTTACCCAATAGAAATCGCCTGAAACAACGTCCTTTGGCTTAAAAAGTAGCATGAACTCACCCAAGTATGCTCTCATTTCAGACTCTTGCGGAAAAATGGCTCGTTGCAATCTTTTGGCATATGCGATACTATCCATTACAGATTTGTTCTGTGCTGAAAGCAAGTTTCTCTGAGATTCGAGCATCTCCTTCTGATTTTCGATTTGCTCGTTCTTTTTCAGAATTTCTTTATGTCTCTTCTCGGCAGAGTCCCGGTAATTTCTAAAGTGCACTGTAATTTCTTCTGCTAGGTCGCGAAAAAAGCCGTAGAGACTACCCATTTCATCCTTCCGGGTCTCAAGTCTTTCATTTGTGAAGTTGGCTGTAAATCCGGACTCTACAAAGGCCTTCATATGGCCCGATAGGGTAGTGATTGGTCTGGACAGTAGACGTGAAAGGTAGTTTACTAAGACACTGATCAATATCAGACAGAGTACAATTGCGCCCCAGAAATATGCCTTTATATCTGCCAAAACCTGTCCGGCGCGATCTTTCGTTTCTGTTATGAGAGTCTCACAATAATTTAGAAGGTTGTTTTCATTTTGGTCCAGCTCAGCTTTCAACCCCGAGTGTGTGTAGAGCCCATTTTTCTTGTGGTAGTAGTAAATGTTGTTGAAGGCTTGCTGATAGTTTTCGAGTAGAATAATGGCCCCTTTTGTGCGCTCGTTCTGGTTCTTAGACTTGATACCTAGTAAGATGAGATTCAGAAGCTCTTCAAATTTCTGAGCGTATTTATCTTCCTTTCGGATGATAAAATCCTTCTCGTGCCTTCTTAGCATTAGGACTTTTTCCAGGGGAATTAGTTCAGGAAAACTGTCTTCTAGTAAGTGAGCGTAAGTACGCATTTCACCTGTTAAGCCATAATCTTTAAACCCGAGTATTGTAGTGGACTCAACCAGATTCAGAAAGGATTTGTTATAACGCTCGGAAAGACTCTCTAGTTCTTTTAGTTGTTCATCTACAACTACGGAACGGCTCAAATCAAACTCTGAGAGTTTTTCAATGGTCTCCTTCATGATCGATTGCCACTGGCGGTGATCATCCAATCTCACGCTCGACTCTGTAAGGAAGTATGAATCGCTAATGAGATCTATGCCAATAAAGTCGGTCTGGGTCTTGGCATCGTTTAGTACAAGCGTCTTATAGCGCTCTAGTTCGTTGACAAATTGATTCGTCTCACTCTTTCTTTGAGTGTAATAAGCCTGGATCAACAGGATTCCCGAAACGCAAAAACTCACCGCTATAAAAGCGAGAATGATCTTGACTCGGATGGGTTGGTTTCTCATTTTATTGCACGTTTGCCGGTATTTACGGCAAGTGTAGACCGCTGTTTCTAATTGCGGGTTATGAGATTGTTATTCGAATATTAATTAAGTTAAAAGTCTGTCAAGTCGCCAGTATCTATTCAATTCTACTTTTTGATTTCACGAGTTTTGATGACAATTACTGACGTGTCTATCTCTTTCCTTCTCCATTACGTTGTTCATTTTACTTAAAATACTATTTTTGCACTCCAAAATTAAAATCGGTCGCGTAGCTCAGCTGGATAGAGCATCTGCCTTCTAAGCAGACGGTCACAGGTTCGAATCCTGTCGCGATCACTTCTAAAAGAACCCTTTGGCCAAGTTGTCAAAGGGTTTTTTCTTTATGTCAGATGTGTTTTTGGGAAGATGCCGTGAAAGGCGTCTTTTGCATTTGTAAAGTTGACTTCATTAAGAAGAGAAAACCCCCAATTTCATTACATTCGGAAAAATTTATCGAAAATGAAGAAGACTATACTCTGGACGCTATTTTGTTTTATTTCGATCGCAGCTATCAGTCAGGGGGTGACTTTCAAACCGAAGTGGAAGAAAGGGGAGAAGTATCAGCTTGAAATTAAATCGTCGGATGTGCGATGGAACGGCGGAGAAATTATGAGCGCGCACAAGAAAAATGTAAAGCCCATTCTAGACATAACTGACGTTTCCAAGACCTTCACCATTACAGTTTCTTATGAGGATGTTTTGCAAGGGGAACTTGATAAGGATTATTATGCCGCTGGACTCTCACCAGTCAAAATTCCGATGAGTCTCGTTTACTCGATTGACAAGAAGACCGGAGTTTATTCGCTGACTAATGCCGCCCAAGCGAGCAAGGATGTAACCAACGCAATCATTAAGGCCGGTTATGATCTGCGGATTAAACTTGATGAAGTGAAAATGGGTATCGCCAAAAAGAAGCTAGATCGATTCCAAACTCTATTTGAGTCGAAGGCAGTGCTCGAAGCGTATTTTGGAAACCATCTTGAAATGATGCTCATTCCGTATTTCAGAGAATATACAGTAGGTAAGGCTGTTCAGGTAAATGGCGAAACTGCAAATCCGTTTGACCCAGCGAAAAGAGTGAAAGTATCTCGGTCATTGACGTTGAAGAACCAAGACCAACTTTCGTACAAGGCTTATTTTGAAGAGAAGGCTACGATGGATCTGTCAAGTTACATTCCTTCTTTGAAGCCTATGATCGAAGAATCGCTTAAGGAGACTGCAGAAGCTGATACGAGCATGACCCAGGCAGATCTTGCTACTCAATTGAGTCAGGTTGATGGGATGCTCCAAGAGGCTACATCTGAAAGCAATAAAAAAGTGAACGTCGAATATGATTCGAAAGATACGATGCCGATCAAGATCAATATGACCTCAGAATCTAAAGTAATGGTGGGAAGTCTTAAAACGCTTCGCTCTGAGTCATCTGCTGATATCGTGATCAAAAAGATCCCACAATAGACATCATTGAGAATTTAATTTTATTAAAACTAAAAAAGGTTGTCCTCGTTTGGACAACCTTTTTTGGTATTTAACCAATACTTTCTTGCAATGCGAATAGCTCATACGTGTTTCATAGCAGTATAATTGAAGCCCAAAGGGCGCTGATCATTCCAAGAGTTTTAATGTTTACGGCCGCAAATCTAGACCATGTTTCCCTTGAAGTCAATATGAGTTTTTCAGAATAATGTTTTCATAACATTTCTCCTCCGATACTGAAGAATGGATTTTTGGTTTTCGATCTTTGTATTCAGATTATGGAGCTTCTTAGAACTGACCAGCATCATCCGGACTTTATTTTACTTGTCTCTTTGTTGGATAGAGAGTTGGAGGGTATAAATGGCCCCGACCATGCCTTTTACGCTCCCCTGAATACTTCTCAAGAGCTGAATTGGGTGGTAATTGCTTACGACAGGGAAATACCTGTTTCATGTGGGGCATTTAAGAAATTCGACTCCAAAACTGTCGAGATTAAGCGCATGTTTACACTGGATGTTGTGAGGGGGAAGGGTTTTGCCAAAGCTGTTCTCAGGGAGCTAGAAATCTGGGCCGAAGAACTTGAAGTTGATCGTATCGTACTTGAAACTGGTAAAACACTTCCGAGTGCCGTCCGACTTTACCAAAACAATGGGTATCGTGAAATACCTGCTTATCCGCCCTACGAGAAGGATGAGAACAGCATCTGTTTCGAAAAAGTCTACGATGAGCCAAAATCAAGAATGTAAACTAAGTTTGACGCTTCTGTAAAATCGTCCGGTTTATTGTGTTTTTCCTTCATCATGATGCTGATATTGAGTAAGTTTAAGAGTACTTAAAACAAACTAATCATGACAGTAAAAGAAGTAGCAGACCAGCTCGTGGCATATTGCCGAAAGGGAGATTTTGAAGGGGCTATGTCCGAATTGTATCACCCCGAGATTGAGAGTTTCGAACCAGAAGGAACTCCAAGTCCTTATGTGAAGGGAATGGATGGTGTTAAACGCAAATCAGAAATGTTTGAATCCATGGTAGAAGAGATGCACGGCATGGAAGTTTCTGACCCGATTGTAGCAGATAGTTTCTTCTCTTGTGCAATGACCATGGATGTCACTTTCAAAGGTGCTCCAAGATCAAAGATGACTGAGATTTGTGTGTATGGAGTTGAAGATGGAAAAATAGTGCGCGAGCAGTTTTTCTTCACGCCAGCTCCCCAGGAGGCTTAAAATCTCGGAAGAATCAGAAGGAATTTAATGATCTTTTGATTCTTCCACTTTTTCCTCAATAGCCATAGCGATGTAGGCCTTCACAATTTCAAATTGCTCGGGAAATACACTCCATTCAAAGTCTTCAATACTTCGCGGCCAAACACAAAGCTGAACCACCTCGACCGGATCTTTATCAATATGGCCTTTCCAGGTGATTGGCTTCCAGTTTTTGCGCGATAGCTTCTTCGATGAGTCTGCCTTCAAAGCGAAGTCACCACTAATCTTGCGTCCACCTTTAAACTTGAAAGAGCCTTTGATTTTATACATACGCTTGTTCAGATGAGTCAAAATTAATAAAGCAAAATCATTAAGTCTAGAGGTGTCAGCAATTCTTGTATTTGTCGTAGAGTCCTTTCCCATCGAGGATAAGCGGTCGGGCTTTTTCCATTCTGCTGACTCTCGTTTTTTCCTGCTTAGCTGAAGCGATGTGTTCAGCATATTCCTTCTGTTTTCCAGGGCTCAGCTTATTGAATTCAGTTTTCAAATGCTGATCCGAATTTAGAGCTTCTTGAAGCTCGTCTGGGATCGTCAATTTCTTTTTTTCTGGCTTGAGCTCTTTTCCTTGGCGCTGGTTTTCAATCGCCTCCTTCACATAGGTATCGATCAGCTTTTGATCCATTTCATCTGCAGAATTAAACCGCCACTGCCGGAGCGCTTTGGTCTTACCATCCTGGGCGTTCACGAGCACTTTTGAACGGTCTTCGAGAAAAACACCTTGAAAGAACCAAATTCCTACGTAAGATTTAAAAGCAGCCATACCCGCTACATTCTTTCCTTCAATGCAGTAAACTGGCGCTCCCCACTTGATCGTTTCTTCCATGCTATTATGAAGAAACACCTTGCGCAGAAGATTTAACTCATCCTGATAATTTTCGTGCTTCGCTATGTAGTCTTCAACGGTTTTCTTTTGCGGCATAAGTCCTTGAAATAGAAAATCAAAATATTCATACTAAACCGAATTTCAAAGTGTAATTTAGTCAGAGCTAACCTTTACCAGATGATTTCTACTAGAGCACTGACTTTTTTCCTGCTATTTTTTTTCACCAGCACTTTGATTGCCCAAGATGAAGTTCCTGAGCTTACTTGGCCAAGAGAAGTGGAAGCCGCTGAAGGAGTGGCTACTTTTTATCAACCGCAAATTGACTCCCATACGGCCAATATCGTAGAAGGGAGATGTGCTCTGAGCTATAAACCGAATGATGGAGAGTTGGAGTTCGGAGCCTTTTGGTTTAGAGCCTTTCTTCAAACTGATAAGGAAGCGCGCACGGTTGTTTTAGACCAAATGGATGTGTTGGATGTTCATTTTCCCGGACTGGAAGATGAAGAGAAGATAGCTGAAGTGAGCAAAAAGATTCAAGATGTATTTGAGTCTATGAATCTGGTCATGTCTTTGGACCGACTGCTGGCATCCTTGAGTGATGAGCAAGATGTACAACATCTCTCAGATGAGATTGATAATAATCCTCCTGATGTTTATTACCGAGAAGAGTCGACGATATTGATTACCATCGATGGTCAACCAATATGGAAAGACGCTTCAGACTACAAGCTGAAGTATGCGGTAAACTCAGCCTTCTTTATTGCACAAGACACAAAATCGAGCTTGTACTACATCAATGGTGGTGACTATTGGTATACATCACCATCACCCGATCAGCCATGGGAACTGACATCAGATATTCCCAAAGGTGTGAAGAGTTTTGCCGATCAGAATAAGCCAGACTCAGAGAGTAAGGCAGAAGATGGGAATACACAAGCTCCCAAAATTTTGGTGGTAACAAAGCCATCCGAACTCATTGTTATTCAAGGAGAGCCCGACTATCAAACCATCGATGGTACGAGCTTGCTCTATGTGAAGAACACGGAGAATGATATTCTTATGGATATCAACACCCAAATGCACTACGTATTAATCGCGGGAAGATGGTACAAATCCAAATCCTTGGAAGATGGCTCCTGGAAATTTGAGGATCCACAAAACCTACCGGATGATTTTGCGAAAATTCCTTCAGGAAGTGATATGGAAACCGTTCTGGCCAGTGTCCCTGAAACTGAAGAGTCGCGTGATGCGCTTCTTGAGCAGACTATTCCCCAAACTGCCGAAGTGAGCAGAAGCGAAGCACGGGTGGAAGTGAAGTTTGATGGCTCTCCACAATTCAAACAGATTCCAAACACAGATGTATCGTATTCTGAAAATTCAGATAAGTCTGTTATGAAAATTGATCAGCGGTTTTACGTTGTTGACAATGGGATTTGGTTTGTCTCGAATTACCCGGAAGGCCCTTATGAAGTGAGCGACCACCGACCCGATGAAGTCGATCAAATTCCGCCATCTGAGCCTGTATACAACACAAAGTACGTTTATGTTTACAGTTCCACCCCAGAGTATGTCTATGTGGGGTATCTGCCCGGATACACGCACTCATATGTGTACAATGGCGTCGTAGTTTACGGTACCGGTTACCATTACCCATACTGGTATGGCAGTTACTACTACCCAAGACCAGTGACTTATGGATTTAGCGTACACTACAATCCATACTCAGGTTGGGGATTTAGTATGGGCTTTTCGGCTGGATGGATTGGCTGGGGTTTCCATCCATACTACAGACCTTATTGGGGACCGTGTGGATATAGAGCAGGGTACAGGCACGGGTATTACAATGGCTACAATCACGGATACCATCAAGGCTACCGACGTGGAGCAGCTGCCGGATACGCCGCAGGAAGCAGGAACAATGCCTATGCAAATAGGGAAGGGGTTAGAAAATCGAACTATAAGGGACAGGTTGGAAACCGGCAGGATCGATCGCGTCCATCGAGCAAGCAGAACAATATGTACTCCGACAAGCAGGGTAATGTGTACCAGCGCGACAAGAGTGGAAACTGGGACCAGAAGTCAAGGCCGAGCCGCGAGGGAACCAATGCACCAAGTCGCGGAGGGCAAACGGGTGTGAATAAAGGTGATAGCCCGAATAGAACCCCTTCAACCAGACCGACATCGCCCAGCACAAGGCCCACTTCACCGAATACGCGGCCTCAGACTCGTCCGTCAACTTCACCATCAAGACAGCAGCCAACAAACCTCAATCGCAGTTACCAAAACCGACAGCACGGACAGCAAAACTATAACCGATCTCGTCAACAAATGCAACGCGCACAACCAACCAGATCGGCACCTACACGCTCTGCTCCCAGCCGCGGGGGCGGTGGAAGAAGACGATAGGCCAGACCAAATTGAAAAAGCCGACCCTAAATTGGGTCGGCTTCTTCTTTAAGGTTGACTTTAGATTATCTCTTCAAAATATTAAAAGGCGATTCTTCAATCAAATACATCAAGTTTTGATTGTATGCGTCTGGCGTTTGCCAAAACGACTCATGTGCGTTTGAATAAACGGTTTCACCAAGAATGTCATAGATGTTTATGTCCACCAGAGTCTCAAACTTCTTAGGTGAGATAGATGGGTTTTCTCTACGCCCCTGTGGTGTTTCCAATGTTTGGTTTTCAGTTCCGAAACTGTTTTCCTTCTTGTTGGGCTTGCCGATTGGCTCTACTTCTACCGTACCGTATACGATGTACTCAACTTCTAGGATATCGGCTACTTCAGCTGGACTATATTCTTTAATGCTTTTCCAGTCGATTTCATTTTCAACCAATTTCATATTGGTTGTATCCATATGCTGAATAATCAGCTGATCATTTACTGATCTGATATTGTTAATGCAATCGAGTTGAGTTTGGAGACTCATATTGTCGTGCTCGTGTTTATTGTAATGGTCTTCATATACGAAAGGCAATACGGCTACTTTGTTCTTGTACTTTTTCATTCGCTCTTCCCAAGACTCAGCACCACTCGAGAGTGTCCCAAAGTTGATTTGATCAACTCTTCCATCGGCATAATCTATTCGGGTAATGTCCGTCTTATTGACATAAACCGTGTCCTTAGTTTCAGGGTTCTTTACCCCAATCATTTTGGCTTCGTTAGAGATGACTTTTCCCGTCACTTCCTTTCCGTTGTTAAGGAGTATTTTGTCTGTTGCTGACTTTGAGTTCTGAGCATAAGTACCTAGGCCAAGGATAAGGGTGAAGACTAGTGGTAGGATTGATTTTGCGGCTTTCATAGATGGAGTTCAATTGGGTTATTTGGGCTAAAAATATAATAAATATGAATGTGCCATGATGCCCTAAGTAGATTTGCTGGATGTTGCATCCCTAATTTGCTGAGGGAAATATGATGTTATGATTCTTTTAAATTTTCTTGAAAGTGTAGGAGTGTAGAGATATTCTCTGATTTTCGTAGCTTAACAAGCCATAAAGAGTATTAAATAGAAATGGGTAAGGAGATTAAGCCAGGCACGGGCTATGGCAAAATCAAATTTGGAGCTTCTATGGATGATATAGAAGCCAGACTGGGAAAACCCAGTGAAATTGAACGAGATGAAGACCAATTGACTTATTGGCATTACGACGATGAGATATTGTCGCTCACTTTTGATGGTACCGAAGGTTGGAAACTATCTTCCTTACTAGCAGGAGATTTGGGGATGAAGCTTTTTGATCAGGATCTCGATGAATTGAGTCAGGAAGGATTGAAAGCACTACTCAAGGAAAATGGGGCGAAGAATGTTACGTCTCAAGATGAAATAGTTGATGGAGCTACGATTGATACGATCGAAGCTGAAGATCTTGAAATGATTTTTTGGTTCGAAAACGGCGATCTTACTGAAGTTCAATGGGGCCCCTTCTTCAACGATGAAGACTCCATAATGTGGCCTGAATAAAAAAAGCCGCCACGAATTTCTTCATGGCGACCTTCTCGATTGTATTCTGCTAGGATTACTTCGAAGTTTCTTCTAGCAAGTGTTTTACTGCTGCTTCAAGCTGCTCATCTCTGTTTTGAGATGCCATGCCGGGCTGGTTGGGAACTTTGATGTCTGGCTCCAACTGATTGTTCTCCATCAGTTCACCTGTCTTCACATCGCGCATTCCCACTTGTGGAATTCCGAATACCGTTCCGTCGAGCATAGATTCCCACCATACTGCAGTACCTGTTCCGGGTACTGGCATACCAATGAGCTTACCAATCTCAAAGAATTTGTAGGTGTAAGGGAAAAGGTGTGCGTCGCTGTAGTTGCTTTCACTCATGAGAACACAGGAAGGCTTCTGCCACTTTCCTAGTGGTTCTCCTCCCATGTTTTCCTGACCGCGCGGAACAAACTGCATATAGGGTTCACCACTCAAGAATGTGGCCAGGTCATCGTGCAACCAACCTCCACCATTAAACCTCGTATCGACGATTAAGGCATCCTTATCGTTGTGCTTACCAAGCGCCCGACTGTAGAGTTCTCTGAAGCTGGATGAATTCATTCCCCGGACGTGCACATAGCCAATTTTTCCATCAGAAAGGCTGTCGACAGCCGCTTCTCTCGTCTTAACCCAGCGTTCATAGGCCAATTGGTTTTGAGTACCGCGGCTGATTGGCTCGATTACTTCATCCCATTTCTCTCCATTCAGGCTGAATGAGACGAGTACTTTATCGCCAGCCTTGCGATTGAGCAATGGATAGTAGTTTTTCTCCAGCTTTTATCTCTTTTCCATCAATTTTGGTGATAATCGTTCCGGGTTTAATCTTCCCGTCTTTATTGATCAGTGGACTCTTATCCATGATTTCAATGATTCTTGAGGCCGTCACCAGTGAAATCGGGGTCGTAGAAAGCTCCGAAACAAGCCGTGGCATCGTCGGTAGAACTGCTTTCCCAACCGAATGCTCCTGTGTGAGATGCGTTCACTTCACCGAGCATTTCGCTAAGTACATTGGCAAAGTCATAACGATTATTGATATAGGGTAGGAAGCGCTCGTAATTGGCTTTGTACATGTCCCAATCTACTCCGTGTAGATCTTCGAGATAGAACTTCTTTTTAAACTGACGCCATGCATGCTCAAACATATAAGCTCGCTCTGCATCGGCGTTTAAATTCATTTCTGAACTATAGGATATGCCTTCCATTTTACCGTCTGGCACTTCGATTTTCTTTAAGCTACCTCGGTTGTTTAAGAAAATGTGCTTTTCCTTTTTGTCGAATTGTAACGATGAATAGCCTCCGTCAAGATTTGTGACTATTTTGGTTTCGTTCTCCTTAAACTTGGTTCTCCAAAGATTGGTTCCATCCCCAGTACTGGTTAAGTAGTACAGATTTTCACCTTCTTTATCTAGGAGCATGTCTGAGATGAAAGAAGAAAGATGGTCAATTTCACCATTCTGTCTTCAAGGCCTTCCCATTCAACTTTTACGGGCTCTAACTTTTCTTCTTCTTTTTTCGTCGTCATCATCCTTTTTGTCCTTCTTTCCCTTTTTGTCTTTTTCTTCATCATCATCATCCTTCTTGTCATCATCCTTGTTTTCCTTCCAGAACTCGTAATCGGCTTGTCTAGGGTAAAGCGCTGGTAGGCATCTTCAGTAAGGAAGAGAGCAAAAACATCAGACTGCGATCCCCAGCTACCGTGAGAACGGTATCCGCTGCGATCAGAAACCCAGTAGACTACTTCGCCGCCCATTCCAAACTTAGGCCGGTAGTTTTCCGTAGCCGCTTTCCGTCAAGTCTTTCGGCTTTTCTTCACCGCTGGCGTTGAGAAGTCCAATTTGCGTGTTCCATCTATTGTTATCAAAGAACTCGACCAGGAGCCACTTGCTATCAGGCGACCAGGTGAATCCTTGATCTCCATCGGAGTAACTGTAATTCATATCACCCGACATCACTGTGCGGATGTCTCCTGATGCCAGGTTCTTTACGCGTATGGTAGTTCGCTCTTCAAGGAATGCAATCTCTTAATCGTCCGGGCTATAGGCCGCTTGAAATGTTTCCGCATCGGTTTCTACCAGAGCCTTTTCATCAATCAATGTCGCGTTGTAGAAGTACTTCTCTTCTTCTCGGTTCAAAGTAGCTTCGTAAATATTCCCAACTCGCATCCCTTTCACTCGAATACATCAGCTTCGTACCATCACTATTGAAGTCAAGGTTTCGCTCCTGCTCCGGCGTATTGGTGATGCGCTTTGTGGCGCTATAGTCGATGGAAGTCACAAAAACTTCCCCACGTACGATAAACGCTATTTCTTTTCCGTTTGGAGAAACTTCAAAATCGGAAGCACCGCTGTTAATCAACTTGACAATGGTCTCGTTGTAGAGCTCGTCACTATGGATTATAATTTCAACCTTTTAGGACTTTGAGTCTCTAGCTGTGTGTAGATCTCTCCGTTAAAATCGTAGCAAAGCATTCCGTTTTCAGCCATGCTCAATGAGCGTACCGGATGGTTTTCGAAATTGCTCACTTGTGTGAAACCTGTTGCCTTTCCACTTGATATATCAGCTTTCCAAACGTTGAATGAACCGCTGCGCTCAGAAAGAAATACATCTTTTCATCGCCCTTCCAAATGGGATTTCGGTCTTCGCCTTCCCATGTGGTCAACTGGCTGTAGGTCTTTGAAGAAATGTCGTACTCCCAAATATCCCGCGTTACTGACGATACGTGGTGTTTTTCTCAGCGGGTCTTCATATCCCTTTTGGTCGTGAAACAAAAACTTGGTTTCATCCCTGAAAAATTTGCATCAATGGCCGTGTAGTAATCAGCTGAACCGGTCGGCTTCCCGTATCAGATACGGTATAGAGTTCGCTCAAAACACCCGAAGGAAACAAAACTGAATTATGATTGTCCAGTTCTAGATGATCCGAATACGATTCTTCCATCGCTCAGGTACTCAAAAGGGGTATCCCACGAACTGTGAAAAGTAACCCGGCTCGGTGCACCACCTGTGGCTTCGGCTACATAGATGTCTTTGTTTCCGTTTCTGATAGATGCAAAGGCTATTTTTTTGCTATCCGCCTTCCCATACTGGATTTGATTCGTAGGCATCCGTGCGCGTAATGGCAGTAGCCACTCCACCGCTGCGAGGCACGGTATATATATCGCCTTGAAATGAAAAGGCTATGGTCTTACCATCTGGTGATATACTTGGATATTTGAGCCAAAGTGGACTTTCTTGAGAGTGGCAGAATAGGATGGATAGGGCACCACAAAGCCCGAGTATTAGTTTCTTCATGTTAAAATTGGTTGGTCTGTACTAGACCGAAGAAACAAAAAAAAGACGTGTGTACTCGGAATTGTGATTTTTAAGATGGGACTACCAGTGAAGAAACTTGGCCATTGGTCATGTTTGGAGATCCATTTTTTTCTCTCTCCGGAATGGGGTTAAACCAATCTCTAACCTGATCGTGAACAACATCATTCCAAAGCATTCTATAGTGTCCTGTTTTCTCGAGTGCAAGTAACTCCGTATCGGCATGAATCTTTGCCAGGATTTCAGCATTATTGAACGGAATCACTTTATCATATCGATCGTGAATAATGCCACTCTGCTCTATTCGATTTGATTCATCTTTCTGCTCACCGCCAATGATTCAAAATCATCTTCGAGCAAATATTCTGCATTGGAGATGATTTGATCGAATGCCGTTTCGCTTAGCCGACCAATTTGGAGAACGGTCGAAAGAACTCAGTAAAGTCGATTGGTGAAGTCAGGATGATAAACCGCTTTACACCAATATTGGTTCGAGCTAAGGTATGGGTGGTCACAGCCGAGCCAAAAGAATGTGTCACAAAAGATATTCTATCGCCGGCCGAACTCTTTCTAGCACGGCTTCGAGCGCAATGATGCAATTTTTGAGATTCGTCTTTCTACCCTTAGTCTTTCCATGAGCTGGTAGGTCAAAACTTATAACGTGGTATCCTTGACCAGATAGAACTTTGCCAATTCCCGACATGCTCCCGGCATTCGACTCCCAGCCGTGAACGAGTATGACTGGCTCACCGGCTGGATCGCCCACTTCATAGCATTGAATATCTCCAATAGATGATGGTGCCTTGAAATGGTGAGCAGTCTTATAAAACTCCACTTCTCTTGCTTGAGTGGAAGTTTACGCGTTCGCTGTAAGAATTGAAAAGCATGGTCACCGGCTTTTCTTGGGCTGATCCGATCGAGTATCCGGAAATAGGTTTTGATGAATAAGAGTTGAGCTTTCATGTTGGTTTGTAAAAATAACAAACGGTATATAATTAGATAAAAAATATATCAGGGAGTCCAGTTGTCTTTTATCATTTGTCAATAAAATCCATGGTATCATTCAGGTGCTGCGGGTCCTTAAGCATATTGGCCGTAAAAACAGAGCCCTGAATTAGTGAAACGAGGCGTTTGCCTTCTACTTTTGCATCGACACTCGGCTTGAATTCACCAGCTTCTTGGCCTGATTTTACAATCTTGATCAGATTCTTTTGAAGCTTGGTCAGAACAGTTACCACCCGTTTGTGCAGTTGTGGATTCATGTTGTTTGAATCTACGCCCACATTAAGTAGGGGACATCCGCCAACAGCAATGGTGTCGTTGTAATAATTGCGATAAAAGTGCGTCATGATTTGGAGCTTGGCGGTAGGCGACTCCACCATATTCATCATGTCAGCCCAGCTTCCAAATTACCGTTCTCACATTGTAATTAAATGCTTCAACGGCTAGGTGTTCTTTGTTTTCGAAGTTTCCATAAATCGCACCCTTGGTCAAACCAGTCACTCGGGTAATGTCTGTCATAGACGTGGCCTTGTACCCCATCGTATTAAAGACGGGCGCAACCTTCTCAATTATGTATTGAGTCGTGAGCTCTGATTTTCTGGCCATGGTGCAAAGATATAAAAAATACCGACTGGTATATTAATCCTAATTCACTAAATGACTCCCAATTAAATTCTGCCAGCGTTTAGAAATTCATCCGCATAAAAGTGAAGTCTTCGACATCTTCTTTTTTCGGGGTGGGCTGCTTGTACTTTTCCGGCACTTCATCCCAGCTCGCATAGATTGTACCATCGATGTAGTAGGTGTCATCACTCGATGCCATAGCAGTATGGTCATCGTTAGTCGATATGCTATATGAGCGCATTGGCGCTTGCAGCCCCGCGGTATTTCCCGCAGAGATCATTTCGAGTTTTCCATCGCCGTCAATGTCGGCCTTGATCCAATGAAGTTTCAATATGCGGTGATAGCTCCCATCTGCAATCATACTTTTTGATGGCTTTGTTGAAGTCTTCCATCACCTTATCTCCACCATCCAAATTAGAACGAACAGCAAAGTATAGAGACTGTGTGAGCAATGGCGTGGTACCTACTTCAAGGTGATTCGCCAAATCGCCAGGCTGAAACTGCATGAGATAGTGCACGAGCAAATCATCAATCAGTATGTAGTCAACTCTCCCTTTAAGTAGAGCGCTCAAATTTTCCTGATCACTTACACCTGAGACCAATTCAATTTGATCCAGATCACTCACATCATGTCCGTATGAATAGGAGCCCACGATTCCAAGCTTAGTTCCGGCAGGTAGTTCATTGAGATGCTGCATGGAAACGTCGCCACCGCTCTTAGTTGCGAGCACGAGCTGGTTTTGGAGATATGGATCTGAAAATCTCAGAAATTCTGATCGCTCATCGTTTTTCCACAAAGCAGCAGAACCATCGTAGTCACCCTTTTTTAAGCCCGATATGACATGATTGAATGGTATAATTTTCGTGCTGACAGCGACTTCATTTCTGTTCAAGGCTTCACGAACGAGTTGGCTCGCCACAGCCGAAGATTCATCGACATGGGTGAAAGGTGGCCAGGAGTCTGATGCCAGTTCTAACTCAACAATTTGGGCCATTGAGCAATAAGAGAAGGCAGAACAAAGGAATGAAAGGAGAAGCTGTCTAGACATAGAGGTTGTTTGCTTATAAAGATAAGGGTAAACTTCAATTCCATGTGAGTATAAACCGATTTGAAATGATCCATCCTTTAGATCATCCAGCCAATCAATGCTTTTCGCGAATGCTCTTCCGCTTGAAGTTTTTGATCATTTCCCTTTTCGATTCTATAATTTCCCGGGTAATAACTTTGTCTTGCAATCGGATTTTGTCCCTGTCGATCTGCTTTCAAACTGGTCCAAAAATCAGCGTATAGCTGAGCAGAATAGTGAGTCATAGAGCTACAGTCTGGCCTAACGGGGTGTGTCTGGTAAAGCACAAGCTCTTCGTATGATTCGCCAAATAGAAACTGCGCTGAGTCAACTACTACGGGAAAGTGACACGGACAACATCCAGAATTGGCATCCAACGTATCTATGGTGACCTGCGTATATTGCTCACCATTCTCCGATACCCACGCGCTAAACAGTGTTACCGTCGCAACACCTTCGTAAGGATTAAAGAATGGTGCATCATATCTGAGCTTCGACTCTGGAAGGATCTCGAAATAGAGGATAGCCGTGAAGTTAGAGTCGGCCAGCTCCATTAGACTCACTGGTTTACTGACACGCTCACCTATATACCGGTTCAAAAACTCCTGAGCTGACTCATTATCAAGTCGACTAGTCGATTGAGAACTAGCGATATTCGCATAAAACGCAAAGAATAGGAACCAGATACATCTGGTGAAATGGCTTTTCAAACTCATAGTTGTACACATCGCAAGAACTAATCCAAACTGAAGGTCAACGTCTCAAGAGCTTGCTAATTCTCATTCGGTGATGTCGTTGCAAAATAATCGGGTAGAAGTTGCCAATTGTGTTGATGGCGGAGACAAGGACAAAGATGCTCCATTGCCTTTCGAAGACTAGCGGAATAGAAAGGAAGAAAATACTCACCAAAGCTGCCAGGTGACCAAATTCAGATTTTTTGGTTTGGACGATTAAGTTCTCAATCCCAGCTCTTTTTCCATCAAAATATCTTTTCCTGTTCTTCCTTTTTCCCCAAAAAGCAATCATCAAAAGCCTTCTAAACAAACTCACACCGAAAACTCGGTACAGCCTTGACACAAAGACTGGTGATTTAATCCGATAATATGATTTGGGAATGATGCGATAAGTTGGAAATACAAAGCCGAGAAAGGCGAATACTCCTGTGACAAAAAGTGTGAGAAGAAATGCAAGTACCAAAGACTGAACAAATGTGAAATCCCGGTTGGGGGTGTTCAGATAGGAAACGAGCTCAACACATCGGTAAGCCAGAAAGACGGAGAAACAAGTGAATAAGACTTTTTTACCGAAAACTTTCATTTGCTTTTTAGGGGAATAAATTGGTCTTTAAACTTCAAGAATTAATAAAATATAGAATCGTAAATATTAAAAACTCCTCGCGACCCCTATACCCAGTACGCCTGTGTTGTAGGCGTCAATTTTAAAGTCAAACATATAGTTCGCCGCGACTTCCCATTCTCCAATTTCCCAGCCATAGTCTAATCCAAAGCGAACCAAAGTAAGGTTTTCTTCCTTAGCAATTTCACTGCCACCGCCAGCTATGAGTGTGAAGTGCTCTCCAACCTTGTACCCTGCAGAAAGTACTACGGCTAGTGGGGTGGAGCGTTCTTTGATGATCTCGTTTGGATCTTCAAAGGCAAAATTTTCAATTATGAAATCTGAATGTAAACCAACACTCCATTTTTCTGTGATACGATAATCGTAGTCGAGTCCCCAGCTGGGAAGAAACAGCATCGTCTTCTTGCCATCGACATTAATCCCCTCCGGTGTCATGGCGTGCCCCAGGACAACCATAATCTTGTGATGTTTGAATTCTTCCTGTCCATGCACAGTTTGAATCGAGAGAATTCCAAAAAATAGTAAGACCAACTTGCTCAGATGCTGCATGATTCAAATTTAAGTAACTACCTGAATAATTGATATACTTGGTGTTGGAAAGGATGAATTATAACGCAATGTCAAGTAAGTCTTGCCAACAGTAGCTTTAGGAATTCAATAATTCCAATTCGCTTTTCCAAACGGAGGCATCGCGCTCATGAATTTGTCGTCAAAGTGTTAAAATCAACCTTATGCTAGCCAGAATATTTACTGCAATTTTTATTATTTCTTCACTTTCTAATTATGCTCAAACCCTTGAGTGGTATGATGTGCATACACCAACTGATGTTATAAATAGCACTTATTTTCACGGCCCCATGGCAGTAACCGATGACGGCGTATGGGTTGCTTCCATCAAAGAAAACCAGGACATTATCTCTACCATAGAATATGGAAAGCTCATGCTACGAAAGTTTGATCTTGACGGTATTTTGCTCTCAGAAATAGTACTACCTGGGCAAGGGCATGTCGCCGATATAAAGGCCGTAGAGAATGATCTCTACATGCACATCATTGTCAAAGACAGTATTCAGCTGGGTTCAGAATGGGTCACCACTGAGAATGGATTTAGCAAAGATATATTCGTCATGAGAGATAGTGAAGGGGCATATTCTTATGTGGAACCAAGTACCAATAATTTGGCCGGAGTGGGAATCACTTCAAGCGGTGATTTTCTCTACGTAAATCAAAACGGATTCGCCAATTCTGTTGAGCTCAAAGTAATAAGCTTGGATGGTCAGGTGCTTATGACAAAGGATCTTCCAGGTATGGGATACGTTACAGGAATTGAAGAGAAATCGGACGGCACTGGGTACATTCTGCTCGGTTCATGTGCTCAAGCTACTACCATAGATGGTTTGGAGATCGTACCACCGGCATTTTATAATAATTACATTATTTCAACTGATACTGAGCTAAACTTCGAGTGGTTCAAAATCATAGAAGATATTTCTTGTGTACGATCCTTTGGATGGAGTGGCGAAGGAGTCACATATTGGTTTGGGGGTACTGCTATAGCTCCTACTTTTGAAGACCATCCATTTACTGGTCCAAATGAAATTGGACTCGATTATTTTCTGACCAAAGTGCAAGATGAAGCATATGACTGGGTCAATGAAGTTGTGGACTCTACGGGGTGGTCTGGCGCTTTCCCTTCAGAACAGCAACCAATGGGAGTTGATTCGGAGATGAATACCTACATCATAGGCTATGCTCGAGGAAATGCAATTACCTGGGAGAATGGAGATGTAACGGAAAACGAAGGAACACGCGATATCTTCGTCGCGTCATACGCACCCAGTGGAGACCTACGTTGGGCACGTACTTTTGGGTCTATGAATTTTGATGCGGGTGCATCTATCGCGGTAGTAGGAGTTGATGAGTTTGTAATTACGGCCACGATTAGCGGAGAGATGACAATTGACGGCGAAGTCATCAATGGGGAGCCAGGAGTATTGCTGACAGCCAAGTTTAACACTCAAGCTCTAAGTGCTGGTGATGTGTCGGAACGAAGATCGATCCAACTTTTCCCGAACCCTACAACTGGTTTGCTCAATTTGAAATCAATAGGAGAAAGTGAAGTGCATCAAGCCTCTCTTATTTCAGTGGATGGGGATGAGATCAAATCGTGGTCGGGCATTATGCCAGAGCAAATTGACATTTCTGATCTACCTTCGGGGCTTTATTTTCTAAAACTCCAAGACGCTAGGGGAGTAATAGTAGAGCGGATTATAAAAAGATAGACTGCAATTCACGGGTTAATCCAGTCATTCGACCCTTTCGGAATATAGTTTGTGAGAGTAGCACGCCGCATTTCTTTCCATTGCTGTGCTGTTAATGTTTGAAAGGCGTTTTCCGGTTTGATGGATTTGTCACCGAAGTGATCGAGAAGATATTTCAGGCTTGGTTCTTCGAGATTCAAAAGATCTAGCCAAGCGTAGAGACTTATCTTCTTATTGCCTTCGTCGTTTGCATCGAGTGATTTTAAAAACAACTTGAAATAGTGTGCTTCCGATTTTAAATAGGCTTCATGAGCCTTACGGCGCCGATCGATGAATTCTTTGAGCTTCCAAATCAGGAAAATCAAAATGGCCAATCCCAATCCATACGCCGCCACCTTTTTGGTAATGGTCTTGAAATCCCGAGGCGATTCGGCTTCTGTGGCGGCTGCTTGTTCAGCTCGGAGCTCCGCAGCGAGCGAATCTTTGATCGAAGCGACAATTCCCAAATCGGGATTGGGGCCAACAGTTATCGTTTTAGCTGGAAGCGTGCGTTTGTAGAGCTTTTGCTGATATGGATGCCACCATTGAATGATCTTTTCAGGAATGGTCACTTCACCTTCCTGCTCAAACAAGTAACGCACGGTTTCTTCAGAACTGGCGCTGATCGATGTTTTAGTCCGGTTGTTTTGTGCACTCGGTGTCTTGGGATAAAGACTAACTTGTGGAATACTATCCCAGGTGATAGTCGGGATGAGCGCAGCTATCGTGTTTTGAGCAACTAGGGAGAGTCGCCGTTCTACCACATCGCCTACCTTGATCTGGTCTAAGTCGCCACTCCAATTATCTCTAACCGAAAGATCAGATGTCACAAGCCAACTGGAAGAGTCGAAGCCCGGTGGGATGGGTTTGACCTTTATGACCCGTTCTTTGGTGGAAACAGTCCTTGGAGCTCCTTTATATCCTCCGTCAGGCGGTGTTTCCACTTCTACATTGATCGATGGAAAAGTCAGATTTCCCTCTTCAAAAGGAAAAACGTTGAAGATCATCTGCACACCGGAGTATGTCTTTCCACCACGCGATTTACTGGTGCTCACCGATCGGAAATAAACGGTGCTGGCATTGTTAACCTTGATATTTCCTGGATCGACCCCCGAAGTAAACCACGTGGATGTGTACACGAAAATGGACACTTCGACTGGCTCACCGACATATACTTTGGTCTTGTTTAATTGCACCTCGCTCCAAAGTTCCTGGCTATTTGCCGTACCGAAGATGAAAAGGGCTAACGCAAGAAGCAGGGAATAGCTCAAGCGCAAACCCTTCAAACTGGAGCAATATGTTCTACCAAGGCTTTTCATTGGCATTTGGCTTCATGTTTTTGCGCTTTACTTCGAATTCAAATTTCTTCATCAGGAAACGAGCCGGATCATCGTCGATTTTCCGCATTAGGACTTTCTGGTTGTTCTGCTCGCTACCAGACTCAAAGTCGTCTGGAACTTCGTCCATTTCCTTTCCTTTTCGAATATCCGTATTGACCGTTTCTTCCAGCCTTTCCTTTTCCATATCCTGCTTAGTGGCTTCTTGCCCGCCACCACTCAGGTCTTCCATGCTCTTGTTTTCCTCGTTCCTGGCTTTGCCTTTTTCCTTGCTCTCTTGCGCCTCTGCCATACTTGCTTCAGATGTTTCCTGGAGCACGCGCTCTAATTTCGAATACCCGTCTTGGGCTGCTTGCATGTTGGGGTCCATCTCGGCTGCTTGACCAAAAGCCAACATGGCCGAAGCATAATCACCATTTTTATAATAAGCCAGCCCCAAGTTGTAAGCGCCAAGAGAAGAGGTGTCCTTGCTAAACTCCAAAATAGCATCGTCGTAATCGGCTGCTTTAAAATAGGCCACTCCTTTGCGAAGTGGGTCTTGGTAGGCATCTGCCGCTGCGGCGTAGTCTCCTTTGTCGCTTAAGCGCTGCCCTTGGTAGTCGCGTGTGAACCAGAGATCTTCGAAGGTTCTTGAACTATCAGAATGACAAGAACTCAAAATCAAAACTCCTAGAGTCGAATAGAGCACCCATCCTTTTCGGATCCACAAGAGCACAATGGCCACAACGGGAATCAGGAATAGAATCCCAAAGTCGCGCCAGTCGTCTTCTTTCTTTTCGGGCTTCTCGGTAAACTCGAGATTTTCTCGAGTCGTTTTCGCGATTAAATCCACATCGCTTTGATCAAGTGTAAGCTGATGGACAGTGACCTGTTCTAGTGAGTTAATTTTGGAAAGAGCCTCTTTGTTCAGCTTCGAATTCACGGCCTTTCCACCATCCATCAGGCTGCCCCGCCCAGAATAGGCGGGTACTTCGCTACCCATAGCCGTGCTCATGGGCATCACATCTACGGTGCGGTTTTTATCTCGAATAAAAGCTTGAAAGAGATTAAAATCGGCATCTTCAATCTCATCCGTAAAGAGCAGAACCCGTCCCGGTGCTTCAGTTACAGATAGAAGCGTGTCGGCAAGGGCAAAAGCCTTCCGGAGATCGGAACCTCGAAACGGCATCACCTTTGGCGATAAGTTTTCAATATGGGTATTGATGATGCGATAATCGTCGGACAAGGGCACAATGGTATGAGCAGTTCCTGCAAAACCGACCAAAGCCACCCGTGCACCTGGGTTCGCCTTCAAAAGGTCTTGGATTTTGAACTTGGCCCGCTCCAACCGGTTTGGTTGCATATCGCTCGCCATCATACTCTGCGATAAATCGAGAAGGATCACTAGCGGGCTCTCGAGCGTTTTACCCGGAAGCTCGACCTTTTTCCAGGTCGGGCCAGCCAAGGCAATGACTCCAATGCAAAAGGCCAAAAACTGAACGATTTGCATGGTCACTTTAATCCCTGTTCTCCCTTTTCCGATCACGTATGGTCTCAGGTGCGGAGCGATTATTTTCTTCCATTTTACATCTTCGCGAATACTGAGTATCCCCATTAGAAAAACTAAAGCCACAGGTATCAGAGCCCAAAGAAACTGGGGCCTGATAAAGTGAAAATCACTCCACGATATGGGAAAAACATCATGCAGCATGCTTCAACCGGGCTTTGTTAATCAATGAAAGAATACTTCCCATCAGACTCAAAAATAGGAGCAGAGCGAGCGAAACACCTAGCGGGTAGTGGTAGAGCACAGTCACGGGTTTGTACTTCTTCTCTTTGTATTCAATGGGTTCGAGCTTATCTACTTCGGCGTAAATTTTCTCCAATTCTTCGGCATCCTTGGCGCGGAAGTATTTACCTCCCGTGATTTCCGCGATTTCCTGAAGCGTTTTCTCATCCAAGTCAGAACCGCCTTTTCCCGGTTCTCCAATGCCTATGGTATAAACGATCACGCTATCGCGTTTGGCCATTTGGGCACCATCGAGTGGGAGGATGTCAGTGCCCGCGTCTACACCATCGGTGAGCAACAGCATAACCTTGGTTTTGATCGAGTCTTCGGCAAACATGTCGACACCTTTAGAGATGGCCTTGCCGATATTCGTCATCTGACCCGCCATCCCCACATTGGCTTCTTCGAGCAGTTGGTCTACCGTTTTCAAGTCGGGGGTGAATGGAGCTTGCACGTAGGAGTTTGTAGCGAAAAACAAGAGTCCCATCCGATCACCTTCTCGTCGTGAGATAAAGTCGTGCATCAAGTTTTTGACTGCGTCCCAGCGCCTAGCTTTTTCACCATCGAGTACCCAATCCTTTTGAGCCATACTAAAAGAAATGTCGGCAGTGATCAGGAAGTTTCTGGAAGTCTTGACTTCCATTTCGGGTTCACCCACAATTTGAGGCGACGAGAAGGCTCCGATGAGCAGAACCCAACTGATGAGTAAGACAATCCAATAGAAGGCGTTTCTCCGCTTTACAAAAGCCGATTTTCGAAGCTTTTCACCCGTGCTCACAGAGATTTTCTCTAAACTGGGCATGCGCAACGCCGCGCTACGCATCCGCAACCGCGGTACCAAAAGGTACACCAGGATGGGGAGCGGTAGGAGCCAAAACACCCAAGGGTATGCTATTTCAAAATTAGCTGGTAGCACGGTGGTTTTTTATCCAATTTTCTATTTGTTCAATAATTGCTTTGCGGTCAGATTCCGCGGGTACCTTTTCTTCAAAAACGTATGCTGACAGCTGGGCTTCATAGCTCGATAGCCTTGTTTTTCCTTTTGTCTTTTCATCCAGAAAAGCATACCACGGCGCACCCGTGAGAGATGCCACTTGCTCACGTCCATAAATTGAAATCGCTGTGCGTTTTAAGGTGATCAAGCCATGACCGAGTTGCTCAGCGCTGGTCAGTTGATTCAATTCGCTTAGGGCCTGGCGTCGGTAACGGTTCTTTCGGTAATGTCTTATCAAAGCAATGATGGTGGCAGCGGCCATGACTATCAAAACCGCAGCCAGAACTTTCCAACCAATCGTCTCGAACGTAAAAGGGACGGGGTCTGGCTCTTGCAATGGGGCCAAGCTTAGGTTTTGAGCCATAACACTCAAGGAGTCTGTCGCCTCTTGAAAACTCATCGCCCAGCGTTTTTAAAATATCCTTTCAATTGATCTTCGAGCGGCTCAACAGTGTTAATCAAGAATGTCGGAATTCGGTGCTTTTTTAGCTTGAGCTTGAAGTCTTCAAAATCACGATCAAAATCACTACTAACCCGATCTCTAATGTCTTTTCGCTTACCTTTTACATTGACTTGCTGGCGGTCATCACCCGCAATAAAATTGGTATCGGGCAAGTCGCGCTCCATAGGGTCGTATATCTTGGCAGCAATCACATCGTTGTGCTGCGCCATGATGGTCAAGTACTTGATCGTATCTGGGGAATATCGGTGGAAGTCGCTAATGAAAACAACGAGGTAATCGTGGGTCACGATGTTCTTGATCTTGCTTGAAGCTTCCTTAAAGGCCAACTCAAAATCGAGATCATTGAGCTCGCTCAGCTCTTGATTCCGCTTGACGATTTTCTCAAAAAAACGTAGAATATTGCGTCGATCTCTTTTGGGGGCAACGATGTCGATTCCCTTGTCGGCAAACACCACACCACCCACGCGATCTCCTTCCTTTAATACTCGAAATGCTAGTGTGGCGGCCAATTCGGCTGCACGAGTGGCTTTGGTTGTTTCTTTGGAACCAAAGAACATCGACCTCGATTGATCGACTACAATCAGAGCTGGTTTTTCCTTTTCTTCAGAGAAAACCCGTGTATGCGTGTCACCAGTTCGCGCCGTCACCTTCCAATCGATTGTTCGTATATCATCGCCCTTGGTGTAAAGCCGTACTTCTTCAAAGTCAAGGCCACGACCACGAAGTTTTGAAGCGTGTTTTCCTCCCAATACAGAACTCACCTTCTGCCGATTGGCTTGGAGGCTAAACTGCTGGGCAATACGCTCCATTCTCAGCAAGGAATCGAGTGAGGTAAAGACTGGTTCTGGATATTTGGTATCCTTAGCCATTTATGCGATTACGGCTACTTTTTCCAGGATCTTCTTGAGCACGGTATCGTGTGAGATTCGATCGGCGTTGGCCTCGTAACTCAGTATCAATCGGTGTCTGAGACAGTCGAGTGTTACTGTTCTAACATCATCGGTATTTACGCTATCGCGTCCATTCATCCAGGCATGGGTTCTGGCGCAACGGTCAATGGCTATGCTACCGCGCGGACTAGCTCCGAAGTCTATCCAGGCGTCGAGTTCTTCATCGTATTTCTTCGGGTAGCGTGTCGCGGAGATGATGTCAACAATGTACTTCTCCATCGACTCCGAGATCGTGATTTTGGCGATCTCTTCTCTGGCTTCAAAGATGATTTTTGGGTCGAGCTTGTCGTGCTTTTCTTCCGAAGTTTCATGCTGTTCTTCTCGGTTTAGGCGCATGATCTTTACTTCCGAAGCATCGTCGGGATAGTCTATCATAACGTGCATCAAGAAGCGGTCCATCTGCGCTTCGGGTAGGGGGTAGGTTCCTTCTTGCTCCACCGGGTTTTGGGTGGCGAGAACCATAAAGAGCGGATCCATTTTATAGGTCTTTCCAGCTACTGATACCTGTCGCTCTTCCATGGCTTCCAGTAGCGCTGATTGCACTTTGGCCGGGGAGCGGTTTATCTCATCGGCTAGGATGAGATTGCTGAATATGGGGCCTTTTTGGAAGATGAATTTTTCTTCGGAGTTGGGCTGGTAGATTTCCGTTCCCGTCACATCAGAAGGAAGTAGGTCGGGAGTAAACTGAATTCGGCTCAGCCCACAGTTCAATTCCTTGGCCAGCGATTTGATGGCTCGCGTTTTGGCTAAGCCGGGAAGGCCTTCCAAAAGCATATTGCCGTTTGCCAAAAGAACGAGGATCAATTTATCGACCAAGTCATCCTGACCGATTATGGAAACCTGCATTCGCTTTCTAAGTTCTTGGATAGATTGATGCGAGTTCATTCAATTTTGAATTTTGATTTAAAGTAAAAAAAAGGAGCCTAAAAGCTCCTTTTAATTATTCAATTGGATTCAGTCAACTTATCTAGCCCCAGAAGCCCCTTCCTTCATAGACTCCATGACTTTGTCAAGCGAGAAACTCGCTGCTTCTTGTCTCGGAGGGTAGTCTTTGAAAGTTTTCAGGAATTCTCCAACATAGGCTTGGGCTGGAACGAGCATAAACGCTCTGTCTAGCATCCAATCGTAGTACGTATTAGAAGTTTCTTCTGCACGTTCGTATGGATCTCTTCGCAGATTGAATATGAGTGGCACACGCAGTGGTACAAAGGGATCCATCCAAACACGGAAGGTACCTTGAGTGCGCTGTTCCATAAATATGAACTTCCAGTTGCGGTAGCGTAAAGCGGTCAAATCTCCATCGTCTGAAAAGTAGAAAATCTCATTTCTCGGGCTCGGTGTGTTCATTGGATCTTTAAGGTGATCTGTGAGGTTGTATCCGTCGAGGTGTATTTTGTAATTGCGACCGAGAGCACTCGAAGAATATCCGTCGAGTAGATCTTCTTTGATATCACTCTTTCCAGCAGCGGCCAAGAATGTTGGCAGCCAGTCCATATGGTGAACAATCTCATTGGAGATCGAACCGGGCTCTACGACTCCTGGCCATCTAACTGCGCATGGTACTCTCCAGCCGCCTTCCCAATTGGTATTTTTCTCACCTCTAAATGGAGTGGCAGCTGCATCGGGCCATGTATTGTAGTGAGGGCCATTATCTGTAGAATAATGTACAATGGTTTTATCTGCAATTCCAAGCTCATCGAGTAGGTCAAGGAATCGACCGATGTGCATATCGTGCTCGATCATACCCGCCGTGTACATATCTGCGTGTGGATGATCCTTTTTGATCTCTGCCATTTTTTCATCACTCACGTGGGTCCGGAAGTGCATACGCGTACCGCTCCACCAGCAAAACCAAGGCTCCCCAGCTTCGTGCTGCTCTCTAATCCAGGCTATTGCCGCATCAGAAGTTTCATCATCTACTGTTTCCATGCGCTTTTTGGTCAATGGGCCTGTATCTTCGATTTTTCCATCGGCTGAACTCCGAATCACTCCCCTTGGGCCGAATTTTTTGCGAAACTCGGGATCTTGCGGATAATCTTCGTTTTCTGGCTCTTCTTCGGCATTCAAGTGGTAGAGATTTCCAAAAAAGACATCAAACCCGTGGTTGGTAGGTAGGTGTTCATCCCTGTCACCAAGGTGGTTTTTACCAAATTGCCCAGTAGAGTAGCCTTGATCCTTCAGCAGTCCTGCAATGGTTGGATCAGCTTCGTTCATCCCTTCCGCAGCGCCAGGAAGTCCGACTTTTGATAATCCTGTGCGAAATACCGATTGCCCCATAATAAAAGAAGAGCGTCCTGCCGTACACGACTGCTCACCGTAGTAATCGGTAAACATAATTCCTTCGTCGGCTATCCGATCAATGTTCGGTGTTTGATACCCCATCATTCCATGGGTGTAGGCTGAGATGTTTGACTGTCCGACATCGTCTCCCCAAATCACCAGGATATTGGGCTTGTCTTGTGCATAAGTGCTAATAGCGAGAAGAACCGCTACAAGTAATGTGTTTAATTTTTTCATAAATAAGGTTTCTCAGTTGATTGGAAGCATAAATATAATGACCTGATTATGTATTTCCTTGAAAGCCATTTTATTTTTTAAAGAACATCGAAATGTCAGATTATGTTCAAAGTAGTTTCTCAGTTTTCTTCAGATGAGCATGTTTATGTATCATATAACTGATAGGTCCAGGCCCTGACGAAACGAATTGTCTTGCTAGAGGGATTAAAAAAAGCCGAGCTCTGATTAAAGAACTCGGCTTTTAGTTTTTCTTCTAGAAATCTTTAATGCGTCATCAACACTCTTCTCGCTTCTGCTTCCAAATCCACATATGGAGTGCCTTCTACAGTCACTCCAACAAACTGGATCTTTCCACCTTCAAACTCTCCGGGTGTTTTGTATAGATCACTCACATTATCTCCACTGTCATATCCTACACAAAGCCCATCACCTGATAAGGTAAACTTAGCCGGTTGGGTTTTGATCTCTTTCTCTGCAACAACCTTATCATCAATATAAAGCTTAGCTGTACCATAAGTTTCGCCGTACTCACCGGTTCGCTCCTTGGTGAATTCGAGTCCTAAGGTGTGTTTGCCTGAGCTCAATTTCTCACTAGACATGAGCACTTGCTCTGGTTTGATTCCAAGGAAATTATAAGAGTAGTAAAGTTTTTGATCTTTGATAAAGAGTGCATGTCCACCGAAGCGTGAACCGTGGGCAAAGAGCACTCCTTTGGCATTTGACTCGAGATCAACATTCGCCAGGATCTTGTAGCTTCTCCCTCTAATGTTTACTGCAACTCCTTCAGGCACCGGAGCCGTATTGGGGTAGTATATATATCGATCTCTCGCTGGTTCTTGAGAAGGTCGCTCTATGGTCAATATTTCTGCTGCACTTCTATCGTCAAGGGGCAGCACTTTGTTCTTCTCAGCTTCTTCAAACCAGGTATCGATAAGCTCCTGAAGCTTTTCGGGATGTTCTTCTGCCAGATTGATCGATTCTGATCGATCTTCTTCAACGTGATAAAGTTCCCACTTGTCTTCGTCAAAATTACTTTTACCCGTTAGCGGAGCGTGGATTGCAGCAGCTTTCCATCCGTCTTTCCAGATACCTCGGGTACCGAGCATGCAGTAGTATTGTACATCCTTCTCAGTTGGCGCATCGGGCTCAGCATCGAAAGAATAGGCCATTGAAACGCCCGATAGTGGAGTTTGCTTTACGCCGTTGTAAACTTCTGGCATTTCTACACCACATGCTTCGAGTAGCGTAGGTACGATATCTACTGAGTGGTGGTATTGATGGCGAATCTCACCTTTAGCTTTGATTCCCTTCGGCCAGTGAATAACCAATGGATCATTCGTTCCACCAGCAAACTGAGAATAACGCTTAAACATTTTGAATGGAGCAGAAAAAGCCGCAGCCCAACCCGTAGGGAAGTGGTTATAGGTTTCCGGTCCACCGAGTACATCCAGGTATTTCATATTCTCTTCCAACTCATCTGGGTAGCCGTTAAAGAACTTATTCTCATTAACGGATCCGTTCGGACTTCCTTCTCCAGAAGCTCCGTTATCAGCTGCGTAGAGTACGATGGTATTGTCTAATTGTCCCGATTCTTCCAAGTAATCTATCACTCGACCTACCTGTGCATCGGTGTATTCGGAAAATCCGGCATAAACTTCAGCCATTCTTGAGAAAAGCCTTTTTTCATCAGCGTTTAGTTCATCCCAAGGCCTTACGTAATCTGCGGCATTCGCCATGTCTTCAGGAAGAGGGTTGAAATCAACCATTTCGGTGTTCTCAGGAAGAATTCCCTTTTCTTTCATGCGGTTTACGACCCAATCGCGGTATGCGTCGTACCCATCGTCGAATTTGCCCTTGTATTTATCGGCATATTCTTTTGGTGAATGGTGTGGCGCGTGATTTGCTCCGGGACAATACCACATATACCAAGGTTTAGATGGGTTGGTGGCATTCTGGTTACGTAGCATCTGAAGTGCCTTATCTGCAAGGTCTTTTGAAAGGTGATAACCTTCTTCTGGAGTAGCCGGGGCTTCGGTGAAGTGGTTGTCTTCAACCAGGTCTGGGTACCAGTTATTGGTTTCACCACCGATAAATCCATAGTAGCGATCAAACCCGATTGAGTTTGGCCACTCTGAGCGGCTTCCACCCGGGGCCACATCTTGCTCGGGAACATTGTGGTTCTTTCCAATCCAAAACGTACTCCATCCATTGTCGCGCATGATTTGAGCAAATGGAGCACAATCGTCAGGTACACGTCCATTGGCTCCGGGAAAACCATCGGCAGTTTCTGTAATGGCAGCCATTCCGTTTAAGTGGTGGTTTCTACCGGTTAGAATAGTCGAACGAGTGGGGGAGCAGAGTGCCGTTGTATGCCACTGCGTATAAGTCAATCCGTTTTCAGCGAGTCGATCCATGGTAGGCATATTGATTCGCCCACCATATGGCGACCAGGCTCCTAGTCCAGTATCGTCATAGAGAATGAAGAGAATGTTTGGAGCTCCTTCTGGAGCGCTCTTTGGCGTAAAAGCAGACCAGTCAGGTTTTGAATCACGTACATCCAATGCGATGGTGCCTTTGAAACCATCATCTGATTTTGCTGTCGTTTTTTCGCTTTTCTTTTCGGCAGGCTGGCAGGAGGCGAGAATTGCAATTCCCGCACAAATCGCCGCGGTACGCCAAGGTAGTTGGCTGATGTTCATAGTCAAGGTAGATTGATTTGCAGCAAGTTTACTCATAATAGGACGAAGAGCTGATAAAACTGGGATAAAAGCTTTGTTGGAAATAGCTATTGGCTGAATTGACAAATTTCAATGAACCAGCAGCAATATTCACTTCTTGACTCGTAAACTGAATAAGTACCCTGAAATAAAAAAGCCCCAAACTGCTTAAAGCAATTCGGGGCGTTTCAATAGTTCACTTGTAAGGTTAGTCGATAACCTTCACGTTAGTAGCGTTAATACCTTTGCGGCCTTGAGCCGTTTCATAAGATACCTTGTCGTTATCTCTGATTTCGTCGATAAGACCACTTTCGTGTACAAAAATGTCTTCTCCTCCGTTAGCTGGGTGAATAAATCCAAACCCTTTTGTGTTGTTGAAAAACTTTACAGTTCCTTCGTTCATGATATATGTGTGTTAAATAAATACGTGATTAATTAATTGACGAATGTGTAGGCCATTCCTTTGTTTCCGGCTCTACCTGTTCGTCCTATTCGGTGTATGTAACTGTCCATTGTCAATGGCAATTGGTAATTGATAACGTGGGTTACATTTTGGATGTCAATACCGCGGGCAGCCACATCCGTAGCTACAAGCACTTTGGTCTTGCCCTGTTTAAACTGTTCTATTGCCTTGTTTCTGTAATTCTGTGATTTATCACCGTGAATCATTCCGCTCGGCACCCCAGATTTGCTCAGCTTCTTGCTCAGCCTATCTACCAATCGCTTGGTTTCGGCAAATAGAATCACCTTCTCAAAGCTTTCGTTGTTGATGAGATCCAACAGCTTCCCAAACTTATCTTCCGTTGGTCCCACTTCTATGATGTCTTGCTCTACCGTGTTGGTCGATGTCGTCCCTTGACTCACCTTAATTTCTATAGGACGGTATACCAGGCTATCGATGATTTTGCGCTGCTTCGGATCTACAGTAGCAGAGTAAAGCAAGGTCTGCTCTCTATTCTGCATGCGTGCCACCATTTTCTTGATGTCGTTGACAAATCCCATGTCCAGCATCCGATCAAACTCGTCGAGAACGAGCACTGAAACATCTTGAAAGCGAATGGCGCCACGGTTGGCCAGGTCCATCAGCCTTCCAGGAGTACCTACGATCATGTGGCTTCCGCGACGTGCTTTGGTCAAATCCTTCCCCATCGCTGTACCACCGATATAGCACGATACAAAGAGCTTCATCCCGTGGGTCAAACTCTTAAACTCGCTTTCTACCTGAAGCGCTAGCTCTCTGGTTGGTACCACCACGAGTGTAGTAAACTGATCGCGTGGATTCTGCGCAAGTCTTTGGATTAGCGGAATGAGAAAGGCACCGGTCTTACCTGTACCTGTATTGGCAACGCCAATCATATCCTTGCCTTCTAGAAGGCTTTTATAAGATCGGCTTTGTATTTCTGTCGGGGTAGTGTAGCCCTTCTTGTCGATGTTATGCTGCAACTTTTGATTCAGTTTAAACTCACTAAACGATCCCGTAGCAACTGGTTTTGATTCAATAGCTGATTCAGCTTTTTTGATCAATGACTTTGGGTCAATTGAAGACACCGCCTTTTTTCTGGTTTGGTGCCGTCTTCTTTTTTGCATGCTTCCACCCGTATTATTGGGCTTGCGGCGATTTTTATTTCTTGTATTGTTCATTATTGTTTTGTTTGATGAACAGTCTTTTTTCGACTGTTTTTAGGCTGCTCTTCCTAGTTCTTTGAGCATCCTAGAGTGACTCTTGATTGCTCCGTAAAAAGAAGCTTCAGAGTTATAAGGAATATCAAATTCCTTGGCCGTTTTCATTACGATAGGAGCTAGTTTCCTGTAATGGATGTGGCAAATGTTTGGGAATAAATGGTGTTCGACTTGAAAGTTTAAGCCACCTATAAACCAGGTCAAAACTCTATTTGTAGGACAAAAATTAGTGGTAGTCACCATCTGGTGCACCAGCCTATTCGTCTCAATTTCGCCTTTTTCATCTGGCGATGGAAATTCCAGATCAGGCATGACGTGGGCAATTTGAAACACCGTAGAAATGGCCATTCCAGTTACAAGGTGCATACTAATAAAGGCTAGAAGAACCATCCACCACGAGAACGATGTAACTAAAATGGGGAGCACTAGAATGAAAGAAAAGTAGATGACTTTCCAGATTATTATATTCCAAATCCGGCTGTGATATGCTCGCTTTGTACGGAGTAGTCCGAATTCGTAGTATCGTTTTGCTCGGACAAAATCTTTGGATGTAACCCACGAAAGTGTAGCGAGTGAGTAAAAGAACCACGTATAGTAATGCTGGTATCTATGAACTGCCTTGCCAGGTCTATCTGGCGAGAACTTCAAGAATGGTGGCGTATTGATATCATCGTCACCTTGATGGATGTTGGTAAAGCTATGGTGAAGTACGTTGTGTTGAAGCTTCCACATACTGGCATTGGCTCCAACCATATTCAGGGTCAGTCCTAAAATTTTATTGACCATTCTATTTTTTGAATAGGAGCCGTGGTTGGCGTCGTGCATCACGCCCATGCCTATTCCAGCCATACCTATGCCGCTGATCACGTATAGCATGAATAGTAACCAAGTCTGATGGAATGGAATAGTGAGAATGATAAGAATAGGAAGCGCGAACAGGCAAAGCATGAAGACGGTTTTTGCCACCATCGATGAATTCCCGTATTTGGAATTCCCGCTTTTCTCAAAGTAATCTGAAACTCTTTCCTTGAGCACTTTTGAGAAATCAGCTTGAGCTGACCTGGAAAATGTAATTTTCTTTATGGAACTGTTTTTAGTTAATCAATTTCATCTTGCATTAAATAAGTAAGGCCAATTGATGCAGTACAGCATACAACACTGTGATGCGATTGGCGGTGAAGTAGAGATGAGAGTGATAACCTAAACTAGGGAATGTCTTATAGATACTGACCGGAGGAATTCTTAAAATTCCTTTACTGACTTAATGATACGGGTAAAACTTTTTTTACCTGTGGCAAAGGACGATACAAATATTGGCTATTCCTAATAAAAGTATGGAAATCGCAAATTAACATAGAATCTTACCACGTTAAACAAAGAGCTGGTTAGCGAACTTCCCACATCATAGGTTTCCAATTCAGAATTTGTATATTTAACTAGTAACCAATCAAATCATGGGCTATAAAACTCGGCAGCTTCTAGTTTGCCTGTTTTGTCTATTCGGCATTTCGGGTTACGCCCAGTTGGACGTTCAGCTCAATATTAACCCCAATATTTCACCCTATTTATACGAATGGGAAGGCGCCGGAGCACAAGATATTTTGGTGACCGTGCAGAATCCCCAGACCAGTCAGGTACAGGCTATTTTTAGGGTTTGGGTTTTGAATGGTGCTGGTGAAGAAATTGGTAATTCCAGCCCGGGCGACAGTCCTGTCGTTCCTATCGAACCCGGGATGTTCACCGCACCCCTGGCTGAGTTGTTTCCCATCTCAGCACTCAACTATGAAGGAGATTACGAGACGGAAATAGTCCAGACTGGGAAGCTTCCAGAAGATAACTATACCATGTGCATTGAAGCATTGCAGCCCAGCACATTGCAACCCTTGTCGCAGACTTCATGTGCATCATTTAACGTGATGGGCTATCAGGATCCTTTCAATATTTTCCCTCCAGATGGCCAGGAAGTAGAGCTGTCCGTAGTTCAAGACATGGTTTTTCAGTGGAGTAGTGTAGTGCCCGTACCGAATTTCGGAGGAATCTACCAGTTTTCCATTTACGAAGTCTTTCCTGGGCAAGACCCTGTTGAAGCCTTGAACGTGAACCCCTCCATTGTATCAGAAGAGATATTTGATGAAACACAGTTTCTTATGCCGCTGGACTATGCTCCTTTTGAGCCCAACGAGGGAGGGTACGTTTGGAATGTTCGAGCTGTAAACCCTGGTGGTGAAACGTACACTGAGCCCAATGGGCAGAGCGAACCATCTGTGTTCTATGTGAGTGATGGAACCCAAGGTGAATGCACCTGTGTTTCTTGCACCCTGACTGGAATGAGCATGTTCGTAAACGGTCAAGAGAGCGCTTCTCTACAAGTTCCCTCCAATTCAGCGGTTAGCTTTGTTCCCCAATACGATGTGGTTTGCGATCCAGACGATTGCCCGGTAGTTTTCGATGGATATTTAACAGCTACCTATTCTTCTCAGCAGAATCCCGATCAAACGTTCCAATTGCAAGCTGGAGAAGAAATAGTCTTGCCCGGATCTGGCTTGCTCTATATTACTTGGAGCGGCTCAGCAACTTGTGATGGAAGCATTTGCACTTGTGAAGGTACCTACGGACCTGTGCAATGGCAGGTGACTTCAGACGAAGTCACAGACCCGACGGGTGGCACTTCAATCAAGGATGGAGAAGAGACGGGTGGTACGGGTGAAGACATGTGTGAATGTGGACCATGCTCGCTACAGTCCTTGTCTATTCTGCAAGATGGTCAGCCACTGGATGGTGAGAATCTTCCGATTGGAACTCCACTTACGATCAATGCTGAGATTTCAGCGTCCTGTGTTCCTGAGTCGTGCGAGCCACTGGTAAACGGATATTTTAAGGTTGGTTATACCCCTCAAGGTGGATCCTGGACTGAGCATGTTTTAGCCGACGAGAGTTCAACCTTTTCTATTCCCAAGGGCGTTTCTATGCTCATTGTTGATTTTGTGGGAACCGTCTATTGCGATGGCCAACCTTGCCCATGTGATGGCGTGAACGGGCTCGAGATTTTTGTCAACCCATATCCAGTTACAGGGGGACCACCGGACCCGATTCCAGACCCTGAGAATCCGGGGGAGCCACCGCCTGAAAAAGTTCCACCAGACTCCATTGAGATGGCTTGTAATCCGCTTATAAAGCGATTGGATCCGGCAACTCCCATCGACTTGGGCATGGTTCTCGAAGAACCTGAGACCTTTCCATTCCCGCGAGCAGTTCCCATTCATGCAGAGGGAATTGATTGGGACTACGCGATCTTTGAATGCGATGGTTGTGAGGGCGGTAAAAGCCGAATTCAATATCCGGTGAAGGATAGGATGAACTGGGGTGCCTACAGATGGCGGATTATCTCAGGGCTGGGCTCTTTGAATGATCCTTTTTCAGCTGATTCCATTCAGAAGGCAGAAGAGAATAAGCAGGCGATCTTAGATGAAATCGATAAGCTGAATAAGAAGCGCGATGAGCTCAATGACAGGCTGGCTAGAGGTATCGCAGCTGATACAGCGCGCTATAGCCAAATGCTTAATGAAGTAAAAACGGCTTATGAAAGCCTGAAGGAAGAACATGAAGCCATAAAAGACTCGATTGCTGATCTTTCTGAAGCAGAGCAGGAGGAATACGAGTATTTCCAAGACCAGCAAGATACCCTTGGAATTTTCCAAGACAGTGTTTCCGCGATTCAAATTCGGATTCAGGATTTAGAAGAAAAGCTGTCGAACCCACCGAGTGCGGAAGAAGAAGCCCTGTTGATAGTGGCTGAAGAAAAGGCCGAGGAATGGCAGGCGGCCAGAGATGATGTTGCCGCCTTTGAGGAGACAATTTTAGAGGAGCGACAAGCTATTGAAGATAACCTAAAAAGTCTGAAGGAAGCTGAGCGCTCAAGTGCCGATGCTTATGTAGATGCTAGCAATGATATTCTCGCTCAAACCAGGGCCATTACAGAGCTCGAAGAATCGTTGTACAATACCCCCGAATTGAGAGCATATCGGAAAGCGAGAATTAAATGGAACATACAGTACAATAGCATGTTCGGAAGTTTTGTCTCCGGATATGCTCCAGAAAATTTGTGGGAGATCAAAAAAGAGAGTATTCGGGATAAGACACTTGAGCTAGCCCTGACTCACCCCGATGACCGGGAAGATGAATACCAGGTAATTCATACCGAATTGATGAGCTTCGTGCCGCTCCCCGGACAGGCCTGCGTGGTGCATTCCGAAAATGAGACGTGCGGCTTGTTTGCCAGCGAATTAGTTTCAGCGACGTTCGACTATGACACAGCCATGTCAAACTTGAATAATAGCGCTTCCTTCTTAGATCCCGCCACTAGAGCTGCTCTGGCTGAAGCTCGCGCTCAGCTCGAATCGAGCGAGTCTGCCCTGGTTACTTTGCGCTCCAATGCTGCTCAGGCGTCCATAGCTTACAATGCTGCCGCTGAAGAATCGATCCAACTCCTCCGCGACTTGGAAGAGCAGAAGATTCAAAAGATTGCCACCATGGATCAGAAGGCCGAAGAAGCTGGTGCAGCCGAAGCGAATTATCAGACTGCCAAAGGTGAGCGACAGGCAAATTTTGAAGCGAATAAGCTCGGTTGGGAACTAGCCTTGGCGGAAGAACGAAATCGCGAATCCGTCTTCCATAGCAATATATCTGCCCAAGTAGATTCTATTGTGAGCATCCAAGCCAGACTAGACCTGATGCGCACAGAGCTTCGCAAGCTGGTCTTTGAAGAAGAAGCCCTTCAAGATCAGTTGGATAAGCTAGAGAATTCGATTTCCAACCTGGAAAGAATTCTCGAAGCCTTGAAAGAGGAGCCAGAGAAAATCGAAGAAGAGCTCGAAGAGCTGGCGAATCGCTTGAAAGACCTCGAAGAAGAATTGAAGAAAGCCGAAGAGCATCTCGCTAAAGTATCGCAGCCCAAGCGGTTTGCAAGTGGTCCCGAAGTCTATTACATCCCTCCGCCATTGGAAGAAGTTTTTAAGGTAAATGGGAAAATGCCGACTTTCCAGGAATACATTTCCAAAGTAGATTCTGCAAAAGCAGAGCTTCAAATCGCTCAAAACAACAAGAGATCAATCCAAAATTACCTGGTGTCTGTCACTGATCAGGTCGCTTGGGAATTGCTAGGGTATAAGAACAACGAGAACCGTATAGCTGAACTCGAAGAGAGAATTTCAGAATTAGATCAGGAAATAGCCCAAGCTCAAGGTGAGTTGGCCCTAGAAGAAATGGACGACCATGCTGATCTTCAGCAGAAATACGATGAGGCTAAGGCGAAGCAAAAGGAAGCTGAAGATAAGGCCGAAGAATGTGAAGAGTCGGACTCTGAGCAAAAGCAGAAGGTAGAAGACTTGATCGAAAGGAGAGATCAAGCTAAGCAGGAATTAGACGAGAAAAAAGAAGAGCTAGCTACGGCTCGGTCACAGAAACAATATCAAGAAGATCTATTCAGAAATTCATCAAACACACTTCGCGAGCGCAGCGGAAAAGTGCAGGAAATGCGTTCGGAGATTGTGGCACTTGAGCAAGAGCTCGGAAGGCTTCAAAATGAAAAAACGATTGCCAAGGCACAAGATGAAGAAGGATTGGGTGATGATGTAACTGGGGAAGATGCTTTAGAAAGTGAATTGGAATCAGCGGAAACGGAATTGGCCGGCCTGGAGTCGTCTTTGGCATCTATTGAATCGAGTCAGCAATCAAATGCTCTTGCCTTGAAGAATGCCACCAAATCGGTCTTTGAAGCAGATTCTTTAATGGTAATAGCAAGAGACGAATACCTGGCACTTGAAGACTCTCTGGAAGCCGCCTATGAAGAGCTTAAAGAAGGTGCGAATTGCTCCAATCACTGGGCAACTGTAGCCAAAGAATGGGAGCGCAAAGCAGAAAAAATCAAAAAGGCGATCGATTCGCAGACCCAAGCCACATCAGATAAAATTCAGGAAGATGAAGGCGTTTCAGAATTGAATAAACAGAAAGAAGAAGCGGAGGCTCAGTTGAAAGAAATACAAGAAGCCTTGGCAAAAAACGAGAGTTCTGTTTCTGATATTTTGTCCGAAAAGGCCCAGCGCATTGAGAAGGCAGACGCTGAACTGAAAGCCGCAAAAGAGAAGTTGGAAGAAGCCGAAAAAGCGCTGCGCGATTGGCTCGTGAAGGAGTTTGAGTCGGTGACTTTCGATGTGGAAATTGAGCTGATCGGAGATGACGAAATCGTCGATAAATGGCGATCAAACGATGGCGAAGTAAAACTCATTCGAAAATTGAGATACAGCGGAAGCCGCATTCCGAAACTTCAGAACAAGTACGCGAAAGGTAGCATCCCAGAATTGACTACAAACGCTATTTGTCAAGTGACATTGGATAAGCTTATCGGTGGCATGCCCGATAAACTAATTCCACCCACACCGCTTGGACCCGAACCGCGAACGATTGCATTGGTGTATGAAAATGGAAAGCCAATATGGCCCGAGTGGCCTGTGATACCGCAAGACGAGAAGCGGTTTTTACAGAAAGATGTCCTTCTCCTAGCTTCCTTCTTCACACCCGATTTTGACGAGTTGCAGTATTACTGTTCGAGTAATATGGACTGCCCTGCGCATCCACCTACTATTGATGGAATAATGGATGTAGGCTCTTACAGCTGGAATTTGGAAGGAAGGCAAATCAATAAATCAACCAATTGGAGATACGCCATTTGGGAAACAGCTGAAGTGAACAAGCCACTAAAGGAGAAGAAACAAGAGCTTAAATCATACTTCGATGGAAATTTGATTGTTGGCGATAATCCGGTAGAGCAAATCTCAAAATACAACGTTGTTCCGGGTGTACTTATAGAGGTTCCTGACACGCTATTTGGAGTGCCCGATACGACAGTAGAACTCCTTGGAAGGGTAGTTCGGGGTGATCACAAAGGCTTGCCAGCAGAAGAAGTTGAATTTGAAGCTAGATTAATTGCGGGTAGTAGTACGGGATATGGATTCGATGGAGATAGTCTGAAAACTGATGACACCGACAACCTTGGGTACGCTAAATTGGATTTCGATTTTGGAGATGGCTTCGCCAAGTTCGAAGTAGATGTCCGTTGGAAGCGAGGTGGTCAAGTGATTGAATCCGATAAAATAATTCTGATCGCTCCCGTATCCATCGATATTCATAAAGTGGGGCCGGGGCCTCCCGAACTGGCTTGGATCACCGCTGCTCAAGCAGTCGATAAGGGAAGTGCCGACGTCAAAGGCCTGGCTTCAGGTTTACCTGACTGCGTTTACGATGGTGAAACGGAATTGACTGAAGATTGTCAGCGACAGATGCGCTGTGTTGCCGGTCTCCTAGACTATTACTACGGATTTGTCAATGAGAAAGTGGTTGAATTCGAAATCGATGATTCCGAAATCAGTCTCAAACCACCTTCCGATTCGACGGAATACTTCGGAATAGCTCACACCATTTTGATGAATGTTCGAGAAGACGTCGAGGCAGAGATTACAGCCTCAGTCGAAGAGAAATACATGCCGCTCGGTCGTCCGGGAACTGCAAAGGCCACGATGAGTTCGGAATTGATTGAAGAGTTCTACATCGGTGAAAAAGATGCCTTATTCCTCGTCTTGTTGGATAACCCCGTTCCAATCGGGACCGTCATCAATGGTCAGGGTATGCTTGGCGTTGATGCAGGAGGAGTTGGCATAGGCTTAATGATTCCACTGCAACAGGTAAAACTTGAAATTGCCGCCGTAGAAGTTCAAAAGGAAGGGGATGGGTTTATTGCCATTGCCGGAGAAGTGAGCTGGAATGGTAGCGTCAAGGCTCAGGTGCTGAGCTTTGATTTGGAAGCTACCAAATTGGGGATAGAAGTGGATGTGGGAGCAAAAATCGAAGGGACAGTGGGTCATGAAAAATCCTTGCCTGACCCCATCGCATTTCAAGGAATATTTAGTCCATCTGGCGATTTTGTAGCTGGAATCTCGAATCTCCCCGAATTGGAATTCAAAGGCCTGAAACTGGTTCAAGGCGCATCCATTGTGCTAGATATGCATAGCAACGCCGGGCCTACCGCTAGCCTTGCCTTCAAAGGGGTTTTTATACCAAGTGCATCACTTGAGCTTCCAAGTCAGTTCAACAAAGCCGAAACGGATGAACCAACCTTACTAACTGCTGAAGACTTTTACATCGGTATGGAGGGAGTAGGTGGAACCATTTCGCTGAGTGGTACTCTTTTCGCGGTGGGCTTTAATGGCTACGTCCTTTCGGGTAAATCTGTGTCCATAACGCTTGAAAACAACGAACTCATGGCTTTCGAAGTAGGCGGACAGCTTGATTTAGGAAGTCCGTTTCAGGGTGGTTTGGTGACAACTATCACCCATTCTGGGGAAGAGTTTAAAGCTGAGATTCACACGGAGACACCAATATTTATTCCACAACTGAAGGTGGTCTTTTCGATTTTACCCAATTCAGGGTTTACGGCAACGGCAGATGTTTATACCCTAGAATTGAATGCCAATGTGCAATCAGAAAAGATTGGGACCTTTAAAGTGGACAAACTGGCCATCAAGTCGAATGGCGACGTGAGCGTAGATGAAGTGGGACTCGAGGATGGCACGCTCGACTTTGGCTCCGGATTCCAGATTCAACAACCGAAACTCTCATTTACAATAGCTAACAAGGAGTCTTCTTTCTGGCTAGCCGGTAAAGTGATTTTACCCAAGTTGGAAGATACTTACGTAGATGGAAAGGTAGGAATGAAGCCTGGTCCGGTTTTCTTTGTTGAAGTCAATGAAGCGGCAATTACCATCGAATACGGGCCAGTGACAATGGAAGGTAAGCTCGCTTTTAGCCAGTCAGAATTCCGAGGCGAGTTTGGTGTTGGCTTCAAGAATATGTCTGCCGGAATTGATGGTTTATTGATCTTTGGAAATAAACCAACAGAAGAAGGTACAACTGCATTCAGTTACTGGTATGCAGAACTGAGTGTACCCGTGGCTATTCCTCTGGGAAGCACGGGAGTTTCCATTCTCAAGCTGGGTGGTGGTTTGGGCTTCAACTACACACCACCTATGGGCGATGTAGACGGCTTTGCTGTTCATACGAACGCACTTTCGTTTAAGGCCCTAATGGGATTTGGAAACACACCTCAGGGAAAAGTCTTGGCGGGTGAAGTGCAGGTATCGTTTACTGTTACAGAATTTAGCCTTTACGGAAGAGTTTGGGCGCTTAACAAACGCGAGTCCTTTTTTGGTGAAGGTCAGATGACGCTGGTTTATGACCCAACTCCGGCAGTTTTGAAAGGTTATATCGGAATGGGTGTGAAACTGCCAGATCCCGAAGGATCCTTGATGGATTTTGATGGAAAGGTCAGCTTCTTATGCAACAACGAAGGCTTGACCATTAAGAGTGATGAGCTGGCGGGATCGGTTTTGCAGGAGATCAAAGCAGAAGGGAAAATTGATATCGACCCCACCAAAATGCACGTGAGCGGGAAGCTTTGGTATGACTTGAATAAGTCTATAGATATCACGGAACAGGAGCGCATTGAAGTCGTGCTGAATGTTTCTGCACAGGGAAATCTGGATTTGTACTATGCCACCCAAACGATGTCGGCCGGAATAGCCTTTAATGGCAACTGGCGAGTGACTTTTGTGAACCGAATTTACGACCTGAATATTACGTCTGGTCAAATAGCTCTGGCGGCCAATGCTTATGCGAGCCCAACAGAACTTAAACTTGAAGCGAGCGCAGAAATATCCTGGGATTTCTGGATCGCATCTGGAAGTGTAAACGCCAAATTCGGATACTCCACACCCGTATGAAAATCTGGATAAGCTACATATTGACCTTTTTGACCATTTCGGTTGCAGCACAAGAACCACTCTACGTTCATATGAATGAAGATGGTATTCACCTGCGCTGGCAGGGCAAATATGATGCTCGAAATGATGGTTATAAAGTATACAGGCAACAAGAAGGTGCGCTATGGGAGCTGATTACACCCGAGTTGCTAGTGCTTCCGGAGTCTACGCAGGAAGCGAGAAATAGATCGGGAATTAAAAGTGAGCTGCTCTATGCTCTGCTGGGTAAAACTGGCGGGCCGATCACGCCAACTGAGCTGGAAGAAGCCGCAACGGATTCTCGATTGTTTGAATCGACCTGCATTGCAAATACTGAGCTGGCCTGGATGCTTGCCGAACGATTTACCGATAAGACAGCCCAGCAGGGTGTTGGTTACACATACAAGGTAGTATGGGTGGACGGAAACAAAGAAACAGATTGGGTGGAGAGTAAAATGGCCACATATTCCGTTCAACGAGTTCCAAGTCCCGGTGAAGTCAACATGGTTGAAGGCGATGGTCAAATTAGCTTGGACTTAGAACCCAATCCAAAAGACCTAAAAGCCGGAGATGCGATTACCTGGAATGTGTATCGAAGCTCAAGTCCCAATGGACCATTTGAAAAGTTGAATTATGAAAACAGCTTACCGCTCTCTGTGAGTCAGAATGGTGCTTCTGCCCAACCCAAGTTGGCACATCTCGATCGATTTTTAACGAATGGTGAGACGTACTACTATCGGGTGAAACTGGTGAATGTTGCAGGTGTTGAGAGCGATTTTTCTAGAGTTTATCAGGCGGTACCAAAGGCTGGTACTTCGGTATTCGCTATCAAGGGTTTTAAGGCTGAAGTTCTTGCCAGTACGGCGATTTTCAATTGGGAAATAACCAGAGCAAATGCCCTTTACGAAATCTATGCAAGGCCAGCGAATCTAAATGAGTATAGACGTGTTCAGCGGGGAATTACCGCTTTGGGAGCTATGCAATGGATCGATATTGATTTTCAGCCTGGCCCGAGTATAGATTACTTCATGAAAGCTACTTTGGACAACTCAACAGTTTTTTCCGATACGTTGACTCTTATGGCTCAAGACTACCTTCCGCCAAAGACCCCCGTGAATGTTGAAGCTCGCCTTATCGATAGTCTGGTCGTCGAGATTTCATGGGAAACGTTGAACGAAAGTGATCTTCTGGGTTATGAAATTGAGCGTCTAACGGAGAATACTTCGAGAGCTGGGTTGAAGATCAACTCGGGATATTTTCAGGAAAATAGATTTCTCGATACCCTCGATTCACCAACTAACCGAGTCTTTTACTATCGGGTCTTTGCATTGGATCAATCTTACCAATCTTCTGAAGGATCCGACTTGGCCAGAGTCGTATTACCCGATTTACGGCCTCCGCAAACCCCGCAGTTTTGGAACTTGAAATATCGGAATGACTCCCTGCACATGCGCTGGAGTGCGGTTCCAGACTCAGACTTCAAATCGTTCTTGGTCTACAGCATACGCTCAGAGGGCGAAACCCAAGCTAACTTGTTAACCGAGTCGAAGCAAACTGAATGGAAAATTGCCTATTCTGACACAGGAAGAGTAGGGGTGTTTGTACAAGCTTCAGATACATCGGGAAATGTGAGCTCACCGAGTGACACCTTATTTGTTCGAGTGAAACCAGCTCCCCCAAGAGCCCCGGATATTGTTTCTGTTCAGAAAGAAGGTAAGGGATTGAAAATCGATTGGGAACAATCCGACTCAAATCAAATTCATCGTCTACTGCTCGCCCGAATTGATCCTGTCAGTGGCAAACGTCTCGACGTTTGGCAGGGTGGACCGGAAGTCGGTTCTTTTTCTGATTTATATGCAGACCCAGACAAATCGTGGCGATATGAATTGTACACCTACGACAAGGAGTGGATTGAGGGTGAATCGAGCTATTTCTTGTATGAACCACCTGAGAAATGATCAATTTAAAGCGTCTTGGTCTTGGACTGGTCTGCGCACTGGTTGTAGTCCGTGTGAGCGGACAAGACGCTTCCGAATCTGATCCTGAACTTAAACTAAGTGGAACCCTCCGAGCGGATTTCGGTTATTTTGAGAGCTCGAGAAATCCGAACCGAATGCCGAACAATACTTTTGTCATCGCCGGAAACCCTCGATTGACATATGGTGAATGGGATATTCCAATTGATTTCCAGATTGGTAATTATGCCAATCGATTAACTCAGCCATTCAATAAAATAGGTGCAAGCCCATCATACAAGTGGGCAAAGTTGCACTTGGGATATCGGCAATTGAGTTTTTCACCTTTTACTTATCACAATCACCTGCTATTGGGCGGGGGAATTGAATTGACCCCAGGAAAGCTTAGGCTAACTGCCCTATATGGTGAGCTCAAGCGGGCGAGTGAAGGAGGGCTCTTTGATGATGATACGCGGTTCGCACCACCTGCCTTTAGAAGAATGGCCGTACTCACTAAGCTCGGTTTTGGAAGTGAAGAGCGATTTGTAGACTTTATATTCATCAAAGGTTGGGACGAAGAATCGCAAGCTAGCATGGTTAAAGATTCTTTGGGTGTTTACCCCGAAGAAAACGTCGTAATGGGAATTCATATTGATCAAACAATAGCTGAAAAATTAAACATCACAATTAGTGGAGCTTTGAGTGCTTATACTCAGGACACGCGAAGCCCATTGGTAGATACAGAACCATATTTTGGACAAAACATAGTTGATGGAATATTCGAACCTAAGATCTCGAGTCAATACCTCACGGCGTTTCTGGCATCGGCGGAATACCGGAGCAGCCTATGGCAGGTGAATGGAGAGTATCGGATGGTTCAACCCGGATTTCAAAGTATGGGGGCTTATTTCAATCAGAGCGATATTCAGCGAATAGGTTTTGGGGGAAACGTAAGACTTTTGGATAAACGACTTCGTGTTAATGCAAACTGGAGACAAGAAAACAACAACGTTTTCGAGACCAAGCTCTCCGAGAACAAACGTCAGTTTATTAATGCCCAGGCAGAGTGGACTCAGAAGCGATCTTGGACGGCCAGTTTAAACGGGTCTTTTTTCTCTTCCAAACAAAACTCAACGGTAGATTCGCTGAGCGGTTTGTTCGATTTTCAGCAAAATACGCTTCAGGGAACCGCCAGGTTTAATAAGCTGAGAGCCACAGGCGAAAACCACTATTCAATTCAGTTGCTAGCTATGCAAAGAAGAGATTTAGTTTTTGATCAAACGCCTTACTCCAACCTTACTTTTCGAGGATCATACACGGTTCCGTTGGGAAAGAAAAATTTGTGGTCGGTCGTTCCCGAATTGGGCGTGAGCAGGTTTGTGATTATAGAGACCATTACTACTTGGCGAATAAATCCAGGTGCCCGATTGAACTACAGAAGCAAGAATAAAAAGTTCAGTGGAAATTTTTCCGCATTTCCCAATTTTGAAATTGCCGATGCGCGTGACGATCAGCTTGTCTGGCGCACTTCACTCTCAATGGCCTATCAACTGAAAAAGAGACATAGGTTCTCTCTGAGAGCTGATCACACAGTGAGTTCTGGTGGATACTCGTACAGTGAGTTTAGAGCGAGAGTTGGGTACAACTATCGTTTCTAGTAGTGGTAAAGTGACGATGTTAATCTTTATGAAGTCTACTGGCAAATAGTCGGAGAATATAATTTGTTGAAGAATCTCTACCTTATATGGATAAACCAAAACCACACCCTAATGAAATCACCCATCAAGAATCCGTGGATATTATTTCTTGCAATTGCTTTTGCGTTGGCTGGCTGTTCTGAAGAAAACAAATCAAGCACTCAAAAGAGCGATAGCGCCTTTATTGTCCTGAAATTCAAAGCTCAGCATGGAAAAAGCGATCAAGCTATTTCTGCCATGCTTTCGATGCTTGAAGAAGTTAAGAAAGAGCCCCATTTTGTTGACATTCATGTACACATTGATCCAAATGATCCATCCAATCTTCTGTTTTACGAAGAGTGGGAAGACCTTGATTATTACAAGGGCGACCATATGAATACACAACACCTTCAAGCCTTTATGACATCTTCAAGAGATTTCTTGATGGGCCCACCTGAAATCACCTATTGGAGCTTAGAAAAGGTGATTGAATGAGCTTTCCTAGACCTAAGCAAATTGGTTGTACCTTCCTATTCTTGTTAGAAAGTCAGATTGTTGATATGTCGGCTCTGATAATTAGGTAGAATAAACATGTATGAATTTCTTCAATACGCAGGAGTAATTGCTGGGATTTTAGTCATCCTTGTTTTACTCTTTTATCCTCAGCGTCACAACAGTGCGAACTGGCTATTAGGACTGTCAATTCTCTCACTTTGGTATGCCATGATCATGGCTATCCTATACGAGACCAATTATATATTGGTATACCCGCATTTTTCCAGAACGGGAAATTTCTTTGCCTTTTTCACGATTCCTTTCTTCTACCTTTTTACGCGTTTCATCTTCTACCGCGACAAGAAGATTAAGCGATACGATTGGATCTTGTTTTTGCCAGCCCTGTTCTATCTGATCGACTTCTTTCCATACTTTTTGATCAGTGCTGAAGAAAAACTCGAGATTATTCGGGCTGAGCAAATGAATCTAGGGCATTTTGCTTTTTCAGAAGGATGGCTCACTTCAGCCTGGTTTCAATTTTACGCCAGACAGTTTTGGTCGCTTTTAATATTGCTTTTGACTTTTAGATTGGTTTGGATAAACAGAGTGATCTTCCATAGAAGCTTAAAGGGGGCAAACCGTGATATTCTCATTTTGATTATGGCCATTGGAGTGTTCTATGCGGTTTCTTTCATACCTGGGTTTATGAAGCTTTTTAAAGCAGGTTCCGTGTACAATATCAAATTCCAGAATACGACCATAGCCCTGACCCATATTTTGCTCGGACTATTCTTGGCGTTTCACCCTAAGTATTGGTACGGGTTCTTCTGGGAGAATGAATTGGTGAAATCCCCGGTCAAAGAATCAGAAGGGAAGGAGAATACAGATCCTCGTGGGCTGAATGATACGTTCGTTCAATTGGAAGATTTCATGAAATCAAACAAACCCTTTTTGAATTCGGGGTATACCATCAATGATCTGAGCAACGATTCGGGCATTCCGGTCTATAAAATTTCCCCAGCCGTTAACTCGGGTTTTAATACCAATTTCAATCAGTGGCTCAATTATCACCGAGTGAAAGAATTTGAAGAATTGGTAAAAAAGGGCGAAACACATCAACTCACCCTCGATGCTCTTTCGGGGAAATGCGGTTTTTCAAATCGTTCTTCATTCAACGCGGCCTTCAAAAGATTCAACGGCCAAACCCCTAGCGCGTTTATAAAATCCCAAAATGGGGCATAAAACCCTTTAAAATTTGTGTGGATTTAGTGAATCCAAACACCTGTAGGTGTGAATTAACGTGACTTGCAGTATCTGTGGGATAAATTCGCTGCGCTTTTAAGAGTTGGTTTTTAGTGGGGTGTTTGTCGTGATTTTCGAGTGGCTTTTTTCAAAGCGGATGAAACAAGGGGTCAGGCAAACACTCCAAAATGCCTTCCAAAATCAGATTAAATATTTAACCCTAATGAAGAACATTTACATGCTATTGTTCCTATTTGCATCGACGTACTCGATCGCTCAAATAGGGATTATTGAAAATTTTGACAATGCTCAAGGCGCACCGCCATTTGGTTGGTCTGCTGAAGGATTCACGAGCATTGGAGTACGATCTTGTGAAAACACTAGTTTTTACGACAATGTGACCGCAGGACAACCAACTGCAGGAAGTCTCACAACTCCATATCTAGCAGATGCATCGAATGCAACTGACCTGGAAATCAGCTTTGACTATAAAGTATCATCATTCTCCTTTTTCGGAGGTGAGACAGCTGCGCCTGAAAACTGGGGTACATTGACCTTCGAGTACACAACAAATGGTACAGATTGGACAAACATTGTTACCCTCGATGAGTCTAATTACGATGCTGGTACCGACTGTACAACAAAGACATACACGATAGAAAGTGATTTGCTTCCATCGGGTACTGATTTTCAAGCGCGATTCGTTACTGCTCACCAAAACGGAAACTGGCAGTGCTACATCGACAATATCAGCATAGCTCAAACAGCTACTCAAGAGCCTGCTTGTGATGCCGTTCTCACCTTGCCTGAAAATGGTTCTGACAATGTTGAGCTTGATACTGAGCTAGCATGGAGCAATGCAAATGGTCTTCCGTCAGGATATAAACTGTCTGTGGGAACAACTGCTGGTGGTACAGATGTGGTTGATACAGAAGATGTAGGAAACGTGAATACGTACTCATTTGCGACCGCACTAGAGTACGAGACTACTTATTACGTGACCATCCTTCCTTACAATAGTTTTGGCGACAGTGAAGGCGATTGTGTAGAGAATTCATTCACCACCCGATTGGCACCGCTGCCAGGGTCGAGCTGTGATAACACCATCGTAATTGATCCTTCTGATCTAAACTACACCACTGACGATTCTACCGCTCTGTACGAAGACTTGCACTCGACAACTCCATGTGGTGGAAACTTTACAATTAGCGGAAGAGAAGTTGTATACACTTTGACACCATCAGAAATCATTTCGGTAGATGTGTCTGTTACGAACATCCTAAACTCGCGCACCACGCTTCACATTATGGACGGTTGTCCTGAAGATGGACCCTCGTGCTATGGATACGGCGACTCAAGCAATTCGCTCGATGATGTGTTACTTGAAAACATCATTTTGGAAGCTGGTACTACATACTACTTCTTCGTAGCTAATACCGGTAGCGTTAGCTCTGACTATACATTTAGTATTGAGCAAAACTCGTGCATCATTCCTGCAATGGAGCTGACAAGCGTTGGTGTTTGTGAAACAAATGAATTCGAAGTGAATGTTGATATTACTTCACTTGGAAGTGCTACATCACTTACCATCACTGATGATCAAGGTTCGGATGCTGTAATGGTAGATGAACTAGGAGTTACCACATTTGGTCCTTACCCAAGTGCTACTCAAGTGATGTTTACTGTTACCAATGATCAGGACAACTCTTGTGTTATTTCAGATTCTACTGTGTTTTATTGCCCACCGGCAAATGACTTCTGTGCTGATGCAACTCTGGTGACCGTAAACACGGGATATGATTGCGAAACAGTAACTGCAGCAACTACTGTCGCAGCCACAGAGTCAGATGAAAATCTCAGCGATTGTTCTGCCACAACAAATGATGTTTGGTTCCAGTTTGTTGCTACGGATGCGAATCACATCATTCAGATATTGAACGCAGAAGTTGTAGTTGGAAACAATGCAACGATCTACTATGAGCTTCTCGAAGGTGATTGTGGTACGCTCACGAGCGTGGCTTGTAACACGAGTAACAATGGATTTGGTTCTTTTACAGGACTTAATATTGGAGAAACGTACTATGTGCGTGCATACAGCGCAAACGCTGCTAACGGACAGAATTTTGATATCTGTGTGAGTACAGCACCTGCTGCACCAGCAAATGACGAATGTGCCAATGCTGAAGCAATTACAGTATCAGAAACTAATGCCTGCGAAAATGCTGTGTCGGGGACGACTATTTCTGCAACCCTCTCCGACGAGAACAGCTGTAGTGGTGCATACAATGATGTATGGTACACATTTACTCCAGCAGAATCTGGAGACTACATCATCAATGTGACCACTGAGAACACGACCGGGCTTTATCACTACGTGTACAGTGGAACTTGCGGTACTTTGACACCGATTTCAACTTCGTGTTTTACTTCAGGTTCGAGCAACGCTGCAATGAACGCGGGAGAGACCTATACGATCATGGTTCGAAGCAATGCATCTAACCCAGGCATCGATTTTGATCTTTGTGTTTACTTATTTGTACCAGTTGCAAACAACGACTGTGCTGATGCAGATGTGATTATCGAATCTCCAGATTCTGATGGAGAAAACACAACATCGGGAACAACAACCGATGCGCTCTACTCTCCAGAGGGATGTGCTAGCTCTGCAAACGAGTCGGTTTGGTACACATTCACACCAATGTACGACGGACTCTACCACGTAAACTTTGAAAGTACAATGGGTACGGCCTACTTTCAGATGTATTCTGGAGATTGTGCTGGATTAACAACCCTACCAGAATTTACAAGTTGCTTTAACACGGGCTTGCATGATGTGGTACTCGAAGCAGGAGTGACATACTACCTGAGCGGACACTCATCTAACCCGGCAGATTTTGATGTGTTTATTTACCCAGACCCGACTATCGTACCAGTACCAGTTCCTGAAAATGACCTTTGTGCTGACGCATTTGTGTTGCCACTTTCTAACGAAGACTGCGACAATATGGTAATGGGTACTACCGCAGGAGCAACAATTTCTGAAAACAATGCCTGTACCGGAACGCGTGATGTTTGGTATGCATTCACACCAGATTCAGATGGATACTTTGAATTTAACGTGAGCGAAAACGACACCGTAACTAACAGCTTGACCTTGTACAGCGGTTCATGTGATAATTTGACGGCTATTTCTGAACTTTGTGCCGATACGAATGTGGTTTCGTTCTTGAACGGAAGCGAAACGTATTACGTGATGATCGGAAGCAATACCACTGCAGTTGGTATTCCATATGATCTCTGTGCAAAGCCATTTATGCCCGCTGATAACAATGAGTGTGCTGATGCACAAGTTGTAGTGGAATCTGCAGATGAGAACGGCGATAATGCTGTTCAGGGTTCAACCCAAAATGCATTCTACTCGGCTGATGGTTGTGCCGCAGAGATCTTCTCTTCGGTTTGGTACACATTTACACCAGAAGAAACGGGCTTGTACTATGTAAATCTAACCAGCCTGACAGAAGATAGCTACTATCAGGTTTATGCAGGCGATTGTGAAACGGGTTTAACGCCAATCGAAGGGTTGACTGAATGTAACAACGTTGATGAGATCGCTTTTTCTGTAGAAGCTGGAGTGACCTACTACATCGATATTCATTCTTTGGAGCCAGCCGATTTCGAATTGTTTGTGTACCCAGATGTAACAAACTCTTTGGAAGATGCAGAAGTTCTTGGATTGAGCGCCTATCCTAATCCCACTGCTGACATTGTCCGTGTTTCAGCTGATGATCTGATCACAGAACTCACAGTGTACAACATTCTCGGATCAGTTGTCTTACAGGCCAACCCTAACCTTCAGTCCACCGTTGTTGATCTGGAGTCGTTGACAGAAGGCGTCTACCTGATCAAGGTAAAAGCGGGTGACAGAACCGGTATCATCCGTATTGCGAAGAATTAAAAACTCAAAAGAAAGGAGAGCCTCTACTCAAGTCGAGTAGAGGCTATTCTCTTTTAAAAACTAAAAATCATGAAAAAGATAATTTTTGCATCGCTTGCAGCTTCTTTGCTTGCCCAACTCAGTTTGGCTCAGGTGTATCAGTGGTCGTATTCTTATGGAAGTACGGCTATTGACTCTCAGCACGACTCGCATCTATCAGCAGATGGGGATTTTCTGGTAACAGGTATGTATGCTGTTACTATGGATTTCGGAGATACGAGCATTACCTATGAAGGGGGGAATGTAGACGCATACCTCGGAAAAATCAGCGCCGATGGAGAGCCACAATGGATTCGATCATTTGGCGGAAATGCTGATAACGCCGCGCTACAAGTTGTCGAGAATTCGGTAGGTGAGATCTTAATCATGGGATATTTTCAAGGAGCCGGACCGTTGGCCTTTGATGCCGACCCAGGTGAAGGTGAGTATCTACTTGAGCAAACGTCACCATTCTTATCGAGAGATTGTTTCATCCTAAAGCTCGACTCTGATGGATTACTCCTTTGGGCAAAGCAAATTAGTAATCCTACTGGGGCTGCAGCTGAAGATGGTGCAGCTCTTATGGTTGATGATGAAGACAATGTATATATCGGTGGGAGATACCAGTACGCAGATTTCGATCCATCTGATGAAGGTGAAGACATTCGCTTTTCAAATGACGATGGTCAAGACTTCAATCCGTTCCTGGTAAAACTTGATACCGAAGGAAACTATATCTGGGCCAAAACATTGGCGAGCACAGGACATGGTGAAGTGAGCTCAATTGATTTTGACGAAGATGGAAACATTTATTTAGGAGGTTATTTCCGAGAGTCTATAGACCTAGATCCATCAGAAGATAACGAGGTTATCTACCAGAGCGCAGGAGGAAGAGATATCTATGTTGTAAAATTGGATCCCGAGGGGAATTACATTTCAGGATTTACCATGGGTAGCAGTGGACTCGAAGGTCTTAGTGACATTTTGGTAGTGGGTGATAGTTATTACATCTGCGGAGGAATCAACCTGACGGTAGATATAGATCCTGGAGATGATGTCTTTGAGCTGACTACTGTTGAAGGCGTAGATGGTATGCTTGCTAAATACAGCCTTGATCATGAGTTAGAATACGGCTTTTTAGTGGGTGGTGAAAGTGACACCAGCATCGAAGAAATGCACGAACTGAGAATTGATGGAGAAGGAAATATTACTGTCTCTGGTAATTTTTACGGTACTACTGATATGAATCCGGGGAATGAAGAAGTGTGGGAAGAAGCCCAAGGAATTGCTGATCACTATTTACTCAAAATCGACCCAGATGGTGAGTACATAGGTCATGCAGTAGTATTCGGAAATGACGCTCAGACGTCAACAACGCATGAAGTTCACGCTGATGGATCATACACCCTTATGGGTAATTATCGCGGTTCTGTTGACCTCGACCCATCTAGTGAAGCGATAATTGCCACATCTAATGGTCAATACGATATGTACTTAACTAGGTTTACCTTCGATGAAGCCAACAGCGTTTCGAACCTTTCTTTTGCAGAAGGGTTGGTAACCATTTTTCCGAACCCAGCTCAGGAAAGCTTTACAGTTGAAGCACCATTCGAGCTTTTCGAATTGCGCATGTTTAACATTGCTGGAAAGCAGGTGCTGAGTCAGAACAACCCAATGGTTCAAAAGATAAACATCGCTCATTTGCCAAAAGGAGTCTATATCGTCCAAATTGCCGATAAGAATGGCGAAACGTACACGGGTAAGTTGATTCATTAATTTCCTTTGTTTTCGTTTAATGAAAAACGCCAACTCAGTTTGAGTTGGCGTTTTTTTATTGCGATTCACCCAACAGTATCCACGCTAGCTGCCCAGATTTCAATTTCAACTTTGATTTCTGGAAGGCCAAGTGCTGAAACGTAGGCCACAGTCATAGATGGAAAGGAATCACCAAAGAGTGATTTCCATTCCTGGTTGAAATAGTCCCAATCGATGTCTTCTGTTGACCAAATGTTGACTTTGATAACATGTTCAGAATTCAGGTTTTGACTATCGAGTATGCCCTTGATGTTGTCAAATGTATTTTTTACCTGACGATTAAATTCGTCCGGTATGTTCCCATTATCATCAATTCCAATTTGCCCGGAAAAAGCGTAGATATCTGAACTTCTTGGAATGATGGTGAGATGAGAGTACTCCCCAACCGGAGCAGGAACGCGCTTAGGATTCATTCGCAGAATTTCCTTTTTCGTTCCCGTTTCTTTTTGCGCTTTCATAGTAGTTAGCTGCTAGTTGCAACTTTCTGATCTTCCGAGATATCCTTCATCAATATCATGTCTTTCAGGCGGCTTGATGCTCCATTGTAAAAGCCATTCTCGTTTTCATACTCTTCGGGGTTGTAGAATGTGTCAAAAAGAATATCCCAGATTGGAAGGTCACTGTAGTTGCTTTTGTGTATTCCCTTACCGTGATGAACTGAATGGCTTTCGGGTCGCTGAATAATGTATCCAAGCCACCTTGGAGTGCGAATGTTTGCATGCTGAAATATTGAGAAGAAATTGAGAAGAAGAATAACAGCTGTAATAGCTTGTGGTGACAAACCAATAAGGAAGGCAAATACAAAGCTTCCCAGAAAGGTGAATGATATCATCTCTGCCGGGCTAAAAAAGAAGGCTCCGTAAGTGTCTAAACGCTCAGCACTGTGGTGCATTTGATGAAATGTTCTCCAAAGTATATTGTACTTGTGAACGCTGCGATGGTAGATGTAGAAAACCAGCTGATAGCCTAGTACCCCTATGATGATTCCTCCTAGAGTTCCAAGTCCTGAAAGATCAAAGAGCATGTGTTGTGAAATGATAGGGTCTACCAATATTGGTAAGTAAGATGAGATAAAAAAGAAAGTAAAGAAGGAGATCATTCCTTTTAATTTCCAGTAAGGCACAAGAGGTAACTTGCGGGCTGGTGCTGCCCATTCCCAAATCATTAATCCGGCATAAATTGAGAGAATAATAAGGGAAATAGGATCCATAAGAATGTCCAAAGGACTGGGTAGTGATAATAAAAGAGATTTCATTTGTTTAGTGTTTGTTTAACAGACTAGTTGGTGCAAATATAAATTCTTTTTTGAGAAACAGACTAGTTGGTATAATTAATTATCTTTGACCTATGGCAAGAAATGGCAAACCCACACGAGACAGAATACTCGCAGAATCAAAGGAACTTGTGTTTAAGAATGGATTCTCAGGAACTAGTATTGATCAAATACTGGAGAAGACCGGGATAACGAAGGGCGCTTTTTTTTATCACTTCAAGTCTAAGAACACCCTTGCTCAGGTATTAATTGAAGACTTCGCTAAGGATGATATGGCTCACTTGAATTCAGCCTTGAGCAAAACAGAACACCTCGAGAGTGATCCTTTAAAAAGGTTGTTGGCTTTTGTACAGGAGTTCATTGATATGATGGACAATGTGAGTGAACCACCTAGTTGTCTTTACGCATCTTATACACATGAGTCGAGTCAATTTGAAGACGAAACCCTGCAAATCATCTCAGAAACGGTATTGTTGTGGCGCCAAGCTCTCGTTGAACTATTAAATAAAGTGTTGTTGGAACGTGAAATGAAGGTGGAAATTGATATAACATCTCTCGCTGATCAGTTTACTGTAATCTTTGAAGGTGGATTTCTAGTTTCGAAAATTCTCAACGATCCAGGAGTTACAGCTGCCCAGCTACGTCATTACAAGCAGTATTTAACGCTATTGTTTTGACGCTTAAATTCTTTTGAACCAATAACATTGATCCGAAAGACTTTTCTTTTTTCAGCTCCACACCACAACACTTCGATTAATTGTCGTCTTGAACGTTTTTGAGTTCAATCGTTAAGAATGCTACCAGAGTGCTGTCTTCTGAGTGTTTTAGGTCTGCAAGAAAATGTTGATCACTTCCCGATATAAAGTTTAATCCCATTCCACCAGTGTATTGCTTAAAGTGAATGTCGTAAGCTTCAGGCTTAGCTCCTGACACTGTTGTATGAATGTGTCGATTATCGGGTGAGCTGCCATAGTCGCCGGGAAGAATCGTTTGGACGAAAATCTTTCCGTCAGCATTTGTTATAGCACTTCCGTTTAGGCGAGCTGTGGTTTCGTCATTGGCTATTCTCGGCTCATATTCTCCCGCTGCAGATGTGTGATATAGTTTGATCTCCTGATTCTGAAAAGGCTCACCCGTTTCTTTGGAGACGAAGGTCAAACAAAGTGATAATCTCTCTCCAGGGCTCACCATCCGGGCTGATGCGCTCGCGATGTGCTGGACCTAAGTCTTCAAATTCCTGAAGTATTTTGGCTTCATCTGGGTCAATGTCTAAAATGGTCCGGTCAATTTCACGGCAATTGGTTAATAATAAGGACGTGAGAACCCACATCACCAACGTCAGAAAGTGCTTAAAATTCATGCTCGTTTGTTTAGCGAAGCCTCAGATCCGCAATTAGATCAATGAGCTTCAGACTAAATATACGAGATAAGAGATGCGGCTGAAGGAAAACAGGTATTATTCATTCAGCAGTATCCCGGCTAGCTGCTTCAGAACGAGTTCTTCGTACTTGGCATTGTACTTTGCGATACTGTAGTTGTTCTGCGCATTCCGAAGATTCAGTTGAGCCTGACGGAATTCAATCGAAGAGATTTGCCCTTGCTTGTACAAGTCATCACTCCGGTCGAAATTTTTTGTCGCCGTATTGAGATTGTCTTTTTCGGCTTCAAGCACAAACAAAGCATTTTGGTAAGTCGCATAGGCATTGAGCACATCGCGTTGTATCGAAAAGGTCGTTTGTTCTTTTAAGATCTCTTGACGCTCAATCTCGATTTTGGCATTCTGACTTTGCACCCAAGTGGTTCCACCATCAAAAATGTTCCAGCTGAGTGTTAGACCAGCCTGTGGGCCATGATTGTAGCTTCCAGTAACGAATGCTCCGGCTGGGTTTTGATTTCCGGCGTAGTCATATCCGGCATTCACAGAAACCGCAGGGAACCATCCAGCCTGCCTGGCCTTTAAGGCAAACTCACTGTTGCGCAATTGGCTATTGGTTTGCTGGATAAGGACGTTTCGCTCATAGGCCTGATTGACCAGGTCTTCTTTGGTACCGGGAAGTGAGAAAGTGACATTCGTATCCACGGCAAATTCGGTTTCGATGTCTCTACCCATAATCAGGTTCAAGTTTCGCTGGGCATTTTCGAGTTGCTGAATGGTATTGAGCAGATTAATGCTGTCGTTGTTGACATCTACCTGGGCATTGAGCACATCTATTTGAGTTGACTGCCCGTACTCAAAGCTATACTTGGCCCGCTGTAGTCGGGTAGAAGAGATGCTAAGCGCATTTCTAAAATTATCAACTCCTTCGGTAAGTTGAGCCATCAGAAAGTAGGCGTTGGCCAATTCCAATACGGTGTTTTCGATGATCTGTCTGGCTTGCAATTCTGATAGCTGGTAATTCATCTTGAGCTGCTCGTAGTTGTACTCACGTCCAAACCCGTTGAAGATTAAGTACTCCACACCCACAGAAGCGCCGTAGTTGTACGCTTCAGTAGCATCGTAGCTAATGTCCCCATTCACTGTTTGGTTTTCTCCTTGATAGCCGGTTATTCCAGCATTTCCCGTAGCGAAAACCGTTGGCAGATAGCCGCTATTCATCATGCTCTGGTTATTGTTAGCTACTTCTACATCCTTGTTAGCTACTTTAATGTCGTAGTTGTGCTCCAAGGTGAGTTCAAGTGCTGCCTGTCGGGAGAGCATTTCCTGACCTTGTGCAGTGACTGCTGTCGTACATAGCACGAGAATTGTCAGTACTTCCAACACCAATTTGGATAAAAACGGCGTTCGCTTATTTCTAATTTCGTTCAACATGATTTCAATCTTAATGTGTTGATTCATCGAGTTCGCGTAATTCTTCAATTGCTGGTTCAACTGATTCTTTGGAAGGCTTTTTCCCTTCCCAGAGCCAAAGTGTGTAGACCTTGATATCATTGGCCACCGACAGGAGCATCGGGAGCATGATGAGCGTCAAAACCGTGGCTATTGCAATTCCATAAGCAATGGCGATTGCCATCGGGATAAGAAACTGCGCCTGCCTGCTCTTTTCCAAGATCAGAGGGGAAAGACCAGCGATGGTCGTAATTGATGTCAGGAAGATGGCTCGAAACCTGGATTTACCAGCCTGGATGATGGCATCGTCAAATTTTAACCCTTCCTGCAAGTAGCTGTTAAACTTGCTGATCAGAACGAGCCCATCGTTCACCACAATACCAATCAGGGCAATGATTCCAAGCAGTGAAAGCACATTTATCGGAAAGTCGTGAACCCAGTGACCCCAGGCTACACCGATAATGCTGAAGGGAATCATAACCAATAAGATGATGGGTTGGATATACGATCTGAAGGTGAATCCGATAATGACCAGAATCAGGAAGATAATTATTGGGAATACCTTACCTGCTGATTTTGTGACCTTGCTAGCCTCCCGGTTTTGCCCTTCGAATAAGGTGGAAACAGATGGATATTTTGCGAGAATGTCTGGAAGGATATTCGCGCGGATGTCTTGAATGATATCCGTTGAGCTGTCTTTCGGATTCTTCAAATCGGCTTCAACCTTAATTTCACGCTTTCCGTTGAGGTGGTTGATGGTAATTTCGCCTCTGGCAATTTTATAAGTCGCAATCTCACTCAAGGGCACCCTTGCTCCACTCGGACTCACTATGCGCATATTATCGAGGTTGAGAATGGAAGAACGACCTTCTCTTTCGTAACGAACCCAGACTATGATTTCATCCTGACCACGCTGAAATCGCTGTACCTGAAGACCGTTAAACCCGGCTCTCACCTGACTAATCACATCATTCAATGTGAAGCCCAGCAGGTAAGCTTTGTCCTTCAACTCGAGATTAATCTCGTTTATCCCAGCGGGATCATTGTCGCTAATGTCCCGTAGCAAGGCATTTTGCTTTAGCTGGTCTTTGAGTTCGGTTTTGGCGGCTTTCAGTTCTTTGATATTGCTACCCAGCAAGGAAACCGATACTGGTTTTCCACCAAAACTAGATCCCGCATCGATTATCAAACTCTCGGCCGAAGGGTACTCTTTACTAGCTTGAGCGATGGATTGCGCAATTTCAGATGCCGTAAAATCCCGCTCTTCTCCAGGCAATAAATTGATCTTCAAAGATGCATTAGCCGTTCCAGGACCTATTCGCTTGATGATGCTCTGGAAGACTTGTTTCTCGCCTGTCTGTTTGGCCGTATATTCCTTGTTGACTTCAACTGCCGCAGCTTCAATCTCAGAAATAATTAAGTCGGTCACTTCCGGGTTTATTCCCTGTGGCATTTTGAGCGTCACATTCACCTGATCGGAAGCGATAACGGGGAAGAAAGTAGTTCGAATGATTCCACCCTGGATGGCACCAGTCGTGATCACAAAAAACGCAATGAGAATACTGAATCCCATGATTTTGTTTTCCATGAAAAAATGGAGAGCCGGACTGTACAGCTTATCCCTTAGGTAGTTTAGAAACGTGGTAGCCTTTGCATTAAACCAGTATGTTTTCTGCTCACTCGATAGTGCTTTGGAGTGGGAAATGTGAGCAGGAAGGATAACCAGTGCTTCAAAGAGCGAAAACAAAAGCGTCAGGATAACGACAACCGATACCTCGCTGAAGAATTCACCAAGCCTTCCATCCAAATAGAAGAAGGTGGAGAAAGCTACCACAGTGGTGATAATGGCCGATGTGATAGCCGGTACCACTTCCATCGTTCCATCAATAGCCGCACGAATTCGAGACTTTCCTTTCTCGTGGTGGTGGAATATGTTTTCGGCGATGACGATTCCGTCATCTACCAGAATTCCGATAACAATGATCATTCCAAATAGAGAGAGAACGTTGATCGTGACATCGAAGTAGGAAGCCACCATAAACATCCCCATAAACGAAATGGGGATTCCGAAAGCTACCCACGCCGCCAGTCTCGGTCTCAAAAACAATGAAAGGAAGAACAAAACCAAGGCAATTCCCTGCAGGCCGTTCGTGAGCAGAAGCTCAGTTCGCTCTACGATGGTCTGAGAACGGTCATTAGTGATATTCAGCTGAATATTTTGGTGCTTTTGGTTAAAGGTCTCCGCATACGCGGTAACCTTCGCTGCCGCTTCTACCAAGTCTTCATTGTTGGTGGTACTGATCTGGAATGAAATTGAAGACTGATCGTTGTAGTAAATCCTATCAGGAGTCTCTGACCAACCATCGATCGTTTTGGCCACATCTTCCAACCTGACAATCGCCCCGTTTTCTTCGGTCTTTAGAATGGTGTTATTGAGCTCCTTTCCATAGTAGGAACGGTTGTTGACGCGAATCAAATACTCCTGAGCTTCGGTTTTAATCGCTCCACCGGTAACCAGAATATTGTTGTTGGCTACCGCATTGGCCACATCGGTGAAAGTCAAGCCATATGAACGAAGTGTTTCTTCATTGACAGCCACGGTGATCTCTTCATCGGGAAAACCGGTTATCGTGAGCTGCGAAACGCCATCAAGTCCTCGAAGGTCGTTCTCAACTTCTCGGGAGATAGTCTTGAGTGTTTTCAAGGTGATGTCCTTTCCACTCAATTCCATTTCAATCGCCACATTCAGGTTTTCGTTTTTGGAAACCACGGGCGGTTCCATCTCACTAGGGAAGGATGGAACCTTGTCTACAGCGTTCTTGACATCCGCGAGCAGGATGTCAATATCATAGCCTTTGACAGCTTCTACCGAAATACTCGCTGTATTTTCTGATGAAGCCGATGTGAAACGATCAATTCCGACGATGCCCCGCAGGTTGTCTTCGATTTTTAAGACCACACCTTCTTCCATTTCTTGTGGAGAAGCACCGGGGTAGGCGATGGTGATGTCTATAAACTTCGAATCCTGAAGCGGAAAGAAGCTGGACTTCAGAGAAAGCATACCGGCCGCTCCCAAAATCACCAAGGCAAGAATGATGACATTGACCGCGATGGGGTACTTAATGAAATGAGATATAATTGACTTCATATGAAGTTCTGATTTTTAGCGTTTGGGTGACTTTTACTGTTTGTTATTATTCACTTATTACCTTAACCTTCATACCCGAATAGGCAGCTGTAGGTAGTTTTGAAAGCGTTTGGTCACCATCCTTAAGTCCTCTAATCACCACTGACTTTTCATTGTAGTAAACTGGGGTGATGGTCTTCTGAACCAAGGCCGAATCTTCGACAACAAAGACTTTATCTGTATCAAACACCACACTGCGACTGAGTTCGTAGGCGTTTTCGATTTCCGTTGCTTTAATGCTCGTATTGACAAACATGCCTTCTTCCAAATCTTCACCATTCACATGTATGTAAATATTCGTGGTCTGAGTTTCCGGTATTCACTTTTCGATTAATTCGCGTGATTTCCCCATCCCAGGTTTGATCGGGATTAGTTGTGGAATGAACAGTCACATGTTGCCCCTGTTTTCAAGAATTTAACCATACTCGTGCTCACGGGAGCTTCCACTTCAAAATAGGTGGGCTGAATGAACGTACCCAATTTTTGTCCTGTTCTGATAAGGGATCCGGGAGTTACAAGCGCTTCTACCAAAACACCATCAAAAGGAGCCGTGATATTGTACTTCGCAAGGGTCAGCTCCATGTTGTGAACGGAGTAATAGGTGGAATAAATATTCCGTCCGGTGATAAACATTTTCTCCTTCTCTGTTTCCGTTTCTGGTAGGGGTGGAAGTGGTTGGTTTACATTGAGCTGAGTGAGAAACTTATTCCACTTGTCGAAAGCATCTGGGTAGTCCAAGCGGATGTCAGCCAGAGCCGCGGTGATCAAGTTCTGAAGGCTACTCTTCTGCGACATCAGGCTGGCGTGGTACACATCAGAATCAATCGAAACGAGTGTACTTCCTTTTTTGTAGGTCATACCTTCCTTAAAACTGCCAGCTGGAGAAGTCATAACACCCTGTACTTCTGCAAAAATCTCTACTCTGTTTTTAGCTTCGAGGCTTCCTGTTACCGAAAGTTGAATCGGAACTGTCCCGTTTGAAACTTTTTGTGTAAAAACAGAAGAGATCTGCGCACCGTTTGATTTTGGCGGTGCCTTTTTACTCGATTTCAAGATGTTTGAGACGGTAAACCCAATCACAAGGATGAGAATACTAGCGGCAACGATTATAATTTTTCTTTTCATAGAAAGCTTAGTTGCTTATGCAACTACTTTTTAGAGATTCGACGTTTTCTTTGATCTTGAGAATAGTGCGTGTGGCTTGCTCCAATTCTTCTTCAGGGATACCAGCCTGAATTTTTTGTGCCAATTTCTTGAACAGTGGCTCTGTCTCGTTAAATACTTTCTCACCGTGTTTGGTGAGATGGACAATGTTTATGCGCTTATCTGTTGACGAGGGAATCCTAGCGACGAGATTCTTCTTCTCCAAAGTGTTTATAAATCTAGCTAGAGACGCTTTGTCGCGATCAGTTACAAAGGCAAGGTCGCCTTGGGGAAGGGGCCCGTTTTCTATTAATTTCTTGAGTACAAGGAGCTGCTTTTTGGTCAAGTCAATTCCAAACTCTCTCAGCTGGTGGTTGACATAGATGTCAATGCATTTCACCGTTTTTCCGAGTGTCGGCACTATACCGTACTCCGTGTAATTTGATTCACATTCTTTTTCCATCAGCGGAATTTTGCCGCAAATTTAATGGAGATAGTTGCGTATGCAACTAATTAAATGTTAAAGTTTGATTAAATGGTGCTGGGATTAGGAATGACTGATTCCGCTCTAGAGTATCTCAATTTTTTCAGACCTTGAAATTGAACCCGGGTTTAGGCCTGGCTCTCCTTCAGGAATTTCTTCACCCAAGTCATTAAAATATTCAATCCACGCCGGGAAGAATTCGTCACTATTTGGCTCTTTGAAGGTCATCGCCGAGACTTCAAAAAAGGCTTCATCATCGCTAGCAACTCTGTAGCTTTCGTAAAGGAGTTCACTGCAATACCATTTATCATTGTCCAGAACATAGGTGTCGTCATAGGCTTGGCCTAGTTTACTCAGCGCAAATTCACTCGCCTTATCTATCAGGTTTCTATAGGCAGGTTTCAAGCGAGCTACTACGATGTTCTTCAATCCAAGGCTATCACCGCTGCGAGCGTAGAAGGCTTTGAGTGTGTTCACTTGAACCCCGCTCCCGATAGCTTCTACAACTTTCAGGGTATCGTTTATGGTCACCACCATGGCACAATGCGAAAAATCTCTTCCATTTACTCCTTCAGTAACAGACTCAATCGCATCACAGAGATCACCACAGTTCAGATCTTGAAATAGCAGGTCCCCGTGTTTGAGTTGGGTAGAATTGTCGGTCTGACCGCATGCCCCGAATAGAATGGCAATAAAGAGCAATACTGCGGCTGGCAACTTAGATGTTTTCAAAGGGATCTAATCTTGAATTCAACAGGCAAATATAAGAAGGCATTCAAGTCATTATCATTCATATGCCACCAGTTTGACTATCTTAGGCGTGAATGAATTCGAACGATCAACGCCAAAAGGAAAAGTTGTTGGTGAGCCGCCTGAAGAACGGCGACGAAGCAGCTTTTGGTGAAGTATATGACGCATATGCTTCAGCACTATTTGGTGTGGTGAGCAAGATCGTTCGTTCGGAAGGTGAAGGTGAAGATGTGCTCCAAGATGCTTTAGTAAAAGTGTGGAAGAACATCCACTCCTTCGATGAAAAAAAGGGGACGTTCTTTACCTGGATGCTGAATATAGCCCGAAATTCAGCCATCGATCGACTGCGAAAATTGAAGAAAGAAGGTAAGGTTGAAATCCAACAAGTAGATTTCAACGTAGATATTCAGCGCGGCCATCAAACGGTCATCAATACATCGGTAATTGGACTAAGCGATTTAGTAGGTAAACTGCCTGACGAACATCGCTTAATGGTTGAGTATATCTATTTCAATGGATACACCCAACAGGAAGTCGCTGATGAATTAGACATGCCGCTTGGAACGGTTAAAACGCGCATACGGGCAGCTGTTAAGTCGCTTAGAAAAGTTTTTACATTACTGTTGTTTTGGATATAAAAGATTACATATCATCTGGCATTATTGAGCGCTATGCCTTGGGCTCGGTTTCTCCACAAGAGAAGCAAGAGGTGGAATGTATGTCTCATATTTATCCGGAAATCAGAACCGAGTTGCTTAAACAGCAGGAGGTTATCGAAAAGATGGCCAGTGAGATGGCCGTTGATCCACCGAAGGAGTTAAAGGGTAGGGTCATGGACGCCATTGCCCGTGAAAAACAAATAGTTCCTGACGCTGATAAGAAAGAAAGTGGGCGGGTAGTAGCCATGAAGCCGAAACATAAAAAGGAAGCAAAACCCAAATTCAATTGGGCCGTTGCGGCATCAATTTTATTGCTCTTAGGTCTCGGTGCTTATTATGTGGTTTCAACAAGTCGGGTTGATACACTCAAGACGGAACTAGCGGAAACGCGCAATGTTTTGAAAGAAGTGGAATCGCAAAAGAATCAGTTGTCGTCTGATCTTTCGGAAACGGATAGCGCCTACCAAAAGGCCACCTACGCCAATACTGTTCTCGCTCGTAAATCTACTCGGGCCATCGATATGCCGGGAACACCAAACCAACCCGAAGCGCTGGTTCGTGTATTCTGGGACACCGAGTCGAGTGAAGTGCTTATGAAAGTTGAGTCATTGGCGGAAGTTCCAACAGGAAAACAGTACCAGCTCTGGGCCATTGTAGATGGCCAGCCAACTGATATGGGCGTATTTGACTTAACCGCCGATGTGGATGAACTACTAATCGTACCGCACCAAGTGGCAGATGCCCAGGCTTTTGCTATTACCTTAGAAGATGAAGGTGGTAGCCCAACTCCTAATCTCGATGCCTTGGTGGCCATCGGGAATGTATAGCCCGGAATCCACGGTTTAAGTCTCGTTTAAATCCTGATTTTCCTTAAATCTTCCTTCCACCCAGACCAATATCAGGGTTTTCTTACAATTTAATTTCTTTCTGTAAGTCTCAGTATTTCAGTGGTTAGCGGCTTTTGTTGTTAGCAAGATCAATTTTTTTTCGATTTCAAAAATCCAAACAGGGATCTGTGGCGTAGGTATTCCAAAATCAATTAAAACGAAAACCATGTTACGATCACAATCAATTAAATCAGTTCTAGTGGCCTTTGCATTTTGCGGATGGGCCTTTGTATCACAAGCCCAATCTACTACCGAAGTAGGAGGGGAAGCGATGTACCCGAAAAAGGACATCGTATCGAACGCTGTAAACTCTGAAGCGCATACCACACTGGTGGCTGCAGTTAAGGCTGCTGGTTTGGTAGAAACACTTCAAGGTAAAGGACCTTTCACCGTTTTTGCTCCGGTAAACGACGCATTCGAAAACTTGCCAGAAGGTACTGTTTCAACGCTATTGAAGCCAGAAAACAAATCAACCTTAACCAATGTGCTCACTTACCACGTCGTATCGGGCAAGTGGGACTTCAACGGCTTGAGCAAAGCCATCAAACAAGGGAAAGGGAAGTACGAAATATCAACCGTTAGTGGCGGAAAGCTTTGGGCCATGATGAATGGAGAGCACAACATTCTTCTCAAAGATGAAAACGGAAACGTTGCGAATATATCGGTTTACGACGTGTACCAATCCAATGGAGTAATCCACGTGATTGATACTGTCCTTCTACCGAAGTCTTAAGTGCTATGAACCAAAACCAGCGGGCGGCAATTCTGTCGCTCGCACTTTTCTAATCACAAAAAACCTATACATATGAAAACTTTATTACATAAAACTCTTATTACGATTACAGCTCTTACAATGAGTGTAGTGGCCTTTGGAACGGCTGCTAGCACACTAGAATTGAATGAGCTAAACAACGAACGAGTCCAGCCCGAATCAATTTTAGAAACAGGTGGTGACGAAACTGGTGAAGCCGCAGAAGCGAGCGATACCGTTCCAGTCGATCCCAACTTTTTACCGAATCTTCTATTCAGCGCAAGACTTTCCGGCAATCAGGAAGTTCCGGCTGTTATGACTGACGCCTCCGGTATTGGTGGATTCCTTTTGAACGCCACCCGAGATACGATTTGGGTAAACATCCATGTCAACATGCTAAGTGGTCCGATCACAGCAATCCACATTCACGAAGGCGAAATGGGAATGAATGGTGATGTGGTTACCAACCTCGGAGATATGGTGGAAGGAAACCGGATTCAAGGATTTATCACTGATTTCGATCTAAACAAGTATATCACGGGAGGGTATTACGTAAATGTACATACGGATGCCAATCCCGCTGGTGAGATTCGGGGTCAAATTCTATTCGAAGCCGACCAGACATTGCTTGCTGATGTAACCGGAGATCAAGAAGTACCTGAAGTAATGACGGATGCACGCGGTATGGGGGTATTCACTTTGGTAAACAACCAATCGATGCTCCAGGTACGCGTTGTGGTTGACGGTCTTTCGGGTCCGATTATGGGAGCTCACCTACACCTAGGTGCTATGGGAATGAACGGACCAGTTGTATCAGACCTGACACCAATGGTAGAAGGTAATCTTATCGTAGCCGAAGTAGATCCCAGTGATTTCTTGACTGAATTAATAGCGGGAGACATTTACTTGAACATACACACAGCCGACAATATGGATGGAGAGATTCGAGGACAGCTCAACTGGGCTAAAGCCTTGGTGATCGATTCTTGGCTAAATGGAGCTCAAGAAGTGCCTGCTGTAGAAGAAGATGGTGCTGGTGTAGCAGCCATGTGGATGAATCCAACATGGGACACCTTGTACTACGACATTCAAGTGACACAATTGAGCGGTATGATCGATATGGCTCACATTCACACCGGAGAGATCGGAGAGAATGGCGGCGTATTGGTTAATCTGACAGACGATATCATGGGAAATCGCATCATGGGATTTGTTGCCGGTGATGACTTGACAAGTGGATTGATCGACGAGCTTCTTTGGGGAACTACCTATATCAATGTGCACACAATGGCCTATCCAAGTGGTGAAATTCGCGGTCAGAATCTCAGACTGGCTAGAGATGGGTATTCTTTTGATATGTGTGGAAACCAGGTTGATCCGTCGCTAGACCTTATGTCGTATGGTGGAGGTATTCTATCGATCGACAGATGGGCGACTAATGCGCACCTGATGTTTACCACAACTGACCTGACAGGTCCGATTACAGCGGCTCATTTGCACGATGGAATGATCGGAGAAAATGGACCTGTGCTATACGATGTGACATCATCAATCTCAAATGGTAGCGGTTACAGTTATTTTGAAATAGACCTTGAGAACACGATGAAAATCAAAATGGGAGAGGTGTATTTGAATGTTCACACCGAAGATTTTCCTGATGGAGAATTACGTGGGCAACTAGACAATATGTACGACTGTCCATCTATCATCACAAGCACAGAAGACGGACCATTTCGTCAAACTCAGCTAGACGTTTTTCCAAATCCTGTGGGAGATGAGCTAACAATTGAAATTCCAGAAGACTTGTCTTCAGACTTCCGATTGCGCGTTGTAAATGTAGTTGGAGCGGTTGTGTTTGAGCAGAACGTTTCGAATGCTAGCAATCTGGAGCGCATTAGTTTCTCAAGATTTAACCCTGGGATCTACTTTGTGCAGATCGAAGGTCAATCTGAGAGCTATATCCAGAGAGTCGTTAAAAAATAGTGGGAGTAAGGTTACGTCTGACTCATGCTAGTTGCAGAAAAGGGCAAGCCAAAAGTTGGCTTGCCCTTAATTTTTTGTTTTTCAATCCGTTATTTCTTCAACGAATTTTGCAAAAACAGCCTTGTGTCCTTCCAGGTCTAAGTCTGGTGAAACTGAAACCCGGGCGATATAATCCTTGTCTCCTTCCTTCGTCGTTCCTTGTGTCGATGTGGCTGGAATAGTCCAATAACAACCTTTCAACTGACCGTAGCTCACACAGTACTTACTTTCTTTGGGCAGTGTGGTGATCATCATGTCTATGAGCTTGTGATTTAGTGAGCGTTTGTATGCTTCTCGTTCAACATCTGTATCGCCTTTGGTTGGAAGGTCGAGTGAGAATACCGATGGCGTAAATCCGCGCTCTGCCAGTTCTTCCGAGACAAAATTGATTTTGGCATTGGGTAATACGGACTCGATGTAGTTCACAAAGGCTCTCGTGTTCTTGTATGCATCGTGAATTCTTTGATTCATCGAAGGCATCTGCTCTGCCAGAATCTTGATTTGTAGTGGCGTGGCTTCGTTGTCACAAAGCTTCATATGGCGATCAATTTTCGACATCAAGCCACTCGCTTTAGTATTGCTAACGCAATAGCCTGCAGTGCATTTTCCACCACTCGGAAATTTTGATCCACTCACATAGGCTATTGTTTTCACATCAGAAAGAAGTTGGCCTTCTCCAAGGAAATTGACGTTGGGACAAAAGGTTTGATCAATGATAAACACAGGTTGAACTGCTTCGCTTCCAGTAGAAGTGGAGCGTTCTTTTTGTAGTGCATCTCTGAGGTCATCGAGATTTGGAACTTCAACACGGGGATTCGTCGGAATTTCTACAATAATAAACGGAATTGCGTCTACCTTGGCCACTTCGTCGAGTACCCGATCTACGCTGCTCACCATATCGTTCTCACCATCTACAGGTAAGTCCAAAACTTCGACAAAAGAAAGACTCCTGGCAACCCGGCGAGCTTGATCATTAGTACCGCCATAGCAGTTTGGCGGCACGAGTATTTTGATGTCTTTGCCGGGGTGATTTTCGAGGGCATCATCGATAAGTCCCATTACCAAGGCGTACTGCACCGAGAGACCGCTAGATCCTACCACAGCTTTTGACTTGCTGTGAGTGATCTCTGCAATACAGCCTAAAACAGCTTCTTTTCTTGATTCTAGAACAGCACCTGGTTGAGAACTTTGGCCAATCAAACGCTCCAGCGCCGTTTTGCAATCCGCAGGAGTCATGGCTATCGACTCTCTTCTGCGCACATGTTGAATAGCTGATACATAGGGTTTGTTCTTTTCACCATTGATCAAGATGATACTTCCTAAATCTTTGTCGATGCTCACATAAAAGTCAATATGAGCTGGGATATCAAAGGATCCTAATTTGCTGTCTTGTGATACGAAAAGTGAACAACCGGAAGTATTCGGAACGTCGTTGATATCATTCACTTCTGTCAGTTCAAATTCGTAGCCGTAAACCCGTTTTATGAGTTCAGGATCGAAATGGTTTGGCAGATTTCCTGTAAAGTAGATCGTGGTTTTCTTTCCTTCAAGACTATTCTTGCGGAGCACGGCCATGGTTGGCATCACACGTGATGCAAAACTGATAACATGGTCGCGGTGGAGTCCATTTAGATTAGCTACGGCCCATTCAAGAATTGATGATAGCGGATGGCCGAGACGGATATAGTCATAAGCCGTTGCCAATTGCTCGAGGTTTGTTGTTTCAAGCTGGTCTTTGGAAACAAGGGCTTCAAGCTCATCTAAAAATTCAGTTTTCGCCCGTTCTTCATTGTAAATATCCAAACGATGGGTAGTCAGTTCCAGCCAATCGGATGGCATAGTTTCTAGAATTTTTTCCAAGCGCGTGAATAACAATGTCTTTTCCATAAGTCCTTCTTGAACGGCTCCAGGCCTTTTCTTAAAAAGGGTCAAAGGTAAGGGATGTACTTGGGAAAACCGGTGCTTTGCGACCGCATACTTCAAATGCGAAAGACAATTCGACTCTGCTAAAAAATTCTCGTTTTGCGCTTTGTTAGCCTAGGTGTATATCCAACCGTTGGCGATGTACATATTAAAGAGATAGGCCGACCAAATGATATTAATCAGAAAGCAAGTGTATAAGCCTGCTCGATAAACTCTCGCACTTGAAAAGTCTTGAAGCAACCAGAACGCCACCAGTGCGATCAGTAAAAACAAACCGAGATCCGAGAAGTTCCAATAAGTTGAGTACTCAACCAGTCCTAGAAATAAGACGGCTAAAAGCGAAAGTGTAGCAAGTGCAAATACTCGAATTTTAAGGTCGATTGATTTCATGTATTGAAACCCGTAAAACATAAGAGCGAAGAAGAATGGAGAACAGAGTACATACCGCGAAAGCCCATGCAAGTTTCCGCCTTGAAAGAGAAGAATGAACAAGAAAATTCCTATCAAATAGATAATCGATAGCACCTGTACATAGTTGATCGGATTGTATTCGAAAATTTCATTCGACGCGGTTTTATTCTTTCTAAAAATCTGGGTGTACAGCAACTGCAGAATGAGAATAATAGAAGGAATAGAAAGTAAAAAAATGATTCCCATGCTCATTCCGAATCCTTCGTGCGACCAATCATTCAAGCCATGTGGTATTGAAAAGACGTGATCCCAATACTTTTGAACCTCGACAAATTTGAAAAAGCCGCCTCCTTCTGAAGCAAACTGTATGATAGATACGACCAAGGTCCCGAGCAATAGAGGGAGTAATTTGAGCAGACCGCTCTTCAAAGAGTCTAAGACCTGTTTATGTCGGAAGAAGAAAAAGAACTCAGTACCAAGGATGGCTAGTATTAAGAAGGTATATGAAGGCCTTGTTAAGGCGCATAAAAAGAATCCCAGAAAGTAAACCCAGTATTTCTTCTTAGTTAGACCATATAGTCCGATTGCAACGGTCAAAAGGAATGTTGACTCTGTGTAAGGAATCACAAAAACCGCCATGGTTGGTACCATAAGGGCCACCAAAAGGGTGTGCTGTTTTTGGTTGCCACTAGGACTAAAGGCTCTGTACAACAGGACTAAGCCAACGGCGAAAAATAGGTAATTCATGAAGACTACTCCCACAGAGGGTAAGCCTGATATATCCCACAAAAAGGGAAACAAGGGGAAAAAGGCAAAGATGTAGTCGCTTCCGGCAACTTCTATGTCGTAACCGTGTTCTTGGATTATCCAATAGTGAACTCCATCCCACTGTATATAGTTTTCATTTGTCAGACTTTGGAATGGCTCATTAACGAGTTTTCTTTCTCCATCTATATTAACCCAATTGTCAGCAACCTTACCGAGGGTGCTTGTATAAATCGCATCGTTTTGAAATAGTGAAAACGCAAGCCAAAAAATAGCGAAGAACGAGACTAGCGCTATGATGTTTTTTTTCATTCTGCTCTTTTTAGAACTTCTTTTTGCGACAATAAAGGAATTTTATCCTACCCAAGTGCCCAAAATATATGAATTGAAAAGGTATACCTGAAGAATGATATTGAATAGGTATAGCCCCGACCAGAGATAAGGCTTTATTGAATCTTTTGACAAAAGAACGAATGCTAAACTATAGATGAAGACTACTCCAAAATAAATTTTTGTTTTGAACGTGGTTAGAGCAAAATGGCTCAGGGTAGTAAGGTAGCTTGAAGCGCCGAATGATAACCATGTCAAAGCAGACAGAGCTAAGAATAGGGTCAAAGTATTTCGATTAACCCTGTCTTTTTTTAGTACTTGGATCAAGAAAACGGCAAAAAAAGGTGTGGCGAATACATAGCGATTTAAGCTATGAAGGCTGGTTCCTTCTAGCGCATCTACAGGAGAGTATATTATCGTTACAATTGAGACTAGTGAAAGGTATCCCATTGAAAACAAATAACTAGATGGTTTTGCAGTTGAAACTTGTCTAAGCTTTCTGAAAAGGAATACCGTGCTTATAACAATAGCGCTTAGGCCAACTAGCAACGCAAGACCATCGAGCCAGACCAAACGTGCTCTGTCCCAAGTGGTGAAATAGAGCTCAGGAAGTTGAATTACTCTATTCCATCCTTCCATAGCCTTGAAAATGGTGAAAAACTCTCCTGATTCCAGGTATTGAATGTATTGGGCGAGCAATGTTGATAGCACTGCAGAACCGATGAGAATCAGTGTTTCCATCAGAATTAGCCTATTGTTCTGATTCTTCCCAAGATTATAAAGCTTTGCGAACAAGATGACAGGAATGAACATCATAGAAGCCGATCTCGTTAGACATGCAAGGAAAACACCTAAAGCTGCAATCCAAACCTTCTTGTCCAGTCCGTAAACGATTATCGCTCCACCCAAGAAGAATAGTGCTTCAGAGTAGGGTACGTAACAAAAGAAGATGCTTGGAATGGAAAGCAAGAGTAGAACGGTCTGTCGATCTAACTTATACTTTCGATAGAGTAAATAAACCCCACCCAAAAGAAATAGGAGATTGAGAATGCTGATGCCAATTCTGGACAGTCCCAGAAATTTCCAGATAATTGGAAAAAGTGGGAAAAAGCCAACATTTGATTGCTTTCCTGCTTCGAATGAATAGCCATCTCTTATGATGGATTCATACCATCCCACATCAAACTGAATTAAGTTTTCGTTGTGCGGGTATCCATGTATAAAACCTAGAAATGACAGGATGAGATAAACTATAGCCAGCAAAGCTACATGAATGCCACAAGGCAAAACGAACTCACTCAATAGTTTTCTCATAGTCTCAGTTTTCAATCTCTCTAAAGTGTTTTACTGCCGTATCCACTTATGCAAATAAACTATTTTAAATCGTAGTCCTTCGAGAGATATCTTGCATCGGTGATCGTATGCTTCTTAAAGATTGACCAAAATCAATACGAATGTGATGGTCCCAACTACCGTGGTGAAGATCCCAAGTCGTTTGGACTTGGTCCATCCCGAGAGCGAAATCAAAACTGAAAGCGTTAGAATCCCCAGAAAAAAGCATGCAAATCCAATAATCTTTGTCATGTTCAAACTGCTTTGATCTATGGGTAAAGGATACCCTTCTGTTGTCATCATCACAATCTTTGTCATGGCGAAAACGGTAATGAGAAAGGATGCGGCTGCAATAGCTGTAATGCGCAGGATGTTTTGGGAAAGCCGATCCTTACCTTCGCTCACCAGCAAATTGGCTAATACGGCAATTGAAAAGCCACTTAGCAGGGAGCTAATCACGATCAATTGATTCGCGATTTTGTTAAGATAATCTGGTTCTAGCTCTATCATCCAAAGGTGCCCAATTTAGATTTAAATCACTCATTTATAAGTCACAAACTAAACAATTACTGATCGACTTTCTTTGAATCGAACATGTAAATTCATCAATTTCCATTTTCTTCTTTAGCTGCTTCTTTTCCTTCATTGACTTTTTCACGGATCATCTCCTTTTGATCCGATTTCAGGGAAGGATTGGGCTTCTGAGGTTTAACAATGCGGAACTCCGACAAAAAGGGTAGGTGATCGGAGCCAATTGGGCTTAAAACTTTGAGCCTGAGAATTTCCACTCCTTTAGAGTGAAAGAACAAGTCAATTGGAATTCGGAAAGGCCAAAACCGAGCTGGGAAGGTGGCGTAAACTCCTTTGTTGATACGGGCATCTTTCAAGCGAGAGATGCGCCCAAACTGTTTGGAGCTACGCGACCAGCATACATTATTGAAATCACCACATACTACTAAGGGTAGAGTCGATTTGCGCACCAATTCGGCTACTTTCATCAATTCAGCATCCTTTTGCCTTGCTGTTGGCTTCTCGGTAGGGCTGGGAGGTGGGGGATGTATTCCCCAGAAAGTAAATTCATTTTCATCGCTGTCGCAGAGATGTGCTTCTATAGAAGGATGCTCTTCTGAAATTAAGTGATGAACCTTAGACTCTTTGAGATCAATATTTGAATAAAAGTGCATCCCATATCTATTCTCTTTTGGAATTTTTACCACGTTTTTGTACCGATTCTCTAAATCAGAAAGCGCCAGTTCCCAGTCGGCGTTGGTCTCCATGGTGAGCACAATATCGGGATCAATAGAATCTACGAGCCGCATTAACTTCTCGTAGTTCGTGTTTTCTTGCATCACATTGACGCTCAAAATAGTGATCCCCTTTATCTTGTTTCGTTGATCCTTAGCTTTAGGTATATAGGGCAAAATAATTCGAACCTGGTATGTGATAGCACCAAGAAGTGCAAAGTGAAAAACCCACGCGGTGGTCTCTACTAGGGGGAAAGAAGTCAGGCCGATGATTAGTGTGATGACTAAAATCACCAGTAGCTGCAGTCGAACGAAATCGAAAATACGGAAAAGCCAATGAGATGACTTCATCAGCGGGAAGAAGCTCACTGCTGAAAAGAGAATAGCGAAAAAACTCCAGAGGTTAATCGAACTCATCATTCCGTAATTGATTCAATTTTCACTCTTCAAATATGAGATTAATTTTCTCCCACATTTCATCGTGAAACAAAATGGGTACAAGTGATCCATCCGGAGCTTCTCCCATTCTAATAACGACCATATTGCGGCTCGGAATGACTTCCACAAACTGTGCGTTCTTACCCATGCCGGCGAATAGATCGCTTGGCGCATGCTCTGAAAGCGGTATGTCAAAAGAGAAAGGCAAGCCGGGCGAAATGATTGAGCTTTTCCCGTTCAACCACCAGAGATATCCGTAGGACGGGTTTAGGTCTTGCGATGTATTCGTCATTTCTTCAAAGTAGGTCAAATCATCCAAAACCGGTGTGTTTTCCCATTTCCCCTTGTTTAAAATCAGCAAACCAAATCGGGCCATATCGCGGGCAGAACTCCAGTAAACGTTATTGTAATCGAGCATGATCCAGTTTCCGTTCATACCTGTCGCCGATTCAATTTTCTGATCCGTGTAGGTGTTGTAGTCTATTCCTGTTGCACTTTCCACAACTTCTTCGAGCAGGGTGTAAGGAGCGTTGTGATAATACCATTGCTCGCCCGCATCATCCTTGTATTCCAGGCAAGATGGAAGGGTGCAATCGAGATCCGATACGTTGTAGTCAAGGCCTGTGGTCATGGTAAGTTGGTGACGAAGGGTGATCAGGTTTTCTTCATCAGGCTCCAGGCTCGTCCACCCTTCGCCGAGAAAATCAGATGTGGGTTGGTCTATTTGCAAGTCACCATCATTTTGGGCGATTCCCACCAATGTCGACGTTAGCGCTTTTCCCGCCGATGCCCAATACCACTGGGTGTTGACACCGAAAGGTGAAGTGCCTAGAATGTTGTTTCCGAAATAAGCTTCGATCGCGATTTTTCCATCCTGAAGGATGATGAAAGCACGTGTATTATTTGAGTCGAGAAAATCGAGAAGATTGGAGATCTCTTGATTGTTCCACCCTAAATCATCAGGAGAGACGGTAGACCATTCGTCGGCATCAATAGGAGGGAAGTACAGGGCTGAGCCTGCTGGCGTTTCAGTGGGGTCATCATCCTTTTTGCACCCGAAAAGGACGATCAGCAGTAAGAAAAAGTAGGTGATTTTCATCTGGCCAAACATGATGGTTGAAGATAGGAATTTGCAGTTGACTTTACCTGGAACAAGAATTGAGCCTTTCTAGGCAACTGTCCTTCTCTATTCTACCAACAAATATTTTCTGACTTGAGCAGACGAGCGACTCCGATTTTGATGGAGTAAACTAAAAGACGTAAAACCCGCACTTTGCGGGTTTTACAATCAGATAGTGAAGCAAAATATTAAATATGGAAGTAGTTAAGGCTAAATTCACTACTCCTGAACAACAGGTAAGTTCCAAACACCCGTCTGAGCTGTCTCTTCAGCATATTGGGCGAATGTTTTAGCTCTTCTACCAAGTATTTCTTCAATATCGTGCGAGATCACCTGATTTGCTGGATTGGCAAGAACATGGGTGAACAAGTACTCGATCAACCAAATCACATCACCTGGAATCTGAGCAGCTCGCATTCCGTCTAAATATGTATCGAGGCTAATCTTGTGCAAATTCAATTCTTGATTTGTAGCTTCAGAAATCGTCCCCACAATTTTTTCGAATGTGATCAATTCCGGGCCAGTTACTTCCACAATTCTTCCGTTGTATGTATCATCCATTAATACTGTCGCGGCTACTTCGGCGATGTCTTCTGCATCGACAAATGGAATCAAGACATCTGACATCGGCAGGGCTACATCACCACTCAGTATCGAGTCGAGGAAGAAGCTTTCGCTCCAATTTTGATTAAACCATGAAGCTCTCACAATGGTGTAGTCGATTCCTGAGTTGGCTACAATTTCCTCACAGGCTTCGGCTTCCGTTTCGCCTTTTCCCGATAGCAAAACCATCTTTTTGACGCCCATCTCTTTTGCCAGGTAAGTCAAACTGGTTATGGCTTCCTTGGCGCCAGGCACGGCAAGGTCGGGGTAGTAAGTGACATACATGCGTTCGATCCCGCTTAGGGCTTCGACCCAAGTCTGCTTGTCGTCCCAATCGAATCCAGGCTTGGCATTTCGAGAGCCGATTCGCGGTTCAATTCCTTTTTTTTGAAGCTGCTTAACTACGCGGCTTCCCGTTTTTCCAGTTCCGCCGATTACAAGTGTGTTCGTTTTCATAATTATTTGTTTTTAAATTGATTTCTGAGTGAATATTGAAATGATTAAGAGTATGAATGAGACCAATCCAAATGTTGTTCTCAGGTTGTGCAATTGATTCCACTTTCCTTCGTACTGGATTCTGAACTCTCGAAGTTCTTCTAGGCTTAGTTTAGAGAGATCAATGGCTTCTAATGCGTTATTAAGTGGCACATTTCCGAATGCTGTTACGCCGAACGTACCGAACAAATAAACCGCTGCTGCCCCAAGAGAGAGCCAAAAGGCTGGCTTGGTGTGAAATTGGAAATAAGTGTTGAGGATCAAGGCGAGCAGACTCCCAAAGAATATGGTGAAGAATGCCGGATTCAGTATTTCGCGATTGATGCTTTGCATGACTTCGAGGTAGGTGAAGTCGCCTACTTTCTTGGTCCCGAGAATGACAGAGACAGACCAGGCGAAAAAGAAACCAGCCGAAAGTGCGCTCAAAACTGTGGTGGTAAATAGAACGGCAGTTTTCATTGGGCTAGGTTTTTGGCATTACTATTCCCGACTAGAGATACCACGATAAAGAATTCGGCGACTATGATGTAAAACATGGGGTGGCCAAAGAATCCTGCATAACTACCCCCAGCCGGGATAATAAATAGGGGTACCGTGATAAGTGCATCGAGCAATGCTGCTACAAGTACAAATCGCATAGCGAGCATACTCGGTGCCATTTTACCACGGCGATAGAAGAGATAAGTACATAAGGCCGCACAGGGAATCACACCAGTGGCCAGTGCCAAATTGGCTTGAAGCTCTGGGCTGTCGAGTATAGGTAATGAATACGAGAGCAAGTAGATGCTGACTCCTAGTGTCCATGCCAAAACTGCCATGGCGATACTGAATAGTTGATTTTTCATGATGGTTGGTTTAGATGGCGTCGAGCCAATTTTTGAGTGTGGAATATTCTTCTGGAGTAAGGGTGGTGCCTTCTAAAGGCATGCGCTTGAGCTCAAAGACTTGCTTTTTGATCTTCTCAGCGCGTCGCTCCATGTTTTTCATATTGAAAACCATGAATGGATTGCGCTTTTTGTGACAGGTGTTGCACTTCAGTTTTAAGATAGAGTAGGCTTGCTCCTGCAAATCGGTCTCAGAAACTGAGAAGGGTCGTTCAACCTGTTCTTCAAGATTTTCCGAATAGGAATGAGAGCTTGATGAAAGTGAGAAGAACAAAATGGCCAGGGAAATTGGGATCCAAATTCCCGCTTTTCTTGGTGTCGTTTTTTTGGTCATGATTCTTGATTTGAATGATGACACAAAACTAGGGCCACTGTTATCCAGCGACTTATTCGAAAAGAATTCTGATTTATTCGAAAGGGATTTTAAACCTGGCTGGGTCTATACCCAAACTTTTTTTCGAAGGCATTCGAAAACGATCCAAGGCTATCGTAGCCCACGGCCCAAGCCGCTTCCTGAATGGTCTTTTCTTCTTTTTTGATGAGGTCGTAGGCTTTCTTGAGCCTTTCGTTTTGAAGATACTTGAAAACGGGTACTCCAAACTGAGCTTTGAAATCGCGTTTCAATTTATTGGTATTGGTTCCCACCTGATGTGCCAGTTCGGTTAGAGTTGGTGGGCTCTCTAGGTCGGAAAGTAAAATTTCGTGAGCTAAATGCATTTGTTTGAGCTGAGTGGAATCCAAGCCCGCTGATTTCTGACTAGCCAGATACCCGAAATAATGCGAAAGCAAAGCTGTCATATGACTTCTGTAGAACATCATTTTCAGCTCACCTTCATGAGAGTTATTAAAGATTTGGTCAACCAGGACATACATTTCAGGTGTCATGTGAAATACTGGACCTTCCACATAGTGGTCTTTCGGGTGTACTAGTTGATCGAGAAATTTTTCCATAAACACCCCTTCACCATTCGGTAATTTATCCAAGTTTCGAATGGTGGTGGCGATAACAAGGCATTGCAGCGGCTTGTCAGCTGAAACGCTGTGAGCAAATTCCACTTGTTCATCTGCATAGAAAGACAAGACCATACCTTTGGTGTGGTGAAATTCCTTTAACTTATCCTTGTATTTTACATTCAGCCCGACATCACCTGCACCATAGAATGCAAGGGCAATAACGGGCTCATCAAAGAAACACGAATCGATTAAGACCTTATCGGTTTGGGCTTCCTCCAAAAGAATAGTGCAATCGTTGATGTCAATTATCTCTCGATTCATTGCTGAACAATAATACGACCTTAATCAAGGTTGGATCCAACCAACGCTTTAAACCCACCGTAAACCATCCGCCTGGCGTCGAAGATCATGCGATTGGGATCGGTAAGCGGTCCTACCAACTTACCCATTCTGGGATCAAGGGGTACTTGTGTATTGGCTGCTTCCCTGGCTTTTTTTGATGGGAATATGGCCCAGCCGAAGACTACCACTTCATCGGGCTTTAGATCGACCACGTCGGCAAAGGAGCGCATTCCTTCAAAGCTTAAGTCATCACCAACAAACTCAAAATAAGCTGTGGCACCGTATTCTTTCCAGATTTCACCCACTTGCTCAGCGACTTCGCGGTAGGTGTCGAGATGCTGCCGCGCAATAGGAAGTAGAAATCCATCAATGTAGTTAGCCATAATTCAGTGTTTTAGTTTATTCCTCGGTTCTTCAATTCGCTCTTGAGCAATTGGTACTTCTTTGGTTTCTTCAAAAAGACATAGATCAAAAACAAGGGAATCAAAGTGACAAGCCCCCAGCCATTGGCCACAAGTCCGTATGCGACTATCCCGACCAAAAATCCAATAAAGAAGGCATCGATGATGGGAGAGGGCTTATTGTTTCTTGCTACTTCAAGAAGTTCTTCGTCGCTCAGTTTGGCTAGCTCTTCACGGTTCATGATCGCTAAATTCTAATTTGGTTAGCCTATTTAAATCGATATATCTCTCCCGACTTACCTTCTTCGATAGCCTGCTTGTAGAGCATAGCAAATTCAATGGCCGGAATTCCCGAAGCCGAATCCATTCCCATTTGCTCCATAGTCTCTTTGGCAAACGAAGGGCTGACGGCATTGATCTTTATGTCTTTTGCTTCGAAAGCAACGCCGCGCACAAAAGCCTCGAGTCCAGCGTTGATCACGCCATACGACAAACCACCTTCGACGGGGTGTTGAGCCAAAATCCCAGAAGAAAGCACAAAACTAGCTCCCGGGTTCGCGTATTTGCGCCCGATAATCACCAGATTCACTTGTCCCATCAGTTTGCTGTTTAAACCGTCATGAAAGTCCTGTATGCTGTGCTGATCAAGGCTACCCCACTTTCCATATCCGCTCGTGGCAATAAGGGCATCAAAGCCACCTATTTGCGAAAGGGTTTCATCTACCGCCTTCGCATCCGCCATATCCATTTTATAATCGCCACTCGACCGGTTGATAGTCACGATCTCGTAATTCTCACTCAATACTTTCTCAACCTTCGAGCCTATAACTCCCTTCGAGCCTACTATAACTACTTTTTTCATGTTGTTGACGTTTTTATCAAATTAACGAAAAACATTTCCAATTCTCCTTTGCCTTTCGCTTCGATTTTACCCCTGCTTTGGAAGGTGAATTGCTCATCTTCTTTTATCAAATCATAGGTGCTTTGGCTGATGTTAACCTGACCTATTTGTCCGGAACTTTCCATCCTGCTCGCCGTGTTGACAGTGTCGCCCCAGATGTCGTATTGAAATTTCTTAACTCCAACAATCCCCGCTACTACTGGGCCTGTGTGTATTCCTACACGCATATCGAAGGCGGGTAAGCTATCGGCAGTTCGAATTGCTTTTCTGTCGATCATAAACTGCTGCATTTCCAAGGCGGCTCTTACGACATCTCGCGGTTCTGATGTACGCGGGATGTGCAGCCCACCTGCTGCCATGTACGCATCACCTATCGTTTTTATCTTCTCGAGTTTGTGTCGTGTGATGATTTCGTCAAAGGCTTCAAAACAGGTGTTGATTTCACTTACCAAATCTTTGGCAGATAGCTTGGCGGCAGTTTGGGTAAACTCAACGAAATCGGTAAACAAAACGGTGACGTTTTCGAAATCTCTCGCTTCACTTTTACCGAGTGCTTTTAATTCTTCGGCAACTTCTGACGGAAGGATATTTAGGAGCAGCTCTTCGCTTCGCGCCCTTTCTTTCTCAATGGCCTTATTCTTTTCAGCTAGCGCTCTTTTCGTTCGCTTCTCATAGAAATACCGATTGGCTAAGCCAATAGCCAAAAGAAGAAGTAACACTCCAATCGCGATAAAGGTATTTCGAAGTGCTTTCTGATTTTGAATGTCTAGATCTCTCAAAAGGATTTTTTGATTGAGCAATTCCTTCTCTCTCTGCTGCTGAGCTTCTTTAAATATGGCTACCTGCTCCATGGCAAGGTCTTTTTGCCTTGTATAACTCGAATCCTTCGCAAAAGCGAAATCTCTCATATATCTGAATGCTCTTGTGTCATTTCCGGTCTGGTGATAAGAGTCGGCCAGGTTCATGTTGATGTCTTGTACTTCATTAAAGTATCGCCCTTTTTCGAACCAGATCAAGGCATTTTCTAAAATGGGTATAGCTTCTTTGTACTCGCCTTGGTGGTGCGCCAAATAGCCCTTCATCAAGGTGCTGTATTCCACTCCGTACTCATCGTTGTTATCCATTGCCCAAGTCAAAGCTGAATCGATGTATGTTTCGGCTAATGCATATTTCTTTTCCTTCATATAGGCTGTGGCCATGCCATTCGCCGCATTCACCGCGCTATAAGAGTTATCGGTTTCCCTGGCGTACCGAAGGGCTTTCTTATAAAAGTAAATGGCCGTGTCTATTCGAGCCAATTTGTAATAGGAGACTCCCAGATTCGTATAGTTATTGCAGAGCCTGTTTTTATTCTGGAAGGCCAGGTTCAGGATCATTGCCTTTTTGTAGTACCCAATCGCTTTTTCCTGGTAGCCAAGCTCGCTGTATCTCAAGCCGATGTTGTTGTACATCATGCTCATACGAGCGCTGTCGTTGTGACTCTCGGCTATCTCTAGCGATTTGAGCGTGTACTCGAGTGATGATTCGAAAAGGCCCTTAAAAGAAAATACGATCCCAAGGTTGTTGTATATGTCGACCATAAGTTGCCCATCACCTGTCGTTTCACCAATGCTTTTTGCGATTTCGTAGAGGGTGATGGCCGAGTCAAGATCTCCACCTATCTCCACACAAATTCCCCACATATTGTATCCCCTTGCCTCTAGGCGATCATGTCCAGCTTTATTCGCCAGCCTTACCTGCTCCTGCGCGTAGAATTTGACGGTATCTCGATGCTGTGAATAGAGCCTGCCCTGAATGGAATTGAAATCGTTTAATGCAGCTGTGTCAGAAGGATTCTGTAGACAAACTCTGTATATACTATCAAGTTTTTGAACCGAGTCTTGTCCTGATGCAAACGGCGAAATAATAAGAGCTAATGAGAAAAGAAGTGCACTCCTAATGGAATACAAAGAAGCCTTTAAACCAATTTTAGGTTTTGTAAAATAAGAGACCGAAATGGCGGGGTTTTTCATGGCTAGTGAAGGGTTAGGTCGATGGGAAAGGAAGCAGTTTGGCATGAGTGATGACTCGAGCCGGGCATACGCTCACCTTTATCCTTTATTGAACCCTTCCCAGAAATCCCTTGTGAAACTTCGGTCCAAACTAGGGTGTTATTTCCTGCTTTTCGGACACGTCCTTATCCCGAAAGGAGCGTATAGTGGGCAAAAGCTGACCATACTGGTTAGTACAAATACGGCTGCCAAAATGAGAAGTACAATGCCCAAAGTGCCTGTAATAACATTCGTGAAGTAAAGTGTTGCAACGATGGCAGCAATGATCACTCTGATGATCCGATCTGCAGAACCCATGTTCTTTTTCATGACTAGTTGTTTAGGTTTTGATTGGTACTATGCTGACTGTAAGCTACAAAATACTGGTCACATATCGTGTATGATTGCGATGTGAATTAAGTTCCAGTTTCTTTTCTGTCGGGTGTTTGAGTCGGCCCTGCGTCTCTACCTTTTGGATGATTGGCCTTGATGTTTTTCCCCGCTTTTTCGACGGTTTCTCTGATGCGTTTCTCTCGGGTCGAGTCTTGCTTGGCGGTTTTGATCCACTCCAAAATGCTGCGCTTTGAAGAATCTGGAAAACGCTCGAAGTATGTTCGGGCATCTGGGTTTGCGCTGAAAGCTATTTCTAAATCTTCTGGGATGATCAGGTTTTCGACATCATCCAGAAAGCTCCATGTTCCAGTTGATTTGGCCAATTCGACCATTCTCAATCCCGGCTCGTGAATTCTTCCAGATTCAATCAGCCGATCGATACGCTCCTTGTTAATTCTTGACCAATTGCTCTTTGGTTTTCGGGGTGATATGCGGCACATGGTCTTTTCCTCGTTGAGCTTTTTGGGAAGACTATCGATCCACCCAAAACACAGGAGTTCATCCACCATTTTATCGTAGGAGATATAGCTTTTTCCAAAGCCCTTTTTCCACTTCACCAACCACACACTTGTTTCACGGGCGTGATTCTCTTTGAGCCAACCACGTAGCTCAGCAGCGCTTTCAACAAAAACCTTTTCTAACTCGCCCATCTGGTTATTCGGGAATAATCTTCTTCGACCTTTCTTTCAAGTCTTGGAAGTCGTGCTCTTCCTTAATGGATTCCTTTCCAGTGTTCAATACCATCTGGGCGTGCTTAGCGACAGCTTTTTTGTGGGCGTCTTTCTCGACAAATCCATCGATGATAATGAGCGCATCCATCAATTTAATGATGACTGCCGGAATGCCAGCAGAAAACTGGCGAATCTGATTAAAGGCGGCGTCCAAAACACCTTCAAAATTGGTGATGCTGGCAATTACCCTGAGCTTTCCATCTTCGTCAAATCTGTGTTTTGACGGAAAAGTAACTTGTGTCAACCGACAAAGCGTTGTGGTCAGATTATCGATACAAGCTATCGCTGTGTAGGGGTCGTTAATTCCCGGGGAGAGCGCCCGCGCGGCTATTTCCACCATTTGATGAATGGAGAATTCAAGGTCTTGTTGGGCATTTTTAGTGTGCCCGAGTACAAATTGTTTTGAGATTCGCTTGATCTGCTCATCTTCAATTTCTTCGTTGGTGTATAGGGTTCCAATTTCAATTCCTTCTACGAGAAAATTCCCCGGCCGGTGGTGGAGCTCGATCAAACCACTGCAGTCGCATACCGCATCCATGATGGTGGCATTGTCGATATACTGTATGTAACCACTTTCCGTAGCCTTGATGACTTGAGTTTTCTGATAGCTCTTTTTGATTTCGACGGCATCGATTTCGTTTTCGCCTTCAGATTCTTCGCCCATATCTTCTGGAAAAAGGGTTTTGATCTGTTTTGAAATCAGCGATGAGATATCTGAGATGACTTTATCGGCCTGTATGCTCATGGCCATTTGATGGATGAATACGATAAGCAAAACGATATTAAACAGGGCCGCAAGAATCGCGACGAAAATGGACAGGGTAGGTGTGAAGACATCGCCTTCTCCGTATTCAATCGCATTCAAAACCAAGAGACAGTACAGGTAAGTGGAGACGTAAGAACCGAGTACCACCTGATTTAATCTCACGTACATAAAGTTGGAAATCAGTCTTGGGCCAAACTGAGAAGATGCTAGGGTAAGGACTACCAGGGTGACTGAAAAAACCGTTCCCGCTACGCCGATCATGGTTCCCGAAAGCGTGGAAAGAATGCTACGGGCAGAGTCAGCATTACTCACAAAAATAAAACGACCAACCCCGTCTTTCGGAAGGTCAATAGCATGATCGAGAATAATGAGCCCCACGGCCAGAAATATGGAAAAGCAAATGATAAGCGCCGGTACAAACCAAAAGGTAGCCAAGAGCTTGTTTAAGAAGAATCTTATTTTTTCCATATAAGGTCTGTTTCTGGGTTCAAAAATTACGCCATTAATATTGCTTCAAAACTGAATATTAGAATTTCTTCAACTGCTTAAAATTTCATGATGAGCTAATTCGAGAACTATATTCTGGAACTTTCAGCATCGAGCATCCAGTTTGAATCATTTGTCTGCCTTTTCCAAACTGTCTTTCTCAAAACTTGCTCATCAATAATTCCCAATTTCACAAGTTCCAGAAACTCAATATAGTCCATACAAGGGATGATTTCATAATCGCTATGCCTTTTGGCGTAGACGTTTAAAGGATTAATATTCATGCAACTCACGTTGTATGATGTGAGCGTGTTGTTAGTAGAATCATGTATCAGGATTTCATTCTGTTGACTAGTCGAGAAGGCTGATGTCACGTCTTGTCCTCCTTTAAAAATCTTCCATGAAGCTTTTCCATGACTTCCCACATAGCCAATCCCATTCTGATCCACTACCACATCGCTTCTTTGAGCGTTTGTGACGAATAGATAAATACACCCCTCGTAGTGGGTTGGAATGTTGATGGTATAGGTCGGGCTGTATTCCTTGATTTCATGAAAAACTATTATAGCTGCTTGAATGATGCCAAGAGAGAGCGCGGCAATCAATAGGCTCTTTCTAAACTTTCGAGACGTAAGCAAAAGAGAAATCACAAAAATCACCAGACCTATTAACTGCAATGCTATTGCACCCAATACTCCCGATCCATAAATCGTTTCAAACCGACCGATGTAGAAAATGTAGACTGAGGAAATGAGATAGATCAGACCAACAAATAGGGCAGTTCTGGTTTCTATCTTCTGTTCTTCCTTTCTATTCACTTTTTATTGAGGTTGAGCACCTTGAAATTACAACTTCACAGGGTAAGTAAATATATGGATAGCATAGTAAAGGTTGTCTTGTATTTGCGATATAAGGAGGTCCTAAAAATCGACACCGAGCATTGCTCCATTAGGTTCGCTTAAGGTTGTGCACGCTGATCTCTACTTGCTCCGCTGGACATGTTTTATCCGCCGAAATCGCCTTGGGCTTTGTAGGAGTGCGCCCTGCGGCCTTATTTCTGTGATTTGGTCTATCATAATGAATTATGAGTGATCTCCATCAACACACCCTTCAAAAGCCCATTAAACTCAACTGGTTTTTCGATCATAGGGTAGTGGCCAGTCGAGTCGATCTCAACGAGTTTATGGTCGAGCTGGATGGCATCCAATCCATCGGTTAGGGTAGGGCTGGTATTGCTGTTGATCAGGTAGAGTTTTTGTTCCATTTTCTGGAGCTGGTCGGCTTCGCGCTCACCATATTTCCATAAGGATTCCAGGCTGGATATAGCCACCGTGGAATCGCTTTGCATAAAGTCGGTCATCACCCTGGATTTAACCGCATCGCTGGTGCTTGAGTGAAACAAAGATCCCTCGGCATAGGCGGGAGCAATGGCCGAAAAATGGCTTCTCAGCATCGCCATAAACTCATCGACTTGGGCCATGGTTTCTGCGTCGTATTCCATACCGACTTCCTTAAAATTGTCGATTCCCACTAAGGCGATGATCTCCGGGTTTTTGAGCGCTGCTTCCACGGCTATGTCGCCACCCATCGAGTGGCCAACGACGATGACATTTGTCAGCCCCAGCTGATCGATCACGGCGTTGACATCATCGCCATAAGCCTCAACGGTCCATGTGTCTCTATTCGTTCCTGAATTCCCAAAACCTGGTAAATCGATCGTCACGGTTTTGAAATCTGATTTCAAGAATTCGACCTGATCTTTCCAATACGATTGGTCAATACACCAGCCGTGAATAAAGAGTACGGTGTATTCTCCAGCCCCGGCCATTTCATGATCGACAAATACTCCATCACTGTACACCGAATCCGGCTGATTGAACGTCGATTCATTTTCTGATGTCTGCGAGTTTTCGCTGGCGCAAGCGTAGAGTACGGCTAGGGTGAGAAATGCAATGATTTTGAAGTAAGGTTTCATAGACTATAGCGTTTGTTTAGTTGTTTGCTCTAAATATAGTGCCTTCGTTGGATGCTGAGACAAAATGCTGTCAACCATCCATTCCATGTGCTCTAAGTAATTCGGTCCAAGATGTAAATCATGATTCCGAGGAGAATCACGTTCGTAGCGATATACGCTAGTCTTTTCCAGACACCATCGATGCGACTAGTTTAGGTTCAAAATATCATTGCCGGGTGATATAAAATTAGAAGCAAAATTTAAAGCATAAAACTCTGAACAAAGTTCAATCGCTCATTTCGAATTGTTTGTGAATCAAAGGGGTATATCCACCCTAAATCCAGTTCAAAGGACCAACGGCGATCCTTTTTTCTTAACTTACACAAGCACCTAACCCAAACCATCATGAAATTATCCCTTCGATTTTACCCGATCTGCATTCTTTTTATTTTAACAATTAGCCAAAGTTTCGGGCAAGTTGATCCCGCTTTGGAAGCAGATCTTCAGGCCATCCTTGACGACAATCTGACCACATTTGGACTCAAGGGAGTTGAAGCTACGGTGATTTTACCCGATGGATGCCACTGGACGGGAGTCAGCGGCGTTAGTGATCCAAACTCTACGCCAGTAGACACCATTCGCAAATGGCACTGGGGAAGTGTCGGAAAGGCCATGACTGCTGCAATCGTCCTGCAATTGGATGATGAAGGCGAGCTTGATATAAATGATCCAATAGGCGATTACCTCGGTGTCGATACCATTCCATTCTTGGATGGGGAAACGACCATCAAAATGCTGCTCAATCACACCACAGACTTAAACAATTCGTGGGAAAATGGCTCTGAGCTTTGGAATGCCGTGTGGGCAGATCGCGACAGTGTGTGGAATATTTGGTCAGTTCTCGAGCCACAGTATCGAGAAGCTGGGGAGCCAAATCCCGATTTGATTCATACCTACAACGGATACGACAATTACCTGATGCTCGGCTTTTTGATTGAAGAAGTAACGGGTCAAACCCTTGATGAGCTATACACCAGCCGGCTTTTTGAACCCCTTGGATTTACCAATTCAGTTATGGGAACCCAAGGCATAGACATGACCGATTTTAACGGCTTGTACGATGGAGACTCCTACCGTGGCGATCTCGAGCACAACTCGTATATGAGCACCCGCGGTGGCGGTGGAGCCCACCTGGGCTCTTCGCAAGATGTGGCTAAATTTATCAGAGCGTTTCACAACGATGAATTGGTATCGTCTGATTTGATGAATGAAGCAAGGGTCTCAACGCCAGGCGACCCAACAGTTGTGCCAGGCACATGTCTGGGTACGCTTTCTCAAACCTACGGCTATGCGACCAATATTGTGGAGTATACCGATGGCTCTGAAACGGTACGTTTTTACGGACATGGTGGCAATGGTCTGGGAAACAGCCTGGCCTTCCACAATATTGATGAAAACTTCACGCTGGCGATTACCACCAATGACTTTTCCAGCAGCGCCCAACAGGGCAATCTGGGGCTGTTTATGACCATCGTTTGCCATATCTGGGATAATTGGCCACAGGCCACCTGTGTGCTAAGTACGAGCGATGCAGCGAGCGATGATTTTCTGGTCTACCCCAATCCAGCCAATACGATTTTAAACATACGTACCAGTACGATTCCAAAACGTCTCAGCATTTACAATATGGAAGGGAAGCGGTGTCTCACGGCCACGGGCAGCCAATCTTTGAATATTGAAGAATTGGATGCCGGGGTTTATGTGATCAAAGTAGAATCTGATCAAGACGTGGTGACAAAGCGGTGGGTGAAGGAGTGATTTGGAGGTGACTTTCGTTCAACAACTTTGAAGATATAGTCGGTGCATTGAATTGATCAGAGAGCAGAATATTTTTGTCTGCAACCAATGAACACCAGACGGCAAATTCATTGATTTTTAAATAGAAGAAAAATACTGGAATGGCTGATATTCAAGAATATAAATGTACTTTTAATCAAGTGAGATTATTCATGGAAGCCATTGTTGGTGGTAGTCTTTCTTCCAGTTCAAGTTAGATGCTATTTGTTCAATTAGAAAACTACATTTCAAAAACCACCTTTCCTTTTGAACGTCCAGTTTGTAAATACTCAAAAGCATCTCGATAATCATCTAAGGAATATGTTTTATCAACAATCGGTCTGATAGCTTCGGACTCAATCAAATGTTTTATTTCTTTCAATGCTTGGCATCGGTTTTATTGGTAATAGCAATTAAAAACCCCATAACCGCAAAAACAATCAATATGGTAACACCCGTAAGTGGTGGATTCGCTTCTGTTAGTGTTTGTACTTGATAAGTTCGGAGAGCTATCATTCCCAATTGCCAAAGTGATAGAATGAACATTGCCCAAACTGACCACCGTTCTCCTTTCCTAAATGGGATGATTAAAAGGAAGAACAACGCTATTGCATAAGTTATAAAACCTGTTGCTGCGGATTTCATAAAGTTGATGGTCAATATCTGTGCATTGCTACTTAACTCATCCCAAGAAGAGTAACCTAAACCTTCAATGTGGTATGACATTATTTGAGATTTAGTGAGGTATGTAATGCCAGTGATCAACATTCCTATGGCTGGAATTAAGAAGCAGACAAATATGATTTTTTTCTTCACTCTAATCTGATTTTTAATTTTTTTTTGTAAAAAATGTAGCTAGGACTATCCCGAAACCCATTACTAAAAAAAACAATTTTGGATATGCTGCAAGAGGAAGGGATAAAGCCGCAATTATCAATATAATTCCGGCAAGATAGTCCAATATCAAATGGAACTGCATCGGTATTAATTTTACTACACTTCTTGAATATGACGTAAGCAAGCTATACACTAAGTTAGAACCACCAATTGCCAATGGAATGTATAGTGCTAATGAAGAAACACTCCCAAAATCGAACAATAACGGAATCAAAATAAGAGCAAGGTCAACTAAGTAGTCTAAAATACCGTGTGTGGATGGTGTTATGAAGCGATAATTTTTCATAATTTTTGCTTTATGCCGTAAAGATTGTTAATCATTTTGTCAAAGTTTCTATTCATATCCTTCATCAATAAAGACTGAAATGGGCTTACCCACCATTTTAATTGTGCTGCGACAGTCCAATCAATGAGAACACGTTGCTCTTCTTTTTGGGTTATACTGACCTTCTCTATCATACCTTTCAATATTGGTAAATTAAGTTGTGTTACAGAAAAAGCCCAGACTTTTTGTTCTTGCCATTCAATAAATTCTTCTTCGGCTATAAAATTGCCCATATATACTTTTCTAATGCTCCCAATACCTTCTTTTAATTCCGATAAGTGGCTAACTCTGGTCACATTTGGAAACCAACTTTGCCAACTTTCATAAGTTATAAGGAAATTCCAAAAGTCAGCAACTGACCAAGCTAATTCAAAAGATTTGGTGAAACGAATTGGAGCCGTTTCCATAAAGTCAATATTTTGTTTTTCGACACTGAACATTATTTAGTGGTTAATTCTTTTCCAATACTGAGTCCTTCCGAATAAGGAAAATCCTATAAACCCCCTTACTGTCAAAGTAGAGGTATCTTTTAGACTCAATATACACTTGTAGGTTTTTCCATTCTCAGGGTCAAGAATTTCACCACCTTCGTAGCTGTCACCATCTTTTATGAGATTCTCAATTATGACTAACCCGATTACTGGTTGGTTCTTTTTTTTGCCAGCGCATTTTTTACAAATGGAACTTGGGTCGTCTTCAAACAGCTCTATTATCTTTCCATAATGCTTGTCCCCGTTTTGATAAATTTCCACAACCGAGGTTTTGCTGTTAGTTTCATCATCATAAGTTGTCCATTTTCCTGTAATACTTTGCGAAAATGAAAAATGAACTGTGAATAAGAGCAGAATAAAAATGTACTTTTTCATAATTATTATTTAAAATTAAAAACCACCTTCCCTTTTGCTCGTCTGGTTTGCAGGTACTCAAAAGCATCCTGATATTCATCTAAGGAATAGGTTTTATCCACAATAGGTCTGATGGATTCCGATTCAATCAAGTGCTTTATTTCGTTTAATTGCTTGGCATCGGGCTTCATAAATACAAACTTGTAGTTGGCAGATTTGGCTTTAGCGAGTTTGGTTACCTTTCTTCTTTTCAATTTTAAGAAGAATCGAATCAAGCCATTTAGATTATGTTCTCGTGCAAATTCATCGTCCACATCTCCAAGCAAACTAACCACCATTCCACCTTTCTTAATCACATCAAATGCTTCGAAGGTGTAATTGTCGCCTAATGTATCGAAAACAATATCAAGGTTGGAAACCACAGTTTTGTAATCTTCCTTTTTGTAATCTATCACTCGGTCTGCGCCCAAGTCTTTGACCCACCCGACATTTTCTATACTTGTTGTAGTGTAAACTTTTGCCCCTATGTTCTTGGCATATTGAATTGCGAATGTACCGACACCACCTGAACCTGCATGGATTAAAACATTGTCTCCTTTTTTCAAGTTAGCTTTGTTCATTGCTTGTAGTGTAGTTAATCCGACCAAGGGCAAGCTGGCTGCACCTACAAAATCTATATTGGAAGGTTTTAGACTTACCACGTTACTATCTGTAACGACATATTCGGCAAATGCTCCAAGAGATAAGGGTTTCAGGTTGGCATAAACTTCATCGCCAACTTGGAAGTCAGTTACACCACTACCTTTGTCCACTACGATACCCGCCACATCAAAACCTATGGTAGTAGGCAAAGACATTTTTCTTATCATTTTCAAATCGCCTTCTACTGTCTTGAAGTCCACAGGATTTATGGCAGCGGCTTTGACTTTAATGACAATTTGATTGGAAGTCAAACTTGGTTTGGCAATATCATTGAGAACCAAACTTTTGCTTACACTACCGTATTTAGTTATTTGCAATGCTTTCATCAATCTATTTTTTAATCCATTAGGTGTTTGTTCTCCATTAGATATTTCATGGCAGCTTTAACGGCTTTTTTTGATGGAGTAGGATTGAAGCCTAATTCTGTTCTCGCCTTACTGATGTCATAATTTTGTTGTAGTCCTGAAAACATTGCTACATCTTTAACTTGTAGCAGAGGTGCTTTACCAGAAATTTTGCTTCCCAACTCCATAAACCAAGCAACTGTATAGAGCAATGATTTAGGTACATTTGCAGGTAATTTGATTCCTAATTCTGGATATATTTCTTGCGCTACTTTAACTGTTTGTTTGAGTGACATACATTGTTCATTAGCCAAAATATATCGTTCGCCATTTCTTCCTTTTTGGGCAGCGAGATACATTCCTTCAGCTACATCTTTTACATCAATCCAGTTTAGGGTAATGTTGGTTTCTACAGGAATTTCTTTTTTCAAGACGAGCTTCAATATGTCATAAGAGGTACTGATAGGTTTATGAGCTTCAGAGCCTATCATTGCAGCAGGATTTACTGCCACCAAGTCAACGTTTAATTTCTCAGCCAATTCAAAAGCCAGTTTTTCGCCATCATTCTTAGAGTTGTAATACCAGTCTCTGCGGTCAGAATTGTAACCGTAATCTTCTTTGGTAGGTAGTTTTTTGAAATTCAAAGCTGCTACAGAACTCACATAGACTATACGCCTAACGCCAGCTTCGGCAGCTGCTTCTACGGTGTTTTTGATGCCCAACATATTGACATCGTAAATCTCTTTTTTGGGGTCTTTTGCCCAGAGTTTGAACACAGCACCTACGGAGTAAAACACATCTACACCATCCAAAGCCCTAACCAATGATGCTTTGTCTGTTATGTCAGCTTGTACCACTTCACAGTTTATCCCTTCGAGTGGTTTCTTTTTGTGCATACTGCGAATGGAAGCTCTTACAGGGATTCCCTTATTTATAAGTAAGCGGACGAGATTATTCCCCAAATGACCATTCGCTCCTGTTACTAAAGCTAAATTATTTTGTGCCATATTTCTTTTGTTAAAGATTTATGACGCAAAGTTCAACTATGGTCTGTTCAATACACTTGACATTTGTTAGGAAATAATCTGTTTTCTTATTCTACTCAAGCTCTCTGGTTTCATACCTAAAAATGAAGCGAGGTATTGTATGGGTACGTGATGGATTAATCCGGGGTCATTCGAAATTAAATCTTGGTATCGTTCTTTAGCTGATAGATTTGCCAATTTTAGAGAACGATTTTCATTGTACACAATCGACTGCTGTAAGACCCAAATGCTAAAATCTTTAAGTTGCGAACTTTGAGACAATCCACTTTCCAAAGCATCTTTTGAAATCCTTAATAATTCGCACTCGGTAACACATTCTAAATATTCTTCCGATGTTGTTTGATTGATAAAATGCTCATAGGAAGTAATAAACCCTGGGGGGCAATTAATATGTGTTGTTACTTCGTCTCCTTTTTCATCATAATGAAATAAACGCAGATAACCTGAATTTACGAAGTATAAATACTTTGGTGTTCTATCTGCTTCTTCTATTATTCTATTTTTAGGAAACAAAACAGGTTCAAAAAATTGCTTGACCAATTCAATATCTTGACTTTCAAGAATTGTTTCAGAATTTATTTTTTGCAATATTTTTTCGAACATCTATATTGTTTTTTTATACCCATTGCTGTAGGTCGTTTTTTTATTCATTTTCAATTTCGATATGTGCCCATTTCAATGGTTGGTCATCATTGTCATTATTCAAAATACATTCAAAAATCAAGGATTCGTTTTCATGAGGTCCATTAATTGTCCAGTTTGATTAGCCAGTTGACCATAGCTTGTTCGCCCAAGTCATCTATATCGACCCCATCATCTTCCCAAAAGCAAATCGGGCAAATTTCATAGACCCCTCTTTCTCCTAATGTGAAGTAATCACAGCAAGGACATTGAAGATCGCTACCAATTGGTTCAATTTTTTTTCTCTTGCCTGATTCCTCCAATTCTCCAAGTTCTTTTAATTCGTCATTAAAGGTCTCTTCAAATTCTTGGTCAAAAGTGTCTGCTAATTGATTAGTTGAGCCATTGCAGCCGAAAATTAGACCAAGCAATAAGATTGAGACTATATTCTTCATTTTAATGTTCGTTAAGATACATCCTTTACAAAAGTTATAGATTAGGGTTTACACTAGATACGTTTCGAAGCAATTTCCTGCCTGCCCGTCCGTAGCTCTGCGAAGGCGGGTCCACCGAAACCAAAGCTGGCTACAGAGCGAAAACCTTGCTGGCAGCCGTTCACTCTGACGGAGTCTTAGACTTATCAGAGTCTGCTGACCCGCCATAAGCTATATGCGTTGTTGTGGTTAGTTTTTATTTATTATTCGTCATAAAGTATTTTTCACCTTCAGTCGAAATGAGTTTGTAAATTTCATTAAAGACCTTTTGATTTTCTTCTTCAGTCGGTCTAAACCACCACCAACAATCTTGTTTGTCTGGACTTAACCTTTTCCAGCCAATCTTATTTGGTGAAATAGACTTTAGTTTTTCAATCTCTACTTGTTTTGTCGGAACTGTCCCATTGGATTCCTTTATTTCAGCATTTACACAAATTGCCTTTCCATACCGCGAAGTTCCGAGCAAGATGGTTTCGATATTGTCGTTTCTTAATCTGTGATAGAAGTAATCTTTTCCTTCAAATCCTAAGTTTTGTAGTAAAGGTTTAAGTCCGATGTTTACTAATTTCTTAAACTCCTTTTTACCTATATCATGCTTTGGTCTATCAACAACTATCCTACTTGTCTGACTTAAAGGAAAACCAGTTTTTCTTTTATCTTTTCCAATCTTGAAATTCCAAAGTTTCATTTTTTCAAATTAACCACAACAATTGGATAACACACACATTAATGGATGTTATCCGACATATGGGTTGATATTCCTTTTCAATCTTTTTCCAGACTAGCTCTGAGATTTGCCGCTTAAAAATGTGTCATGAAATTCACCGCTTCACTCCACCAGTCCTTCTCAAATATGCGAAAAAATGATGGGAGTCAAGGGAGAAGGCTCTCTAGACGAGATGCTAAGCGGGATAAAGTCTACTTGTACCGAAGCTCCAGCCTAATTAAGGCCTTCCATCATATCCATGAATTTCGTTTTCCCAATCTTTCCAACGGCGTAGTCGAGTACATCGCCATTTGGATTGGTGAAGATCGTAATCGGTGTGCCGCCAATATTGTATTGTTCGACCAGCTCAGCTGCCGCGGGATCGTCGATATTGATTTCAATCGATACAAGCTCATCATTGATAGCTTCCATCACTTCCTGATCTGCAAATACTTCGCGCTTCATTACGCGGCACGCGGCACACCAGTCTCCGGTGAAAAAGAGCAACATGTTTTTCTCTGATTCCTGAGCTGTTTCGCGTGCCGAAACCATATCGTCAGCCCAGACCACATCGTTGGAAGGCACGTAAAACGAGTACCAGGCATAGACGAGAGATGCGACGAGGAAGGAGAGCCAAAACCATCGCCAAAATGGGTGAGACTTCTTTTTTCCCTTCGCGGGAGATCCGGTTGATTTGTTTTCTATCGTTGTCATGAGGGGTATAAATTTCCTTTTCGCTTATTCTGTGCAATACACACCTACAATGGTTGTAGAATCTGTCTGTTC
>CBDDKU010000007.1:0-126666 GCA_965230375.1 Cryomorpha sp.
ACGCTGAATGGAATACAACAAGTATGGAGACGTAGAAACGATATGTTAAAGGCTGGCAATTTAATCTGTTTTTTTCTTTTTGTTTTGGCAATAAGTAACGCAAGGTCAGAAGCTGTTATTAAGACGCGAGACGATCTCGTAAGCCGAGTCGCATCAATGCGATATATATTCCCTGATCAAAGAATGTATTCAGCTCCAACTTTAAACTCCGATGGTCAATGGCATTTTCGAACCGCAGGAGAACCGCTATTTGGAGTCGACGAAGGCTTAACTCCCAAAGTAATTGAGATCTCAGGAAAGATCGAACCTGGCGACGGAGACCGCCTTTTCAAATTCTTAAGCAAAGAGATGTCAATAGAAAATTTTGCCCCGACTTTCCTAGTTTTTTCCGGTCCGGGAGGTAACTTTGCGGAGGCGTTAGAAATCACTGAAGTTATTAACGAGTTTAGCGGCGCACAAGACATTCTTATATTTGGTTCAGTCGTTTTAGATGGAACGGAGTGCCTTTCAGCGTGTGCATTTGCCCTCTCTCTATCTGAAGTGCCTGCTGTGATTGAGCAAGGCGCTAGGGTTGGATTTCACCTTCCCTACCCTAGTGAGAAGTTCGCTGAGTTTTTCTCCAAACAAGGCTTATCATTGAAAGCGGCATTTGATGTTATATCTGATCTTAGTGAGTTGTTTGCTTCAGATCGGTATCATCCAATGTTTAGATCTCGGGTGCTCGAACAACGAGAAGCGAAAAAATTTTATTACCTACACGGCGATGCAGAAAGCTGGAAAAATGGCTTCAACGTAGTTTCAAACACTTTCAGCTCACAGATTGTACCCATAGTCGAATTAGATTTCTATACCGCAGAACGCATCTGTGGAATGTTAAATTATGGAATCAATCGTGCGATAGATAATTATGACTTTGCTTTTTTTGTGTCTGATTTGTCAATCGATGAGAGAGATCGGGCAGCTTTTGCGGCCGTTAAAGATAACTTTGTAGAACGCCAATTCGCGTTGGCAACTGCTTCAGGGACAGCGATCTGTATGATGACTGCAAACGCAGAACATGGTGTCGATTTTAGATTACTGGAACCTGCGACCAGCGTTATCTGCACAGACAAAGTTGTTGGATCTGCAAGCGCGTCTGGTGAAAATCTGGGAGATGGAGTAACCAATGCTTGGTGCAAAGTTGCGCCCGTAAATGGTGAACTCCTTACATGGGGACTACTAGCTGGACACCCGCAAAAACCTCGCCATTGGGTCTGAAATCTGATTCACTGTGTCCATGGAGGTTCTTCATGGATCCTAGGCTCAGGACCTATTAATTTGCATTTATCTGCGCGATGTGATTCAGGATGGCAAAGGGGTTTGTCATGTCTGATTTGTTTCTGCTCTCACTTGGCCAAATGTCGAAGATCGAGCCGTTCTTTCCAAAGTCGCACGGTGTTGCGCGTGTCGACGACCGCCGGGTGATCTCGGGCATCATCTACGTGCTGAAGCACGGCCTGCAGTGGAAGGATGCACCCAAGGAATACGGGCCCCACAAGACGCTCTACAACCGCTTCCGGCGCTGGTCGGAAATGGGTGTTTTTGACAAGATATTCAGTCACTTGACTGCAGGCGACGGTCCGCCCGATACGTTGATGATCGATGCGACGCACCTGAAGGCTCACCGCACCGCGTCGAGCCTTTTAAAAGGGGGGTGCTTCCCCGCCATATCGGGCGCACGAAAGGCGGGTTGAATACGAAGCTGCATGCCGTGTGTGATGGTGAGGGACATCACAATACCTTCGTTTGATGCGCAGGACGCCATCTTATTGCAAGAAGGATACACCCTGGCATATGCCCATGTGCGTGGAGAGTCTATTGGTGGATCGGACTGGTATAAATCGGGACGCGAGTTAGAAAAGAAGAACTCTGTTTCGGATTACCTAGCCTGTGTTAATCATCTCATAGAAAATGGGTACACATCGCCAGATATGCTTATTGGCTACGGGAATAGCGCAGGCGCATTAGTGGTAGGGCAGGCAATCAATTTAAGTCCAGAACTATTCAATACAGTCATTCTCGACCACCCTTATCTGGATGTCGTTAATACGATGATGAATGATACCTTGCCACTGACTATTGATGAGTACAAGGAATGGGGAAACCCCGAAGACATGGACGTGTATAGATATATTCAGAGCTATTCGCCCTATCAAAACATAAAGCTACAGCATTACCCCAATGTATTGCTCATTGTGAGCTACAACGATTACCAGACCCCAATCTGGCAAGTTGCCAAATACGCAGCCCGACTTCGGGAATACAATTTATCGGATTCTGAAATCTTGCTTATTACCGATATGTCGGGCGGGCACCAAGGCAGCACAACGGGAAAAGAATGGATAAAGCTCTTCTCTCAGACCTACTCCTTTGTGAAGCAAAAGAATGAAGATGCTGTAATGCACAATTCGAAATAAAAACGGAGAATTTGAGATCGGTCTTTCTTATGTCTTACCTGTTAAAACGAACTCCAACAATGCCATTGGATATGCCTGCTGATCAGGTTTCCAAAGTGAGTTTGGAAATTCGCCCTGGAGCACGACCGCTTGTACGCTGGTAATTCAAGGTCTGGGCTATTTCAGGAAAAACTCAAACCTTCTCAACCAACAACTTCTCACAAACCTTCTGACTAAGCATCTCTGAAGGGTGCGCTGAATAACTGATCAGCATGCTATTGTCGAAGGGCTCTACAGACTTGATATCAATCATCAGTTTCAATGAGATGTCCCGGCTGTCCAAAAACTCTAAAAACTCTTTCGAAGAATGGTCTAATGCGACTAATCTGACCTGATCTCCGGCATTGCAGTCACTCAGCTTTTGGTAGTGGTTTTCTACGATATTTCCATCCGCGTCTGGGATAGGTGAGCCATGTGGGTCCTCTTTCGGGAAATCCAACAGCTTGTCCATCCGATCGAAAAATGCTTGTGCCTTGATGTGCTCAACCTGTTCGGCTATTTCGTGCACTTCCTCCCAGCCAAAACCCATTTTTTCGACCAGATACATCTCTGTAAGGCGATGTTTTCTGATCACCAATGCAGCTGCCTTGCGTCCTTTATCAGTGAGCTTTAAGGGCTTGTACTTTTCGTATTTCACCCAGCCTTCTTGATTCAAGGTCTTAACCATGCTGTTTACCGTTGGCTTGCTCACACCAAGGTGAGCGCTCAGATCTGAAAGGTTGATCTCACCTTTTTGATTAGCAAGGTTGAATAAGGCTTTGAGGTAATTTTCTACAGTCGCGGATGCCATGTTGATCGAATTGCGCGATGCAAAATTAGAATTAATATCAAAAAATATTGTTAGATAAGGCTAACATATTACTTTTGCAATCAAAACAAATTCATTTAGAAGCTAAATGAGAATTAAAGACTATAGAAATGCTCTGGTACTCACATTGGTGATTGTGGTCAATAGTCTGACTCTCTATGCTCAGACGGCAACCCTATTGGGTACAGTCACATCTCAAGATGGTCCTATAGCTTTTGCGACCGTCTTTCTAGTGGGTACCCAATTGGGTGCCAATACGGATTTGGAAGGAAACTACACGATAAGTGATATCCCTTCAGGAACTTATAATGTTCAAATTTCTTCTATTGGCTATGTGAAGCAGATAGAGTCTATCACATTCGTTGCGAGTGAGTCTGTGCAGAAAGATATTGTGCTGCAGGAAGATGTTTTAAACCTGTCTCAATTCGTTGTAACTGGCTCTCGAAACCGAGTAGAGCGCTACGACTCTCCGGTAATTGTCAATACAGTAAATGCAAAGACCTTTGAAGCTACCCAATCGCTCAACGTAGCTGATGGACTGAATTTTTCACCTGGATTGCGCGTTGAGAACAATTGCCAGAACTGTGGATTTACCCAACTCAGAATGAACGGACTTGACGGAGCCTACTCTCAGGTGCTAATCAATAGTCGTCCTGTGTTTTCGGCACTAGCCGGAGTATACGGGCTGGAAATGCTACCGGCTAATATGGTAGATCGCATAGAAGTAGTGCGCGGTGGTGGCTCGGTGATGTACGGGGGGAATGCCATTGCCGGAACGGTGAATATCATCACCAAAGACCCTGTAGAAAACACCTTTGATGTGGGCCTAAATCAAGGTTTGATCAATGGTGAAGCTTCCGATCGGACGGTCAGTTTTAATGGCTCCATCGTATCTGATGACCTGAGTAAAGGAATTACTTTTTTCGGCTTCAATAGAAACCGAGATCACTGGGATGCCAATGGCGATGGGTTCTCCGAAATAGTGGAGCTAAAGAACAACACGTTTGGGTTTGATGCCTTTTACAATTTCAACGACCGAAACAACCTGAGTTTTGGTGCATACTACATCGATGAATACCGTCGCGGCGGAAATAAATTTGACCTGTCTCCACACCAAACGGATGTGACTGAGCAGCTGGAACACGGTATTGTGAGCACTAACCTAAACTACGAGCACTACAGCAAAGACGACAAGCATAAAATTACGCTCTATGGTTCCCTGCAGCATGTAGATCGCGACAGCTATTACGGTGGGGGCGGTCGCGTTTTAGCCGAGGGAGATAGCCTGACAGCCGCTGATATTCTTGCCATAAACGCTTACGGGAATTCTCGGGATCTATCCACGGTGAGTGGTGTGCAGTACAATTTCTACTTCAACCCCATGCTCACCCTGACGGCTGGAACTGAATACATCTACAACGATGTGAAAGATGAAATGCCTGGCTACGGACGGATTATTGACCAGCAAGTAGGTACTTGGGGCACTTTCGCTGAAGTCGAGATTAAGCCGGTTGAGAAATTGACCTTCCTGCTTGGTGGGCGGTTTGATCAACTTGACATCGCTGGACAATATGATCTGGAAGGGGAGAGTTTTGAGAATGATGAAAACCTGAATGTCTTTGTACCCCGACTTACGGCGATGTATAGTTTAAAGAAAAACCTAAAACTACGTGCGTCGTTTGCCCAGGGCTATCGAGGTCCGCAGGCGTTTGATGAAGACTTACACATCGAGACAGTTGGTGGCGCCGCTCGGTTTATCCGACTCAATCCAGATCTGGAAGTAGAGCGATCGAACAGTGCAGTTCTTTCACTCAACTACGACAAGTTCGTCGGCAAGAATCAGATGAACTTTGTAGCGGAAGGGTTCTACACTCAATTGATCAATCCATTCATATTTGCTGATCAAGAAGAGCTGCCCAGCGGTGTTGCCGTGATCAACAAGCGTAATGGAGACGGAGCTACTGTAGCAGGGGTGAACCTGGAAGCCAATATAGCTTTCGGAAGCGAGTTGGTGCTTCAATCTGGAGCTACCATACAAACCGCTAACTACGATGTGGATGAAGAAATCTGGGCTCCCGAAGTACCGAGTGAAGACATCCAGCCAACTACTACTAAAAACCTGCTGCGAACGCCCGATGTATATGGGTATTTCTCTCTAGTCTACAGTCCAGTTGGAGCCTTGGATATCTCCTATTCTGGAGTTATTACGGGGTCTATGGATGTACCCCACGTGATTGATGTAAATACGGAACGCACCATCATAGAAGAGACTCCAACGTTCTTCGAAAACAACATCAAACTGGCCTACACCTTCCGTTCCGAAAAGCACTATCGGTTTGAAATCTTCGGTGGGGTTCAAAATATGTTTAACAGTTACCAAGACGATTTTGATACCGGCGCCGACAGAGATGCGGGGTATGTGTACGGCCCTATCCGCCCGCGTACCTTTTTTCTTGGATTGAAGCTTGGGTTGGAGTAGTGATAGCTCTCGGGGTTTATGCATTGCGCAGCGAAATAACTCAGATTTTCAAAGTTTTCTAGCTTAGCAGTGTGAGCCATTACTGTTTCGACATCCAAGACCTTCAAACGCTTGACTCCCTTGTCTATGATTCAAGCATATATGTTGAAGATATTCTTGTGAATCTGGACCAAAGGCCTATGACTCTCGATATAGAGCGGAGAGTCATGGAAAATGTAACTCGTACGAAGCACATTCTCGGGACGAAAACCCATTACGAAGGCATGCGGGCAAAGCTGGTAATCCACGGGGTATCTCGAGCCGAGATGCAGCGTTTTGACAAAAAGTTTAATGCAAATCATTTCATTCAAGAGATCAGCTACAATTCAGACAATAGAACGGTCACGCTCAAAACTTCTTTCAGACTGGAATTGATTTTGGAAATTGAAGACAACTTTAAAATTGAACTAGTAGATCTCAGTAGTTCCGATTTTGGAAAAGGAGTGAGCTGGGGTAAGCATGGTTTTACGAAACTCGAGTGGGAGTCTTATATTCGGAGTCAATCAATTAAATAGAGCGTCGATGCTGAAAATAGTCTTAGCCTTTTTCCAATCTCTTTTAGCTTTTCTGGCAGTCTGCTTGGTAGGTCTTATTTTTTACTCTGAGCTCCCTTTGCCATTCAACATTGTCGTAGCAATAATTCTATTCTTAGTTGGAGCTTATGTCGGCTTGAGGGTGTTCAAAATTATTAGCCGACGTGGATATACTTCAGCCGCATCGGGCGACAATGCTTCCTTCGAACTCGATAGTTTGAAGTCGACTCCAGGGCATGGAGTTTCGGAAGTCGAGCCACTAGAATTGTGCAATGCCTTTGAAGATGGAAAAATCAATCTAGGTAAAGTCACAAAATCCATATGGGGTGACTGGGATGGAAGATACCTCGACAAGAAGGATAAAATTGTCTCAATTAAATGGGATAGTTTGAGTCAGAAATTAGCAGTTGTATTCGAAGACAATAAACTTCTATCAGTATACCATCCCCGTCTTATTCGCTATTCTCGATCGTATCTAAAGATTATAAAGGCAAAAGAAATAGTTTGGGAAGTTGTAGGCTTAGAAGGAGAACATTGTGAGTACAGATACACTTTTAGCGATAACGGTATTGAAACTTCAACCAACACTCACTGGAAACCAAAATCAGATGACATGGGTATAGGAATGAATGCCATTTACCTTCAGGGGTAAACCAGTACTTGGCAAAATTAGCTTCTATCAACTTTACGAAATAAACAATAGCAAGCTCCGCTAGACATGTCTTATACGCCGAATCAGCCTTTGGCTGAGCAGGAGTGCGCCCTGCGGCACACAACCCAACGAAAAAGTCAACCGGAAGTTCTGTACCACCAAGAAATTGAGAATCCAAAAATCGTACATTCGGAGCATGACCAGAAACCGATTAATCTTTCCCATCCTTCTCATTATCCTCACTTCGTGCTTTAGCTCAAAAGTATATAGGATACTGACTGCAGGAGAAGCTCAGGCCGAGTCTTTTTATGTTACCATTCCCTTTGAATACAGGGCTGGGCTGCCCTTTGTAGAAGTCACGGTGAACGGAGAGAAAGGACTTTTTCTATTCGATACCGGAGCTCCCAATGTCATCTCAGAAGATTTTGCTGAAAAACTCGGAGTCAAAACTCTGGCAGAAGCAAAGGTGAATGACTCTGGGGGTAATAGCACAAAAGGAAACGCCAATGTAAAACTCGACGATGTTGAAATAGGTGGGGTACACTTTTACGACACTGGAGCCATCGTCCAAAACTTAAAAGGGTCGGACATTTTTAATTGCCTAAACTTTGATGGTTTGATCGGGGCTAACTTAATGCGATTGGCTTTTTGGAAGCTCGACTACAGAAACCAAGAAATCAGCATGGCTTCAGACCTCAGTCAGTTTGGCGATATGACAGGATACACCAAGTTGCCATTTAAACCAAAATTCACGGGAACACCTGTAGTTTCCATTGAGCTCAATGATCAAACCATTTCAGATTTGACTTTCGATACAGGATCGAATGGCCATACATCCTTCCCAGTTTCTTCTCTGAAGAAATTTAGCTCAGAACTCGAGTCGATTTACTCTGTTGGAGCTACGAGTTATGGAGTGGGAGGTAGAGCTCAGTCTGACACCACCTTTTATATAGTCATGGATAGCATCAGGTTTGGTGAAATAGGTATGAAAAATAAGATTGTTGAGTTTGAAGAACATGCTAACAATATTGGTAGTGACTTTCTCAGATATTTTGACTTCATAATGGATTGGGAAGCCAAAGTAATCTACTTGAAAAAGCATAGCGAATACGAGTATGAGCATATTGAAAGTATTGGGTTTGGAGTTAATTTGGAAGGAGGAAAGGTGCTCGTAGGGTATATCTATGAAGGGTCAGCCTCGGAAGAGAGTTTACAGATGGGTGATGAAATACTTCGAATAGGAGAAAACGATTTTGAAAATGCAGATCCTAATCTGATCTGTGAACTGCTCAAAGAACGGAAACTGGTATGGGAAGACTCAGATCGAGTAGAGCTCCTAATAAGACGCAATGGAGAAAAGATTTCCCTGAGCTTGGATAAAAAGAAACTCTTGTGACAAGTGCGGATTATCCCGTTCTTGCAATACCATTCAACCACAAACATTATTGCCATGTCTGATGAAATGAAACCCTGCCCAGCTTGCAAATCGCCATACGGTTATGCGATGGGCGATGATCTCTACGCCTGTCCTGAATGTGGCCACGAGTGGAATCCAAGTGAAGAAGAAGCGGAGTCTGGAAATAAGGTTCTCGATTCGAATGGTAACGAACTCAAAGACGGCGATTCGGTAGTGGTTATCAAAAACCTACCCGTAAAAGGAGCACCTAAGCCAATCAAAGCGGGTACCAAGGTGAAGAACATCCGCCTGACAGATGGAGATCACAATATTGCATGCAAGATCGACGGGTTTGGAGCAATGGGACTGAAATCTGAATTCGTAAAGAAGGCTTAAAACCTTGCCGTGCGTTAATTTGTCGGTTAGCTAATGATCTCAATCTGTATTCCCATATACAACTTTGATGTCCGTGAGCTGGTAGAAGGGCTTCACATCGCATGTGGTCAGATTAGAGAAGAGACGGAGATTATCCTGATCGACGATGCATCGGAAGATGCCTATAAAAAGATCAACAGTGAATTGACTACTTGGGCAAATTATATTCAGCTCGAGTCAAACATCGGACGGGCGGCTATCCGCAATAAATTTCTGGAATACGCGAAGCACGAGAATCTGCTTTTTCTGGATTGCGATTCTAAATTGGTTTCCAATCAGTTTCTGCGGAACTACAGGGATGCCGCAACTGCTCGTCCCGGCAAGCTCATTTGTGGGGGGCGCATCTATCCAGCAATAGCTCCTGACAAGAACCACATGCTTAGCTGGAAATACGGCATAGCACGCGAGTCTCGTTCAGCGGCTGAGCGCTCGACAAATCCGAACGCTTCATTTATGACCAATAATTTTCTGATTCCCAGATCGATTTTTGAAGCGATACGATTCGATGAGACCATCACGACTTATGGGCATGAAGACACTCTTTTTGGATTTGAGCTGAAGAAACGGGGGCTGGAAATTGTTCATATCGATAACCCCGTTTTGAATGGAGATATTGAGACAAACCAAGACTATCTCCAAAAAACTGAACTAGCCATCAGAAACTTGACTTATCTGCTGGAAGCAACAAATAATGATCCCCAACTTATTCGCGATATCACCCTGCTTCGCGTCTATTATTCATCTGCATTCGTTCGAGCTTTTACCGGTTTCTTGTTTCCATTTCTAGAGAATCGAGTCAAAGCCAATCTATTGGCTGGAAAGGTGAATCTTCGCGCTTTTGATTTCTACAAGCTGGGTGTGCTTCATCAATTGATGAACTAAATTTTCTCCATAAAAAAAGGCGACCAAATGGCCGCCTTCTAAACTTAGACTACCCAATTACAAATCGAAACGATCGAGATTCATCACTTTAGTCCATGCAGCGGTAAAATCTTTGATAAACCGCTCTTCACCATCGCTGGCAGCATAAACTTCGGCTAGAGCTCTGAGCTCTGAATTCGATCCAAAAATTAAATCCACCCGGGTAGCTGTCCACATTTTTGTTCCCGTTTTACGATTGTATCCATCGAAGATATCTTTGGCTTCAGATCTCGGTCTCCAGGTGGTTCCCAAATCCAGAAGGTTGATAAAGAAATCATTTGATAGCGTTCCCACACGGTGAGTGAAAACTCCTTCCTGACTGTCACCATGATTGATGCCAAGCACGCGAAGCCCGCCAATCAAAACGGTCATTTCGGGAGCGGTGAGTCCAATCAGTTGTGCCCTGTCAATCAGCATGTCTTCAGCTTTAACGCCGAGATCGGGCTTCAGGAAATTTCTAAAACCATCGGCTTGAGGCTCGAGGTAAGAAAATGATTCAACGTCAGTCTCTTCCTGACTCGCGTCTGTTCGGCCGGCAGCAAAGTCGAGCGAAATCTTGTTTCCGCCCGCTCGTGCAGCTTTTTCAATTCCTACATTTCCTGCCAGTACAATCAAGTCAGCCATGGAGACTTTCTTGTCCGAATTCGACTCGTTAAAGCCTGACTGAATCTCTTCAAGCACGCTGAGGACATGGCTTAGGCGCTCGGGGTTATTTACTTCCCAGTCTTTTTGCGGAGCCAAGCGAAGGCGGCCACCATTTGCCCCACCACGCTTATCGGAGCCACGGTACGTAGATGCCGATGCCCAGGCCGTTGAAACCAATTCGGCAACTGAAAGACCAGTACTCTCGATCTTTCCTTTTAGAAGGGCAACATCAGTATCGTCAATTTGATCGTAATCAGCTTTTGGGATGGGATCTTGCCACAGTAAATCTTCTTCAGGAACTTCATCGCCAAGGTAGAGCGACTTCGGTCCCATATCGCGGTGTGTCAACTTGTACCATGCTTTCGCAAAGGCTTCAGCAAACTCATCTGGATTTTCGTAGAATCGACGAGAAATCTTCTCATAAGCGGGATCCATTCGCAATGATAGATCGGTAGTGAGCATGAAGGGTGCGTGCTTCACATCCGGATCATGTGCGTCAGGCACTGTCCCGGCACCAGCTCCATTCTTAGGGCGCCATTGATGTGCACCAGCAGGGCTTTTGGTGAGTTCCCATTCAAACTCAAATAAGTTCTCAAAGAATTTATGACTCCACTTCGTTGGTGTTTGCGTCCATGCGCCTTCCAGTCCGCTTGTTATGGTGTACTTCCCGTTTCCTGAATTAAGAGAGTTCTTCCATCCCATGCTCTGGTCTTCGAGTTCAGCTCCAGCTGGTTCTCTTCCAACGTATTCGGCATCGCTCCCTGCGCCGTGGGTTTTTCCAAAGGTGTGACCACCAGCAATAAGCGCAACAGTTTCTTCATCATTCATGGCCATACGCCCGAAAGTCTCCCGAATATCTTTTGCTGCTGCAAGTGGATCAGGATTCCCGTTAGGTCCTTCTGGGTTCACATAAATCAATCCCATTTGCACTGCACCCAGTGGGTTTTCCAGATCTCTGTCTCCCGAATAGCGTTTATCGCCAAGCCATTCTGTTTCGGAGCCCCAGTAAATGTCTTGCTCCGGCTCCCACACATCTTTGCGGCCACCTGCAAACCCGAAGGTCTCGAAGCCCATTGATTCTAAGGCGCAGTTTCCGGCGAGTATCATCAAATCGGCCCAGGAAATTTTCTGACCGTACTTCTGTTTAATAGGCCAGAGTAGTAGCCGAGCTTTGTCGAGATTGGCATTGTCTGGCCAGCTGTTCAATGGGGCAAAGCGCTGAGTTCCAGAGGTTCCTCCACCACGACCATCTTGCACGCGGTATGTACCCGCACTGTGCCAGGCCATCCGGATAAAGAATGGACCGTAATGACCGTAATCTGCAGGCCACCAATCCTGACTGTCAGTCATCAAGTCGTAAAGGTCTTGTTTTATCGCTTTGAGATCCAGACTTTCGAAAGCTTTCTTGTAGTCAAAGTCGGGTTCCAGCGGGTCTGATAAGTTTGAGTTTTGTCTGAGGATATTCAGTTTGGGCTGATTGGGCCACCATTCGTTGTTCGACCTTCCTTGACCAGCCACGAAGTTGGTTATACCGCTCGAGAAAGGACACTTGCCGGCAGAGCTGCCATTTGATCCATGAGAATGTTCCATATTGAAAAGGGTTTTGCGTTTTTAGACTCCCTTAAATTACTTGATGTCATCCTAAATCATTGTTGCTCTTACATTAATTGTCTTTATCAACTCATTGACAGTTTAGATACCTTGGTGTAATCCTTGAGATTAGAAAACTAACTGATGTGCACCTTTTCTAATATTCTTGATGCGAATTGACATCTTCTCCTGAAGTGTCTTATCGACACTTTTTTGAGTCTAGGGTTTCATCTGCTATCTGTTGAAAACTAAATGGTTGTGTGGGTTCTGGAGCCTGTGATCCCATAATTTTGTAGGAGACTTAGTCATACGTTCTTTTCTGTTTAACCAAAATCATACGCTCTAAAATGAATGACAACTATGTAGTTGATTTGTCAACTATTCGCCTTACCGATATCGATAAAGTAGGGGGTAAAAACGCATCTCTCGGTGAGATGATATCAAATTTGACCAGCCTCGGGGTTGAAATTCCCGGAGGTTTTGCACTCACGGTAAACGCCTACTGGGAGTTTATAAACCACAACAACCTCGATAGTAAAATACGGAAGCTAGTAGGAGAGATGAAGAAGGATGATCTCATTTCCCTCAAGAAGACTGGCCTGGAAGTCCGTCAGCTTATTCGAAACGGTGAATGGCCCGATCCGATCAAAGCGGCTGTAAAGGAATCGTATGCCGAGCTTTCCAGTCGATACGATCAGGAGATTACAGATGTGGCGGTTCGTTCATCGGCTACTGCTGAAGATCTTCCTGAAGCGTCATTTGCCGGACAGCAAGAAACCTACCTAAACGTAAGGGGGCCTGAGCAAGTGCTCAATGCTGTGAGAAACTGTTTCGCTTCACTTTTTACAGATCGAGCTATTTCTTATCGCGATAATTTTGGTTTCGACCATTTCGATGTAGGGCTCTCGGTTTGTATCCAAAAGATGGTTCGTTCGGACCTTGCTGCTGCGGGAGTCGCCTTCTCGCTCGACACGGAGAGCGGATTCAAAGACGTTGTGCTTATCAATGGTTCCTACGGGCTAGGTGAAAGCGTGGTGCAGGGAACCGTTTCGCCCGATGAATTCTTGATTTTCAAACCCACCCTTCACGAAGGCTTCGAAGCCATCATCGAAAAGAAGATGGGGAAGAAGGAAAACAAGATGATCTATTCCACCGATCCCGGTCAGCTCATCAAGACCGTGCACGTTGGAAATACGCAGCAGAACGAGTTTTGCATCACCGATGAGCAGGCTCTAAAACTCGCCGAGTGGGTATGCATCATCGAAGATTACTACTCCAAGCTCAAAGGGCATTGGTGCCCCATGGATACCGAGTGGGCGATCGACGGGCTGTCAGGGAAGCTATTCATCGTTCAGGCTCGACCAGAAACCATCCACTCCCGAAAAGAAGGCGGTGGGTTGGTGGAGTACACCATGAGCGATGTCGCGACAAAGAATGTACGTCTCACCGGAATTGCCGTTGGTGATAAAATAGGGCAGGGAAAAGTTCAGAAAATGTACTCCCTCGACGGTCGTGATGGCTCTTTTGATGGAGTCGACTTTAAAGAAGGCGATATTTTGGTGACGGAAATGACAGATCCGGATTGGGAGCCGATTATGAAGAAAGCTTCGGCAATCATCACCAACAAAGGTGGGCGAACTTGTCATGCCGCCATCGTAGCGCGGGAGATGGGCGTGCCTGCTATCGTGGGAACTGAAGATGGAACGGAACGCCTGTTTAATGGAGAAGAAATGACCGTGAGCTGTGCCGAAGGAGATGTCGGTAAAATATACGAGGGGCTTATTCCTTATGACGTTACCGAGACAAAACTCGACAACCTGGAAAAGACCAAGACTCCGATCATGCTAAACGTGGCATCACCCGATTTAGCGTTTAAGTTTGCTCAAATCCCTAACGCTGGAGTGGGGCTGGCGCGCGAGGAGTTTATCATCAACAACTACATTCAGGCTCACCCACTGGCTTTGCTGCAACACAAAGAGCTTGGCGATGCCGAATTGACAAAGCGCATCAACGTGCTCACGCGTGGCTACGACGATGAAGAGACCTTCTTTGTCAAGCGTCTCTCGTATGGAATCGCCAAGATCGCTTCGGCCTTTTACCCCAAGCAAGTGATCGTTCGCTTGTCAGACTTTAAGTCGAATGAATACTTCAATCTTTTGGGGGGTAGTTATTTTGAGCCTACCGAAGAGAACCCGATGATCGGTTGGCGTGGGGCATCTCGATACTATTCAAAAGACTATGAATATGCTTTTGGGATGGAATGCAAAGCCCTGAAGCGGGTACGAGAGAAAATGGGCTTAACCAATGTCACGGTTATGATTCCCTTTTGCCGAACAGTCGATGAGCTCTTGAAAGTCTATGCCGTTATGAAAAAATACGGTCTGGAGCGCGGAGTCGATGGCTTGAAAGTATTCTTGATGGCCGAACTTCCTTCAAACATTATGATGGCTGAAGAATTTGCCGAGCATATCGATGGCTTTTCAATTGGGTCTAATGACTTAACCCAACTCACGCTGGGGCTCGATCGAGACTCAGCGCTGGTAGCTCACATCTACGATGAGCGAAACCCAGCGGTGAAGCGCTCTATCTCACACTTGATCGATACTGCCAAAAGGACGAATTCCAAAGTGGGAATTTGCGGCCAAGGGCCATCTGATTATCCCGATTTCGCTCAGTTCTTGGTAGAAAAGGGCATTGATACCATATCGGTCACACCCGACTCTATGCTCAAAACCATCCGAGCCATTCACAGAATTGAGAACCAATAGATAATTGACATTCTCAACTGGTTAAAAAGCACAGCGGGTTCCCGTTGTGCTTTTTTATGAATTCTGAACTGCTGATTTTGACTATATTGGTGGGAGAAATGAAGACGATGAACAAGAAAATTCCCTTCAGGCTTTCCCGTCTTCATAAACCGCAACAGTTAAACTTATCAATATGAAGTACGTAGTTCTAATTCTCGGAGCAATATTGAGCATAAGTGTCACAGCTCAAAATGACGCATCAAACTTGCCCTCTGGCTGGAATCTCGTCGAAGTCGATGGGTTAATTGGATTTATTGATGAATTAGGTGAAGAGATTGTTTCACCGGCTTATGATCAGGTTTTCCCTTTTGATGAAGTGAAAGAAGGATGGGCGGCAGTCACGCAAAATGGTCATTTTGGTTTCATCGATCGATTGGGAAATGAAGTGGTAAAGCCAAAATATGACCTTGTACATAGGCTAGGGGCGACTCACCCTGGTTGGATTAAGGTAGAAAGGGATGGCTATATCGGCTTTTTGGATACATATGGAGATGTTGTTGTCGACGTGAGGTATGATCTTGTAAAACCCTTTGACGAATACAAACCCGGACTTGCCGTAGTAGAACGAAAAGGGAAAATGGGATTGATAGATCGTTTTGGAAACGAAACCGTAAAGCCCAAATTCGATAGTTTGAAGTGATACGACTCAATAAGTTTTATCATATATTCGCCACTATTCAATAAAAAAGAGATGATGATTCAAAAGACTTTTCTTAAAGCAGCCATTGCTGTATTTGCAATTCTTTCGATTACCAATATTGCTTCAGGCCAGATTTCTGTGTCGGGCGGTTTAAACCTTGCCACCTTGAGTTCAAAATTTGAAGATGAGTCCGTTGATGATAATTTTTCAAATCTCACAGGATTTCACGCTGGAGTATCATATAAGATTCAAGTCGGGGAGCTGTTCAGTGTTGAACCAGGAGTAAATTTTGTGAGAAAGGGTACGGTACAGGAATACTCTGTGGGTACAATTGCGAGTACAATTGACGTAGAAAGCACTGTGCGGATGAACTACATCGACGTGCCAATTTATTTCAACGTGCATGTACCAATAGGTGATCGAATCAAACTTCTCGGTAGTGTCGGGGAATATGTTGGGTTTGGACTTTCTGGAAAAGTAGATGAATCAACCAATGACGGTACAGATGATGAGTGGGATCTTGAGTTTGGTGGTGACGATGGAGAACTTCAAACTATCGACTTTGGACTGTCCTTCGGAGCGGGCCTTTCCTTCGATAATCTTTTCTTTAGAGCGTCTTACGATCTGGGTGTAGCCAATATCTCAAACTATAACGACGACGATACTTACATCAAGAATCGAAACTTGAAGTTTACTTTGGGCTATCGCTTCGGCAAAGAATAATTCTACGAAGTGAATTTGGAACGATTTTAGCCTTGGTTGGGTAAAACCATTTTGATGAGACATCTTCTGTACTCTATGATTGCTCTTTTCGCGTTCAGCTGCGCACCGATGAGCGGCTTTTGGATGCGAAATCAAGAGTTCCATATTCCGACAGTCAATAACAATGTTTGTAAGCGCTTAGACAAAGGCGTCGTTCTATACGCTGTTTTTGTCGATTCTGAAGCGACCAATCCCTGGACAACGCACGACATCGAGTCTACCTTAGACTCTATTCAAGTAGCTATGAACTGGATAGAAGGTCAGGCGCATGATCGAGGTATTCCCCTCAACATTGAGCTCGACTACCATCGTTCTGAAAAGGGAGTTGTGCCTATCGATGCCAAGTTTACCCGCAAAACACTCCGCGCTACGCTTAGCTCGGGTAGCGGAGTGAAGAATGTAGATAGGTGGGCAGATAAAATAGGCCGAGAAGTACTCAAGACCTTTCCAAAGGACACTGCTCAGATTACCAAAACAGAGATCAAACCTAAGGACCGCGAAAGACTATTGGCCAGAATAAGAGATGACCACAAAGTAGATCAGGTCGCCCTCATTTACTTTATCAATAATTACTATTCGCAGGAGATCTCAGTGGCCCTGCATACGAGCTCAGTGTTCGATCCTGAATACGCCATAGTGAGTTACAAAGAGCCAGCCGTAATCGCTCATGAGTTTTTACACCTTTTCGGTGCTTTAGATCTCTACATGAGCCCTTTTCAAACGCGAAAAAAAGACTTGAAGCGCAGAGCTTTTGCCATGAAGAAATTCCCGGATGAAGTCATGGCTTTCGCCTACCGCGACCTCGACTCCTTGTCGATTAGTCCACTGACGGAATACCTGATAGGGTGGGACAATTCTCTCGATGAAGAATACGTGAAGATGATCACCAATAAGAAGATCAAAGTGGCTAAGTATTAGCATTTTTATTTATGGCGACTTTGAATCTTGTCCTAGACGGGCTGAAATCCCACTTTGTTTATTGATTATGAGCTAATTAGGGGTCTTTTGAGTACGTTTTCTAAGCATTTCATCTCAAGAAGATTTCGTATTTTGGTGTTCTTGAAAGCGCTACGAGTATATACCCTGGCCATTTTAGTCTTGGCTTCAAACTTGGGAATAAGTTTCTCCACGCATTATTGCGGAGGTAAGGCCGTCCTATCATCTTTCACCATAGCCAATCAAGAGCTGGATTGTGGAATGCCCATTTTTGGTGACGTTGATGCAGACAAGGAAGGTCTGTGCATATACGGAACTCCTTGCTGTGAAACGGTTCGCTCTCTTTTTGATGTCGCTGACAATTACCAGCTATCTCAAGAGCTTTCGGCTCCAGCCTTATCATCAATTAAAGACGTTCTCCCAAACCTTCATCTTTTTAAAGAAGCTAGGTTTATTCAGAGTTTCAGGTATGATCGGGGCCCTCCGCTCCATGTCAGTGAGTACCTTTCGCTTATACAGGTTTTTATTATTTGATTGAGATTTCGCATTCCAGCTAACTCTCATTATTTCAAAACAAAAAACCTTTTCAAGATGAAAAAAATAATACTACACTTTTGGGCCCTAGCCCTTTGTTTGCCGGCTATTGGGCAAACTAATGTCAATGTGAACATCGAGCACCTTCTAAATGGAAACGAGTTTGCATTCAATCAAACAGGTACCAACAACAATGGCGATGAATTCACCATAGATCGTTTGGAATACTACATCTCAGGTATTTCTATTGCCCATGACGGTGGTCAGGTACAGTCTTTTCCGGATGTTTATGTACTGGTAAATGCTGAAGACCCAACAGAATTTAACGTGGGTGAAATGGAGATGACAAACCTTGAGTCTCTTTCATTTTACATCGGGGTCGATGAAGACAACAATCATGCAGACCCAGCTTTATGGCCGCAAAGCCATCCGCTTGCCCCACAATTTCCATCAATGCACTGGGGTTGGGCTTCTGGTTACCGATTTTTGGCGATCGAAGGTATTGACTCAGCTACCGACGAGATCGTTCAAATTCATGCGCTTGGAGATGACTACTATTTTGAAATTACCATTCCAATTAACGAAACTGTAGAAGGGGGCGACATGACAATCTCCCTTAACGCACACGTTGAAGAAATCTTGAACAACATAAGTTTTAGCGGTGGGCTCATCATGCACGGAGAGACAGTAGCTTCTATAGCAGCGCTTGAAAATATGCGAGACTTTGTATTTGAACTGCAATCGACGACACTCTCAACAAGTGACGCTCTTGCACAAGTTGACTTCACGGTACTGCCAAATCCCGCTGTCGATGGGAATGTCAAGCTTGCCTACAGTCAGATGAGTGGAACTACATTCGGAGTATCAATTTCTGATTTGACCGGAAAAGTCGTTTACCGAGCATCGCAGCTAAACTCGAACCAACAAATTGATGTGTCTGATTTTCCTGCGGGGATGTACTTGGTGAATCTGACATCTGAAAACGATGTTCTCGGTACACGGAAGCTAGTCATCCAATAAATTCGGTCTTGCAAAAATTCTGCATCTACATATTGTTTGTAGGGCTTGTATTCGGTTGCGGGAAAGAAAGCATTGATATTCCCATTCAGCCAGAGCTATTGGTTGTGCCCGAAGGGTTTCCCGAAGTGGAATTCCCAGAAGACAATCCATTAACTCAGGCATCTTACGACTTGGGAAAAAGGCTTTTCTTCGACCCCGCCTTATCTCGCGATTCATCCGTAAGTTGTGCTTCTTGCCATCAACCTTCTCTGGCATTTGCCGATTTGGTGCCTTTTAGCGAAGGTGTGGCTGGAGCTGCTGGCACGCGGAATGCACCAACATTGGCAAATGTGGCCTACCACCCGTATTTTACGAGCGAAGGTGGTGTGCCCACACTTGAAATGCAAGTTCTTGTGCCCATTCAAGAGCACAACGAATTTGACTTCAATATTGTGTTGATCTCAGAGCGTTTGAGTGAAGATCCGACTTATGTGCATATGGCTCAAAAGGCTTTTGATCGCAACATTGATCCTTTCTCGATTACAAGGGCTTTAGCCATATTCGAACGCACCCTGGTAAGTGGAAATTCCGCCTACGACAAGATGTACTTTCAAGGAGACAATGCTGCGATGAATATGGATGAGCTCAGGGGAATGGAGCTTTTCTTCAGCGACTCACTGGCTTGCGGCTCCTGCCATAGCGGGTTCAACTTCACAAACTACGCCTTCGAAAACAATGGTTTGTACAGTGAATATGCTGATGAAGGTCGCTACAGGTTGACTGGTCTGGAAGAAGATCGAGCACGCTTCAAAGTGCCTACCCTGAGAAATATCGAGATTACGTCTCCCTATATGCACGATGGGTCATTTAACAGCTTAGATGAAGTTATTGACCACTACGCTACTGGAGGTGCTGGTCACCCAAGCAAGTCAGAATTATTGCAAGGATTTACCATCACAGAAAATCAAAAAAAGGAGTTGATAGCCTTTCTTGAGTCATTAACAGACCATGAATTTCTATCAAATCCAAATCACGAAATTCAGTAAAATGAAACTATCCAATAAGATACTTCTATTGGTTTTCATCATTGGACTTATTACGGCGTGTAATAGTGATGATGAATCGACCAATCAGCCGGGAAGTGTGGTTTATGACGACACGCCCTATACGCTCAATTATTACGACCTGCCACCACCTGAGCTACCTGGCGATAATCAGTTAACACAGCAAAGCGTCAAGTTAGGACGAATGCTTTTTTACGAACCTATGCTTTCGAAGGATGGCACCCAAACCTGCGCTTCCTGTCACATGCAGTCTACGGCCTTTTCCGACACCAATCGCTTTTCGATTGGCGTAGAAGGGCTCCCGGGAAACCGACAGGCCATGGGGGTGTTTAACATGGCGTGGAACACCAATGAATTCTTTTGGGATGGAAGGGCCCATTTGTTGCGCAATCAAGCCTTACTACCCATTCAGGATCCATTAGAAATGAATGAAACCTTGCCAAACGTGATTCAAAAGCTAAGTGATTCTCAGATGTACCGCGATCAGTTTGTTCGGGCCTTTGGCGATGATCAGATTTCTCCAAATCGCATTTCGCTGGCCTTGGAGCAATTTATGTTGACCATAGTATCGGGACGTTCAAAATACGATCAGTACCTCGCCGGAACCGCTGAGTTGACCGAAAGCGAACTCCGCGGTCTAGACCTTTTTATGACCGAGTACAATCCCTTCTTTCCGGATAAGTCAGGTGCCGATTGCCAACACTGTCACGGTGGACCCAATTTCGAAAATGACGAGTATATGAATAATGGGCTCGACGAAGAGGCCGATTTTACTGATCTGGGAAGAGAAGATGTCACGAAGAACCCAGCTGATCGGGCAAAGTTTAAAGTTGCTTCATTGCGCAATATTGAGTTGACGCCTCCATATATGCACGATGGAAGGTTTGCTACCCTTGAAGAAGTGGTTGATCACTACAATGAAGGGATCAAAACTTCTGCAACAGTAGATCCGGCGCTATTAGCCACGCAGAGCTCTGGACTGATGCTGACAGATCAGGATAAAACAGATCTGGTGAACTTCCTGAAAACACTTACAGATCACGAGTTGACTACCGATTCAGAGTTTTCCGATCCGTTTTAGAATTTGATAATAAGAGCTTTACACTGGCTTCACCTTTTTTAACAGTAACGAAAGCGAGAAGTAGTCCGTCTCAAGGTAAAACCAACTAAACGATGAGACAAAAAACACTATTTCTCGCTTTTTTCATTTTAACACTTAGCGCTTCTGCACAAGAGACCGGCCCCAAAGAATCTAAACCTGATTTCGAGTGGTATAAGAAAGGCCGAAATTCATTTGGGGGGATGATTTATCCTTTGAATGTCGGAAAGCCATATTGGACTGTAGCATTTGAATTTGAGTATAGCCGATTCCTGATGGATCAACTTTCACTGAACCTTAATAATACTGTTGTTGTGGGAACGGAGCAATTGGATTTTGAATACGAAGTTTTCGGGCGTTACCACCTCACCAAGTCGAAGCTTTCACCATTTGTTCAGGCCGGATATTTATTCGGTTTTGGTGGTAGTAAGCATGTGGGATATTATGAAAACGCCTTTGTCGCGGGAGGAGGATTGTCTTATAAGATGTTTAAGAACAGGCTAAGTGTTAATCTCTTCTTGGGCAAAAGAATTCAGTGGAAAAAAACGCAGAATAGCAACCCAGAACTGTTTGGTCCACCTGAACAAAAACGTAAAGACACCTACCTTGACGGAAGTTTCACGATCAAGTATCACTTTTAGTGCGTGATTGTCAGGAGTTTTGCTACTTTGTACCAAACCCTTCGACCATGCCCAAAATCAAACTTTACATCGCAGCCACATTAGATGGATATATCGCTCGTATGAATGGTTCCCTCGATTGGCTCGATGAGCTGGAAGTCCCCGAAGGAGTTGATTTTGGGTATGGTGAATTCTATGAAACCATCGACTGCATATTGATGGGGCGCAGCACCTACGAAGAGGTATTGGGTTTCGATGTAGACTGGCCATACGATGGGCGCAAAACGATTATTTACTCCTCACACAGCGATTTCAAAACGCCGACACCTGATACTTCCCTGGCAACCGATGTGACACCTGAAGAAATTGAAAGGCTTCAGGGCTTGAGCCAAAAGAATATCTGGCTCGTAGGAGGAGGTAAATTGATTCGAGAATTTTTAGAGCACGATGCAATCGATGAGATGATCATCACCATCATACCGCGCATGATCGGAAACGGGATTAGACTTTTCCCAGAGAGCGAAATAGACCAGAAATTTAAACTGATTGACACAAAGTCGTTTTCTATGGGTGTCGTCAATTTGCACTATGAACGAATTTGATTCAATTTCCTGCTCTATTCTGAGTTCAACTCAGAAGGAAGAAGCGCTTCAGCTCTGGAACGAATCCTACCCGACTACCCTAAGTTTATCCAGTGTCGATGATTTGGAAGATTATCTCAGCGGATTGGGTAACCCAAAACATTCCCTGCTTTTCAGGGAAAACAAACTCGAGGCTTGGTTCTGGGATTTTGATAGGGAAGGAGAGAAGTGGTTTGCGATGATGGTGAGTAAGGCGTATCGAGGAAGAGGATTGGGGGCAAGGATGCTAATCGATGCCTTGGAGCGAAACCCAAAAATCGTAGGCTGGGTGATCGACAAACCTGGGTATGAGCACGCTGATGGAAGTCCCTATAAAAGTCCGCTTGCATTCTATGAGAAATACGGGTTTAAAACGCTCAATCAGCGCCTTGAACTTCCAAGTATATCGGCGGTGAAAATAGCCCGTTTCTTCACGTAAACTTCACATAGAACGTTACTCTAAGGAACCCTTCTGCGGTACTTTTGCATGACAAAACAGACGTGATGGATTTTACAAATCTGAATAAACATATAGAGACACTCGAGAAGAGTTTTGATCAAATTCCTGAAGAGCGAAAGAAGCCGTTGCAGGATTTAGCGATGTTTGTCAAAGAGAAAATTGAGACGCTCGGAAGAGCCCACGGTATTTTTATTTGCACGCACAATTCGCGGAGAAGTCACCTGGCACAGGTTTGGGCTCAGGCTGCAGCACACCGATATGGAGTTGAAGATTTCATTGCATTCTCAGGGGGCACCGAGGCTACTGCTCTACACCCCAATACAGCGAGAGCTCTTGAGACGACAGGGTTTCATATAGTAAAGCTCTCAGAGAGCGACAATCCTATCTACCAAATCAAATACGACGGAAATAAGCACCCTGTGATTGGCTTCTCGAAAACGTTTGACAATCCATTCAACCCCCAGACTCGCTTTGCTGCGGTAATGACCTGCAGCCACGCCGATGCTAATTGCCCATTTATTCCAACAGCAGCCAGACGCATTTCACTTCCTTATGAAGATCCAAAAGAAGCAGATGGTCAGTCTAATGAAGCCGATGTGTACATCGAGCGTTCAAACGAAATAGGACGGGAGATGCTCTTTGTTTTTGATGCCTTTCGGAATCTGTAAGAAGAATTAGATCAGATTCGATATCTTGCTCTCAGAACAGAAAATTCACATTCTAAAGAGTGAGGTATTATGACTAACGCGAGTTTGTATTACCAGGAGTCGGGGAGACTAAACCCTGGAAAGTATGTTGTCACAACTATTCTCGGAGTGGCATTGGCGATCATTTTGGGATATGTCTATAGCTTGTTGATCTATTTTATTCCACTCGTTTATTTCAACGTGATCATTTGCTTTGGTTTCGGAGTGGTGATGGGTGGACTGGTCATGGTCTTTTCCAGATTTGGAGATTCGAGAAATCAGAAGGGCCGCATCGTTCAATCGCTGATTTTTAGCTTGGTGGCCTATTATTTTCATTGGGTGGCCTATTTGATCATTCTGATTAACGGTGAAGTCGCGAGCCCGGATATCTACTTCAATAATCTATTTCTCAGTTTTGATCCCGCATTTATGCTTGAACTCATCATGGAGATCAATGCGGAAGGTGTATGGTCTATGTTTGGAATCAACTTTACTGGTGGCGCTTTACTCACCGTTTGGGTGATAGAAGCACTCTTAATTCTTGGAATTCCCATTGTTATGGTTCTAAGATTTGAGCCATTACCATTTTCTGAGCTCAATGGAAAGTGGTATCCAAAATTCACCTTAAAGCAACATTTCTACAGCGCCACAGGCTCTGATCAATGGGTAAGGCTTTTGGCGGACAACCCTGTGAAGACGATTGACGACTTGGGACTCGGAAAGGCAAATCGCTATGGACTAATTCACTTGTATGTAGCAGAAAAAGAGAAGACGCAATACATATCGATCGAATCTGTTTACATCGATACAGGTGAGAAGGGTAAAAAAGAAACCGAAACCGTGGTTCTCAATCTTGGAATAGATACCGATGCAGCGAAGGAAATCCTTCAAAAATACGAGCACAAAAAGGAACGGTTGAAGGTGTTCTAGAGTCGCTAGAATTATGCATCAATTTTCTCAGGACCAACTGTGAAAGTGTGTGAAGTGAGTCGAAATAAGTCCTTGTTTGATTAAACTCTGGTTCTGATTGGCTCACAGCTTACATCAAATGCAATTCAAGGGTGTAGAGTGAAATTGTGAGCCAACTATCGGCCTTAATTTTATTCTCTTAGAAACTCTGAAAAAAACGGAAGTCCACCGCACCCATGTTAGAGCTCAGCCATCGGAAGCTGTGCTTTCGTTAATGGCGTACGCGAGTTTGGGTAAGGTGCTGTAGTGTTTTCGTGAGTTTCAAGAAATAAAATTACAGCCCTGATCTTTTGTTCCTTTTGCATCAAGGTAAAAGGAAGACTTCTATCTGAGAGATTGAACTTTTCATGAGTAATTAATTTTCAATATCCGGATTTATCAGGAGCCTAATTTTAAATCATCAACATATGAGCAGTTCTCAATCGAACATCATTCTAATTCATAAAATTAATTGAAGATCTCGCCGTGAATCAAATGAGTAAAGAAGGGAAAATTGAAAATTGATTTCCCCATTTTCATATGCTCCAGAAAAGGCACTATTCTTGTCTCTCAATGAATATGTCCATCACCTATATCTGGTTTTTCCTTGCAAGCCTATTCGCCACTTATGCTTCGGCCCAGTCGGTAGCTTACATTGAGTTTGTAGACCGAGCCAAGCGCTGTGTTGAAGCTTATGAAGCACTCGATCCGCAAATGGAAGACTTGCAACCAGCAGCGGCATACGCCGAATTTCTACCCGAAATCAATCGAATATTCGAATCCACAGAAGAAGATTGGGTCACCGAAGCAGACTCCATTGAGCTCTTCGATTTGATGTACTTCTTCCAAACCCGAATTGTTGAGGTGGTCGATAGCCTAACGGCCCATCCTGAATTTGATCCAAGTCAGATTCAAAACGATTTGGGTGGGGTATTGGGTGTCATTGTTTCTCCTGACAAAAAGCTCGTTTCTTTTTCCTTGGATGAAAAGACAGGTGGCACCTACCGAAGCCGAATAGCCTGGATCTACTTCACAGGCTGGGATAGCGTCCAAAGTGCGCAAAGCGAATCATTTCAAGTGGATGGCTACCACAGCATAGACACAATCCAATCTGGCAGTGAGGTCTATTATGTGATGGAGTACTATACCCGAGGCTGTTCATATTGCTTTATGGAAGGGTTGGAATTGTGGACAGAAGAAAATGGTGAATTTGAACGGGTTTTCGACGTGGAAGTAAACTCCAGATCCCTGGGATGACACCGTTCTTTACAATGCCGAAACCAAGACCATCAGCGTAAAGTACAATACCGACGATCTGACGGAATCCTGCTTTTGCGCCGATGATGAAGAAGTGGAACTCGAGGAAGATTATCCCTACCCCGTGCCCATGTATCGCTGTGCATGTACCTACGTCTGGAATGGATCCGAATTCGAATTGACGGAGGGAAGCTCCACTTTTCTCGAGGGAGAGTGATCAGCCATATACCCTTAAGCGCTCGACTTTTTCTATCTTGAACCCATTAGAATCTTTCTCTTATGGATTTAAGAAAAATTAGGCTTTGGGTAGCAGTCTTTGGAGTATTAATTGCTTTATATAGCCTGGTCTTCGCGGTAGACTACTCCGAACTCAATTGGACAAATAACTCATCAGCTTACTTGCAGGTCTTAACTGGAGTTTGCATCGCGGTGGCCATGTTTTTTTCGAATAAGATTGAATCTAAAAGACTGAATGAAAAGGATAAAGAATAGAAGGAACTTGTCCTGCCGCCACTTGGTAGGAATCTGCTTGGCTCTTTTTGCCGCGGCTATTGCCGACGTAGCTCAGGGACAGTCAGCTCACCAATATACCCACCAGGATACGCTGCGGGGCAGCATTACCACAGAGCGTGCATGGTGGGATTTACTTCATTATACCCTCGAAGTAGAGGTGTTTCCCGAAACGAAATCCATCACAGGAAAAAACACCATTCAATTCAGAAGCAAGGCTCCCGGCCGCATCATGCAAATTGATCTACAGGAGCCTATGCAGATCGATAAGGTGACGGAAGGTGACACGGAGCTGGACTTTCGCCGCGATGGAAACGCCTACTTCATCACCTGCCAAGATGAGCCCAAACCCGGAACCTGGCGCGAGATCGAAGTGTCCTTTTCGGGAACCCCGCAAGAAGCCATTCACCCGCCGTGGGATGGTGGCTTCACCTGGCAGAAAGACGAAAACGGTGTTGACTTTATTGCAACTTCTTGTCAGGGTATTGGAGCCAGTCTCTGGTGGCCATGCAAGGATCACATGTACGACGAGCCTGACGAAGGTCTGACCCTAAAAATTACCGTACCCAAGCATTTGGTGGCGGTAGGTAACGGTCGTTTGGACAGCGATGTTAAGAAAGGAAAGAAGCGGACGTTTACCTGGAAGGTGATCAATCCCATCAATAACTACGGAGTGAATGTAAACGTGGGTGATTATGTGCATTTTGGAAGCGAATACGAAGGTGAGAAAGGGAAACTCGACACCGATTACTGGGTACTGAGCTATAACCTAGAAAAAGCCAAAGAGCAGTTTAAGGATGGCCACAAAACCTTGGAAGCCCTCGAGCATTGGTTTGGACCTTATCCCTTTTACGAAGACTCCTACAAACTCGTAGAAGTACCTTATCTGGGGATGGAGCACCAGAGCTCTGTGACTTACGGAAACCAATTCATGCAAGGATACCTCGGTCGCGATTTAAGCGGCACGGGCTGGGGCTTGAAATTTGATTTTATCATCGTTCACGAGTCGGGGCACGAGTGGTTTGCCAACAGCATTACCCATAGAGATGCCGCCGATATGTGGATTCACGAGTCGTTTACCAGCTATTCGGAGTCTCTTTTTCTCGAGTACTTCTTCGGCAAGGAAGCGGGGCAGACCTACGTGCGGGGTACGCGATTGGCAATCGAAAACAAAGAACCCATGATCGCCGATTACGATGTAAACGCCCACACCACCAGCGATGTGTACTACAAGGGGAGCAATATGCTCAACACCCTGCGCACGTGGGTAAATGACGACGAAAAATGGCGAAGCATGCTCCGCGGTATGAATTCCCGATTCTTTCACCAGACCGTTTCTTCTGCGGATATCGAAACCTACATGGCCGACTTTCTCGACATGGACTTAAAGCCCTTTTTTGATCAATACCTCCGCGATAGCCGGGTGCCAGCTCTGGTGCTCAATCAAGTAGAAGGGGGGATAAGCTACAAGTGGACCAATTGCAGGGAAGATTTCAATATGCCCATTACCTTAGTGGATGAAAACGGGAATAGACTAGACATTGCGCCGACCACATCACCCAATGGCGGAGCACTTCCCGCGGGTGTAGCTGGCCGCTTGACTCCCGACCCGAATTACTATATATTTCTGTCGACCGAAAACTAAGCCTTAACCCAAACCAACTCACCATCGCATTATGGAAAATCAAATCAAAGCGCTTCTGGAATCGTCTACCAACCGGCTCGAGTTTTGGGTGGGCTTGGTCAATCAACTCGGATCTACTTCCATCGCCGAGATCGGGGTGTATAAAGGTGAGTTTGCCGAGACCGTCCTAGCCGCCTGCACAGGCGTGGAGCGTTACACTATGATAGACCCATGGCGCAACCTCGACGACTGGAACAAGCCCGCCAATAAGGACAACGATACCTTCGAAGCTTTCTACCAGGAAACTATGAAGCGCACCGATTTTGCCAAGGAGAAGCGCATCGTGCTCCGAGGCAAGACCACCGAGGTGATCAATCAGATCCCCGGCAGTTCGATCGACTTCGCCTATGTGGACGGCGATCATACCTTGAAAGGCATTACCATAGACTTAGTGAATATCTGGCCCAAGATCTCTGAAACCGGCGTCATAGCCGGCGACGATTTCTCGGCCAATATCTGGCAACACAGCAAGAGCTTTGAGCCCACGCTCGTCTTTCCCTTCGCCGTTTACTTCGCCGAAGCCATGAACACCACCATTTATGGACTTCCACACAGCCAGTTTTTAATGACCAAAGAATGCCGCGGTTTTAGGTTTGTGGACCTAACCAACCTCGGCGCCTACGCCAATACCGATCTCCTTCACCAACTCAACCACCAATCGGGTCTCAAAACCAAACTGGGCGAAAAACTCCCCGGCCTTAGAAAGGTGTATCGGAAGTTGAAGTGATGGCGTTTTATCCGCGATCTATTCCCCCTTTGGTAGGGGGCTAGGGGGAGGACTAGAAATGATCAATACGTTCACCAATTTAGATCTCCTTAACTTTAACTATGTCAAGCGCATCTTCTTCTGGTAGAATCACTTTGGTTGCAAGCCTGATTATCGCGGTTTATTGGCTGCTTGCCTTAAATATGGACGTATACAGATATGCCTTGCTCGGAGCCATTTATGAGATCCTTTGGCTTCCTATGTTAGCAGGACTAATTCTTTTGCCTGTAGTTTCACTAGTTCTTTTGGTCCGCCAGCGCTTCAAGAACGGATCCCTTCACTACTATTCTATCATCATTCTCACTCTAATGATTGTCTATGTATACTTCATTTGGGGCGAATAGGGCTCGGTTATTCATTTTTTTAAAGATGAAAGGCTCATCACCTTAAGTGTTTCTTAAGAATCAACCTTTTCCTCCCAAATCTGTTTTATAGATTTAATTCAGTAAATTAACTTTGTAATCTCAAAACCAAAACCCATCATATGAAAAAGGTATTTCTTCTTTTAGGCGCTGCTCTCTGTCTGAGCTTAGGTAGTTACGGACAGGCCCAAAAATATTTGAACTTAGGTATTATTGGAGCCGGGCTTGAATTTCCCGTGTCATCTGATATCACGATAGGGCCAGCAGCCTATACCAACTTGAACGTAGATTATTTGACCCTTGGAGCGAAGGGGAATTATTACTTCGATGACCTGATTGGTCTACCAAGTGAATGGGACTTTTATGCCGGAGCAAACTTAGGTTTTGGTGTGGCCTTGAATAATGATAATGACAGTGATCTGGACTTAGGTCTTCAAGTCGGTGGACGCTGGTTTTGGAGCGATCAATGGGGATTATACGTAGAGCTTGGCGGCGGAAGGCTTGGCGGTGCTGCCTATGGCGTCGGCCTTACGATGAAGATGTAGAGAAGCTCTTCCAGAATAATACTGCGCTGTTCCGTTCTTTCGGGGCAGCGCTTTTTTGTTTTGTCAATTCCAAAACCACATGCTAATCAATAAATCTTCCTACTTATCTACCCAGACCTTATCAAGAGCCAACTAGGTAGTGACTAAGTACAGACTAAATAGAGACTAAGTATAGACTAAAAACAGACTAAGTATAAGCCCTGTTCAGAAAGTGAAGCTGATTTAGTATAAATTGTGGTAAATCAAGGGTTTGCTGGGCCACCCATAGAAGCGCAGAGTCCAAAGTCTTTCTGGATTACCTTTTCAAAAATCACAGGTAGTACCTACGGCACATAGTCGTCATATTCCAGATTTGGTTACCCACAGCGCGTCCCTACAGAACTGCCTTACTCATGGGGCTCAACTCTATCAAATTTTTGGTCAATTTTGCATCTACGACATCTTCTAAACTGGAGCAGAAGAACTCCCGTTCAAATCCAACTAATTTTCATAGCAGACGATCTTTTTCAGTGATGGATACTTTTCACTTTTCGTTTTTCACTTCTTAAACCGTGGGGCAACGGAGAATACGGTAGGCTCAGCACATCTTTGTACCTAATACTTAATACTTGGTACAATCAATACCCAGTACTCAATACCCACTACTCAATACCCACTACCCACGACTAATCGAAGCAAAGCGAAGACCCCGATTCCTATCGGGGCTACCCACTACACCTCTTACAAACCCCCGACAACTGAATCTGAATTTCTCTGACTTCGTATCCATCGAGTTCGATGGTCGAAAGGCCCTTGGAAGGCACACAGTACAAGCGCTCGCATTCATCGCACTTAAAGTGAACGTGATCGTGATGGTGCTCGGTGGTGGTGCACGAATGGGCGCAAACGGCGTAATGCACTTCGTCGTCGCCCACCGACGCGCGGTGCATCAGGCCCTTGTCGCACATGGCGTTTAGGGTACGGTAGAGTGTTACGCGATCCAGGTCCTTAAACTCGTCTTGGATATCGGAGTAGGGCACAGCGCTTCCAAAATCATGGACGTAGTCATACAGAGCCAAACGCGAAGGTGTGGCCTTGAGCTTATGCCGATTTAAGATTGATTTGACTTGACTGGTTTCCATACTAAAAGGCGACTTTAAAACCGAGAACAACGTTTATTCCCAAATCATCTGCAAAATAACGCAATCTGTTGAGGTAATCCCGGTAGCTTGTATTAAGTAAGTTTTCGCCGCGCGTGTAAAAGGTCCATCGCGTTTTTCCCCATGACCTCTGCGCAGAGACCGAAGCTCCCAAAAGTCCGTACCCCGGTGGCGGTGGAGCAACGTCTAATTCCGGGTCTACGTGATTTTCTTCGAAAACATAGCCGTAGTTTAGATTCATCTCGATGTTCTTAAACCCGATGGCTTCTGGAACCAGGTAAGAGAGCTCACCCTTTACACGTCCTGGCGGAATCCACGGCAGCCCCTCGTCGGAGTCTAAATTCTGCCCATGCGTAAAGCTGTATGTACCGTGAATGTTTAAGCGATCTGAGAATTCGTAGATCACCGAAGCATCGGCTCCATAGATCAAAGCCGGAGTTTGCTCGTATTTGTATACTGGAAAAGCACCGCGAATTGTCAGTCTAAACTCTTCTTGGGGTGCCAGGTAAATGTAGTCGTCAATCCATTGTGCATAAGCCAAGATTTCCCAGAATACCTTTTCTTTTGACTCACCACCTACCGAGAGCGTAGCTTTTAGCGAAGTCTCTTGAGTTAAGCTTGGATCTCCTTCTTCGATGGCACCCACTCCTTGGTGCAGCCCCTGACTATAGCGCTCGTTGACATCTGGATTTCGGACAGCGGAACCGAGATTAAAACTCACCTTGTAGTCGTGTACCGGCTGGTATGTAATTCCAGCCTGGGCATTAAACCCGACCATCTTGTTGGTGTAGCGCACCACTTCTCGCGGCACTGTGTTTGAGATAGAAGCTACACGCTGGCTTTCGTAGTCAATCCTTCCACCCACTTCGGTTTTAAACTTTTCACCAGTGTTCGTAAAGGTGAAATACCCACCGTATTCGTCAGAGATGTAGTCGGGGATGAGCGGAAGGATTCCCGTTTCTGGGTCGTTCACGTTGTCAATCCGGGTATACTGGTAGCCCGTCTCGATCTGACTCGCCCCCATCTTTGCCCGCCATTTGACTTCAAAAAACTGAGAGTTCTGATCGAGGGCTAGTGCAGGAGTAGTCGAGCGTCCACCACGACGCACATCAAATTCTTTTCGCTGGTCCCATTGCCCGGCATAGGTAGCTTTGATGAATGATCCACTGCCGTACGTCTTTTGCAGACTCAGCTTCGCCAAATGGTGGTTGACTTGTTGGTAGGGAGAGCTTATCTCATAGGTAAACTCGTCTTTTGTATAGAAAGGTTCATCACGCTCCAAAGCATTCTCCAAGTCGGTGAGATTGCCTATGTGCGATCCGCGGAAGATGCCGATTTCGGTATTGTATGAGCTAGCATAGAGCTCCGATTTCCACGAATCGCCAAATGTTTTTTCTACTTGGGCAAAGGCGCTGTATTCCCGATTTCCAGTGTTTCGCAAATAGTAGTCGGGAGCTGATTGATCACCGCTGTAACGACCAGTAGCTCCTACTCGCCAGGCAGCGAACTTTCCAAACTGTTCTACTTGCCCATGTGCCCCATGACCGCGGCCATTCATGTCGAAGAAGTAGGATCCAAAACCGTGGATATGCGGCTCGTTGGGAATAGACCCTGACTCGATCAGGATCAGGCTCCCTAGCGAGCTTCCCTGGTAGGCTACGGAGCCAACTCCTTTCACTACAGTGATCTTCTTCGCTGAGAGTGGATCGATCTCCGGAGCGTGGTCCACACCCCACTGTTGTCCTGCCTGTACTACTCCGTGATTGAGTATCGAGATTCGATTTCCGTACAAACCATGTATCACGGGTTTGCTCACGTTATTTCCCGTTTTGATGGTCGTTACCCCAAGAACAGACGAGAGCATATTACCCAGATTATGGTCGGCTTTTGCCGTAATCTCTCGTCTGCTGAGCTCTTCAACGTTTTCAGTCGATCGCTTTTCCTGCTCTCCTTCTACCCGAACCTCGTGGAGCATCTCACCTGTGTGGTTGAGGGAAACGGTGATAGTGGTATCACCCGATAAGGTCACGAGTAGTACTTCGGTCTCACAACCGATATGGCTGATGTGAAGGTGATATTCACCTGCACAAAGATCGCTCAACACAAAGCGACCGTCCTCTGATGAGACGGCTCCACTCTTTGTTTCAGCCACGTAAATATTTGCATAGCTTATTTCTTCTTCGTGGTGCGAATCGATGATTTGGCCACGAATAGAATAAAAACAGTCTTGCGAGAAACTCGTTCCCGCAAGACTGCACAATAAGATTATGTAGATGAATCTACTCTTCGACATCAATGTCGAAAGACACTTCAATATCGGTTTCTCCACCTGCATTTGTAATATCTCCATCAGCTACTCCTTCGGCGTATTTGTCTGGCTCGTGACGTAGAATAATAGTCAAGGTAGTACTTCCATCCGTACCAGTCATAATTTCTGACTCAATACCGACTGGATTACCATTTTCATCTTCATCTGAGTACGAATAGCTCAGAATATCGTTTTCATCCATGAAGAAAAACTGGTGTTCAGCTCCTTCTTCTTCCACTTCTTCTGTAATGTTTTCGGCAGGGTCTTCTAATTCGTTCTCTACTTTGATCACACCAGAGTAGGTCGTATTTACATTTAGTGATGCCGTTGCTGGAGTAATAATCGGAGGTTCTCCACCATCGCCATCGAGGTCTTGGTATTTTAATACCACATCGTCATTGTCATCAGATGAAAGCGTGAGTGTCAAAGTAGTGATCACTTCTTCTTCATTCGGGATGGTTGGTGTTTCTGGATCGTCGTCTTCGCAAGAAGCGAGAAACAAGACTGCCCCACCTAGGGCAAGGGTTTTGAGTAGATTAAAAGATCGCATGAGTTCTAAATTTTGGACAAAGCTAGCATTAAATGCAACAACGTTGCAATAATTTTCAATCATTTTTAATGCGGCCGGCAATTCGTTCCCGAGCTTGACTATTGGAATCTCCGTTTCCTATGTAACCCGAGTCACATTCTCAACCATTCTTCCCCAGTAATTTTGTCCAAAATTTTAGAAGAATGCACAGAATATACAGGTGGATACTCTTTGGACAATGCTTTCTTATTGCTTCGATCGCTTCGGCGCAAGATAGCTTGGAAGTGACCAACGAGTATTTCCTTTCAAAGATTTCAGAATCTAACTGGCAGGTTATCCTCAGTCAAAAAGAAGCGGCTGCAGCTCGGGCTGAAGTCAAGCAAACCAATGCCGTCTTTCTGCCACAGGTTGGGCTTTCGTATACGGCTATGACGACTACCAATCCGTTGATGGCATTTGGGTCGAAGTTGAATCAATCGATTCTTACACCCGCTGATTTTAACCCCGATTTGCTCAACGACCCAGAACGTACAGACAATTTTGCGACTGAAGTAGAAGTGTTGCAGCCCCTGATCAACGTTGATGGTTTTTATCAGCGAAGTGCGGCGAAGCAAAAGACAGAAGCCATGAAGCTCAAAGCCGAACGCACTTTCGAAGGTGTTCAGCTCGAGACCAAGAAGGCCTTTATGCAGTTGCAACTGGCTTATGAAGCCATAGATGTATTAAACCGGGCAAAAGATGCTGCCGAAGCCAGTGTGAAAATGGCTCAGGACTTCTTTGATGCTGGATTTATTCAAAAACCTGATCTCCTCGAAGCACAAGTCTATCTCGCTGATGTAGAAAATAAATTGGAGAAGGCTCAATCGCAGTTGATCTACAGCTCCGATTACCTCAAATACCTCGTTCGCGATACACTTGATGTGATTTACGTACCTGGTGAGCGCATGACCTTCGAAAGGGTAGAGCTGGGCTTTAATCCAACCATGTCATCATCTCGGGCCGATATCCAGGCCATGAACTTATCGGCTGAAGCCATGAAAAACATGCACCAGGCGAGTAAGTCGAGCCTATTGCCGAGAGTGAATGCCTTTGGGCGCTACCAAATGTACGACGACGAGATTTTTCAAGCCGATGCAACTGGCTACTTGGTTGGTGTGCAGCTTAGCTGGAAACTCTTCAACGGGTACCAATCCATTGGTCAGAATGAGAAGTCTCGATTGCAATACGAAGTGGCCAAAACGGAAGCTGAGCAATATGTCTCAACAAGCCAACTGGAGTTTGAGCAGCAAGTGAGAAACCTGGCAGTGGCTAGGGGAAATGTGGCCAACCAGGAACTCGCCGTGCAGCAATATCGCGAAGCTTATGCTATCAGGAAAGATCGATACGAAGAAGGACTAGAGAAAACAAGCGACTTACTGATTACAGAAGCGCAGCTGTTTCAAAAGGAGATGGCCTATCTCCAAGCCGTTTTTGAATACCAATTAACCAGAGAGTATATCAATTTTTTAACAGAGTAGAAAGATGAATACATTATATAAAACATTAGGATTGATAGGATTTACGGCACTTGTAGGGTGTCAGAGTCCGGAGAAAGAATTGGCTGGTACCAAAGAAACGGTAGCAGTATCAGTAGCCGAAGTGTCGGTTATGGACAACCAAAAGTCCGTATCGGCTACCGGTAAACTCGAGTCTTCGCAAGGAGTAAATATCTCAACCCGATTTATGGGGTATATCAAGGATATTCCTGTCAAGACTGGCGACTCAGTGAAGAAGGGACAAACACTTCTCGTTGTAGATGGACAAGATATTTCTGCTAAGAAGGCACAGGTAGAAGCACGAATTATTCAGGCCGAAACGGGCTTGGGTATCGCAGAGCGAAACTACGAGCGCTACAAGTCGCTCAAGGAGAAAGGGAGTGTTTCTGAAGCTGAGTATGAGCAAGTCGAAATGCAGTACCAGCTCGCCAGAGCCGAAGTAGATGCCGCTAACCAGATGAAACGTGAAGTCGATGCCCAGTCGGCGTACTTGGATATCAAATCGCCTTTTGACGGAACAGTGGTTCAGGTAATGGCCAAACAAGGAAACATGGCAAATCCAGGCATGCCTTTGCTTCGGGTGGAATCATCGGATGAGATGGATGCCGTGGTGATGATCGCCGAAGAAGACATCCAAGGCCTTAGCCAGGGAGCAAAGGCCGTTTTAAATGTTCGCTCCTCTAATGAAGAGTTGGTGGGAACAGTTACCGAACTAAGTCCTTCATCGGCACTCACAGGTGGTCAGTATATGGCTAAGATTCGAATTGAGAAGCCCGGCAATTCAGTGAAAGCGGGGATGTATGTCACCGCACTTATCGAGTCGGAAGGAGAAAGTAAGAACAATAGGGTTTTTATCCCGAAATCGGCTTTGGTTCACAAGGGACAACTCACGGGAGTATACACAGTCGGCAAGTCGGGCACGGCCATTCTGAGATGGCTTACCGTCGGAAATGAATTTGGCGATCAAGTCGAAGTATTGTCTGGCTTGAGTATGGGCGAGCAGTACGTGATCAGCTCCGAAGGCCGCTTATTCAATGGTGTCGCATTGACTTATTAATCACTAGAAAGCGAAACTGATATGAAAGAAGGAATTTCAGGAAAGGTGGCGGGCTTCTTTATGGAGTCTAAGCTGACGATCCTGCTCATGATCGGATTGATGATCATCGGGGTCTATAGCTCCACATTAATCCCTCGAGAAGAAGAGCCGCAGATCGATGTCCCTATGGCCGACATTATGGTTGGATATCCGGGTGCATCGCCTTTAGAGCTTGAGAAGCGCGTGGTTCAGCCATTGGAGAAAGCCATTTCCAATATACCAGGTGTAGAGCACATCCACAGCATCTCGATGAACGGACAAGCCATGTTGGTTGTTCAGTTTTACGTAGGCGAAGACATCGAGCGCTCGTACGTAAATCTCTACAACGAGCTAGAGAAGTACTTACCGAATTTGCCCATGGGGGCCATGAAGCCGATGGTTAAAACCAGATCCATCGATGATGTGCCGATGCTTGGGCTTACCCTTTGGAGCGAGACTTACGATGATTATCAAATACGCTCCATTGCGGAGGAGCTCTCTTCTGAAATCAAGAAAGTAGATGATGTAGCTCAGGTGAATATCATCGGTGGGCGAAACAGGGAGTTGAGAGTAGAATTAGATCCAGACTTGATGGCCGGAATGGGTGTCGATGCCTTGAAAATCATGCAAATGATCAAGGCTAATCACGCCGCAGCTCAATCGGGCGCCATTGTTCACTCCGATCAGGAGTTTCTGATCAATACCAATGGTTTTTTCAGATCCAAAGAAGAACTGGAGCGACTTGTTGTCGGCGTATCCAGCAATGCACCAGTCTATTTGGGGCAAGTGGCTCACATAGTTGACGGGCCTGAAAACCCCGCTAGCTATGTATCGCTTGGGTATGGAGACTACAATCCTAAATCGGCTGAATACGGTTCGGAGTACCAGGCTGTAACCATCGCCGTGGGTAAAGTGAGCGGAGCCGATGCCATGAGCATTGCTGCCAAGGTTATTGAAAAAGTAGAGGGACTCGAGCGCACGCTGATACCAGATGACGTAAAGGTCGAAATCACCAGAAACTACGGTGAGACTGCGTCTCACAAAGTAGGGGAGTTGTTGCTCCACCTTGGTGTGGCCATCGTCGCTGTTACAGTATTGGTTATGCTCGCCATGGGTTGGCGCGGTGGCTTGGTGGTATTCTTATCGGTCCCGCTGACGTTTGCGCTTACCCTTTTTAGTTACTATATGTTGGGATACACCCTCAACCGAATCACCTTGTTTGCTTTGGTATTCGTTGTTGGTATCGTCGTTGACGACAGTATCATCATAGCCGAAAACATGCACCGGCACTTCAAGGCAAGGAAGCTTCCGTTTAAGGAAGCGGCAATTTTCGCCATTAACGAAGTCGGAAACCCAACGATACTCGCCACGTTTACGGTTATCGCTGCCATTCTACCCATGGCATTCGTATCAGGGATGATGGGGCCCTACATGAGCCCGATGCCTATCGGAGCATCGATTGCTATGCTTCTATCACTCTTTGTGGCCCTTACCGTAACGCCATACTTAGGGTATCACTTCTTGAATGAAAAAGAGAAGTCAGAGTCCGAGCCAGATCACAAGCCGAACTTTATATACAAGATGTACAACCGAATCGAGCGGCCATTGCTCGATAACGGACGTAAGCGTTGGTTTGTTCTGGGAATGACAGGAGTCCTGCTTCTAGGGTCGGTAGCCATGTTCTTTAATCAGTCTGTAGCAGTAAAAATGCTGCCCTTCGACAACAAGAATGAGTTTCAGGTGGTGATAGACATGCCAGAAGGAACCACTCTGGAGAGAACTGCAGTCGTAGCTCGTGAGATTGCCCAATACGTAGCTCAGTTTCCTGAAGTTGAGAACTATCAAACATACGTAGGTACATCTGCACCGATCACCTTCAATGGCTTGGTGAGACACTACGACCAGCGGGCTGGTAGCAATATGGCCGATATTCAGGTAAACCTGAGTTCAAAGGAAGATAGGAAGCTTCAGAGCCACGATATCGCCAAGAAGATGAGAGCAGGTATCCAAGAGATTGGAGAACAGTACGGAGCCAATGTGAAATTGGTAGAAGTACCTCCCGGACCACCCGTGCTTTCGACGCTTGTAGCTGAAGTGTACGGACCCGAATACGATCAGCAAATTGAAGTTGCTCGCCAAGTGAAAGAGATTCTCGAGAACTCTGACGACGTGGTGGATGTAGACTGGATGGTAGAAGCTGACCAAACGGAGTATGTGCTCAAAGTTGATCACGAAAGAGCCATGCTCAATGGTGTCGCCGGAAGCCAGCTCGTGGGGAATCTAACGCAGATTCTCAGGGAAATGCCGATCTCATTCTTGTACGATGAAACTTCCTACGACGACGTAGATGTGGTTATGGCCTTGAAGAATGAACAAAAGGCCAGTTTGGATCAACTGAAGAGTATGAAGATCATTAGTCAAGATGGACGCGCAGTGCCCGTTGGCGACTTGATTACCGTAGAAGAACGACCAGCTCCAAAGACAATCTATCGCAAAGACCAAAAGCGTGTAGTATACGTCTTGGCCGATATGGCTGGTGATCTTGAGAGTCCGGTTTACACCATTCTTGGGATTGACGAAAAGCTCGCTGAAATCGAGCTGCCAGATTGTTATGAGCTCTGTGAACTCTACACAGCCCAACCCAATTCAGAAGAAGACTTTACCATCAAGTGGGATGGGGAATGGCAAATTACCCTGGAAGTTTTTGCTGACTTGGGAGCTGCCTTCCTGGTCGTGATCATCATCATTTACATGCTGATTGTAGGATGGTTTAAGAACTTTAAGACACCGATGATCATGATGATCGCCATTCCGCTGTCTCTGGTTGGGATTGTGCTTGGTCACTGGGCATTTGGAGCCTACTTCACGGCTACATCATTTATCGGGATGATCGCACTCGCTGGTGTCATGGTTCGGAACTCAGTTCTTCTTATCGACTTTATTGAGATCAGACTTAAAGAAGGGGCGAGTGTAAAAGAAGCGATTATTGATGCGGGTGCGGTTCGTACCACTCCAATTCTCTTGACGACAGGAGCTGTTGTAATCGGTGCATCGATTATCCTCTTTGACCCAATATTCCAGGGACTTGCCATTTCACTGGTAGCTGGAGCAATTGTGTCTACCATATTGACACTGCTCGTTGTACCGCTTATATACTTCATGGCCATGAGCGATGAAGAAATACAAAAACTAAAATCAGAACAAGATGAAAAATAGAATTGTAAGAGGAATCGCTGGGAGTTTCGTTCTCATCAGTTTAATTCTGGCCATTTACGTGAACATCAATTGGCTTTGGTTTACAGCATTTGTAGGAGTCAATCTCCTTCAATCTTCGCTGACTAAGTGGTGTTTGATGGATACCATTTTGGGTAAACTAGGAGTAAAGAACTAGTCAGTTAGGAAAAACAAATGCCGGCAACCGCCGGCATTTGTTTTATAGTCTCAAATCGAAATTTAGTTTTTTATAATTTTCTGGGCTCCCCTTCGCCCTGACTCTGTGGTTACTTCTACGAGGTATGTCCCGGGTTCAAGATCGCTAAGATCCAATCTTTTCTGATTCAGCTCGAGACCTTTCCATCCTTTCACCACTCTTCCCTTCACATCAAATAGTCGAACTTCATCCAGCGACTCATCTGCTGTAGAGATCTCAATAAATTCAGAGCTCGGATTGGGATAAACCGAAAACTCCGGAGCGTCGTCAAAAGCATCGTATAGCCCCAATGTGAGATCGGTTATAAACCTCACATTTCCGTTGGTGTATTGAGAAATGAATAGCGTGTCACCAGTGGAACTAGCTCTGATGCCGTTGGGTCTGCTAAACCTGGCTTCTTCAACCGGTCCATCCACATTTCCACCACCTATTCCATAGTGGGTCACGATGCTGTCAGTATAGAATGGGTTGATCTTATAGATTCGGTTTGATTGAAAAGCGGTGGCGTAAAGGTGGCCTTGAGAAAAGGCCAAAAATCCCAAACTTATACCATTTCCAGGCATGGTTGCGATGTAGGTTAGCTCATCTCCATCGATGCGGTAAATCTCGCGGTCGGTGAAGTTCCCGACGTAGAGCTGATTTTGGTCGTCGTATACCAGACCTACCGGGCCATTTAGCACTCCATTAGAAAACATGTCAATCATGGTTCCGTCTGGGGCAAGCTTTTTGAGTGAATGGTTGGCGTAGGTAGTGAATATCAGCGTGTCGCTATCGTACGTTTTGATTATTCCAGAAGGTGAATTGATTGCATAAGTCTCCAAGAAATTTCCATCCGGATCGAGTTTATGGATGGCGTTGCCCTGATTGTCACACATGAACATATTGCCCGCAGAGTCGAAAGCGAGACCATTTGGTGTGTCGAACCCATCGGCAAAAACGGAGACATCTCCTTCCGGACTGACGCGATAGATGCGTGATCCATCCCAGTCAGATCCGTACATATTACCCTCTGCATCAAAAATCAAATCGTCAGATATTTGAGCCGTGTCCGAATCAAAATAGGTGAACACATTTTGGGCGGCTCCCAGATTGGTAAGTAAAGTACCAGCAACAAATAAGGTGGTGTAGAGTATTTTCATACGTATATGTTTAGTTTGAGCCGAATATATGTGTCACTCAGTTATTTGAGTTCGGGATTGGCTCAAAATCTCATTTATTGTATACACGTCAGAGCAAAATGGATCAGATGCTCATTTTATCCTTTTTTCTGATCATTTCTAATTAATAAGTCATTTGAGATTTCCAGAAATCAATTCTGGCAAAAAAGCGTTCTGATCATCTGTTAACAAGAAGCTCCTAAAGCGTTATATGACTCAATTATCTGTTATACAGGCTCGTTTGCGGCATTTGAAATGGATTGGATGTCGATCTTTTCTTAGTCCGTATCAATTCAATGTTAATTTACTTATCGAATTTCTTAACCTGATCCCTTTGAATCCCCCGTTTTACGTCTTGACAGAATTAAACTGATTAACCTAAACATGAGGTTTAGGAAATTTTTTTCTGAACATCATTTTCAAAATTTGGCATGGTCGAAAACCGACCTTTTTAATAACCTTTCAAACCAATTGAAAATGAAAAATTTCAACAAAATCATGACAGCAGTTGCTGCAGTAGGACTTACTGCTGGTGCTGCAAATGCGCAACTTTCTCTAGGAGAAGATTGTGGATGTCCTGCTCTAGGGGACAGAACTACAGTATTGATGTCATCTCTTACAGATGGATCAGGAAACTTCCCAACAGGTGTGACTACACTAGACTGTGACAACATCTATGAGTTGGATCAGAACACTTATGTTCCAGATGGTGGAACGGTGAACATTCCTGCTGGAACTATTATTAAAGGACAGCCAGGTTCAGGGTTTGATGCAAACTCTTTCTTGGTAACGCGTGGTGGTGTATTGAACGCAGTAGGTACTCCTTCTTGCCCAATCATCTTCACTTCTACTGCTGACCCATTAGATGGAACTCACCCAATCACAAACGACGCTGAGTGGGGTGGTCTTATCATGCTTGGAAGAGCAACAAACAACCTTCTTCTTGCTGACGGTGGTTTGGCTGTTGCTGATGGAGTTGGATCTATCGAAGGTCTTTCTACTTCAGACTCACGTCACTACTACGGTGTAGATGGTGGAGCATTCATCGACAACGACAACTCTGGTACACTTAAGTACGTATCTATCCGTCACGGTGGTACTACAGTTGGTGACCCAGACCTAGGAAACGACATCAACGGTCTTACACTTGGTTCTGTTGGTTCAGGAACAACACTTGAGCACATTGAAGTACTATCTAACTTTGATGATGGTATCGAGTTCTTCGGTGGAACAGTAGACCTTAAGTACGCTTCAGTACTTTTCTGTGGTGATGACTACTTTGACTACGACCACGGTTACGTTGGAAGAAACCAATTCCTTTTTGGAGTTATGCTTGAGTCTCCAGCAGATAGAGGAGATGAAGGTTTCGAAGCTGACGGAGATGATGAAAACTCTGATAACGCTCCTGCATCTAGCCCAACTATTTTCAACGCTACATTGATTGGAAACGCTTCTGATCGTGCTGTTCTTGCTAAAGAAGCTTTGGAAGGTAAAATTTCAAACTGCATCTTCGCAAACTTCGCTGTAGGTGTTGACCTTGCTGATGAAGCTAGCAGAACTAACGATGCGATTGATAACTTCAACGCTGAGACGCTTGTTTTCTCAAACAACTGTTTCGCTGGAACTCCAACACTACTTACTGTAGCTGATGCAGCTCCTTCTTCAGTAGTTTTAAACCAATTCACAGGTTCTGGTAACTCAACTGATGATGATGTAATCGACTTCGATTTCACAATCGACCCAGCAAACGGAAACGCTGTTTCTAATGCTTACAACCCAGTTCCAGAAGCAGGTACTGCTTCAACTGATGAGCTTCCTCCAATCGATGGATTCTTCACAGCTGCTGGTTACAAAGGTGCTTTTGAGCCAGGTGCTCAGCCTTGGACTGCTGGATACACATTCTCTGACCTTGTAGGTCTTGACAACGCTTTGGTTGATTGTCCTGCTGACATCAACGGCGATGGATTCGTTAACAACGATGACTTCTTGCAATTTGGTTCTGCTTTCGGAACCACTTGCGGTAACTAAGATTTTCCTTACTAATTGAAAGGCATTAAAAGTAAAGTGGCTGCGCGTATTAGCGTGCGGCGCAGCCACTTCTTTGCCTTTTTCATAACTCTACGTGAAATGAAAAGTCTTACGAATATACGAAATTTTGTACTCCTATGTTGCTGTTGTTTCGGCTTTATAGCAGCTCAAGCACAAGGTCTTGAAGGAGTAATTGTTGAAGAATTTTACCAAACATCAGGCGATGATGCTCCACCATTCGGCGCACCTGATGGACTAACTACTTACAGAGTATATCTTGATCTAGCCACTGATTATGAGGCACAGATCATTTTTGCTTCTGCCCCTGATGCAAACGGAAATGTTCTTGAGTTTGCAACTACAACTACTTTCTGGAACTCTTCTTTAGGTGTCACTTTTGGTGATGCACTTGGAGCAGGAGTTTTTGGACTTGGTGCTACGCCACTTGATTCTTACTTAACCATGGGTTCTGCCGGAACTGGGCAGATAGGAGTCTTGAAAACAGAAGACCCAGATGGTTCAACTATCGTTGGAAGATTGGCCAATACACCTGCTGATGGCATTGCCATCACCACTGCAGATGGACAAACACCAGGAACTAGCTTCCCAGCTGGACAGCTTGGACTTGATCTAACCGGTGTTGGCTTCCCTGGTGGAAGCATGGTTCAAACGCTCGATGGTTCTTTCTTTAACCTTGATGGAGTTCAAGGGGTAACGTCAAGCAATACCGTTCTTATAGGACAGTTCACTACAGATGGTGAATTCTCCTTTAAGTTGAACGTTCAGCTTATTGCGCCTGACGGTTCTACTGAGCGTTACACGCATACTGATCCTCAACTAAACGACGGAACACCAACAACAGTATTCCCAGGATTGATCTACCCGAGCAATGACGTTCAGGGATGTATGGACCTATCGGCTTGTAACTACAATGATCTAGCTACAATAGACGATGGATCTTGTATCGTTCCTGAAGCTGACTGTACGGAGTGTAATTCGACTAACGATGGTCTTGATCTGATCGATGCAGATAACGATGGTACTTGTGATCTAGAAGACCTTTGTCCAAGTGATGCTGACAAAATCGCTCCAGGTGAGTGTGGTTGTGGTGTTGCAGACACTGATTCAGACTCTGATGGAACTCCTGACTGTAACGATGGATGTCCAAACGATGCAAACAAACTAGCTCCAGGTGAGTGTGGATGTGGTACTGCTGATACAGACTCTGATTCTGATGGAACTGCAGATTGTAACGACGGATGTCCAAACGATGCAAATAAAGTTGCTCCAGGTGAGTGTGGATGTGGAAACGTTGACACAGATTCTGATTCTGACGGAACTGCAGATTGTAACGACAACTGTCCAAACGATGCAAATAAAACTGAACCAGGTGACTGTGGATGTGGAAATGTAGATGAAGATGCGAACAGCAACGGTGTAACTGACTGTATTGAAGTACCTGGTTGTACTAACTCTGCAGCAGATAACTACAACCCAGCTGCAAAACGTAGATGATGGTTCTTGTACTTTTGGAGCAAGCTTTGCTTGTGACGGAGCAGAAGGTGGTCTTGAAGGTGTAATCGTTGAAGAGTACTACGAGACTTCATCAGCTGATGCTGGTGATGCACTTGCTCCAATTTCTGCTGGACAAACTACCTACCGTGTATACCTTGACTTGGCTGCTGGTTATGAAGCTCAAATTATTTTTGCTTCTGCTGCCAATACTGATGGAAACATCCTTGAGTTTGCTACAACTACTTCTTTCTACAACTCTCCTTTCGGAGCTGAGTTTGGAGATGGTATCGGAGCCGCTGTATTCGGATTTGGTGCAACGCCACTAGATTCCTACATCACAATGGGTTCTGCTGCTACTGGCCAGATTGGCGTGCTTAAGGCAGACGATCCTGATGGGTCAATTATCACAGGTAGACTTGAAAACGTTCCAGCTGATGGAATCGCTCTTACAACTGCTGACGGACTTGTAGCTGGAACAAGCTCTCCAACTGGAACGCTTGGTCTTAATACTGCTGCCATTGGTGCGGTTGGTGGAAACGCTGTTACGACTCTTGATGGATCTTTCTTTAACCTGAACGGTGTAAGTGGTCCTGATGCTGAAAACAGAGTATTGATCGGACAGTTTACCACTGATGGAGAATTCTCTTTCAAATTGAATGTTCAGATTCTTGCTCCTGATGGATCTTCTGAAATCTATACACACACTGACCCTGAGTTGAACGATGGTACTCCTACACGTGTTTGTGGTGATCTGATCTACCCAGGTGTTCCTGGTTGTACTGATGTATTGGCTTGTAACTACGACGCTGCAGCTACTGTAGATGATGGTTCTTGTAATGTGCCAGTTGCTGACTGTACAGAATGTGATGGTTCAGATCTTGCACTTATCGACGACGATTTAGATGGCGTTTGTAATGCAGATGAAGCACCAGGTTGTACTGATCCATTGGCTTGTAACTACGACTCAACAGTAGATGCTGGAAATGATGATGGTTCATGTATCGTTCCTGTAGCTGACTGTTCTGAGTGTAACGCTACAAACGATGGTCTTGATATCATCGATGCAGATAACGATGGAATCTGTGACGCTGATGAAGTAGATGGCTGTACGAGCCTTACAGCTTGTAACTATGATGCCAATGCTACTGACGATGATGGATCATGTATCGAGCCAGTTGCAAACTGTTCGGCATGTAACGCAACAAATGACGGTCTTGACTTGGTTGATAGTGATCTAGATGGAATCTGTGATGCAGATGACTCTTGTCCAAACTTCGAAGGAGAGAACGGAGACATTTGCCAAACAACAATCAATAATGTAGTTGTAAATGGAGTTATTGTAAACTGCCAGTGTGCTACCGATGCTGTTGACCCAGTATTTGGATGTACTAGTGCATCGGCCTGTAACTACAACCCAGCAGCAACTGACGACGACGGTTCATGTGTTGAGCCTTCACCGATGTGTGTGCAGTGTATCCCAGGAACGACATCATTTATTTTCATCGATAGCGATGGCGATGGAATCTGTAATGCTGATGAAGTAGATGGATGTACTAGCGCTACCGCTTGTAACTACGATCCAGCTGCTACTGACGAAGATGGATCTTGTGTAGAGCCAATCGACGGATGTACTGAGTGTGATGGTCAAGGTGGAACGACATTGATCGATACAGACGGTGATGGAATCTGTGATTCAGAAGAAATCCCAGGATGTACAGATGTAACAGCTTGTAACTACGATGCTGATGCAACTGATGACGATGGATCTTGTCTTGTACCTGGTGGATGTTTCGCATGTTTCGGTCAAAACCTTGTATTTGTTGATACAGATGGCGACGGTGTATGTGACAACGATGAAGTAGATGGTTGTACAAGCGCTACTGCATGTAACTACGATGCAGCTGCCACTGACGACGATGGATCATGTATCGAGCCAGTTGCTGACTGTTCTCAGTGTGACCCACAAGGAAATCTTCAGATTATCGATACTGACTTCGATGGTATCTGTGATGCAGACGAAGTAGATGGATGTACAGATGTACTTGCCTGTAACTACGACGCAAATGCTACTGATGACGATGGGTCTTGTTTACTACCAGTTGAAGACTGTGCGCAGTGTTTCAATGGTGGATTGGTAACAATCGATACTGACCTTGATGGAATCTGTAACTTGGAAGATGATGATGACGACAACGACGGATGTGCGGATGACGTTGACTCAAATCCACTTGTAGCAGATGACGATAATGACGACGACGGTGTAGGAAACGACTGTGACATTTGTCAGGGTGATGACGCTTCAGGAGATACCGATGGTGATGGTATCTGTGATGACAGCGAGATCCCAGGATGTACAGATGAAACAGCATGTAACTACGACTGGGACGCAACAGACGACAACGGATCATGTGTATTCCCAGAAGAAGATTGTACAATCTGTGATACAGATGGTGGTCTGATTCTGATTGATGCAGATGGAGATAAAGTTTGTGATGCAAATGAAATCCCAGGATGTATGGATGAAACTGCTTGTAACTACGATCCAGAAGCTACAGATGACGATGGATCTTGTTTGATCCCAGTTGAAAGCTGTCTACGATGTAATGCAGACAATACAGCGCTATTGTTTGTTGACTCAGACGGCGATGGTATCTGTGATGCAGAAGAAATCGAAGGATGTACAGACGAAGCAGCATGTAACTACAACGCTGAAGCGACAGACAACGACGGTTCTTGTATCGTACCATTCGAAAACTGTTTGGAATGTAGTGCTGATAACACGTACCTCGTCTTGATCGATTCAGATAACGATGGTATCTGTGATGCAGACGAAGTAGCAGGATGTACAGATGCTGCGGCATGTAACTACAACCCAGCAGCTACAGACGAAGATGGATCATGTGTATTCCCAACTGAAGACTGTACAGCTTGTAACCCAGTAACTGGTGGCCTTGATATAATCGATGCCGACGGTGACGGAGTTTGTAACGCTGATGAGATCGCTGGTTGTATGAATCCAATCGCTTGTAACTACAACGCAGAAGCTACAGATGCTGCTCCATGTATCATCCCAGAAGCTAACTGTACACAATGTGGTGAAGTATTTGGTCAAATCGTATTGGTCTTGATCGATGCGGATGGCGATAAAGTATGTGATGCAGAAGAAGTACCTGGTTGTACGAACCCACTTGCATCAAACTTCGACCCACTAGCTACAGATGAAGATGGATCTTGTGTATTCGATGTATGTCAGGACAACAACACGTGCTCGAGCTTCGAAGGCGACTTCGGAACGTGGACGAACCTACAGTCTGATGACATCAACTGGAACATCAACGAAGGATCAACGCCTTCGAGCTTCACAGGACCAACATCTGCATTCGATGGAAATGAGTACATCTATGTAGAAGCTTCTTTCCCGAACTATCCACAAAAGACAGCTGTACTTGAGTCAGGATGCTACGAAATCGGTGGTCCTTCAGTCGTAAGCTTTGCTTACCACATGCAAGGTAGCGCTGGTACAGTAGGAAACCTTCGCGTAGAGCTTTCGATCAACGGATCAGCGTTCTCTCCATTCTGGGCTGCCTATGGCGCACAAGGTTCAGATTGGAATGAAGTGTCTCTTGAAATCCCTGCTCTTGCAGAAGATGGAGACGTTAGATTCCGCGTGATTGCGACTACTGGATTCTCTTGGAAAGGAGACATCGCTGTAGACAACTTCTGCGTTGCAAAAGTTGTTGAAGGATGTACAGATGCACTCGCTGACAACTACAACGCCAATGCAACAATCGATGACGGGTCTTGTACCTTCTTAGATTGTGGAGATGTAGTGACTTCAGAGACTTGTTCAAACTTCGAGTCTGACCTCGGATTCTGGAATCAAACATCTGACGACGACTTCAACTGGATGACAAACTCAGGAGCAACTGCTTCAATGGGAACTGGACCTTCAGACGCGTTTGAAGGCAACAGCTACCTATACATGGAAGCATCTGCACCAAACAATCCATTTAAAGTTGCGACAATCGTTTCAGATTGTATCGACCTATCTTCTATCTCTAACCCTGGACTTTCATTCGCCTACCACATGTACGGTTCGTATGTTGGATCACTTTACCTACAAGCTTCGGTTGACGGTCAAGACTGGTCTTACATCTGGTGGAAATCAGGAAACCAAGGTAATGAGTGGGAGACAGCTGAAGTATCCCTTGCAGACTTTGCGGGAAGCACAATCAGACTACGTCTGATCGGTGTAACTGCTCATGGATGGCAAGGAGATATGGCTATCGACGGCTTCTGCTTGAATAGCAATGTACAGCCTGCACCAATTCAGATCAATGGAAGACCTGACCACCGAAGCGTAGAAGCTAAGGACTTGGTTGTGGAATACCAGGCACCTGAATATGCTGATGTAGCTGAAGAATTTGAATTCACAATCTTCCCGAACCCAATTACGACTTCTCAAACGCTTCGCGTAGAGTTGAACAACATTGGTTCAGATGTGGAGAATGTGCAGGTTCGAATCTTCGACATCACAGGCCGCATCGTTGTTGAAAAGCAATACGGAGTTGCCGACAAGTCAATGACTCAGGCTATAGAGCTTGACTCTCGATTGGGTAACGGTACTTACTTGGTAAGTGTTGTAGCCGGAGATGTTCAAGAGTCTAAGCGTTTGATTATCGCTGACTAAATTTGAAATCCGATAAAGAAAGCCCTCCTGGTTTCGGCCAGGGGGGCTTTTTTATGTTCAAGAAGTTTTCTCGTCCATGAATAAAAAGATCTATTTGCCATTGATACCTGAGAAGTATTGGTAGAGTGTTTGATTAGAAAAATGACCTTATATTATGGGTTTAATGAAACAGATTATGATGAATAAGGCTCGATTTATTTTAGTAAGCAGTTTGATTCTTGTAGTGTCCAACTTGATGGCTCAAGACACGAACATACTTTTCGATGAAGAGGTCAAAATGAGTTGGCTTGGAATAGATTATTACGACGCCAAATTTGTAGGTGACTTCAATCAATTTTTTGGCGCAGGTGAGCAGTCCGTGGCTGAATTGCGGGATCAGTATTTTTTAGGTTGGAATATGCTAGTCCTCAACGAGCCAGAGAAGTATGACGTCGCTGGAATGTTTAAAAGGAGTTCCATTTTTTATGATGTAGACATGATTTTCGAGCTGAATTCAAGTAGAAGCTTGGATGGGATGCAGGCTTATAACCCGGTTCAGTTTACGCCTGATGATATTATTGACATGGTATTGAAATATGACCTTGAAAAGTTGAATCAGAAAGAAGGGTATGGTGTCGTCATGATATGTGAGTCTATGAACAAGTCGAAGGAGGAAGCATATTATCACCTTGTCGTTTTCAATATAGGTAATAGAGAAGTTGTTATGCAAGAGCGTCTCAGAGGTGAGCCACGTGGGTTCGGAATGAGAAACTACTGGGCGGGCGCTGTTTATAGCATCATAAAAGATGTCAAGAAGTACAAGAATAAATCGTGGTAATATGCCGGCAGGCATTTCGTCATGAGACGCTACCAAAAGAAGCTTGAAAAGGAATAAACGGCTTGAGATCCGATACTGGAAAAAATGCTACCTAATAGTCTGTGTGATTCGGACTTCACTACATCTTCCTTCCCAAAAACTGACTCACTTCGAGCGCATTCTTTGGCTTAGCTACTATTCTTTGATCTGAGTCGAGCAAGTACATCACCGGAGTACTCGTCACCCGGTAATCTTCGGCGATAGGGCCGCGCCAGCTCTTTCCAGAACATACATTTGGCCAGGTTGTCCCATGTGTTGATATGCCATCTTTCCACTCACCTAGGTCTGTGTCTACAGAGACTGCTACTACTTCAAAGCCCTTGTTGTGGTATTGAGAATATGCTTGTTTGATGGTCGGAATTTCGCGCTCGCATTTGTGGCAGAACGATGCCCAAAAGAGTACTAATGTGTACTTGTTATCCTTGGCGATTTTAGACAGGTCAACCATTTGTCCTTTGTCGCTCTTGCGCGCAAAACTCGGTGGCACTTGACCAATTTGCAGTTTTCTAATTCCATCGGCTTTCATTTTAAAAAGCTCGCTGATTTCGGCATCTCCACAGGCATCACCGTAGAAGTAATTGTCTACAACATATACGCTTAGATCTTCCATACCGCTCGCATAAAAGCCTTCAGCCATGGTGTATAGGGCAAATTCGAGCACTTCATCATTCCCACCTTCCATCACTTTCTGAGCAATCACATCAACTGCGTTGTAAAACCCAATTTTCGGGTCGGACTCAGACTTTTCCTTACTCGCAATGTTTCGCATATAATCTTCGATACGATCTGGGTACACATAGCTGTGAATAAGTGAAGCATCGCTGAAGTCCATATCCTTCCAAAACTCATTCTTATCAAAACGAGAAGAACTCTGAAGGTGAGCCATCACGTTGGCGATGTACTTGCCCTGGTGAATCGCTGCCAGTGAATCTTGCTGGGATTTTAGTTGAGCATCACGAGCTCTCATAAGCCGAAGCTTTGCGGAACGATCGTCCTTTCTACGTCGTATATTTTGGATATGCCGATCGTGTCGCTGGTCAAATTGCAAATAAGTCCGGTAGGCCAAGGTCTCTTTGGAGTTCGTTCCTTTGAGTGAGCGCTTGAAATTCACATTTCCATAAACGAACTCTACGTCGGGCTCAGCTGGGTTGAGAATAATGTCGCCGTAGGTATTTACATTATCATTCATCCCTACTTTAAAAAAGCCAGGCGTCACATTCTCCAGAGAAAACTTAAACTCACCATTCACCACCTTAGCACTATCTATCACAAAGAAATCTTTTCCTTCTGTTTCAAAGAGTTTAATGTATTTGCCTTCAGCCGTTCCAGCTTGTTCTAGCTCGAACCGAACTTCAATCGGGCCGGGAGTATAAGTGAAAGGTTTTGATGTAGTGTTTTGATACGATGGGTCATTCACCATTTGGGTGGTAGACTCTTCGCTTGTGTTATCGGCCTTATCCGGCGATTGCTGACACGCGACACCTAAGATGGCTATGAAGAAAAACGGACTCAACTTTTTGATAAAATCTAAGTGTAAAATTTCCATCCGGCAATGATAACCCTATGTGAGGACATATCGAATACCTTAACCCTAAAGTAACAGATTGATAAAATATGGGAGCCAAAAAGATCATCGGTATATTACGATAAAAATCTCCGATTAGCAAGACTTCAGGATTTGTCGTTTAGGAATATAGACCTGTGTTAATTCATATTAATTCCGCGTTAAACTGCGGAATTTAGGCGGTGAATAAGAGTAGATTTCCTTTCAGTTTATCGAATTGTGACTCGTGTTTATTAATGTTAACTCAATTGATAATAAACCCTTAAAACGACTTCAGACATAGGCAGATACTTTCGTAGGCCATAAAATCTGTACGCAGGTGAAGTCTATATTTCTACTTTTTATAAGTGCTTTTTGTTTAGCCTACTCAGCTTTTGGACAAGGGTCCGTAAGGGGTAAGGTGACCGATAATAATGGTGAAACTGTAATTGGAGCATCAGTTACTTTCAAACACGACCCTGGCACAGGTACCGTAACTGATTTGGATGGGAATTACTCCATTAACATTCCGACTGACACAGCCACTTTAGTCATTCAATTTATAGGCTTTCAGACAGTTCAGAAACCAGTTTTGGTAGCCGAAGGAGAAGTAGTCAGATTGGATGTAACCTTGTTGCCTAAAAACTATGATCTCAAAGTAGCAGTAGTTGAAGCCAAAGCCAATCGCGGTGGAGACTACTATATGGAGAAGATCAAAAAGAACTCTGCAACCACGATCGATTACATTTCAGCCGAAACAATTAAAAAGCAAGGAGATTCTCAGGTTTCAGCGGCGGTTCAGCGCGTTCCAGGTGTGTCGAGCGTAGGAGGTGCCATTACCGTCCGCGGTCTTTCTGATCGATATGTATTGACCACTGTGAACGGATCACGCATTCCAACTCTTGACCCTTTTACGAATAACTTGGATTTGGATATTTTCCCAACGGGACTAGTGGATAATATAATAGTTACCAAATCTGGTAGTCCTGATATTCCGGGTGATTGGGCTGGAGCTTACATCTCCCTTGAAACCAAAGACTACCCAGATAAATTTACCCTTGAAGTTAGATCATCTATTGGTTACAACGATCAGGCGACCTTCAACGAGATTCTTTCTTCAGAAGGAAGCGATACCGATTGGCTTGGTTGGGATAACGGTTTCCGCGATATTCCAGATGGTGTACCAGTCGTTCAGGATAACTTTCCTCTAGGTAATACCAATCCAGATTTATACACGCAACTCGGGGTACTTGGCTTGGAACCTTACCTCGAAGGCCTAGGTGTAACTGAAGAAACAGGAATAACTGATGGCGATATATTTCACAGGCTATCTCTCGTAGAGCTTGACTTATTAGGAGCGGCACTCATAAATGATCAGAGCTCTGTCGACCAGGCTCTCACCAGTTATAATGATCAGTACGGTATCGACTATATGTTTCCTCGAATCTCAGAGAATCAAAGGTTGTCGCGATATGGTCAATCCTTCAACAACACGTGGTTTACCATCACTAAAGAAGCTCCGCTAAATACGAGTCATACCATTACTTTGGGAAATCAAACCAAGCTTTTCGGTAGAACCCTGGGTTATAATTTTGGAGTAAGGTACTCGCGAAACATTTTTGCCGACAACAATGCGGAGATCAATCGAACGAATCGCTCTTCAAATTGGACATCAGCCCAAGGAGTATTTGGAAATCTTGGAAATCTGGATACTCAGATTAGCCAGGAATCTCACAATTTAAGTGCACTCGTCAACTTATCCTATAAGCTAAGTCCTAATAATTCTATCTCCCTCATGTTTATGCCTAACTTTTTGGGGCAGAACAATGCTCGAATTAACGAAGGACGGGTCGAAGATGTCGCGGAAGCTGTTATTAGGGAAGACCAGTTTTATGAAGAGCGTAAACAGTTGATTTACCAGCTAGGGACCCAACACTATCTGCCCAAGAGTAAAATGAAGATTCAGTTTAATGCTTCATACACAGATGGTCAACGGAATGCTCCTGACTTCAAGTCTGTACGTTTGATAAAGACCAAGGAGGGAGTGATTTCCTTCCAGAATACATCTGCTCCGAACAGGAGGTACCGAGAGATGGATGAAAACCTACTCGATACCCGGATATCCGCTGAGATGCCACTTTTTAAAGAAGCCGAAACAGTTGCAAAAATTAAGTTTGGACTAGCTTATCAATACAATGAGAGAGAGAATCAGCAGGTAATTTATGATGTACTTGGATTATCCCAGGAAGTCATAGATGGAGATAAAAATGAAGTATTGACCCCAGACCGTTTCGCGATTGATGGTAGAAACAGTTTCGACTTAAGAATGCGGAATCTGAACACGGAGTTTGACAGCGATATCAACTTTAGACACATAGGTGCAGCCTTTGTGATGTTGGACTACAACATTACAGAGCGGTTCAGAGCCGTAGGAGGATTGCGTGTGGAAACTACTGATATTTTGACTGACGTATCAGAGTTCTACAATGAAGATATTCCTAATAATGCGGATGATCGTTTCAGCCAGACACTTGGTGGCTATGCCAATCAGTCTACTATCTACAGCACGGATTTCCTACCGAGTGTTAGTTTGATTTACAAGCTCAAAGATGATGACCAGCACCCGATAAACTTGAGGGGTAATTACTTTAGGTCACTTGGTCGCCCCAGCTTCAAAGAAATAGCTCCAATTGAGCTGGCAGACTTCGAGTTGGCAGCCGCTGTTCGTGGTAATCCCGATTTGGAAATTACGAAGGTCGATAATATGGATTTGCGAATCGAGTCTTACTTCCCAAAAGGGCACAACGTTTCTTTTAGTGTTTTCTACAAGTCATTCGAAAATCACATTGAGCTCATATCACTGCCAGGTTCTCGAGGTGGAATATTCTCTTGGCAAAATGTAGATGAATCATACGTTCTCGGGTTCGAAGTGGAAGGAGCTTACATGATTACTAAGAACCTCGAAGCAAGAGCCAATTTCTCACTAATTGATTCAGAGACCACAGTAAAAGAACCAGTCGAAGAGAAGCGGACTATGTTTGGTCAGGCGCCTTATATCATCAACGCCATGATTACCTACGATTGGGAAAAGGTGGGGCTGATTTCAACGATTTCATACAACCGTCAAGGACCTCGACTTGCAATCGCTCAGCCCACTTCTTCATCAGAGCCCGATGTATTCGAAATGCCGAGAGACCAGCTGGACCTGAAACTCTCAAAGACCTTGAGTGATCACTTTGGCCTGAGTCTAAAAGTGAGAAACATCCTGAATGCGCCTATAAGAAGAGCATACGATTTTGATGCAGGGTTTGACGCCCTTTACTTCGATAGCTTCAAGATTGGAACTACCTACACGCTAACACTTTCGTATAAAATCTAATGCCGACCATAAAACTCAATCCCATGAAAAGACTGGTTTTTTCTTTCTTCGCAATGGTCCTCTTCTCAGGTTTTCTGAGTGGTCAGAGTATTGAAGGACTCGAAGTAGAACTATATTATATTTCAGATGCCAATGACGCCACAGATGATCTAGGTGGTGAACTACAGGAAGGGTCAAAAACATACAGGTTATTTTTAGATATCTGCGATGGCTGCAAATTGCAGACCATGTACGGGACGACAAATCATCCGTTTATCATCTCCAGTTCTGAGCCCTTTTTTAACTCTTCTTTCGGACAAACTTTTGGCCATAATATTACCAACGCATCTCTGTCTTTTGGAATTATACCGCTTGATTCTTACATGAGCTTTGGTGGAGCAGGTAAAGAGCAGGCAGGGTATCTCAAGTCTGCAGATGATACCGGTTCCATTTTTGAAGGAGCAGACCTTCTCCAAAATGAAGATCCTGAAATGGGGACTCCCATTAACGAAAGTGATGGACTAGTAGAAATCGATGGTGACACAGAACCGAGCTTTTTCTCAGAGGGTGGTACAGTTCCCTTGTCATCTGCTTTCGGGACTGCCGCCACGGATGTATCAGAATATTTTTCCACTGATCTGACATTGCAGACAAATGGGGTAGAAGGGTTTGATGATGAGAATCGGATTTTGATTGGGCAGATCACCACGCTGGGCGAGCTCGAGTTTGAATTAAACGTGACTTTGATAAATGCCAACGGAGGTGTTGAGAAGTACGTTGCAAGAGATACACTGCTGGGCCCAAATGAATCAGTCAGCGCATTCTTGAAGTACCCATTAGAGTGTGGGTGTACCGATCCCGACTATATAGAGTTTGATCCTACTGCAGGTTGCGATGATGGTTCGTGTTCGGAGCTCATCGTCTTTGGGTGCTTGAACGAGGAAGCCTGCAACTTTGACCCGACAGCAAATTTTGATATCCCTGAACTCTGTTGCTTTGTGGATTCATGCCAGGGATTGGATATTTCTGTAGTTTGTCCGACGCTTGGTTTCGAAGAAACATTTGCAGAAGATCTTCGCGTCTATCCAAATCCATCTTCGGGCAACTTATTTGTGGATGGTTTTTATACCGATGCTTACTTGCGAAGAAGATTTGTTCTCATTGATGCCTTCGGGCGCATAGTTCTCGACGAAGTTTTGAACCCTCGGAATGGAAAGTACGAAGTTCCTGTTGATCGCCTGTCAACAGGAGTTTATACACTACGCTTTCAATTCGACAATGAGTGGATATCAGAGCGCGTTGTGATCGTAAAATAGCGATTCACTTCAACTTAATTCTCACTTAATATAATTCACATTGCAAGGCTTATTCATAACGGATTCCAAATATGATTTTGGACGCCCGACACTAGCTTTGTTTCAACCTTAAATTATAAACCGATAACATGAAAAAATCTCTACTTCTAGGCCTTTTAGGACTATCTTCAATAGGTACATTATTCTCACAAGGCTTTATGCCCGACACTGAGGCACTAGAGTGCATAGTTGTCGAGAGATACTACGTTTCAGGTGCTGATGATTCACAAGATGGACTTCTTCCAGAAGGTTCGGTGACTTACAGAGTATTTCTGGACATGAAACCGACTTACGAAGCGCAAATCATGTTCGGAACGAACAATCACCCGCTTGATATTAAGACGACCACTAACTTTTATAACCACCCTTTTGGAGAGTCGATGGGAATTGGTGTAAATGCGGCTTTGTTCCCAACTCCGGTTGCTACGACTATTGCTCTTGACTCATACCTGACAATAGGTGCGGCAACTTCTGATCACACAGGGGTACTTAAGGCGAGTGACCCAGACGACACGTCAATCTTAGGTCAGGGCGATTACCTTACAAACTTCAGTGAGCTTGCGGATGAACCTGCAGTATCTATGGCAGACGGTTATGTAGCTGGTACTGTTGCTGGTACTGGAAGCATCGGGATTCCACAGCCTATGCTCGATATTTTTGGGACTGAAACAATTGGTAATGAGTTTGAAATAAACGATGGTTCATGGTACTTGCTCGATGGGTTGACCGGAATGGATGATGACAACTTGGTATTCGTTGGTCAATTTACTACTGACGGAACATTTACGTTTAATATGAACGTTCAAATGCTGATCCCAGAAGACCTTCAGTGTTTTGAAACGCCTACTTGCAATAAGGTTGGGATTATGTTTGTTCACACTACTCACCCAAATGACGAAGCGTTTAACAATGATATCGAGCAAGATCGTGTAATCTACCAAACTGACTGCATGTCATTTGATTCTTCAACGATACCTGACGGTGTTGAAGAAAACGCATTAGCTGAAAAAGCCTTTGACCTGTTTCCCAACCCAACTTCTGACAATTTCAATGTTGTGTTTAATGAAGATTTGACTAGTGTGAACTACATCCTTTATGATGTAGAAGGTCGAGTTCTCCAACAGGGAATTGCTGGCAATGCCTACACTGGAAGACAGTTGACGATTCAAACATCTAACTTGAATGCTGGAACTTACCTACTTCAAATTGTTTCAGAACAAGGAGTAGGAGTAAAGCGAATCATCAAGCAATAATATCTCGATGCAGCCACTTCGCTTTTTAGCTTTCTCGTTTCTTTTCGGAATAGCCAGCTTCGCATTTGCTCAGGATGGTTTAGAGGGCGTAATAGTTGAAACCTATTACGTTTCAGATGAGAAAGATTCGACTGATGTATTAAGCGGCATGCGTTTGCCAGTCGGTACGACGACATATCGCATTTGGGCAGATCTGGCTGAAGGGTACAAAATGCAAATAGTGTATGGTCTTGCTGATCATCCACTTAAAATTGAGAGTTCAACTCCTTTTGTAAATAATATTCGCGGCGGGTCTCATAGAGGAGACCAATTGTCGCACGTTAAAATCAAGCAACAGACGGTGGCTTTGGACTCATACTTGACCATAGGATCAGGTTCGGTCAGGCATCTCGCTGTTCTCAAGGAAAATGATCCTGATGGATCGGAGATAGGAGGAAAGAATAATGATGGGGGTAGCGCACGGATAAGTGGTGGGCTGCTGACCAACAATTCACCAGAGATGGGCTTGCCGCTGACCGAAGCAGACGGTCTTATAGCGGCGCCCACCGTGCCTTCCATGGTATTCTTTCAGATTGAAGGAAAGGAATTTGCAATCCTTGAGAATTCAGGAAGTTTCGTTGTTGACGACGGTTCGTACGCAGTCCTTACTGGAGTAGAAGGTGTTGACGAGTACAATAGAGTACTTATAGCTCAGATCACCACAACAAGTGATTTGCGCTTTGAGTTGAATTTCCAACTCTTGGCTCCTTATGGAGGTGTCGAGCGATTTGTGGCGAGGAATCCAGACGATAGCGGAATGGAGTTTACTCATCCCGAGCTAACATTCCCGAGAAAAAACACAGCCCAAAATCAAATCCTGGAAAGTCAGGAGCAATAATTGAATTTTATGAAAACAAGAATTTTACGTTTCGCATACCTTGCGATCTTCTTTGTTATGTCTTCGCCCTTGGCATTTTCTCAAGGTCTCGAGGGTGTGATTGTGGAAGAGTACTATGAATCAGATGCAGATGACGCTGCTGACGCTCTGGCGCCAATTCCCGAAGGTTTTACTACATACAGGGTCTATTTGGATCTTGCTCCTGATTACGAAGCTCAGATCATTTTCGCCTCTGCTGGAGATGTAGATGGAAATGTTCTTGAATTTGCCACAACAACTTCTTTTTACAATTCGGCTTTCGGAGCAAATTTTGGTGATGGTATTGGTTTTGCTCTTTGGGGGCTAGGAGCCACACCGCTTGACTCATACTTGACAATGGGTAGCGGTGCGACAGGATACTTGGGTGTGCTTAAAGCTGATGATCCGAATGGATCTCTTATTGTGGGCAGGCTAGAAAATATACCACCAGATGGAATTGCGCTTACGACAAGTGATGGGCTAATAGCCGGTACGAGCTCAGGTACAGGAAGCCTGGGTCTTGATCTCACTCCTCTTGGGGTTGGTGGTGGACCGCTTCTTCAAACGCTGGATGGTTCGTACTTCAACTTACAAGGAGTAAGTGGCCCTACGGCAGATAACCGGGTGCTAGTTGCTCAGTTTACTACCGATGGAGAGTTCTCGTTTAAAATGAACGTACAGCTTCTTGGGCCAGGTGGAATTACTGAGCGCTACACGCACACAGATCCACAACTTCAGGATGGAACACCGACTACTGTCTTTCCATCTTTGCAATTTCCGGTGCCTGATATAGAAGGTTGTACTGATGTGGATGCTTGTAACTACAATTCACTGGCAAATGTAGACGATGGTTCATGCCTTATTCCGGTTGACAACTGCTCGGAATGCAACGACGACAATACTGCTCTTGAAATTATTGATGCAGATGGCGATGGCGTTTGCGATGCAGATGAAATTCCTGGTTGTGCTTCTCCAACTGCTTGCAATTACGATGTGACTGTAGATGATGGAAACGACGATGGCTCCTGTATTGAGCCAGAAGCAAACTGCACGGAATGTAACGCTGACAATGATGGTCTCGACCTGATAGACGACGATGGTGACGGTGTATGTAATGCCAATGAGATTGACGGGTGTACGTCAGGCACAGCTTGTAACTATGATGCAAATGCCACAGAAGATGATGGCTCTTGTATCGAACCAATTGAGAATTGTCAGGAATGTAATTCAGACAATGATGGACTTGAGATCGTTGATGCAGACGGGGATGGTATTTGCGATGCGGATGAGATCCCCGGCTGTACTTCTATATCGGCATGTAATTATAATGCTAACGCTACCGATGAAGACGGATCGTGTATTGAGCCAATTGAGAATTGCCAGGAGTGCAATGCGACAAATGATGGTTTAGAGATCGTAGATGCTGATGGCGATGGAATTTGCGATGCGGAAGAAATTGTAGGCTGTACTTCGGCTACAGCATGTAATTATCAGCTCGATGCGACAGATGATGATGGATCTTGCATCGAGCCAATCGAAGATTGTCAGATTTGTAATGATGACAACACTGGTTTAGAAATTGTCGATACCGATGGAGATGGTGTTTGCGACGCCGAGGAAGTTTTAGGTTGTACAGACCCAGATGCATTGAATTACAATCCGAATGCGACAGAAGACGATGGTTCTTGCTCTTATGAAGTCGTTGAAGGCTGCACCAGCAATACGGCATGTAATTTTGATCCGTTTGCCACAGACGATGACGGGTCTTGTATTGAGCCAGAAGCTAATTGTACCGAGTGTAACGCTACAAACGATGGGCTAGATCTAATTGATGCCGATGGCGATGGAATTTGCGACGCGAATGAAATAGCCGGTTGTCAGAGTACCACAGCTTGTAACTATAATGAGAATGCAACAGATGATGATGGCTCTTGCATTGAGCCAGAAGAAAACTGTACGGAATGTAACGTAACCAACGACGGTCTTGATCTTATCGATACCGATGGAGATGGAATCTGTGATGCGGAAGAAGTGGCTGGGTGCCAGAGTACAACGGCATGTAACTATGATGAAAATGCCACAGATGACGATGGTTCTTGTATTGAACCAGAAGAGAATTGTACCGAGTGTAACGCAACCAACGACGGTCTCAACTTAATCGACACCGATGGAGATGGAATTTGCGATGCTGATGAAGTAGCAGGATGCCAGAGCCCGACAGCGTGTAATTACGATGAAAATGCAACCGATGACGATGGTTCTTGTATTGAACCTGTTGAAGACTGCTTTGCGTGTAATGAAAACAACGACGGTCTCGTCATAATAGATGCGGATGGTGATGGAGTTTGTGATGGAGAAGAAGTTCTTGGGTGTACCGATCCAGAAGCAGATAATTACAATCCCGATGCTACAGAAGACGATGGGTCTTGTCTCTACTTATCAGTTGAATCACCCGGGTTTTCTGATCAGTTCAATCTCTACCCTAACCCAACCCGCGACAGAATTTCGATCGAAAGCGAAGTTTATAATCTGTCTGGAAAGGAATTTCAATTCAGGGTAATGGACTCAAACGGTCGTATTATTGACGCCCAGATGAGTAGGGGAGAATTCATCGATAATGCATATGTTCTTGATGTTAGCAATTTAGAGTCTGGACTTTACATGGTTCACATTCAGTCAAAAGAATACTATGGGACTTTGAGATTCATTAAACACTAATTAATCTTTACTGAACATTACCTTCAAATAAACCAAAACCTGGCGTTACTCTCAGAATAAGTCGTGTGAAGTGATCGCTAGAATTGACAGGAAGTCGAGTCATCAAATGGCTCGACTTCTGTTGTTTAATAGCGCTGTTAATAGGAAAGCGGCAGAATGACATTTCTCAAAAAGTCAAGTCTTTACATAGTTAATCTTATTAATAGAAATATCACGTTTTCATATCCTATTCATTTTGGGTCTAAGGCCCGTTAATCGCCAATTTTGAACAGTTCATCTTAAACTATGCTTTAACTATAGATGTCACTATTTTAAACCAATCTCTAATGAAAAAAGATTTACTTAAATGGCTCTTCCTGAGCTGTTCTATGTTTTTTCTACACTCAATTGCTTTTAGCCAGGGGCTTGAAGGGGTTATTGTAGAAGAGTATTATGTGTCGGAAGCAGCAGACAATGCTGGGCCACTCGCGCCAATTCCCGAAGGTCAAACGACCTACCGCGTTTTTCTCGATCTCGCCGAAGGATATGAAGCGCAGATCATTTTTGCTTCAAGTACTTCCACAGATGGAAACGTTTTGGAGTTTGCAACAACTACATCGTTCTGGAACTCACCTTTTGGTGCGAACTTTGGTGATGCTCTTGGTGTTGCAGTTTTTGGTTTAGGAGCAACCCCACTTGACTCTTACATCTCAATGGGGTCGGGTTCTACTAATCAACTCGGAATTCCTAAAGCCGATGATCCTGATGGGTCAATCATTGTTGGAAGACTTCAGAACACACCTCCTGATGGTATTGCCATCACTACAGCTGATGGTTTGACTGCTGGAACAAGTGCTTCTACTGGAACACTTGGACTAGACTTGACTGCTCTCGGGCCTGTCGGTGGAAACATGGTTCAGACCTTAGATGGTTCGTTCTTTAACCTTGACGGTGTTTCGGGACCAACCGCTGATAACCGAGTTTTAATCGGTCAGTTTACAACTGACGGAGATTTTTCGTTTAAGATCAATGTTCAGTTGCTTTCACCAACTGGAGAAACAGAGCGATACACACACACAGATGGACAATTGGTTGATGGTACCCCAACGACTATATTTCCACAGTTGAGCTATCCTATTGCTTCTATTCCTGGGTGTACTGACGACACCGCATGTAACTTTGATCCTAACGCAACGGATGACAACGGTTCTTGTATCGTTCCAACTCCCGACTGTGAAGTTTGTAACGATACGAACGATGGTCTGGACTTGGTTGATTCTGATAGTGATGGAACTTGCGATGCAGAAGATGGCTGTCCAGATGATGCCGACAAGGTTGATCCAGGAGTTTGTGGTTGCGGTGTAGCAGATGCTGATTCAGATTCAGATGGAACTTTAGATTGCAACGACGGGTGCCCAGATGACGCGAATAAAATTGATCCAGGAGTTTGCGGTTGTGGAGTAGCAGATGAAGACTCGAACAACAACGGAACCATAGACTGTGAAGAAGTTGAAGGGTGTACCAATAACCAGGCTGAAAACTACAATCCATTGGCAACTGTCGACGACGGTTCATGTGTTTTTGCAGAAGGTGTTGCTTGCGACGGACTTCCTGGTGGACTTGAAGGTATTGTTGTTGAAGAGTATTATACGACTAGTGAAGCTGATGCTTCTGATCCATTTGCTCCTACTCCAGCCGGCCAAACTACTTACCGTGTATTTGCCGATTTAGCCCCTGGATACGAACTGCAAATTGTTTTTGCTTCCAGCCAGGATGAGAATGGAAACGTTCTTGAATTCTCAACTTCTACTTCTTTCTGGAACTCACCTTTCGGTTCTACTTTTGGTGACGGACTTGGTGTTGCGGTATTTGGATTGGGTAATACCCCAATTGACTCATACCTTTCAATGGGTTCTGGAGCAGAAGGACAACTCGGAGTTTTAAAATCTGAAGATCCTGATGGATCAATAATCTCAGGAAGGCTAGAAAACGTTCCAAATGATGGAATTGCCCTGACTACTGCTGATGGATTGATTGCTGGAACCAGCTCTTCTACTGGTGTTCTTGGACTGAATGTGGACGCACTCGGTGCTATCGGAGGAAATCAGGTTCAAACTTTTGATGGTTCATTCTTCAACTTGGACGGTGTAAGCGGTCCTACGGCAGAGAACAAAGTCCTCATTGGACAATTTACAACTGACGGAGAGTTCTCTTTCAAGATTAACCTCCAGATTCTTACCCCAATGGGTGGAACTGAAATTTATACGCATACTGACCCGAACTTGAATGATGGTACAGAAACGAGAGTTTGTTCGGCGCTTCAATTCCCAGAGCCTGTTGACGTAGAAGGTTGTACGGACGATACTGCTTGTAACTTCAACCCTGAAGCGACAATCGATGACGATTCTTGTATCATCCCAGTTGAAAATTGTTCAGCTTGTAATGCGACCAACGATGGTCTTGACATTATTGACACAGATGGTGACGGTGTTTGTGATGCCGATGAGGTAGACGGATGTACTGACCTGCTGGCTTGTAACTATAGCGATACGGCTACTGAAGATGACGGCTCTTGTATCGTTCCAGTAGAAAACTGTACAGAATGTAATGCTACGAACGACGGTCTTGATATAATCGATACCGATGGAGATGGTGTTTGTGATGCTGATGAGGTGGATGGTTGTACTGACCTACTCGCATGTAACTACGATGATACTGCAACTGAAGATGATGGAACCTGTATTGTACCAGTAGCAGATTGCTCTGAGTGTAATGCAACTAATGATGGTCTCGATTTGATTGATGCAGACACAGATGGAATTTGTGACCTTGACGATCCATGTCCTGCGCTTCCAAACCTCATGAATGGCGATGCATGTACCACCACGGGTGGAGCAGCAGGTACTGTTGTTGATTGCCAATGTGTGATGGATGTAATCTCAGGATGTACAAGTTCTACAGCTTGTAACTACAATGAGTTAGCAAATGAAGATGATGGTTCTTGTATCGAACCAGTTGAGAATTGTTTGGCATGTAATGACACAAACGATGGTCTTGATCTAATCGATACGGATGGAGATGGTGTTTGTGATGCCGATGAAGTAGAAGGTTGTACAGACATGCTCGCTTGTAATTATGACGACCTTGCTACAGAAGATAATGGATCATGTATCGTACCAGTTGAAGATTGTACCACATGTAACTCGGCAAACGATGGTCTAGAACTAATCGATGCCGACAATGATGGAATTTGCGATGCAGATGATGACTGTCCGCTACTTGCTGATCTTGTAAATGGTGACCCGTGTACACTTGATGGTGGAGCGCAGGGAACTGTTGCAGATTGTGAATGTGTACTCGATATTGTAGAAGGATGTACAAGCCTAACAGCATGTAACTACAACGAAGACGCAAACCAAGATGACGGGTCTTGTATTGAGCCTGTTGCCGATTGCTCTGAGTGTAATGCAACAAACGACGGACTCGATATCATTGATACAGATGGTGATGGCGTTTGTGATGCCGATGAAGTATTGGGCTGTACGGATGATACCGCATGTAACTTCAACCCAGACGCAACAGAGCCTGCTCCTGAGCAGTGTATTGAAGCTATTCCAAACTGTACTGAGTGTGATGGACAGGGTGGATTTGAGCTAATCGATACAGATGGAGATGGTATCTGTGATGCAGATGAAATTCCAGGTTGTACAAGTGAAACGGCTTGTAACTACGACGAAAATGCAACAGACGACAATGGCTCATGTGTCGAGCCAGTTGAAAACTGTGTAGCCTGTGGAATGAATGGTGAAATCATCTTCATCGATTCAGACGGCGATGGAATCTGTAACGCTGACGAAGTACCTGGTTGTACTGATGTAACAGCTTGTAACTTCAACCCTGATGCGACTGATGAAAATGGTTCTTGTCTTGAGCCGATAGAAGGATGTACAGAATGTAACTCTGCTGGCGGTGTTGATCTTATAGATACAGACAACGATGGAATTTGTGATCTTGAAGATTCTTGCCCTGAGCTAGAAGGGGAAGTAGGAGATCCTTGTGATGATGGAAATGCTGACACATATGACGATGAAATCACTGCTGATTGCGAATGTGCTGGTATCGAAATTCCATGTACAACTGAAATGGCTACCATCGAATTTGAAGGTGGAGCTGAATCAGTAACGGTTTGTATCGACGATAACATCCCAAGTCTTGTCGACGTGAACGTTGTCGTAGAGCCTTCAGGAACGAATTCAACAGTATGGGTGATCACAGATCCAGATTTGAATGTTCTTGGTTTACCAGCTACACTAGAAGATGTTGAGTCTGTGAATTTTGATGGAGCTGGAACTGGCAATTGCCTGATCTGGTTGCTCGATTTCGATCCAGAAGAAAGTAACGCTCTTGAATTAGCTGAAGACTTTATGAATGAGATTCCGGTGAACGGAGCCGACCTTGAAGGGTGCTTTAGCTTATCGAATTCAATCGAAGTAGTTCGAGTTGAGTGCGAACCAGTATGTAGTGTTGAAGCAGGAGTTATTTCTTACGGAGATGGATCTGAGTCTCAAACAATCTGTGCTGACGATATGGAGCCTAGCTTCGTAGAATTGGCTGTAGTTGAAGCTCCTTCTGAAGGAAATTCTACTGCATGGGTTGTAACTGACACGGAGCTTAACATTCTTGCTGTTGGTTCACAAGAAGACATCGAAGCAATTGACTTTGATAACGCAGGCCCTGGAGTTTGCCTAATCTGGTTGCTAGACTACGATGCTGAAAACAGCAACGTTGGTGAAGTACTTGAGTCTGATATGCCAAATGCTGGTGACATCGAAGGGTGTTTCGCACTTTCTAATTCAATTGAGATTGTAAGAGAAGAGTGTGGACCAGTATACGACTGTCCAGAGCTTGAAGCAAACATCGGAGATCCTTGTGACGACGGTGATGACATGACTGGAAACGACATGATTAACGCTGACTGTGAATGTGTTGGTGAGCCAATCGTTCCTTCAGACTGTGAAGACTGGGTAATGTACTTGAACGACAACGACGGTGGAGAAACTGACCTTTACGGCGTAGAGCTTGTTGGTGGAAACGCTGAGTTGACATTCTTGACTACAATCGGTTACCAAGGTCACATCGCCTACAACGAAACTGACAACATGGTATATGTAATAAGCAACGTTGATGCATCTTACGTAAAAGTAAACCCACACGTTTCTCCAGTAGAAGTGAGTGAAGTAATGTACTTGAGCGAAGACGTACCATCTGTTACTACAGCGGTATTTAGTCCTGACGGAGCCCTATTGATCGGTTCTGCTACACAAGACATGATCTACTCTGTAGATGTGTTGACTAATAACGTGACTGTATACGATGCTTACGCACCAGTAAACGGTGGTGACATCGCGTTCGACGACAGTGGAATGCTTTACCTGGCTACACGTCAAGGAAACGGTCTTTACGAAGTATATCCTGACGGAGTTTGGGATGATGTCCTAATCGGATCTCTATCAAACTTGGTAACAGGTATGGCCTTGACTCAAGATGGAAGACTTCTTACATCACACAACGGAAACGCTAACCTTGAAGTTCGCAACACAGATGGTTCGAACCCTGGTGACACGTATGCCTTAATGTTGGATGGAGAAGCTTTCGATCACAACAACGGTGATATGGCTTCAGGTTGCAACACATTCTCTGATGAGAACGAAGGTGACTGTGAAAACTTCGATACCTTCTACTCACACTACGGAAGTGGAACAGGTGTATCAGGTGCAGATATCTATCATGTAATGTATAGTGGGAATGAAGCGGTGCTTACATTCTTGACAAATGTGCCATTTGGAGCACACATTGCTTACAACGCTGAAGATGATATCCTATACCTTGTGAATCCAAACGGTTCGTTTGTGAGAGCTTACGACCCAACTCTCGGTGTATTTATCGGCGACTTGCCAATCCTTGGTGGTATCAACAGCCTTTACGCTGTGGTGTACAACCCGATTGACGGCTTGCTTTATGTTGGTGATGACAACGACAACGAGATCTACACGATCGACTTGGGTACTGGGCAGGCTACTTACTTTGCTGACGCTCCTGTAAGCGGTGGTGACTTGGCGATCCAAGATGGTAAGCTCTACCTCGCTAACCGAAATCAGGGTAAACTCTATGAAATCGTAGGTGGTGCCGCTGTATTCGCAGCAGATATTCCAGCTGCCAACGGTATGGCTCAGGCCAACAACTCCACTGGTCTTGTGCTTGCACACCCAGGTACAGCTTCGTTTATCGAAGTAGATGCCGCTGACGGTTCAGAAGTAACCGTGTACACAGCTATGGTAGATGGCGAAGCGCTTACACTCTCTGATGGTGATATGGCCGCTGGATGTGGTGATGATGAGCCAGTGATTGTGCCAGAAGGTGAGTGCTACGCTGTAGCTACTGAAGAGTACGTTGAAGGAACGCAGTTAGATAACTCACCATTGTTGGCTGAGCGTGCAGATCCTAACAACGCACTTGGTGCACCTGAAGGAATCGATGCGCTTGTATTTACAACGCTTGGTTACGGTGGATCTATCACAGTTTCTTTCGACGGATCAGTTCCTAACGGAGAAGGTGATGACATCGAAGTGGTTGAAACATCTTACAACAACCCTGGATGTGCAGCCTACCCTGAATACGCTACTGTAGAAGTATCTATGGATGGTGTGAACTGGGCAACTGCAGGTACAGTTTGTAAAGGTGATCCTTACGTAGACATCAGCGACGCTGGAGACTACGAGTACGTAATGTACGTGAGAGTAACCAACGAAAACGACCAATCTACTTCATCTGATGGATTTGATGTTGACGGTATCGTAGCGCTTCACAACTGTGAAGAAAACGGTGACGGTGGTGAAGGAGTTGAAGATCTACTTTCTGTAGACTCTCAGAACCAATTGACATCATTCCCGAACCCAACAAATGGTCCTTCTCAAGTAGTATTCGTTACTGCTGAAACTGGAAGAACACTTGTTGAAGTGTACGACATGAATGGTAGAATGGTAGAAGCACTCTTCAACCAAGAGGCTGAAGCAGGTGTTGAGTACAGATTAGACTTCAATGGAAATAACCTTCCAAACGGAGTTTACATCTACCGTATGACAACTGAAAACGAAGTAGTCATCGATAAGTTTATTATGAGTAAATAAGCTCAGTTAGAACATAAATTGAGAAGACCCCTGTCCATTGGATGGGGGTCTTTTTTTATTGATATGTATGTAAAGTGTGGAGAGTGAGATTGTTGTGGTCGATATTTTGTCTTTTTACATAAAATATTCCTAACTTGAGACACCAGAATTTCGGAAACGGAATTCTAAGTGCTAACCAATCAACCTTACAATGAAATCTTTAGTCATGCTATGGGCTGGAGTGATGCTTGCTATGAGCACATTCGGCCAGACGTTGCAACCGGCAACTCTCTCAACAAACGGAACCGTAAATGTTATTGAACAAGATGGAGACAACACCTATCTCGCAGGTGCTTTTTCCCAAATTGGTTTCAGGACAAACTATCACAGCATCTTGCCGCTCGGTTCAGATGTCCCGGCTTTTGATATTCTTTACCCTAATTCAAACATTGATGTGGCTGTTTCTGATGGTGCCGGTGGATGGTATGTCGGAGGGTCTTTCTCAAATATCAGTGGAAACTCAATAACCAGACTTGCTCATATCCTGCCCGATATGAGTTTGGATCCCAACTTCTCAATCCCACTCAATAGCACTGTCTTGGGCCTTTATCTGCACGAAGGCCAGCTGTATGTGGGAGGATCTTTTACCCAGGCTGATGGAATACCTGTTGGACGAATTATTCGGGTTGATGCCAATACAGCTGAGCTCGATAATGGGTGGCTTCCGCAGGTAACAAATGGCGATGTAAGGAAGATCATTGTTGCAAATGATCTGGTTCACGTGGGAGGTTCCTTTGGACAGGTATTGGGAGATGATGACTATAGACGATATGCCATTTTTGATATTAACACCGCGGAGCCGCAGCCAACATTTAGCTTTAATAGCACTGTAGAAGACTTTATGCTTTATGACGATAAGTTGTTCGTCGCAGGTTCATTTACTCAGACGGCAATCTATCAGTCTTACTTAGCAGGATTTCAACCCGAAAATGAATTTCCGATTTTTTCATTTCCAGACGCAAACTCTACAATAGAAGTTATAGAGCCCGATGGCGACGGTGGTTGGTACGTTGGAGGAAGTTTTACGTTGATTGATGGGGTGTCCAGAAATAGAATGGCACACATACTCAGTGATGGGACATTGGACCCTGACTTCGCTCCGAGTTTTAATAGTACGATCATTGAGATTTTTATTGATGGAGATGACTTATATGCTGGAGGTAGCTTTACCAATGTAGACGGTGTAGCTGTCCAAAGAGCTTGTCGTCTGGATAAAACTACAGGAGTTGTTGATGAATCTTGGTTACCTGAATTCAATAGCACCGTATATTCGATTGCCACTAATGGGAATGATGTATACGTAGGTGGAGTTTTCACAATAGTAAATTCAACCAACGACTCGCGTTATTTTGCAATTATTGATGGTGTTTCAGGAGAACTTATTCAATCACCTTCAGTTAACTCGACGGTTCATGACATAGAAGCCTACGATGGTGACTATTACCTCGCTGGATCATTCACCCAGTCGGGATATTACAACTCTTATGTAGCGTCTGTGGGAGTGGATGATGGTCTCCCGTCAGCTGATTTCCCAGACGCGAATAGCACGGGAAGAGTAATCATCCCAGACGGTAATGGCGGATGGTATATTGGTGGCTCTTTCACACAATTTGCAGGTGTAAATGCTTTTCGCCTGGTGCACCTTCTATCAGATAACACAGTAGATCCAAATTTTGAGTGTACACTTAATTCGAATGTTGAAGCTCTAAAACTCGATGGTGATGACTTGTATATTGGTGGAGCATTCACCACTGTTAATGGGGTGTCCCTGCCTTATGCCGCTCGAGTTAACAAAGATTCTGGTGTTGAAGACCAGACATGGGCCCCATCGCCAAATAGCACAGTGCTAGCTATTCATGTCGAGTCTACCAACGTATATCTCGGTGGTTTCTTTTCGAGTATTAGTGGAAACCCCTTAGCCAGATATGGAGTGGCAGTTGATAAAGTTGATGGCTCCTTTTTGCAATTGCCAAGCCCCAATAATGTGGTCTATGACTTTGAAGCATACGGTGATGCTGTTCTGGCTTCAGGAAGCTTTACTACCACTGGGTTTTATCAACCTTATTTGGCAAGTTTTAGCGATGCATCATCGGCCATACCAGATTTCAATCAAAACTACACGAACAGTTCGATCTATGTAATGGAGCCTGACGGTGATGGTGGGTTTTATTTGGGAGGTACTTTCACGAATTTAAATGGTGAAACTCAAACAAGAATAGGGCACATTCTTTCTGATGGAACCAGGGATCTCGATTTTACGCCAACTTTCAATAGTACGATACACGATATCCTCCTTGTTGATGATGAGCTCTATGTAGGTGGCTCATTTACCAATGTGAATGGTTCACCGGCAACCAGACTTGTTCGAATCAGTGCAGAAGACGGTGTGCTAGACACTGACTTTGTACCAGAGATTAATTCAACAGTACTCGCAATTGGCATCTTAAACGATGTGGTTTACTGTGGTGGAGCATTCACCACAGTAGAAGGCGAATCGCGCAATAGAATCGCCGCCTTAAATGCAGCTGATGGAAGTCTTGACACTGATTTTGCACCGAGTTTGAATAATCAAGTAGAAGACATAATCATACACAATGGAGAGATATACATCTCAGGGTATTTCACGACCATTGATGGCGATAATTCATACCAACGTGTAGCAGCTTTAGATACTGACGGAGTACCCACAGCATTCAATGCAGGTCCTATTAATAATGTAGTTTTTGATTTGCTTCTGGATGGTACCACTCTATATCTCGCTGGAGCGTTTTCACAAGTAGACGGTAGCACAAGGGAGAGTTTGGCAGCGGTAAATGTAAATACCGGAGCCCTTTTGGCATTCGAAGGCCCAGATATGAATGGCCAGGTATGGAGTATTGACCTTAATGGCAACACTTTGGCAGTAGGTGGATCCTTTACCCAAGTAGAAGGTGAAGCCGTAAATCGCCTGATGGAACTTGATGTGACAACTGGAGATCCAAGCGATAGATCATTCAATATAAACTCTAATGTTAGAGAAGTACTGTATATAGGCAATACCTTGAATGCTGGTGGAGATTTTACCTGGGTTAATAACAGAGTTGACTCCAGAATAATAGAGTACAATTCAAGTGATCTGACCAGAAATGATCAAAGGTTTGATAACATAAATAATACGGTTCACGATATGGACTTAAGCGGGGACATCCTCTATTTCGGAGGAAGTTTTAGCACGGTTCAAGGTCAGTCGAGGCTTAGGACAGCTGCCGTGGATTTGACGGAAAACTCAATCTTAGACTTTAATCCTGAAGCTAACTCGACTGTTGAAAAAATGAGAGTTGAAGGTGATCTCATCTACATAGCCGGTTCTTTTACTGAGCTTGGAGGAGAAACCAGACGATACATCGGTGCATACGACATCAATTTAGATCAGTTGACGGCTTGGGACCCATCTGCGAACTCGACCGTTTTTGATATGCGTCTAAATGGAGATCAAGTTATCATCGTTGGTAGCTTCTCTACTGTTTCGTTTCAGAATTCCAGATACTTAATTGGTTTCGATCCTGAAGAGAATGAATTGTTCGAACCATTCTCAGCTCCACCAAACAGTACTGTTCTGGACTTGTGGTTCGAAGATGATATGTTGTTAGCGGGTGGATACTTTACAAATTTTGATGGAGAGTCTCGAACGTATTATGCCCAATACGATATGGGTGCAGATATGCTCGACCCCTTTTCAATAAACTTGAACAACAGAGTAGAGTCCATTTTTAGGACAGGTTCTAAGCTATACCTGGGTGGGATCTTTTCAACAGCTAATGACGAGCCACGTGGGGCAGCCCTTTGCTATGATTTAAACGCAGACGAACTCGATGACTGGAACCCAAAACTCAACAGTTGGGTTTACTCCATGTGGGCGGATGATAATCAGATTATTCTGGGTGGACCTTTTAGTGCTATTGATGTTCAGAATAAGTCGCGAATTGCATGTGTTAACCCAGAAACAGGGGCTCCAGAAGAATGGGGATTATCGAATATTACGAGTACGGTATTTGGAATAGATCAATACGACGGTCAACTTTACTTTTGTGGTGCCTTTGGAGCTGTTGATGGAGAGTCTAGAACCTACCTTGCTTCAGCAGATATAGAGACAGCCGAATTGAGCGATTTCACAGCACCACTCTGTAATAACTGGATCGACGATATTGTCATCCAAGGAAGCGAGTTGTTTGCTGTTGGTAGGTTCACATCAATTGATGAAACAGAGCGCCTGAGAGGAGCATCATTCGATCTCGAGAACGGAGGTACACTGACAGATTTCGATCCGCGCTTCAATAGTATCGCATACATGGTTGAGTCTGACGGGACTAATTTGATCACAGGAGGCTCATTTACAATAACTGGGGTCGAAAGCCGAATAAACTTTGCTGCAATTGATTGTGAAAATAATCAGGTATTAGATCTTGGAGCAGGTTCCGGGTTTAACAGTACCGTAACTTCGCTCACCTTTGATGATGATCGCATTTATGCTGGAGGATTCTTTAGCCAGGCTTTTGGTGAAGGCAGATTGCGTTTTGCGGCAATTAACAAGTCAGATGGAACACTTTCGACTTTAACGAGCGATGTGAGTAATATCATTTACGATATGGAGATCATGGGCGATGATCTATACATGGGGGGAGCATTTACAACTGTGCAAGGTGAAAGCCGCCCGTATATCGCATCAATCAATACTGAAACTGGAGCGTTGAACGATTTCAACCCAAGTCCAAACTCCAATGTATACGACATGGAGTTTTTCAATAATCATATATACTTCGGCGGTAGCTTTTCATTTGTCGATGGTGAGTCCAGAGGGCGTTTGGCATCTGTAGATTTATCGGACAACTCATTAAGTGATTTTGATGGGCTCGCCAATGGCGCTGTAGAAGAACTTGAATTTAGCGATAACCTCCTATACGCAGGAGGATCTTTTTCTACCATAGGTGGAGAGTCAAGGTTGCGCTTGGCCTCGCTGAATACGGTCGATGGAAGTGCCACATCTTGGGCACCATCGCTTAATGGAACAGTTCTCGACTTGTTCATCGAAGAGAATTACCTTTTTGCAGGAGGTAGCTTCTCTACTTTGGATGGTGACCCAGTTCAACGTTTGGTTTTACTGGACAAAAATACAGGTGAGAACCTATTCAATTTTGCTCCTGCACTTAACAGCACAGTCAACGCGGTCCGCTATATGGATGGCAAGCTGATATTTGGTGGGGCCTTTACCATTATTGGTTCGAATTACGCACACCCTTACCTCGCTCAATTTGATGTGCCACCACCCGGATCTTCGACTTTTGCCGTTGATCTTATATCCTTAACAGATGTCAATGGGTTTGATATCGGCTGTAACGGAGACAACACAGGAGAAGTTGAAATTACCCCAACAGGAGGAACCCCTCCATATAGTTATACATTGACAAATACGGATGAAGCTCTAGTTCGTTCTGGTGATATCAACTCGAGTGGAGAATCTGTCGTTGAGGCAAACCTTCCAGCTGGAAACTACACCCTTGTTGTGAATGACTCTGATGATGGCGTAGCGAATACCAGTATTCTGCTAACGGAACCTTCTGCTTTTAGTGCCGATGTTGAACTGGTAGACCCGGTAACAACAGAAGGTGGCGATCAAGCTTCTTTACTGTTAGAAGTCAGTGGTGGAAATGGGCCATTTACTTATCAGTACATAAAAGATGGTGGAGATCCGGTATTAGGTGATTTTGGAGGCTTGTCAAGTATTCAAATCGAAAACTTGTCAGCTGGAAATTATGGATTCACAATTACTGATGCCAATGGTTGTGAAACCACGGAGTCGATTGAAATTGACGACTATGTTTTGGTTGTTGTTGAGTTCACCATCTGGGATGAAATAGTTTGTAATGGAGAAGACAATGGAGTGCTCAGAATTCGAGCTACTCAAGGAAATCCCCCATACACATATGAACTTGATGGTGAAGGAGAAGCTTTTGATCGAAGTGGAACTCTAAATTTCTCAGGAGCTACGGCTTTTGAAAGTGATTTAGGCCCTGGAGTATATTCAATCACAGTTACAGATCAAACAGGAGTGGAATATTCTGCAGATGATTTGGAACTTATTGAACCTCCGGTATTGTCTGCTACCGCAGCCTTGGGGGAACCTGTTTCAACACCTGGAAATAATGATGGAGAGATCGATGTCTCCGTGATGGGTGGAGTACCGAATTATGTATACCTCGTAACTCGAAACGGTTCTGGCTATACAAGCGGTACTTCGGCAAATGAAAACTTCACCGTGACAGGGCTGATTGAAGGAACTTACGTTATCACGATTACTGATCAAAACTCTTGTCAGGTATTGACTAACGAGGTAATCCTTCTAGATGGAGTAGACCCTTGTGCCGGACTAGGAGGAGATACTGATAACGATGGAATTTGTGATGATAACGACCCATGTCCGCTGCTTCCCGATCTGGAAAATGGAGATCCTTGTGGCGTTAATGGAACCGTAGAGAACTGTGAATGCGTTGAAGAATGCGACTTATCATTAGGTACACCAATAGTAGATTGTGTTGACAATACTTCAGGCGATGACGACTACACGGTAACGATATTCTACTCTGGTTCAGCACCTGGAGCCGTACTTTCAGTCGCAGACATCTTCGGTTGCGATAATGAAAATATAACCATCAGTGGAGATGATCCTTCAACAGATCCGAATGGTTCAATCGTATTGACTATAAACGAGTCGGAATCGTGCTGGGGCTTGTCAATAGTAAGTGACCTTTGTGACTTTGAAATTAACGGAACTTCTCCAGATTGTGCACCGCCGCCATGTGGCTTGTCTCTTGGAGCAGCGGTTGTAGCTTGTGTTGAAAACACGGAAGGTGTTGATGACTACACCGTTTCAATCCCTTACTCAGGAATAGCTTCTGGTGCAACATTCACGTTTGGTGATGATGATTTATGTACGAACGAAAACATTTCAAGCGATGGAGACGATCCGACCACAGTTGCGAATGGGACAATAGTTTTGACCATTCCAGAATCGGAGTCTTGTTGGAGCATTAACATCCAGAGCGAATCTTGTGATATAAATCTATCCGGAGCTTCACCATCTTGTACCGACGACTTTGAAGGTGATGCTGCATCTTGTTCTGATGGAATTGATAACGACGGTGACGGGTTGATTGATTGTGAAGATGGGGATTGCCAAGGCTTGACAGCTTCTTCGCCATGTGAAACTTGTTTCGGCGATGGACTTTCTTTTGCCGATGAAGTTATTGAGTATTCTAACCCTTGTCCAGGTACAACCAGTGATGACCCGAATGAAGCGCTTGGAACGCCAGATTATACAGCAAACAATGGGTTTGTTAGTCTTGGTGGTGGCGGGTTCATCAAGCTTGCGTTTACGAATAATACACTTGTGAATTCAGGTACCGACGATCCAGACTTGTTCATTTTTGAAATCGGGCCTGCGGTTGAAGGTTCGTTCATCGAGCTTCGTCCACTTGATCAAGCCACAGAAGATGCTTTGATCGATGAGGGAATTCTCGATTCAGATGGCGATGGATTCTATGAATTTGGATCTGTAGGAGGGGCTACGGCCGATGTTGATATTGATGCTTTCTTCGACAACGCGGTTGGCAACTCACTACTCTTCGATGCGATCAAAATTACCGACGACGGATCAGGATGCTCCGGTTCCACTCCAGGAGCGGATATCGATGGGGTATGTGCCTTATCATCTCTACCGTGTAGCATTGGAGCGCCTTGTGATGATGGTGATCCATTGACTGAAAACGATGTTTTCCAGCCTAATTGTGAGTGTGCAGGAGAGCCGATTTATGACTGTCCAGACCTTATGGCAGACAACGGCGACGCTTGTGGAGCAGGAGGGGATGGAATAGTGGTCGACTGCGAATGCCTTTTCCCAGACTGTAATGGTGATCTTGGCGGAACGGTAGCCGATACAGATGATGATGGAATCTGTGATGATGTCGACAACTGTATTGACGAACCGAACAATGACCAAGCCGACCAGGATGGTGATGAAATTGGAGACGTTTGTGATCCAGATATCGACGGTGATGGATTTGACAATGATGATGACTGTGATCCACTCGATCCAAACGTTGGAGCACCAACAACCTGGTATGCCGATTCAGATGGTGACGGATATGGAACGGATGATGTCATGATGGCCTGTGAGCAACCAGATGGGTTTGCTCCGGTTCCGGGCGATTGTGATGACAATAACCCAGACATCAATCCAGATGCTCAAACATTGACTTTTACAGGTACAGGAGAATTCTCGGATGTGCTAATCTCTCCTTTGCAGGGAGCACCGGGAACTACCTTTAATTTCTCTGTAATATACACTGACGCTACTGGAGCATTGCCGCCATTTGGATTCCCTCGAGTATATGTTGATTACGAAGGGAATGGCTCGTTCAATAATGCCAATGATCAAGTATTACTAATGTCTCCCGCAGATGTCTCTGATAACAACACCGTTGACGGTAAGGAGTATATTGCATCGACGGTTGCTCTCCCAACAGGTCAAAACTATGAGACCTCGATCCGAGTGCAGAATGAAGGCTGTGTGACTCAAATCGGGCCATTTGATTATCCTGATGTGTTTACAGAACCGGATTTGGAAATTTTCGCGGATAACATTGAATTTGATAATCCGAATCCCGATGTGTCATCAACAATCATGGTGACTGCAGAGATTTTTAACAATTCAGATTTCCCAGCTGAGAATTTTGAAGTTGACATTGTGAGCCAATACGAGCCGGAGATTGATTATCCTGAGATTTTTGTTCCACTGGTTCCACCAAACCAAAGTATTGTAGTTACATGGAACATTGACACACCAGATGAGCCAGCTTGGGTTCCGATTCAGGTTATCGTTGATAGTAATGATGATATTGACGAAACAAACGAATTAGACAATACGGCTGTTAGACCATATACCAATGGACCATTTAATGTGCCTGGTAGTATTAATGTTACGGCTTCGGCTTCTCCAGCTGTTCAGTTTACGAGTCCTCTTGCTACAGTTCAAATTTTAGGAGTTGCCAACTATGAAGATACGGCTATTCCGCTGGACGATCCGAGCGTAGCAGGAGCCACGGTTTCACTCGTGCATCCGGTTTCAGGAACGACTTATACTGGAAATACCAACTCTCAAGGAGCATTCTCCATAACGATTCCAGCAAACCTCGGACCTGGAGTTTATCAGGTATCGGGTGAAGTCACAGACTTTACTTTAACTGGGGCATTCCAGACTTCATTTGAGCTGATAGAGCCTGTTGTTGTGTGCCTACCAGATTTGAGTATTTCTACAAACGTTGCTCAAAATGAAATATTCGTTGGTGAAACGGTTGACGTATCGTTTACCGTTTTGAATGATGGGTGTGAGCCTTCGCCAGCGACTACAATTAATGTCACGCAAACGAGCGGTATACCTGGTATTGGATTGATAGACGTGCCTGCTCTCGATGTTGGTGATGTAGTTGTTTTCGATTACTTCGATATCGTGATGAATGATCTCGGCTATCAAACTTTTTGCGGTCGGGTCAACCCGGAATACGAGTTCGATGAAGTGTCTTTCGCAAATAACTATGATTGTGATGGCGTATTTGTACGCCCACCATTGCCCGATATACAAGTTGGTGGGTATACATCGGAATTGTCGCAGTTTATTTGTAACAACCCTGTTTTAAATATATCATTTAGTAATGTCGGATACGTTCCAACAGGACCATTCACAGTTGAGTATGATGTAATCAAAAATGGTTTGTTGGATGAGACTTTTACAATCGACGTTGATGACCTTGCGCCGGGAGAAGTTCAAGTAGTACTTTCTCCTTACACCTACGAAGAGCTTGGTACATACGATATCGAGATTCGATGTGATGTGCCGCTTCCAAATGGTGAAGTGGAAGAGATCAGCGAAGCTAATAATGTGGCTAGTTTGACACGAAATATCCTAGAGTGCCTTCCACAGCTAGAAGTTAGAGGATGTGGATTCTTCCAAGTCGACCCGCCGAACTTAACCGAATCTGGGCTTCCTGTTACCTACACCGCCAAAGTGCGCAACACAGGAAACGCCATTGCAGAAGGTCCTGTAACACTAGAGTTTGAATTGAGTGGTGGCGATATGTATGAAGTGGTATATCCGGATGATATTGCTCCTGGTCAGCAGGTTGACTTTGTTACAAACCAAACGTCTGTTGTACCGGCTACACAGACAATCACGGCTACTGTAGATCCTGAAAGCACCATTCCGCAATTTAATGATACGCCTAGCTCGTATACTGCCGACTTGTGTTGGGACTTTAGACCCGTGGGTAAATGTGGTGGTGGAAACTTCTGGAATTACACTTATCTGCCTAATCAGATCGTTCAGTTGAATGTGGGCGTTCGACAGGATGGAGAGTATAAGGCCACCGACGCTGAAGTGAAGTTTGAAGTAAGCGGACCCGGGATTGTCGGTACTGTAGATCTTGGAAATGCAGTCTTACCCGTAGCCAATCGCACATGTGCTTGTCCTATGGTAGCAGTCCTTCCAACGTCGTTTATATTCCCAGAACCTGGAGTGTTTACGTTTACCATGACGGCCGATCCAAACGCCACTTTTGCGGAATGTGATGAAACGAATAATGTGCTTGAAGTAGAAGTGACCGTGCTTGATCCAAGTGCAGTTCCACCAGACATGAGAATTCTATCAGAATACATCAACCCAAGTCTTCTCAATCCTGATCCAGGTCAGCCTACATTCTTTACCGTGACTTACGAGAATGTCGGGAATTCGAACGATAGCGATGAGATGGATCTGACGGTACTTGTGGATGAAGAGATGCTGAGCATTGTAGAAAACGTGCCTGGTTTGCTGAGCGGTGAGAATACATCAATAGCCATTCCGATCCCTTATTCTACTGATGTTGTCGGAGCACATATTGTACGAGCCATTATTGATTCTGGAGATGAAATTGTTGAAGGGAACGAAGTAAACAATGAAGCGACCAGGGCTCTCGTAGTAGGTTCTGCTGCTAATCTATACTTCGAAACTTTTACAGCTTCAGATGGATCTCCTGAGATTGGAGATGGGATCATGATAGACGCGACCATTCCGAATAATGGTGATTTAGATACAGATGCAGATGTACTTCTGTCCTACACAAATGCAATGGGTGATACCATCTCAATTGGGTCAGTGCCTATTTCTGTGGATGCTGGTGGAAGCGTTGATATTAGTTTCCCTTGGATGGTGCTGGACAATAACACGGAGTTGATTGGTGAAATAGCTAATTCGACAGAACTCGAATTTGACTACACCGACAATTTTGCATCAACAACCCTTGGGGCGTTCGATGTTGGGTTGAGCGTGGAGCTTACCTGTGCAGACCAGTCTGAAGGGTCTATTACAGCAACGGCCTCAGGTGGAAATGAGCCATACACCTATAGTTGGAGCACTGGGTTCGTAGGCCAAACGCTTGTCGCAGGTCCAGGTACCTATATGGTAACAGTGACTGATGCACTTGGGTTTGTCAGTGCGGGTTCTGCAACCATTTTCGAAGACCCAGACTGTATCATCCCTGAGTGTAGTATTAGTCCAGTGAGTTTCGATATCGCCGACTTCTGCGATGGTGAAACCGGATTGTACTTTGCTTCATTGACCATTGCTTATGAAAACGAACCTGAGGATGGTACGATCGATGTCAATGGTACTTCCTTCGAAATCACAGGTAGTCCACAAACTTTTGAGTTTGAACTTGATGAAGGACCAGTGAACTTCGATGTTTCTTTCTCTTCTGAAGAATCATGTCAGCTAATGGTGATGACAGGTGTTACACTTGAAGCTTGTGAGCAAGACTGTGAAGGAGTTTACGGCGGAGAAAGTCTTCCGGGATCACCTTGTACTGTAGGTGGCGAAGAAGGAATCCTGAATGAAAACTGCGACTGTGTAATCACTGAAATGGCCTTCGCAAGTCTTCTGGACTTAGAATGTGGCGGAATGGTAATTCAGATTTCTGGTGCCTTTGAAGGAGAAACAGACGGTGGGTCTGCAACATCTGATACCCGAACAATCTATGCCTTTGCACCAGATGGTGGAAACGGAATTCCAACATATGCTGGAGCATCGTGGCCATATGTCATCATTGATGGCGACTTGGTTATAGATGAAGACATTACTGCAGTCTTAAGTCTCAATGACGACGGAGTTCTCCTTGTGAATGGATGGCCAGCATACCAATTCGCAAACGATCAAAGTCCCGATGACGCCACTGGTACATTTGGACCTTGGAACTACTTCCTTGCTGATGGTGAATTGAGCCAAGACGCTTGTCCACCTGAGTGTACAACAGAGTCTGCTTCAATTGAGTTTGAAGATGGTTCACTTTCACAAACAGTTTGTATCGACGATAACATCCCAAGTCTTGTCGATGTCAACGTTGTAGTAGATCCTTCAGGAACGAACTCAACCGTTTGGGTGATCACAGATCCAGATTTGAATGTTCTTGGACTACCAGCAACCCTAGGTGATGTCGAGTCTATAGACTTCGATCAGGCTGGACCTGGCAACTGCTTGATTTGGCTTCTCGATTTCGATCCAGAAAACAGCAACGTAGGAAATCTGGCGATGGACTTCGAAAATGATCTGCCTGTAAATGCAGAAGATCTCGAAGGATGCTATAGTCTATCTAACTCTATTGAAGTAGTTAGAATAGAATGTATTCCAGAGTTCGACTGTCCAGAACTTGAAGCAAACATCGGAGATGCTTGTGATGACGGTGATGACATGACTGAAAACGACATGGTGAACGACGCATGTGAGTGTGCAGGTACACCAGTTGAAGTATTCGACTGTCCAGACCTTATGGCCAACATCGGCGATCCTTGTGACGACGGTGATGACATGACTGGAAACGACATGATCAACGCTGACTGTGAATGTGTTGGTGAGCCAATCGTTCCTTCAGACTGCGAAGACTGGGTAATGTACTTGAACGACAACGACGGTGGAGAAACTGACCTATACGGCGTACAGCTTGTTGGTGGAAACGCTGAGTTGACTTTCTTGACAACAATCGGATACCAGGCGCACATCGCTTACAACCCAGCTGACAACATGGTATATGTTGTAAGTAACGTTGATGCATCTTACGTAAAAGTAAACCCACACGTTTCTCCAGTAGAAGTGAGTGAAGTAATGTACTTGAGCGAAGACGTACCATCTGTTACTACAGCGGTATTTAGTCCTGACGGAGCCCTATTGATCGGTTCTGCTACACAAGACATGATCTACTCAGTAGATGTAATGACTAACAACGTGACTGTATACGATGCATACGCACCAGTAAACGGTGGTGACATCGCATTCGACAACGAAGGAATGCTTTACTTGGCTACACGTCAAGGAAACGGTCTTTACGAAGTATACCCTGACGGAGTTTGGGATGATATCCTTATCGGATCTCTTTCTGACCTTGTTACAGGTTTGGCTTTGACTGAAGATGGAAGACTCCTTACATCACACAATGGAAACGCTAACCTTGAAGTTCGCAACACAGATGGTTCGAACCCTGGTGACACGTATGCCTTGATGTTGGATGGAGAAGCTTTCGATCACAACAACGGAGATATGGCTTCAGGTTGCAACACATTCTCTGATGAGAACGAAGGTGACTGTGAAAACTTCGATACCTTCTACTCACACTACGGAAGTGGAACAGGCGTATCAGGTGCCGATATCTATCAGGTGATGTATAGCGGCAACGAAGCAGTACTTACATTCTTGACCAATGTGCCATTTGGTGCACACATTGCCTACAACGCTGAAGATGATATCCTATACCTTGTGAATCCAAACGGTTCGTTTGTGAGAGCTTACGACCCAACACTCGGTGTGTTCATCGGCGACTTGCCAATCCTTGGTGGTATCAACAGCCTCTACGCTGTGGTGTACAATCCAGTTGATGGATTGCTCTACGTAGGTGATGACAACGACAACGAGATCTACACGATCGACTTGGGTACTGGGCAGGCTACTTACTTTGCTGACGCTCCTGTAAGCGGTGGTGACTTGGCTATCCAAGATGGTAAGCTACTTCTCGCTAACCGAAATCAAGGTAAACTCTATGAAATCGTAGGTGGTGCCGCTGTATTCGCAGCAGATATTCCAGCTGCCAACGGTATGGCTCAAGCCAACAATGCGACAGGCCTTGTGCTTGCCCACCCAGGTACAGCTTCGTTTATCGAAGTAGATGCAGCTGACGGTTCAGAAGTAGCTGTTTACACGGCAACTGTTGGAGGCGAAGCCCTAACACTTTCTGATGGTGACATGGCCGCTGGATGTGGTGATGATGAGCCAGTGATTGTACCAGATGGTGAGTGCTACGCTGTAGCTGCTGATGAGTACGTTGAAGGAACGCAGTTAGATAACTCACCATTGTTGGCTGAGCGTGCAGATCCTAACAATGCACTTGGTGCACCAGAAGGAATCGATGCGCTTGTATTTACAACGCTTGGTTACGGTGGATCTATCACAGTTTCTTTCGACGGATCAGTTCCTAACGGAGAAGGTGATGACATCGAAGTGGTTGAAACATCTTACAACAACCCTGGATGTGCATCTTACCCTGAGTACGCTACTGTAGAAGTATCTATGGATGGTGTGAACTGGGCAACTGCAGGTACAGTTTGTAAAGGTGACCCTTACGTAGACATCAGCGACGCTGGAGACTACGAGTACGTTATGTACGTGAGAGTAACCAACGAAAACGACCAATCTACTTCATCTGATGGATTTGATGTTGACGGAATCGTAGCGCTTCACAACTGTGAAGAAGACGGTGACGGTGGTGAAGGAGTTGAAGATTTCGCATCTGTAGACTCTCAGAACCAATTGACATCATTCCCGAATCCAACAAATGGTCCTTCTCAAGTCATCTTTGTAACGGCGGAAACAACGAGAACGATTGTTGAAGTATATGATATGAAAGGAAGATTAGTTGAAACCTTATTTAATCAAGTAGCCGAAGCTGGTGTCCAGTATCGTCTTGATTTCAATGGTACAAACCTTCCAAATGGAGTATATATTTATCGCATGACAACGGGTGGTGAAGTGATCATCGACAAGTTTATCATGAGTAAATAAGAAGCTATAATACAGATAGAAAATCCCCTGGCTTATGGTCAGGGGATTTTTTTATTCAAACATTCGGATGATTTCACCAGCCAATACCACTCCATCAATCGCTGGAGATCCAAAAGAATATGGAAGGTAGGAGAGGTGTTCACACTTTTCAGTAATGATCACATTCGCAACTTTTCCCGCCTCGATACTCCCGTGCGCGTCGCTTATTTCCAACGCCGCTGCACCATTGATGGTGGCTGCGTTGATAGCCTGATTGGGTGTCATTTTCATTTTGATGCAAGCCAAGGAAACGGCAAGGGCCATATTGCTCGATGGAGCTGATCCAGGGTTGAAATCTGTCGCAAGCGCTACAATGGCATCTTGACTCATAAGGTCGATAGCAGGAGTATACGGGATGCTCAAGAAAAGGCTGCAAAGCGGCAGTGCTGTAGCAATCGCATTTGAAGAAGCGAGAGCTTCAACATCACCTTCACCCAAGACTTCAAGATGATCTACCGATACCACACCGCGTTCAACCAAAGCCGGAATGGCACCAAGGGCATTGAATTGATTGACGTGTATCTTACTTTTCATTCCGTGGTCGAGTCCTGCGTCAACAATCGCCAGCGTATCTTTTAAATCGAAATACCCGTCTTCGCAAAACACATCGACATAGTCAGCTAAGTTTTCAGCGGCAACTTGAGGAATCATCTCCTTGATGATCAGCTCAACGTAATCTGATTTTCTACCAGCGTAATCTTTTGGCAAGGCATGAGCCCCAAGAAATGTGGACTTGATTCGGATCGAGTATTCCTGTTGGAGTCGCTTAATGACGCGAAGCATTTTTAGCTCAGCCTCTGTGCTCAGACCATAACCCGATTTGATTTCGATTGCTCCTGTACCATCGTAAATAACCTTTTCAATGCGTGGCCTTGCCTTTTCAAAAAGTTCGTCTTCAGGCATGTTGGCGAGCTTGGCCGCCGAATTTAAGATTCCACCACCACGTTTGGCAATATCCTCATAAGACATTCCTTTTATTCGGTCTTCAAATTCTAGTTCTCTCGTACCGGCGAAGACTAAGTGGGTGTGCGAGTCAACCCAGGAAGGCAAAACGAATCGGCCTTCTGCATCAATGATTTCCAGGTTTCGCCAATCGGTAATGCCCGATAGGTCATCCATTTTACCGAAATCTGCTATGACCCCATTTTCTATAGCTAAGTATGCGTTTTCAATCATTGGAAGATCCTCCATCGATTTTCCTCGAATGAATAGTGGGCTTTTTTCGTAGGCTCCAGCGAGACCTTTTATGTTTTTAATCAGAATTTTCATGCGACCAGTTGAGTCTTCAAAGGTGCAAAAACCAAACAAACCGAGCCCATTTCCCGCTATCAAATAATACTATCTTTGGCCTAATGGCAGGAAATTCCATTGGACAAATTTTTCGGCTCACGACCTATGGCGAATCGCACGGAACGGCCATTGGCGGTGTAATTGACGGCTGTCCGGCTGGACTGGAATTAAATCTGGACTTAATTCAAAAAGATCTAGATCGAAGGAAGCCGGGTCAATCAAATCTGACCACTGAGCGAAAGGAGTCCGATCAGGTTCAGTGGCTTTCAGGAATTTTTGAAGGAAAGACCCTGGGCACGCCAATTGCTTTTTCTATTCCGAACCAAGATCACAAATCAAAAGACTACAGCAAGCTGAAGGATGTTTTTCGGCCTTCACACGCCGATTTTGTGTTTCAGGAGAAATACGGAATTAGAGATCATAGAGGTGGGGGAAGATCTAGTGCTCGAGAAACGGCATGCCGAGTCGTGGCAGGTGCAATTGCGAAGCAAATTTTATCGACAATGGGTGTTGAGATTAGAGCTTTTGTAACGGTCATAGGAAATACAAAGGCAACAATAGATCACAACGCCTTCACTAATCCCGAGAATGAGTTGCGTTGTCCTGATGAATCCGCTTCAGAGACTATGCGCAGTGATATTCTCGCTGCGAAAGAGTCAGGAGATACCCTGGGAGGGGTCATTTCTTGTATTGTGAGAAATTGCCCTGTAGGTTTAGGCGAACCAGTATTTGATAAGCTTCACGCCGACCTGGCAAAAGCCATGATGAGCATCAACGCCACACGCGGTTTTGAGATCGGCAGTGGTTTCGACTCGGTTATTATGAAAGGGAGTGACCATAACGATCCTTTCTACAGCTCAGAAGGAAAAATCAAAACGACGACGAACAATTCTGGTGGGATTCAAGGTGGTATCTCCAATGGAATGCCAATAGAGTTTAGAGTGGCGTTCAAACCAGTTGCCAGTATCAAATCAGAGCAAGAAACTGTGGGTGTTGATGGTGCTCAAACTTCAGTGAAGGTTGAAGGACGGCACGACCCTTGTGTTGTACCGCGCGCAGTGCCCATCGTTGAAGCCATGGCAGCTATCACACTTGCCGACCATTTTTTAAGAAATAGAACGAGTAGAATATGAAGAAACTCCCGTTGCACTGGAAGATCATTATCGGATTAATCGCCGGTATCGTTTGGGCATTAGCCGCCAGCTCTTTAGGGTTTAATGAATTCACCAAGAATTGGATAAATCCGTTCGGAGTCATTTTTATTCGAATGCTCAAGTTTATTGCTGTCCCATTGGTTTTGTTTTCAATCATTGCCGGGATGTCAGAGTTAAAGGATATCACCAAGCTAGGCCGTCTCGGTGGGAAGACTCTTGGGATGTATCTGATTACAACTATCGCCTCGATTGGGATTGGTCTTTTGTTGGTAAATACCATTAAACCTGGGGCATTTGTGGATGATCAAACCAGGGTGAAGAATAGGATTGCATACGAGACTTGGGCCATAAAAGAAGGATTAGAGATAAAGGATGATAAAAATTTCAGAGAAGATCCGGCCTATAGTCATATAAAGGGGTCTCTGGGGTCGATGGAAGGCGCTGACACCGGAGTGGCAACTTCTCGTATGGAAAGCGCGAAGAAAAGCAAAGATGCAGGACCACTTCAATTTCTCGTCGATATGGTACCTGAAAACATTATTCTATCTGTCTCAAATAATGGCTTGATGCTGCAGGTTATATTTTTCGCCATATTCTTCGGTATTTCGATGGCTCTGCTCCCTGAAGAAAAAATATCGTCTTTAAAGAGCTTTGTTCATGGCACTAACGAAGTGTTTCTGAGGATGGTAGACATAATAATGAAAGGAGCTCCTTTTTTCGTTTTTGCTTTGATGGCTGGTGTATTATCAAATATGGCTGATACACCTGCTGAAGTAGTCGAGATCTTCAAAGGGCTTGGATCTTATTCTATCGTTGTAGCAGTTGGGTTGTTTACAATGATTTTTATCGTGTATCCATTGCTCACCAAATTGGTGGTTTCAAAAGTTTCGTACAAAGAGTTTTTTAGACGAATTAGCCCTGCTCAGCTTATGGCTTTCTCAACCAGTTCTAGTGCGGCTACGCTACCAGTTACGATGGAATGTGTCGAAGAAAACATGGGAGTCTCCAGAAAAATCACATCCTTCGTTTTGCCGATTGGAGCGACGGTCAATATGGATGGAACCAGCCTATATCAGGCAGTAGCGGTTATTTTCTTGGCTCAACTTCACATGGTCGATTTGACCTTGGGTCAGCAACTTACGATCGTGTTGACGGCCACCCTTGCATCAATCGGATCGGCAGCTGTGCCAAGTGCTGGTTTGGTCATGCTTATCATCGTTTTACAAAGCGTTGGTCTAAATCCGCTTTGGATCGCAATAATTTTTCCTGTCGACCGTATCTTAGACATGTGTAGAACCGTAGTAAACGTGACTGGTGATGCCACAGTGTCTACAATCATTGCTAAATCAGAAGGTGAACTAAACTATCAATAAGTATTTGAATACCTGGCTATGAAGAAATTTCTGAAAATAATTGGAATCATTCTCGTTCTGCTCATTGCAGCTGTTATCATTTTGCCAATAGCATTCAAAGGAAAGATCATTGACCTTATAAAGACGGAAGCAAATAATCAATTGACGGCGAAGCTCGATTTTGAAGATGTCTCGCTATCGCTGATATCAAACTTTCCTGACTTTACCCTGGAGATAGAAGGTCTTTACATCGAGGGCGTGGAAGAGTTTAAAGGAGTTATACTTATAGATGTGAATGAGTTGGGTGCTACGCTCGATTTTATGAGCGTTGTTTCGGGTGATGAGATTGTGATCAAAAACGTTTGGGTCAACAGCCCTGAAATTGATGTTCGAGTTCTTAAAGATGGAACTGCGAACTACGATATCACCAAAGAGTCTGAAGAATCTGAGCCTGAAGCTACGAGTGAATCAACAGAAAGCGCTCCACTATCATTGGCCATTGAGCGCTATTCAATTACCAAAGGAAAGCTAATTTATGACGATCATTCTCTTGCCACAAAGCTCGTGATAGAAGGGCTCAATCACGAAGGAAGCGGTGCCTACAGTGGTGACCTTTTTAACCTTTCTACCAAGACGATTATCGAAGCACTTTCAGTGGACTACGAAGGAATAGCCTATTTGAACAAGTCGAAGATCGATTGGAAAGCCGATTTAGCGATGGATCTGGAAGCTTCTAAATACTCATTTCTCGAAAATGAACTTTACTTGAATGATCTCGGTCTACATTTTGAAGGTTGGCTGGCCATGCCTAGTGAAGACATTGATATGGATATCAACTTCAATATGCTCAAGGCCGATCTAAAATCTATCTTGTCGCTTGTTCCAGCCGTTTATGCATCTGATATGGAAGGTCTGGAATCTACAGGTGAAGTGGAATTTGGTGGATTTGTTAAAGGAAAATACAATGATGAATCGATGCCGGGTTATGCTATTGATCTTATGGTTGGAAATGGTCGCGTTCATTACACAGATCTCCCAGGGTCTATTAAAAACATCGCCATCGACGCTCATGTAAACAGCCCAGAAGGAAATGATATGGACGCGTTGGCCGTGATGGTTAATAAATTCTATCTCGAATGGGCTACTCAAGCAGGAACGGCGAGTGTGATGGATGCATCACTTAAGTTGACTAACCCAATGACCAACCCAAATATCGACACGCGAATTGACGCTGATGTCGATTTCGGTAGTTTGAAGGAGGTCATACCAATGGAAGGCGATCTCAATATTGCAGGAACGATGTCTGCACACGCAAAAGTGAAAGGAACCCTAGATGATATATCAAATAATAAGCTAGCCAACTACAAAGCTGAAGGTAAAATTGGCCTTGATCAGTTTTCTTATGCAGACTCAGCTATGTCGGTAACCATCCCAGCGGCGAGGGTTGAGTTGACGCCTTCAAAGCTTAATATCAATCAGTTTGATGTAGTCTACGATGACATTGATATGAGTCTGACGGGCTATATGGAAGACTACATCCTATATGCACTTGCAGACACCACTTTGCGTGGACGATTTGATTTTGAAGCCAACGAAGTCAACCTAAACAACTACATGACTGAGACTGGTGAAGAGTCCTTTGATGCAGATGCTGCAGAAGCAGAAGATGTATCAGCTGATTCAGTTTCAACTGGTATATTCTTGATACCCGACAACCTTGATATCACTTTGAATGCGAAAGTAGATAAAGTGATATATGACAATGTTACCTTGGATGAACTGAGCGGAAACTTTGTTATCGCCAATGAAATTGCTCAACTCAAAAATGTCAAGATGAAAGCTCTCGGCGGAAGCATTGGAATGTCGGGTTCTTACAACACGCAAGATCATTCAAAGCCATGGGCTGACTTCACTTACGATATTCAAAATGTGGACGTGGGTCAGATGGTGAATACTTTTGCAACGGTTGAAAAAGTAGCACCCATTGCCAAGCAGGCTAGCGGATTGATTTCTTCAAAAATGGAATTTAAAACAAGCCTCGATAGCGCCATGAATCCCATTTATGATGAGATTGATGCGAGAGGAAGCCTAACATCGAAGGAAATTGTGATAGAAGGTGGAGAGTTTATGACAAAGCTGTCGAAGGAGCTCAAGTCTTCGGCTTTGGCGAAGCAAAAGATTAAGAACATCAATGTTGCTTACGTGATTGAAGATGGGAAGATTACCACGACTCCTTTTGATGTGAAAATGGACAACGATATCAGTGCGAATATCGGAGGCTACAGTACTTTCAATAATGAAATAGACTACTTGATGAAGATGAAAGTGCCGAGAAAGGCTCTAGGAGGTGAGTTTAATGAAATGGCAGAAAGCCTGCTTTCCTCGGCTAATGCATTTATCGGTGGCAATATGTCAATGGGTGAGTTTATAAACGTAGATGTTCGAGTTCATGGAGCATTGGATGACCCAAAAGTTTCTCCTTCTTTTGCCGGCATGGAAGAAGGTGAGTCTATCGGAGAAATGGTTAAGGAAACGATAAACGATGCCATAGACAAGGAGAAGGAAGAGCTGGAGCGAAAGGCTCGCGAAGAAGCTGAAAAGCAAGCGGCAAAGATTTTAGCTGATGCTCAAAAACAAGCAGACGACCTGGTTAAGGAAGCCGAAAAGGCAGGAGATAAATTGCGTAAAGAAGCTGAAAAGCAAGCTAAAAAGTTGGTTGATGATGCCAGTAACCCAATTGCCGAGCAGGCCGCGAAAATTGGTGGAGAACAATTAAAGAAAGAAGCTGACAAGCAAGCTAAAAACCTGGTAGCCGAAGCCCAAAAGCAAGCTGAAGCCATCATGGCTGAAGCTCGAAAGCAAGCTGAGAGAATAAAGAACGAATAGGAGATGAGGAAAATTGGTTTTAAACTGGCTTTGCTGGCGATAGGCTGGCTAAGTGTTTCGAGCCTACAAGCCCAAAACTGTGAACCTTCAGAAAATAAGAAGGCCATCAAGTTATTAGACAAAGCCACATCATCAAGTTCGATGGAACTTGGCGAAAGGCGAGTACTACTCAAAGATGCACTCGAAGTGGATGAGAATTGTCTGGAGTGTAGATTTGCTTTGGCTCGTTTGGAATATCAAATGGCCTCAGAGCAAAATAGATCTTATGACCCAAGCTTAGCTAATTTTCAGGGAGTTATAGATCAGTGCCCGACCTACCATGCTGATGCCTATTACTACTCTGGGATCATTCACTACGGAAATCAAGATTACAACGAAGCTCAAAAAGCACTTGAAGCATTTATCACCTTTGACCCTGAACTTGGATCCATTTCAAGGGATAATGAGCGGAAGATAGAAGATGTCGAGTCCATTTTACCTGAAGTTTCATTCTATGCCAATTTCTACGATAACCCCGTCGCTTACTCACCTGTTCGACAAGATGGGGTGTCTGGCAATGGTGATGAGTACTTGCCTATGCTTTCACCAGACAATGAATACATTTTCTTCACCCGCAAAGAAAGTGTGAAGGCTAAGGGTGACTTGTACTCCAGAGAAGTGGAGAACTTCATGCGGGGATCCCTGAATAAGAGTAACAACAACTATGAAACACCAAAACCCTTAGAGCCTCCGTTCAACGTCGGCGACAACTACGGTGGGGTCAGCATTTCATTGGATAATCGCGAGATGTTTATTACAGTCTGCAAACCTGTAGGAGGTAATCGGAAGAATTGTGATATCTACCGATCGGTCTATGAATACTATACCGATGAAACAGGTAATCAGAAAATGCGTTGGAGCGGGCTGGAGAATCTTGGGCCAAATGTCAATTCTGATGGTTGGGAAGCGCAACCAACACTCTCGGCAGATGGAAATACGCTCTATTTCGCTACATCCCGTGAAGAGTCAATCCAAGATGAAAATGGAAATTATACGATAGATATTTACTCAACTACTCGTCAACCAGATGGCTCGTGGTCCAAAGCCGTTGGGCTGGGAAACCCGATTAATACGGATGGGAATGATAAGAGTCCTTTTCTACACGTAGATAGTCGAACGATGTATTTTTCGAGCAATGGGCACCTTGGAGCTGGTGGATACGATATATTTTTCTGTAAGCAGAATGAAGATGGAACATGGAGTGAACCTAAAAACATTGGATACCCTATCAATTCGCCACAAGACGAACACGGTCTCATAGTCAGCACAGATGGAGCCCGAGCTTTTTTCGCTTCTTCCAATATTCAATCGTCCAGAGGGTTAGATATTTATGCATTTGAGCTTCCACAAAAAGCAAAACCAGAGAAAGTACTCTTGCTGAAAGGTGATGCTACGAACGAAAAAGGAGATGTGATTAAAGGTGCACGTATCGAATTGAAATACGCCAAGTCAAAAGAGATCGAAGAGATTGAAGTCGATAAAGTGGATGGGTCTTATGCAGCTGTAGTTAACTTGCGTCCAGACGAGGAAGTCATGATGTCGGTAAAGAGCGATGAAGAAGAGCTTGCTTTTAATACACGTATGTTTACCATCGCAGATACGGTAAATACCGTTCAGGACCTCGATATGGAAGTGGAAAATGTGAAAGAAGGAAAGACGTATCGAATTAATGATATTCGTTTTCCAACTGGATCGGCTGATATAGATGAATCCTCCAAGCAAGTATTGCTCGAGTTTGCCGATTATTTAAATGAGAATAAGTCTTTGGCAATCGAGATCGGGGGGCATACGGATGATGTAGGGAATGCGGATAGCAATTTGGCTTTAAGTACAGAGAGAGCTTTCAAAGTATTCGGATTCCTTCAAGAAGCTGGAGTAAGTGGAAGCCGGATGACCTATAAGGGATATGGACAAACTAAACCGGTAGTTCCGAATTCTTCAGAGGAGAATAGAGCAAAGAACAGAAGAACTGAGTTTAAAATAAACAGGCTCTAATCTGGCTTATTGCATTACATTTGCGGAAAACATCAGACCATCATGAGAAAAACCTTTTTTTCAATTATTGCCGCAGCAGGACTGATCGCTTGCGGACAAACCGAAGAAAAAGCAGTTGAAGCTCAAGAAGAGCCAGCTGAAGAAGTAGTAGCTGCGAGTATGTATTTCTACGGAGATACGATTACAGAAGAGAATGCCATGACCGTTGAACAGTTTCAATCGGCAATGGACGGAAAAGATAGCCTTTCTGTAAAGTTAACCGCCAACATCAACGAAACATGCCAAGTTAAAGGTTGCTGGATGACCCTTGATATGGGTGAAGGAGAAGAGATGCGCGTTAAATTTAAAGATTACGGCTTCTTTGTACCTACAGAAGGAGTTGAAGGTAAAACGACAATTATTGAAGGATACGCATTCACAGACACTGTTTCAGTAGAAATGTTGCAACATTTAGCTGAAGACGGTGGAGCGAGTCCTGAAGAAATATTGGCGATCACTGAGCCGGAAATCGGCGTAAACTTTGAAGCTACAGGTGTGATTATCAAAGAGTAAAACGCGCTCTATCAATATATTAAATCCCTGCCTTCTGGCGGGGATTTTTTTTGATTATAAGTTCTTCTTGTTCAGTCTTATTGCCCTAGCTTTAGTGTACTCGACAAATCCTTGTAATTCATCTATGAAAATCGTTAAATTTGGCATGAATAGAACTAATCCGCAATCAATATGAAACAACGTTTTACGCTGCTATCTCTGTGCTCGATGCTTTTTATGCTTATCTCTTTAAGCACCAGTGCACAATCAGGAAATAATTGTAATAATGCCATCCCACTTACTGTGAATGTGAACGAATGTTCATTTACACAAGTAACTAATGAAGGTCTGACAAATAGTGGTCAATCACCACTAACATGTACAGGTTTTGCAGGTGGTGACCTTTGGCTTTCAATAGTCGTTCCTCCATCTGGAGAAGTGACAGTCTCAGCACAAATTATAATCGGAACGACTAATTTGTTGATGAATATGAACATGGCAGCTTATTCAGGAAGCTGCGGCGGATTAACTCAAATAGATTGTGATGAAGATAGTGGCCCGGGAAGCTATCCGGCTTTGACACTTTCTGGTTTAACACCAGGTGAAACCATCTATCTCCAATTCTGGGATCTTGGAAACAACCAGCAGTCACCATTCAATGTATGTGCGAATGGAACACCGGTATGTACGTCGCCAACAGCAACTTTTACAGCTAACTGTGCTGGAAATAATGAATATGAAGTTGACGTAAACATTACGAACCTTGGAGATGCGACTGAAGTTGCCATCTCGGATGAGAATGGTGCTTTTGTTTCCGGTATAACGACTACCGGTGTTTATACCGTTGGTCCATTTGATTTGGGTGAAGAAGTGACTTTAACTGTTGAACATGCCGAAGACATGTCTTGTAATGTTTCTGAGACATTGAGCGATATCGGTTTAGCATGTGAGAATGTATTGACTTGCGGATCTCCTTTGGCTCAATCATATTGCTACGGTAATAATGAAAGCTTTGGATTCTTGTATACTTCGCCGTCACTTAGCGATGTGACGATTACATTTAGCGACGGTCTTATTACACAGATTGGAGACGATCGTCTTCGAATCAGAAACGGAAGTAACGCATCAGCTCCGGTAATTTATGATAGCAATAACCAACCGAACAATCCAGACCAGGAAGTTGATCTAACGGGTCTTGTTCGTGTTGCTGATTCAGGTTCTATGTTTGTTCAAATCACTAGTGATTTGGGTGGTTCATGTCAAGACGGGAGCCTCGGCCTTGGAGGTGGATGGAACTGGACTGTTGACTGTTCTACAGATGGAGGTTACTGCATCGGAATACCAGAATTGTATTCAGAAGTGACATTCGAAGAGTCGAGTGTTGAATTTGATCTGGATGAAGCAGGTTACTCAGGACTTGCACAATGTGATGGACCTGGCGACAACCCAGATATGTTCTTCAAATTTACAGCAGAGGGATCTGTAACTTACTTCCAAGTGGAAGCTTCGGGAGATTTTGATCCAGTAATTGAAATATTTGATGCTTGCGGTGGAGCGCAATTGGCTTGTGTTAATGAAGCTGGCCCCGGACAAGACGAATTAACATGGCTTACTGGTCTGACAGTAGGTCAGGAATACGCATATCGTGTATTTAATGCTGGTAGCGGAAACCCAGTTTCCTCTGTGTTTATGACTGGTGTTCGCCACATCCCACAAGTTCAACTCAGAACTTTCGACTGTGGAGCGACTGACTTGATCGCCAACAGTATTATACGATCTAATTGGCCAGTTCCCAATACGATGGTAGATGGTTTTGTATTTGAGTTTACTGAACTGGAAGCACCTTTCAATGTGTACGAAGTTCCATCTCCAAACGGTGCCAACCCACAGTTTAGAATGTACTGGTTTACAAACTTTGAATACGGTAGATCTTATAGCGTTCGAACCAAGGTGAGAATGTACGAAGGTCCAAATGAAGGTGACTATGGGCCTGCATGTACCATTTCGATGGCTGATGAGCCTATTTCAGCACTTCAGCCGCAATATGAAGATGGATTCTTCCAATTCTGTAACATTATCAAAGCATTACCTATCGCTCAAGCTTCAAACTACCGATGGGTATTCGATGATGGAGTTGAAACACTTGAGTACAATTCGAATAGCTCAAATTACTTCTGTTCTTTGCAAAATGTAGACGGATTGCAAATGGCTACTTCTTACACAGTTGAAGTATTTGTAACTTCTCAAGGAACAGAAAGTACAACGAGTATTCCTCGCACTATAAACACGTTGAATTCAGTGCCAAACACCGAATTGAATGAGAATTTCATCGCTTGCGGGTCTACTGTGCCGATTACTTCAAATACCCAAGCGTTTAATGTTTGTGCGGCTGACTACTACACATTTAGGTTTACAAATACGACAACGATGGAGCAGATCGAGAAAGTACGACCAAATCGAGTAATCGTATTCAGCCAGGTGAATGGCCTTCAAGAAGGACAGACATATGACGTGGATGTAAAGGCTTTCGCTGGTGGATTGGATGGCGATTATTCAACAGCTTGTACAATAAGCTTTGCTGAGCCACCTGGATTCGCTGAAAATGATGACGAAATTGTTGGCTTCACCGAAGAGACCGAGAATTCTGATGTAAATGACGAGCTTCTTGTTAGGTCAGCATTGAATGTCTACCCGAACCCAATTACAGATGGAGAAACACTTATTACAATCACAGACCTAGAAACATCGCAGCAAGACGTTGTGATCCGAGTAATGGACTTGAGCGGGCGCGTAGTTGCTACCGAGCGTTTTGGTAACATGGGATCAGAATTTAATGCTGTTCTTCGCCTTGAAGACAAAGTGTCGACAGGTGTTTATATCCTATCGGCTACGGTTGATGGTGAAGTGATTGAAACAACGAAACTTATCGTAGAATAAAACCAATCAGTCTACACTGAAAAATCCCCGACATTGGTCGGGGATTTTTTTTTGCTCGATTCGAATTTACATACATTTGATTCACCAATACGCAAGGAATGATAACCGCTGAACAAAGGCAGACCACATACGAAAGAAAAGGCTTAAACGATGATGAACTGATTTCAGTTTATCGGAATATTCTCAAGCCGAGGATGATTGAAGAGAAGATGCTTAGCCAGCTTCGACAAGGAAAGATTTCAAAGTGGTTTTCGGGAATTGGTCAGGAAGCGATCAGTGTTGGTGTGACGATGGCGCTAAACTCAGATGAATACATCCTTCCTATGCACCGAAATCTGGGCGTTTTTACCACTCGTGACATTCCACTTACCAGGCTATTTTCTCAATTTCAAGGTAAGCTGAATGGATTCACGAAGGGAAGAGATCGCTCTTTTCACTTTGGCGTGAAAGAATCAAAAATTGTTGGCATGATTTCCCACCTCGGTCCACAGCTCGGAATCGCCGATGGAATAGGTCTGGCTGATCTCCTAGAAGGAAAGCAAGGAGTTACAGCTGTGTTTACTGGTGACGGGGGTGCGAGTGAAGGAGATTTTCACGAAAGTTTGAACGTAGCAGCAGTATGGAATTTGCCTGTGATGTTTGTGGTTGAAAACAATGGCTACGGGCTATCAACGCCTTCGAGCGAACAGTTCAAATTCGAATACTTTATCGATAAGGGACCGGGATACGGAATGGAAACCCTGCAAATAGCTGGAAACAATGTAATAGAGGTTTATACTCAATTAAGAGATTTGGCGGAAGACATTCGGAAGAATCCACGACCAGTTTTGGTTGAGTGTCTCACGTTTAGAATGCGTGGTCACGAGGAAGCTTCCGGTACTAAGTACGTTCCCCAAGAGCTGATGGATGAATGGGGTAAAAGGGACCCTGTAGAGAATTTGGAATCCTTTCTTATTGAAGAAGGCGTACTGAATGAAGGAGCTGTGGCCGAGATTCGTCAAGAGTATAAGAAGGAAATTAATGATTCGCTGAAGGCTGCCTTTGCTGAGCCTGTCATATCGGCTTCATTAGAAACGGAAGTAAATGATCTTTACGCACCTTTTGAGTTTCAGGAGACCAAACCCAGTGGAAAAACCAAGGAGTTAAGACTAGTTGATGCTATTTCTGAAGCTCTCAGTGAAGCCATGATGAAACACGACAATCTTGTACTTATGGGGCAAGATATAGGTGATTATGGTGGAGTTTTTAAGGTGACGGAAGGATTCGTTGAGAAGTTTGGAAGGGACCGCGTGCGCAATACTCCACTTTGTGAAGCGGCCATTGTAGGTACTGGGCTTGGACTCTCGATCAGGGGAATGAAAGCCATGGTCGAAATGCAATTCGCCGATTTTGTAACGGAGGGGTTCAACCAAATCGTCAATAACCTGGCGAAGATTCACTACCGCTGGGAGCAGAACGCTGATGTTGTGGTTCGTATGCCAACTGGTGCTGGTGTTCAAGCAGGACCATTTCATTCGCAAAGTAATGAAGCATGGTTTACGCATACACCAGGATTGAAGGTGGTTTATCCAGCTTTTCCAGCTGATGCGAAAGGGCTTTTGCTGACAGCTTTTGAAGACCCAAACCCGGTCATGTTCTTTGAGCACAAGGCATTGTATAGGTCGTACAAGGGCGAAGTTCCGGAAGGCTACTACACTATTCCATTTGGAGAAGCGGCAACCATCCGAGAAGGATCTGATCTTTCGATTATTACCTATGGAATGGGCGTGCACTGGGCTTTGGACCTAGTTGATGCCTTCTCTGATAAGTCCATTGAGATCATTGATCTTCGTACTTTATCACCATTGGACACAGATGCCATTTACGCTTCTGTTAGAAAGACAGGAAGAGCTCTGGTGCTCCATGAAGATTCATTCACTGGTGGGATTGGAGCGGATATATCGGCCCTGATTCAAGAGAATTGCTTCGAATCACTAGACGCCCCGGTCAAGAGATGTGCAAGTCTTGATACCCCCGTCCCTTTTACAGGAGTATTAGAAGATCAGTTTTTAGCCAAAGGCAGATTGAAGGAGGCTATTGAGCACCTTCTTTCTTACTAACCTTTTTTCCAGCATAAAGTCTGAATCCTACGTACTTGCAATGTAGCTTCCCATTCATCACATGATGGGTGTCAAAGGTTCTAAGCCCTATAGATTTCAAGGCATAGTCATCGCTTGAAATAATCCATGCCCAATATCCGGCAAAATCCTTCTTCAGTTTATCACCGATTTCTTTGTACATCTTATCGATATTTTTGACCGAAAGCCTTTCACCGTATGGTGGGTTCATAATGAGAAACGCTGGTCCTTTTGGAGGGGTGATGTCAAAGAAATTACCCATACTCAATTCGATAGCATCATCTAGTTGAGCAGCTGATGCAGCTTGTCGAGCTATGTTAAGGGCCTTAAAGTCGTTGTCGTAGCCTATTATTCTGACTGAATTTTCCTGAATCCGGTTGACTGTAGCCTCGCGGATTACTTCGTAAAGAGCTGGATCAAAATCTTTCCAGTGCATAAATGCAAATCCGGGCCTTAACAGGCCAGGAGCAATGCGATTGGCAATCATGGCTGCTTCTATGCACAGGGTTCCGCTTCCGCACATCCCATCTACAAAGTCGGTTTTCCCATCATATCCGGCAATCAGTAGCATACCTGCGGCTAAACACTCGTTGAGCGGAGCGGCAGAATCTTTTTGTCTGTAACCGCGCATGTTTAGCGGAGCACCAGAACTATCGAGCGAGATAGTTACCTGATCACCATAAATTTTAAGGTGGACAACTATATCTGGATTGTCTGAGTCGATGCTGGGTCTCTGGCCGGCGATGTTTCGAAATCGGTCTACAATACCATCTTTACATCTCAATGTTGTGTAGTGGCTGTTCGTGAAATTACCACCTGAGATAGTAGAGCGAATCAAAAATGTTCGGCGGACCTCGAAAAATGATTCCCATTCGATGTTTTTTACCGAATTATAGAGTGCATCGTCGTCTTTCGCTTTAAAGTTTTTTATCGGACGAAGAATACGCAAAGCGGTTCTCAGTCTTAGATTTGCCTTGTAGATCAGATCTTTGTCTGCTAAAAAGCGCACGGCTCGCTTACTGACTCTTACATCATTAGCTCCAATCTCAGTCAACTCTTTGGCCAACACATCTTCCATCCCCATGAGGGTTGTCGCAACCATTGGAAACCGATTTGGATCCCATTTCTTTCGACCTTGTTGAGGTTTAGCCCCCCGCTTTCTTCGCTCCATATCCTTGTTTTGTCAAGTAATTCAATATTTTATCTCGGTGATCGCCTTGAATTAGAATCTCACCATTCTTAGCGCTTCCACCAACTCCGCATATTTTTTTGAGTTCACCGCCCAGCTCTTTGAGGTCATCCGAAGATCCAACGAAGTCTTTTACAACACTTACGACTTTTCCCCCACCTTTTCTGTCCAGCCATATTTTCAGGTTCTGTTGAGAAGGTTCCAGGGTATCATCTTCTTGATCTGACTCATAGTTGTAACCATAGTCGGGATTCGTACTATAAACCACATTTATTTTCTTCTTCTTACTCATGATGTGCGTTCTTTAATCTGTTCGGCATGGCGCTTGAAGTGAGCTATTAAGAAATCCATAGTTTGGTAGATGTTCAACCTTCCAGCAAGGGGATGTTTAAAATACGCCCGTTTGGCACTATCTGTTGTAATGGTGCCTAAGAGGTTCGCGAGCTCAGCACGGTTTGAAATCAATTTGGAGCGCAATTCCTGAAAATCTAATTCACCTTTGACTTGATCCACTACTTTCGGAGCCCGGTATTTCTTTTGATAATTATTTAACGCCCTTTGAAGCAATTTGCTCCTCACCCAAGAGTTTAATCCGCCTTTCTGAACGGACTTAGCAGGTGCTTGACTTTTTTTCTCCAAGTATCTCGTAGTTCCTGATTCAGAAATGTAAAGGTGGTTTAGAATTTCTAAAGCATTCCACTTTTCACTCAAGTCTCGCGACAGCACTTCACTTGGAACCGTGTCCATGTATGTTAATGTCGATTGAAGCACGGACTCTAACTCATCAAACTTTTCCTGAAGACCTTGTATCATGTTGATTTTGGTTTTAAACGGAAGCGCTTTTTTTGCCAAGCCCAACTTCTAACAGCTAAGGTAAGGATGATGGGCATAGAAGCAGCGTGAAAATCTTGGGGAATGATAATCCAGAATACCACAATAGAAAACATGATAGCCGAATGGATCTTAAAAAACCTACTCATCGGCCTGTTTCTGATAAGAAGCCATGCTCCATAAATCCATGTTGGCGTGGCCCAAATGAGATTGAAGTTCATTTTGGTTTCAGCATGTGATGTGGCAAACCAAAGTAGTGCTATGAGAACGCCGATTAACCCGACCGAAAAGAAAAAGGCAATGTCAAACCATCTCAAAGACTTAGCTGGTAAGAAAAGAGCGAAAATCATTGCCACTACGAAAATGGTCCAGAATATCCAGTTGATCTTCTCTTCACTTTTTGTCGAATAGCTTTGGGCCGCTATTATATCTCCTCGAGATTTGACTAGAACCTGCCCATCAAGTGTAGCACTATCAACGTATTCCATGAGATAGTCAGGAAGAAACATGCGTTCCCTTTGATTCGGAATTTGGTCGCATGGTTTTCCTAAGGCAATATCAATACCCAGATCGCTCCACGGATGATTCTTTAGATAGAGATCTAAAATATGACGGTATGAGATTGTGTCACCTTGATTTGACGGATAACTAAGTCGATCACCAAATACAGAATCAAATACATCTCTAGGACGCGTACTGCAATTATCTGTCAGGAATTTATATCTATAAAACTTGTTTTCCGGTTTGGCATTCCATTCCAGATATTGAAAAATGGCGTTCTTATCCGTTTGATTTAAATCGAGCTCTTGATACTTCACCCAACGTTTTTCGTATTGATAAGAAGCGATGAATCTTCTCGAAGTCGTGACATTCAGGAAGTAATCTAATTCTCCTTGACAAAACTTTAAGTAAAAGTTCGGCGTGTCGAAGTCAAATGTCCCGTAGTTATATACTTTATCAATTCCGAGCTTCGGGTCGTTTACCCAAATAGCAGTGTGGCCGAAGGTCGAGTAAAGTTCATCTCCAGGCCCGCATGTCAACAGGAGAATTTGGCTCTGGTTAGTTAAGTTTTGGCCAACGACCAATTGGTTTGATAGAATGAAAAGACCTAGTAGAAAATTCCGAAACCAGTACATCCCGCGAAAATAGGAATATTAGGGCTCATCATTGGAAATAGAAAGCCACCAATCGGACGAACGGCTTTCTCTCTCATTTTAGCAGGCTCTAATTACGGTGTTAGCTGTGGAAGGGTGACATTAGGTTTGTATTTGATTACTATTTTCGCACTTTGCCTACCTGATGTCGAGAAATGAACTCAGTTTTTGTGATTCGGTTCTGATAGGAAATGTCCTTTGTGCTCAATTTCAAGACGTTTTGAGCGGTTAGAAGTATATGAACATGATTATTTTTGCTTCAGAGTAGGAGACCAGAATAGTAGACTATGAAAGATATTTCAGTTGTTGTTCCAATTTACAATGAAGAAGAGACGATTCCAGAGCTATATCGAAGACTGAGAGAGTCTGTAGAAAAGGTTTCTGAAAAATATGAACTCATCTTTATCAATGATGGAAGTAAGGATAGCTCATTGATAGAGTTAATCAAACTTACTGAACAAGATTCGTCGGTGTTCTACATCAATTTCAGTCGCAATTTTGGTCATCAAATTGCTGTTACGGCTGGTATAGATCACGCAAATGGAAAAGCAGTCGTGATAATTGATGGTGACCTTCAAGATCCCCCAGAGCTCATTCCTGAGCTTTATTCTAAGCACAAAGAAGGTTTCGAAGTTGTGTATGCTCAGCGTGAACAGCGTCTTGGTGAAAGTACTTTCAAAAGGTTCACAGCTAAGATGTTTTACAGAACATTGAAGCGATTGACAACCGTAGAGATTCCAGTTGATACGGGTGATTTTAGATTGATTGATCAAAAGGTTGTCAAGTATTTAAGGCAAATGCCAGAGAAGAACAAGTTCATTCGGGGACAAGTGGCCTGGCTCGGGTTTCGGCAAACAGCAGTGACCTTTAAAAGGGACAAGAGGCAGTTTGGTGAAACAGGTTATCCATTCAGCAAGATGTTGAAGTTTGCACTTGACGGAATTACTGGCTTTTCAGATAAACCGTTGCAATATGTGACAAGACTTGGCTTCATCTTTTCATTTATCTCATTTTGTGTAATTATCTACGCGGTTTTCTCGCATTTTGTTCTTGGACAGACTATTACAGGCTGGACATCCCTAATCATTAGCTCCATGTTCATCGGAGGTGTTCAGTTGATATCCATAGGAGTAATCGGTGAGTATATCAGCCGAATCAATAATAATGTTCGGGACCGTCCACTTTACATTATCGACAAGGATAATATCGAAGGCTAATGGTTGGCACCTGATTCTAACATCTCCTTCAGTTTTCTAAGAGATTCTTGATTCCATGGCTTTTCCATACTTGCGGTCACTCTTTTTTTGTCGAGTGCTGTAAGGTGCCAGCTAAGGGCAATATGATCTTCCGAACCAAATCTTAACTCGAATGGCACGCTGTGTACAGGTACATTGAGAGTAGCCTGAGTGAGCTCGAGAACTTGATCCATATTGTAGCTCTGGCCTTGAAAGAAGTTTCCGTAAAAGGAGCCAATAGGATTTGTAATCTTGTCTGCAATAGTACTCTTTCCTCCTTTGGGTTCTTTTCCTTTTTCAGTGTCTCTAATCTGGATGAGTACCACACCACTAGTGTTTTCTTCAATCCAGTCCTTTAAGCTGAGAATGTATTGAGCGGTGACTTTCATTCCATAGTTATCTCTCAAACCTGCGTCTAGTACATTGGTCATTGGTTCAGTCGGAAGGCTGGCGTACGGAAGAATGTATGGGAAGGTAGCGTTCATTCTCAGTGCGCTCGACCAGAGAAGGCTGTCTGGGTTATAGTCTCGAAAAAAGCGGCGGAATTCAATATTCTCAACCCCAAGATGTAGCTGTTCTAGAGATTTGTCGTGAGATAGAAAACCCAGGTCTTGTGATGAAATGAGCAAGCGCCGCCCATCGTTAATGATGGTTGGAGCGAGAATCATCATCGGAATTTCACCGTTTTTCACGGCTTCCTTATGGTAGGATATGGGCTTGCTGAAAACGTATCCCGTATTTTGGTTGAGCTGGTCTTCAAAAGTCATTCCCCGATCTAAAGTATAAGAGTGTCCTGCGACTTCCCTTTTTCTGAACCGAATGAATATATCGTTGGTAGCAAAACTGAAAAGAACCCTGTTCAATACATCTTTGGAGATATCATTCAAATACTTCTCACCAACTCTTCCTTCAAGGTTTTCAGGGCTTTTCGCATATAGCTCTCGATAATACGAAGCTCCGATCATACCCCCGGAAGATCCCGAAATGAGACGAATGTCCTTAAAAAGATTTTGGCTTACGGCAGCTTCACAAGATTGTAAAGTCTTCATTGTCCAAAGCGCCGACCTCAATCCACCACCGCTTGTATTGACCAGGATTAGCTTAGGCTTAATTTGGCTATTGCCTTTTTGTTTTTCCTTGAGCCAATTGTTGAGTATATCGATCTGAGATTTTCTGTCTTCGACGATTTCACTTGCTGACGGAGCACGCTCATTTATAGAAGCAATCGAATAAGGGATTGGGTCCTTCTCGTAATTCAATCCATAACCAAAGTTTGGTTGGTTTAGGAACAAATATTCACCCGATAAAAGGTTGACGACCACAATGATGCCTATCAAGACAGAAAGCGTCCAGCCCTTAAGCCAGCTCATTGTGATCGAAATAACCATGAGCAAAACGGTGAGAACCAGACAAGCACTCGCGGCTGCGGGAATTTCAAAAAAGGGCACAAACTGAAATGCTCCAATGACTAGAAATACGCCGACCATAATGAGCTCAAACAAAGAAGCGTTTACGTGGTTTTGATAGAATACTTGAAGAAGTGTTGCTGGGTCGTAATGCCTGCTATCACGAGCGAGGATTATTTTAAAGGGGTGAGCGAGATATGTGAGAACCTTCCAGCTTCTTACGTGAGTGCTGGCCGATTCAATGTTCGGCATGCGGTGTAGCCCTTTCGCTCTTTTTTTTATGATCTCTTCATATTCTTCCGCTGACTTTCCTGTCAACTTAAAAAGGTTCTTATTGGTAGGAAAAAAATAGAGAATTGCCAGAAGAATAAATCCAGCGTTTCCTCCCACAAAAGCGAGCATATTAAGGATGATGGCAGGGTAGGACAGAAGCTCGGTTGTTCTCAAAAAAATTGAAGAACAAATGATATAGGTTACAACGAAGCTGGAAGGAATAATAAAGTTGTTGATACAGTACTTCAAAAAGGGTCTCGACGTAGTGCCTAAGAATGGAAATCGCTTGGCATGAAGAATATAGGAGTATATATTAAACGCCATGATAAAGCTCCCCAAAGTGAAACCGAGCATGGCATAGGAAGCTAGCCCAACCTGTCCCTGGTACTCAGGTCCAAGAAATAAATCCGGAATCCCAAATTTATCTGCAAAGCTTCTGGTGGTGATTGCAAAAAGAAAAAGCCAGAAAAAAAGTAGAAAGTGATTTCGTTTCAAATGGATAAACACCAGTTGAAAGGGAAAGAAGTATCGTATACGTTCAAATCTTGGCTTCTTCGTTGCTTTTGTCAATATGCTCGTTGTTTACTCTTTTTATTCAAGGCCTATAGCCCAAGTCTTTTATTAACCTTTTCTACGAGTTCAAGCTCTTTTTGATTCGCTAATTCATCCAGATTTTGAGCTCTTTGCATAGTTTTCTGCACAAAGTCTTTGTCTTCAAATCCATCTAAGTTGACTTTGACATTCATGATTGCTCCTTTCACTGCGGCACGAGCGCACAATGCACCAACACCTGCATCGGTTACTGAATTCGGATTCCCCATTTCAATCATCGCATCGAGCAATTCAAATACAGAGAATGATATTTCCGCTACAGACAAAGGCACTTCAGAAGCGTATTTGGTCGCATCAGCAATAGCCTTCGCTCTGATTTCCTTCTCTTCACTAGTGTCTTTTGGAAGTCCGTAGGCTTCCAGAATCTTCTGAAAAGATCTCGTATCTTCATCTACGGCTTCGAGCAGTTGATCTTTTAAACGCTGACCTTTTTCTGCCCAAACGGAAAACTCTTCCCATCGTTCATCCCAACCACGCTTGTGTGCACTAAGATTAGCAACCATTGTGCCAAGAGAAGCTGCTAATGCTCCGCAATAGGCAGAAACGCTACCACCACCGGGAGCAACCGATTCAGATGCTGTTTCGTCGGCGAATGAAGCTATCGTCATATTCGCTAAAGGGCTTCCACCGTCCAAATCGATCATGTACTCAATGATCTTTTTGTTCGGCTCAAATGGTGTCAGGTCATCCAGCCCAAGTGATTTAACGGCAATTTTTACTTTTTCTGATTCAGATATTCCGAGTGAACGGTTCTGTTTTGTCAGGAAGTAGTCGGCAGCATCGAGCATGCATTGCAATGGTATGAGTCCGACCAATTCCGATCCGGTTACTCTAATTCCTCTTTCCAGAGCTTTCTTACACGCTTCGTCAAAAGCGATGTGTACTGGCGTTTGTCTAATGTCAGTCAAATTCAGAGAGAGCTGAGCAATACCATATTCTTCGATGTACCAACCTATTCCTTTTACAGCCTTTAAGCTACCGGGAATACGAACCGGCTCACCCTTTTCATCGTTCACTACCTTGCCCGTGAGGGGATTCCCTTCTCTTTTAACTCTTCCCGCCTCGCGAATATCAAAGGCAATGGCATTTGCCCTTCTAGGAGATGTCGTGTTAAGATTGATATTGTAGGCAATTAAAAAGTCTCGCACACCGATAGCAGTTGCCCCGGATTGTTTGACCGATCCTTCAAATTTGGCCGGTCCAAAATCAGGTGCCATTTCTGATGTGGCCAGTTTATCTAAACCTTCATACTCTCCTTTTCGGCAGTAGGCCAGGTTTTTTCGTTCTGGTTTAGTTGCAGCCGACTCATAAAAGTAACCAGGAATACCCAATTCATTCCCAACTCGTTTTCCTAAAGCATGCGCATACGGAATCAACTCATCTTGGGTAATTCCTGAAATGGGAACCAAAGGACAAACGTCAGTTGCGCCCATTCGCGGGTGCTCTCCTTTTTGCCGACTCATGTCTATAAGCTCACTGGCTTTCTTTATAAGTCGAAATGCAGCTTCAACAACAGGTTCTGGTTCACCGACAAAAGTGATAACAGTTCGATTTGTGCTTTTTCCAGGATCTATATCCAGCAATTTCACACCTTCTACGGTTTCGACCACACGCGTAATTGATTGAATTTTCTGGTTGTCAATTCCTTCAGAAATGTTGGGAACACATTCGATTAACTGTTTCATAATTCCATTTAGATTTTGAATTCTGAAATTAGCAATTCATACTAACCAAAACCATCAAATTCCGGTGAATTTTTAAATGAATTTCTTGGTCAAGATGGCTTTTGTTTAGCTTTGCTTCATTCTATGGAAAACAAAAAGAGACCACTCATTCTGGTTACAAACGATGACGGCATTTTTGCTGGTGGCATCAGATCTTTGGTAAAGGTAGCCCGTGAATTTGGTGATGTAATAGTCGTAGCACCAGATTCACCACAGAGTGGAATGGGTCATGCTGTTACCCTTCACAATATTCTTCGGTCAAAAAAAGTTGATCCCTTTGATGGTATCCGAGCTTACGCTTGTTCGGGAACACCTGTAGATTGTGTCAAGTTAGCCCTTTTTCAGATTCTGAAAGGAAAGCCTGATTTATTGCTTTCAGGCATAAATCATGGAGCCAATAACAGCATTAATGTCATTTACTCCGGTACCATGTCGGCCGCTGTAGAAGGCGCGATGGATGGTATTCCCTCAATAGGGTTTTCTCTTCTGGACCACAGTGCAGAAGCTGACTTTTCTGCTTCAGAAGAGATTTGTCGAAAAGTGATTGCAAATGCCATTGAGAATGGAATTCCCAATGATACGTGCTTGAATGTCAATATTCCAAAGCTACCAGTTGAGCTTATAAAGGGGATCAAAGTGTGCAGGCAAGCACGCGCATCTTGGGAAGAAGAATTTGATGCCCGAAAAGACCCTTCTGGCAAAGAGTATTACTGGGTAACGGGAGAGTTTGTGAACCACGATGAAGGAGAAGATACAGATGTATGGGCACTAGAAAACAACTATGTTTCGTTAGTACCTGTGCAGTACGATCTAACAGCTCACCATGCCATCGCGACGCTTAATAGCTGGAAATATGAATAAACGAAAGGAAGATCGCCTTTCTACAGGGTTGATTATTGGACTTCTTGCTCCGATTGTCGGGTTTTTCATTTACGGGCTCTATTGGACTTGGAAATTTAATCGCAGTATGGAGTACTTTATAAATGACCTCTTTATTGGCACGCCGGCTTTTAGATCATCTATTTTGGCTTTGAGCTTGATCGCCAACTTGGTACCATTCTTTATTTTCTTGAGAAAGGACCGATTCCAAACGGCCCGAGGAATCTTAATCGCTGTGTTTATTTACGTCCCATTTGTGGTATATTTTTGGATTAACTCATGAAGTACTACATCATAGCTGGAGAAGCTTCTGGGGATTTGCACGGAAGCAACCTCGTCAAGCAAATCATGAAGAAAGACTCCAGTGCCAACATCCGAGGTTGGGGCGGAGACTTGATGGAGTCCCAAGGTGCTGAAGTTGTGAAGCACTATCGCGATTTAGCTTTTATGGGCTTTACTGAGGTTATTATGAATCTCCGTACGATTCTGAAGAACTTCGACATCTGCAAAAAGGACATTGAAGGGTTTGAGCCAGATGTACTTATTCTAATCGATTACCCCGGTTTCAACCTTCGAATGGCGAAATATGCCCACGAAAGAGGACTCAAAGTCTTTTATTACATATCGCCACAAGTTTGGGCCTGGAAGAAAAATCGGGTGAAGCAGATTAAGGCTTATGTCGATGAGATGTATGTAATCCTCCCATTCGAGAAGGAGTTTTTCAAGAAGTTCGACGTGGATGTACACTTTGTTGGTCATCCATTGATCGATGCGGTCACTAGCTTTAAAAAGGAAGAGACAAACCGCGCTAAGTTTCTTCGTGAAAATCAACTATCAGAAAAGCCTATTATAGCTCTTCTCCCAGGAAGCCGAAAGCAAGAAATTAAGGCTATGCTTCCACTTATGTTGAAGGTGGCTCGAAAGATGGACGGATATCAAATCGTGATTGCCGGTGCTCCATCGCAAGATGAATCATTTTATCGTTCGATGATAGAAAGAGAAGAGACGAGAATTATTTTTGCTCAGACTTATCATATTCTATCTCATAGCCATTCGGCTATGGTCACAAGCGGGACTGCAACACTAGAGACAGGAATATTTAAAGTGCCTCAAGTAGTTTGTTATCGGGGAGGGCTGGTTTCTTATCTCATTGCGCGGGCCCTTGTGAAAATCAAGTATATCTCACTCGTCAATCTTATAATGGATCGCGAAATAGTCAAGGAGCTGATACAAGGTGAATTGACCGAGAAGAATCTGGAGAATGAATTGAGAAGAATTTCAGAACCTGGATCTTATCGTTCTGAGATGGAAGCAAATTATATCAAACTCTATGAAAAGCTCGGTGGAGAAGGTGCTTCGGAGCGTGTTGCAGACCTCATGTTAAAAACTTTGGGAGTCACATCTCAATAAGTTCGTCATCCCGTCTATTTTCGCATCTATGCGGATTAGTATTCTGGTGTTTGCTTTGTTCGTATCAACTCATTTTTTTGCTGCGAGCTATGAAGCCGTTAAGATTGGTATTCTTAAGCCCCACAAGCCTAGCTCTGTCCAAATTATTCCTGAAGTTGGTACTTATGCACTCGTTGTCGATGGGCATGTAAAAGCTAAGGTTCAAGCAGGGGAGCGGGTGACATTCATTTCTCGTGGGAATCTAGTGGAAGTGAGATTGCGAAGTGCGGTATTAGGTAAGTACAAATCGCCGCGACTCGAAGCCACAGAAGGAAACACCTACATGCGTCTATATGTGCTTCAACCGCGCAAGATGGAGCGGGTTTACGATGACAATTTATGGGTTAGTTCTTCTGCATCAGGTTTGAAGTTGATAAATCATGTTGACCTCGAGAAGTACGTCGCTGGGGTTGTTGAATCTGAGACGGGAAAAGGTCAAACTGAAGAATTCTATAAGGTACAAGCCGTTATCTCGAGAACCTATGCTCTCAACAATTTGAGAAAGCACCTTTATGAGGGGTTCAACTTAAATGATCAGGTCGACTGTCAGGTCTACCATGGAAAAGGACGGTGGGAGCCACTCATTTTGGCAGCAGTTGAAGCTACTCGTGGCAAGGTGTTGGTCGATAGCGAAATGCAGATGATTACAGCTGCATATCACAGTAATAGCGGTGGAGAGACGGTGAGTAGTGAATCGGTTTGGTCAGGTGCACTTCCGTATCTCAGGCCACGAATGGATGAGTTTTCTGTTGGTGGTGACCACTATTTTTGGGAGAAATCGGTTTCCAAAGAAGCATGGCTGGGCTACTTAGCTGACAAATACAGTTTTGATGTTGGTGATAAGCTTCTAAAGACGATGGCGTTAAACTACGATCAACCCAATCGTCACATTTACTTCTTGGATCCAGGCTTTGAAATTCCGCTCAAAGAATTGAGGAAGGACTGGCAGTTGAAGTCCACCTATTTTGATATTGAACCGCTAGGTGTGGATTCTGTCAAGTTCGTGGGGCGTGGATTTGGTCATGGTATTGGCTTAAGCCAGGAAGGAGCTATGCGAATGAGCCGATTGGGCTTCTCTTATATCGACATCCTTCACTTCTACTACAATGATGTGCATGTCATTGAATTGCATGCCATCGAGTTTTTTCAGAGTGATTGATCGCCAGTCATTCAGCTGCTATAGAAGGGTTAAGATCAAAAAAAAGCCCTTGACAAATGTCAAAGGCTTCTTAATTACACTTAATGTACAATTACTTCTTGCTAACGTATCTTTTCTCTTTGATACGAGCAGCTTTTCCTTTCAATGATCTCAAGTAGAAGATACGTGCTCTACGAACTTTACCAGACTTGTTGACTTCAATCTTATCGATAAAAGGCGATTGTACTGGGATAATTCGCTCTACACCAATTCCGCTTGACATTTTACGGATTGTGAAGGTTTCAGTTGTTCCAGATCCACGACGTTGGATGACAACCCCTTGGAATTGCTGGATACGCTCCTTGTTACCCTCTTTAATTTTATAGTGAACTGTAATCGTGTCTCCTGCTTGAAAATCAGGTCTTTCTACAGTTTCGTTCAATTGCTCTGTTATTTCTCTTAGAATATCCATGGCGCTCCTTATAGATGTGCTCTCAAATTTCGGGCTGCAATATTACGAAGATTATATCACAAAACCCATATAGTTGATGATATATTTATTCATCGTGATTTTGGTTAAACTTTTCCCACAAGTCTGGCCGCCTTATTCGCGTTCTTTCCATGGCTTGTTCCATCCGCCAAGCCTCAATAGCTTTTAGATTACCAGAAGTCAGAATATCTGGAACTTTCCATCCATTTATCTCGGGAGGTCTGGTATAGACTGGTGGAGCCAATAAATCGTCTTGAAATGAGTCGGTAAGTGCTGAAGTTTCATCGTTCAAAACTCCAGGCACTAGCCTGATTACAGCATCAGCTACAACTGCAGCTGCTAATTCTCCACCGCTCAGGACATAGTCCCCAATAGAAATTTCCTTGGTGATAATATGTTCTCTGATTCGCTCATCAACGCCCTTATAATGACCGCAAAGAATAATGATGTTTTCCTTAAGAGAGAGTGAGTTAGCCATGGTTTGGTTAAAAGTCTCTCCATCTGGAGTCATGTAAATCAGCTCATCGTAGTTGCGCTCTTTCCTGAGGGTATCGATGCACCGCAGAATTGGCTCCACAGCCATTACCATTCCAGCTCCACCGCCATAGGCATAGTCATCTATTGTACGGCTCTTAGTCGTGCTGTAATCCCTTAAATCGTGAACCTGAACTTCAACGTGACCTTTGGTCTGTGCACGCTTTACTATACTGTCATTCAGAGGGCTGTGAAGTAAGCTTGGAAGCGCTGTGATAATGTCTATCCGCATATGCTGTCAATAAGCTGGGAGAAGTGCGAAAAAATGCCTTTTTTCGTGGTTCGCCATATTTAGGTACTATATTTGGAAGACAAAGGTAAATCAAACCGTTCAACATGAAATTATTAATTAAAATCTCATTAGCAGCTGGTCTTGTACTAGCTTCAATTTATGCAAAAGCCCAGGAGGAAACTTTCGATGATCTTCGAATACTCTACATGGATGAAAAGTATGAGAAACTGATTAGTAAAGCAGAAAGATATGCAGATGATGACGATTTGCGTAAAAGCCCTGAGCCATATCTATATCTCTCAAAGGCTTACTTTGAAATCAGTCAGCTTGAAGAGTACAACGAAGATTACCCGCCAGAAAAAGCATTCCGTAACGCTTTGAAGTGGGCAGCGAAATACCGAAGAAAAGACCCGGAAGGGGCTTTGTTTGATGAAAATGATTTGTACTTCACCGAACTCAAAAAATCAGCAATTGCAGAAGCTGGTGGGCTGATGTCAGATCAAAAATATTCGAGAGCAAAGAGGTATTACGACTCAATTTGCGATTTCGACCCTGAAGATGCTGGTGCATGGATGATGCTCGGCTACTGCAAGGTGGAAATGAGAAACGTCAGAGAAGCTCAAATGGACTTCAAAGAAGCTGGAAAAGTTCTCCATACGAGAGACATGACATCATTAAATAGTACGGAGCGCAAACTCTTGAGAGAGGGCGTATTGACCTATTCAGATTATTTGGTAGAACAAGGCATGAGAGATTCAGCTAAAACGACGCTCGAACTTACCAAGCCAACCCTTGAAGGGGATGCCGAATTCATGATGTACTATAACAAATTGAACTAGTATATTTGCATTCAAAATTCTAAGGAGCTTAGGCTCCTTTTTTTGTGTCTCTTAGTTTAGTGTATGTCTGGAAATAAAATAGGTCTTGCTCTATTTGCTATTCTACTGATGAGCTTTAGCATAAAGCCTTCGGGAAAATTAGTGAAGGCATTTGATGCGCTTCAGATATACAACTACTTTGCGGCTAAGGACTTGTTCGAAAAGGCCTTAAAAAAAGATTCTGTTGCGGCTTCATACGGTCTAAGTTTGATCTATGGGCGAGACGACAACCCGTTTCACAATTTAGACTCTGCTTTTAAATTTATTGAAGTAGCTGAGCGGCTCTATCCCACATTAGATGAAAAAAAACGTGGTGACTACTCAATTTTAGGAGTCGATTCGACTGCTATTGTCAGTCAACGGATGAGTATCGACTCTTCCATGTTCCGGGTAGTAAAATCTCAGCCATCCATTCTAGCTTGGGAAGTATATCACGACGCTCACAAGACTGAAGAGTTCAAGGAGCTTGCCCTTGTATACCGAGATTCTCTTGCATTCAAGTCAGCCTTAGACACGAATACCTCTGCTTCTTTCAAACTCTTTCTAGATAATTATCCCAACGCAAACCAATATGCGGAAGGGCTAGAAATTTACGAATGGTTATTATTTGAAGAAGTTGTGGGTCCCGGAGAAATTGAAAATTATCAGGACTTTATAAACCAGTACCCAAGCAATCCACATATAGATCGTGCTCAGGAAGAGCTTTACAAGAAGTATACAGCTGATGGTCGTGTGGAGTCTTACTTATCTTTTATTCAGGAAAACCCAGACAGCCCGTATGTCGGACAAGCCTGGAAGCAAGTTTTTGCACTTGAAATAGATCAACTGACGGCAAGTACCCTGGCTGCTTTCAGCCTGAAATATCCGGAGTACCCGTATATGGATGAGCTCAAAGCTGAATTTGAAGCGACTGTCACGCGATTTTATCCTATCGAGATAATCGGATCATGGGGCTTTATGACTGAGTCTGGCGAAATTGCGATTCCACCAGTTTATGATTGGGTTGAGCCCTATTCGGAGAACCTAGCCTTGGTGGGAGTGGGCGATGAAGTAAAATACATCAATAAAAATGGAGCGGTAATAGCTGATTTGGGGCTCACGGATGGAAGTCGTTTCCAAAAGGGGCACGCCATAGTGGAAAAAGGTGAAACCTGGGGGATTATCGATCGATTCGGTCAATGGACGGTGGAACCGCAATACGAAGAGCTAGGTGAATATGGCTCGGGAAAGTACTACGCCCACAACGGTATTGCCTACGGGTACATTGATGCCAGTGGAGCAATCGTCATTCCTTTTGTTTACGACAATGCCGCTGACTTCAACGGTGGCTATGCTGTAGTAGAGCGAAACGGCTTTTTTGGGGTGATTGACTCTCTTGGAAATCCGGCTTCAGAATTTAAATATCAATGGATTGAACAACCCAACTTCAAAGAATTACCATCTAGAACGCGAAGAGCGCAGAAATTTGGATTGATTGATGAAAACGGCACACTCACTGACAGTCTCTATGACAGGTTGGGTGATTTTCATGAGGGGCTAGCTCTCGCAGCCTTCAAAGGAAAATATGGTTTCATTAATACTGAGGCTGATACAGTTGTACCATTCAAATATGCCTTTAGCGATATCGCTTTTAAAGAGTCCAAATTTGTTAATGGACACGCCAAAGTCTTCCAAAAGGAAGGTGTAGGTATTATAGATACTTCGGGTCAAAAGACATTTCCGGCCATTTTTCAAGACGTCGGTGTCTACGACTCGACCTTGACGGCAGTGAAGAAGCGTGGAAAATGGGGCTACGCCAATTCTGATGTAGAGCTGGTTATCGACTACCAATTCGATAGGGCTGGTGACTTCCGAGATTCCACAGCGATTGTTATCTACAAGGAAAAGTTCGGGTTGATTGGTAAAAATGGAGAGTATGTGCTTCAACCACAATTTGATTTGGTTGAGAGACTCGGCGATACTTTCTTAGTAGCAGACTCATTGGTCATGGTACTCAACAGTGGTGGGGATACGTTGGTAAACCCGATATATGTAGATAGCGAGATTTTAGACCACCGAGTAGTAAAGCTCCAGCACGAGAACGGACGTTGGGATTATTTTGATTACCAGGCTAGTCGATTCATTTGGCGCTCAAAAGATGACTGAGCAAATAAAGTATCGTAGTTTTGTACGCGAAAAATTTGCATTCAAGCAAAAGGAATGGAATTGAATCAGGAGGGAAAAGTGCTCCAGGATATATTTGAGCTAATTCAAGACTGGGTTAGCGAAGGTCGAAACCCTGATGCGAAGGTGATCGATTACCACAAACCTGAAGAGTTGAAAGAAAAGCTCGATTTGGGTTTGGGTACGGAAGGTTCTGACACTGAAATGCTAAATCAGGTTCGTGAGTATTTAAAATATGCTGTTCGAACAAATCACTCATCGTATCTCAACCAATTGTTTGGTGGCTTTAACTTTCCCGCATTTATTGGTGAGGTTATAACATCTCTCACCAATACTTCTATGTACACATACGAAGTAGCTCCAGTGGCGACACTAATGGAGCAGGAAATCATTCAAAAAATGATCTCCTACACGGGGTGGAATATTGGAGAAGGAGCGTTGATGACAGGTGGGAGCAATACCAATCTTGTAGCAATGTTGCTCGCCCGCAACTCAAAATTTCCCCAAGCCAAAGCCGAAGGCCTTAGCTCTTTGCCCAAGCTGGCCATATTTGTCTCTAGCCGTAGTCATTTTTCGATGCTCAAAGGCGCCAATACTATAGGCATCGGGCAAAATGGTGTTTTTAAAGTTGACTTGGATGGCGATGGGCGAATGCGAGGAGATGCACTAGAAAGGGCGATCGAGAAAGCCGTTTCGGAAGGGTTTACTCCGCTGATGGTTTGCTGTACTTCAGGTACCACAGAAACAGGATCCTTTGACGCCATTGATGAGGCTGCTGATGTAGCTGAAAAGTACAAGATTTGGCTGCACGTGGATGGAAGCTGGGGTGGAAGTGCTATTCTCAGCAAAAAAAGGCAACACCTGTTTGATGGTCTCGATCGAGCTGATTCATTCTCGTGGAATCCGCACAAACTGATGAACATCCCTTTGATTTGTTCAGCTCTCCTCGTGAAGAGCAATGGAATTATGGGGGAGTCTATTCGCACTCATGCAGCCGATTACATTTATCATGAAAACGATACTTCCGCCTACGACTTTGGACCCAACTCCTTGCAATGCGGTAGGAGAGTGGATGCTTTAAAATTGTGGCTAGCCTGGAAGTATTTTGGTGATATGGGTTATGCAAGCCGTATAGAGCACTTGTTTGACTTAGCTGAATATGCAACAGAAATAGTTAAAGATTCACCGGATCTCGAACTGATGTTCTCTACGCAATCGCTCAATGTAAATTTCCGTTTTATTACTCCAGAGGGTATTGATGCTGATGGCTTCAATGAATCTATACGTTACCGACTTTTGAAGAGTGGTAAGGCTATGGTAAACTATTGCCGTTTGGATTCCGGCTTGAGCATTCGACTAATTCTGCTAAACCCGGACCTAAGTGCAGCGGATATTCAGTGTTTCTTTGATTTGTTTATCGAAGAAGGGAGAACGCTTCTTAAAGAGCGAAACTCCATCCCCGCTTAACTATCATTTTTTCCAAATTTGAGATAGGGTACTTCTATCTGTTTTCTCGCCCGATGGCCGTATCTTTGCTGTATCATCAACCTTTGAAAAAAGCAGAAATATGGAAAATCAAGTTAAAGAGAAAACATTCGATAAATTAGGATTCAATCAGGAAGAAGCAGGCGAAATAGTTGGAGCCTTAAATCTGCTATTGGCTAATTACGCAGTAGTCTATCAAAAAATTAGAAACTACCACTGGAATGTAGTTGGCGAAGACTTCTTCGAGATCCACGAAAAGCTAGAAGAAGAGTATCTAGATACTGCTGCTGCAATTGATGAGATTGCTGAGAGAGTGCGTATTCTGGGCTTCCGTCCGCTAAGCACACTCGCTGAGTTTCTTGAGCATGCCGAAATAGAAGAGCCCACTGGCACGGTTAAATCGGACGACATGATTCCTGATATGCTGAATGACTATCAAATACTCTTGTCATTCATGATCGACGTTGCAGATGTTGCTACTGAGTTTGGAGATTTGGGTACAGAAACACTCATGAGAAACATGGTGACCAGGCTTGAGAAGAAGAACTGGATGTTCTCATCTTATACAAAGTCATAGAAAAGGAATGGGTTGTTGAAAAACAATCCTTTATAACGCTTGACTTTTTGTGTAAAACTACAGGTTTTTAATACCTAAATAATTTAATGTGCTGATTATCAGTGATTAGTTTTCGACGATAAAAAGTCGATAAGTCTTGTTTTACACCATCGTTTGGTACGAAAGTTGAAGTATACTTGTATTGTAAGCATCTTATTTCATTATGTGTCGTTCGACACGATTGGAACAAAATGATTGGTTAAACAGAAAACCCGCCAAACGAGGCGGGTTTTTTGTATTTAAGGGGTGGGGGGAATTAATCTTTGATTGTATATAGAGTAAGAATCGCGTCGGCGTGATGATTTTTAAGATTCTTTCGCATTGCGAATGAAAATTCAAAAAAAATCACAAAGCGTGAAACTTAAAACGTTTATCCCCGTTATAGGGATTGTAAGCATCTTATTTCATTCAGAACTGGTTATTCTGATTGGTTAAAATGATTGGTTGAAAAAGCCCCGCAAACGAGCGGGGCTTTTTTTTATTCCAATATTTCGATTCGATCTTACTTGATGATCACTACGAGGTACTTACTCGCACTCCAGAATTTGAATGGGTCTGTGATCTTTAGAGTTTTCTCTTCTTCACCTTCCAAGACGAAAGAGTCTTCAGGGTGTGTAGTAGCAATCTCAACCTTCTCGGCATTGAGTGGTATACTCATTGCCTGAGTGATATCAACTTCTGCAAAGAAATCTGAGTTGAAATCATCTTTCAACTGTTTTGTACCACCCATTCCGATGATCGACCCATCTTTTTCAAGAACTCCATTGTCTTTAAGGTCTTTGAAAGTACCAATCGCAAAATATGCTCTGTTTAATTCATCTGCCTGAATTTGGATAATGTCAGCTTGAATCTCATTTCTAAATTCAGCTGAGTCCAACATTTCATTCAAGATTTCAATTGTGAAATTTGCAGCGGTCAGATTTTCTTTCAAGTAAGCTATTTCTTCTTCCTTGCTCTCAATATCTTCTGAGAGCTGATTAAGCATTTTCTTCATGCTTTCAGATTCTGTACCATACTCTTTAAGCTGACGATCCATTTTATCGATAGTCGACTTATTATCCGCCAATAGGTTGTTGATAGCCTGAATGTCTTTTGTAATCGCTTCTCTTGTGTCAGTACCTTCTTTAAGGTCACCCATACTCACCTCGATATTATCTTCTCTTTGGCTAATAAGAGCAAGGTTTTGTTGGATGCTGGCGAAGCTTTCCTCAAACAGTGTGAGCGTAGAGTCTTTAACTTCTAATTCACTTTGAAGTGCTTCGTTCTCTTCTTGGAGCCGGTTTATTTCCTCTTTTTTGCTTGTTCCGCAGCTAGCGATGATAACTGCAGAAAGGAACATTAGAGCAATTTTTTTCATGTCTTGGTTTTTAGGTGTGGGTCAAATATAAGGTTAAGTTGATTAATCACCGTCGTATTCAGAGTGGTCGTGTTCTCCCGCTTCTTGCTTAAATCCATCTCTAATTTCTGGGTGTCTAATCTCTCCACCCGTTTTTGCAGCTATTAGCATATAGCCAGCACTACCAATAGATCCGGCGAGTACAATAAGTGATAGTAATTGGGCAAATGAGCGCTTTTTGAGATTGGCCCATAAAGCCACTATAGCCAAAGCTCCAAGAATCAAAGCAAGCGTGCGAGCACCTTCTCCTTTTTCTTCGTGTTCATGGATGATGTCGTGAATGCCATCTTCTATGTTCATTTTTTCTACAATTTCTTCCGCTTCTTCTCCAGAGCTCACTGCAGGAATAGCGGTTATACCTGCAAGAATTAAGAAAACTAAACCAAGGTTTTTAACTCCGTGGTTTCTAAGAATCAGTCCGATCAGAATACTAATCATTCCAAATACTGTTGCGAAGACTGGAAGGTGGTTTAGAGCCAAATGCGCCTGTGCAGCGTTCATAATTGTAGAGTTTTTGCGAACATACAATTTATGAGCAAAAAATCTGCTCATCCATGGTGTTCTAGATCATAAATATGGTTTTAGATTACCTAATACCTTGATTACGGTATATTGAATCTGATACTTTGTCGATTCCTAATTCTCTCGTATTATTGCAGTTGTTTAGACTCATTTTAAATAGAACAGTTCGGTTCATATGACGGCTGACAGTATACTGCTAAAGGAAGTTGTTGAGATTTTACAAGTTGATTCATCTGAAATCGGACGGAGACTCGGTGAAATGGGGTTCCTTCCAGGAAAGTCAATTCAGTTGCTTCTCAAAGCTCCTTTTGGAGATCCAATGGCATTTCAGATTGACAACACCGTTATCGCTCTTCGAAAAGACGAAGCACAATCTATCAGAGTTAAAGTAAACTCATAGCGGGTAAACACTACAATGGGAGATAAATCAGCTCCAACTTCTATTGCGCTTGCGGGTGTTCCTAATGTCGGTAAGACCACCATTTTTAATAGCCTTACCGGTCTCAATCAAAAAATAGGGAATTATCCTGGCGTCACGGTCGATAAGAAAACCGGTGTTTTCAAGCGCGATGGCCGCTCATTAAACATAATTGACTTACCAGGTACCTACAATATATTTCCGCGTTCAGAAGACGAACGTGTCGTATTTCGCGTCTTAAGTGGACTTGAAAAAAAGACGAATGTTGATGCTGTATTGGCTGTGGTGGATATGTCGAATCTCGAGCGTGGCCTTTTCTTGATTACTCAGCTTATCGATCTGGGCTACCCCCTTGCAGTGGTTCTTAATATGGCTGATCAAGCTGATCGCCAGCAGATATCGCTTAACAAGAACATGCTCGAAAGACTCCTGGGAGTTCCTGTATTTATTTCATCTGCCGATAAAGGTGAGGGAATTGAAGAGATCAAGTCGGCTATGATGCGTGGTGAATTTAAAGTAGGGCGGACTGTCATTGACCATACTGACCTGGAAAATGAAGAGCTTCTATTGAAAGTTGCCGGCCTCACGAATCAGCCCAACGCCTATCGCGCTCTTCAGGTTCTAAAATTCAGGACTGAAGAAACGGAAATAGAGCATAGGGAAAGACTGGACGAACTCGCTCAAGAATTTAGTTTCGATTCTGAAAATGCGCAATCTATTGAGACGGAGCTGAGGTACAAGAAGGTTGATGAGATTATCTCGAAATGCGTAAAAAAACCCATCAAGCCAATTCCTGAGATCAGCCGCAAACTCGACGCGATCTTTTTACACAAGTTTTGGGGTGCTTTCATTTTTGGTGCAATCATGTTTTTATTGTTCCAATCTATTTTTACTTGGGCTGAAGCACCAATGGATTGGATAGATAATGGTTTTGCATTTCTCGGACATTGGGTCAAAAATGGACTTCCTGCAGGTGTCCTGACTGATTTGTTGACTGAAGGTATAATACCAGGATTAGGTGGGATCGTTATTTTTGTTCCTCAGATAGCCTTGTTGTTTACCTTCCTGGCCATCTTGGAAGGAACAGGCTACATGGCCAGGGCGGTATTCATCACTGACAGATTGATGCGGCCTTTTGGATTGAATGGACGTAGTGTGGTTCCTTTGATTTCAGGTTTCGCTTGCGCAATTCCTGGTATAATGGCCGCACGTACGATCTCAAATACCAAGGACAGGCTGATCACCATATTTGTTACTCCTTTTATGAGTTGCTCGGCTCGGCTTCCGGTCTACATTATCCTTATTGGACTGCTATTTCCCGATTCGGATGGTGGATTTTTTGACCCCAGAGGACTGGCCTTGTTCTTTCTGTACATTTTGGGTATAGCTGCAGCTCTCGCCTCGGCTTTTGTTATGAAGCTGTTCATGAAGAGTTATCGGAATGGAGGATTGGTTTTAGAACTACCGAGGTATCAGTACCCCCATTTGAAGACTGTTGTGTTGACTGCTTTCGAGAAATCGAAAACATTTGTCTTCGAAGCAGGTAAGATCATTTTAGCCATCTCAATCGTATTATGGGTATTGGCTTCATATGGGCCAACCAAGCAAATGGCAGAGGCTAGAAACGCCGTGCCCGAACCATCTGAACAGATGGGAATAACGCAAGATGATTACGATCAGGCTTTGGCATCAGCAGAGCTGGAGGCATCTTATGCAGGAATAATTGGAAAATGGATAGAACCGGTCATCAAACCCTTAGGTTATGACTGGAAAATTGGAATCGCCCTAGTGTGCAGCTTTGCAGCACGAGAAGTATTCGTTTCTACCATGGCCACGCTATACAGTATTGGTGACAGCGACGAAGACATTGAATCCTTACAGGACTTGCTGAAGGGAGAAAAGAAACCAGATGGGACACCCGTGTTCACCCTAGCTATGGTCTGGTCATTACTGATTTTTTATGCTTTTGCTATGCAGTGCATGAGTACTGTCGCAGTGGTCTACCGTGAAACGAAGTCAATAAAATGGCCGCTTATTCAAACGGTGTATATGACTTTACTCGCATACGTCTCCGCATTCTTAACATTTCATTTCTTATCTTGAGAATATGAACAATGATTGGCAGGAAATAGTCGTTTTGACACTTTTCGCAGTAGTCGTATTCTGGGGAGCCAGAAGGATGATTTTGTCGAGACGAAATCAAGGCTGCGCGACTTGTGATTTTAATGAAGAATCCAAGTAAATACTAGGGTTTCGTAGACTCGTTTCTCCTTATTTTTTCTGTGTTTCCCCCATTTCTGTACAGCATTTTTTCTATCATTGCCGGCTTAAATTTTTGGACTAACCAGTTATGAATTTTAAGCTAAAACTAAACATCCTAATACCGGCGCTGGCCATTTCTTGTTCCACCTTTGCTCAGGAATCAACGGAATTAAAAGAAGTCGTTGTTTCCACATCGAGAACCGAAGTTGGTGCTTCTGAAGCGGCTCGGACCATTCAAGTGATTACCAGACAGCAGATTGAAGATGCTCCAGTAGAGTCACTTCCTGAATTACTCGAATTTATAACCAGTCTCGATATCCGTCAGCGGAGTCCAAATGGAGTGCAGGCTGATGTAAGTTTGCGAGGTTCTAGCTTTAAGCAAGTCGCTATTTTGCTCAATGGGGTGAAGATGTCGGATCCCCAAACAGGGCACCACCAACTTAACCTTCCTATTGAATTGATGGACATCGAGCGAATTGAGGTGGTATATGGTGGGGCTTCGAGAGTGTTCGGTCCAGGAGCTTTTGCTGGAGCTATTAATATCATCACCAAGAATCCAACGGAAAGCCGAGTTCGAGCAAATTTGGAAGCTGGTGATTTTGGTTATTTGCAAGGTGGGGCATCGGCTGTATTGGCCTATGAAAAGCACGCACATAGCTTTAGTGTGATGCGAATACAGGCCGATGGTCCAGAGCGAAATCAGGACTTCGCGATCACTAACTTTTTCTGGCAAACTGATGTGAACCTTGAAAACTCGAAGTGGTTTTTCAACATTGGTCAGAACGACAAAGAATTTGGAGCACAAAACTTTTATTCAACGCGATTCCCTGATCAGTACGAAGCTACCAAGGCTCAGTTTGTATCTGCAGGTGGTCACGTAAACTTTGGTTCTTTGCGAATTTCGCCAAAGGCATATTACCGCGTTCACAATGATCGATTCGAACTTTTTAGAGAAGACGAAGGTTACTACCACAGACTGCCGGGTGGTGGCTTTGCAAGCAATGAAGGCGATACCATAAATTGGTACACAGGACACAACTATCATCAGTCAGACGTATTTGGTGGAGAGTTGAATATGAGCTATGACTGGAAGTTTGGAACTACGAGTATTGGCTACGATTATCGCGATGAGCGAATAAAGAGCAATGTGCTTGGTGAACCACTAGACAATACCGAAGAAGTAAGTGGGGAGCATCCATCAGCATTTTATACCAACGGGGCAGATCGACAAAACCAAAGCGTCTATATCGAGCACAATTACGCCGGAAAGCGTCTGTTTATTTCGGCTGGTGCCATGTTTAACACCAACAGCGACTATGGTGATGAGATTTTTCCGGGAGCTGACATTGCGTATCAAGTGTCCGAAACTTTCCGACCATACATTTCTGCAAATAGAGCCTTTAGAGTGCCTTCTTATACAGAGCTTTACTACAATTTGGGTGGTGCAGTTGGAAGCCCCGGGTTAAACCCTGAGTCTTCGATCAATTTGGAAGTCGGTGTTCATATCGATCGCGATTGGGGAAATGGTCATGTTGCAATGTTTAATAGAAGGGGGGAGAATTTGATAGACTGGATTCGCTTCGCACCTGATGGTGATCTGATCGCATCGAACATCTCTGAGCTTGATATGTCGGGTGTCGAAACAGCTTTGCGATTTGATATCTCCAAAGTCAGTGAAACGTCACCACTGAAAGCCGTTAGTGCAAATTATACCTATCTCACAGCCGATTACGATTCAGTTGGGATTGAATCAATTTACGTCTTAGACTATCTCGAATCAAAATTTGATCTAGGTTTTCACTTTACTTTTTGGAAAGTTGTAGATCTTGACCTAAACATGTCATACCAAGATCGAGTAGGTGAGTTTACCCAAGTAGATGGAAGCATGAAGGACTATGAGCCAGTGTTTTTAACGGATCTTAGGCTAAGTCCCAAAATTGGGAAAGCACGATTGTTTATTCAGGTTTCCAATTTATTCAATCAACACTTCTACGATTTAGGTGGAGTTCAGCAGCCTGGCAGGTGGATGAGAGCAGGAGTTACCTTCGATTTTGGACTATAGTGCGTGGATAAATTAACTGATCAAGGGTAATCAGCCTGTTCTTTTTTCCGTTTCTTTGTACCCGAAACTGTAAAATGCTGTTTTATACAGTATTTTTTAAGCCTTCGGGCCTTTATTTAGTACCAAGGATGAATACGAAATCGATCAAGTTCAATCTCCAAGATCAACCCGAATTCTTTAAAGAACTCCGTTCAAGAGTTAATGCTTATTTCAAAGAAAACGGTATTTCCAAATACGGTAACTGGAACATGAAGCTGAAGACAGTTTTTATGTTGTCTTTATACTTCATACCCCTAATCATGATGCTTACTGGTGTCGTTTCTTCGGTTTGGCTATCGATGATTATGTGGTCGCTCATGGGCTTCGGGATGTCTGGAATCGGATTATCTGTAATGCACGACGCGATTCACGGTTCGTACTCCAAGAATAAAACAGTTAATAAATGGATGGGAAATTGCATCCATTTTATTGGTGGATACCGTGAGAACTGGCGAATCCAACACAATGTGCTTCACCACTCATACACCAATGTACCGGGAATGGACGAAGATATTGAGCTTAGCGTGATTCGCTTAAGCCCAGAGCAGGATAGATGGTTTATTCACAAATTTCAAGCCTTTTACGCTCCTTTGCTTTACGGATTGATGACTGTTTATTGGTCACTTGGAAAGGATTTTGATCAGATAATTCGCTACAAGCGCAAAGACTTGCTGAAAGGAAATGGATTGACTTTCAAGTCTGCCATGACAGAGATTATTATTCACAAGATCTGGTATTTCATTCTCTTGCTAGTGCTCCCGATTTGGTTGTCGGATATTACTTGGTGGCAGGTAATTATCGGATACCTACTCATGCACTTTATCTGTGGGCTCACTTTGGCTCTCATTTTCCAGGCTGCACACGTCGTTGAAGAAACAGAGTATATGATTCCCGATGAGAATGGTTCGATGGAAAACAACTGGGCCATTCACCAAATGAAGACGACGGCAAACTTTGCTAATGGCGCACGTTTGTTTTCTTGGTTTATCGGTGGATTGAACTATCAAATTGAGCACCACTTGTTCCCAAACATCTGCCACGTTCACTACCGAAACATATCGAAGATTGTGCGTGAGACAGCTCGGGAATTCAATGTTCCTTACAATTCACACAAGACCTTTGCCAGGGCGCTGAAAAGCCATTTCACTCTCTTACACGAGCTTGGAACTGGAGCTTACGACAAGCGGTTGGCTCCGGTGAAAAACTAAGGATACCCTTTTAATTTTTTTTGGGTTTGGTGCACCTTGTTTAGCCTCGTATATTCATGGCTTAAAACAAACCATCAACCTATAATGAAGTTTTCTTATCTGCTCGCTGCAGCCCTGATCTGGGCTTCGGCAGGTTATGCCCAAAAAAAAGGTGATAAATCGGAAAAGCCGCGATTTGAATCATCAACGTTCAGCGGGCTCCAATTGCGTAATATCGGGCCAGCCTTGACTTCTGGAAGAATTTCCGATATCGCAGTAAATCCAAACAAACATTCTGAATATTATCTCGCCATAGCCAGTGGGGGTGTTTGGAAAACGTCGAACAACGGAACCACTTTTGACCCGATTTTCGATAGTCAGGGATCTTATTCCATCGGATGTATCTCGATGTCTCCGACAAATTCAAATGTACTTTGGGTCGGAACGGGTGAGAATAATAATCAACGTTCTGTTGCTTACGGCGATGGAGTCTACAAATCAGTTGATGGAGGGAAGTCCTGGAAGAATATGGGGCTTAAGGAATCGGAGCACATTGGGATGTTCGCAATCCACCCGGAGAACGATGACATCGTATACGTGGCGGCTTATGGTCCATTGTGGAGTCCTGGTGGAGATCGAGGGATTTACAAGACCACTGACGGAGGAGAGAACTGGGAGAAAGTGCTTGAAGTTTCAGAGCATACTGGTTTTAATGAAGTTCATATGGATCCGAGAGATCCGGATGTACTTTATGCCACGGCTCATCAGCGCCGCCGACATGTGTGGACTTACATAGATGGCGGTCCAGAGACAGCCATTTACAAGTCGGTAGATGGCGGTGCCAATTGGAATAAGCTTTCGAATGGATTGCCTAGTGGCGATCTGGGGAGAATAGGAATGGATATTTCACCGGTTAATCCAGATGTGGTATACGCTATCATCAAGGCTACCGAAGGTGGTGGATTCTTTAAAAGTACAGACCGTGGAGCGAGTTGGACGAAAATGTCTGACCACCAAACCAGTGGAAACTACTACCAGGAGATCATTTGTGATCTGACTGATGTTGACAAAGTCTTTTCCATGGATACTTGGCTCCACCACACCGAAGATGGTGGTAAGACCTTTGTTCAGACTGGTGAGAAGAGTAAACACGTCGATAATCACTGTATTTGGATCAATCCAAACGACCCAGACCACTGGCGTGTAGGCTGTGATGGTGGACTATACGAAACATGGAATGCAGCGGAAGATTGGAAGTATTTCGATAATCTCCCGGTTACGCAGTTTTACAAAGTAGCTGTTGACAACGACAAGCCTTTTTACAATGTCTATGGTGGAACCCAAGACAACAATACCCAGGGTGGTCCATCGAGAACGACCAGCAATCACGGGATTATGAATAGTGATTGGATCATCACCAACGGGGGAGACGGCTTTGAGCCGCAAATAGACCCAACAGATCCGAACATTGTATATGGCCAAGCTCAGTATGGGTGGCTGGTACGATACGACAAAGCCAGTGGAGAGCGCGTTGCCATCCAACCACAGCCTCAGAAAGGAGAGAAGGCTTATCGATGGAACTGGGATGCTCCATTGCTGATCAGCCCGCATAACCCAAAACGACTGTACTTTGCCGCAAACGTGCTTTTCAAGAGTGATGATCGCGGAAATTCGTGGAAAGCCATCAGTCCCGATCTGACGCGTCAGCTCGATCGAAATCAGCTTGAAGTAATGGGGCGAGTATGGGAGCCCGAAGCGGTAATGAAAAACAAGTCTACTTCCATTTATGGAAATATCGTTGCCCTGGATGAGTCACCTATCAAACAAGGGCTGCTTTACGTTGGTACAGATGATGGACTTGTTCAAATCTCAGAAGATGATGGGGCAAATTGGACAAAAGTTGATGGCATTTCGGGAGTTCCTGCCAGAACCTATGTCAACAGCTTAATTGCTTCTCAGCATGATGAGAATGTGGTTTATGCCGCGTTCAACAATCATAAAAATGGTGACTTCAAGCCTTATGTGATGAAGAGTACCAATAAGGGTAGATCATGGACATCGATAAGTTCAGATTTGCCTGAGCGAGGCTCTGTTTATAGCATTGCAGAAGATCATATCGATCCAGATCTTCTCTTTGTGGGAACCGAATTTGGACTGTTTTTTACCTCGGATGGCGGGCAACACTGGACCCAACTGAAAGCGGGAATTCCAACTATAGCTGTGCGTGATATAGCCATTCAAAGACGCGAAAGCGATTTAGTTCTGGCGAGTTTTGGACGTGGGTTCTACGTGCTTGATGACTATTCTTGTCTGCGAAACTTTGATGAAGAGACTTTGAAAATGGATGGAAAGATATTCTCTCCACGCGAAGCATTGCTCTACGTCGAATCAAATCGAATGGGATTAACAGGTAAAGGAAGCCAAGGAGAGAATCTATATTCAGCTCCGAACCCAAAGTATGGTGCGGTGTTTACCTACTACATTGGCGATACTACGATCACCACGGCTAAAAGCAAGCGTCTCAAAGAGCAAAAGGCCAAGCGTAAATCTGGCGAGAAGATAGACTATCCGAGTATCGATACCTTGAGAGAAGAAGACAGGGAAGATGACCCGTACATCTTGTTTGAGATAGCAGATGCAAACGGTAAGCTCGTTCGTCGTATGAAAGCAAACCCGACCACAGGAGTAAACCGAATAGCATGGAATCTGCGTCATGCAACGACTTCACCAATTAAGCTTTCACAAAGAAAGCGTGGGAGATATTCTTCTCCAGACGAAGGAATGTTAGCCCTTCCGGGCATATACAGCGTTCGCGCGTTGAAATATGTCGATGGAGAATTTTCGGAGCTTTGTCCGTCTGTATCATTTACCGTTGTTCCACTCGATAACCAAACCCTTTTGGCTCAGGACAAGTCGAGCGTTATGGACTTTCAGGCCGATGTAGCAGAATTGAAGCGTGCTTTGTCTGGAATTCAGAAAATCCACAACGAGAATGGAAACCGTTTGGATCACATCAAAGCGGCCATTGAGCAATACCCTTCAGCGCCTATTGAGTTTATGAGTGAAGTAAACCAGCTTCGCGAATCTCATGCCGATATCAGCGTG
>CBDDKU010000008.1:0-23403 GCA_965230375.1 Cryomorpha sp.
CTCCAACCGTGGTCACTCTTTTGAAAATGCTTTGATGGATGGAATAATGTACATCAAAGAAGGAAGAGACAACGTCTTGGTAGGTGGAAGCGATGAACTGAGCCCCATCGTAAAAGAATTGCACCAAAAGCTTTGTCTGAACAAACCGTCAGCCTACCTCAAGAAAGTAGGTGAAGGAGCAGGGTTCTTCCTCTTAAGTCGCGAAGCTCAAAAAGGACATACAAAGATTGAAGACCTTCTAACTTTTGAAGTTCTTGGAAAAGATGACTTTCGGGATAAAATTCAAGGTTTTATCGCGAAGCACAAGGTGGATAGCGATTTAGATATTGCCTTGTTGGGAACTGTGACGGGCAAAGTTGATCCGTTTAGTCAGGTACTACTTTCTCAACTTCCGAATGGAGTTGGAGTTGGAGCCTTCAAAGAAATCAGTGGAGAATTTCACACGGCAAGTGCCGTTGGACTAGCGATTGGAGACAGGCTTATGAAAGGCCAAAAAATTGATCCCGTGATTTGGGTGAATGCGCCTAATAAAACGAAGGCTCGAAAAGTTTTGATCTACAATAATTATCTTGGTCACAATCACAGTCTCTACCTTTTATCGGTTTGAAGAAAAGCCCATTTTTAATTTCCCTATTCATCTTCATATTTACGTGCGGGGCAGCAGTGGCGTTAAGTTCTCTAGAGATTCTTCCGCATTCCATCCTAATTTGGATGGGATCAATTTTTGCGCTGATTATTTTTTGCGGTGTCTATTTTATTCAACTCAATTTTTTCGCTCGGGGATTTCATAAAGGCCGCATTAATTCAGGTGCTATGGCTATCACTTTCGATGACGGCCCCAACCTCAATACACTACCCGTGCTGGATGTACTCCGTAAGCACCAAGCGAAGGCTACCTTTTTTTGTATCGGAAAGAACATCGAGCGGTATCCCGAAATTTTCAAACAAATAGTAAATGAAGGCCACGAGATCGGGAACCATTCCTTTTCGCATAGCAATACATTTCCTATAAAATCACCTAGCGATATTGTCTTGGAAATGGAGCAAACGAATGAGCTCATCCAAATGCATACGTCCTTAACTTGTGAACTTTTCAGACCCCCATTTGGTGTCATGAATCCCCGTATAGCAAAGGCCTTAAACAAAACTGGAATGCAACTTGTCGGGTGGAACGTGAGATCATACGACACGGTAAAAAAGGCGGGAAAAGCACTCGGCGAGAAGCTCGGAAACAAAGTGCGCGCAGGGGATGTAGTGCTCTTGCACGATCGGCTCGAAGGCGCTGATTCAACTCTGGATCAGTTTTTGAATATTTGCAAAAAGAGAAATCTCACCATTCTACCCGTCGGAAAACTGAAACAAATATCAGAACAGTGAAGAAGTATGTACTCGTAATATCCTTTGCTATTTTATTGACGAATGCTTTCGGCCAGGTTCAGTCTATGGCTGATACAACATCTTTTAAAAAAGCCTTGGTTGAAGTTTCTAAAACAACGAATACACTTCAGTCAAAATTTACCCAGAAGAAAGTTTTGAGAGTGATGAAAAATCCGATTGTTTCAGAAGGCAACATTGCATTTCAAAAGCCAAACTCGCTGAGATGGTCATATATGCATCCTTTTTCTTATACCATCATTCTAGAAGGGGGCCAAATATCGATTGATGACAGTGGAAAGTCTTCGCACTACGATATAAGTGCCAACAAAGTCTTTGAAGACATCAACAAACTGATCATTTCTGCCGTGGAGGGGACCATTCTCGATGACCCAAAATTTTCAAAAACCTATCTCGAAACACCCGGTTCATACCTAGTAGAGCTCGTACCATCTGATGCATTTATGCAAGACTACATCTCCCAAATGAATATCGAGTTCACAAAGTCAGATCTTTTGGTCAATTCGATTCAAATTATGGAAAGCCAAGGCAATTCAACACTGATCGAATTTAGCGATACGCGAGTGAATGAACGTTTACCTGAAGATACTTTCGAGATTGACTAAACTTCAACTTTTATTCTACGCCATTTTAATGCTCGGAAATCTAAATGCTCAGATTCCGAAGTCATTGGCAGCGCATGCTGATGAAGGTCTGGTATACGACATATCCATAGAGCGAAAAGATGTTTTGGTAAGTGGGTTATTCGTGATTAATAAACTCGACAGCGCAATCCAAGTCGACATAATTGCAAAAATGGGAACTACCCTTATGGAAGGCCAAATTACTAAAGATGGTTTACGATGGAAGAAAACCATTGCGGCACTCAGCAAGCGAAGAAGGGCAATAACAGAATTAGAAAAGAGCATCATATTATTGACACAGACCAACTTGATTTGGCCTAGGAAAGTCAAACAAAAAAACGATACCGATTTTATTGTCAAATCAAAAGGAATCAAAGCGCGCTACAAGTTGAATGAATCAGGTGAAAGAATCCTTGAAATTCGCGAACGTGGCTGGCTAAAACCTATGAAGAGAAGTTTAAATTTGACCTACGAAAACGGAGATGCGGTTCCAAGTAGAATTGACTTAAACCATCAGTTTTTGAATTTTGAAATCAAACTCAATAAAATTGACCAGTAAAGCTTCAGGCATCTTCGCCATCAACCAAGTTTCGCTTGAAAATGATCTGATCACAGCTCAAGTGAGCATTGATCCAAGCCATGAAGTGTTCAAGGGTCATTTTCCAGGTCAACCTATACTGCCTGGTGTGGTCATCACAAATTTGATCAAAAAACTCGTTGAAAAAGCGATAAGCAAAAAGGTTCAGATGAAATCTGCATCTCAGATTAAGTTTATTGAAATGGTTGACCCAAGGACTTGCTCAGCTTTGGAAATCAAGATTAACATTGATCAATCAGAAACTGGTGAGATCAAAGCTTCGGCGAGTTCAGAAATGGAAAGTGGAAAAGTTCATTTTAAGATGAAGTGCGTTTTCACGGAAACAGGACACGCTTGAGCGAATTTTCGAAGGACATATCAGCGGCTGTTTGCATCGCCATTCCAACGTACAACAACGAAAAAACCTTGGCCCGAACGATTCGGGATTCACTGCAGTTTGACTATCCCATAGTGGTAGTGAACGACGGTGCCACTGACGGCACAGCCGAAATTCTCGAAAGCTTTGGAAATCAAATTTCCGTGATCACTCACCCTACCAACAAAGGAAAAGGTCAAGCACTGCGCTCGGCATTTAAGTGGGCAAGAGCGGAGAAATACGGCAGGCTCATATCGATCGATAGCGACGGCCAGCACTTCCCAGATGACATCAAAGCCCTTGTAGATGCTTCGGACAAAAACCCCAGTGCTTTGATAATTGGTTCGCGCAATCTCGACGAAGATCACATTCCGGGCAAGAGTAGCTTCGGCAACAAGTTTTCCAATTTTTGGTTCTGGTTCGAAACTGGAATTAAGCTTTCTGACACGCAATCGGGATTCAGGCTCTACCCGCTCCACGCCATGAAAGAAAGGTCGTACTGGACCACCAAGTTCGAATTTGAAATAGAAGTGATTGTGAAGGCAGCCTGGGAAGGAATTCCGGTGGTGAATGAACCTATCAAAGTGCACTATGACGAAGGAAAAGAGCGCATTTCACATTTCAGGCCGTTAAGAGATTTCACTCGAATCAGCGTTCTGAATACGGTGTTGGTAACACTTGCACTGCTCTACTACATTCCCATCCGATTTCTGAAGAAACTTACTCGAGAAAACATTCACAAGTTTGTGAGAGAGCAGCTTTTCAACCGCGAAGAATCTGTATTTAGAAAAGCGGCATCCATCGGATTCGGTTTGTTCATGGGCATTTTCCCCATTTGGGGGTACCAATTGATAGTCGGAATTCCAACGGCACATTTTCTCAAATTGAACAAAGCCATCTTTATCGTGGCTGCACACATTAGTATCCCGCCTATGATACCTTTCATTCTCTATGGCAGCTATCTGGTCGGAGCTAATTTTGTCGATAATCCGCAATACCTCGACCTTTCAAAAGATATATCCTTAGCTACTATTCACAATGGATTTGTTCAATACCTAGTGGGGGCCATAGTCCTGGCTGCGATGGCCGGGGTCATCGGTTTTGCCATGAGCTACCTGGGGCTGGGAACGTACAGGAAGTTAAGAGGATCATCTAATTCTGAAAACTAGTTTTAAGAAATAGCATTCAAGATAAATGAAAACACCAACTGCACTTAGTGCCAAATTCAAAGCTCAAAAACTGGTATTTGGACCTGTATTTTTTCAAGCTATCGTAGCTATGAAAGAACTTGGCGTATTGGAGCACATCCGAAAGAAAAGGGGGCACGCCACAATTGAGAGTATTCAGGAGAATTGCGAAATAAGCGAGTATGGCGCAGAAGTATTGATTGAAGCTGCTCTCGCATCCGACCTGATTGAAGAAGTCGGCGACGCCTTCCAGATCACGAAGGTTGGAGTTTTCATTTTGATGGATGAGTTGACTCGGGTCAATATGAATTTTGTGAACGACGTGTGCTACAATGGTGCCAAATTCACAACAGAAAGCATTCGCGAGGGGAGACCAGCAGGCCTGAAAGTCCTTGGCGATTGGCCCACCGTATATGAGGGTCTATCAGCCTTACCCGAGCCAGCGAAAAAATCTTGGTTCGAATTCGACCACTACTATTCTGACGATGCATTCCCATACGCCATGGACATCATATTTCAGGACAACCCAAAGCACATTTTTGACATTGGGGCCAATACCGGGAAGTGGGCAATGGCCTGTAAGGAGCGGAATCCAGAATTGGCTGTGACGCTGCTAGACTTGCCCATCCAGCTCAATGTAGCACGTCAGAAGATTGAAGAAAAAGGATTAGGGAAAAATGTCAACTATCATCCTATTGACTTGCTCGATCCATTCCAGAAAATCCCCCCAGGGGCAGACACTATTTGGATGAGCCAGTTTCTAGATTGCTTCTCGAAAGCTGAGATTCTTCAAATCCTGAAGAATGTGCATCAGGCGATAGATGAAAACACCAACGTGTACATTTTGGAGCCTTTCTTCAACAACCAAAAATACCCAGCTGCGGAGTATTGTCTAATCGCTACTTCGCTCTACTTTACGACAATGGCCAACGGTAACTCGAAGATGTACAGCATCGATGTGATGAAAAAATTGATTGATGCCAGTGGGCTTAAAGTGGTGGAGACTTTTGAGCTCATCGGCGATAGTTACCACACCATTCTCAAGTGCCAGAAAAATTAGACTGAGAGAGATGAAAGATAGGACAGTAGTCATTTTAGGAGCAGGACCAGCAGGGACAATGGCAGCGTCCATTCTCGCCGATGCCGGAATTGACACCCTAATACTTGAGAAAAGTAAGTTTCCGAGATTCTCGATTGGGGAGAGTCTTTTGCCCAGGTGTTTGGACAGTTTGGAAAAAGGGGGCTTTTTGCCCGCTATCCAAAAGGCCAATTTTTTGACCAAAACAGGAGCACGATTCTATTCAGAAGACAAGCTCTGTGAATTCGATTTTAGCGTGCAGCACACCACAGGCTGGGATCATGCCTGGCATGTGAAGCGAGGCGACTTTGATAAAATACTCGCTGATGAAGTTGAGAAAAAAGGTGTTGAAATAGTCTATGGCGCTACGGTGACCAATGTCGAGTTGGAAGATGAAACTAAGCCGACGATATACTACACATCAAATTCAGGGGCAGAACATCAGGTGAAAGCTGAGCAAATAATAGATGCCAGTGGCTATGGCAAAGTGCTTTCCAGACTTTTCGGACTCGAAAAACCGATTGATGGCATCGCGCGGCAGGCTGTTTTTGGACATGTAGTTGATCAAAAGCCACAAGGCGATTGGAAAAATAAAATCAATGTCATCTGCCACGAGACTGAAACCTGGTCTTGGGAAATTGCGTTCTCAGACGGATCTACTTCTATTGGAGTAGTTTCACCCGAACATGAAAGCCTGGAGTCGGCTGATGATGAACTAAAAAGATGGATCGATCGAATTGGTGAGCACCATAATCGTTACAAAGATTATAACCAGACCTTTACGGCTAAGCGGATTCGCGCCTACGGAAGCAAAACCAGAGATTTTTTTGGAAACAGATGGGTTCTTGCCGGAAATGCCTTCGGGTTTATCGACCCCATATTCTCATCGGGTGTTACCATGGCTTTAGTCTCTGGTGAAATGGCCGGAGAGCTCATCGCAAAGCAAGTAAAGGGCCAAAAAGTGGACTGGAACAAAGAGTATCTCACCCCAATTCAATCGGGATTGGATGTCTTCAAAAGTTTTGTGGATTGGTGGTATGACGGCACTTTACAAAAAATCTTTTTTGCGGAAAAACCCGATGAGTTGATCAAGAATCAAATTTGCTCGATTTTGGCTGGATACGTTTGGGATGACACAAATTCCGTCTTGCAAAAATACAAGCGCACAATACCTACACTTGCCCACATACTTTCTAGCTGAAGAAACTCTTCAGTTAACGCAAATCCAAAAACGTCAGACTTTTACGTTTATCATCAGGATGCTTTCGATCCTGTAGCTCTGCCTCTGGAATGGCCTGGATCTCCGGTGTGAATCTAATCTGACTTTTAAACTTTCGGCGTAAACTTTCGGGATCGAAGCCTTCGCATGCAACATAGAAAACAGTGACTTTGTCATTACCTAAGTCATCGTGCTCTACCTGCACCTGGTAGTCTTTTACACTCCGGTCATCATCCAACACGTTGAATAGGGCCTGGGGGTAACAAGTGGTCCCTTTGCATTTGATCATCTGCTTGAGCCGACCTAAAACAGGACCTATCCTGGGGCTTGAATCTCCGCAAGGACAAGGACTCTTATGTAATACGCAAACATCACCTGTTCGAAAGCGAATCAAAGGAAACCCTTCAACACCAAGTGTTGTGATGACCAACTCGCCAACTGTACCATCAGGGACTTTTTCTCCACTGTCGTCAAGTATTTCAATATAAATCTTGTCTTCATTTACATGCCCACCAAGGTGATGCTCACATGATGTAAAGGCCGTTTGCATCTCGGAAGAAGCGTAAGTTGAAAACAACTCAACATCCCACTGATCTGTGATGTGCCGGGCCAGTGAATTGGGGCTGAAGTCAGCATTCTGGATAGACTCACCGATGCAGATTATCTTTCGAACAGAAGACTGCGCAAGGTCTATCCCTGCTTCCTTGGCATACTCCAGCATTTTGGCCACAAATGAAGGCACAGCAATAATGACAGTTGGAGACAGATCAAAAATGGTATCAATCTGATGTGGAATCAAACCTGGCCCAGTTCTGATCATTCCAGCTCCAATCTCTCTGGCACCCAACTGATAGGCCAACCCAGCCATAAACCTTCTATTGATGGTCGTTGTAAGTAAAATTGTATCGTCCGAATCAATACCTGCCAACTTGAATGAGTACGCTTCTACTTCTGCGAGTCTCGAAAGGTCACGATCTGTTAAGGGAACTGTGACAGGCTTACCCTGGGTTCCAGAAGTGCTCGAATAGTCGATAATGTCGCTCTTGGTGGAGCCCCAAAACTCGTTCGAGTGAATTTGAATATCGTCTTTGGTCGTAAGCGGAATCTTTTCAAAATCCGAAACGGTCATTAACTCATCCACACGAATATTCTCTCGTGCAAAAACCGCCCGATAGTAAGGAGAGTTTTTACTCACCCAATTGATGGTATTACACAATCTCTTATCCAGCCGTTCCATCGAAATCATTTTTCTCAGCCACCACGTGGGCTATAGCCAATCCAGCGGCATGCGATATAGCCACATGAAAAGTAAGTAATCCCGAATCTCCCAGAGCATCCATAGCTGCACTAGTTAAGTGAATAAAAGGCTTCCCGAGGTCGTCATTCAAGACCTCGACATCATTGAGTTGAACCTCACCGCGCCAACCGGTTCCCAGAGCCTTAAAAAAAGCTTCTTTAGCGGCAAACTTACCAGCATAACTCTGAACACCAGCTCCACTTTGATCACAATAAGCTATCTCTGATTTAGAAAATACCTTTTCCTTAAAAGCATCCCGCTTGAGCGATTTCTCCAATCTCGCCACTTCGACAATATCATTCCCAATTCCTTTAATCATCGAGCGATTTTTTGAGTACAGCGATTCTTTCTGACATAAAATGCTCTTCTGATTTTCGAGCTATAGACTTTGTCAAGCCCTTTTCGAATGCTTCAATAGCTTCTCTAGTCTCTCCCCGACTCTCGTAGTATTTGCCTAAGTAATAATACGTGAGATACCCATCTGGATTACCAATGATGTAGGCTTCAATTTCATCATCACTTAGTTCGAGTGGTGCTCCCGTATTGACTGAGCGTTCTATTCGATCCTTGATCGAAGAATAGCGCTCAAAAGCTTCATACTTCTTCGTGTGAACAAAAGGGTCGGGATTAATCTTCAAACTATCAACGTACTGCACCTTTGGTTGCGGATTTGTAAAAACTTCATCGAGATCATACGCAAGGTAGGCTCCCAGCTGATATGGTGGAGTAGAAATCCAAAGCTTCATCTCGTATGGTGAGAATATGACGGAGTGGTGACACAGCAATTGGTTTATTGCTTTTTCATTCGCTAAACCAATATTGGCATCACCTAATCCAAACCGGTCTCGCATGATGTAAGCCATTTCTCGCACACCAACCTGATCTATTTCCCCGTTTAATTCTTTGACTCGTTTGGACCGGTATTGGGAGACCCCTTCTTCCAGATAAGAAAGATTTTCTGGCAAACTTTTTAATGAGTCGCTCGTGTAATGATTGGTCAAAACAAGTTCCTGATCATAATCATCTTTGAGAACAGTCGCTTCGGGAGTCTTTTCAATCACTGCTGCTCTTCTGTCGTTTTTCGAACCGATTAAGAAAGACTCTGAAACGAATGATTCGTGCTTCTTCGCTATGACATAGGCTTCTTCAATCGTAGAAGCGTATTGCAAAATTTCTCTGGCTATGATGGAAACGGGTGTCTTGCCCTTTGAAGGTATAGATGACTTTGCCGAATTTAATGTCACCGTCAAGCCGGTTTCATTCATTCCCGAAACCACACCGCTGAAGCACGCCCAGGTAATCGAAGCAAACCGATAGCCTTCATCGGGGTCAACGAAAGCCAATATGGGGTCTTTGGCAAATTCCTTCCCAAAGTAAAAATCGAAATTGCGTCCAATAAGCAGCAAGCTGACTTCGGATTGCTCGCCCCATACCCCCAAGGCCGTGCAACCAACCAAATTCATGTTTTGCAAAGCATGGCCAATATCGTGGGCTCCGTGATAACTCAGCGCTCTGTGATACTTCGAAGCGATATAGTCCATTGAGTCGGGAAGTGAACGAGATGCTCCGAATATTTCCGCTTTGAACTCATCGGGGATATATTCATCCATATCCCGATTGAACCAGCCCACCAGGTACTTCAAGAAATTGAGATACGATTCAGAAGGAACCCGATTATTGATTTCTCTTACAAAAGCCGATTCCTTTTCAGCGTTCAAGGTCCGTGCCATTTCCCCAAAAACAAATCCCCGCTCATAGGCTCCACCAGTCAAGTACATTTCCCAGGTCTCGTAATCATTCTCTACTAGCCACGAACCGTTGTTGGCGATGTAAATTGTATCTCCAAAAGACTCTATCTGCACTTCGTTCTGATCGAAATTGCCAATTTCAGGTTCAGGTAGCCGAACCGTGAGTATGAAAGTCACCACTAGAACTAGGATGAGGGCCAAAATGGCTATACCACCTATTTTCAGGATCTTTTTAAGCTTCAACATTCGACGCTGATAGGATTTTCTCCATGAGGTATTTGTGTCCCACGATCTCTGAACAAGTTTGAACTGCTCCTATCGTTACACCCAATACGCCATGCATATTCAAGTTTTGACCGGTGAAAAGAAGGTTAGGTACTTTGGTGCGCGGTGAGACAAAGGAACGCAGCGGATCACTGGCATCTTTCATGATTCCGTACATCGAACCACCAGGTGTATTGATATAGTCACGATAGGTCAATGGTGTTGACGTGTAGTAGTTCTCTATGCGATCTCGAATTCCAGGAAACTTATCTTCCATGGCATCGAGAAGCTTCTCTGCTTTTGCCTTTTTAAAGTCTTCGTAGCTCTCTCCCCGCTGATCTCCTTCAGAAACTGTGTTGAAAGTAGAGTCCCATTCTTCCACTTCTTCCATCTTCATGTATGCCATCACAATCATGGTATCGCAGTACTCCTTTGTTTTTGACGAAACACCTGAGAAAACGGCGTATGATGGCGGCCATGCTTCTTCATCATAATCCACGCCACCCCATACATCATCGTTGATGTAGTGGTAATAGTTCGAATCAATAAATGGCGTGGAGCCTTCTTTTAGAGATAGGTACAAGATGAAAACCGAGGATGTATTTTCCATCTGCGAAACGCGCTTTGTGAAAGCCCTTTTGAGAATTCCTGGCTCAATCATTTTCACCGTGTAAGCGGGGTGAACATTTGAAATAACAATGTCGCCAAAGTATCGCTCACCAGACTTCGTCAAAACGGATTTCGCTCGTTTGTCTTCAAACTCTATCTTCACCACATCGGCGTGTTTCTTGATCTGCCCTCCTACTTTTCTCAGCTCCTTAACGAGCAGTTTTGCTATTTGCCCTCCACCATCTACAAACTTCCAGGCACTTTCGATGTAAGAGTTCGTCACAAGAGCCAGGATGTAAAAAGGAGTTTTGCTTCCGATTCCCGCAAATAACGGGTTTGTGCCACCCAAAACTTTCCTCAACTTTTCATTCTCAGTACAAGAGTCTATGAACTCTGCAGCTTTCAGGTTTAAAACATCTTTATACCCAATTGGGTTGTCATCTACCTCGAGCTGATAAAGCGGAAACGCTTGACAAACTTCTCTTACTTTATCACAAAACTTTTGGATCCCTTCTCGCTCTTCGGGAAAGATATTTGCTAATCCTTCAATGTATTGATCATAACCTTGTCCATAAGGGTATTCTATCGGGTCCCCTTCGAATGAAACGATATCATAGGCTTCTCTACTCATTTGATGAAGCTTAAGGTCATCCATAATACCGAAGTACGTGAAGTAAGCATGCAGATTTTGTCCCGGTTCGAGACCACCTACGTAGTGAACACCCGTATCGAAAATGCGCTTATCTCGCGAGAAAATTTGGAGATTTCCACCGACTTGTTTGTTCTTCTCTAGAATTAGAACCTTATAGCCTTCTCTACCGAGTATGACACCACACTCCAGGCCACCAAGTCCACTTCCGATTATGATAACATCGTATTTCTCCATATCACATTTTCTTCAACACAAATATCAGATTGGATGTGTATTTGGTATGGTCGATGACCTTTAAATTCAAATGGTGCTCTTGCGCAAAATCTTCGACAAAATTACGAGTAATAAAGTTTAGATCATTCCGAGTTTTGTTGAAGCCAAAATTCGTCGAGAAAAACTCGGTTAGCGCAGTTCCTTTCTGCCTGTTCTCCTTTTCGGCATCACCATCTCTCAAGATTATTTGTCCGTTAGCGCTGAGGCTATTGAGCATCTTATTCATTAACTCCTTCTGCTCATTCTTGGTCAAATAGTGGAGCACATCGCTCAAAATAAAAACGTCTGATTCTTCAAACGGATATTTCATCACATCGCCGCTAGCGAATGACAAGTTTGACGGAACATTGGGACAAGATGAAGCGATGTTTACCTTATCTGCGTCGTAGTCAATTGATGTGATCATTCTCTGATCTGAACTCATCGCTAGTGCGTATGACATAAATCCATACCCACAACCTAAATCCATGATGCGAGCTTCTCGTGGCACCAGTTCATGGAAGAAGTCATACCGACCTTCAAGCCTCGTTTTTATACGGTAGTACCACTCGAGTATTGGCCCTTTGAAAGTAAAATTATATCGGATCCATTCATTGAAGTAGGATGGGATCTCAACAGACTCTTTGTGCTGCTGATAAGCCTTCTTGAAATGGCGCGATATGCTTTTTGCACGTTCTGAGTAGGTCTCTCCAAAGGATTTGTCATTGAAAGAAACCCGATCCAAAAACTTGACCGATACCCCGTTATTTTTCAGATGAAAATCATCGCCCTTCGGCAAGGCCCATGATGTACCGTGTAAAATGATTGGCTGGATGTCGAGACCAAATTCCTGCGCCAGGTAAAAAGCACCCTTGTGAAATCTTCTAAGTTTCGAACTCGCCGATCGCGATCCTTCAGGAAATACCATAATGCTATACCCATCATCAATCAAGCTTTGGATATGTTCCTTTTGATCGTCTAGTCCATCCGCTGCGTGAATGAAATCAGCAAATTGAATAGACTTTCCAAAAAATGGCGAATTGAACACCCATGAATTGGTCACCATCACAATGCGGTGATCGAGACTTAAGAGAAAAAGAATATCGATAAATGAATGGTGGTTGGAAATGATTACCGATGGTCTCGAAAAGTCCATCTTTTCTCTATCTATCACCTTCTTTGGAAGCTTGACCATGATATACATTAAGGACCAGCAGAAGGCGCGTATAACGTGGTGAAAAATTCGTTTCCTGAACTTCAGAGATCCCAGAGGTAGGTAGAATAAAAACCGCAGGACAAAAAGTAGAATGCATCCACAAAAGAAATAGGAGAAAGCAATCAGCGAAATGACAGCTGATTGGAATGTGAAAGGTATTTGGCCTTTCTTTTTTCTCGTCCCGATGAAGAGATTGAATAAAAAAGGCTGGACAATAAATGTGATGACAATAACAGAAAAGATTCCCACCAAGGTTAAGACCGCAATTGACTTTATAGCCGGATGCTTGGCGAAAATCAAAACACCTAAACCAGCGATGGTGGTAATGGTGGATAGTAAGATTGAACGCTTACTTCTAGACAGGCTACCACGATCGGTTTTATACTTTTCGATTTGCCCGTGAAGAAGAAATATGCTGTAATCGATACCTATTCCGAATATAAACGTGCAAACGATCACATTGACCACATTAAACTGTAGATCCAACCAGCCCATTATGCCAAGTACCCAGAGCCAACTCAAGCCAATGGGTATGAACGAAAGGAGCGCCATTTCTATCCGGCCATAGGCCACGAGAAGAATCATGAAAACGATCAAGAGTGAATACGAAACGAGCCGTGAAAAATCTTCGTTGAGCAAGCTTACCAATTGGCTGGCTATTGACGCCTGATCCAAAATCTGAATCCCAGGCTGGGCAGAGAAGAACGCGGCAATTTTTTTCTTTTCGCTCTGATCAACCTTAATGGCGGTCAAAGCAGCATATTTGTCGCCATAGCGTGATAAGAGATCTTCACCAAACACCGCGCATACTTTCTCCATAGAAGCTTCTGAGATGGAAGTATACTCCCTGCTTAGCAAAGTTTGGAACTCCGAGAATGCACCTTCGACAAAGCCCATCTCTTCGGCGCGAGAGTTTAAAGACTCGATGAGTCCATCGCGATCATGCGATGTCCAAAAGGCATTCCATCGGGTCAATCTTTCCTTTTGTACCTGGATATCAGGGATTATTTTGTTGATGTTGACATAATCCAAAATCGCTCCCTCACGCTCCAAACTATCGAGAGTTTGTGAGAAGCGCAAGTTTTGGCCCAACAAGGATGAAATGCTCGAATCGCTGACCGAACCAAAGACATTGCCGCTGACAAAATCAGATACTTCGTTTATGCGACGCTCTGACTCGGCCAGTTTTGGTGACGTATAGTTTAACTTGAGCATATCTTCCTGAAACGACACGTCATTCCATTTGATCAAACAAAGGACCGAGATGACAACGACAGCTGTGAGAGCCCATTTTTTATTGTGAATCCGAAAAGACGATAGCGCATGAATAGCCTTCTCGACAATATTCTCCTTGGAGCTAGTTTCACTTTCGCCCCCTCCAACCGAAACGATGTGAGGGAAAACGAGCAGGGTAAAAAGTGATGCCCCGAGCACACTAACTCCTGCAAATAAACCCAAGTCTTGCATGGCCGATGCCCGAATGAAGAGAAGTGCTCCAAAGGCCGAAGCCGAAGTGAGCGCGCATACCAAAGTCGGAAAACCTAACTCCTTAAACAAGTCCTTTTGACTCTCAGCGAATTTAGCATGAGTCAGGTAGTGCAAAGCGTAGTCAATCGTGATCCCCAGCAAAACTGATCCAATTGCGAGGGAAATAATGGAGATCCCATCCCGGAAAAATCCAAGCACACCCAAAGCTAAGAGTGCTCCAAAAAGTCCTGGAAGAAGCGCTTTGAAAAACGCGATCAAATTGCGATAGTACAAACCAATGAAGGCCAGTAGAAAGATGAGCGCTAGACTTACAGTTACCTGCACATCTCGCTTTATTTGACGTGCATTAGCCACGGCCATGGCAGGACTCCCGAAACAAGAAATGGTCTTATCAGGATGGGTCGATTCCAAGTTTGACTGGATCCGGTCTAGCAGGTCTACCAACTGGCCATTCCGCTCCGTTTCACTTGCCGGGTTTGCCGTGCGCAAAAAGAACATGGTGCTGCGCTGATCTTGGCTCACAAACCGATTTTGAAACAGGGTAATATTGTCGTCCATCTTAAGCTCCTGAGCTCTTTTTAGCTGCTCACCAACTAAGCCAAAAGGATCAGACATAAGAAACTTCGAACCGAAAATCCCCATTGGACTTATCATCGCTCTGTACACTCTGCCAACCAAAGCATCCAGCGAATCAGCATTCATACGGCTTTCTAATCGATCGTAGTCAGATTCGGTAAGGTAAAAAGGTATGTTCTCAGCGTAAAAGCTGTACAAATCGGTTAATCGATCATTCCCTATTTCGTATGTTATCCCAGATAGAAGGTCTGTCTGCTCTGTTCTAATCGAATCCAACAGGATGTCGGCAAATGAAATAAGCTCTTCTGGTTCCCCTTCTTCTTGGCTCACCAAAACAACAATCTGATCGTTAACCTTCAGATTTTCTATGGTTTCGCTCAACTCGGATAGCCGCTCATCTTGGGGGAGCACATCCACAATGTTTTCTGTGAACCGCAACTCCGAAATCCCAAGACCAATGATGAACAGGCATACCGCCAATGCGGAGAGTCCAATCCACCTATACTTGCGAAAGAAAGTGTATATCCCAAAAAAGATTGTGGCCATGATTTGAATCGATGAGAAAAACAAGGATCCTGAGATTCCCAGCTCCGGCTGCAATATTCAAGATTTGCCACGAATCTTACAAGTCTATTAGACCTAGAACAATTCTTGAAAGACTAACTTTGGCATACATGAACTGAAATGTAAAGTCAAATGCAAGATATAAAGGGAAAAAGCATCCTAATTACCGGAGGATCACTTGGAATAGGTTTTGGAATAGCTCAACACCTTGTGGAGTTGGGAGCCAAAGTTGCGATTACTGGCCGCGATGAAAACAGAATTAAAAAGGCGGTAGAAGAATTGTCGTCCGGAGATCAAAACGTCCTAGGCATTCAGGCTGATGTGCGCAGCATGGATGATATGTCGCGAGCTGTTGATCAAGTGAAATCCGCATTTGGAAGGCTCGATGTAGTGATAGCCAATGCCGGTGTTGGTCACTTTGGAAGTATTGAAGAACTCACCGGTGATGAGTGGAGCCAGACAATAGATATCAACCTGACAGGTGTTTTCAATACAGTTAAAGCGAGTATACCTGCGCTGAAAGAATCGAAGGGGTATATCATATCGATTGCCAGTCTGGCTGGAACCAATTTCTTCGCTAAGGGATCGGCATACAATGCGAGTAAATTTGGTTTAGTTGGATTCAGTCAGGCCATCATGCTAGACTTGCGCCCTTTTGATATCAAAGTCACAACCATTATGCCTGGCTCTGTCACAAGTCATTTTGCCGGCCACACACCTGATGAAAACGATGGTTGGAAAATTCAGCCTGAAGATCTGGGTCAAATGGTAGCCGATCTCCTAAGAATGAATCCACGAACTCTACCTTCTAAGATAGAGGTAAGACCAACAAAGCCGCCTGGAGCATAGTCCAAACGGCTTTGTAGTCTGTTTCAAAGTTTATAGAAAGGTCCGACAGCTAGTGCGTCGGACTTTTTTATTGAACGTCGTCGTAGGTTACGGTATTAGATGTCTCATGTTTGGCATAAGCCGCACAGTTCTTATGCGAGTTTGTGCAAGAAAACATCATCATTCCTAAAATAACCGCAACTATGTAGGGGATTGCTTTTTTCATGCTTTTGTTTTGCTAGTTACATCCGTACTACGCCATCCTTTCCCAAAAGGTTTCAAGTTATTTCCATTCATCATATAATACTACCGCTTACGAAAGTACTATGTTAAAAATAGGTACTTTGTTTTGCATAGTACTATAATTATACTTTACTTTGTCTCGTCGATAAGGTTAAAATGGTGTTTTAATCAATCGCATTAAACATGAACGAACGAAGAAACGCGCATGAAAATTGAAAATACAAAAGCGCAAATGCGAAAAGGAGTGCTGGAGTTCTGCATTCTTCAGCTGCTCAAGCAGGAAGAGATGTATCCTTCTGATATTATCCTAGCGCTGAAAGAATCAAAACTTATCGTAGTAGAAGGAACCCTATATCCGCTCTTGACTCGACTCAAAAACGCAGGGATTCTCGACTATAGATGGGAGGAATCAAAATCTGGACCTCCGCGCAAGTACTACAAGCTCACCGAATTGGGAGAGCAATTTTTAAGTGAACTGCGCCAAACCTGGGATGAATTAGTAAATGCCGTAAACCGAACAATTAAGGACTAGCCATGAACAAGACGATCAGTGTAAATATTGGAGGTCGCGTTTTCAATATCGAAGAAAGCGCCTTCGATAAACTCAACAAATACCTCAACACCATCAGAGGCTACTTTGAAGGTCACGAAAGCACAGAAGAGATCATTTCTGACATCGAGCTGCGCATAGCCGAATTGTTCATGGAAGCCATCTCTGAGCAAAAGCAAGTAATCACAACCAGTGATGTAGACGAAGTAATCCGCATCATGGGAAAACCAGAAGACTATATTGACGAAGAAGAGCCTGAAGAACAACGGAGCTCAAAGACTCATTCAAAACAAGGGAAGCGTGTATTCAGAGATCCCGACAATAAGGTAATCTTTGGAGTATGTGGTGGTATAAGCGCTTACCTCGGGTGGGACCCCATTGTACTCAGAGCTCTCTTTGTCATTCTTGCTCTTTTTGCATTCGGTTCAGGTATACTACTCTATATTATTCTAACCGTGATCATTCCCAAGGCAATCACGACAGCTGACAAACTGCGTATGCGGGGGGAGCAGGTCAACGTGGGAAACATTTCTAAAACAGTCAATGAGTCTTTCGAAGGGATGAAAGAAGACATCAAGGACTTCGGTGAAAAGAACAATATAAACCGAGATAGATTTGAATCGGCTGGAAATCGGATTGGCGATCTAGTCACTGATGTAGCCAACTTCCTTGGGAAAGCCCTTCGCATCATAGCCAAAGTACTCGGAAGAGTCTTGGGATTGATTCTTTTCCTCGCGGGAATTTTCGGGATCTTCTTTGGATTTGCTCTGTTGTTCGGTCATGAAAGCATCATCGCTGCTATGTCTGATCATCATATGATTTTCGACGAGCAAATGGATGCATATCTGAGCGGGACATTTTCCAGTAGCTTTCAGTACGTGACCTTTTTTGTAGGTTGGGTTTTGATCCTATTTATTCCTGCTCTTTCGCTCCTATTATTGGGAATCCGCTTGCTCTTCAACTATAGGGGAATCCCAGGTCTTGTGGCTATCGTGTTTCTCATTCTTTGGCTTACTGGTCTGGCATTGCTGGCGGCTTGTGGGATCCACCTATGGCGAGATTTTCACATCGAAACAAGCTTTACAGAGCACGTGCCCATTGAGCTACCAGTGAGTGATACGCTATACCTAGACATCTCAACGTCAAGTGCGACTATCTATGAATTCAACAGCGAATTTGACCGAAATGAATTATTCTTTGGTGATGATGTAACATTTGGCGGTCCTAATTCGACAGACTTTATGATAAGCGGTAAGACTGAATTTACCGTCGACATTCAAAGATCGGATTCCATTTATGGGCTTTACATTACGAGAAGTGCACGTGGATCCAACAAAAAGGATGCGGTTAACAACGCTCGAATTGCCAAATCGAACTACACGATGAGCAATGACAGCCTACTTATCTCTCCTTACTTGATTTTGCCAAACGAGGCCAAAATCAGAGATCAGCGAATCAAATACGTACTGAAAATTCCAGTTGGAAAAGCGATTCACTTCGCTCCGAACTCAAGAGCCATTATCTACGATGTACCTAATTTGAGCAACACTTTAGATTCTCGCATGCTCGACAGAACTTGGATTATGACCAAAGATGGACTGCGATGTGTGAACTGCACCGAAGAAGAACTCGAAGTAGAACGTGAGAATCGTTTTGAACGAGAGCGAACGATAGAACATGAATTGAGCAAAAGAGCTCAGATTGAGTTAGAGAGAGCTGAACGTCAAATGGAACGAGCACAAGAGATGATGGAAGATGAACTCCGCAAAGCTGAAGAGCGATTGGATGAAGTGCACAGAGAAATGGAAGATGAATTTGAGGAACAGTTTGAAGACCGCTGACAAGACTAAAAAAGCTAAACACTAAACAAACAAAACATAGTCGGGGCATCGTTATTCGGTGCCCCGATTGGCCTAAAATCATGAAAACCAAAACCATTAAAATACTGATCATAGCAGCCGGTGGAGCTGCCCTTGCTTTTTTGGTGTGCGCTATTGGTATCTCATTCTTTTCCAGTTCGTCTCAAGTAGAAATGGTGAGCAGTACAGCACTCAATTACGATGTACCTTCCATCCTACCTTCCGCCTGGTTTATAAATCATTAATAGGCGAAAAGACAAGACATTCGTTCTGGACGAGGATTTACTATCTTTGCACCCGCCAATACCAGATCGAATATGACTGAAAATACCGACACAAAGATTCAACAAGAAACATTTGTCAAGGAAGTAATTTCCGATTTCAAACTGGCTTGTGAAAGCCGTGAAGCTTCATTGCTTGGTCGAAAGGAAGTTTTGACCGGAAAGGCGAAGTTTGGAATCTTTGGAGACGGAAAAGAAGTGGCACAGATCGCCATGGCCAAACAGTTTAAGAATGGTGATTTTCGATCGGGCTATTACAGAGATCAAACGTTTATGATGGCCATTGGTCAACTTTCAATTAAAGAAACGTTTGCTGCACTTTACGCCCATACCAATACAGAAAAAGAGCCCGCGAGTGGTGGGCGACAGATGGGTGGACACTTCGCAACTCGAAACCTGAACGAAGACGGCACGTGGAAAAACTTGATGGAGCAGAAAAACACATCTGCAGACATCTCTCCTACTGCTGGGCAAATGCCGCGCCTTCTTGGTTTAGCCCAGGCATCTAAGTACTACCGAAACGCCGAAAAACTCCAGGAAGGAGCAAAGAAATTTACCAATGGTGGTAATGAAGTAGCCTTTGGTACGATCGGCGATGCCAGTACAAGCGAAGGTTTGTTTTTTGAAACAATTAATGCAGCTGGTGTACTGCAAGTTCCCATGGTGATGAGCGTTTGGGACGATGGGTACGGAATCTCTGTCCCTAAGAAGTATCAAACCACAAAAGGTAGTATCTCTGAATTGCTGAAGGGTATTCAGCGAACTGATGATGCAACGGGATTTGAAATATTTAAAGTGAAAGGCTGGGACTACCCCGCCTTGGTGAGTACATACGAGAAGGCGGTAGAACTTAGTCGCAAAAATCATATTCCCGTACTCATCCACGTCGAAGAAGTCACTCAGCCACAAGGCCACTCTACTTCGGGCTCACACGAGCGCTACAAGTCGAAAGAGAGATTGGAATGGGCGAAGGAGTTCGACTGTATCGAGCAGATGAAATCATGGATTCTGAAGCACGAGCTAGGAACAGAAGATGAACTAGAAGGAATTCAAAAGCAAGCCAAAAAGGATGTTAGAACAGCTCAAAAAGAAGCCTGGAAAGAGTTTCAGGATGAGCTGATCGCTGAGAATTCTAGTCTCACGGCCCTTCTTGAAAATTTGAGTGCTGACGTTTCAGAAGTCGGTGCGATCCACACCAGTGTTTCTAAAAACACCGAACCTTCCCGAAAAGAAATGTTCTCGGCTGCCAGAAAGGCTTTGCTGCTTTCGCGCAAGAACAAATCTTCAGCGCGTCAAGCGTTGAAATCATGGGTTGATGCTCAGTTCAAAGCCAACGAAAAAAGATACAGCAGCAAACTGTATTCCGATTCAGCTCATTCACCAATGAATGTGGATCACATTGAAGCAGAATACGGCGACAAGCCAGAGATGGTAGACGGACGTATCGTGCTGCGAAACAACTTTGAAGTGATTTTCAAGAACCGACCAGAAGTATTGACTTTTGGAGAAGATGTTGGAAAAATTGGTGGGGTGAATCAAAGTATGGAAGGTATGCAAGAGCTCTTCGGAGAATTGCGCGTGTCTGACACCGGTATTCGCGAAGCGACGATCATTGGACAAGGTATCGGAATGTCGATGCGCGGTTTGAGACCCATCGCCGAAATCCAGTATCTAGATTACTTGCTCTATGGCCTTCAAATCATGTCTGATGATTTGGCTACGGTTTTGTATCGAACTGTTGGCGGCCAGAAGGCTCCTTTAATTGTCCGAACGCGAGGACACCGTCTAGAGGGAATCTGGCACTCAGGTTCGCCAATGGGAACAATCATCAATGCGCTCCGAGGTATGCACGTTTGCGTTCCACGCGACATGACAACGGCCGCTGGTTTTTACAACACTTTGTTGCAAGGTGATGATCCAGCCTTGGTCGTAGAGCCCCTCAACGGTTACCGAACCAAAGAAAAGCTACCAACAAATCTGGGCGAATTTACTGTGCCTTTGGGGGTGCCAGAAGTTGTCACTCAAGGAAATGACATTACCTTGGTGAGCTATGGATCTACTTGTAATCTTGCTGTTCAGGCCGTGAAAGAACTGGGTGAATATGGTATTTCAGTAGAACTCGTCGACGCTAGAACCCTATTGCCTTTCGATACGGAAGGAATCATTTCTAAAAGCTTGTCCAAAACCAACCGCCTGTTGATAGTAGATGAGGATGTACCCGGTGGTGCTTCGGCTTTTATGCTCGACAAAATTCTGAATGAACAAGGAGGTTATTTCCACTTGGATAGTGAACCAAAAACGCTGAGTGCAAAGGCTCATAGACCAGCCTACGGAAGCGATGGTGACTACTTTTCGAAACCGAGTATCGATGACATTGTCGAAGCCGTGTACGATATGATGCACGATTTCAACCCACAAGACTTTCCCGAATTATAGAGAGTAGCCTCTGTTCAAAAGGCCTCTTCGGATTCCTACCTTCATCAATTTAATTTTCGAAGAATTGAATATGATGAAAATGTTATGCAAGCATAATTTTTTTAAATTGTGCCCTAGGAAGCATGGTGTTGCACAATTAACAATCAGTAGCGGATTTTGAAGAGATTGATATTAAACCATTTATTGGCTTGCATTTGTCTTGCCATGTCTTTTGGGGCATTGGCTCAGGGAACGATTAAGGGGACTATTTATGACGACCTCTCTGGAGAAACGCTCATTGGTGCCACGGTTATCCTGAAAGGAACTTCGACTGGGACGACTACAGATATTGACGGAAAGTTTGAATTAAAGGTTGATCAAAATCCACCATTAACTATTGTAGTTAGTTTTTTAGGCTACACCAATCAAGAAATAGAGGTAACAGCCTTTGACAAGCCTGTCAAAGTGAATATGGGAGCAGATCAGGTCTTGATCAATGAAGTTGAAGTGGTTGGAAGCCGGATTAGTGAAAAAACGAAACAAGCACCGCTAACCGTGGAGTCGATGGATGTTATTGCCATAAAAGAAGCTCCTAGTGGAAACTTCTATGAGAGCTTGGGAAATTTGAAAGGTGTAGATGTCACTTCAGCGAGTCTCGGATTTAAGATCGTAAACACAAGGGGCTTCAATTCTACATCACCCGTTAGATCTCTCCAGCTTATCGACGGAGTAGATAATCAATCGCCAGGTCTTAACTTCTCACTTGGAAATTTCCTGGGGGCTTCAGACCTAGATGTACAATCGGTCGACATCATTGCTGGTGCTAGCTCTGCATACTATGGGCCAGGTGCATTTAACGGGGTGATCGATATGAAAACAAAGGATCCTTTCCTTTTCCCTGGATTAGCCGCTTCATTCAAACTAGGCGAAAGGAACTTATTCGAAGGAGCCGTGCGATGGGCGCAGGTGTTCAAAGATGACGAAGGAAATGAGAAGTTTGGATACAAGATTAACTTCTTTGCTCTATCTGCCTATGACTGGGAAGCTACTAACTATAGTGCTGTAGACGGAGAAATCGATGGAGAAGACAATTTCTCGGGGTATAATGCTGTAAATGTATACGGCGATGAAGTGACTTCTGGAGGAAACGACTTTGAACGAAACACAAATTATCCTGGATTGACTCGAATTTACCGTTCAGGGTATCGGGAAACAGACATTGCCGACTACGACACCGAAAACTACAAAGCTAATCTCGGGTTGTATTACAAATTCAAACCAGATTTAACTTTAAACTACACCTTCAACTACGGTGCTGGTACGACCATTTACCAAGGGGATAACAGAATCAGCCTTCGCAATATTCAATTCTTCCAAAATAAGCTCGAGCTCAAGAAAGAAGGACGTTTTTTCATTCGGGCATACGCTACTAATGAAGATGCTGGAGACTCGTACGACGCCGTTCTTACAGCAAACATTCTACAAGATCTCGCCAAAAGAGAGACTCCATTCTACATAGACTACGCGGGGATCTACAGATCAAATGCCGATGCGCTTTATGACTTGGGAATGCCGAGTGAAGATGACTACATGGACACTTTTCCGCAATTCGGTGACTTTGATACAATTGAAGAGTTTCAGGCAGCGCAGAGAGCTTGGCGGCAAGGAATACTAGACGACCAGAACGCTTGGGCTCAAAGTAATCCTACAGTCATGCAGAATTATAATGCTGATATAAGAAGAATGACTGAAAATTCTGCGGCTACAGGCCAGGAACCCTACTTCAGACCTGGTACTGCTCGGTTCGATTCGGCATTTACAGCAGTCACTTCGCGCTTGTTTACCGAAAATGGATCTCGGTTTTACGACAAGTCTGCGCTATATCACCTACATGGCGAGTATATTTTTGATATTGGTTCTAAGGGAAAGCTCATCACCGGTGCCAATGGTAGAATCTATCGTCCCGATTCCAGAGGAACCATTTTCGAAGATACATTGACGTATAATAGACAGCGCGTCACATTGACTGACATCAATGGAAATGATTCGATCGTTACACGTACTACTTCTACTGGCTACAACGAAATCACGAATTGGGAATTCGGA
>CBDDKU010000009.1:0-47553 GCA_965230375.1 Cryomorpha sp.
TAAATCGAAATCAGACCTCAAGATGATCAAGAATATTCTCATCGGACTGAATGTGCTGGGTATAATACTACTCGGTGGCCTTCAAAAAGAAGCAGTTGAGATTACCCAAGACATTCCTGTCGCCATGCAACCGGGGCAGGAAGTTGTCGTTACTGTTGAAATCGACAAATCGGATGTGACCGGATTCGCCAAGTATCAAGTTACATTAGATGAAGGCTTGTCGGCAGAAGTAGTTGATGGAGCTGGAGCATCTTTTACCTTCAATGCTCAAAAGGCAAAGTTCATCTGGATGTCCCTGCCAAGTTCCAAAAAGTTCACACTCTCTTACCGAATTATCGCAGATCCTACAGCCGGCGGCTCACTCAATGTCGATTCCCGGTTTTCGTATATCTATCAAAATGAACGAAAAAACTATGATGTCCCAACTCATCAAATCGGGGTTGGAACAGTTGGTGAAATGGCTGCAGATATCCTTCAGGAAGATAAGTCATCAGAATCACCAGGCAATGAAGAAGCATCTGTTCTGGCTGAGCGTAATATCACTAATGTAGGTGTAAACCAATGGAAGGTCGATGTTGTTTTTAGGAAATCGAACTTAAGCGGGTTTGCCAAAATTGAAGACAACGTTCCACAAGGATACACGGTTATTGATCTTAAATCGAGCGGAGCAGTGTTCTCTTTTAAACGATCAGGCGGTTAAGTACATTTGGTATGACGTACCACAAAATGATGAAGTACGGGTAACCTATAAGCTGATTCCCGTTGTAGCCATGAACGGAGAAGAGCCAGTGATACACGGAACGTTTTCATACCTGAAAGGTGATGAAACTATCGGAATCCCAATCGGCGTGGGAATCGAAGATATGGTAGCCGAGGAAACTAAGTCTAGCACTGAGCCTGAGGTAACGGAGGAAGAAGAAGCCGAGAGCCAATCGGAACCTGAAAGCGATGCAAAATCATCTGGGACAGCAGCTGGTGGAGCGGTGGTGGCAGGCGCAGTTGCCGCAGCGGCGATTGAAAAGGACAAAGAACCCGAAGCCGAGTCAGAGCCTGAGAAAATCGAAGAAAGAGCTCCAGTAGTTGAAGAAACTCCTGTTGTGGAAGAAGAAGTTGCTGAAGTAAAGCCAGAGCCCAAAAAAGAGAAAAGTGCGGTAGATGGAAACATTGTTGATGTTCCAATGCCAGAAACGGGGGTTTATTACCGCGTGCAAATCGCTGCGGGAAAGACAAATGTGAAGCGAGAAGAATTTGCGAAGCGCTATACCTTCAATGAAGACTTAAAGCTCGAGAATATTGATGGCTGGTTTAAATACACCACAGGCCACCATCAAGTCTACAAAGCCGCAAGAGACGACCGAACTCGTATCACTGCCAAGTATACAAAGTTTAGAGGCCCATTTGTGGCGGCCTACAACGATGGCGAGCGGATTACGGTTCAAGAAGCTCTGATGATCACTAATCAGAAGTGGTATCAGTAGACCTGATAAAAAAGCTGCTTAAAATGGAACAAATTACACCATAAGCAGTATACGAGGTACATTATGAAAAGCCCCTTTCATTATATAGCGATTGTTCTATGCGCTTGTTGTATCTCGTTTTCTACTTATTCACAAGAAGATACGACGGTTACAGGCATTGAACTCCACCGGCCGATGCTCGAGCTGGGTGTAGGAACCTTTGAGTATTTTGGAGATGTTGGGAAACTCAATGGCATAGGTTCTACAAACCACCTGAATTGGGGTTATCGCCTATCGTTCAAGAATCAATTGTCAAACTCTTTTAATGCTGATCTTTTCTTCCTTTTTGGAAGTATAACCGCAAATGAAAGACTGATCAATAACGATGTAAATTTTGAATCGAAAATTCGCATGGGCGGGCTTTCGATAAGTTATAATTTCAACGCCCTACTTCCAGAAGACAGGCGAGTAACGCCATATATCTCTCTTGGAATCGCTTCCTACGATTTCAGTACCAAAAGTGACTTGTATGATGATCAAGGTCGCTTTTACAATTATTGGAATGACGGAACGATTAGAGACATCGCTCAAAATGACCCGAATGCAGGAAATGCCGTTGAAATTCAAAGGGACTACGACTACGAAACTGATCTTAGAAAATTCTCAGACCGAGAAAGCGATTATGATTTAAGAGCGATTACCATTCCTGTAGGTGTTGGAGCCGAACTGGAAATGACTCCGTCTTTTACTTTAAGATTGGGAACTGAATTTCACATTGGTATGTCAGATAATCTTGACAATATCAATGATGATTCATACGAGTCTGCACGAAGTGGAAGTGATCACTTCATGTACACGAGCATTGGGCTCGCTTACAATTTGAAGCATAAAAAGAAGGAGCCTAAGGATTCATTCCTTCCGATGTCTGAAGATCTTTTGGCGCTCGAATACGAAGATGAAGATCAGGATGGAATTGCTGACATTATTGACCTATGTCCTGGAACACCTACGGACGTTGATGTAGATGAATATGGTTGTCCCCTTGATGGTGATGAAGACGGGGTACCAGATTACCTTGATCTTGAGCCAAACTCCGCTGCCGATGCCATGGTTAATTCTGATGGTGTTACGCTAACAGATGAGGAAATTAACGCGATGTATAGAGCATACTTGAGTGATTCGGGTGAAATGAATTACGTCAAATCAGCTACTTACACAGCCGATTTGAAACTCAAGCGTAAAATCAGTCAGTCGAATGGTTATCGCGTTAGCATTCTCGACAGCGACGACTTGAGTAGCGATGAAATAGCAAGTCTTCTTTCGATCAAAGACATCCGCTTTAAAGAAACTGAAACAGGTGGACATTACTATCTAGGTAATTATCAAACACTTGAAGAAGCTGTTGAGAAACAGATGATGGTGTATCAGTTTGATACCGAAATTGAGCATCTCAAAGACGGAACGCCGACATTGGTAACAAGTGATGAGATTGCAGGAGTCATGGAAGGAATTGACGCGTCGCACGTTGATCCGAATGTCGTGGTATTCCGTGTACAAATTGGAGCATACCGATACAGGCTATCTAAAGATGTGTTTAAAGAAGTGCCAGATCTTCTGGTAATTGAAGGAAATGATGGCTTGACCCGATATGTCTCTGGATCTTTCTATACCATTCAGGAAGCGGCTGAGCACAAAGTTGAGTTGCTATTAAAAGGATTTGAAGGTGCCTTCGTAACAGCTTATCGCGGAGGAAAACGAATCAAGCTGAAGGATGCCGGAGCAACAGTAAATTCGAAAGAGAATATTGAAGCAAAAGAATCGGGTCAGATTAACAAAGATCTGGTAAAATACACAGTTAAAATAGGGGTATTTGAAGGACGTGTTCCTGCTGAAACACTTGGTGAGTTTATGAACCTTGGCGGAGTAAGGCCGGTTAGAAGTTCCGACGGTATTACCACCTATGTGTATGGTATGTATGACTCATTTGACGAAGCTGTACATACGTCACGCGTTCTCAAAGAAGATGGTTTTGAAGAAGCCGAAGTTGTTGGTGACTTCAACGGTAAGATCATCGATGCTACTGAAGCCAAAAAGATTAAAGGAGAATAATTCTTAGTCAATCTTAGAGTGGAAAACCCCTTTATTCTCAAGACACCACTGATTTTCGTGCTGCTCTGTATTCCAACTATTCTTGGTAAAATAAAACACGGCTGAATCAAGTTCAACTTTATCGTATTTCGCTAATGCGAGGCTCTCAAAGTTTTGAAGCACTCCGAGTTTGGGAATGATCACTTCCTCTTGAAAATGTCTATCGCAGCCATATACTCCTCGTTCGGTTAAAATTCCATCTACATAAAACCCTAGACCAGATCTGTTCTCTTCCGGATGCATGTACATATTGGCTTTGTACCCATTTTGAACGAAAATGACCGGATATTTTGGGCCATCTAGGACAAGTACTTCTTTCGTAGTAAGGATGGACCATTCTGTGCCTATCCAGACGAAAAGTAGCATTGTACCAGAAGCTATAGGATAGTATAGTCTCCATTGCACTGGATTTTTCACCCATTTATAAATCATAAATATGGTCAGGTACAATAAAATGACCGTGGGTGTCGTAAAACGAAGGCCTCTTGAGACTGCTCCCGGAGCATTTGCAAAAGCATCGACGATGAAATTGAGTGTCCATATAAAGCCCTGAGGTATCCAGAAAATAATCTCCCCCAAATATGGAACCCAAGAAAACAAGAGTGCAATCAATCCGGAGTATATGGTAACTCCAGTGAGCGGAATGATACACAAGTTAGATACCATGAAGTAGTTTGGAAACTGATGAAAATAGAAAACACTCAAGGGAAAAGTCATCAACTGTGCGCAGAACGAAACCACTGCTATACTCCAGATCTTATCTAACCATTTAGATTTGGGTATCCATAAATCGTGAATGGGTTTAAAGAACAAGGCAATACCGACAACGGCAGCATACGAGAGCTGAAACCCAACTTCGAAAAGTATGGAAGGATTAATTAATAGCAGGACTATCGCACTAGCTGCCAAGTTATTGTATATGGAGTTGTACCGATCAATTGATTTTCCGATAGCGATAAACGAAAACATAGTAGTAGCCCTAAGGACTGAAGGTGAAAACCCAGAAATGGCCGCATAACCCCATAGGAATAGAAGCACCAGGGTTATGCCTATGTTCTTCTTATATCGAGAAGGCATCCACCCCAAAAGGATATACTGGAGAACAAGATATATGATACCGACGTGAAGTCCGCTAACAGCCAGGATGTGTACGACTCCGGCATCCGCGTAAGACGCTTTAAGGTCTTTATCCAAACTTTGTCGGAACCCCAAGATAAGTGCCGATGCTACTTCTTTCTCTCGGTCACCCATCAATGATCTCTCAAATACAGAAACTAAGTCCATTTGGACCTGTCGAATGAAATGGATAAATCTTCTATCGCCTTTGAGATGGTCAACCACAACTGAATCAGCAAACCCCATATAAAATACTCCCTTAGATTCTAAGTATTCAGCATAGTTGAATTGTCCAGGATTGACTGATTGATTAGGTGGTTTTATACTTGAATGGAAAGTGACTACATCACCTGGAGCAAGATCACCGACTTCTTTGGAATAGATTAAGCATCCTGTGTTAATGTGTTGGTGTTCACCTCTGGAATTTTGGATTGAAGAAAGTTTGATTTCGATTTGGTCAAACTTGTCACCCTTTTTTGGTGCGAACTCAACCGTACCGCGATAAATCATTTTTTGGTGCGGCAGCTCAACAGGAGTTGTTGTGCTTTCCATTTGAACGAACCCAAACCCTAAGAGTAAAAAACAAAGTGCCCCAAATAAGCCGAAAATAGGACTGCGTCTATTTTGTACCACGCCTCCAACACGCCAAATAAGTACACCAAAACAAATCATGATGGACAGAAAAATCACAATGGAAGGAATACGAGGTGCAAAATGACCTGCGGTGATTCCAAAAACCATGGCTATCACTATTCGAGTGAGTGGTGAACTATGCCAAAATGAGCGCATAAAAAAGGGGCCTAAGCCCCTTTAAATTAGTTCAATCAGATTTAAATCTACTGCATGTGGGTTAAAACACAGAGATTTTGGTGCTTTTCACCCCTTGGTTACCATAGGCTCTCAAGACATATATTCCTTCTACCAATCCTGGTATGTGCCATTCGTGTATAGCTGGCTCTGTTAGACTATTGACATTATCGATGCCCACTAGTCTACCATTCATATCGAAGAGTTCAACGGTCATGCGATCTGAAAGATTTGAACTCAATTCAAAAGTCACTGTTCCGTTTTCTAGTGAAGTCTTAACTACATCTAGCTGGACACCTTCGCCAATGATCGTTTCTGATGGGACGGTCTCGTAGTCATTTCCAATATTCAAATCGTCTTCATCATCTGGTGGAATTCCTCCTGTAGTAGGTCCATCGATTGTGATGTTGCAGACACTTGAGTAGTCACCGCTGAGTCCACCTTGGTTTACTTTTACGTCAAGATCGTAAGAGTCTCCTGGAATAAGTCCGTCAACCCATTCGAGCCTAATAAAGCGTGAACCGCCAAAACGGGTGTAGATTAGTTCTTCTTGCGCTTGTGAAGTGTTTACAAATCTCCAGGTGTAAGAAGTCGCATTACACACTTCAAAAGCTTGAACTTGAAAGTTTAGTGGATAAGTCTCTCCACAGGGATATACGTCCGTTCTTAGACCTGTATTTGGCACAAAATTATTCGTAAACAAAAATCTCGGTTGACCGACAGGACCTTCTTGTCCATTTACTTCGGCAAAAACAGAAACAATATAGGTCTTCCCAAGTCCTAATCCTTCTACATCAGATAGCCTGAGTAGGCGATAATAACTATCACCGTATGCCTCAATTGTCGCAAACAAATCATTAAACGTCCATCGGTATTTGTCAGCGGCTCCGACAGGATCGGCTCCAACGATGTCACAAAAATCAAAGAAACCATTTCCGTATTGCTCTTCAAGCTGAGTTGGAAGAACATTGGCTACAAGACCAATTGTGCAAGAAGGACCATATGTTCCCAGTTCTGCACCAGGGTTTAATGCAATGCGCACACTTACATCATAGGTTCTGCCGTATTCAATATCTTCAAACCATTCAAGACGAAAATTGGGGTTTGTTCCATTTGGTGAAACAACTTCATACGTATTAAAAGGTGCTTCAAGCTCAACAAACCTAAACTGATAGTAGGCTACGTTTTGTGTCTGGCCATATGGAACTTGAGTTGATTTGATCAAATCATTTGTCGTATAATTCATAACCCCACAGTACTGGGGTAACAACTCCATGGTAGGAACTGGCGGCGGCGCTGGTGAAAAACTCGTTTCTGCAAGCAGAATAGAAGGAGCAGAAAATGCACCCATTGAACTAGCAAGTGTGAAAACTGCTAGTAGAGACCACATTAGATTTCTCATGTTTACAGTATAAGGGATAATGATACCTAAAACGAAAATAGGCATTACCTAAGAGATCATTTCACTTAGTTTTAAATAAGTCTTAACATTCCGATGTCGAGTAGTTTATCCCATCTTTTGCACTAACTCTGCAGTTCGAGTGGCGTATCCATACTCATTGTCGTACCACGATATCACCCTAACGAAGTTTCCATTCGCAGCAGTCATCGCAGAATCAAAAATGCTACTGTGTGTGTTTCCGACCACATCAATAGAGACAATTGGATCTTCCTGATATTCCAGAATACCTTTCAGACTATTTTCAGAAGCTTCCTTAATAGCAGAATTTATCTCCTCTGCTGTAGCGGGACGGCTCAACGTGGCAACTAAATCCGTCATCGATCCAGTTTGTGTGGGAACGCGCGTGGCTACTCCATCCAACTTTCCGTTGAGGTGAGGTAAAACGAGCCCGACTGCTTTGGCCGCTCCAGTAGTAGTCGGAATTATAGATGCGGCAGCAGCTCTTGCTCTTCGCAAGTCTGAGTGTGGCGCGTCTTGCAATCGCTGATCAGCCGTAAAAGCGTGGATAGTATTGATATACCCGCGTTCCAACCCAAACTTTTCATCCAATATTTTCACAACTGGGGCAAGACAATTTGTTGTACAACTCGCGTTTGACACGATGGTGTCCTGATCAGTTAAAGTATCATCGTTGACTCCGATTACTATGGTCTTTATACCACTCTTGGCTGGTGCTGAAATAACCACTTTTCGAGCTCCGGCCTTCAAGTGTTTGCCAGCACCTTCTTCGTCGCGAAATATTCCTGTGCTTTCTACTACAATATCTATATTAAGGTCTTTCCATGGAAGCTTCTCTGGGTCACGCTCTGCGAACAAGGACACTTCTACCCCATTGACGATAAGGCTATTTTCACGATGTTTTACTTCACCTGAAAATTTTCCCTGATTAGAATCGTACTTGAATAGGTGTGCGAGGGTTCTTGCATCGGTTAGGTCGTTTACGGCAACCACCTCAACGTTCTTGTTCTTAAGTAATTCCCGAAATGTCAGTCGACCTATCCTTCCAAATCCATTTATAGCAACTCGTATCATATCAATCTAAGTGTCATTTACACACAAAGTTAATTGTATAGAGTTCTCAAGCAAGAGAATTGTCGAAAATGAAAGCTTCTACTGCAAGAATCCTTGAATAAGGCCTTCTACCGTCATGCCTTCAGCTTCAGCCTGATAGTTTCTCACGATTCTGTGACGCAAAATTGATTCGGCTACGGCCTTCACATCTTCGATATCTGGTGAAAACTTTCCGTTTAGAATGGCATGACATTTTGCTCCAACAATTAGATACTGTGAAGCTCTAGGACCTGCCCCCCAGCTCAAAAACTGATTGGTTTCGGCTGACGCATTAATTGTGTTCGGTCTCGTCTTAGCTACCACTTTTACAGCATACTCTACCACATTGTCTGGAACAGGCACTCTTCTGACCAGATCTTGAATGTGGAGAATCTCTTCGGCAGAAACTACTTTCTGCACTTGTTGACTCGCGCCTGATGTAGTCGACTTTACAACATCCACTTCTTCTTCAAAGCTCGGGTAATCTACCCAGATATTGAACATGAATCGGTCTAATTGGGCTTCAGGTAGCGGATACGTTCCCTCTTGTTCGATTGGGTTTTGCGTAGCTAGAACGAAAAACGGCTTTGGTAATTCGTAGCGATGCCCGGCAGCCGTCACTGCCTTTTCTTGCATAGCTTCGAGCAATGCCGCTTGGGTTTTAGGTGGCGTTCTGTTTATCTCATCAGCCAAAATGACATTGGCGAATAAAGGCCCTTTTACGAATTTAAAATGTCTGTTCTCATCCAATATCTCTGAACCAATTATGTCGCTAGGCATGAGATCTGGGGTAAACTGAATACGGTTAAAACTTAGTCCAAGCGTCTCAGAAATGGTATTTACGAGAAGGGTTTTTGCCAAACCCGGAACTCCGACAAGCAGACAGTGCCCCCCACTAAAAATTGAAATGAGTAGCTCGTCAATCACTTCATCTTGCCCGATGATCACTTTACCGATTTCGGACTTAAGTGCTGCGTATTTGTCTGCAAGTGATTTTACTGCTTCAACGTCGTTCATAGCTGTTCTGGTTAGTTTATTTAAAATTCTCTTCTTTTTTCCAAGGATAGCCGAAATTACAAGAACTATAACCTTCGTTCAACTTGATATAGGTCTTTTCGATGTGCTCTCTCACCCACTTATCCATAAGCTCTCCTTTTAGCCTTTCAGAAGCCATAGCTTGAAGATTCTGATAGTCGTCCTTCATATTGGCCCGGTGAGGCTCAGTCTGACCAACAAGCTTCACAATTCTATACCCTTTTTCACGGCCTTGTCCTTGAAAGTAAAACGACTTTGTCATTTCATTTAACTCGAGCGTATCAATCGCAAGAAATAGGGTGGGATCAAGCTCTTCAATTTCCCAAATGGTCGAGCCTTTCGCCTGGTTCATCAAAAGTCCATTTTGATTTTTTGTACGTTCATCATCCGAAAACTTTGCTGCAGCGAACTCGAATGAAAGAGAGTCACGTGAGACCAAAGTTCTAATGGAATCTAGCTCTGTTTTTGCAATGGATAGCTCCTTTGCTGTAACTTTTGGGACGATAAGGATGTGGTTTGCATCATACATCTCTCCCCTGCGCTCAACCATCTGCATAATGTGCCAGCCGTAATCCGTCTTAAAGGGAGTTGATATCTCACCTTCATCGAGGTTAAAAGCCACCGCATCAAATTCGGGTACCCATGTACCGCGACTTTGCATTCCCAAATTTCCTCCCTTCGAAGACGAACCAGGATCGTCGCTGTATAGGACAGCTAGCGTTTCGAAATCTTCTTTACCCGTTTCAACATCCTCTTTAAACTCGCGAAGACGCTTTCTTACTCGTTCAACTTCTCCAAGGTCAGCAGCAGGGTATTTTACTATCTGTGCCAACTCTACCGAAGCACTGATAAAAGGTAGACTATCCTTAGGAATCTGGTTAAAATATTGCTGAACGTCATTTGGCGTCACATTCAATGAAGCTGTAATTTCGCTCTCCATTCTTTGAACCATGATTTGGTCTCTAAGAACTTCGCGAAACTCTTCTTTAATCTCACCTATAGATTTCCCATAATACTCTTCCAGCTTCTCTTCTGAACCAATTTGACGGATGAACACTGAAAGTCGCTTATTGAGCTCCCCTTCCACCATTGACTCGGGTACTTCCAGTGAATCGACCTTACCCTGATTGAGCAAAAGTTTTTCGAACAACAGTTCTTCCAGAACTTGACAGTCAGTAATGTCAATACTGTATCCTTGGCTCTTGATTTGATTCTTTTGAATCTGAATGTCGCTGTAAAGAATAATCTCCGCTCCTACAACTGCTACAATTTCATCTATAACACCATCCTGTCCTTTACCTTTTGAAACCAGGCAAAGTATAGATATGGCCAAAACGAATAAATTCTTACCTATTCTTTCCATTGAATTTTATTACTCTTATGCGCTTCAGCCATAACGTCCTGGCGCATTTTATTGATCAGTTCGAGCTTCCGCTTATTTAATATTAGCTGCTCTATTTTTTCTTGCTCCAGTTCAAGTGGAGCCACATCTCCAACAAGCTTGTGATCGAATAAACGCACAATATAAAGAAAGGAGCCCGCTTCAAACTTGTAGTACGTGTTATTGGCCAAAAAATTGTCCCAGTCTGAAGTGGAAATTGGCACTTGGTTTACAAAATCTGATAGGTATATCCACGAGTCGCTCTCCAGAAAGTAATTCTCTGCAAAGGTCAGACAATACTCTTCCAAGAGTTCTCTATCTTCTTCTGCGTCACTTTTAAACCATTTTTGAGCTTGGTCAATTTTAGGCGCATCAGGACTAATCTTGATGAATGTTGCTTTAAGTACTCGCTGAGTGAGCTTGAAGTTTTCAATATTCTCTCCGTAATAGGTGAGCAACTCCTGGTCGGAAATTATCGTGTCCAATTTTTGGCTGACTAATTCCCGCTCATAGGCATAAACAACCAGATTCTGTCGATAGCTTTCCAGCTGGTCTGAAAAGTCCTTTTTTGAGTCAGGCAGGTATTTTTCAGCTTGCTGTAGAACCACTACATCCTGCACCCATTCCTTAATTATATTCTCAGCAATTCTTGCGGAGTCTTCCTTCGGGTAGCGCTCCGGCATACGATTTCGAAGGTCTTGGCTAGTGAAATTTTGATCGTATACTGTGACGAGCAAATCTCCGGTTGTCGTTGTATTTGTTGCACAAGATACCACCCCGAAAATCACCGCCCCTGCAAACAAGAGTCGAGTCACTTTCGAATGGAACATGTGAATCATAAGTCTACTTAATGCTGTATAATACGTCTTCGTGTACTTCGAAACTATGCGCAGAGCGGAGTGATTCAACCCACTGTTTCTCGAGCTCATTCTGATATGCTGCAGTTATTAAGCCACGTGCTTCATCTAGCTTTTTTGGCTCTGCATCACGAATTTCTTTGATCTGCACAACAACTAATTGGCCTTCAAAATCAATCACATCCGAAACTCCAGTTTCCCAAGCGACTTCGCCTAGTACAGGAACATCTTTCTTTTCTTTTAGTCCACTCTCAACGGTTACTTTCAAAGCGCTTTCTCCATTGAGCTCCGTGCGGATTTCCTCAGAAGTCTTACCCTTCTTTATCATCTTCTGCACAGACTTTCCAGTTTTGGCGTCTTCAACTTTATAGAGGACATAATCTGCCCTTGCATCCCACATAAAATCGTTTTGGTGTTCGGCGTAGTAATCTGCCAGCCCAGCACTGTCCTTAACGGCTCTTGACCAAACTTTCTGATCAGTCAAATCGAAAAGGAGAATTCCATCTCGGTATTCATTCATAAGTGCTCTGAACTCAGGGTACTTCTTCTCGAGCTGATTATCTTCATAAGCCATGATCTCTTTGTTCACAAAATTGGTATAGCCATCATTCACCAACACTTGACTGTCAACCACCTTTCGGTTTGGTCTCATTTGCTTTTTCAAGAAGTTCAGAAAGTCTGCCTGGGTATACTCTTGTGAATCGAGTGTGAACAAAACACCGTCGGCCTTTTGCGCTTTTGCAGATGGCTCCCATGTTCCTTTGAAGTAAGTTGAGTCTATTTCTTTATAAAATAGCTTGAGACGCGATCTATCTTCAGTAAAATGGTACTCTTCCTTGCGCTTTTCGATAAAGGAATCGCGGCTAACAAAAGAACGCGAGTCTTTCGAAATTCGATTTCTCAAGTCCTTTTCTGCTTCTTCGTAGGTGGGTGGGTCAATTCGCTCGATAAGCTTTATGATGTGCCATCCATAAGGTGAAAGAACAGGTTCTGAAACTTCACCTTCAAATGGAATCGAAAATGCAGCATCTTCAAACTCACCAACCATTTTTCCCGTACCAAAAGCTGGAAGCTCTCCGCCTTTACCAGCTGAAGAACGATCGTCGGAATACTTTTTAGCAATCGTCGCAAAATCTTCTCCGGCTTCTATTTTAGCGTAAAGTTCATCTACACGCTTTTTGGCGCTTTCCTTTACCTCAATTGGATCTGACTCTTCAACTCTAATCATAACGTGAGCAACACGTACTTGACCCCGAGCATCTCTTCTGTCAACTACCTTCACCAAGTGATAACCATACTGCGTTCTTACGGGACCACCAATTTTTCCGACTTCAGTGTTATACACACAGCTCTCAAATGGGTACACCATTTGCAACACTGAAAAGTACCCTAGATCTCCACCATTGTTTTTAGCAGAAGGATCTTCACTTCGCATGGTAGCTAATTGCTCAAATCGATCGGGATTCGCTTCAACCAGCTTCTTGATCTCAATAACCTTATTGTAAGCAGCAATGGTATCTTGTGGACTTGGGTCTGCAGGTAGCTTGATCAATATGTGCGATGCACGCACTTCTTCTTGTGAGCGCTCATAGGCTTCTGCAACGAGAGAGTCAGTGGTAGACTTATCTACCAGATATGGTCGTGCCAATTGCTCCCGGTATCCACGAAGCTCTCGCTCAAACTGTGGCATCGTATCCATTCCCATCTCTTCGGCCTCCCTTACCTTCAGTTTGAAATTGATAAACAGCTCAACATACTCGTCGAGATCTTCTTTTGTAATCACACTATCGCGATTGTTTTTTTTGAAGATGGTCTCAAATTCAGCTTTGCTTATCTCTTTATCATCAATAGTCAGTACAGTTGGATCGTTCTGATCTTGTGCAAAAACCACAACCGCCTGCAATGCTATTGCAAGGATAAGAATGGACTTTTTCATAGGATTATTGGCGTTATTTCTGTTTACTTGATGCTATAATTTGGTGCTTCTCTGGTGATCATCACATCGTGTGGATGACTCTCTTTGATTCCCGAGTTTGTAATGCGGATGAACTTAGCGCTTTTTAATGACTCAATATCCTTGGCACCACAGTATCCCATTCCAGCGCGCAAACCTCCAATCAATTGATACATGACTTCTGCAAGGGTCCCTTTGTAAGGAACTCTTCCCGAAATTCCTTCCGGCACCAATTTACTGATATCGTCTTCATTATCTTGGAAATACCGATCGCTACTACCTTTCTGCATAGCTTCGATCGATCCCATTCCCCGATAGGATTTAAATTTTCTTCCTTCATAGATGATTGTCTCTCCCGGTGATTCTTCCACCCCGGCAAACATAGATCCAATCATAATAGAACTAGCTCCTGCGGCCAAAGCTTTCACTAGATCACCCGTGTAGCGAACACCACCATCGGCGATCATAGGAACACCTTTGTCCTTGAGTTCTTCCGCCACTTCTAAAACTGCTGTAAGCTGTGGCATACCAACCCCAGCTACTACTCGGGTTGTACAAATAGAGCCAGGCCCGATACCAACTTTGATAGCGTCAGCACCTGCTTCAGCCAAAAATCGAGCTGCTTCGGCAGTCGCTATATTTCCAACTACAGCATCTATTTGAGGGAATTTTTTCTTCACTTCTTGAAGCACTCCAACCACTCCTTTTGTGTGCCCGTGTGCTGTATCTATCACAATGGCATCTACTCCGGCTTTAACCAGCGCTTCGGTGCGCTCAATCGCATCACCAGTAACACCAACAGCAGCAGCCACACGAAGTCTACCGTATTGGTCCTTACAGCTATTTGGGTGTTTCTTTAACTTGATGATATCGCGGTATGTGATCAACCCGATTAACTTTTGATTGCCATCAATCACGGGGAGCTTTTCAATCTTGTACTCCTGCAGGGTAATTTCGGCTTGCTGAAGCGTCGTTCCTTCATTGGCTGTCACCAAGTTCTTTGATGTCATGACATCACTCACCGGCTTCGCCATGTCTTTTTGGAAGCGCAAATCTCGGTTGGTCACGATTCCAACCAACTTTTGGTTCGCATCCACGACTGGAATACCACCTATTTTGTTTTCAGCCATGATTTGGAGTGCATCCCCAACTTTTGCCGTTTCAATCATGGTGATTGGATCTTGGATCATTCCGCTTTCCGATCGCTTTACACGGCGCACTTCCTTGGCTTGAGCCGCTATCGGCATATTCTTATGGATCACCCCGATACCACCTTGCTGGGCCACTGCTATAGCCAGCTCAGAACCTGTCACCGTATCCATTGCAGCAGAAACGATTGGGGTATTCAATTCAATATTCTTCGAAAACTTCGATTTAATGGCTACTTCGCGGGGGAGAACTTCAGAATAAGCGGGAACCAAGAGAACGTCATCGTAAGTGAGACCTTCACCTAAGATTTTATTGTCGTGTGATAGCATAGCGAAAGAATCTAAATAGGTTCTAGATAAATTCCGGCAAAAGTAAGAATTATTCAGTCAATCACCGTGTTTCAAATTCCGGAATTAAGATGATTTAACGGCTATTGCTTGTAATCGTGAAGGACGTATACTTCTCCACGCTTTAAGTAATACTGACCCGACCCATCGCGATATGAAATAATGTAGATGTAGTAGTCCTCTTTCACGTTGTTTCCTTTATACGATCCATCCCATCCTTCTCTGGCATCTTGGGTGTAAAAGAGCTCTTCATTCCACTTGTTTTTGATCTGCATCTCGTAAGAGTCAAAGTCTATAAAACTCAATTCTGGTCTAAAGATCCGCCTCCGTTCATTAGGGTCATTAACGACGAGCGCATTGTGAATCCAGATGATAGGATCCTGCACCATACAGATTTCATTAGATGCTGACTCCGCCGTCTTTCCAAAATCATTTGACCCTTCTATGGCAACAACTTTATAGCAAAACAATCCTTCTTCAAAGCGATACTCTCCGACATCATCGGCATAATACGTGACTTCCGGACCAACTTGGTCAATCTCTTCAAAAACTCCATCCTTCCCTATCTTACGGTATATGATGTACTCTTCTAATCCTCCCAAGCTGTCCCACCCAGTATAGGTATTCCAAACGAATTGATTGATCGTATCATTTGGAAACGACGCCGTATTTAGAACTATGTTTTGGGCTTCATTTCGCTCTTCGTCCACCAAGCGCCCACAGGCATCGATGGCGTGCCATTTGTAGTTGTAAAGCAATACATCGGCAGAAACACTAGGGTCTACCACAGTCATATACTCTCCAGCCGGTTGTGGATATTCACCAACGATCTCATAAGGCCGTCCAGAGTAAGACTTCAATAAGCGATATTGCGCATTAGTCGCGTTCATATCTCTACGCAACTCCACTTCTATAGCATTATCGTTTAGGGTAGATACGTTAGAGACATAAAACTCATCGGGTTGATTTTCAATAGAAATGTCATCTAGAGTGATCACATTTGATGTTGATATCACGCTATCATCTAACGGGTTGGCTCGAACGTAAATACTCGCTCCTTCTAAATCAGCTGATGCCGGAATTAGATAAGACGGTGTCAATGGATCAATGGGTTCTGAAAACGTGTAGTTGCCGTCGATTTCAATCACGACAGTGTAGTCCATCACCCCCGCAGGCCAATACAAATAGGGATTCCACGTCAAAGTGATGTATTCATCACAATTCTCGAAAGAAGACTCCAGAAACATGGTTTCAGCAGCCACAAGAAAGTTTTGCTCACCTCCACATGAGTCTACAGCAATTACCGCCATCGTATTCGACGAAACAGTTGAGCCTTGGTCGTAGATATAAGTCGTGCCTTCTCCAAAAGGAACGGTGTCTATAACCGATTGGAAATTACCATCAACGTAGGTCATCCAATACTCTAGCATATCTGGAGCAGGCGAGTCATACCAATGAATCACCGTATTTCCGGTAATAGTATCAATAGTAATGGTTTCGATAAGAGGGACCGGTGGAAAGGTCCCATCAACAAAGTCGTCATCTGACTCTTCCTGCGAAAACATCGAACATTTTCCAGGTCTTACCCAGCCTACTTGATACTTAATCGTTGTTGGATCACAAATACCTTGAATAACATCTACATAACTCAAAGCCGATGTGGGCAATTGGGCAATGGAATTGTACCCGGCACCACCAACGCTGCGGAGTATTTCATAATAGCCTTCATCGGGCATATTCTCGTATGGAGCGTTCCACTCGAGCAATGCCTCGGTACTGAAGCTTTGCGGGGTTAATTCCAGAAGAATTGTCGAGATCACTTCGCTTTCTTCACCCGATGCTGATATTACTTTGTAGTGGTAAGGCTGGGGCTCTGCCGTATTTTCTATTACGTCAATTCCAGTATGTTGAGTTAGGCCTGTATAGGACTCGACAAAGAACTCATTGTCGTTATCGCCCACGAAGTAAAGTGTATACTCTTCCCCTGAATTACTTGGTCCCAACGTATAAGTCACTGTTCCATCGGCATTGACTTCAACACAAATGTAATCTGGGATACCCTGCGCACGCAGAAGTGTTGGACTACAAAGTAGCAGCGTCAACCAAATAGTCGATGATATAAACTTAGACAATCTCAAATCCCAATTCTATAACGCAATAAATGCTTTAAAAGTATGACGCAAATTTAAGCTATTCGTTGCGTCCATCCCATTGACCAACAACAGCCTCTGTCATAAGTTCAGGATGAAAGTATTTATTCGATATACGTACAATCTCATCGGGCTCTACCCCATACAATTCATGGCTGAGACGTTTAAAGAAAGTGGAGGGCAAATCATAAGCAAGGAGAATTTTTAATCTCTGTGCTCTGGCAAAAGGTCCATCGAAACCTTGAATAAGCGAACCCGCGACGTAGTTTCGAACCCGCTGAAGTTCATCAGCATCCATTTTTTCAGTACACATGCGTTCTAGCTCAAGATTTATCTCAGAAACAGCTGAACCAGTCACCTGGCTGCCTACTTCGGTTGAAATGCTTAAGTATGATCCGTATTCAAGGTGGTTTAAACTAGAGCCAATTCCATAAGTATATCCTTTTTCTTCCCTGATGTTTTGCATGAGCCGAGATCCGAAATAACCTCCCAAAGCAATGTTCGCGAGGTAAAGTGAGATGTAGTCTTCGTGTGACCGACCCACTACCTTTCGCCCTATTCTAATCCCAGATTGAATGGCTCCACGTTTCTCCTGAAACTGTTTCGTAGGGACTGGGTCCCAAGCAATATGATTGGATTCTCGAACTCTGTCTCCAGCGTTTTCTGGTAGTAGCCTTTTGAGCTTAGAAATAGTATTGTCACAATCCCATCCACTAATCACAATTTGAGCTTCACTCAAATGATAGTTCGAATCGAAATAGGACAATAAATCATCTCTTTGAATATCTTCGTAATATTCCGGAGAGACTCGATCGAGATAGGGCGTTCCTTCAAAAAGGAGCTGATTAAAAAGCAGTCGAGATTTAAACTGGACTTTCTCCAAATTAACAGCTAAAACTGACTTACCTCGCTTCTTCAAGATGGCTAGTTCGTGTTCGTCAAACCTCGGGCTAGTCAGGATCTCAACAAAAATAGGTAGGAGAACATCCAAGTGGCGTGTTTGACAGAGAAGAGAAACCTCAGCGCGATCCTTTTTTAAGTCGGTCCCAAACTGGGCACCGTAATAGTCAAACGTACTTGATATTTGCTCGGCAGAAAAGGAAGCTGTTCCCTCCTTCAACATGGACTGACACACTGCTGAAAGCATCGGCTTTGGCTCCAGACGCGACCCAGCTTTAAAAACCACATCAATTTTTACGACTTCAGAAGTACCACCTTCCACAGTAAAAACATCTACTCCTCCAACGCTTAACGGTTCGATATTCAACTCAGGTAGTACACCAATTGGGTGCACAATGGGTGGATTGATTCGATCTATCATTTGGCGTCTTTTTTCTGGTAATGCAATTCGTTCAATCGATTCGGTTGGAATATTTCTCGACCCACTCTCACAATATCTTCGGAAGAAACTTCCATATACCGATCTAAATAAGAGTTGACGCCTTCAGCATCTCCTAGCAGTTCGTAGAAGGCGAGGTTCATAGCCTTGCTCAGTACATTGCCTTCTGAAACGAGCTGACCTGTTTCGAGCTTATTCTTCACTTTTTCGAGCTCTCTTTCTTCAGGCCCCTTTTCCAGGAGTTCAGCAATTAAGTCTTTTACCGCCTTGCTGGCATCTTCGAATGTGACTCCTTCGGCCAACATTCCAGAAACGACAAGAAGACCCGGGTCAAGACTTCCTAAAACATAGCTGGAAACAGAATTGAAAAGGCCAAGTTCCTTTATAAGCTTTTGGTAAAGTCTTGCGGACTTCCCTCTTGAGAGTAGATCCGTGATAAGATCTGCAGCATAATAGTCCGAAGACAAGCGAGATGGCATACCCCACGCCATATAGAGCGCATTTTGCGGGACATCACCTTTCACCAAGAGCTGTTCCGATTCCTGCTTATCGAGCTCAAGGGGAAGTTTTCGAGCCAGTTTTTCACCCGAAGGAATATCGCCAAACCAGTGCTCTACTCGCGACTTTACATCTTCTACTTCCACATTTCCAGCAATAACTAAAATTGCGTTACTAGGACGATAGAACCGCCTGAAAAAGTCCTTGACATCTTCCATGGTAGCATCTTCAATGTGCTCAATCGACTTTCCAATTGTAGCCCATTGATACGGGTGATTCTTGTACGCCATAGGGCGCAATTTCAACCACACATCACCATAAGGTTGGTTCAGATATCGTTGTTTGAATTCTTCTATGACCACTTTCCGCTGCACTTCAAGGCTCTCAGTGGTGAATGCCAAGTTCAGCATTCGATCAGACTCAAGCCATAGTGCCGTATCTAAGTTTTCCTTTGGGATGGTTATATAGTAATTCGTAAAATCATTGTTGGTGAAGGCATTATTCTGGCCGCCTGCATTTTGCAAGGGCTTGTCAAACTCGGGAACATTGACACTACCACCAAACATCAAATGCTCAAACAAATGAGCAAATCCCGTTCGATTTGGATCTTCATCTCTCGCACCTACATCATACAAAGTGTTCAGGGCTACCAGCTCGGTGCTAGGGTCTTTGTGAATGATTAGCCGAAGTCCATTATCCAGGACAAATTTTTCGTATTTAACCATTCAATTTGATTTGACTCATCTTCATTCTCGTTTCTTCAAATTCCTTTACAAACTCGCGAATGATAACTCCCGCGGGCTGTACATTGTTGATCAGGGCTGAGACCTGCCCTATTTCAAGCTCACCATCTACTAGATTTCCTTCAAACATTCCCTTCTTGGCCCGTCCACGACCGAGAATTTCACGTAGCTCATCCACTCCAGCCTTATTGGCATAAGCCGATTTAACCTGATCATAAAATGGATTTTTGAGAAGTCGAACTGGTGTAACTTCCTTCAAAGTCAACTCTGTATCTCCTGCTTTCGCATCAAGTACTTGTTTCTTAAACTCGTCATGAGCTGAACTTTCTATGGATGCAACGAAGCGCGATCCAACCTGAACGGCGTCTGCTCCCAGAGCCATAGCGGCGTACATTGCCTTTCCTGAACCTATACCCCCTGCTGCAATGACAGGCACACCGACTGCACTCGCTACTTCAGGAATGAGACAAAAACTCGTTGTCTCCTCTCGACCATTGTGTCCACCAGCTTCAAATCCTTCACAAACTACTGCGTCCACACCGGCAGCTTCTGACTTTTGCGCGAACAAAGCGCTGCTCACAACGTGAATCACCTTGATCCCTTCATCTTTAAACCGGCTCGTATATTTTTTTGGGCTACCCGCCGAAGTGATAACGACAGGCACCTTGTACTTGATTATGGTCTCTACATGCGATTCGATATCCGGGTATAGGAGAGGAAGATTCACTCCAAACGGTCGATCAGTAGCTTCCATACACTTGCGAATGTGCTCATCAAGGACTTCAGGATACATCGAGCCAGCACCGATTATTCCCAGTGCTCCGTGGTTAGAACATGCTGCTGCAAGCCTCCAGCCGCTACACCAAATCATACCAGCTTGAACAATGGGGTATTTAATTCCGAATAGTTCAGTAATTCTATTCATTTTCACGTCTTATTTTGAAGCGCTAAGAAACAAAAAAAGGGTCGATCACGTCTAGAGTATCACTTGAACAGCAATGTTTTTGAGTACATTATTATATATTTGCCCTAATGCTAAAACCTCGCCTACCCATATTAGCTATTCTTCTGTTTTTGAGCACATCACTCGTTGCTCAATACCGATGGGACTTCGGAGTTAATCTCGGAGCGGCCAATTACTTAGGTGAAGTCGGTGGTCAGGAAGAAACTCGTCGAGATTTCGTGTTCGATATGAAATGGAATCGGACACAGTTCGTTGTTGGCGGTTTCGGACGGTATAAAATGACGCCAAAGCTCGCGGTGAATGTGGGATTGAACTGGGGTCGAATCAGAGGAAACGATAGTAATTCCAAAAACCCAGCTCGTGTTGCCCGAAACCTGAGTTTTGTCAATGACATTATTGAGCTTTCAGCACGGATGGAGTTCACGCTATTGTACGACAACGATGTAGGAGGTCGAGGTTACTACAATCCAGACATGCGCATCTATGGATTCTTGGGGGCTGGTGTAATGAAGCACAACCCAAGAGCAACGTATCAAGGACCATTGGCTGAATACAACGGCAATGAATACGATTTGCAACCCCTCAAGACTGAAGGTGTTGATTACAGCTTGTGGGAATTTGTTTTACCAGCTGGCTTGGGTGTGTATTTCACCCACAAGAAAGTGCACCGCTTCGGTTGGGAACTCGGCTACCGATTTACATTTACCGATTACCTAGACGACGTAAGCGGAACATATGCATCTCCTGATGACGTAGATCAAGGTAATGCTGAACTTGCCTACGCCATGTCAAATCGTACTTCGGCCGAATCACTTGCTCAAGCTGCAGAGTACGCTGAAGAGTATGGACTAGACACCCCGAATGCCGGAAGTTTTGCACCTGGAGAAAAGCGTGGCGACCCTACCAATAGCGATGGCTACATGTTTATGCAATTGAGCTATAGCTACGTGATCAAAGGAAAGAGCTCATTCTACAAAAAGCGCTACAACTGGATTAAAACTAAGAAACGCGTGAGACGTAAGAGTCGAGCGAAGTTCTAATTCGATTCCCCTACTACCCTTTATCGAAGAATTGCCCGATCTTACGGATTGGCTTGAGCCAAAGTGTAAAAAAATAAGGCTTTAATCCATTTAGCTTCCACGCCATTCGATCTTCCTTGTTGGCGTAGAGTCTATTGCCGACCGAAGCGTTGCTCTGCCCACCCATTTTCATCTTCACCAATACTTTTGGAAGGTATGACACTTTAGCTTTTTGCTTATGCATAAACCGAAGCATCAGCTCGTAATCTGCACTAGTTTTAAGTTTGAGATTGAATCTACCCCAGTTATCATAACACTTTCGACGAACAAAAAGAGTTGGGTGTGGCGGCATCCATCCCCACTTGAACGCATTTAGTTTTAAAGTACCCGACTTCCAATTTCGGAGCACTTTACTCGTGTTCTCGCGATCGACATATTGGAGATCACCGTACACCAGATCGCTGTTGTCAGAATTCATTTTTGCGACGACTTCCGAGATAACACTTGGATAGGCGTAGGCATCATCTGAATTGAGAATGGAAATGACATCTCCCGTGGCAAGGCCAATTCCCTTGTTCATGGCGTCGTACACCCCACCATCTGGTTCGGAGATGAATTTGGAGATTCGATCTCCGTAGGACTCGACTATTTCTTGGGTTCCATCGGAAGACTTTCCATCTACAATGATGTATTCCACACTGGGATAGTCCTGGCTGAGAACAGATTCGACCGTTTCACGAATGGTCTCAGCTGCATTGAATGCGATGGTGATAACGCTGACTTTCACTTAAATTCTCGTTTTCGGACTGGACCTGCCGGATTTCCCATGTACACGGTGTAAGGTTCCAAATGACTGGTAGCTACCGAGCCAACCGATAAAATGCTGTGACTCTTGCACACAATGCCAGGACAAACAGTGGCTTGGGCGCCTATCCATACACCATCTTCCAAGACGATTCCCTGGGTAATCAGATCAAATTTTGGCTTCTTATAATTGTGGTTTCCCGTCAGAAGCATGGCACCTTGCGAAAGACAGACATGGCTGCCGATTCGAGTTGACTCTAAATTGTCAATCCACACCTTTTCTCCTACCCACACATGGTCGCCTATTTCCAAAAACCATGGATACTTGATATTGACAGCTGGTTTGATGGTAACTCCGCGTCCTATCTTGGCACCAAAGAATCGCAGTGTCATTACTTTTAAGGACGAAACCGGAAAGATGTAATTCTGGAATAGAACCCAACTGACAACATACCAAACCATGCGCTTGAGTGCACCACCGGGCTTGTAGTGATCGTTGTTGTATAGACTAAGATCTGTTTTGGTCATGCTAATAGGCGAATATATGAATTGATCATTTCATTCAGCTCAATTCTATTCTCAGCTCTTTCTTCAACCCCCTTGAATTTGGAGTCGTAGTCAGCTTGATTCATTGATGCGATATTCTCAATGAAACCGACAAAAGCCGATTTAGATTCTAAGGAGTACTCCGCTCCCAAGCCATCGCGCTCTAGGTTCTTCCAAGGAGTTTGGTCGCTTATCAAAACGGGAAGTCCATGAAGAAGGGCTTCAATAATGGCGTGGCCGTAATTCTCACCACGGGTTGGCATAAAAAACAAATCGGCTTCAGAATAGACGCTGTGGAGTGCATCCTTAGGCACAGACCCTTTGAAATTAACTTCAATATTTTCCGGTAGCTGGCTCACCAGGTTTTCGCATTTGGCAAAGTAGTCCTCGGCATAAATTTCTCCATAAAAATCGGCTTGAATTTGGAAATCGCCCGATACCTTGCTCAGCACCTGAAGCGCGAATAAAGTGTTTTTTTCTGGGGCTATTCGCGCTATACTCACAATTTTGAGCTGCCCTTTCTCTTTCTTCCGCACGCCAACGATCTTCGGTTTTGATGGCAAGTTGGCTATCACCGAAATGGCCTTTACCCCTTTGACAGAACGCTTGATGTCGGCCGCTTCGGTTTTTGAAGTTGCCAAAAACGCGATGTCCTTGTACCACCCGAGTAGATTAACTAGGCTTAAGTAGATCTTTTTCTTTCGGGACTTAATGTTGAGCGCAGAGCTGGCCAGCATGCCACGGGGTGCCAAAATAGTTTTGACCTGACATTTTCTCGCCGCGAGCAAGGGTTTGATGGAATACTCCGAACTAAACACGCCGTTTAAGACCACCTTCTCGGGATCCACTTCTTTGATCAGCTTCACCCACAAACCCATCTTCGCCGCACCTGGGCTGGTGTAATAGACCTTTGCTCCTTTTACTTCCACCCACTGATCGGCTCGGATTTCTGGATAGGGCGTTTCGCATAAGTAATCTCTGTCGCTAGTGATGATGTAGAAATCAAAATGGTCGCTCAGGTGATCGACTAAATTGGCGCAAGAGGTGATAGGCCCACCCGCTTTGTAGCCCGGCAGGTACCAGTCTGTAAAAAGGAGAATACGCGGTTTAGTCGATTCCATTAGTTTCCATCCAGGCGTCTAATACGCATAGATACCAAATTCTGCCCCAGGTCACGCTTTTGTTTCCGTTCAAAAATTGCTTCCAACGGTGTAGCACAGCCTTTTCGTTGAAATAAGGCCGAGCAGCCAGCTGATTTATGTGATGCTCACAAAAGGGTCGGAGCTCACCTTGCATCCACTCAGCCCACGGAAAGGTAAAGCCCATTTTCGGACGGTTTACGATCTCGCCAGGCAGCATATCACCCATGGCGTCCACAAAGAGCTTCTTGGGTGATGTTGGGTATTTTTCCTGATCGGAAACCGATAGAACGGTTCGAACAAACTCGTGATCGAGAAATGGAACCCGTACTTCGAGCGCGTGCGCCATACTCATCTGGTCGGTATCGCGGAGCAAAACTGCTTCGAGATAGGTATGGATTTCGGCGTAGCTCACCTTCGATAGTTTGGGTAAGGCAAAGCCAGGAAGTCCAAATTCCAGTGCTCCCTTCACCATGCGATGCACGGTTTCGATTCCACCCGTACCCACATCGCTGAGCGCAGCTGCCTGCGATCGGGTCGCAACTTCTCGGCTAAACGGATAAACGTACTCGATATCGAGGTAGTCGAGTGTCAGGATCTGCCCTTTCTTTTCACTCGGGATTCCCGGCTGGATAGCGTTGAGCCCCTTTGCTGCCAAACGGCGCAAGAACTTTGGGAAGGTCATCAACCAGTACTTATCGCCCAATGAAATAAACTGTTTGAAAATGGGATACCCCGCAAAAAGCTCATCTCCCCCAAGACCTGATAAAGCCACAGTGATTCCTGCATCTTTGGCAGCCTTCGAAACCACGTAGGTATTGATCCCATCTCCAGATGGATGATCCATTGCCTTGAGCGCTTCGGGAAGATCGTCGATAAGTTGGTGGGGAGAAAGTTTGATTTCGGAGTGGTCTGTATCGAAGCGATCAGCCACCATTCGTGCGTACTTAGCTTCGCTAAATTCGCCTTCATCAAAGGCGATATTGAAAGTCTTCAGTTTACCATGGCTCAGCTCAGCGGCCATTCCCACCAAAGCGCTCGAGTCGATCCCCCCAGAAAGAAAAGCGCCCATGGGCACATCTGCGACGAGCCTTCGTGAAACCGCCTTTTTAAACTCCGATTGAATCCGATCGAGTAGATCAGCTCGGCTCAGTTTCTGTATGCCAAACTGGGTGTCATTTGTCGCATCCCAATAAGCTTTGGTCTCAATTTCGTTGTCCTGAATTTTCATCCAGGAAGCAGGTGCCAGCTTAAACACCCCTTCTATCATGGTATCGGATCCATGCACCGTTTGGTAGCGCAGGTAGTCTCCGATGCGGTCGGTGTTGAGCTTCTTGTCGATCAGCCCAGAACTCATCAATGCTCTGATTTCGCTCGAAAACGCCAGCGTTTCATTGGTCCGTGTGTAGTAGAGCGGCTTGATTCCAAAGCGATCTCTAGCGAGCAGGAGCTCTTCCTTCTCTTTGTCCCAAAAGGCAAAGGCAAACATCCCGTTGAGCGATTGGATGAATTTTTCACCCCAACGAATCAATCCCGCCAATAGAACTTCGGTATCTCCTTGGGTTTGAAAGTCGTAATCGCGCAGCCCTAGTTTAAGGTCTTTAAAATTGTAAATCTCCCCGTTGAAAACCAGCACGTATCTGCCCGTGGCGTCGACCATGGGTTGATTGGCTCCAGCGTCGAGATCGATGATGCTAAGCCTGCGGTGGCCCAAAGCCATCGGGCCATTTCCCCAAACACCATCAGCATTCGGCCCGCGGTGAGCGAGCGTATCATTCATTTTCCGGATTTTGACCTTCGCTTCTTCGAGCGATGAATGGCCAAAAATTCCGTTGATTCCACACATTAAGCCAGAATATATTCAGGTTTTCCGATGAGCTCACGCAACCCGTGTTCGAGCGGTTTTAGATCTCTACCCAAAATGCTCATCATTTTTGAGTTGTCGGGCATTCTTCGCGTCATATCGCCTTCCTTGAGTGGTGGAAGGTGAACGATTTTTGAAGAAGAATCGGTGATGTCAATAATCAAACGCGCCACATCTATAATCGATGTTTCGATATTCGAACCGATATTGATCACATCATTGATCACTTCATTACCGTAGAAGGCCCCAAGGCAAGCGTCCACGTTGTCGTCGATGTAGCAGAACGTTCTTGTTTGAAGCCCTTCTCCATAAACCGTAATATCATCTCCATTCAAGGCAGCTTTGATAAACTTCGAAACCACAAAGTCCGGGCTTTGCTTGGGCCCATATGTGTTGAAGAATCGGAAAATGGTAAAGTCGAGATCGTATTCCTGCGAATATGATCGCAAAAACGCTTCTCCAATGTTCTTTACGATAGCGTATGGCAGCTTAGAGTTGAGAGGTGTTGTTTGCTCATTCTGCGGTATTTCAACCGGCTCACCATACACTTCTGAGCTACTCGAAAAGAGCACGCGCTTAACACCCGTGTTCTTACTGAGATTTAAGACGTTTTCGATTCCGTGAATATCTTCCAACACTTTCACCGGATTCTCAAGCGTTCGCTTTACCCCTACCATCGCTGCATAATGAAACACGTAATCGAATTGGTAGGCGTAAAAAACAGCTGAGATATCCTGGTACTTGTTTACATCACATTTGATAAACTGGATGTTTCCATGCTCATTTTCAGGAACCTTGTCTTTCGACCCTGTCTGCAAATTATCTACAATTACGACCTGATTTTTAGGGTCTTCCGCTAGTTTTTCCGCAAGAGCGCTCGCGATAAAGCCCGCTCCACCTGTTACCAAAATTCTACTCATTCTTTCCCATGATTTCGATCGCTGTCGCGACCCAATTTTCCACATTCAATTTCATTGCAAATTGGCGGCTCTTTGCGCCCATTTCAAAAAGGCGTTCATCACTTAGTTCAGTCATCTCGGACAAGGCTTTAAAAATTGCTTCTGAGCTTCCAGAAGAAACAACCCATCCATTTTCACCAGGGTGTACAAAAGCTGAAACGGCCCCTACCCGATCGGTAGTAATAACCGGATAGCCCGCACTTGTAAACTCGTGAACTACCACACCCCAAGGTTCTTTGAGACTCGGAAGAACAAAAACGCCGCCCTTCTGGACAAATTTATCTAATTCAGTAGGTTGGACAAATCCTAAATGATGTATTCCTTCTGCTTCCACTCGATTGTCGAAATCATCACCTGTACCAATGCAGTACAATTCCCAGTTTTTTGATGAGAGCTTTTGGAAAGCTTCCCACAAATACTCGAGTCCTTTAAAAGGTAAATAGCGTCCTACGAATACCAGTCTTTTGGGAAATTCTTTAAGTCCATCATCCCAGTGTTTTTCGCCTATTCTGGCAGAATCAGCTGTGTAAAAACCCAGCTTGACATCTTTTCGATCAAATCCCATTTTCAAAGCAAAAAGTCGCTGCGGCTTTCCTGGAACCCATGCCAATTTGAAATAGGATTTGTACTTAGCTCTAGCGCGTATAGCCGATATTTTGGCCTTGACTCCACCCAAAAGATGATTGTCGAAGGCAATGACAGTTTGTGTTTCCTTTCTGAGTTTCTTGCAGACTTTAATATAATCTGCATCGACCCAACCTGAGCAAACGATGGCATCTGGGTTTTTCGATTGGCAGAACTCGATAAGTGATTGAAAGTCAAAACTATTCCTATCAAAGTAATTGGCCTTTGAAGTCTCTGAAAATTCAAAAGGTGCTTCTGGATTTACCGGATAGGCCACCACATACACTTCCACACCGGACTCAGCCAAAGCCTCAAGGCAATTTCTGATATACCCAGCCAATTCGGTATAGAGAAACACGATGCTACGACTCATTCTGAAGGAGTTTTAGAACGACTGGCCGAATGGCTTTTTCAATAATCTCCTGCCCTTTTGCATTGGGGTGGATGTGATCGCGATATGCCGATTCATTGTACCCCTCATCTATTCCAGAAATATAATTGACCGAATAAGTGTCAAGGTATGCTGCGAGAGCTTGTCCCTTCTCGTCGTATTTTCCATTGGAAAATTCTTCCAGACAAGGGTGGTGGTAAACCACTAATTCGATATCGTGAGCAATGGCATAGGCTATAAATTCATCCCAACCCACATTGTGAGAACCGGTATTTGGGGTACAGTTTTCGATCAATGGAATCTCATCCCAATCGGGCTCAGAGAGAAACCTGGATATAGTCCAATAGAAAGCATCGGTTATAGCTAAAGCTGGATCAGCTTCAGGGTAGAAGTTGACATTGCCGACCACATCGCGGCAATTTCTATGATCAAGCCAATCATGGCTACTGAATACAAGCACGATAATATCTGCTCCGAAGTCTCCATGTTCATTCATCCAAGCAAAGGCATTGTCTGGCCCCCAGCTTCCAGCAGAAACATTGTACACGCGACAATCGACTCCACTTTCAACTAGATCTAGTTCTAGCTTGGAAGAAGCCAGTTCAGATTGATCTGTTCCAATTCCACCATTGAGCACAGAATCGCCTAGCTTCAAAATGGTTACCTCCGCGTTACCAACTTCATCTGATCGCATTCCTGCTGCATTTGTATAAAACTGGTTTCCAAAACGAGTCATATCTTGGTTGGGCTGGAGGGCATAGTCGTAAACCTTGGATTTGTAATACTTTGGTAACTCACCAAACCCGATCAATCTCAAGATTACTTCTAAGATGACGAGCGAAAGGAGTAAAATCCCTATTCTACGCAAGAACTGGCGTTTCTTCATTTGGGATGTGAGTCGAGTTTAATTCTCGGCGAATATAAGGCTGAAAGACCTTTTCGGTCATCATTGTGATGGTGAAAAGTAGAATGATGGTAAATGGATTGAGTGATGCGGCCAACCAGGGTTCAAGGGTAATTCCGAATAATACCAAATAGAATACGGGGAATGAAAACCGCGTATTTCGTGAGCCTTTGATGAACAAGAGTAGGTATCCTCGCAAGAAAAACAACAATCCAACAATTCCCGTGTTCAACCAGATTATCAAGTAGGTATTGTGCACCCCACCTTGATGCCCTAAATCACTCAGAAGATCCTTATAAGCACTCATGAGCCACTCATCAAAAGAGAAGCCGCGACCAAACCAAAAGTGACTCTGGATATTCTCCCAGGCAAAGTTCCAGGCAATATACCTTCCCGATCCATCTTCAAGGGTTTCTACCCTGAAATATTCAGAAAGTCCCAGTCCCTGTACGATAGTCACAAGGTTTGCCGACACTAATTCAGCACCGAATGCTGCACCTACAAACCCAATAAAGCCTAGGCCTGGATGTATTTTGTAGAACTTGGAAAACACATAGAAAAGGGTGATACCGATCAGGGCAGTACGCGAGCCACTCCACAAAACGGCAAGGGCCAATGGGATAAAAATCCAGCGCAGCTCATTCTTTGAAAATAGCGCAGGGAAATACTCTCTTGCCACCAGAGCAAAGGCAAACAGTAAGGAACAAAACACACCTAGACCATTCGGATTTCCAAATATTCCCCTAAATCGACCACCATGAGAGTAGGCAATTCCGCTATTGATATACCGCATTGCAAAACCAATGACAATCACAAGTACTGCCAGGAATATCAGATCCTTGATGACTACTGGGCCGCGCTCCTTGAATGTACTTACCAGAAATATGGGAATGGTGAATAGTATAAGTGCGTATGACAATTGCTTCTGAAAAGCAGTGAACACCTGAGGTGAAAAAGCTAACCCCACGGTAGCAATAATCAGAAAGGGAATAAAGTGCTTAAAAATGTTGTTACTCATCTTTAAGTGATTCCGATCCAGAATAGCAATTGCAGTGAGCAGGACGATGTAAAGGTTCTTAAAAACCTTGGCAAAATCGGTGGTGTACCTGAGGTTATCACTCAAGATGAGAATAAAAAAGAAGCCGAGTAAAATCTCGAAGTACTGTTTCTTGCGCCAGAAGAGAATTACGCTAGCCCCACCTACCAGGAAGAATGCTGGAACACTAAGGCTACCAACGATGTACCAAATAGCGAAAAACGCAAGGATAACTTTATTTCGGACTAAGAATTCAACCACTAATCGCTGAATTTACCCATTTCGCTTGATTCCATCGCGCTCACCAGCAAAAGTGTATCGTCGGATTTTTTCGAGCGTATTCTGCCCAACTTCTGACCACAAGAATTGCCTTTTCACTTTCTCAATACTCTTACGCTTCTTGGACTCAAGTTGATTAGACGGAAGATTAATCAAATGCTCCAGATTCGTTCTTAGGTCCTTGATATTTCCCGGGCTAATTAACCGGCCGTTTCCTTCACACACCATCATGGAAACCGCACCAACATCGGTACTCAACACCGCCAATCCCCTTCCCATGGCTTCGAGAATAACGTTGGGCATTCCTTCAGCATGGCTCGGAGCCACTAACACATCAGCGTTATCGAGCAACTCACAGATCTTTTCGCGCGATTTTACTTCTCCATGGTAAATCGAGCGTGTGTCTTTCCATTGGTTCTCTGGTAAAATTGGTCCTACCCAATGGATTTCGAAATCGGCATCGAGTCCCTTCAAGGCACCGACCAATTCTCTGATACCCTTGCGACGCTCATCTCTACCGACAAAAATAAATTTCCTGCGCTCCTTGGTGGGATTGGGTTGATCTTTCACAAATTCACGATCGATGCCTGAACCGATTTCCACGATTTTGTCTTTTTGCACCCCCAATTTTTCGATGATACTCGAAATCTCCCCACCGTATGAAAAGACCAAGTCGGCCTGGCGATTATTGAACACCACCGGTGGTTTAAGCATATACTGTTCGAGCTTACCCTTGAAGTTTCTGGTTTTCTGAAACATTTCATACCCGTGAAATTTCACTCCTACAGGTGCGGTGTGCAGACCGCGCTTTTTCTTCTCCAGAAGCGACCAAGCCGTAAAACCCTTCGCGTAGATAAAATCGAATTGGGCCCACCTATTCTCGAGTGCCTGAAACACAGCTTGAGAATAAGCGTAGGACTCTCGAATATAATGGCCCGGAAAACGATCGCTTTTCTCGAATGGAATGTAGATCACCTCGAGATTTTCTGAATGGGCTCCTAGTGCCTTCTCAACTTCTTCATTTGCTATTGGCTCTGTGGCGTAAGGTACTGTGTGTACCAGGGTCAGCTTAACCCCATTCTTCAAAAATTGACGCGCCAGATGGAACGAATGTCGCTGCATCCCTCCCGTCACAAAAGGGGTAATTCCATCGGTGAGCAAGGCTATTCGCATAGTCTCAATGTTTTGGTGGCAGCTTTGTCCCAAGTATAATCATTGAGAACTTTTTGGTGCCAGCTGGCCGCTAACTCTTTCCTGAGTTCGGTTGACTCAATGAGTCGCTTGAGGCCATTTGCTGTCCCTTGAACAGTATCGTCGACCAAGATGCCGTCACGGTCGGTCATTACATCACGCACAGGACTCACATCTGGAGCAAGTAAAGCTTTTTCGAAAAATCCATATTCAAATATCTTAACTGGTGAACCGTACCAATTGCTTCGAGACATGCAACAGATATCCATAGCGCTAATATAAGCACCCACATTTTCGTGAGGAACAGCACCAGTGAAGATTACCTTTTCCTGAATTCCGAGTTGTGAACTTAGTTTCTTCATTGAATCTAAAGTCTCCCCATCACCAACAATCAAGAGCCTAAGACCTTCTTTGTCTCGAAATGTCGAAAACGCTTCAATCAAGGTGTCGACTCCGTGGTATGGAAAAATGGATCCTAAAAAGCCAATCACCAATTCATCGTTTAGACCGAGCTCAGTGCGCATATCACGACTCGAATGATCAAAGTTACTTGGAGAGATTGCGTTTGGAACAACAGCGATTTTATCTCTTGCTTCCGGACAGGTTTCAAGGATGTAATTCTTCAATGCAGAGCTTACCACCGAGATACCAAAAGTGGTTTTCCATACCTTTTTTTCAGCTTTTCGAGCTTTAGAAAGGAGAAGCGATTTTCCCGAAAAGGAAATGCGCTCTTCCGGGTAAGGGGCGTTCATTTCACAAATGTGTTTTACTCCCAATTCTTGCGCTACTTGTACCCCAGATGTTTGCAGATAAGCCATTCGCTCGTAAATGATATCAGGCTCAAAATCCATAGTAGCAGCTTTCAAAGTCGCCGCCATGCGCGCATCGTGCTTTAGAAGCTGTAGGTCCTTGAGAGATTCCCATACCAAACCAGGTAGAAGCTTCTTTAATTTTGACTTTCCCATCCCAGCAGATTGATCACCAGTGACCACCTTTGGTTTTTGACCACCAATCACTTTACTTACTTCGTGCCCCTGATCTTCCCACGCCTTTATCATCTCGCGCATGTGGCGGCCATAGCCTGTAGGAGCATCCAAATAGAGATGAGGATGTGGAGAGTAATAAAGGATTCGCATCAATACCCGAAGTTAAAGAAGGATTCCATACGTTTTACTATTCTTTCAGTGGCCTTTCCATCCCAGAGTGCTGGTATTTCGCCTTTCTTGAAAGTACCATCGTAAATGGTATCGACGATTGGCAATATCTTATCCAGCTCAAAAGGCAAGAGTACATTCGAACCGATCTCGATAGTGCTGGGTCTCTCCGTATTCGGTCGGAGTGTGAGACAAGGTTTCTGAAGAAAAGTAGTCTCCTCTTGAATCCCACCTGAATCTGTAAGGACAAATCGGCAGGATTTAACCAATTTCTGGAAATCAAAATAGCCCATAGGTCCAACGATTTTCAAGTTTCCAATGCGTTCCAATCGCTCATCATAGTTTAATTCTGCGATCATTTTCCGCGTGCGGGGATGCATCGGAAAAACGAGACTTTGGTTCTTTGAGACTTCTTCCAACAAAGTTAGCAGGACTTCGAGTCCTTCGCGAGAATCGACATTCGACGGACGGTGTATAGTAACGAGGGCAAATTCGTTTTCGCTAACACCCAAATCAGAAAGCACGGAAGAACCATCAATCTTGGGCGTGAATTTCACAAGGGTATCGATCATCGTATTGCCTACGAATGCGACTCCCTCCCCGCCTTTTTGCTCTGCTTCCAAGTGCCTAAGCCCTGAATCTTCTGTCACAAAAAACAAAGTAGACAAAGAGTCGGCCACAAGTCGGTTATGCTCTTCTGGCATGGTATCGTCGAATGATCGAAGTCCACTCTCGAGATGAGCAACCGGAATACCAGATTTATTGCCAGCTATAGTTGCGGCCAGTGTGGAATTTACATCACCAACAACGATCAGCAAGTCGGGTCTCGACTTTTGAAAGTGATTGGTCAGACTGATGATCATATCACCAATCTGTTTTCCAGGGTGACCAGGTTCAATATCGAGAAAGACATCAGGCCGTAGCTCGAACTGATCGAAGAACACATTGGCCATTTTGTCATCGTAATGCTGGCCGGTATGGATGATCTCAAGTGAGAGATCTTCATACTTCTCAATCACTTCTTTGAATCGAGTGACTTTGATAAAATTTGGCCGTGTTCCTACAACTATGGTGATCTGGTTCATCTCTATGGTGCTTCAAGTAGGTTTAATAATTGGTCGGTAACCTTGCTAAATTCAAAGTTTAAATACCAGTTGCTTTCAGTCGCTGACAGGTCATTGATACACTCGACAATTAATTCTGGAGATTCTAAAAAACGGCCCAGTCCCTTTTCTTCTATCAATCTGGACAACTCTCCTCCCAGACCAAAGGCAATGATAGGCTTCTGGCAAGCAGCAAACTCAAAAAGCTTTGTGCTAACTCCATCCTTGAAGTTTTCGCGGATTGGAAAGAGGACGGCTTTCGACTCCTTTACTTTTTGGTAGAATTGGTTTGGCGGTATAGAAGGAAGTACGGTCAACCCTTCCGCATTTGACCGAATATTGACACTCGAAGTGTACACCTTGGTCTCGATTCCCATTTTCTGAAATGCGACTCGAGCAATTTCCACAAGCTCTTCTTCGGCACCTTGATAGACGTTTCCTCCGTAAATCAGATAACCACCATCGCCATTTGGCACAACATCTTCACCCAAATCATCCATATCGAATCCATGAGAAAGTACATGAATCTTATCGCCTGAGTCTGGGTACTTTTTCTGGAGCCGGTGCTTAATCTCTTCGCTCGGCGTGGTGATTAAGTCGAACTTCTCACAGACTGATTTCTCGGTATCCTGCTCAAATTGGAGTCTCTTGCCAGTAAGATACTTGTAACCAAAAGCTTCTCCCCAAGTCCAGGGATCCCTGAAATCAGCGACAAACTTGATCCTTGGAAAATCTTGAATTAAGTCGAGCGTATATTTCAAAAGGAGAAATGGACCTCCAGTGACAACAAGGTATTCTGGATTAAAAGAGTCGATTGATACACACATCCGTCTCAAGAATGATTCGCGATCAAGGAGTGCCCTGTCGTATGGACTTCCCTGACTGGCTTTTTTTACTTTGCGAAGTGCCCTCCTGTATTGCAGTTTTTCAATAATCGAACTGGGTACAACCTCAAGTATCACAGGATAATTTGAAGGAAATGTTTTCGTCGCGATTCCTTCCACATCTTTATTCCAAAGGCTGCCTTTGGGCTTATCAGTCTCGGCATGTACCACTTGAACTTCATGCCCCTTCTTGACTAAAAACTTTGCAAACTTGGCCCACCTTCTACCACCAATTCCGGCATATGGAGGAAATGTATACGAGGCTATGAGAATGCGTTTACCCAAAGTTCTTACTCCTTCTTTTGAGCCAACGCCGTTCGAATACGGTCTAAAATTCCAGTGGTACTGTATCCGTGGTCGCGATTTGTGTAGTGAATTTTAGCGATGGCATCGGGAGCGGTAATAGGCTTTCCTTTGTAATCATCGCCTAAAAACCGGACGTCAAACTCACCATCCGACATAATTTGGGTGAGCTCTTCTTCTGTATTGTAAAACAAGATTTCGTCAACCAAAACAGAAGATGCTATCATCAACGCTCTTTCTTCTGGAGTGAAGATAGGTTGGCGTTTTCCAGGGTTAATATCATAGTCGAAGTTTTCTGCCCGATTGATCGCAACAGTCAGGTGATCGCAGTGCTCTTTGCATTCTTCGAGCATATAGATATGCCCGGGGTGAAAAAGGTCAAAAACGCCGCAGGCAAATCCTCTTGTCATGATTTTACAAATTGAATGTATGACTCAACATCGTGCTTTGGCTCCCAGCCCAGGAGTTCCTTCGCCTTTGAAACATCTGAATAAGTGATTTCAGCTTCGCCTTCTCGTTTTGGAATGAAGGTATAATCGTCGGAAATCAACTTGGCCAATTCTAAAATAGACATCGTGCTCGAGTTGCCAATATTAAAGGCTGTATTCAGTTTTTCTGGGTGAACGGCCGCCATGTAGTTGGCTCTCGCTAAATCGCGCACATGAATGAAATCTCGCTGCTGCGATCCATCACCCGTTATCTGCAGCGGCTTTCCTTCTTCCCAGCAATTGAGAAAAATTCCGACAACACTGCTGTATGCATTAAATGAGTTCGCCGGATTGAAACTTCTTGGACCATATGGGTTAAAATACCTGAGATGAACGAAATCCAATGGGAATCTCGTTGCTAGCAACTCGAAGTATTTTTCAGTTTCGTACTTCTGGAAAGCATATGGGCTAAGGCAATCGACACGCTCTGTTTCAGGAGTCGGTATTTTCTCTGGAGTTCCATATATAGCGCTTGATGAGCTGTTGACGATACGCGGAAAGTGGTTCTCTCGAATCATGATCTCCACCAAATGGGTCGATCCCAGAAGATTGGCCTTTACGTGTTCGTTTACCAATTCAAAACTAGGCTGTATGCGTGGGAGTGCGGCAAGATGAAAAACGATATCGTATGGTTTGAGAGAATCAATATCGAAAAGACTCATCTCGTGAAAGGTGAACCTTTCTTCTCCTAAATGCGCTTCAATATTTGATCGATTCCCCGTACTCAGGTCATCCACCCCAACGATATCCCAGTCGGTCTCTTCTGTGAGAAAATCGAGAAGATTGCTCCCTATGAAGCCAGCCACACCAGTGATCAACACGCGTTTTCTACTCATACCAATTCATCGAGAATTGCGTGGAGAATGACCTGATGGAAACACTCCACAATTCCATAATTCTTTTCGGGGATAACAAAGTTTACTTGGCCTAGCTTCGAAAGTGTATTATCTGGAGAAAAACCACTTAAAGTGATCACGTGTCCACCTAATTCCTTGTGTTTGTTTACCCCATTCAAAATATTCTTTGACTCTCCTGAACTACTGATAGCAACAAGTACATCACCTTCCTGAAAATTGAAACCTATCCACTCCTTCAGAGCATTTTCGTAGCCATAATCGTTGGCGAAGCACGTAATCAAAGCCGCATCTGTAAAACTCAAAGTCTGCTTTTTCGCAATCTTCATGTAGTCTTCCATCATATGGCTACAGATGGCATTGCTTCCACCATTTCCAATAAAGAGCACCCGACGAGCCGGGTTTATTACATCTAAAGATTTGCGAATATTTGCTTCCAGCTCGGGATCTCCGAAATACTGGGCAAATTTCTCTTTATACAAATTGATTTGCATGAGCGAGGAGTTTCTCTCTTGTCACTTCATCTTCATTGCAGAGCCAAGTACATGAAAGACTAGCTGCCAGAGAAGGTACAAGCATAATTTGGTTTATGTCTGCAAATTTAACTTTAGCTGAGAGAGCGGCAAACGCATAAAACGTATCTCCCGCTCCAATTGTATCTACCACTTGTCCTTTAAATACGGGTTGATGCACATAACTGTCGCCATCAAAATAGACAGCTCCACGAGCCCCCAGTGTCAAAAAAAGCTTATTCGCATCAATTTCGTAATTGAACAATCGCGACATGGCTTCCTTCTCGCTAAAATCGGTTTTCTCATTGAGCTGCAAGCTAGCTTCTCTCAAATCCATGCAGGCGCTTTCTTTCGAAAAACCTTTCCACTTCGACATCCGGTTGTAGCCAAAATTATTGCTATTGGTCTGAGTCATAAAATGAAAAGCACCATTGACTTCGAGCTGATCACAAAACCCGTGACCAAAATCGGCTACGATTACAACGTCATAGTCATCAGGGTTGATTGAAATTGGACCGAAATTTTTGTTGTCAAATTTGTTGATCTCAACGTGCTTATGCTTGTCGTCAGCATCAATCAAGCGCGTTTTCACAATTTCTCGATTCTCATTGGTTATGAGATCAACGCACTTCACGAAATCGTTTAAGTGTCGTGCAATAGCTGCCGCTCCTCCTTGCTGCACATCTCTTCCGCCACCATCGGCATATCGAAATACGGGACAAAACGATTTCATGCTTTGCCCTTCATACTTCACTTCAATGAACTCATCTACAATCGTTTCACCGATTACACATACTTTAAAATCAGCGACCTGATCGATGAAACTTTGAATAGTTTCCTTCATGAATTTCCTTTTGTTCCAATCTTCCTTTTGATCCGATTGATCAATCCGGGTTTTTCGAATTTCCACTTTACTAATCCCCCTTCGCTTCGCCCAATGTCCTTCAATTCGTTCAATAGACTTGGCTCCAAAGGGAATTGGCTTTCCCAGTGTCCGAAAGTAGTAAGATACTGGTAATAATTTTCCTTTGAGCTTTCACTATTTCCCGCCTTAGCTGTAATACTCTCATCGTTGAGCACCCTGACATAAAGTGGGCTTCCCTTTTTTGAAATTACCTTTCGCCTTTCTGAATAGAAGGGGTGCCAAGCCTGAGAATGATCACAAGCCATCAAATAATTTTCTTTTTCCGCCAAGTCAGACCCACCACTTTTCGGAATCATCTGCAATGCACAATCTATCTTATGAACGCAGGTATTAGCAATCCACGAACGTTTTTGAATACTTGTCAAACCACTTGAAAGGTCGTAAAAGCAATGGTACTCATCGAAGGCAATGTCAAAAGTTTCTTTGCTCAACGCGTCAAACACTGGAGGGTTGATCAGATCATCATCATCAAGTCTAACAAGGTATCTGGCCGGCAATTCATCTAATTCTTCCAAGAAAAGCCCCAAGTGATATAGTTTGTCTTCCTTCGATTTTCCACCCAGTTCGAGTACTTCAAAATCTTTTCTGTCCGTTTCACCTTCCCCCAAAAGCCAGACTTTTTTGGTGCTTTGGAGTTTCTCCAATTGGCCGAAACACAAATCTTGTAGCTGCCTTCTCTGCTCAGTGAGCAGATGACTTGGTGAAAGGGGAACTATAAATAGGTAGTCAACCGGCATAATGCGTTAAAGGGTATCGACAAAGGTGACAATTTCGTCGAGATCGAACGCATAGTTGAGCTTGTGTTTGGCAATATTTTTACGGAATCGGATGGTATCAATTAGCCCCTTAATGGGGGGCTGACCATTGAATATGATCAAAACAGGTGTATCGACGTAAGCCCCGATATGCACGGCTCCAGAGTGTTGGGTAATGATCAAATCGGCCTGGGCGCAATATTTGATGGTTTCAGAATTGTCAGCGCTCACCTTTAACTGGATGTTTCCTTCTACCTCAACATCTGCACTCAATGTGGGGTGGCCAACTAAATAAACATCATCAAAATAAGGCGACACTTTTCTGGCTAGCTCTGCATAATCCCATGGGCCACCGTTGTTTGGAGTAAAATCTCCCCCTTTCTTTCGAGGAAAGATGACCACAGATTTCCTGCTTGAAGTTCTAGGCTGATTTGCGATACTGTACTTTGATTGCTTCCCATCGAGCTGCCAGTTGCGGAATGTGAACCAGTACATATCCTTCCTGGAAATATCAAGAAATGGAATGCCTGAAGCTCGGGCCTTCGATTTGAAGTCTTGAACGACTTCTTCAACATCAGCTGGAAGAACTACATTGTTGGCTGACGGTTTTGACTCTGAAAAGAAGTCACGCAATTCAATGAACTCATGGATGATGCTATCTCCTTTTTCGTCTACGAGAAAAGGACGATGAAGAGCCATGCCGCAATAGTGAATCTTCACGCCATTTTGGTGCAGGTAAGTGATAAAAGGGAGATTGTGCAGTAGAAAATGACCAAACTCGCCAACAAATGGGCCGTAATAGCAGGCCTTCTTCTTCATGGCTTCGGCCAAGAATCGATCCAAATGAATTTTATCATACCACCGCTCAAGTTTATACCTGATTCGCCCCTTCCAATTGAGTCCTTTCTCACCATAGGCGATTGTAGTAGCTCCATCTGGAATTATCAAGTCCTTCTCTCTCAATGTCATTTCAATATCATCCATTATTAAAAAGTGCTTTATCGACGGCATCGGGGCCAAATCTAGACTTTACAGAATCAATTACCTTTTCGGGATTGAACTGATCTATGCTCTCCATCATTTCCACCATCCTCTCTCCCAACTCTTCGACATTATCTGATTCGAAAAGCAAGCCATTATCCTTCCTTAAAATTTCTCTTGTGCCATCAATATCTGATGAGATAACAGGAATACCTCGAGCCATCGCTTCAATCACCACGACTCCAAACGTTTCTGCATGAGAAGCGAGAACAAAACAATGAGATTCGTCCAGAGCTCGCTTAAGTTCTTCTCTGTTCTTAAATCCTGGTATAGAAACCTGACTTTCTACTCTGAGCTCTTTTGCTAAATCCCTGAGCTCACCCAACAGTCTTCCATCTCCTATTATTTCAAGTACTACTTTCTCATTCTCTCGAAATTTGTTCGCAAAGGCTTCAACAATCAGCTTTTGGTTCTTTCTCTTATCAAGGATAGCTACATTAATAAATTTGAAGTAGTCTGTGGGCTTGGACACTTGATCTGGATCGAGAAAGAAATCTTCAGTCAACACATTTGGACACAGCTCATACGGAACTTGAAACAACTCCTCCATCAATGAACAGTACTTTTCTGTAACAGCAAACCTTCGATCGGCTTGCTGAGCAAAATCAACCAGCTCTTCCCCATTTTGAAACGGATTACCACAAGGAATCTCTTCAGCAGTCATATTGGGACTGTTCTCCAAGAGCCATATTGGCCAACCAAACTCTTCTCTTAAAAAGCTGGATATGTATGTGAAATCGAAAACGCCGTGATGGAAGATTAAATCTGGCTCACCATTCTTAGCAATATATCGTTCGATGACCTTCTTGGTGTTCTTCAGAATGTTTGCTCTCCTTTTTGCAAGAGGGTCCTTGACAATTCTAAGTGGAGTTTTATGCACCGTCAGATTCTCGATAAACTGGAGTTCTGGATGTCTTCTGTAAGCCAGATGACTATCTCTACCCGAGCTGAAATAATTACCCAAGGTCGTTTCTCCATTCAAAAGTATGGCGCACTTATGGCCATGAGATTGGAGAGCAAGCGCGTGCATTTCTATGAATGTTCCAGACGACTGATCGAGCTTGGGGTACCAGGAAGTCACGAACAATATGTGCTTCTTATCACTTGAGCTCATCGTATCTTACCTTAAACTGAGTGGAACTTGGAAAGTGGATATATCCTTTGAGCTTTCTTTGAAAAAAGGACTGAAGTCGGCTTTGTACTGGCCGAACTCTATTGTAAAGCATATTGTGCTTAAACCGGATATAACGCAGGCCCCAAAAGTAAATACTAGAGCCAATCAGATCGCGATCCAAGGCTTTTTTCCACATCAATAGCGCTTTAGTCAACGCTTCCTTTCCGATGTCTTTCTGGTGCCACCGCATCATCTGTGCGATGTCGAGAACATAGCGAGCCAAAAGCATCTTGCGGTTCTCATTCAGGGTACTTCCATCTACCATTGCATCTTGGTGCCGCCAGATCATATCAATACGTGCATTGAAGTGTGCCAGGGTTTGAGAGTCCCTCCGCGGAATGCTTTCTACATTTTGCCTGTAGAGACTATCGGGTTTAGACTCCATAAACCGATAAGACATGCCACTGGCCAATGCCCTGATGTGCAGATCCACATCTTGTTGAGATGGAAGCGCTGGGTCAAAGCCATTTATTGCCAATACTGAGTCTCGTTTCCAAATTGGTCCAGCAGTCTGCCAGACAATATCTCTGGCTAAAAAGCGATCCAATTCGTTTTCACTCGTCTTTATATTGAAGAGCAAGTCTGAATCCCCGGGAGTATTGTAAAACAGCTTGGTGTAATAAGCGATAAAGTCTAAGCTAGGATTTGACTTCACATCTCTTACCCTTTGTTCAAGGCAAAACGGCAAAATATAGTCGTCGCTATCGAGAAAAATAACATAGTCTGAATTGGCGATTTCCAATCCAAAATTCCGCGCTCCATTTGCGCCACTTCCGGGCTTCGGGTTTTTATAAACGTGGATTCTCGAATCTGTTTTGGCCAGTTCAGTAGCTAGTTCAAAGCTTCGATCTGTTGAATGATCGTCCACGACTATCAATTTCCAATCTTGGTAAGTCTGATTTATAACAGACTCCATCCCCTCGCCAATGCAATCTTCTTTATTGAAGTTGGGCGATATAACCGCAACTGTGGAGTGAAGAAGCTGTTTTGTAGCTTGATCTTTAACGTCCATTTAGTTTGGGTTGGATGATCGGTTTGATAGATTCAATCAAAGAGTGACTTTATGGCCTATTTCTCACTTGAGTATTTCTGGCCGTAACCGTAGCCATAACCATATCCATACCTGTGTCCGTATCGACCGTAGTAATACTTCCATTTCTTGACCTTGACATTGTTTAGAATCAGAGAAGTGTGAGCGAGATTGTTTGACTGAACAATTTCTTCGAGATGCCTTACTCCTCCACGTGTCGCCTTCTCAGTGTTCATTACAAACATTCCGACATCCACCTTTCTGAGCAGAACCATAGAATCTGAAATGAGCATCAATGGTGGCGTATCGATAACGATGTAGTCATAGCGTTCCTTCAACTGAGAAATCAATAAGTCTACCTTGGGACTCAAAACCAGTTCAGATGCATTAGGTGGAACTGGTCCTGCTGTAATCACGTCGAGGTGTTCGTGACCAGAATCCATAATCACTTCATCGAGGGTATTGTGTCCGGAAATGAAGGTAGAAAGCCCTTTATCGTTTGACAAACCAGTTGCGACGTGCACTTTTGGTTTGTGCATATCGAAGTCCAGAAGTAATACCTTTTTATGAGCACTTGCGATGATCGCTGCCGTATTTACAGAGCAAAAGGTTTTTCCTTCTCCTGGATACAGCGATGTGAGCAAGACAACTTGTGACCCGGGATGATCAGAGAAATACTGCAGATTAGTCCGAATTGACCGAAAAGACTCAGCCACATTTGAACGTGAATCCTGGATCACAACGAGTCTATCGTCATCACTCTCCGTATATTGGGGTATACCTCCCATAATCGGCAAACTGGTGATCTGCTTCAGCTCTCTTGAGTTCTCGATTCGGTCAAAGAATACACTTCGGATAAACGAAATCAATAGGCCTAATAAAAGTCCACCGGCAATGAAGTAGTAAATCAATTTAAACTTCTTCGGCCCGATTACCCCTATGCTACGTCCAACTTCGATAATCCCCACTTCCGGTATAATCGCTGCCCGGGCTATGATTGTGTTCGCCTTTTTCTCAAGAAGGTAGACGTACATCTTCTCATTTACTTCGAGGTTTCTTTGAATATTTAGAATTTCCCGCTGCGATTGTGGAAGCTTGCGAAGAAGAGATTCGTAATAAGCAATCTCTTGGTTTACATCACGTACGCGCTCATTCACGGCAACGCGAAGGTTTTTCATGTAAACCATAATATTCGACCGCAACTCTTGGATGGTAACTTGATTCTGTCTTGAACCCGGACTGGTTTCCTTCGAGCTAAATGACGCTTGCGACCGAAGTACTTCCAAATTGTATAACTCGGTCAATGATGTGCGAAGAAAACTATCATCAATGATGTACAATGCCGGTGGAAGCAGCTGCTCATCGGGCTGTGCACTCAGGTAATTCTCCAAACTCGTCATCGTTTCAAGTTTGAGTTGAAGCGACCGCTTCTCCGCTTCGTAAGCGAGGAGCTTCTCAAAGAATTCACTTTGTTCTCGCGATAAGTCCAGGATATCCTTAGACTCCTTGTACAGTTCGAGACTGGTCTCCATAGAGTCCAAAATCTGCGTAATACCTTCCAGTTGAAGATCGATATACGAAAGGGTATTCTCGTTCAAGTTGATCTGTGCCTGAATGGTATACTCGATGTAAGTATGAGAAAGTGAGTCAAGGAACATTTTGGCCTTGGATGCCAAATGATCCTTCACTGAAATCTCAAGTATACTTGTTCCTTCTTCGTTTTCAATTTGCAGCGCCTTTTGGTACTTTCTTACCAGATGCTTCTTTGTATTGACAACAAAACGGTAACTGTTCTCTTTTAACCTTTCGAAATTCTCATCGCTCAAAAGTTGGTTTCTGGTGAGCTTCAAGAGATATTCATTTTCGGCGATATCTGTATTGAATTTATGAGTCCGCTCTATGCGTTTTCCATCATAGTCAAAAGAGAGTACGAACTTGTTCTTGTCTACAATCTTAACATCAAAAGGAACTCCAAAAAGCTGTGAGCCATTTGCTTCAATGAGATCTATTTCTACCTCGAATGGATCGATGAAAGGAATCTCCGTGGTTTTAGCTCTTCCTACTATGTAATATGATGTTTGGAAATCGAGCTTGTCGAGCGCTCTTGAAATAAGGTCGTGCGACTGAATGATTCGGATTTGATTGGTTAATTCACTTACCGAGTTTCCATAACCCGTTAATCCACGATAAATCTGTGATTGCCTTTCATATCCACTAGCACTTCCGAGCAGGATCTCGGTCTTGGCTCCGTATTCATCAGATAAGCGATGAACGTAGAGATAGGCCAACAGGCCTGAAATAACAGGAAGTATTAAAATGATGAGCCAGTTTTTGGAAATGAATTTCCAAACGATCAAAAGATCTTCAACATCAACAATGTTGCTCTTGTTTTCTGCCATTCGAGAGGTTCAGTAGATGCAAAGTTAAAATTTCAAGCGACCTGAGCTCTTCACCTTTGGTTGATCATTTCGAACGGGCCAATTCCTTCGCCTTATTCCAGTATTCGTCCATTTCCTCGAGAGTCATTTCACCCAAGACTTTGCCATCAGCGGCAGATTCGGTCTCCAAGTACTGAAATCTCTGGATAAATTTCTTATTCGTTCGCTCCAGTGCATCATCGGGGTTTACACCAATAAATCGAGCGTAATTGATAAGTGAGAATAGCACATCACCAAACTCCTCTTCAATTTTGTCTGAACCGTTCGTTACTTCTGTTTCGAGTTCCATCACCTCTTCCTTCACTTTTTCCCATACCTGCTCGCTATTATCCCAGTCGAAACCAACACCGCGTGCCTTGTCCTGAATCCGGCTGGCCTTTACCAAGGAAGGGAGCGATCGGGGAACGCCTTCTAAAACAGATTTTTTGCCTTCTTTCAATTTGATTTTTTCCCAGTTGGCTTTAACTTCTTCTTCATCTGCCACTTCTACATCTCCATATATGTGTGGGTGCCTGTGTATAAGCTTTTCACATACCCCATTTAGCACATCAGCCACGTCAAAAGCTCCCTTCTCATCCCCTATTTTGCTATAGAAAACCATGTGAAGCATAAGATCTCCCAACTCCTTTTTAGTCTCTTCAAGATCGCTATCCATTATGGCATCTGAAAGTTCGTAGACTTCTTCAATTGTTAGGTGCCTAAGCGTTTCCATCGTTTGCTTTCGGTCCCAGGGACACTTTTCTCTTAGTTCGTCCATTATGGTCAGTAGACGTTCAAACGCTTTTAGCTTCTCTTTCATGATAGAAAATTTGCGTCAAAAATAGCCAATTCAAATTGGCGTCACGGCTTAAATCTTCTAAGTTTACCCACCCAATTCGCGAATTGAAAAAGTACGTTTACATTATACTAGTCAGCCTGATGGCGACACCTGCTTGGAGTCAAGAACAAGGCTCTTGGGAAATAGGCTTGACAGGTGGCTACGGATTCTTAATGCCCCATCACCCCGAGATGGCCTACCTGATAGCCGGTCATACACCTATGGGCGACTTAACAATCTCTAGAAGGGTCAGCGGTGAGAAAGACTGGCACCACTATTTCAACTTTCCTTCTTACGGGCTAACACTGGCAGGCTACGACTTAGTGTCGCCTTATTTAGGAAACGCTTATGCTGCCCGGTGGTTTATAGACCTACCACTAGACAAGAGTCGAATACTTCGACTTAAGATGGATCTCGGTGCAAGCTATATCTCGAAGCCTTTTTCGATTGATGATAACATCCACAACTCAGCAATAGGCTCCCATCTCAATGCTTCATTGGCGCTTAAGCTTTACGGCTGTATTCCTATTACAAAACGTATTCAAGCGGGTATTGGAATAGGTGTACACCATTTTTCAAACGGTGCTTATAAAATGCCCAATTCAGGAATCAACTTAGCTATGGGTGAACTATCGCTTAAGTATGTCTTATCACCCGAAATACCTGAGCGAGAGCCTAGAGAACTTAAAGCAGATCAGAACTGGCATTTTTTTCTTGGTGGATCTTATGGAATCAAGGAAATTCCCCCTATCGGAGGAAAAAAGTACAACGTAATCAACATCTATGGACAAGCATTGAAGCGGATTTCACCCAAATCTTCTTTAGGTGGTGAGCTCGGTTTGAATTACAACGAAAGTCTGAGGGACAGGTCGGAGCAGAAAGAAATTGGCTCAGGCACAGATAGTGAAAATTACAGGGTGTACATTGCTGGAACTCATCAATTGCACTTCGACCCACTGGGGCTTCGGTTCCAGCTTGGCGCCTACATTTCACCTGAGTTCACCCTTGATTCACCGGTGTTTCTGAGATACCATCTCTATCATGATTTCGGCAAATTTCAGGCTTTTCTTGGTTTAAAATCTCACTTTGCCAAAGCCGACAATGTGGAAGCAGGAATAAACTACCAATTAAAATGAAGCCGATTGTATTCATCATATTGAGTCTGCTTTTCTTGGGTTGTGATAAAGATTCAGGGTGGAATTGTGGTCGCAAACTTGGCGACACGATCGTGCAGGAGAGAAATATGGGACATTTCCACAGTGTTCGCGCCGAGGGAAGGTTCAACCTTGTTTTCAGGTATGCTGATTCTAGCCAGGTTTCAGTAAAGTTTGGTAAGAACGTAATTGAAGAAATTACCACAGAAGTAGTAGACGGAGTATTGCGCATCAACGACGAGACATCTTGCAATTGGGTGCGAGACCTATCTAAAATTCCGGAAGTAACTATCCTGACTGACTCCTTGAAACTTTTCGAAAATAGGTTGAGCGGGGATGTTACATTTCACGATACGTTGAAATCGATTGTCTTTACTTACGATCAGTGGGACTCAAATGGTAAATTCCACCTAAAAGTAGATGCCATCATAACCAAGTGCTGGGCTCAAACCGGCTATGGCGATCTCACCATTGAAGGGCGAACAAAAACTGCGGAGTTGTACTCCGGTAGCTCTACTCTATACAATGCTCTTGGGCTCAAATCTCTCACTACTCTCGTTAACAATTCATCAAATGTCGATATCCTTTGCCACGCCGAAAACTACATCTATGGCGAGCTAAACGCTCAAGGAAATATCGTCTATGCAGGTGATCCCGAAACTGTGGAGTCTAGTAGAAATGGATCCGGGCAAATCTTACCTTACTAGATTTGGGTGTGAGCCGAGGTCGTTGTAAATTTGTACCTCCAAAGTAAGGGTATGATCAAATTGATTCTTTTAACAGTTGTGCTACTCGGATTGGCATTCGCAGGAATAGCCATCAAGATTCTTTTGAAAAAGAATGGCGAGTTTGCCGGTACTTGTGCAAGCAATAACCCTATGCTACAAGAAGAAGGCGTGAGCTGCAGCGTATGCGGCGCCCGTCCTGATGAGCAGTGTAAAAAGGAAGATTAAGACTTCAGGTTCTTCTGAAGTTCTGGACTCATATAGGTTTCAAAGTCCCCGTCATCGTTCGTGTAAATGAGATAGACTGCTATGTCTAGCTCAGGGTTTTGAGCCAAAAACGCCTTAGTCTCTTCCACTCCTTTCACCATAAAAACTGTGGCAAATGCATCTGCATTGGTGCAATTTGGAGCGACTACGGTAGCACTTAACAAGTTGTGATCTACCGGCTGGGCCGTCTTTGGGTCGATCGTGTGAGAGTAACGCCTTCCATCTACGGTGTAGAATTTTCGATAACTACCTGAAGTAGCGAGGGCCTTATCCGAAATCTCTAGAATGACTTCCAATTGACGTTCCTGATCCAGTGGCACGGGCTTATCAATTCCAATTGACCATGGGCTACCGGTCGCATTTTTTCCCTTGGTTATGATCTCCCCTCCTACTTCGATCATATAGTTCGCAAATCCTCGAGAACTCATGAACTCACTTAAAACATCGACAGTGTAGCCCTGCGCTATGCCGTTTACGTCAATTGATTGCCCTTTTATTTTAGTGAATTGAAGCTCACTATCCATCACGTTTCCAGCTTCATCCTTCATGTACTCAAAGCTAATAGGGCTCTGCACAATAGCCAGTAAGGAATCAAAGTTTACACCTTCCTTAATTTGCCCCCCTTCAGGACCAAAACCCCAGGCGCGAACAAGTGGTGATATGCGCAGCTCAAAATCACCTTGACTCATCTCAGATATCTCCTGACCACGGAAGTA
>CBDDKU010000010.1:0-173683 GCA_965230375.1 Cryomorpha sp.
AGCGTAATTGTTGTATTTGTCACTAACAGGCAAAATCTTCACTTGTTCAGGCATCAGCCACAATGGAAACTTTCCTGCACAGTGCTCAATGAGGACTGCAACAAACCGCTCCATAGATCCAAATGGCGCACGGTGGATCATCACCGGACGGTGTTTGGCATTATCGCTACCCGTGTACTCCAACTCAAACCGCTCAGGTAGGCTGTAGTCAACTTGGATTGTTCCAAGCTGCCAACGTCGACCAATAGCATCTTTCACCATGAAGTCGAGTTTGGGACCATAGAAGGCAGCTTCACCTTCTTCCACTACGTAGTTTAAACCTTCTTCCTGTACGGCTTCTTTGATCGCGTTTTCGGCTTTCACCCAGTTCTCATCAGAACCAATATACTTTTCAGGATCATTCGGGTCTCGCAAAGAGACTTGAGTGATGAATTCATCAAAACTCAGCGTCTTGAAAATATAAAGTACCAGATTAATCACTTTCTTGAACTCCGCCTTAACCTGATCTGGCGTACAGAAAATATGGGCGTCATCCTGCGTAAAACCTCGCACACGAGTAAGTCCGTGCAGCTCTCCACTTTGCTCATAACGGTACACGGTTCCAAACTCTGCCAGGCGGAGTGGAAGATCTTTGTACGATCTTGGGCTCGACTTGTAAATCTCGCAATGGTGCGGGCAGTTCATCGGCTTTAGCAGATACTCTTCACCTTCGTGCGGAGTCAAAATTGGCTGGAAGGAGTCCTTCCCATACTTCGCGTAGTGACCCGAAGTCTCATATAATTCTTTGCTACCAATATGGGGAGTTAAAACTGGCAAATAACCTGCTTTCTTCTGAGCTGCTTTCAAGAAGTTCTCGAGTCGCTCACGCAGAATAGCTCCTTTTGGCAACCACAGTGGTAGACCCATTCCCACCTTTTGAGAAAAGGTGAATAGCCCCATCTCTTTTCCAAGCTTCCGGTGGTCTCGCTTTTGAGCTTCTTCGAGGAGTACAAGGTATTCCTTAAGGTCCTTCTGCTTAGGGAATGTGATTCCGTAAATTCGAGTGAGCTGCTTGTTGTTCTCATCTCCGCGCCAATAAGCTCCGGCTATCGACATCAACTTTACAGCTTTTATAAAACCTGTATGTGGGATGTGTGGACCGCGACATAAGTCTGTAAACCCACCTTGATTGTAGAAAGTAATGTCACCATCCGTCAAATCTTCGATGAGCTCTAACTTGTACTCATCTCCTTTCTCACGGTAGTATGCAAGAGCGTCGGCTTTGGATATTTCTTTTCGGGTATATTCATTCTTCTCCCTTGCCAATTCGAGCATTTTTGCTTCGATTTTGGGGAAGTCCTTATCAGAGATTTGTTCATCACCCAAGTCAATGTCGTAGTAGAATCCGTTTTCGATTGGCGGACCAATTGCGAATTTGATGTTCGGGTAAAAATGTTGAAGCGCTTCGGCCAAAAGGTGGGCAGAAGAGTGCCACATGGTCGTTTTCCCTTCATCGTCGTTCCAGGTCAGAAGACTCAAGCTTGAGTCTTTTTCAATAGCACGAGTTGCATCTACAACTTGTCCATCGACTTCTGCAGCTAGCACGTTTCGCGCTAATCCTTCGCTGATATCTTTGGCAACTTCTAAGGCTGTAACGCCTGATGCATAGGTTCTTTGAGAACCGTCTGGAAGGGTAATTTTAATGTCCATTCGGAGTGGTCAACAATTTGAGCGGGTAAAGGTAAAAAAAGGAGTATTTGGAAGAAAGATTAATTACCGTTTGAAAACTTCAATTTCCTTCTGAACGCGAACCATGTCCGTGAACTTACCGTTGAACTTTGTCGCCCTTACGATATGGTTGTCTATCCAATGATAGTTTCCACCTCTTGGCTTGTTCATCAATAGGTGGTGGTAGTTGAATCCATGATTCTCCAGCCAAGTCTCGGTAACGCCCCGGTGTTCTTCGGTGCGCGATGTGAAAAAAGTGATGATATGTCCATCATCAAACCACTTGTTGCAGATCTCCAGGGCATCGGGGAAGGGGAGACAAGTCTCCATTCGTTCAGGTTCTTCATTCGGAACGTCTTCGGTGATGGTGCCATCAATATCGATCAGGTAGTTTTTGACACCTTCAGGAAGCTGGGGAGATATTTCATTTCCCGCTTCATCCATGGTTTTCTCGAGTTCCGGATTTGAATCTTTCTTCATGGTAATTTATTGAACTCCAAAGATAGAGACAGTAATCAGGAAGCCTAGAGGGAGCCTTATGTTTTGTGAACATTAAGATTTGATTTAATCTTCGGTTCACATTTTCTCTCGATTCTATTTTCTGTTTGAGAATATGTTATAAATTTGCGCTCCCATTGGAGAGGTGGCTGAGTGGCTGAAAGCGGCACCCTGCTAAGGTGTTATACTCGTAAGGGTATCGGGGGTTCGAATCCCCCTCTCTCCGCACCGAAGGAAAACCACCCTGAATTTTCAAGGTGGTTTTTTTTATTTCAATTCCCGCGAAAGCGAGCTTTCAAGTGGGAATTGAAATAAAAAAAACCAAACCGACGAGAGTCGGATCTGGTTTTCCTTCGGTGTAGGTCTCCCCAAACGGGATCTTTTCCGCCCAAGCGGAAAAGAATCCTTCCTCCATTTTAAGCTTAGTCTTCCTCCGCGAAAACGAGCTTTCAAGTGGGAATAGAAATAAAAAAACCGAACCGACGAGAGTCGGATCTGGTTTTCCTTCGGTGTAGGTCTCCCCAAACGGGATCTTTTCCGCCCAAGCGGAAAAGAATCCCTCGTTTTACGAATTATAAGTTGATGTGCAATTACTGAAGCTGAAGCCTGAGCTTCAAAGCTTCGTGGCATTAAAAAACGCCAAGACCTGAAAGGGCTTGAGGGTAAAAGGTTCTTGTTGGTCTCCCATCTGGGATCTTTTCCGCCCAAGCGGAAAAGAATCCTTCCTCCTTTTTAAGCTTAGTCTTCCTCCCGCGAAAGCGAGCTTTCAAGTGGGAATAGAAATAAAAAATCGAACCGACGAGAGTCGGATCTGGTTTTCCTTCGGTGTAGGTCTCCCCACGCGCCGTCGCTTTGACTTCGTTCAAAATGAGATATTCAACAAAAGCTATGGCGCATGCAACTGGGATCTTTTCCACCCAAGCGGAAAAAAATCCTTCGTCCGGCAAAATGTTATTTGATCTGGATACCTGAAGCTGAAGCCTGAGCTTCAGAGCTCACCTCTCCTCAAAAACCAACTCCAATTTAATTCCTTCCGAATCTTTGAAGAACAGTGCGTAGTAGCTTTCCCCGTGTTGTGGGTAGTACTTTGGTGGCTCAACAATTTGAGCGCCGGTGACCTTTATAAGCGGAAAGAGCCGATCGATTTCTTCTTTCGAACTGGCTTTAAATGCAAGGTGATGAATTGAGCCAGGTTTTCGTCGGTGCACATCTTCGTGCTTAAATTTCTCACGAGGGGAGTTGAACCCGATGATTAAATAGTCATGGGCGTATTCAATCACATCAAAGTCGTGGTCGGGAACCCGACCCTTCGATTTTCGCGATAAATCAAAACCCAGCAAAGGCATGAGTTTGTCGTAAAACTCTTCTGCACGTTCCAGATTCTGGACGGTGATTTGGATATGGTCGATGATAGGCTTCATTGAGTGCTGAAGAATTCTGAATATAATGTAAAAATGCCGAAACCAATGGTTTCGGCATTTGGCAATTCCTAGTTCTAAGTTTTTATCTGGAGCTTTCTTTCATAACCACGATTTGCTTTTTCATATGGTCGACCATAAAGAGCATTTCTCGCCCGATAATTGAAACCGTTTCATCGTACTTATCTTTCTCAGATGGGGTACCGTCAGAGTGCCTTGGGTCGTTGTAGGGAATTGGGAAGCGGCCTTCAGCGCCATCAACTGCAGGGCAAGATTTGTCGGCATCTGAGCAGACCATCACAGCCACAAAGTTCTCCTTGGGATTAATATCGTGGGTGTACACCTTTGACTGCATCATCCAAACGGGGTAGTTTGCCGGTGAAATAGACACAACGGGATTATCAGCCTTTTTATCGTAGACTACTGAAAATCCCGCTCTTTTCACTGCTTCGATGGCTTTGGCATTAAAAGCCGTAGCTTCTGTACCGCCCGAAAAAGACTCGAATTGATTCAGTCCGAAATAAAATGTACCGTACTTGAACCAAAGATCTGCCAAGTGACTCCTTCTAGAATTGTGAGTACAGACAAATAGGGCTCCAAACTTTTTTCCTTCTTCCATATTCTCAACCATAAAATCTCCAAGTTCTTCGAGTTCTTCTTTTCTCTGATCAGAGATTTGGTCAAACTCACCAAGTAGTCGAGTAGTTGTCTTTTGAAGTTTTTTATTTACGTCGTGCTCCATTTGTTGGGCTTTGATTTCCATAGCGTATAGCGAAAGTGCAATAGCGATTAAACTTAGACAGAGTGTTCTCATTTTTGTGTGTTATAAATTGTGTTTAGAATATTGCAATATTGCGATGGTGTAGGGTAAATTTTTTTCAGCAACAATCTTCTGTATTCGGGTTGATGTATTGGTCAAACATGCTTTGAAATTGTTGTTTGATCTCGTTCCAGCGCTCAGAATCAATGCAGTAACTGATGCGCGAGCCTTCTATGGTGCCCTTGATGACACCAATCCCTTTCAGTTCTCTCAGGTGTTGACTGATGGTGGCTTGAGCTAAACCAAGTTCTTGAACGAGCTCTCCATTCACACAAGCGTCTGATTTTAGCAGAAATTCGATGATAGCCACTCTTGCCGGATTCGCAAATGCTTTGGCAAAGAGAGCGATCTCATTTTGACTTTCCGTGAATAGATCTGTTTTGGTTACTCCCATAGGTTTTTAAATCATCGCAATATTACGATATGTTTTTTGCTTTAGATGCGTCATTCAAGGAATTTAACTCAAGCTTAACAGAATTCTATAAGGAAGAAAAAGCGGCCAATGACCGCTTTTTCAACTAAACAAACATATAGGCTATTCTACCTTTTATCCCCTTGAGACTCATCAGAGCTTCCGGGGAGGTAACCAACTATTTTGACAATTGGAATGAAAAAAGGTTTAAATGGTGCTTTCGATTCCTGTGTTTTATCATTCGAGTGCAAAGCGCGCAGAGATTGAGTACTCTAAGGTGATTTTTTCGAATTCGATATTTATCGATTTGACTCCCTGTTTAGCATATCTCATATCATAAGCGCTGAATTCGACATTTGATAAACGCTGTACATTGTTGTATGTATTCGCATTTACTTCTTGAATGAATAGTGCTTTACCAATCTCCTGATCTATGGCTTTGGCAAGGTTTTGCGCTTTTGACTTAGCAGCCTTGATGGCCCTGACCTTTACTTCATTTCGGTACTCTTCAATTTGACTGTGGTCAACTCGATCAATTAATATTTCTGATATCCCAAGACTATCAAAACCATAAATAATCTCACCCGCAGTATTTGCATCGTGAACCAATACTTCGTACTCCCTTGACTTGATGATTTTCGCATTTGACAACCAAAGGTTTTTGAAATTGCTAGCCATGTCCTTAACGGCAAGATCTTTTGAAATGTCGATGCCTATCTTTTCAAGAGTAGAAATCATCATGTTTTCCATTTCCTGCAAGCTTTGTTTATTCTTCAGGTCATTTTCATCAATAACTATTTCCAGATAGATTTCATCTGGAGCAATTTTCATTTCGGCTTTTCCTAAAACTTCGATATAGTTCTGATCAATGAAATTCTTTGCCGTTTGTCCCGACATAAAGAAGCTTGAAATGACAAAAATTCCTGAGAGTAGTGTTTTCATATGATTTCGATTTGGTTTTCTGTACACTTGATCTTACAAAGAGTTCAACGTCTAGAGCATGCGGAAATTGTCGCTGCGGAAAATTGAATTCGATGCTATACCATCGTCCGAAAAGTCAAATTGATCCTTGGTGTAAGTACTTTTTTGGTAGGAGGTAAGCGGTGGAGCCAGTGTTTTTGAATGGTGCCACCCATAAGTAGTAGACTTCCAGAAGAAAGCCATTTTTCAACCTTCTCGCTAGTTTGCTTGTGTTTGAAAGCGAATTTGCGCTCAGCACCAAGGCTCAAGGAAGCAATGGCTCCGTTTTCTTTTAGCGAAGTTTCATCATCGCTGTGCCAACCCATGCCCTCTTCGCCACTGTGGTACAAGTTGCAAAGACAAGAATTATATTTTTCGCCCGTCGCCTTTTCAACCAAAGCTTTAAGGGCGAGTAGCGGGGTGTTCCAAGCCAACGATTCTCGCACCACTCCTGAGTACGTATATGTGGTTGGAATATCGGCATACCATGCTACCTTTCGTTTGGTCACATAGTGTTTTCCGAAAATCCTTGATTCATCATTTTTCCAAGCCACGTTATTCAGCAAGTCCGAAAAGTAGGTTCTGGCCTCTGATTCGCTTAGCACTTTACCGAAATAGTACACCTGACCATCATAAGGCAAGAGGTTTACATTGGGATCACCTTCTTCTTCAAAATAGAGCTTGTTTTGCACGGTATAAAGTTAATGGAGACAGCGCTTCTTTTTGATAAAACAGATCTTGGATAATACCACAAAGTTGGTATTTGGTCAGGTGAGTCAAGGTCGTACATTTGCCAATGTAGAATTGTTCTAAATAAAAATCTAGTCTATCGTTTTCCAGACAGTTTTCAGTAGAATCCACAGCTAAAAGATCATTGTATAAATTGGAAGACTTGTCTAGCAACTATTCCCATTTTCCTGCAGATAAATTAACGCCATTTATGAATCCGATTAAATCCATTTTCTTAACCCTTCTCATCGCTCTTACATCTACCGTTTTTGCGAATGACAATATCTTTCTAGATCGCTCCTATTGGAATGGGAAGCCTACACTAGTTGATGTGAAAGAGAAAAGCGAGGCAGGAAATGATCCTACCCAACTAAATGAACACGGCTTTGATCCCCTCGTGTATGCCCTTCTGGAAAACGCGTCTTATGAAGTGCTTGAATATTTGATCGGCTTAGATGGTAACGATGTGAACAAAATCACCCATGATGGGCGTACGTACATTTTCTGGGCGGCCTACAAGGGGAACCTGAGATTTATGAAAACTCTGGTTGAAATGGGAGCATCCACCGCTCATATCGATGATCATGGATATTCCATCATGAATTTTGCCGCAGTCGCAGGTCAGGAGAAACCAGATCTGTACGATTTTCTAATTGAAAATGGTGCCGATGTAAAAGCCGAAAAGGATAGTAATGGAGCCAATACCTTGCTCTTACTTTCACCGCATCTTAAATCAAAAGATATGGTAAACTACTTTGTCAAAAAGGGTTTGAGTCTCGATGATGTTGACAAGTATGGAAATGGACTTTTTAACTACGCTGCTGCGGGTGGAAATGTAGATATGCTAAAGTGGTTGGTTCGTTCAGGAGTCTCAAGTCAGGCTGGATCTGTTGACGGAAGAAACGCGATGCACTTTGCTGCAAAAGGAATGCGAGGGCATAGCAATGGAGTAGAAGTATACGAGTACTTATTGACACAGCGCAATAACCCACTGCAGCCGGACAGCAAGCGCAACACACCTGTGATGATCGCAGCAAAAAGTACCAAGCACACCTCAGTCATCAATTTCTTCAATGATCGTGGAGCAAATCTTGACAAATCCAATACATCAGGAAGGACGGCGTTGATGAATGCTGCTCAATACAATGACATAAGAATTGTAGAAGCTATTTTGGCGGAAGTCGATGATGTGAATAAAGTGGACAATGACGGACAATCTGCACTTACCTATGCTGTTAGGTACAATACTACCGAAGTGGTAAAAGCCCTTATTGAAGCGGGGGCCAATATTTATGTTACTGACCAGGATGGAAATGGACTAATGAATTACCTAGTTGAATCATTTTCCCCTTCAAATGAGATTGATTACATGTCGAAGTCTCGGCTTTTGATTGAAAGCGGGCTATCTCTTCTGGATAAAGATGAAGCAGGAAACAATCTATTTCACCTGGCTGCACAACAAGATGCTCTACCAATCTTAAAACAAGCTCACGAAATGAACTTGGATGTCAATGCCAAAAATCATGATGGTATGACGCCATTGTTAATTGCAGCGATGAAATCTAGTTCGACTGAAACGCTTAAGTACTTGGTTGAGATCGGAGCTGACCCTTCCGTAAGAACGGAGTTTGAAGAGAGTGCCTGCGACTTGGCTAAGGAGAATGAGTTATTGAGAACCGAAGGCGGTAATATTGAATTTTTACAATACTAGTATCATGAAAAAGTGGATGGCATTTACCTTGTTGGGCTTTGTTTTAATGAGTTTTAATGCGAGCAATGAAGTGGAAACAGTTTCATACAAGTGCTTGATTCAAACAATCAATTATAATGGAGAAGGTGCATACATAATTGTTTCGTTAATGGATCCGGAAGGAAACTACGATGAGACGCTGTATATTCTTGGTGAAGACCCTGAGTGGTATCACATGATCGACGAGTGGTGGTCATTTTTCGGGAAGAAAAGGCGGAGTACAGATGGAATTACAGGAGCCACCATTGCGGGCGGCGAGCGAAAAGTCTTTGTGCTCGAAATCCCATCCGATAAATTTGATACTGGGTATAAGCTCCGATTTGAAACATCAGTTGAAGACCAAAAGTATTTCCCGGCAGATCTGGAAATCTACTTGAATGGAGAGCTTGGTGCTGACAAGTACGAAGGTTCTGGGTATATCCAGCAGGTGCGATTGGTGAAAAACTAATTTTCCTAAATGATTATTTCAGCCTGGAGGTATGCACACCTTGGCTTCGCGCTAGTTTCTGGCGCTTTTTTAGTTTTACTATCAGTCACTGGTGCTATTCTTGCTTTTGAGCCCATAGATGCTCAATTGCAGGGTGTTCCACAAGCTGATGTCGATCCTGAACTGAGCGTTTCCGAATTCGTGGATCGCGCGGGTTCTAGCTTCACGGAAATCGCTGAAACGCGAGTCGACAATCAAGGACTCCTGACTATTACTGCTTTTGATGAACAAGGTGATTTTGGGACGTTTTGCATCGATCCGAGAACAGGCCAAAACTTAGGCCCCACGCACGAACCGAGTCCCGTTTTCCAGTTATCTCGAAACCTGCACCGCTCACTTTTTCTAAAAAGTACCGGACGAATCCTCGTCGGGGTCAATTCATTCTTTCTCCTGATTATTGCTCTCACGGGTTCTGTTTTATTGTGGAGGAGACAACAGGGAATTAAAGGGCTTTTCAAAAAGGTTGATGCCGATTCTTCAGTTCCACGTGTACATATCCAGTTGGCAAGGCTCTTTCTGATTCCCCTTTTCATTGTCTCGGTCACAGGTGTTTATCTATCACTCTACCGGTTTTCGATAATTCCTGACATTCAAGTCCAGCACGAAGTAGGTGAGCAGAGCGCAACAATAGGAGATGCTTTGGCAGCAAAAGATTTTCCTGTGTTCAAGGAATTAAAGGTGGCGGATATCCGTTTCATTGAGTTTCCGTTTTCAGATTTTCCAGATGAGTATTTTAAGCTAGGTACCGATCAGAAAGAGTATCTGATTAGCCAAGTCACAGGGCGCTCAATTAGCACCGAAACATATGATCTGCGAAATCGATTCACTCATTGGTCAACAGTGCTGCATACTGGACAGGGGAGTCCTTGGTGGGCTGTAGTCCTTGGCGTTTCGTGTTTGGCTGTATTGGTTTTTATGTACACCGGATTTGCTGTAACGGTACGACGCCGATCAGCGAGATTCAAAGAGTTTTCTGGCAAAGAAGTAGCTGAGACCATCATTCTAGCTGGCTCTGAAAATGGAACCACGATGCAGTTTGCAAAGTACTTTGCCGAAAGGCTCTCAGATGCTGGCGAGAAAGTACATGTCGATCAGCTCAATCATGTTTCTGAGTACCCGAAAATGCGGCGTCTTGTGGTGCTGGCAGCCACCTACGGACAAGGCGAACCACCATCCAATGCCAGGCTGTTTTTTGATCGAGCAACGACCTTAAATGCTGCTCAGTCCATCGATTACAGCGTTGTAGGCTTTGGATCGAAATCCTATCCTTTTTTCTGCAAGTACGCCGAAGATGTAGACCTTTTTCTGGAGAAAATGGAAGGCCTGAATCGCCTACAGAGACTGGTGAAGGTTAACAATCGCTCTTGGGAGACCTTCCGAAATTGGGCAAAGGTTTGGGCAGAATCTGCTTCGATAAGTCTTGATATTCCAGTCTCTTCACCTTTTCCGGTCGACAAGCGTTTTCTGTTTGACCTGAAAGTTACTCGAACCCAAAGGGTGGGGCCAACAGTTTTGCTGGAGCTGGAAGGCCTAAGTAGACACCAGGTATTGTCGGGAGACTTGCTCGCCATCCAGCCACCCAATAAGTCTTATGAACGCTATTACTCGCTTGGACAGAAGGGTAATAAAACACTCATAGCTGTGCGTGTTCACGCAGGAGGAGTTTGCTCTGCATACCTTGGGTCTCTTCAGAAGGGGGATCGACTTAAAGCCCGCCTTGTTGCGAATACGAGCTTTCACCTACCACCAAATGCCAGCGAATACATCCTCGTGAATAATGGAACGGGAATCGGTCCTTTTTTGGGAATGATCGAAGAAGTCGACAGATCTAAACCCATTAGGCTTTATTGGGGTGGCAAATCCCGCGAGTCTTTTGACTTGTACAAACCTGAATTAGACTCAGCCAAGCGAATTGGTTTAGCGATTAAAACAGCCTTTTCAAAAGATGATTCGCACCCGTATAAGTATGTTCAAGAATTATTGCGAGAAGACAGTGAAGAGCTGCGGACGGCAATAAATCACGGCGCGGCTATTCTAATTTGTGGATCGCTAAAAATGCAGGAAGGTGTAATCCACACCCTTGAATCAATCTTGACAGAACCATCCACAAGTATTGAGACGTTGAAGCTGGAAGGTCGACTCCTCTGCGATTGTTACTGATCTCGATTTTCTTTAAATGAAATCGTAGAACAAACTTTTCCAAAATTGAATCAGGACAATCTGACCAACTTTAACGAAGCAATGTGATGTTTCCTTTTAGGACTTCTCGGTCCGTATCTTGAGTAAGTTGATAGGTAAGTCTGTAGTTGAATAGACTTGGTGGAGCGTAATATTCAGCGTTCTGAACATCAGCGCCATTCCAGCCTTTGGCAGGATTATCAGATTCGAATGCAACTCCGCCCATTCGATCGAAAATCACGAGCTCGTAATAGGCTAGATCAAATATGGTAACTGGCTTAAAAATATCATTTAAACCATCACCATCAGGTGAAAAGGCCGAGGGTACAAAGAAAACTTCACTGTTAGGAGTTGGGCACATCAGGGTTTCAAAATTGAAACTCCTATTCAGGCAGGCTTCCGAATTGAATACCGAAATGGTGTACGAGCTATCAGGTTCCAAAAGGAGAGGATATCCCGGATAAAAATACTGGTCTTCGATACTCAGATCTGTAAAGGGCGGTAAACCGTCAAAGTATTCGCTCGGAACAATTTGATCAGACGCACAAATTCTGTTTGGAAATGAAAGGGGTGGAACGAACAGGTACGACAGAACTATTGTTCTGCTTCTATTGCATCCTGTACCATTGGTAATAAACAAATCGTGCTCTCCACTGCAAAGTTCATCAGTAAGTCCCTCGAAATAAATCCCATCCAAAAACCCTGTAAACTCGTTATGAATATCCACAGAAATCATCCCGTCGCACTTGGTTTCACAAAAAGGTTGTGCTGTGTTTAGTGTATACTCGGGTGCATCTACTTCAGAAATTGAATAAGTAGCCTGATCAGAACAATAGTCTGGCCCAACTGAGTACTGATAAGAACCGTCTAATTCTTCCAAACTGAATGTGCCACTCATGGTATTTCCGCTTCCATCTTCCCAAAATCCATTGGGACTCGCATTTTCCGGGATTAGCTCATTCCAATTGGCGGTGCCCTCAGGACAAGCCGTGAGCGTTCCGCCATTTCCAGCAGAGTAGACATTCCCTACGGCAATGAAAGCGGTGCTCTGCTCTGTGCTCACACCTGAACTGGAAACCCAGAACTTTATTTCTCGCGTACCTTCAATGATCGTTTCACCTTCATGAACGTACTCTATGCTTGAAATCCAGTTGGCGACTGTTTGGACTGGTAAGTCCCCTTCATTAATGGCAATCAAACTCGCTGTTCCATTTCCTGATATGTTCAAGCCCACTTCTTCTGGTGCCAATAATTTTTCATTTGTGCCATCCAAAGCTCCAGTTATTTGGACATGAATAGAAGCTTGATTCAAATTACCGACGATACTAACATCATTGTCGGTGATGGTAGCTGAGCCAGCACCACAAAGCGATCCGGCATCGTATTCATTTCCTGAAAGCCCGCTGCTATCGTTTCCATCCAAATCGATTCCTGAGCTAATAAATACGGTGTTGCTATAAGAGTCACATCCACCTTTTACTGGTCTAACTCTAAACCAATAAGTAAGTGCAGGGTCAATGGTGACAGAAAAACTAGTTTGGTTTGCGAGTATACCAGCTTCCAAGTACCCTTGGAAATCGTCGACACCAGTGGTCGAATACTCCAACATGTACCCGTATTCATTGTCAGCGTTGTCGGTAAAAGTTAGATCTAAGTTGGTTCCAGAAACCGTTGCGATGAGATCAGTTGGTGCAGCAACGTCTTCTGGCTGAGCATCAAGTGAGTAAGTGTCATGTCCGAGACGCACGAAGTACCCTTGGCGAAGAGCCGTAGACTGCTCAAGTGTGTATCCTTCCCGACACGGCCCGGTAAAATACGACATGATGTTGTCAGTGAGAGGGGTATATTCTTCTCCGTTTACATCCGTAATAGTCCCCGTATAATCGCAGCCAACAATAAAGTCATTGGGATCGGCTTCTGTATCACAAAATGAATCTCCACCTACGTCACAGTTTGAATTGGGTCCAGTTCGAGCAACATTCTCTGCTTCGGGATCTGTAGGTCCGTTTTCAGTTCCCTGAAAGGTATGGGGCAGACTGAAAAAATGTCCAAGTTCGTGCGCTACAGTTGTCCCTTTCTGGTTGTTGACGTAGTCTGCCCGTAAAAAAATTCGATTGCTGGTAGCAGCAGGATTTGGGTAATAAGCGTAACCTGCCACTCCTGGGTTGAGCTCTTCTACCACGTATACTTGAACGGCATTTAACGTGGTCCCAAACAAATTAACTATGTTGTCTTCTGTTGTGTTTGGCAGGATCGTATGGGCGCTATTGTCCACATAGATGGGATCTTCAACAAGGAAATATCTGACTCGAGCATCGATAGAATAACTATTGATATTTGCTAAAACCTTAACGAAGTCTATCGGGTTTGAACTCGTTGTGCCATCTGATTCTCTTACCACGTGGAACCTTACCGGAATACATTCGAAATCACCATCCTTGGCAATATCAATTGGCGTGCGCTTCACAACGTTTCGAAGGTGCGCCATATCGGCTTCGGAGAAATGTGTTCCACAGCGATGCGTCTGACCAACAGAGATCACATGCATAAGCAGGAAGAAGATCAGAAGCGAGTACTTGACGTGTTTTATTCCCATCCGTCTCATTTAAATCGAAACAAATATAATTCAATTGGCCAATGGGGTTGTGGAAATAGCGAAAAAAGGGGCTATGGTAATAATTGCTTAACCATAATGTTTTGAAACGCGGTTAATTGGTTCTGACTAAAACTAGTAATGAGCCGAATTTAAATTGCTCATTAACTCCTTAACTGTATCCTTTTGCAACTCATTTCGTATACAGATGAAAAACTGAGCGCATGAGCAGTACAGAAAAGTCGAACTCTCCTTTAAACTTGTCGGATGCCATCGTATTGGCCGTTTGGAATAAAGCAAGACCACATGGCAATTCTCCGATGTCGATGTGGAGAGTTGATATGTGCGGGAGATTGATTCGTTTCTCAGAGTATGGAAATCTTAAATCACCTCACGGATGGGTGGTCGATCAAATCAGGCCTCAGAGTTCATATTCTATCCATTCACTTCAAAACCTTCAGCCGCTTCACTGGAAAAACAAAGAAGCTAAAGGAGATAAGACTTCGTGGACTTGTGCCATTTAAGGCTTCCACTTACTCGTAGCAACCTTCCACCCCATTAAGGCCATTGGTATATATGCCAATGCTATGTCGGTAATGTTGAACCACATGGGAGATGGAAGCATCATGACCATTGACACTCCACCTGCCAGAAAAAAGGCACCAGTTACAAGAGCAAAGACCAGTTTGTAAGTTGCCGCAATTCGTGCCGCAAAATAAGCTCCAACACCAGTCCCTATTGCATGAGCGAGAAAGGGCATGATGTAGTGCTTCCAGGTCATGAAGGGCATTGCGGCTTGCAGCCCTTCTATAGTCTGCATATCATGTCCTTCGGGTGGTGTGACAAGAAAGCCGCTCAACATGATGATCGACATGTTTACAATGTATCCTATAACTAGGCCAGCTAGTAAACCAATAATGTTTTTAAGTATTGGATGCATATCTAAATGGATTAAGCGCCAACTAGCGCGTGATGGTTAGCTTTTCACTTCTTTTCCCGAATTCACTTTCTACCACGATCACATAAGCGCCGGGATCAAGCTGATCCACAAAATAGCTGATGCGTTTGTCGCCCGAAACCATTCCTGAGTAGACCTGAACTACAAAGCGACCAGCAATGTCGTAGAGCAGAATATCTACTTCCAAAATGCGATCGGATTGAACCGGAATACTTACAAGGGTTTGAGCTGGATTTGGATAAACAGGGCTGAGTTTTAAAGCTGAGATTTGGTCAATTCCGACCACTTCTCCCAAAACTTCAAAACTCCAGAAGCCTTCAGGAGCGACGATCGGTCTGTCTTGAACTTTCCCATTGTTGGCTGTGGCTTCTACGTAATACTCAATCACAGAGCCTACTTCTTGCGCTGGTATAGCTGCCGACCAATCACTTCCGCTTTGATATGCCATACTTACTTCAGCGTATTCATCACTTCCTTCCAATCGCCAATACAGACGCGCGCTTTCGATACCGCTGCGGTGATCTATCTCGGCTAAAACTGTATAAGGGTTGGCGTCGTCTTCTGTGTCATCGAGTGGCTGGTGAACGATGAGCAAGGGATCATTCACTCCTACGCTATGGGTGATGCAGTGGATTGCTCCCGCTGCTGAAATAATATTCGCTCCAGAGTTGTCGCAATCTATCGGAACCAAATTGTACCCAGGTAGGAGCTCTGAGTAGATTCGTGCTGCAGTTGTGTCATATTCTTCTCTGTAAGAAGGGTAGATGAATGTATTGTTTACAAATACCCCATTGGTATAAGTTCTATAGTACCCTGCAGGGTTATCGTCGGGCCACAATCCACTCGTGCTGTTGGGCATAGGTATCCGCACTACATCGAAAGGGGAATCGAAGTAGGAATTGAAATTATTGATAACGTAATCTATGTTGGCGTTGATCTGCGGACCATCTGCTATTCCTTCCGGATACCAGCCTACCAAAAGCGTTTCTTCATCCAATAGCTTCATGTGCATATCAATGTGGTTGATGATGTCGTAAGGAAGCGCAGTCATCTTGATGTAGGTGTTCAACCCCATAAAGTCACCGAGAATCTCATCAATCTCTTCTTCGGTTTTTGGCTCAATGCTAAAAGGCGACCCTGCTTCATTCTCTTCCAGAATCAACTCGCTGGCAAAAGCTTGACCTTGTCCGTTGCTCATAAAATTGCCACCGGTATTTACAATGTCGTAAGGCGGGGAAGTGGTGGAGTAAAGATCTAGGCCCAGGTAATCAGCGAGAGCTTCGGGTATCAAGTCGTCATCTGGGCGCGGTCGGTTATAGATCCAATCCACGAGCATCAGCGTGTCAACTCGGTTACCATAAACTGTATTGGCACCGTAGTCTCTTATCCAAATAGAGTTTGATTCGGCGTCAACAATCTCTATGTTGTCAAGGTTTTCAAGGGGCCCACCAGCATTAGAGCCGAGCAAATACGACTCTGTGTCACTCGGATTTTCAGAGAAAATGATGACCCTGGTTTCAGGCTGACTGGCTTTTACTATTTGTTTCAAGATAGAAGGGTAGCTTCGCCAGGTAATAGTCAGGGCCTGAATTTCTTCCCACTCGGCCATGGTGCGAAGATTTTCAAATGCGGGAGGAGTTTCTATTCCCTTTGCAGTCGGAATGACATATTCATTGAGAATGCTTCTTTCTGAGTCGGTGAGATATCTTGGAAGATCTTCAGTCTGGGCGAATGCCAACTGAGAACCAAAGATGAACAATAGGCCAATCAAATTTTTCATAGCCGTAATGTACAAATAGCAGCGTCAATATAAAATCTCCACGATTTAGGTAGTTTTAGAATGGAACTCTACTCTGCGTAGTTGATGGTTACCCATAGGCCACCAGAATTTTTGTCAAATACCACCTTTGCGGTTGATTCATGCTCGTCGCAATTCTTTTGATAGAGATCACCACTTACTAGTCCATCGCGATTGTGATCCAAGAAGTCCGTTTGGGAAATCGCAGTGGGTTCAACCTTGACCAATTGATTTAACTCGATATACTCATCGGGATCTACTTTTTCTTTATCGACCGAAAAATAAGCGTACTTGGTATTGGTCTCTGGATCGAAGTTGCAGTTTGAATCGTGGATGTAGGGAATATTGACGTGCGCGTAAAATTCCACATTGTCGATGTTGGCCCACTCACAATCTCTTTGACTCTTTATACCATTTACCAGAGCGTAAAGTGCTCCGAAGGCAAGTAATCCGAATACAACAATTATCGCGGCAACAAATCCGACGGTTTTTAGCTTCATGGTTATTGTGATTGATTTCACCAATAACGTAAAAAGTTGACCTTAAGTACATTTCATCGACGAGAATCGCAATACTGGTCCGACTTTTCTACAACCTTAAGATCTTCCATATCAACGTCATTCATACTCTCGTTCTTACCCCATTTAAAGACTTTTTCAAAAAAGGGAAGAAGCCTACTGTCTTTGACTTGATCAAGAAAGAAATCTTCGTGTTCTTTTTCTTTCACTCCCATTTCGTACAGGTCATGATCGTGATCTCGAATACCGAGCTCATGGAAATATTTCATCATGATGAAGTATTCGCAGACATTGCCGCTCTCTAGCCTGCCTGCGAAATAGTGCGGCATAAACCACCCGATAATGTGGCAGCTGAAGGCAATAAACTTACCGATAAGATGAAATCGTAATTCGTAGAATTTGGAAACCGGAATCTCGTAGCGATTCATGATTTCGAGCACCGTTTTGCGGTGATGCCATTCGTCCTTCTCAATTTGACGGACTGATGCTTTAACTACTTTGTCTCTGATGGCGTTTTGGTGGCCGATGTAAGCGAAAGCTGCTGCTTTCTCTGCCGAGTAGGCTTTTTGCAGTCAGTCGACCAACTTGGGGTGGTCTAACTTCATGGGAGCGGTTTTTGGATAGTGCTTTTACTTCGAGTAAGCACTTGCTTTCTGGTAATGAAATTACCGCTCGGAGCGTGGTAAAAGGGGGATTTAACTGAAAATTAACAGGCTGTTCTTATTCGTAGTCTTCTGCATCTCCCCAGAAGTTCATAGCTGAGTAATCGAAGTTTGGATCATCGAAGCGGAACTTTGGTTCAGATTCTTTAGCTGGAGCTGCAGATTTAGCTGCTTCCAACGAACAAGGACGAGTAACATCGTTGTTTTCCTGCAGTCTATCCAATACGAGATTGCACATGCCTACCATACTCGAAATCGCTTTGCTGTCGAGAATACCGTCGTTGAAAAGAATAGCGATAGCCAGCAGATCTTCGTTGAGTGGACGGTTTAGGTTTGGAAGGAAATTAGCTTTCATAATACAAAGTTAACATCGATTGATATCCCCCTATACTGTTGAAAAACGGAAAAGGTTACAGGGTTTTCACCTTTTTTTTAATTTTTCAGTGCTGGAGTGATTTCTCGACTACGTGTTATTAGCTCACTTTGTTTTATTTTTAAGGTGCTACTAACCAATTACTCAACCGCTTCACAACCGCATTCAATGAAAAAATGGAAGAAGGTATTGACATGGACATTCATCGTTCTCGGTGTGCTCATCATCATTTTTCTAGCCATTCTTCCGGGCTTACTGCGAAACTATATCGAGAAGCACGATCAAGAGATTATTGGTCGAGAAATTGAAATAGAATCCATCAAGGCCAATTATTTCACCATGACCTTCACAATCCTTGGGTTTACGATGGCCGAAAAAGTAGGAGACGAGAAGTTTATTGCATTTGAAAAACTGAGAGTAAACATTGATCCCTGGTCGGCATTTAAGAATATGATATTCGTGGAGTCGCTGGAGCTTTCTGCACCCTATGGGCAGGTCATTCAAAATGGTCAGCATTTCAATTTTGATGACTTACTTGAAGTTGAGCCCGAAGCGGATGGTGATACCGCCAAGAGTGGTGAGCCATGGCATATCCGCATCGACAATTTTACACTGAGCAAAGGGAGCGTAGCCTATGAAAGCGGCCTTCACCCCAGGATGCAGTTTGACTCAATCAGGTTGGTGAGCGATTTTATATCGGATACTGCTGAAGTCATGGAGATTGACGCGAGTCTCGAGGTATCTACGGGTGGAAAATTGGTGCTCCACAACGTGATCAATCAACTCAATACGACATACAATGTGCTCATCGATGCAGATGAGATGGATTTTGAGATTGTTAAGCCCTACCTGGAGCCCTTTTTGCAAGTCACTCGTTTTGAAGGAAAGCTCAATGCCGATTTTAGTGTGGAAGGAAATTGGGAAGATACCGACGTGTTTAATCTCGGTGGAAACATTTCGTTCCACGATTTCCTGCTGAGCGATGAAAGAGATTTGGAAGTCTTTGGTGCCAAGCAAGCCGATTTAGCCATCGACACCATCGTCATGAAAGATGGGTTCTACAATATTGAGTACTTGAGAATGGACAGCCTATTTGGGCTTTACGAGTTGTATCCCGAAGGAGATGTGATTTCGAATATGTTGGTAGATACAAATGCATTTGCTGCATCAACAGATACACTATCATCAGATTCTGTGTCTCAGGCGGAGATTGATTATGCCAACCCATTCTCTGTTCTCACGTTTTATTTACAAGAGATCTCCGCTTCGTATGAAGAGTCTTCGTATCGCATAGATGAAATCTCGGTTTCAAATAGTCGGTTTGGTTTCAATGACTTCACAACTTCAGACCCATTCCGATATGTATTCGAAGAAATGACGGTTCATGCTGATTCCCTCAATAGCAAGAATGAGCACCTGACTTTCAATGCGAGTGCCATCTTGAATGAGACGGGTCGATTTGAAGGGTATATCAGACCTTTCACCGCAAACCTCGAAGATTTGGATCTGCACTACGAAATTACTGGTACAGACTTGACGGCTTTTTCGCCATACACGGGCGACTATATTGATTATCCGATCGTTGATGGGGAATTGCTCTACGTGAACGACACGAAAATTCGAGATGGAAAGTTGGTGAGCCAGAATGAAATGGAGTGTAAGAAGTTTGATTTTGGCGATCGGGTAGATGGTGATTCGCCCTACAATTTGCCGGTGAAACTGGCCGTTAGTTTGTTGAAAGATGTGCGTGGAGACATTTATCTGGATGTTCCTGTAGAAGGTGACTTGCACGATCCGACTTTCAAGATCATGCCGATCGTTTGGCAGGTATTAAAGAACATCGTTGTAAAGGCTGTTACTGCTCCTTTTAGGCTTTTGGCCGGACAGTTTGGAATGGAAGAAGATGAGTTGAAGCAGATTGACTTTGGGCTTCTCACGATGAAGTTGAGCAAACATCACGAAAAGCAGCTGGACAACTTAGCTAAGGTGTTGAGTGAGAAGCAAGACTTGAATATTGAGTTTAAACGCATCACCAAGCAATACACAGAAGTAGAGAGATACGCTGTGAACGAAGCTAAGTACCGGTATTTACACAAAAACAAAGATGTACCGGAACCAGAGCACGTTTCGGATGAAGAGATAACGGCGATCAATAACCTGGATATACAAGACTCACTTTTCGCACTCTTTGTCAATAAGCAGATTCCCGAGCCGGACTGGGAGTTACCGATCCAAAAAAAGTGCATCATGTGGATAGGGGAAGAGCGCGCTATCGCTAAAACAGATCGTGTAGGAAACGTTCGGTCGGAGGCTATTCAGTCTTACCTCATCAATGAGAAGGGCATTCCCGACCAGCGTATACGCTTTCGAGTCTTAGCGGAAGACTCTCTTATCACCAATCGGAGCAACACCGTCTACAACGTTGGGTTCTGGGTTGAAGAGTAGGGGTTTTAAGCCTTAGAGACGCTCTTGTCGCGGCTCACAAAATAGATCACTGTTCCAATCCAATACAATAGCACGAATAGTACCGAATAGAGAATTTTCTGGTTTGAAGTGTATGGCCTTCTGAGCATGTGAACCCATCCAAAAATCCAAAAAGGGAGAATCAATATCCAAAAAAGTAATCCAATTTGCCAAGGGCCGAGAAAAGCTAGGAGCATCGTCGATAATTTTCTACATAATACAAAAAAAAGCGACATGGAATGCCGCCTTTTAAATCCTTGCCAGTAAGCTGTCCCTAGTAATTGATGTCACCACTGATAGCCAGCGCGATGTCGTTTGGTCCGAAGATGATCAGTTCAGAGAAGTTTTCTGCCCCATCCAGGTTATCAATAAAACTGACTGCATCGGTCAAGTTGATTGAAGTCATGTACTGATAACTTGTTTCGGAATCGTTGTCGTAAAGCTCAAACCGCAAGCTCTGGCCAGCGTTAATGGTGATTGGCAGTGTGCCCGTACTCGGTGTGTTGAGTGGATAAGCAGGTCCTGGGGCTGCGTTAGAAATCGGTACGGACTCGAAGACCAACACCCCTTCTTTGTAGATCTTTATGAAAGGGTCGGGGTTATTTGTTGCGCTGTCCCAGAAGGATCCGTTGGATGAAACATTCGTGAATTCTTCTAGAACTACCGAGTTAAGTGTTATTGAAACCGGGTCGGTCGGTGTAGGTGTTCCAGTAGGAGTTGAATCGTCGTCATCCTTGTCGCATGAAGCAAACAGCAATACGAACAGGCTTAATAAAAATGTAGTTCTCATAATGTAGATGTTTTGTGTGATTGAATTATAAAGCAAGTATCGGAGCGATGAGATCGAAAGCCTAATTACGAAGGGGGACAAAAAGGAGACGGGGTGGTTTTTTTTCTGAAAAGGCCTGTTTTTGCAAGTGTTTGGTTGTGATGGGTTCATTGGGAAATGGCCGATGGTTTTTGGAAAATTTGAATTAAAAGAGAAGGGTAAGAACGCATCCTTACCCTTCCATTCAATCACCTCGAAACACTTGGATTCGAGAGATTTTATGTATCGGACTAATACAGGTCGTAGATCTCTGAGAAGATTCCTTCCGAAACCGTGTAGAAACAAAACTGCTCTCCATCAGCGCTAAAAAAGATCTCGCTGATGCGGTCTGGCTCCACGTATCGGCAAGCAGCGCCAATGCTCGCCATCGGAAGGGTTTGGTCTTCTCCGCCGCAGTTGTTTCGGGCTATTAGGATATTCGTATCGAATGGTCCATCCACGAAAGCACCTTCGCCGTGGGAATAACGCGTGAGCTTATCTCCAGCGCCGTTGGCCATATACACCACTTCGGTTTGAGAGCTGGCATCAAAGCACTCAGAGCCAGGGTTGGAGTATGGCCACATGGCGGTCACACGATCAAATTGGCTATCGTTGTTTTGGCTCCAATTGGTCGTCTCTTCGTTGTAGTTTACCAAGGTGAAGAAGTCTGGGTTCATCCATGCATCTTCGATATTGTTTTCATCAAAAGTGACAGCCGAGAATCGATCGCCTTCACTATTGAAAAACCAGAGCTTGTTCGGAAAGCCCAGGCTCGCGGCCCCAATGGTTTCTGGAACAATTCCAGAAAAGTGGCTGTCGCTGTCGCCAATGCCCTTGACAAGTTTGAGCTCTTCATCTTGAAACCAGGCGTATCGCGTTCCCGACAGGTTGAATAAGATGACGATATCCATGCCCAAATTGGCGGCTGCCCCAACACCTTCTCCATCAAAGATGTTTTTGAGTGCGGCATATTCAGCGGGAAGATTTGAACTAGGTCGGGGTTGTCTGTCTCCGCTGTCGTCATCCTTGTCGCAGCTGGTTAGAATACCCAAAAACAAGGAGAGTAGAATTATTTTTTTCATGATAAAAGGTGTTGTGATTGAATTCACAACAAGTATCGCGGGCTGAAGCCAGACGCACTAATTTTGATGGGGGACAAAAAGGATACTGGGCCTGCGTAATTGATGTTATTCTTTCCATAAGGCTTGCAGTCTGGGCTTTCGCTCGAAATGACTTTATAACTTAAAAATGGTGTCACATCGAGTGTTTTTCGCAGGTGAGCCGAAGAAAAAAGTATCGAGATGAGACGTCAAACATTCTATAGCCCTAGCACAAAGGCTTCCAAACTCTCTTCGGATTCGATATTGACTTTCTTGCGGAAGCGTTGTCGGGCTTTTTTAACTCCTTCTGAAGAGATATTCAACATAGAAGCGATCTCCTTTGAGCTCAGGTTCATTCGCAATAGGGCGGCAAGACGCAGGTCGCTCTTGGTCATTCCATCGCCCACAGACTTCAGCCGTTGGTAGAAATCTGGGTTGAGTTCCGTAAACTGCTGGGTGAATTGTTCCCAGTTTCCGTCTATCACGCGCTCCAGCTTAAGTGTATTGGTCACTTCTCTCACACAGTCAGTTGCTCCTTGTTGTTTAGAGAGTTCTGCCAGGTCGGAACGGAGCTTTTCGAGAACTTCATTCTTCTGTGCAATGTTGAGTGCCTTGCTGGTCAGCTCACGATTCTTGAACTCGAGTTCTTCCTTGAGCATTTTTTCCTGGGCTTCCTTGAGATCGAGTTGGGCTTGATGGAGTTGGCGGGCTTTCTTGCGGCGCTGGACTTCCCGGTTAATGAATAGAACCGCGCCAAGGATAGAGACTACTAGAATAATCGCCAGACCGGTTTTCTTTTGGGCTTCTAGCTCGGCTTCCTTGGCTAGTACTTCTATTTGATGTTCTCTTTTTTCGGCTTCGTATTGCTCTTGAAGCATGGCAACTTCTTCCTGTCGAGCCATTCCTAGCAAGCTATCGTTGAGTTGTATAAAATCTTCTGCTGCGCGGTAGGAGACATCGTGCTCACCCACATCGTGTGCTACATCCATTAGAAAGGAGTAGACGTTGAGCAAGCCTTCTACATTATTTGAGCTTTTCGAAATCGCTTCAGCCTTCAAGACGTGTTCATAGGCCTTTTGGTCTTGTCCCATTCCCGTATAGCACTGCGATCTCGACAATTCGATCTCAAGCTCTAGTCTGGTATACCCCACACCAGCTACCAATTCACTCGCTTGGTCGTAGTAGTTCAGGGCGTTTTCATACTCACCCTTTTGCATGTACGCATCACCCATATTGTAGGCCACCATGGCTTCGCCGATTTGGTGTTTTCCTTTAAAAATGGCTCCCGCTTCGGGGAGGTAATGGAGCACCGAATCGGGCTGACCAGATGCTAAGAAGTCGGCGCAGATGTCGGTGATGCAGACTGCGTATCGCATTTCTGCTCCGATAGATTGGTAGAGTCTGGCAGCCTTAAACATCAATTCTTTTGACTTTTCCATGTCGTCCATGGAAGCGTAAATCGAGGCCATTTCTTGGGTGGAAACGGCTTGCATCTCGACATCGCCAAGTTCCCGTGCCAGGCGATCGGCTTCTGTATGAGCTTTCAATGCTTCGGCATATTCACTTTTGTAGAGAAGTGCCACCCCCAGCGTTGAGTACACATCCGCGATAAGGGCCTTGTCTCCACAGTTTTTGGCCATTTCTAGTGCATTCTTTGCGAGTTCTAGCGCTAGATCATCTTCTTCGTTGTAGATGTGAAAAGAAGCACGGTATTTTATTGCTTTCGCTTCTCCACAGAGATTATTTGCTCGCTTGAAATCTTCTGCTGCATCCACATAGAGCGAAATAACTTCATCATCCCAATTTCCCTGATCTTTTCGAATTTCTGCCAGCTCCAGCCGGTACCGGCCTTTTGTCGTGTCATGTGGTGCTTCACTTATGGATGCAAGCGCTTCTTGGTAGAGAGCTTCACAATTCTGAGAATCATCGCACTCGGCATAGATCGTAAAGCTAGGAGGGAGTTCTTGTGCCACTCCGGGAAAAGAAACACTAAGGATAAGAAAGGAAATGAATACGAGATCGCGCATAGGGTAGGGTTAGGCCTTAAAAGTAAGTGATTGGTTTTTATTGGTTTGAGCAGAATGAAATTTCATTGAAATCAGCCCAATTCTAGACGGGAAATAAATTCGCATAAAAAATGAGCAAATACGGTTTGTGTAAGCTTTAAATATTCCTATATTTGCGCTCCGAATTTGACAAGTAAAGCTTGTTAATCGGGGTGTAGCGTAGCCCGGTCATCGCGCCTGCTTTGGGAGCAGGAGGTCGCAGGTTCGAATCCTGCCACCCCGACAGAAAGCCTTCACGATAGTGAGGGCTTTTTTTATTTGATATAAGTCCGAGCTTGCTCGAGATGATATCGAATAAAAAAGAACTTTGCGAATGTAATTAGCAAAAAGGCTTTCTGGATTTCCAAACTAGGAACAACACGATGAATTCGGGGTAATCCTGCCACCCCGACAAAAGCCTGATTCATTTGAGTCAGGCTTTTTTATTTTAACATATTTCCACGGGTTCTTTCACCCAATTCATTTCCGCATTTCTCTGGAAGAGAATACGTGGTAAGATCGCAGACTGCTGTACTGAGAATGATTTGATCGTCTGGGAAAATCACCCTGCTCGACTTTCGATGAGTGATATTCTTTGTTGGCTTAAAATCAAGTGGTTATCTTGTGTTGTCTTTTTAAAGACCCTCAACCAAATCAGGCTAACCAACCATGAAAGTAATTTTCACTGCAGATGATTTTGGGGCTGTACCAGCTATTGATCGCGCAGTAATCAACGCGGCGAAAGCTGGGAAACTCAATAGCGTGGCGGCATTCTCAAACGCCAAGCGATCCATTATGAACGTCAAACAATTGGTCAAGGAAACGGCCAATACCGAGATCCCCGTAGAAATAGGGTGTCACTTGACCCTGACTTCGGGAAGGCCGATCGATCCACTCGCTGGACTGAGCCACATGCAGCGCTCCAAGAAGGACACGAGGTTTCGGGAGTTCTCGAAATTCAAATGTCCGAAGAAGAATAAAGTCACCGCTTCCAAAAAGGCGGTAAAAGATCAAATCAAGAAGCAAATTCACAAGCTGGAGAAGGAAGCCGGTATCGAAGTTGCTCACCTGAGTTCCCATCACAACGCCCACTACTGGTTTGACCCCTACTTGGAAGCGCTCTGTGAAGTTTCGGAAGAAACGGGCATTCCCATGCGCAACCCACTCACTGTACCCGAGTGGAAGAACACCTGGTTTTATGAACACCTGGCCAATAAGCTCCGGTGGAATGGCAACTCCGAGTTTGAGACAGACATCGGTACGCGAATCGTCGATTACGAAGAAGAGATTGAAGAGATCGTTTCAAACTTCGACTTGAAGATGCCGAGCTTGTTTGACGCCAGCCATTATGGTCCACCGGCCCGAATCGGAAGTTCACCAAAGAAGATCGAAAAATGGACTGATAAGAAGCTCAAAGGACTGAAAGATTCAGTTCGTAGCATCGGAAAGGGAGATGTAGTAGAATATGTCATTCACATTATACTCGACGATTACAACCGGCTCGATGAGTTCAAGGGTCAGTCAACGAGGGGCGTCTTTGCCTATTCGGGTATTGAGCGCAAGTACTACGACCGCAGAATGGCCGAAATGAGATCAATAATGAATTTCAAACTTCCCTCCAACGTCGAATTTGGAAGTTGGAAGGATCTAAAATAGTCAGGATGAAAAAGCGAAATAAAGTAAGAGTCCTTTCCATTGACGGGGGCGGAATAAGAGGGATCATTCCTGCAACCATACTCGTGTACATGGAGTCTGAGATACAGCGAATCACCGAGAAACCTGAAGCGAGGCTGGGAGAGTATCTCGACATGGTGGTAGGGACAAGTACCGGAGCCATTCTGGCTGCCCTCCTGCTCGTGACGGGCACAAACGGAAAGCCAAAGTACACGGCTCAGGAAGCCCTTGACTTCTATGCAAAGCACGGAGAGGAGATTTTCAATAAGTCGAAGATCAGAGGGCTTATTGGTCAGCTGAGCAAGGCATCGAAGTTTAGCGAGAAGAACCTGGAGCGACTCTTCGCTGAAAAGCTGGGAGACAAAACCCTGGATCAGCTTCTGAAACCCTGTTTGATTACCTCTTACAATATGGGAGCCGGCTCCGCAGTATTCTTCAATAGCCGCGAAACAAAGCCCGGTATGAAGGACTTCCTGTTAAGGGATGTGCTCCGATCAACTTCAGCCGCACCCACCTACTTCGACCCAAAGTTTATTTCTGTCAATGGTAAGAAGATGGTGAACCTAGACGGAGGCGTATTTGCCAATAACCCTGCGATGTGCGCATACGCTGAGTGTAGGGGCACCAAGTTTGACAACTGGGAAGACGCCACCAATCCAAATAAGCCATTCCCAACCGCTAAGAACATGCTCATGCTATCGCTGGGTACGGGCGGGGGGTATATCGATTTGGATAAGGCCCACAAAGCCAAGGGTTGGGGGCTACTGACCTGGGCCAAGAAAACGCCTGATATCATGATGGATGGTGGGCTTGATACGGTCAATTATCAGGTGAAGAAGCTATTTGAGTCGCTCGAAAACGAGGAAGACCGAATGAACTTTAAGCGAGTGGATTTCCCTAAGCAGGTGTCGGGTGGTCCACCACCGTATTCGGCTGATATGTCGGATGCCAGATCTCAGAATATACAGCGATTGAAAACCGCTGGTGGGATGGCGCTCGAAGATGCACGAATGGCCAAGCCTGGAGAACATACCCTCGATAAATTCATAGAACTTTTAATAGATGAGTCATGAGTCAAGTCATTCAAATTGCGAGCCGAGAACTTGGCGTATCCGAGATTAGCGGTAGCCAACACGAACCCCGAATAGTAGCCTACGCTCACGAGTCGGGTATGGAGTGGGTCAACAATGATGAGACGCCGTGGTGTAGCATATTCGTCAATTGGGTTTGTCAAAAGGCTGGGCTGGCAAGCTCTGGCAAGGCAAACGCCAGGTCGTGGACCCAGGTGGGTCAAACGGTAACGGATCCAGAGCCTGGCGATATCGTCGTTTTCTGGCGGGAGAGTCCGCACTCCTGGAAGGGGCACGTTGGTTTCTTTCTGGGGTTCTCAAAGGACCTTTCGAAAGTGTACTGTCTCGGTGGTAACCAGGGCGACTCGGTGAGCATTGACGCCTACGACTCAGCCAAGGTGCTGCGCTACCAGCGACTCGCCGAATCGGAAGTGCTTGTAGCTCCAAAGCCCGTGCTCAAGCGCGGTAGTCGTGGGGAAGGAGTAGAGCAGCTTCAGCGCATTCTCAACCGCAAGGGCTACAATTGTGGCGACCCTGATGGTATTTTTGGTGCAAAGACCGAAAACGCTCTCCGCCTTTTGCAAGCAGATTTTGAGCTACCGGTTGATGGGGTATACAACGCCGCCGACCGAGATCGGGTGAAGGAGATATTAAAGGAATAAAGTGAAGTAACATGTTGAAGCGACAACCTAAGTCATCTTTGTTTAGTCCTGTATCCTTTTCAATTTTTGGGGTCATTGCACTAACGCTGGTTTTTTACCTTATGTATTTTGAGTGGTACGTCCCAAAAAATGAAGATAAAATTAGGAGCAAGGCGGTTCGCACGCTCAACAATGTACAGTCGGGTATAGATGGTCGGGTAAAGCACTATGCGCAGTTGTTGCCACAACGGATTGCACTCGATGAGGTTATCAACAATTGCGACAAATCGAAAGACTCTACTGCCACAATAAAATCGTTGAGATATCACTTCGATCGATCTTTAGGAGCCCGTAAAAAAGGAGTGGAAGGCGGTTGTGAAAATGGCAGGTTGAAACTGGATTGTGACTCAGCTTTGCTTTTGTTCAAATCTAGGCCAAATCAAGGGAGAGATTCTATTAGAAAGGCCATAGATAGGGCTTGCGACTCACTGAAAACTACAAGTCCGGCAACTGATAAACAGAAATCTAGTTCGACGAACAATTCTTTAGCTCGTAGTTCTTCTGCAGAGTTGAAGGTTGAACTTAACCTGCAAAAGTTATTATCAAAAGGCAAGAGATCCGGCAGCGAAGAGACAGAGGCTGGCGAAGTGTCTTATATGCAAGAGCTCAACCTTAATCAGGAGTCATTATCCGAATCCGATGCTGAACAGGAAGAAACTTCTACCTCAGGAGAAGTGAACTTATATGCCTTTATGAAATCGTTGACCACCAACGAGCTCTTTCCTTGCTTTATTCTCCACTACGGGAAGAGAGTGATATTTTCGGACAATACGGCGCTTGTTAAGCATGGAGCGTTCATGGACATAGAGTATTCGGATCAATCCAATATTCGTCTGGATACGCTTATTCTCAATGGAGAAAGCCATATGGCTTATTCTTCTCAAGTCTTCATTCTCGATCAACCTGTATATATCACGGGGCTGATGCCCATGGATGAGTACAGAGACTATACCCACCAGTTGAGCTATGTTTATTGGCTAGTTCTAATTCTGTTGACGGGTCTGGTCGTTGTCTCTGCTCCAACCATCAAAATATTTGTAGTGAATACGTGGGAGCGCCTTCGAAATGCAGATGCAATCATTTCTGGGTTTGGACTACTGGCTCTCATATTCTTCAGCACGCTGCTTTTTGTATCAGTTTTTCATTACAAGGAACTACAAGACGGAGTCAAGGAAGAAGTAGAAGCATACAACCATGAGCTTTTAAGAGAATTCAAGGCGGAATTATCTGATGTGGTCGAGATTATAGAAGACACTAATTTCTGTGAGAAGAACACAAGATGTACTAGCCTGGACCATGTCCGCTTTCACGAAGCTTTTCGAGCTGTAGATTATGCAAAGTCTCTGGACGATGAGACTATCAAAACATTTTACCTAATAGACGGAGTGACTTTACCTTATTACGGCTTTTCATATAACGATAGTGCTATTGTGAATAACATATTCAAACGATTTGCCGCAGTTCGGAAGCGAGATTATATTTCAAAATTAGCTTCTCCGAATGGAGGCTATCGGTTAAAAAACCAAGCTGATAAGCGCATTTACTTTGAATCGGTATTCTCCTATTCCCGGGGACAAACCGAGGCCATTGTTTCTTCAAAAACGAGTGATAGTACAATTCACGTTGTCAGTTTTGACCTAAAATCACTGATGCTAAACCGCGCTCCCACTGGTATGGGATACGCTTTAATTGATAAGAGTGGAAACGTGGTTTTCAGTTCTAAGGATGCGATCAATAATTTCAAGAACTTAAAAGAAGACATCGTAGGTGGAGCTTTTATTTCTGAAGCGCTGGTCACCCAAAAACCGAAGCTGGGTGAGTTTGAGTACGGGAAGGATAACTTTGAAGGCTTTATTCAACCCGTGGATCTATTTGAAGGTGATCATCCGTTTTACCTCGTCACTTTTGCAAACTCAAAGTTGTTTGAATGGCAAAGTGCCTCGACAACACTTCTCACATTCGCATTGGCGTTGAGTATTCCACTCGGCTTTTTATGTTTTTTACTTCTGAATTGGGTTTTTTGCGTGCGGCAGAGAATGGAGCTTGATGAAAACAATAATCACTCATTGGCTTTTCTGTTTCCTAGAATGCAAGGCGAAGTTACCTACTGGGTCCTTTCAGGTTTGTTTGCGATTTACATCATCTTCTTTGTGTCTTTGTTCTCATGCGCAGACCTCGTGTTCTATGCAAAAGCAAGCTTCACTACCATCCTAGTTCTGACGGGAATTGCCCAGATACTCAATTCACAAGAGCGCCATTTCAAGTCGTCGGCATGTGTCGTGTTTGCAATCGCACTAATGGCTGTTTCTGTTCTGGTGTCTTGCTTTGTATTCCATTCTCAAACAGATGATTTACAAGTTTTTGTTTTGTTCTTGCATGCCCTTTCGCTTCTCGGTGCACTTTTATTCCGTCGAAAGCTTCGCGCACGTTCTGGTTCAGATGCAACCAAACCACTTTTCGAATTACAGGCTTTTCTTTCTGTCTTCGCCCTTATCGTTGTGCCAATCATTCTGATATTCAATTCTGGAGAAGTATTTACTGATCGGTCATTTGCAGTGGAAGCGCACCGGCTATTCGAATCAGGAAAGGGTGCAGATCAGGCGATATTCAATCAGAAATATGCCAATTATGAATACGGCCTTAAAGGTGATGACATTGTAAAAACTGCGTCAATCGATCACAATCTGTTTAGACATTACGGGCCTCGAGTCGGAGTATCAATACCGGAAAACCCAAAATGCGAAAATGGTTTGGAACCCATTTACACGGGTGTCTTGAGCATTCTTCAGAGTCGGTATTCCTGGAGCCCGATTGGTCAGTTTTCTATTAATGGCGTTTGCTTCTTTGGTTGGCAACCTGGCAAAGAAGTGCTATTATTTTTAATCTTCGCCGTTGGTGTATTCATCATCATGCGCTTCTATCTCAATAAGCTGTTCTTTAATACTCCTTCTGAGATACAACGCCCACCCATTTCTAGACAAGTATTAATAGATGTTTTAAAGCGTTTCGACCAAGGTTCTATTCAACGCGGAGTTCAGTTCAGGGCCATTCTCGTGGGTCCGTCGAGATCTTGTCGCAGTCGGCTTTTAAAGGATGCAGGTTTAATAGAAAATCATGCTGAAAGAGAATACATCGACCTCGGAAAGAATACAGATTGGCTAGATCACTCGTATTCCGTTGCTAATATTCCTCCGAGTCTATTAAGGGCCAAAGCACTCATTGTGCGGTTTTGGCAACCAACCACAGTCAACCCAGAATTTATACACAAACTCTCGAAACTGAGAAGGTATTTGGATGAAGGTGTTTTACAGTCCAAGAAAATCGTGTTATTCTCTTCTCTTTCCATCACGCAACTCGAAGAAGAGTGGTCTCAAATCGGAGTTGATTCCGATGATGGGGATACACATGTGGAGATTAGAGATGAGCTTCAACTCTTTCTCTATTCGTTTAGAGAGTTTACAGTTTCCATTCAGAAAGATCAGCTTAAGGATTCGAAGTATGTCGATCGCTATGGAATGCCAGATATGCACTTATACCTGAACAAAGGATATTATTCCCCTCTATATCTCAGTATCTGGAACTCCCTTTCGGTAGAGGAGCGTTTTATTCTCTATGATATTGCCGACGATTCACTTGTCAACACCCACAACAAGAATACACTTTTTAAGCTGTTTCAAAAGGGGCTTATCGAATACGATCCAGGGCATTATCACCTGAAGATATTTCAACCAAGCTTCGCCCACTTTATTAAGAATGGAGTGACGACAGATGAGATTGTTGAGATGGAGAAACTATCTCAGAAAAACGGCTCCTGGCGGAGTGTCAGATTCAGCATCCTTCTACTTATCCTGTTGCTCGTGGGCTTGACGTATATGGTCAATCCAGGTATTCTAAATGGAGTAGTAGGTGTGGCCGGAATCATTGCCACCACCTTCACAGCCTTCTCTCAGATCACGGGTCGATTTAACCTGTCGGGATTAGGGGGCATGTTTGGTGGAAAAGCGAAGTAAGAACCAAAACCCAATACAATGAATACAATTGAAGCGTTAACTGTGGTCCAGTTTACCAATTTGCTAGACGAGTATTTTGCCCCGCCGAAAGAACGGCACAAGATGACAGCTGAAGAGATCAAGGACGTTGCTCAGAGACTGAATAAGAAAATTGACGTACCCCTTGTTAGAGAAACTAAGGAAGAGAAGATACTTATTAAGATTGTGCTGAAGGTCGATACCTTTCTTTACAATAACCTACCAAATGAACTCTATGACCTGGTTCGTGACATAAACAATGGAATAAGCGATGATGAAGCCAAGACGATGATTAAGCGCCTGACGACTCTCGCGAATGATAAGATAGATATTCCGTGGATTCCAGAGTTTGCTGAACGAATTGCCATTCGGTTTGTCATTTCGATTATTATCAATGCTGCTAGAAAGAAATTTGATATTACTCAGGCAGCTGATATGTTAACAGACGCGAAGAAGGATATTCCTAAAGTCAAAAATATGAGCAGCAAACAAGTGGGTGACTTATTACTTTCTTAATCAGAAGTAAACTGACTCCTTACTTCAATATCATAAGAGAACCATCAACTATTGAAGCGCTAAATCACGGATCAAACCAAAGCTTTACCACATCCGTTCTGGATTCTCCTGTGATAGAGCCGTGGCCGTAGCTCACGTAAATGGAGCCATTGAGTTCGACGGCGGCGTGATCTCTGCGCCACTGTAGGTTGGTGGGTGTATCGAGTTCTACCGGACTCCACTCCAAGCCATCTTCAGACCACCAGATCTCGTTGTTGTCGTCGCCGCTGATCACACACATGCCATAGAGATAAGTGCAGACAGAAAACTTATCGTTGGCCGTGAAGGGTACGTTTCTCAAGAACTGCCAGCTTGAGCCGTCAGTCGATTTCCAAATACCAATGGCTGGTTCCTGATCATTCTCTCGCGTTTCAAAAAGATAGATGGCGCCATCCACCACGACGGCATGCACCGCGCCGCCTTTCCAAGCGCTATTGTCAGAGTCTTTGATCTTCTGCCAGTAGATGCCGTCGTCATTGCTGACCCAGACATCGCTGTACATGTTGCTACCGTTGTACCCACCCATTACGTAGAGCTTGTCGTTCAAACTTACCGCGGCGTGTTCTCTTCGGTTTAGATACATGGTTTCATCAGCAACCGAACCCGAATCTAAACGCGTCCAAATTTGCCCAAGAGAGCTTGTATAGACACCCGATTGCCCGCCGGTGAAGACATAGAGCAAGTCTGCGTGGGAGAGAGCCGTGTGTGTATTGGTTGGATCAAAAGGACCTTCACCAAAGGCCGTGTTTTCTGAAAGTGTTGTCCAAGTCTCACCGTTTGAACTTTCGTAAACGTCGTTACCAAATCTCCACGTGCCATCTTCTTTGGCCCGGCCGCCGATATCGTAGAGTTTGTCGTTGTGGCTCACCATAACGTGTCCGAAGCATCCACCAAACTCAAGGCCTGTTCCGCTCCGTATGGCAGAGCTGATAATCTGGGAGCTGGCGGGAATACTCTGACCTGTGGAACCCTCGCTAGCCGTAGTCAGTTGTCTGGTTTCCGATTCCACAGCATTTCCCTTGTCATCCATTCCCAAAACTGACCAATCGTAAGTCGTGGATGGCTTGAGTCCTTCTTCGATCTGAATCATGTTTTGAACGGTAGGATAGGTCTGGTAACCGCTTGCATCGCTAATTTCTTTCATGATTAGCAGGTATTCATAAGAGCCTGGCTCAGGTAAAGACTCCCAACTGAACTCAGATGACTGGGGTACGAAATTATTGATCTCATTCTTGGGCGATGTCAGCGATAGTTCAGGCGGTAAGGGGTTTGTTTCGACATTAGATGTAACGAAAGAAAAGGTCTCCTCACAAGCTTTTGTTTCACCTTTACCCACTACTCTGGCCGTCACGATCCATTGATATTCTGTGTCGGGATCAAGCGCAGTCGTGAGCGTTACAAAAGGTTTCTCGGATGTGATGACCATTCCGGTAAAAAAGGACTCGCCCGCTTCTGTGATGCTCACTTCATAGACCACCTCGGCATCCAATCCATTGATTAAACCGCGGGATGGCTCCCAAACCAGGGTTGGCTTGAGACTAACGTCTTTCGCACCATTTTCAACCTTCTGAAGTACAAAGTCGGTTAAGGTTACGATTTCAGCGGGACCATCATCATCTGATTCCGGGTCGCAGCTATAAGTGAAGGCGACTAGTGAAAGAATGAATAAGGCGAGAAGGCCACTGAATTGGAATTTTGTTTTTGGTGAAGGGGGTACTGGGGAGGGCATTAGTGAAAGGTTGTTGGTTGACAAGGCAATATAGTGATTTCGAGGGGATTGAAGGGAGGAGGTAGTGGAGTGGGTGGGGAGGGTTTTTATGATGAAAGAGTAGGAAGAGGTAGTTTGGGGAAGAGAAGTTTATTCGTATTAATGACTCTTCCTTTTGCCTTGATGCAAAAGGAATAAAAGATCAGGGCTGTAATTTTATTTCTTGATACTCTTGAAAACACTCCAGCACCTTACCCAAACTCGCCCTGAAATGGTTCGGGGTTTCCGCATCTTCCTTCGTCAGAAGCTCCAACGAACGGTATTAGCGGAAGCAGAGCTTCCGATACCTGAGCTCAGACATGGGTGCGGTGGACTTCCGTTTATTTCTGAGTTTCTAAGAGAATAAAATTAAGGCCGAAGTTTGGCTCACGACTTCATTTGCAAGTGGTCGGATTTTGACATTGCAAGCTGTGAGCCAATCTGTGATATAGCGTGAAGATTAAAATGACTAGATAACTTCGAAAATATCTAGCTAAGCCTTTTAAAGGTCATCACCCTTTTTGGGTAAGTTTCAAGTTTGGTTAAAACATTTGCGCATAAAAAAAGGAGCCGAGGCTCCTTTCTACAATAGTTTTAATCTGGATTATTCTTCGATTTCGAAATCAAGGATCTCGATGTCGTTGTGGTGCTTTTTGTCTTTCCAGACGATGGCGTCTACTTCAACTTGATCAAAGTCGATTTCGGTCATCTCGTGGCCTTTGTTGTCGCTCACGTCGAGTACGTACATGATGTTTGAAACATCAGAGTAGAGGAAGTACTCGCCGCGGTGCTTCATGTGCTTGAGATCCTTCCGAATTTCTTTTACATCCTTAGCTGACATACCCGGGCTGATATCGTACTGGTCTTTGTGATCCTTGTGTGTGTATGTCACCGATACGATCTCGCCAGACTCTGAGTCGTGAATCACTTCGATGGTTCCTTTTTCTTTTCCATGGCTGTTGTAAGCTGTGATGGTTTCTGTCTCCGAGAGTGGCACTGTAGAAAGTGCTATTTCCACTTCTAAAGGATCTCCAGCGATGTAGGTCACAGGCTTGATACGCTCTTGAAACAACTCATGGCTGATTGGGCGGGCAACTGGCTTCGCTTCAATTGGCTCTATTTCACTTTCGCCTTCATCCATAGACTCGGTCTCTGGCTCGTCGTGGTGGAGGCTTACATCTCCAAATCCGGTTTCGTGAACCACCCACGCTTCGTGTACTTCTTCTTCAGCTGTTTCTACAGGTACTTCTTCAACGGCGGTTTCTACCTTGGTCTCGGTCGAAGTGCACGCGCTCATAAACAGCACAGCCGCACAAGTGCCGACGATAGATTGAATTCTCATTCCAGGTAATTTCATTTTTAATGTTTTAGGGTTACGATTGGGGTTAAATATACGGAATGGGTCATTCATAATTGATAATGGACAATTGATAGTTGACAATGGATAATTTGTCCATCCCTGATATAGGTTGACCAAAAATCACTTATATCATGAAAGCAAATCTTAGAAAGATCCGAAAGAAGCGGATATTTAGCGAAGAGTTTAAGCGCTCCATTGTTTCTTTTTTCGAGATGGGAAAGTACAATGTGCCAGCCTTGGAAGCTCAAGCTTTACATACGAAATCCTTCCTCCGCCTGCTCCTCCGCTAAAGCTCCGGCGACACGCGGGGAGGCGGAGGCAGGGGGAGGACTTTTTGGCTGCAATTATCTCTGACTTGCATATCCGCCGCGCTTTTCCCCGGCTCCGATAGGAATCGGAGGGAACGCGCACGGATTAAATTCTAAAAGATTGGAAATGTGGGGCTGGAGGATTTTGTGTTGTGGTGGTCTATATTGATCTGGTTGAACTTGATGGTTAGTTGTAAATTTTCCTGTTGATTCTCAATCAAGTAATTTGAGCTAAATCGTATTCTTTTCTCTTCGTTTTTCCCGTAGATGAAAAAGAAGCAAAAAATCATTTGTTTTCGAAAGTTGATCTTCTGCTTCTCTTTTTTGAATTTAAGAGAAGCGCCAGACCGGCCGACAACGATACTGACGATCAGTTCCACCGATGTCAGCATAATTGACATCATCCGCTCCAAAGTCGACTACCACTTTTATCGGCCTTCATGGTTCGAAAACTGGGAGCCGTTGACGGATTCATCACTAGGGAGCTATTGAAAAGGATGTGGTTGCGTATTAGATTCTTTGATAAGTCCGGAGTGACCATGTGTAAGGTCTGAGCCAATGAGAACCACAGCATTTTAAATACGTAATTTGAAGCCTAATTAATTTGTGCTCGCCACCCTGAATGGATTTTGTATCAGCGCAGATACTGATGAGAAAGGTAAGTAGCACGGTATAAGTCTGGCAGTGAACCAGGATCTAATTCCAAGATTTTAGATGATTAAAAATCGGGTAGTAGAATAATCCATATTTTGAGGTCATGCAGAATCATTGTGGGGGATATATACGCATGTTCGGAATTCTGGCACTTTGGTTTTGTTCTACCCAGGTGAGCGGACAAGAGAAAGTTGTCCGTATTGACGAGATTCTGGAAGCTGGTCATAGCCAATACATCGATAGCTCAAAGGCGCTCGACCTTGCCCGAAAGGCGCTGGCTTTATCAACCGAAGAGAATTATGAGACTGGGGTTCAAAGATCAGTTTTGCTCAAGGCGCGGGTATACGGTTCACATCAGCGGGTTCACGAAGGAATTGATCTGGTGAACCAGGTCTTGAATGAAGAAATTGAATCGCCTGCTGTAGAGATTGAAGCGAACCAAATTCAGGGATATTTGCTTCGCAGAAACCGAGAGTATGCCAAGGCCCTTGCTCAGGACCGTAAGACGATTGCCATGGCGGGGTCAGATCCAAAATCCAAAACCTACAAAGGTCGGGCTCAATTCAATCGGGGTTATAGCTACAGGTTGACTTCGCAATACGATTCAGCTATGGCCGCCTATGTAGAAGCTTTGAGAACCTTTAGTTCTATTCCCGATTCTTCGGAAATGATCATTGTCTTCAGGCAAATAGGTAATATCCACCTGATAAATGGAAATCTGGATGATGCCCTGAATACGTTTGAGCTAAACTCTAAAATAGCACGTGCATATGGCGATAGCTTGGACATGTCGTCTAATGTTCTCAATATCGGTGTGGTTTATCACAAGCGCGACCAATATGAAAAAGCCCGCGCCAATTACCGCAAGGCCATAGAATATGCCGAAGGGCACCATGACCATATCGGCGATGCCATTGCTTATGGTAACATCGGGTCTTCTATGATGGAGGAAGGCAATCCTGCTGAGGGTCTTCCATATTTGCTTCGGGCTTTGAAACTCAAGGAAGATCACGGTGGCTCACCCAATAATATCATGCATACCCTTTTTGATCTTTCCCAGACGTATCGACTCATGGGCGATTACTCTAAGGCAAAGGAGCTGGCTAACCAGGTGATTGATATGGCAGAAGAGCACCGCGACGGGTTTTCGCTGATGGTAGGGTACGAGTATTTGGCGGCAGCTGAGTACGAAGAAGGAAAATACAAGGATGCCTATGATCACCACGAAACCTACATGGCTATCAAAGACAGTATTTTCAACGAAGAAAAGTCGAAACAGATAAAGGAACTTGAAATACAATACGAATCGGAAATAAAAGATCAGGCAATAGCAACACTCGAACAAGCAAGGGAGCTGGAACGATCCAGGAAAGTGACCTACTTGATTATCGGTCTGGCAATTCTGCTGATCGGTAGTGTTTTATTCAATCGGCAGAGACTTAAGTCCAAGAAGAATAAGGAGCTACTCATTAAAGAACAGGAAGTTGATCGGTTGAAGTCCGACTTCTTTGCCAATGTATCGCACGAATTTCGCACACCCCTTACGCTCATCCTTGGGCCTATTCAAACGCGAATTTCGAAGTGTGTGGACCCAGCCGAATTGAGTGAGCTCAAGATGATGGAGCGAAATGCGCTCAGGCTCCAAAGGCTTATCAATGACATCCTTGATTTGGCAAAGTTTGAGTCGGGTAAATTGGAATTGCAACCCGTATCTGCCGATATCACAAAAATGATCAGGGGAGTAGCGGGAACATTCAATTCTCTGGCCGAGGCTAAATCCATTAACTATCGTGTGGATGTTGACGATGAAATCTTCGGTTTTGTCGATAAGGGTAAGCTCGAAACGATATTGATTAACCTTCTTTCAAATGCTTTTAAGCATACGCCCGAAGGACAGGATATTGAAGTGAGAGTAGAAGCACAGTCTCACCTCGTTGAGATTTCCGTACGTGATTCGGGTTCAGGAATTTCCGAGCAGGACTTGCCTAAAATATTCGACCGATTCTATCAAGTTGATGACACTGAAAGTCGAAAAAAAGGGGGGACAGGTATTGGTCTTGCTTTCACATCTGAACTCGTTAAACTTCACGGGAGTGAGTTGGCGGTGGAAAGCAGTCTAGGTCAAGGGAGTTGTTTCAGTTTTCGTATTCCCTATTTCAGAGAAAAGTACCTGGGTGAATTTGAATATGACGACCAAATTCATCACAGTAAAGCAACAAGTACGCGTATAGAAGTGGAGGAGATATCGAAGGAAGAAATTGATGTTCCGATTGTTTTGCTCACAGAAGATAATGCAGATGTCAGAACGTACATCGAGAGTATCCTCGGAGATACGTATCACATGATGCTTGCGCCTGATGGTCGTGACGGTCTGGCTAAAGCCATAGAGTATATTCCCGACCTTGTTATTTCGGATGTTATGATGCCAGAAATGGATGGGTACGAGTTGTGCGCAGCCTTGAAGTCCGACATCCGCACAGCCCACATCCCCATTATTCTTCTTACGGCTAAGGCTTCGATAGAAAGCAGGGTAAAGGGGCTTGAAATGCAGGCTGATAGCTATATTTCAAAACCCTTCAACCCCAAGGAGCTCGAATTGCAGGTGAAGAACCTTTTGAACCTAAAGAGCAGGCTTCGAGAACAGTACATTTTAGATACGCAACTCATACCTGAGCCTGCTGACACCAATAGCATGGAGCAGGTGTTTTTGGAAAAACTGGGCGATATCATGGAGAAAAATTATCAGAATTCTGAGTTCACTGCTGAATTGCTGGGTAAGGAAATAGGTATTAGCCGCTCTCAACTGCACCGAAAACTAAAAGCCCTGGTAGGTGAATCAACCACCGGCTTTATACGGACCTACCGGTTGAAAATTGCAAGGAAACGCATTGAAAACAAAACGGGGACAATCTCGGAGATTGCCTATCAAGTGGGGTTCAACAGCATCTCATATTTCAATAAGTGCTTCCGGGAAAAATACGGACTCACACCCAGTCAAGCTCAGCCCAACGAGAGCTAGAACCCTTTTAATTTAAGGGGTTTGGTAAGGATGCAACATTTGAGCAAGTGATTGCAACATAGGTTTATGTCCTCTATCTGGCTGTCGGTTAGATTTGTTAAGTGCGGAATCAATCCCGCCTAGACCAATTACTAACCAATCGCCATCCGTATGAATTCTATTGGCCCAAACACACAAGGAAATTTTCTCAGAAAACTTTTTCTTCTCACCGCATTTCTCTGGAGTACATCCTTGGTAGCCATCAACTACGAAAGCACGTGGTTTACCGTTTCGATTAATCCATGTACTGGCTATGCGCAGTTGGATTTTGTGATCTACGTTGATGCTGACAACAACTTAGACGATCTCTTTTGGGAGGGGAGCTTTAACGCTATCCAAATGAAAGTTGGCTCAGGAAGCTGGGTCAATATCGGACAAATGGGATCGGGCCACCCGGGGGGTGGGGCGAGCCATTACACATTTAACAACGACGATGTGTTTTACAAGCGGCTTAATACGGGTTTGATATCGCAATCGCTTTCTTCCTATATGACCGGTGATAATCAATCGGACAGACCTTACTGGATCAGGAGTCAATTTTATTTACCCCCTTCTGCCATAGGGGAGGATATACAATTCAGATTCGGCCCAGAATCGGTATTTGAAGAAGCTTCAACGCTTCCCGGTCCGATTTCGGATGATATTCCCTTTACGCCTGATTTAGCCAATATCTCCGCATCAGATAATACTGATTGCGATGGTGTTCACATAAGCTGGGATGTGCCAAATGGACTTTGTTCAGGATCAACGACTCAAATTTACAGAGACGATGTGCAGATCGCAGAAGTTTCGGCGACAAGCCTGACCTACTTTGATAATACGGCTGTTCCCGGTTCAGAGTACGACTATAAAGCGCGTTTTGTGAAGATGATGCTCAGTGGAAGTAACACCGCCAATAGTGGTTCATTTTCCAGTATCGATATTGGAAAGCGAAAGGATGTTCCCGAGCCGCCAACTAACGTTCAAGCATCAACAACCGACTGCAATAGCCAGGTTCACCTTCAGTGGAATTTTGTTTCAGAAATTGACAGCCTTGAGATATATCGGGATGGGGTAGCTGTTGGCAAGATCACCGGAAACAATGCCACTTTTACGGACAATGTTCCCCAAAGGGGCGTCCTGTACAACTATACCCTAAACGCCAAGAATGAATGCGGATGGGGTGAGCAATCGGAAGGTGTGGCAGGCATCTCTCCAGACGATCCTGAGAAATCACCAAACCTGATCGTATCTGAAATTCCAGGCGTGGGAATTCAGCTCAATTGGGTGGATGTAGACCTAGAAACCGGATACCAAGTAGAACGCAACCTACTCGGCGGCGGTGGGGCCACCTTTTTTGATGTGGATCAGGACATGACGGAGTACATCGACGAATCGGTCATTATCTGCCAAACCTATGAGTACAGAATCATATCGATAAATGACTGCAAGCCTGAAGGAGTAGCGGCCGATTCGGTCCGTCAAATAATCCTGACGCCAGATCTCAGCAATAGTTTTAATGAAACCAGCTTGAGCGGTTCGAAGGGGTATCATTCCAATCGGGTTCAGTTGGATTGGAGCGTTGAGAACAATGCCAATTTTCTGAATGGGTTTAAGATATATCGCAAGCAGCTCGATTCTGCGGAGGACTCTGTTCTGATTGCTTCTGTAAATTCAGGTAGCAATAACTACGTAGACAATTTTGCCGATGCCGGAGTACTTTACGAATATTTTATAATCGGAGAGTCGCAATGTGAGAATACCACCATTTATTCAAATGTTGAAAGTGACATCGGGTTTAGAAGTCCGTTTGGAACGGTAACTGGAAACGTATCTTATACAGGTGGTATCGCTGTGGAAGATGTACGCATATCGGCTGAAAGCACTTCGCAGATTGATGGGCATAGCGTTGAACTTACAGGTGCAGACAGCTTGAAAGTTCTGAGTTCACCTTCGCTGAATTTTAATGATGCATTTGTCTTAGAGTCTTGGTTGAGTCCTTTAGACCTGAGTTCGGATTTTACTATAGCCAGGAGATCGGGTCAATTTGAAATAGCTTATGATGGAGATATTCAGTCTTTCATTTTCTCGACCACCCATACCGATGGAACAGAAGCTGCGCTATATGCTGATGGGAGCGGAGTTTTAGAAAATAATTTTACTCATGTAGCCTTTAAATATGCCGACGATAGTCTCTTCTTTTTTCTAAATGGTGAGAATGTGGCTAGCCTGGAGACAGGTACAACAGAAAACATGGCATCTGTGTCATCGCCTATTTTCATAGGGCAAGGTTACAGTGGCTTGATCGATGAAACGCGCATTTGGAGTCTTGCGAAGAGCGATGGGGACATCGCGCGCGATCATTCTCGAATCATGGTTGGTGGTGAAGCTGGGTTGAAGGTCTACCTCAGGTACAACGAAGGGGCTGGCAACTGGGCTTATGATATTTCTAAAGTCGGAAATGCTTTCAATAAAAACCACGCTGAATTCCTCGGTTCTATTTCCTGGTCGGAAACGATCCCCAGCGAGTCACAGCTGAGTATAGCTTCCTACACCAATGAAAACGGGAATTACGTTATGACCGTTCCTTACAATGGTCTCGGAGAAGGCTTTGTTCTTACACCTTCTTATTTAATCCATCAATTTGACCCGGGCACTCAGGCCCTTTTTATTGGCGATGGACAGATTATTCACAACAACATCGACTTTGAAGACATTTCAAGTTTTACCGTAACCGGAACGGTTTTTTATCAAAACAGCACATGCCCCGCTGAAGGGGTTTCCTTGAGTGTTGATGGCAATCAAGTGGTTGTAGATGGTCAACCTGCTCAAACCGATGAAGATGGAGTGTTCAACATCCAAGTGCCAATCGGTGAGCATTTTATTTCTGTTTCGAAGCCAGGCCATACCTTTTCTGTGGGGAGATTTCCCGGCACGGGTAAGTACAATTTTCAGGACGATTTAGCAGGCGTAGGTTTCATAGACAGTACCCTGGTGAAGGTGGTAGGGAGAGTTGTAGGCGGATTGAGAGAGGCGAATAAAAAGCCAGGACTTGGTCTATCTACCAATAATATCGGTGTGGCTCGTTTGGCCTTTAGCTCTCAGCTTGGCAATGGGTGCGCCGGTGATACCATTTTTACCGATGCCCAAACTGGCGAATACGTTACATACCTTCCTCCACTTAAGTACGTTCCTTCGGTTGGAATTGAAAACAATCCGACGATAGATTTCGGAGTTCTCGATCTCCTGGACCTTTCTAACACGCCTCAGGAGTTCGCAGCCTATGATACCACATTTACCACAGATGGAGAAGTGGTATCTGTAGACTCTGTGGTTTACAACAAGCGGTTGGACTATATCCATCGTGTAGATCCCATCATTGTCGTTAAAGATCGCGATGGAATCCACGACTTTATTGGCGATTCTCTTTACACGTATGTCAACCCGAATACGGGCGACACGGTACAGAGAAACCTGAGAACAGACCCATTCAGATGGCCCATATTCACCCGCCAGGATGACGATTATAAATACAGGGCGCTGATTAAAATATTTGAACGCTATGTCAATGCTGATACCCCTACACTTATAGATAGCGTACCTTCTACCGATGGGGTTTTAACCATCAATAATGCCTTGGCTGACCTTGAAACTGCACAGGTTGAACTGAGTAAGTTCAATACTCCGGATTCGCTTCGCTTTCTCGTCTACTCTTTTAAAGCTGTAAATCCGAATTTCCTACAGAACGCGTCAATACCTGATTACTCTTATACGCGCACCATCGAGATGAATGTGGTGACAGGTGGTGGTAATTCAATATCCTGGGATCCTATTCCCGCTTCAGAAGTGCCAACTGGAGGTGATCAAAAGTTCAGGGCCATTTATCTGGGTTCCAAGACGGATGGTGAACAGTTTGTAACTGCAGGTCCCGAAGTGCCAGAGTACGTCCTTCGTGACCCACCCGGTACGGGAAGTTCTGCCAAGCGAGAATCGGGGTCTGTAAAATCTCAAATAGCAAACTGGTCCTGGAACCTCGACACCAAAGCCCATATGGAAGACGCCTTCTTTCTTGGCGCAAAGTTCACCTTGGGCCTCGGAGTGAGTACCGCCACGGAAAATGAGTTTAACACTATCGCGGGATTCTCTGCAACCATTTCGGGAGGTAGAAAGGGCAGTCAATCAATAAGTACAACCAATACGCAATCCTGGGAGACTAATGCTTCAGGTACGCCAGGGTCGGGGAGTGATCTCTATATTGGTCAATCGAGGAATATTCAATTCGGTGTATCAGAACATCTGGCTATTGTACCAGATTCGCTTTGCGCACAGGTGGAATGTCTGGGTATGGCATCTCCCGAATTCCAGTACGCCAAAAGATATAGCCTCGCGATTGTTCCGGGAGGGTACCAAACCACTTTTATTTATAACCAGAACAATATCCTGAACGAGCAGATTCCGAATCTGAGAGAGTTGCGAAATGCTATTTTACAAAGCAACGACCAGTACACCAGCAACCTTCCTATCGGCGATCCTAACTACGGACTAAATAATGACAACCCGGTATTTGGACCCTTGGTTTCGAGCGATAATCCCGGTCAGGGTGAATTTGAAGATCTCAGTGGAGTCAGCTACACGTACACTGCGATCAATTTGGAAGATTCACTCACAGGTGATTCTGTCAGGTTTATAAACAACCAAATCAGACAGTGGGAGGAAGCTATCCGCTTGAACGAATGGGAAAAATTAAATATCGGAAATCAGACGGTTAGAGATAGTCTGAAAGAACGTGAGCTAGATGAGCTCTACCAGGCAAACAGGGCTATGCTGATCGCTCGAGGTGTACTCATTGCTGCCAATGGGGCTGCGGGTCTCGGCGTAGCTTACGGGTTGATCGCTACCCCCGTGCCCGGATCATCCTTTGCCGGCTACGCGGTGTTTGCTGTGGGAACAGGTACGGGAATCGCCCAGGCGGAAATCGCCGAAGAGTATGAACGCTATGTTCAGGCCAGAGACCGGATTGAAGAAAAATATGCATCTGATACCCCTGCCAATTACAGCATCAGTGGTGGAAATACCTTCACTTCGAGCATGACGCATGCCACGGCAAGTTCGGTTACCAAAAGTATTGAATATGGAATGAGTGCATCCCTGAAAATTGAGCTTGAGAACAAGGTGAGTAATAACGGTGTAGGCTTCAAGAAGGGGATTGAATTGAACTATAAATCTGGTCGCGATTGGACAAGAGCGTCAACAGAATCTGAAACGGTGAGTTTTACGCTTTCTGATCCTGACGAAACAGATTTTTTCTCGGTCGATGTTTATCCTTCCATTCTCGGGTGGGGGCCTATATTTAAAAAGCAGGCCGGAGGCCAAACTTCATGTCCTTATGAGGATGAAGAGCTCAGTATGTTCTACGAGCCAGGCTCGGTGCTGAGCAATGCTACCCAGCAGGTCGATAAACCGTCCATTTCGGTTAGTCCGAGTATTCTCTTCAATGTACCAGTCAATGAATCGGCCGTGTTCAATCTCACCCTGGGTAATGAATCAGAAAGTGATACCGATAGAGAATACCAGGTGAGTCTGGTAAGCACGAGTAATCCATTTGGTGCCATTGCTACGATTGATGGCAATAGCAGTATTTCCGTGAATGTTCCCGCTGGATCGTCGATCAATAAAGTGCTGAGCATTGAAAAAGGCCCGGGCGCCGTTTACGACTATGACAGTCTTCTTTTTGTAATCACTGCACCGTGTGAAGGCATGAATCTCGCTGATTCTGTTTATGTATCGGCCCGCTTTATTCCCACTTGCACCGATGTAGAACTGGTTCAACCCGAAGAGGCGTGGGTGGCGAACACATTCAATAACGACACGGTTCCTTCTGCGATCGCGGGATACGATATCAATTTCTTTGATTTTGAAGAGCTCAAGATTGAATACAAGCCTTCGAATGAATCGCAATGGATTGGACTTCAGACCTTCTATAGGGATACGAGTGGTTTAGGAAACCCCGACGCCATTCCCATACCAACCGGACAGAGCTTTACCAGCTACGATTGGGACATTGCCCAGCTGACTGATGGGAATTATGACCTGAGAACGCGCTCCGTTTGTGCACTAGCCGATAAAACATCGATAACCTACACGGGTATTGTAGATCGGATCAAGCCGCATGTTTTTGGTACACCTTCACCTGGAGATGGAATACTCAGTCCTAATGACGATATATCCATCACATTCAATGAACCGGTAGATCTCGGAGCTCTAACGCAGTTGAACTTTGACGTACGCGGGGTATTAAACGGAACCGAAACACTTCATGGAAGCTCTCTATTCTTTGACGGAGTGGACGATTACCTTGAAGTATCGGCTGGAGCTCCGTTCAAAAATCGAGATTTTACCATCCAGCTTGCCGTGAGAAGAAATGGTACAGGGGCAGAAACTCTCCTGGCTCAAGGGCAAGATGAAGCCGAAGAAATTTACCTCGGTTTTAATGAAGCTGATCAACTCGTTTTCCGAATCAATGGTGAAGAAGTCTCGTCAAACCAAACTTTCGACAATACGCTCTGGCACTACATCGGGCTGAGCTACTCATTCGAAAATGAAACCGCCGATATGTATCTGGCGAATGAATTGGAATCGACTGTGATCAACTCGGGAAACAATTCATTGTTTCCGGCCTATGAGGGAATCGGACGCATGATGATTGGTAAGCAGGATTACGGATCACCGGGTTATTTCAATGGAAACATTCACGAAGTGCGGGTTTGGGATCGGGCATTGAGCTTTAGCGAGTTTACCCTGACTATGAATAAAATCCTTTCAGACAACCAGGCGGGCTTGCTCTATAACTGGCGCATGGATGAAGTAGTAGGAGATATTGCCATGGATCATGTGAGAAGAAGAGATGCCGTGATATACGGTGCCCAATGGGCAGTGGAACCAGGCGGGTCTTCGGCAGATTTTGATGGTGTTTCAAACTACATCAGTATCTCAACAGGTGATGTGCTTATTACGGATGATATGAACTTTACGCTTGAGTTCTGGTTCAAGGGTAGTCAAACGGGTGGTGCTACCCTGTTTTCAAACGGGAGTGGTAATGGCCAATTTGCAGATTCACTTTATTCCTGGGTACTCAATAGGGAGCCTTCCGGTGCCATTTCTCTGATGAACAATGGAAATATTTTTCAGGTAACAGAAGCGAACTATTTTGATGGCGAATGGCACCATCTAGCCATTGTTTTAAATAGAAATGCCAACATCACTTCAATTATTGATGGCAATATCGAGAACTCCATTCCGTCCAATCCATTCAGACAGCTTTCCGGAGCATCTATGTCTATGGGGGCCCATGTCTACAACGATGGGCTGGGAGAAGTAGTGAGCAATTATTTTGAAGGTGAAGTGGATGAATTCAGATTTTGGAACACCAATCGAAAAATAGAACAGGTGAAACGGGATCAGCACAACCGGATGTCGGCAAATGAACCGGGTCTGTTGCTGTATCTTCCTTTCGAGAATTATGAAGAAGACGATACTGGCATACCCATCCTTACCCCTTCATTCAGCGAGCAAGTATACTCAGCTAATCATCCAGTTGAAGAAAATGGAACAACGCTTTTGGATCAGAGTCCATTAATCAGGATCCAGCGACCGGTAGAAGAGATTGCGTTCACTTACTCAGTGAATAACGATCAGATTATTATCACACCCACTTCTGCTAGTGAGATGATTGAGAATGTGACGTTAGATATAACCGTGACCGGTGTAAAGGACTTGCAGGGAAACATTATGGCTTCGCCTGTCACCTGGATTGCCTACATTGATAAGAACCAGGTTGTTTGGGGCGATGATATCCTGGCGTATGAGAAAGCGGTAGGTGAAGAGCTCACTTTCACCTCTACCATCGTGAATCAGGGTGGAGAAGAAAAGGCCTTCAACCTCCAGAATCTTCCAGCGTGGCTTACGGCCATTCCATCGTCGGGAACTATCAATCCCAATTCATCTCAGGAAGTGAGCTTTTCAGTTGACCCCTTAGTGAATATTGGCGATTATACCCAGGACGTTCACCTGCTCACTGATTTCAACTACCCTGAAAAACTAACTGTTGAGTTAAAAGTTAGAGAAACGCTGCCGGATTTTGATTTCAATCCTGCCGACTTCCAGTTTTCAATGGGTATTATTGGCAGCCTCGAAATCAGGGGCATTTCTTCGACCGATGTTGAAGACATGCTCGTGTGCTTCTCAGATGGTGAAGTGCGGGGTCTCCAGAATCTCATCTATTTGGAAGATATTGACAGGCACCTTGTGTACCTCGATGTATACTCTAATGAGTCGTCAGGGGAAGCCTTAACATTTAAGATTTGGGACGCCAGTGCAGGAATATTGTACAGCCACGTCGATCCAGAAACTCTACCATTCCAGGCTAATACAACGGTTGGAAATCCGCTATTGCCACAGTTGTTTGAAACTGATTTTGAAATAGAGGCAGAAATTCCACTTTCAGCGGGTTGGAACTGGTTTGGTCATTACCTTCAAAACCCAGATAGTACTGACTTTGACAGTCTGTTTGAGTCTTTGCAATCTCTTACAGGCGACCAGCTCAACGGTCAAGATTTCTACGCAAACTACTCTGGAAGCACCGGGTGGATTGGCCCTCTTGAAAATTCAGGTATCCGAGCTGAAGATGGATATAAATTCTTCAAAAACGAAGCGGATACCCTTGTGCTGACAGGCGACATTATCAATCCTTCCATGCGAACAATAAGTCTTGATCAAGGGTGGAACTGGTTGGGATTCATCTCGATCAGAAATCAAGGTATTGATCAGGCGCTGGGAAATCTAAATCCATCAGAAGGGGATGAAATTAAAGGCCGGTCGAGCTTTTCAGTCTACGTGAATCAATCTATAGGCTGGCAGGGAACCTTAACCACCTTGACTCCGGGCCAAGGATATATGTATAAGGCTTCGGAGGCACAGAGCTTTTCATATCCCTACGCTGGCTTCTTCAAGAATACGAGGCTGCCTGACCAACCACTCGAACATCCCGTATGGCAGGTTGACTACGGTGCTTTCCCCAATACCATGAATATGATCATCACCCTTCGCGATTCATGTGAAGTGCCGGCTGGTACCTTAATAGGAGCCTTTGATCAAGACGGGATTATCCGCGGATTGGCAGAGATACATGAGTCGGAACGTGATGACCTGGCATTCATCACCATCAATGCCGAAAATGATATGAATCTCAAACTTCAAGTAATCGATCGCGAAAGCGGCGAACTCTACCCATCCTTGGCAGTTGTGAGCTTTGAAGCCAATACCCTAAAAGGAAGCTTTGAAGCACCGGAGATTCTCTTCTCGGGCACCCAGTTTTGTGAAGATGATGTGCTGACATCCAAATCAGACTTTGAAGTCGTACCAAACATATTTTCGAGTTGGGTCCGCGTATTCTATAAGAGTCTAAGGCCTTCAGAAAAAGCCAGGTTGGTCATTTATGATATGAATGGAAGGGCAGTATTCAATGAACGCGTTTCGGTGCTGGAAGGGCAAAATGAATTTGCCTTGCAGCTTGAGCATCTGGTTGCAGGTCCCTATCTCTTAAAACTTGAAACAGAACATGGGTCTGAAATGCACAAAATCATTAAAACTCATTAAGCCATGAAATCAATATGCATATATATAATCGCCCTGATTTGCATACCAACTGCAATCCTGGCACAACCTGACTGGACGGTGAATTCGGCCGACTTTCAGTTTACGATGACATTTACTGGTGTTGGAACTTTCAATTGCGAAGAAACGTCAGATTCCAATGATATGGTTGCGGTCTTCGTAGGCGACGAATGTCGGGGAGTGGCACATTTCGATACGGAAGCGAATGGGAGCTTACTGGCTTACCTTACCGTATATGGAAACACCGTGCAAGGTACCGAGTTGAATTTCAAGCTTTATAAGGCCGAGACAGATGAAATCATAGATAGCCCAAAATTGGAAGTATTTAGCGATGGAGAAATCATGGGAAATCCGGAAGAACCGTATTCTTTTCTCACCGAATATGGAATTGCCGACATATACGTGCCCGGCGATAGCTTGGTGAGTTCATTTGAACCGGGAACTGCCGTTTCTGAGCTTTTTTTGATTGATTCAGCCGGAGATACCCTTTCAGGAAACTTTGAATTTATCGACGATGAGTTCGGGCCAGACAATGACCAGTTCTCACTGCTTACGAGTTTTCTCATACTGGAAAACAACTTGGTTCCTGAAGTTCAGGACACCCTTCAGATCCATATCCGTGGGTTTAGCGATGGGGGGTGTGACACTGACCTGATTTTTTTCTTGCCTGTTATCAATGTGAACAGCCCTCCACAAGGGCTCGTGAGTGATACCCTACAGGTAGCAGAAAATCAGCCGGTCGGTACCCTTGTCGGAATTCTTGAAGCCGAAGATGAAAGCCCAGATGACTCGCATGTGTTCTCCTTTTTTGAAGTCGATAGTATAAACCCCGACCACAGCGCATTTGACATTTTGAGTCCGGAAGTCCAATCAAAAATAGTGCTCAACTACGAAGCTCAATCCTGGTATACCTTGTTTATCAAAATTGTAGATGAAGCCGGAAATTCGGTGGTAGATACCCTGTGGGTTGAGGTGTTAGATGAGATTGAGTTTGAAGATCTCAAGGCGGGAAACTTATTAACCCCGGATGCCGATGGGCACAATGACACATTTACGATTCCCAACGTGCACCTTTTCAAAAATTACGAACTGTACGTCTACAATGCTCAGGGCGTTGAAGTCTATAAAACTGGTGATTACGACAATTCGTGGACAGGCGTCTCGAAGAATGGGGCGGAGCTTCCCAGTGCGACGTATTACTATGTATTCCAGGACAAGAACCAAACAGAAAATGCCTTTAAGGGTGAAATACACATATACAGGACCAATAAATTTTAAGGCATGAAAAATCTAGCTTACATATCGCTAACTGCATTTCTTTCTTTCTGGATATTCATAAATGGAATGGCCCAGGATGCATTGACTATGCAGGACATCAATTTCGATCGCATAAACTACAATACGGCATTTACGATTGAAAAAACTGAAACGGTCGGCGCTTCACTGACAAATACCACTTCCGGTGGGATCCAAAATACTGGTCAGATCAACTTCCTTGCCTACTCACAGCTCAAATCGGCTGGTTTGGCTCTGGGGCTGAGGGTCAACTCCAAGTATTTTGGGTTCCTGCGCACCACACAATTTGAATTGAACACAGCCAAGCGCGTTCAACTCAATTCCAACTCAGCTTTTATGGCTGCACTTGGTGTGGGGATGCAATTCTCTGCCCTCCGGAAAGGAGAGGTCAATGAATATGCCGATCAGATGGATCCGATTCTCTTAAATGGAGAATTTCCCCAGTATCGATTTACTTTTAGTTTCGGTCTGGGCTATGTCTGGAAGAAAAAATTACGCTTGGGACTTTCAATGCCAGCCTTTGCTAAAACAGAAAGCGATTTGAATCCGGTGTATATTTTCAACGGATCCTATGAAGTGGAGGCATCAGAAGATATCAGAGTTCTTCCCGAAATACTGGCATTTGGTTCTGGGGTGCAAGCCTTCACAGGAGAGCTAAATGGCCGCCTGGAGTATAAGGAGCGCGTTTGGATAAAGGCTGGCTATCGGACGAGCAATACCTTTGTCGGGGGTGCGGGCGTCATGGTGAGTGGAATTGAGATAGGCTATGCCTACAATACCTGGTTTAGTGAATACAATTCAGTACTTCCCTCTTCACACAATATTAATCTCTCATTTCGCATAGCCCCCGGTGGTGCCAATGCTCAAGACAGGAAGTATCAGTTGTATTAAACTTGGGAAGCAGTGATACTTTGGTTGTGATTACCATCATTGCTGCGAGCTGGCCCCTTCAGGGAGCAGGGAGCGGGAGGCTTTAAAAACAAAAGTAGTGCACAAATTGCACATCATTTTCACCAGAATTAAATACTCACAAAACCAATTGTCACGATATCTTTATAGCGGATTGTGATTAGCGAGATAAAGATTGATAATCGCTTTGAGCCCGTTAAGGAATCAAGGGAATGAAAGTAATCACCTAACAAATTTAATCACCGCATCCACCTTTGGGTTGAATAAATGCAGGTCGGTGACGGTCATTTTCACCACCTTTAGGTATTCGGTAAGTTCTTCGCTTTCGATGACAAGGGTTTGCTCGTCAGTATCTAGGGACCATTTGGCTTCTAGCACGACACCTAAGGGAGCTTTATTTATAAAGGTTCCATCTTTTTGGAAGGTGTAGCTCACCAGTTCGTCGCCTTCATGTTTAAGGATAATTCCAGACTCTTTACCGTTTTTGATTTGGCCATCGTAAACCCAAGTGCCCAGCAAGTCTTTCTCATTCACCTTCACACCTTCTATCTTATTGATGTTTCTCACCTCAAGCTCTATATGGGCTATATTACTGGTTTTTGTTAGTTGCCAGCCTTTCCCTTGCATGTTGAAAATAAGTTGATTCTCGCTAATGGGTTTTAACTCCACATCTTGCGAATATCCCTTAGAGGAGTTCAGTGCGTAAATGTTATTTCCGTTATCAGTCCAGGTACCCGTTTCAACTTTACCCATGCTCTGGAAAGAGTAATTCTCCTTATCGAAGGCTAGTGTCATATCTCCAAACATCATATTCGCCATTTCAACTCCCTTCTCGTCCATTTCTTCTTCGGAGACCATTTTTTCATATTTCCATACACCCAAAATGGAGCTGTCCTGGGCGTAGGAGATATAAGTTGTAAATAGAAAAGCAATAATGAACAATACTTTTTTCATGGTTTGTTTTTTACATGGATTCCATTGTTAAACACCCTACTTCCCCAAAAAGGATGTAATTCTATTTAGGGTAGATAACTGAAATCTCACTCGTTTAAAATTAGGTTGATAAAACTAGAGTAATTTGCTCTACGATATATGTGAAATTGTAGAAAATATCTTCTGGAAATCAAATCGAATACGTGGATAAAGACGAAGAAGGCCGAATACTAAATAAGCGGCTTGAGTCTACTCAGGATGCTTTTCCTGTATTTGATTTTAGCTTTGTTTATCTCCAGTAGTTTCGATCTGGGGTCTGAAGAACTTTGTGATGCTGGAAAGGGATGCTGATGTTTGGGGGAGTGGTGCGTTCAGAAAGAGTGAAATGATAGACTCTCTCAAAAAATGTATCTTACACTGAATTTAGAAACATACGAGATGAGACGACCAGCTCTACTAATTCTTTCTCTAGCCCTTTCCTTTTGCGGTCAGGCGCAGTACGATTATTGGTTCGGGATTGATACCATCACCTTTGAAGATGAATCGCCTTATATCCGCATGGATACAAGCGCATCAAATTTATGGCAGGTGGCACCGCCCCAGAAGGAAGTTTTGAATCAGGCATATTCACCTGTGCATGTTATGATCACGGATAGCATAACGGCCTACCCGCAGGGAGTACATTCCTATTTTGATTTGATTCTAACGCCGGAGAACACCTTTGACTTTCCGGAGGCTTTATTTTTTCGATTTAGGCACAAATACTGCACAGATGAAGGACTCGATGGTGGGTACATTACCTATTCCTGCGATATGGGTGAATCGTGGTTAAATGTCATTAGTGAAGAACCCTGTCATTGGTGGGATGCCACACCTGCATGGAGTCAAGGTTCTAATGGGATGTATATATCAAGTGATACCTTGTACAATGGTGAACCTGGTTATTCTGGTTGTATAGATGAATGGTCTGAAGTCTACGTCGCCTTCCATTATATGGCCATCGCTCCTCCAAAGTCAGATTTGAACGAGACGGATACCATGCTCGTGCGTTTCAATTTTATTTCGGATAGTGTGGACACGCCTTTCGACGGTTGGATGATTGATGATATCGAAACTTTCGCTGCTGATATCTGGTCCAATACCGAGTTCCAAGAAAAAGCTGAGTTTTCCCTTTACCCGAATCCTTCTAATGGTGATTTGAACATTCAGTTGGATGAATTTCACACCGATCTACAAGTGACCATATACAACGCGGTAGGGGCCAAGGTTCTGGAAGAGTCAAAAGTGGGCGGAGAGAACTTCATTCTTTCGCTGGAGACTATTCCCGATGGACTTTACTTTGTTCATATCACTTCTGAGAATAGGTCGTTGGGGGTGGAGAAAGTGGTTGTTGGGAGGTAGAATACAGTGTCTTTGTGCAAACTGATGATTGATAAACTTGTCGGTCAGACCTAGCGATGGTACTGACTCGGAGCCACCCCAAACTTCTCCTTAAAGGCGCGGGTAAAATAGCTGGGATCATTAAATCCAACGGCATAGGCTATTTCTGAGACGTTGAGTTCTCCTTGCTTCAAAAGCTTCGCCGCTTCGTTCAGCCGAATATCGCGAACAACAATTGTTGGGCTCATACCCGTCAGAGCTTTAAGCTTTCTGTAGAGTTGCATCTTGCTGAGGTTCAGAGCTCGCTCAAGTTGATCGATTCTATATTCGCTATTGTCGATGTTTTGGAGTACAACATCCTTAACTTTTACCAGAAACTGGTTTTCGAGCTGATCATTCTCGAGCTCAGATTCTTCCAGGTTTTTAAAGCGCGAGATCAGCGTTTTGCGCAAGGCGATTAGCTTTTCCAATCTAATCTCTAACTCATCCTTATCAAACGGTTTGTTGAGGTATGCATCTGCACCGTGCTTGAGACCCGTATTTCGATCTTCTTGCGTCGATTTGGCAGTAAGAAGCACTATTGGGATATGACTTGTTCGCATATCAGCCTTGAGTGTCTCGGTGACTTCATACCCATTTTTAAACGGCATCATAACGTCGCTAATAATGATATCAGGGATATGTTTGATGGCCATCTCAATACCTGCTTTCCCATTTTCTGCATGTAGAATATGGTAGGTGCTCTGCAATAGAAGCTGCACAAACTGTACGATTTGATAATTGTCTTCAACCAATAAGAGAAAGGGCTTGTCTTTTTCTTCTGGTAAGGGAACACCTGGTGATACTGGTACAGATGCTTTGACAGGCGCCTTATAAAACTCAGCTGCCTCAGATTGGTTTTTGATCGGAAGAAAGAAACGGAAGGTACTACCTTTGTTTAACTCGGAATCTACTTCCAGCTTACCACCAAGGAGCTTGACCAATTCGAAACTTAATGCTAACCCAATACCGGAGCCTTGGGCTTGGCGTGTTTCAGAATCGTCAACTTGATAAAAGCGCTCAAAAATGTGGTTGAGCTTTTCGGTAGGGATACCTATGCCCGAGTCTTCTACTTCTACAACAAGCATATTTTCATCTCCCAGCCTTACCTTCACTGTGATCCGGTCGCCTTTGCTCGTGAACTTAAACGCATTTGAAAGAAGATTCAGCAGGATTTGACGCGTTTTCACTTCGTCGTAATCCATTAGAAGTTGCTCTACACCACTTTGAAAGATGAGCTCCTTCTCTTGAATATCGGCTGTGCTTCGCAAGGATTCCGTCAGGTACCTTAGGTAGGAGATTATATCTCCATTGATGTAATTTGCTTCAAGTTTATCTGCTTCCAGTTTACTCAGGTCGAGTATCTGATTAACCATTTCTAATAGGTTATTCGCATTTTCATGGATGGCCTGGGTATACGTTTCGTTGTTTTTGATCATCCCCGTCATCCCGAGAATAACGGTAAGCGGAGTTCTAAACTCATGCGTAATGTTTGTGAAGATTCGAGATTTCAGTGTGTCTAATTCTAAGAGACGTTGGGCTTCTCTCTTTTCGTGCTCCCGCTCAAGTTGGTAGCGGTATATAAAAACGACCAAACCAATGATGACCAGAGCATAAATTGTGTAGGCCCACCAAGTTCGCCACCATGGCGGAAGAACATGAATGTTCAGTTCTTTGATTTTGGAGCTCCATTTTGCTGATCGATTTGTCGATTTCACCTGTAGTGTATAGTCGCCAAATGGTAAGCTGGTAAAGGTTATGTTTCGGTCTCTACCTATGATATTCCAAGAAGGGTCGAAGTTTACCAGCTTGTATTGATATTCAGTCTTTTCAGGTAGGCTCAGATCCATTCCCGTTACTTGAAAAGATACCATTTGAGCATCGGGTCTTAGCCAGATATCTCTAGCCGACTCAATAGGGTGTGATAAGACTTGACTGTCAGAGCTGAAAGTGACAGGGCGGTTATTGATCTTAACTTGAGAAATAATGGTTTCAGGGTTCTCATTTGACCTAAAAAGAGAGTCGGGGTAAAAGCGATTGATGCCTTTGATACCGCCAAAAATAAGCTCGTTATCACTCGCCTTGCAAAAGGACCTGGTATTGAACTCATTGTCTTGTAGCCCATCAGAGACTGTGTACGTGTTTACTGAATGATTCTGAGTGTGAAACGAACAGAGACCCTTATTTGTGCTCAGCCAAAGTTGTTCACCGTTACTCAGAATTCCGTAGATGGTTTGATCTGGTAGTCCGGCTTTTTCGGTGAAATGATCGAAGAGCAGGGTTCGCTGGTCCAATCTGTCCAACCCTGCACCATTGGTTCCGATCCAAATTACGTTAGGGTCGGTAGGGTCAATACACAATGACTTGATGTGGTTATTGGCCAGGGAGTTACTGTCATTTGGGTTGTGGGTCAGGGTTTCGAATGATTTGGTTGACCTATCATACTTAACAAGGCCGTTTGGGGTACCTATCCAAAAATCCTTTGTAGCGGTTTGAACTATTCGGTTCGAAATGCGGTTGTCGTCGAATGTGCCAAAGCGGTTTAGAAAAGGAAGTCCATCGAACACTCCCGTTTTGGGGTCAAATTTTCCAAACTCTCCAGCTGTGGCGATCCAAATGGAATCGTCATCATCAATTATTAAGTCGTAGACTCCAAGTAGAAAGTCATCATCGCCATTCCTACTTTTTTGTTCTATTGGAAAGTAGTCGTGTTTTAAAACAGTGGTTCCATCAATATGAAAATGATGCAGGCCGTCGTAATTCCCAATCCATAGTCCACCATTTCCATCTCCCTTTATAAATTTTGCAGAAAAGTCGAATTCGGCATCTTCAGAAGCTCGAACGTGGTTGTAATTATCTATGCCAAATGCTACTTCCTGAGGGTGAATTGAGCCATCTGGTATGACCATTATAGTTCTCTTCGTAAAATACCATATATGCCCATTTTCATCTTTGTAGACCGGGTAGATACTGGAAGTTGGTATCATCGATGAAGCAGGCTGGCTATTGAAGATGGACCTGTTCGGAACACCTTTGTAGAGTCCATTACCATTGGTGCTTGCCCAATACACGCCGTTCTCAGATTTGGTAATGCAGGTAATTCCTACCCCTATTTGCTCGAAGATTTCCGTGTTTTTTGGGAGTATCATGTAGGTATTGAGATCAACTCCGAAGTGTGCCCCGGCAGTAGATGTGTATAGCCAGAGAATGTTTGACTTGTCGTGGTAAGCGTAAAAACGAGAACTGGCGTGAACCACCTGATCGGCATTTTTTAATTCGTCGATCCAAAGGGTATTGATTTCTCCTTTAACTATTGTCGACAAAGCTCCTTCGTCGTAAATAAATACCTGGCCTTCGTTTCCAATAGTTATACCTTGAAGGCGGTAGTCGTTTTGGATTGGGGTTGCACTGACTACTTCATCGAGACGCTTCTCATCTTTTTGAGAACAAGAAGTCCAATCGACATATTTCATTTTTGGCTCAGGGTCCGTAAAGTCTATGAGTCCTAAGAAGCTTCCAGCGTGAACCCAAAATCTTCCTTCACCGTCAACACCTATAGACCGAATCACATCATCTTTCTGTGGGCTATCGGGGATCATATTGGGATAGCTCTCAACGGCGTAGTCGGATGTTCTCCTTCTGCTTATGCGGTGGATGGTTCTGTGACTGTCTATTGCCCATATGTTATTGCTCTTGTCAAGAGCTAAGATTGAGACAGAAACATTCTGTGCAATAGGTACTACTTCGAAAGAGCCAGACAGAGGGTTGAATACCTGTAAACCGGATCCGTGACCTACCCATAATGCGCCGTCAAGATCTACAAGAAGTTTTAGCACTCGGTTGTTTCCAAGACTCGTCGAGTCAGACTTATCATTTTTATAAATCTTAAATGCATATCCGTCAAAACGGTTTAATCCGCTAGGTGTTCCCAACCAGATAAAACCCGTTGAATCTACTGCGATATCGCTAATGAAGTTCTGTGATAAACCTAGCTCGGCGGGAATGAGTTCAAATTGGAAATTCTGTCCTTTGATGGGGGAGAAGCAGATTGTGAATAGCCAGAGCGCCAAAATCTTATGGAGCCAGTGCGCTTTTATCTTGGCTGCAAAGTTTGGCGCACCAGAAGTCAAAAGGTTTTTTGGGATTAAATCCATTTAGTCTGCTGACGTTGACACGTGGTGCATTAAGTTGTGATGTAACCTGTTTCTATCAGCCCTCTAAGCTTGGATATGCGACAACAGCAAACATCGTATTAAGTATATTGAAATATCCAATCATTTGAAAATGGAAGGCAGAAAAGTATGGATGCTTCATTGCTGCGCCCAGGTCTAGATTCTTAACGACTTGCAATTATTCAATACGGGATTGCGCAATTTGTCGCCTCTTGTTTTTATAGAGTAAGTATTCTTTTTCTGAGCAAGATGTATCCAATGTTTAATAATGATTTATAAAACCTGACGTCGATAAAGCGCAGTAAAACAGTTTGTTAGGTGGCTGGTGTAATCTGAGTCCTAGCCTTTGTAAAATGAGTCCAAGTCCTTGCATAAGCAATTCCATAGGTTTGAATCATTCAACCAAAACTGATCACTCTAAACCTTAGTCTTATGGAAAAAAGATACTTAAAATTCAAAGTTATTGCGAGCTTCATTTTCTGTGCTTCCGTCACCCAATTGTCGATAGGCCAAGTTCAAAACAATGAGATTAATGTCGGGATGAAACCCGATATCATTCGATATGATGGTGTTAATGACCTTCCAGGTGATTTGCCTGGAGAAGGTACGTTTCAATCTTCCATTACGTATGAGCAGTCAAATTATAATGCAGGTATGACTTGCTATACCTGGAGTATACCATCCACACCAAATACCCATGATTGTAGCAGCTACACCTGGGATTATCAACTCGAGAGGCCCTTCACTGAAACTGCAAGTTTATATGCGATTTTTTATGAAAATGACGTAGATCCTTGCTTATACAATGCGAGTTCTGATGATGATTATCTGGCAATGTCAGCTGAATTCTCATGGGGTTGGAATCCACCTCAGACTTCCTTTACCAATTTTGGTGAGTACTTGTCTTCTCGATGGCGAGGAGATGATCAAAACCCATCTAGCGACAATTGGCTATTCGGTGATCATCCAACATGGGACTTTAAAGTGAAAACTGCATGGCGTTACTCTTATGGGAATGCCTGCAATGTCCCCTTGGAGTTCGGAGAAATCCAAATGAATTCAACAGTATCTGATAAAAACTCGACCAGTTCATTTATGATTAATGAAACGCCTTCAGCTGAAGGGGTGCTGACCTATACGAATGATTCACAAGGCCCGAGTACTGATGTGTTCTATTCTTTTTACATCGGAGAACCTATGGAAGTGACAATTTCTACAATGAATGAATATACTTCCTATGACTCCTATATATATCTATATGAAAACGAATGCTCACAGCTCATTACATCCAACGATGATATTGAACCTGGGGTTTTACAATCAGAAATTATTCAAAATCTTGCTTCAGGAACGTACATCATCCAAGTTGAGGGATACGATACGTCGAATGGCGTATTTGAATTGAATGTTTCAACATCGCAATCTACTCTTGGATTAAACAGTCAAGACGTTTCTGAGTTCGTCAAGCTGTTTCCCAACCCAGCAAAGGATCAGGTGACCTTGGATTTTGGAAATGAATTTGAATCAGCAAATGTTCAAATGATAGATTTGGCAGGGAAAATCGTTTTTGAAAAGTCTGGTATTGTCAATCAGAGGTTCCATTTCGATTTGGGAGAATACCAGTCTGGGGTATACAGTATTCGAGTTTTTTCGGATTCGAAAGTTGCATTGAAGAAGCTGATTATTCAATAGCCCAAACTTTTGAGCCTTACATCTAACTCATCTTAACTCTCACGACAAAGACCATTTCAATTATGCTACGCACCATATCTTTAAAATATATTCTCATCATTGGCAGTCTCTTTTCAATCTGTGTGATATCAGGTTGTAATGAAGATGATAATCCGACTTGTTCGGATGGTATTCAGAACGGGAACGAAACTGGAATTGATTGTGGTCCCATTCCATGTGCGCCATGCGCCACTTGTTCTGATGGCATAATGAATGGATCAGAGACCGGGGTTGATTGTGGTGGAAATTGCGATGTGTGCTCTGAATGCGATGATGGGATACAAAACGGGGATGAAACCGGCGTCGATTGCGGTGGGGCCTGCGATCCTTGCCCTGACTGTATGGATGGAATCCAAAATGGCGATGAAACAGGTGTTGACTGTGGAGGTGATTGCGACCCTTGTCCTACTTGTGATGATGGAATTCAGAATGGTACAGAAACGGGTATAGACTGTGGTGGTGAATGTGAGCCGTGCCCCACTTGCGACGATGGTATTCAGAATGGAAATGAGACCGGTATTGATTGTGGGGGAGACTGTGATCCCTGTTTTGAGTGTGGTACATCTATCATTACGGATGCTGATGGAAATACGTACGAAACAGTCTTGATCGGAAGCCAGTGCTGGATAAAAGAGAACTTAAACACTGTAGTTGGTAATTCTATCTGCTATGATCTGAATAGCGTAAACTGTGAGATTTACGGACGATTATACAACTGGTTTGATGCGATGGAAGCCTGTCCGGATGGCTGGCACCTTCCATCAAAGTCAGAAGTAGATGAATTGGCATACTTCCTTGACCCGATAAACGGTTGGATGCCCGGAAACAATGCTGGTGGCCACATGAAGCAAACTGGAAGCTCCTTGTGGGAAGCTCCAAATGTCGGAGCTACCAATTTGAGTGGGTTCACCGGTCTACCTGGGGGAAGAGGATGGTACCAATCGGGCGATGGAAATCAATTAAGCACTGCTGGGCATTTTTGGGCATCGAGTCTAAGCGAAGATGAAAATGGAGCAAACCGTGGCTGGAGGTATACCTTGGCATCAGGAGATGCACAGCTGTACATGTTAGATACCTACAGCACGCAATACGCTTTGTCATGTAGGTGTTTGAAAGACTAATGGGCTTGTTTCCAAATATTCGATGTACTCGGGAAGAATGCGGCCGATGCCTTCATTTTGATTGAAAGTAGAAAAATGGCAAACCACACCTGCGTATCGTCAATATGTCAACTTCATCCGACGCTTTCCGCCTTCAATTCCAAAACCCGCTTGATAAAATCGAGGGAAATGCGCTCTGCTTCATCACGCTTGAACTTCATAAAATGGCCATCGGCGTGGATGGAGATGGACTGCGATAGAAAGAGCTGGAGTTTGTAATAGGGGATAGCCCAGTTGAAGTGGCTGTTGTACTTTCTGAAATGGACGATGATTCCCTTGGGGCGTAGTTCAATATTGGCGTGAGCGATGGATAGCCGGGCAAAGTGCTCAAAGAAGATTTCGCTGTAGGACTCGATCACCATTCGCGGACTTCCCACTCGCTTAAGGGCAATGCGATTAAAGAGGCCATAAGGCTTTCCGACAAGCTCGTTGCAGGCTTCAATCTCTTCTCTTCTTTTCATCGATGCTTCGAAAACCATAGGGCGGGGTTTTTCTTTTAACAGCTAAACTAGGGATTCGGTTTGAGGAAAAGGTTGAAAGTTGGAATTGAATACATGTATTCGCTGCGCTGAGCACGAGTGAGCTTGCGCTCCTTCTCTTAAGACAAATCGCGCCGTCATCAGCCCTACATTTTTAAACCAAAAATTCCAGAACAAACCTTAACTTTCACATCCAAACCAAAACTAAAACATGATGTCATTTATTGGAATTATCGCACTGATTTGTGCCGTTTGGGTGATCTACGATGTTTGGACAAAAAACGATCGATTGACCGATACGGAGAAGCTCGTATGGACAATTGGAGCAGTGATATTGAGCATCATTACCGCCATTATCTACTACTTTACTCAAAAAAATAAACCGGCATAAGGTTAAGAAGGTCAGGTCTTTGCGGTATTAATTATTTGTGAACCGAAAATTTAATTTGGAATTTTAAAATTTCCAACCCTAACTTTGTAGCTCCTACAGAAGAAATGAACTACATATCTCAAAATAACGCTCAGCCGAACAACACCATGTGTTGTATGCATATGATGAACATCATGTGTATGTACTCCTGTACAATGTGCTGAAGCGAATGAGATAACTCCATAAAATAATACGGAATTGAGCCCGCTGAAGTACGCCTTCAGCGGGCTTTTTCGTTTCCCCCAACTTGCTCACAACAACAAAAACAAAATAAAATGACACAAATCAGAGAAAACCAAAGGTTTGAAACCAAGCAGCTTCACGCTGGTCAGGAAGTCGATCGCGAAACCAAGTCACGAGCGGTGCCCATCTACCAGACTACGTCCTACGTCTTTGACGATAGCGAACAGGCTGCAAATTTATTCGGATTAAAGGAATTTGGGAATATCTACACCCGAATCATGAATCCGACCACCGATGTGTTTGAGAAGCGCATCGCAGCTCTAGAAGGCGGAACCTATGCGGTGGCCACAGCATCGGGGCAGGCCGCGCAGTTTCTGGCGATCAACAATATCGCTCAGGCTGGCGATAACATCGTTGCTTCTGCTTCGCTCTACGGTGGAACCTACAACCAGTTTAAGTCCAATTTCAAACGACTCGGCATCGAAGTGCGGTTTGCCAATGTAGATGACCCGACCAGCTTTGAGCGCCAGATCGGTGAACAAACCAAGGCCATCTACGTGGAGACGATTGGGAACCCTGGGTTCAATATCCCCGATTTTGAAAGCCTGGCTCAAATCGCATCCCGTTACCAAATTCCGCTTGTGGTTGACAATACCTTTGGGGCTGGTGGATACCTTGCCGCGCCGATGGAGTACGGTGCCAATGTGGTGGTGGCTTCGGCTACTAAGTGGATCGGTGGTCACGGTACTTCAGTAGGTGGTGTGGTGATCGACGCCGGAAACTTCAACTGGGGCAATGGGAAATTCCCACAGTTTTCGGAGCCATCAGAGAGCTACCACGGGCTCAATTTTTGGGACACCTTCGGCGAAGGAAATCCACTAGGCCTTCCCAATGTAGCCTTCGGAGTTCGAGCCAGAGTAGAAGGGCTCCGAGATTTTGGGGCTTCGCTTTCTCCTTTTAATAGCTTCTTGCTTCTCCAAGGATTGGAAACTCTTTCATTGCGGGTACAGCGCACTGTGGACAATGCCCTAGAGCTAGCGCAATGGTTGGAATCAAACCCCGAAGTGGAATGGGTGAACTACCCTGGGCTCAAGACAAGTCCACACAATGGCCTGGCTCAGAAATACCTTCGAAATGGATTTGGTGGGGTGCTCACCTTCAAGCTTAAAGGTGGAAAAGATCGGGCCGACCAATTGGTGAACGGTCTGAGCCTTGTTAGCCATTTGGCCAACGTAGGCGACTCCAAAACCCTGATCATCCATCCGTCATCCACCACCCACGAGCAACTCTCACTTGCCGAGCAAGAGTCGTCTGGTGTCGTGCCTGGCTTGCTTCGCGTATCGGTGGGGATTGAGCATATCGAAGATATCAAAGCCGATTTTGAACAAGCTATCGCTGTATCAAAGCGAGAAAATTCCTGTGTACTACCATGAGCAAGCTAAAAACGTATAGCCCTGGTGTAAACATCAAGCTAGAAAATGGAGGGACTCTTTTGAGTCCTTCCATTGGCTACCAGACCTGGGGCACACTTAACGAGTCGAAGTCGAATATAGTGTGGGTATGTCACGCACTCACGGCGAACAGCGATGTGTTTGATTGGTGGGAAGGCCTTTTTGGTCCGGGCAAAACCTTCAACGCCGAAGACCATTTCGTGGTCTGTGCCAATGTGCTTGGATCTTGCTACGGTTCTACCGGCCCTGTGGGATACGACCCTTTTTGCGGATATCAAAATTTCCCAGAGCTGACCATTCGCGATTTGGTGAAAGCGCATGTTGCCCTAGCAGATTACCTAGGAATTGAGCAAATCAACACCTTGATCGGTGGCTCGATGGGAGGGCATCAAGCTTTGGAGTGGTCAATCCTGGAGCCCGGTCGTATCGAAAACCTGATTCTTATCGCCACGAGTGCCATCCACTCGCCTTGGGGTGTTGCCTTCAATGAAGCTCAGCGAGCAGCCATCGAAGCCGACCCTACCTGGGGAGAGCAAAATCGGGATGGTGGCTTAAGCGGAATGAAAGCAGCGCGGAGCATTGCCTTGCTCTCATACCGATCTTACGAAACCTACGATTTCTCCCAGCCTAGGGAAAGCGGAGACCGAACGCTGAAGGCGAAATCCTATCAGCGCTATCAGGGTGAAAAGCTAGCCAAACGCTTTAATGCCTATAGCTACTATTCATTGAGCAAAACCATGGACAGCCACGACGTAGGTCGAGATCGGGGTGGAGTAGAAGCTGCCTTACGAGAAGTCAAAGCGCGAACACTCGTCATCTCCATTGACTCTGATCTTCTCTTCCCGCTTATTGAACAAATCAGAATTGCTCGAGGAATTGAGAAGGCCACGCACCGAACCGTCTACTCACGTTACGGCCACGATGGGTTTTTGATTGAAACCAATCAGATATCGAAGCATATCCAGCGGTTTCTCCCGGAATCAATAAATGAAAAAACAGAACTAAAAACAGCAGTAGCATGAAAGCAAATGTTGGAATAATAGGATTAGGAACGGTGGGATCGGCCTTGCTGAAGCAGGTGGAAGCCTTGCCGGGCTATGCCGTCAAAACCCTAGCCGTACGAAGGAAAACGAAACAAACACCTCTCTTCGAGCACCCAGTGACCGATAATGCCTTCGATTTGATTGAAGATCCCGAAATCGACATCATCTTCGAAGCGATTAACAACAGCGAAGACGCTTTGGCCTACGCTAAGCGGGCGCTTTCACTGGGTAAGACGTTTATCTCGGCCAGCAAGGCCATGTTGGCCAATGAGCTCGCCGACTTGCAACGCATCGAACAGGAGTGCGGCGGAACCCTGCTCTATGAAGCGGCAGTGGGGGGAGCCATTCCCATACTCCGCACCATCCGCGAGCACCTTGGTGGCGAAGATATTTTTAAGGTCCGCGGCATCGTTAATGGGTCTTGTAACTATATCTTGACGTCCATGCTCAATGAAGATCTCAGCTTTGACGATGCCCTTCAAAACGCGCAAATCCTCGGTTATGCCGAATCGGATCCCTCTTCGGATGTGGATGGAGTGGATTCGTATTACAAGGCTTTGATCTTGGCTCACACCATCAACAAGGCTGCGCCAAGTCTCTCGCGAATCAAGGTGGAGGGCATCCGAAACCTGCAAAGTCACGAGTTGAAAAAGGCTTACCGCGAAGGTCAGAAGGTGAAGCTTATCGCCGAAATCGAAAAGAACGGAGAACAGTATAAGGTGGATGTGCGGCCCAGGCTGATCGATCAGAACGATGGGCTTTTACTACGTGGATGGGGTAAAACAAACGCCATCGAGATTGATACCGCCAATGCGGGGCGGCTTATTCTTCAAGGACAGGGTGCCGGTGGCGATCCTACGGCCTCGGCTATGATCGGCGATTTGGTGAATGCACAGACCAAAAAAGAGCAGCGAATCCGAGAACTTTTTGCTTCAGATTTGAAGATTTTAAGCATCCGCTGCCGCGCGATTAGCCAAAGGCGTAATCGCGTGGTTTCTTAGGAAGGGTTTTGCAGAACAGCTCGTATCTCATTGTGTCTATATATTCATACTGGGCAGTTGGTGATAAGATGTTTGTATGGCGAGCCTTTTAGTGAGTTTTCTCTTTTTAATAGAACTTCTCGATACATTTTATCTTCGTACCTCAGATAAAATACTCGAAGTGACTATTGCTAACGCGCTCCGAAGCATTTGCAATGCTGCGGGCACTTCCCTAGCTTTCCCTGCGCTACATTTTACTTCCTTCGGTCGTGATATCGCTTCACTAAGTTGCAACAGACCGCCGAATTTTAGTCCTAGATTCAAAAGCAGCTCTTGAATTTCAACTATTGGTTTTAGTTGTATTCAAAATTGCGTAAAGCGCAGGATTGCAAATCCAGCGCAGCCCTTTTGTTCAAACTGATTTAATTCGTTTTCGAGCTGCCGCGCGATTAGCCAAAGGCGTATCGCGATTTGGTCAATGCGCAGACTAAAAAAGAGCAGCGAATCCGAGAGTTCTTACTTCAGATTTGAAAATGTAAGTATTCATAAATCAACTGATTAAGATCTTGATGAAAAAAATAATTTTCATGACATTGTAGCAGAATAGAATCTTTTGGCGTCTAATTAAACGAATCACTAAACCAATTGAGAGGAATTTGGATTACGATCTGATCAAGAAGAATATCAAGAGCGATCGCAAAACTCAGACAGAAGTTTACAACACGTACTATAGGCGTGTCTATGCATCATGTTTGAGAATCTTGACAGATCAATACGAGGCCGAAGACTTGATGCAAGAAGCCTTTATCCACGCCTTTCAGAAGATCGATAGCTTCAGAGGAGAAGCAAATCTCGGTACCTGGATTTGTCGCATAGCGATAAACAAGTGCCTGGATCACCTCAAAAAGCGAAAAGTTCAATTGGACTTCGATGAGAATTGGGAAAACCGAGCGGAGAGCGCCCAACCCGTGCAGGACAATATCCAGTACGACGTAGAGCGCATTCAGGCAGCGATGGAAACATTGCCAGAAGGTTGTAGAATCGTTTTTTACCTCCACATGTTTGAGGAGATGGATCACGATGCGATAGCCGCGAAGTTGGGAATTAGAGAGGGCTCATCGCGTGCTCAGTACGCTAGAGCCAAGAACAGGATTAAGGAACTCGTAAGCAAGAACTATGTCAGAGCTTGAAAAGTTTATTAAAGACAACAAAGAGGGGTTCGAAAAATTTGAACCCATCGATGGTCACCAGGAGCGCTTCCTGAGGAAACTCGAAAGGGTAGAAGAGAAGCACGACCAGAGCAGGGTGCTTTTTTGGAGAATTGCCGCAGCAGTAATCGTCATGGCAGCAGTGTGTACCAGTGTACTCTTGCCGCGGTTTAACAGTCCGGCAGATGTGCAGTATGGATCGATGTCGCTGAGCGAAGTATCGAGCGAATTGGCCGATGTGGAGCTCTACTACGAAAGCAAACTCGCCCAGGAATACGAAGAAGTTGATAAGCTTTCTAAGACTGATCCTGTTGTGCACACCTTTATGGAAGAGCTCCGATTTCTCAATGACCAATACGATACACTCGAGGCAAGACTGTACGAGAGTGGTTCACATGAGCGCGTGGTACTCGCCATGATCGAAAATTTCCGACTGCGATTGGAAATCATCGAAAAGCTCGAAGAAATCAAAGAATTCAAAACTAAACAAGATTCGTTATGAAGCTAAAAGGATTATTAACCGCTGCTATTGCTGTATTCGCTGTATGTGTGGCTATGGCTCAATCTGAGCGCCAGGTAAACCATACATTCAATGTGAAGAACGGTGGCCATCTTAAGCTGAGCAATAGCTTTGGCGATATGAAGATAGAGTCATACGGAGGCGATATTATTGATGTGAACGTTACCATCATTCTTGAGTTGAAGAATGACAAAAACAAGGAAGAGCTTTTCGACAAAGTGAAAATCGAAGCGACGGAGAGTGGAAATCGCGTGAGTGTTCGGACGGTTAACGATCTGAATGGTGGGCGCGATGTCAAGAAGTTTGAGATCAACTATTACGTTAAAGTCCCCGAAGGTTTGGACGTGGAAGTACACAATTCGTTTGGTCATGTGACTGTAAACGGAGTTGTAGGAAACATGGAAGTCGATGTCCAACACGGCGACTGCTACATTGCCAAGGCTGGGAGTGGAAGAAACAATCTCAGAGTCAGCTTTGGAGATTTGCGGGGTTAAGGAAATTGGTGAAGTAGATGTGAAGGTCCAGCACGGTGATGCTCACTTGGGCTCAGTGGGACCAATAGAAGGGAAGTTTCAATTCGGCGATGGAAGTATTGACGTACTGAAAGGTGATGCCCGAATTAGTGTTGCACACGGCGACTTTGATATCGACAATATGAATGCAAGCCTTGTGAATCTAATCCATATCGATGCCCAATTCTCAGATGTGAGTGTTGGTGGAGTGGACGGAGAAGAATTCCTGCTAGAGATGGAAGGCAGCTTCAGTGATTTTGATTTTGACGATAGCTGGTTCATTCGAACTAAAGAGAAAGACTATAACCGAGAAGAGTATATGATTTTCACCAAAGGTGAAAGGGCGGGACCTAAAACGATTCAAATTATCGGGTCTCATAGCGATGTGAACGTTCGCTAAACATTGAGCAATAAAGGGAGAATCCTGGCGCGAGCGTCAGGATTTTTTTTGTTCTGAAAAATGAGAACATCCGAATGGTTCTCGATACACCCGAAAGGATTCGGGGCACTCGAACCGACGACCTTCTGGTTTAATTAAGATCAATAATTCCAGAGCAGAACACGCTAGCTAACTTAATGTGGGCAGACTAATTCTTGATAAGACTCAGTACTTACCTCAAAAACCTGAACGTGTCCCGTTATTTTGTCGGATTGCACAAAGCCATTCTTCTCGGTGGTCCACTCAATCCGGTAGGGGTAGATTCCTGGTGGAAGGTGGTAGCCCGATTGGTCGGCTGCGAGCCAGGGTTCTTTCGGGTCATTTGATTCGAACTGAAGATTGCCCCATCGATCGTAGATGAAAATAACATAGTCGGTAAACGGGACATTCCGCAACCACTTTAAAAAACATCATTCACCCCGTCTTGGTTTGCGGTAATCGCGTTTTGGAATGTAGAATTCACAGCCACATTCTTCTTCGGTAAACTGAACTTGTTTTTGGGTCATTCCACATTCGTTATCAGCCCTCAGGAGTATTTGATGTGAATGATCAACCAGATAGGGGAATTCGGCTGGAACGCCATCGATATAAGCGATATCATCGAAGGAGATGATGGGGGTGAAACCAATTGGTCTTTCTTCACAAAAGGTGTATTTATCCGAAACATCGATCCGTGGAAGCGGAAGATCGGCCACATTTACGAAAGCTTCTTCAGAGCATGACTCGTTGAATATTTCAACGGAATACTGTCCCCGCATGGGCTCACGGTAATTTGTCTTTTTCTTCAGATCCATTGTACCAAAGCACATCGTGATCAGTATTGATAGTGAGAGCTATTGGCTCATTTTCACATTTCTCGACTTGTTGTAACAGGGTATAGTCGGGTCGCCCGATTTCGCTTACCACAAACTCTCGTTCGTAGGCGGCACAACCTTCATAGATGATGACCGAGTACACACCAGGTACGGTGACGCTCAATGTAGGGCCGTCCGATCCATCGCTCCAGGTATAAGATTCGCCGGTAAGATTAGGTATGAGGGTAACTGATTCGCCCTGGCATTTCGAAATTTCGGTAGATTCAAAGTCGGCAACGATATCGGGTTCAGGATAAGGATACATCCAGTTATTTGGTAAGCCGAGCTTTGAGAGATTGGTAATCGTCACTCCAACATCTATTGTTATGTCTGCAGCATCGTCATTGGGGTTGGAAATGGAGCTCAAATAATTTTGACCGTTTGATCGAGCCAGATAAATAGCTCCATCAGGTCCGAGTTGCATCCCAGCATATCCAGATATCCATACTTGGTCAAGGAGTGCCTGAGACGCTTCGAGATCGGGGGCAGAAGTGGTGAATTGGTACAAATAAGATGGATTGCCCAGCACAGACCAGTAGAGTCGGTTGTTGTCGGGTGAGAACTCGAGCCCATAGCCCTGTCGGTTGTCAGTTACATCGTAAGTCAAAGACTCCTCAATTTCTACAACTCCTGTTGAATTATCGAAGCTCCCGTACTCCCAGGTGATTTACGCCAATTGATCCATCTGTATTTGTCGAATTGTATGTCGAAGCTATTTGACTGCCGTCAGGCGAAATCTTCATAGTTCCAATCGCCGAGAAGTAGGTGGAAAATCGATAGGATAAGATGTGGCCGGTGGTACTGACTACAGGTTCACCTATACCATCGCAATCTACTGGGAAGGCATAGAAATCTGCAGAACCCATTTCATGCACTACAACCCACACATCGCGATTGTTGGGTTGGTAAGTGGCGTGGATTTTTTCGGAAGTTGAAGCAAGTAGCTCTGTTGATGCTTGTGTGACATCGCCTAAACCGCCGTTTGCCTCCATGTCTACCACAACGTATTCGAGTCCATTGTTGTCCGGATCACCGCCATTGAGCTGTGCCGCAACCGTAAAAATATAGTAGAATCGCTCTTCGTTATCACCTGGAAAGGGAACAATCACCGTGTTTTGGGTTGAGCTAAAATTTCCATTGAGCCCTGTCCCGTTGGGCATCACATCTCCAAACCGATCGCGTACCACCATCCCGTCGGTGCTGAAGAGTAAATTTCCTTCACTATCCGATATGGTGCCGCTCCCTTCGTCGGTGTCAATTGGACCACCACCCGAGTCGGTAGGTCCGGCGGGCCCGAAATTAATCTGCGCGAAATACCCGAACACCCAATTGTCGTCGGGAGTTTGAGCGAACCCAATGCTGCAGATGAGAATGAATAGAATAATTAGCCTGAATGTCATACACAAATGACGCTTCTCGGTTGGAAAAGATGAATGTATTGGTTGTTAAAAAAATGTGAAATTGAGAAAAGGTCGGATATGCACATTAACGAAAAAAGCTCGGCTACGCTGCATATGTTATGCTGCGCCTTATTGTGCCTTGATAATGTAGAAGTTCATGAGGTTCGGTAAATAAAATTAGCTCCTAATTACCGCAAGTGACATGGAATTACTTGTACAGTAAATACGTTTATCATGATTAAGAGTGAGCCCAAATTAATATCGTCCACTATTCTTTTCCTTTTGTCTATGGAAACAAAAGGAACAAAAATTCCTTGTTTTCCCAAAGGTGCTTTTCCAGGCCGTTTTTAGAATTTAACGGCCTTTCAAAACGCTAAACAAATCTTACTGACGATCGGTTCCACCGATGTCAGCATGTCAAGCATTCGCTTCCCGTTCGGTCGTCTGCAATATTTGATTCAGCTGCACTGGTGGGAGAACGGAGATCTAACAAAGAATTGCAAACGCAGGATTGTTTCGAAGAGATCGCGCTTCTCGGCTACGCTGCATATGCTATGCTGCGTCTTATTGTGCCTTGAATTGATAGAAGTGCTATGGGAATTCTTGAAATGAAAAAAGCCCCAACTAATGTTGAGGCTTCTTGGTGATTCAGCTGGGGTCCTGACGCTCCGGTCAGGATCTACGACCACTGACGCTCCGGTCAGGATCTACGACCACTGACGCTTCGGTCATGGTCGTAGATCCTGACCGGAGCGTCAGGTGGTCGTAGATCCTGACCGGAGCGTCAGTGGTAGAAGACCCTGACCGAAGCGTCAGTGGTCGTAGATCCTGACCGGAGCGTCAGTGGTCGTAGATCCTGACCGGAGCGTCAGTGGTCGTAGATCCTGACCGGAGCGTCAGTGGTAGAAGACCCTGACCGAAGCGTCAGTGGTCGTAGATCCTGACCGGAGCGTCAGTGGTCGTAGATCCTGACCGGAGCGTCAGTGGTAGAAGACCCTGACCGAAGCGTCAGTGGTCGTAGATCCTGACCGGAGCGTCAGTGGTCGTAGATCCTGACCGGAGCGTCAGTGGTAGAAGACCCTGACCGAAGCGTCAGGGGTCTTCGACCACTGACGCTTCGGTCAGGGTCTTCGACCACTGACGCTTCGGTCAGGGTCTTCGACCACTGACGCTTCGGTCAGGGTCTTCGACTCGCATGCGCTAAGTCGGGATAAGCTTCTCGCCCCAGCCTTAATATCTCCCGCAAATTTCAATTCAAACCTGAATGAAAAAAGCCCCAACTAATGTTGAGGCTTCTTGGTGATTCAGCTGGGGCTCGAACCCAGGACCCACGCCTTAAAAGGGCGTTGCTCTACCAGCTGAGCTACTGAATCGCTTTCCGTAAATGCGGGTGCAAATATAAGTGCTTTGTGTAATCTGACAAAGGAATTTTCGAATCCTTCCCAAAAAAATTACTCGATGATCGGACAGCGCTCAAATGGCACCGTTCTGTCGAATAAATATCGGTAGGTGATCATCTCTCTATAGCGCTCGGTGCCAAGGTTTTCACAGACCTTAATCATCTTGGGGTTGAAGTCGCCAATCCAGGTTAGCACGGTCTTGTCGTATGCGTCCGTTTCATCCATAACACTTTTTGAGTATGTGATTAAGCCACCTTCTATTCCGCGTCCGTGCCATTTTTTAACCACACCGAAGACGATTCCCACCATGGTGCGAGGTGTTCCCTTCCATTTATGGTAGAGAAATTTGAGTTTTCCCAACCAGTTCAAGTTTCCATTCACGTATTTGAAAATCTCGTTGAGCTCCGGAATATTTATGTGAAATCCAATGGGCTCATCGCCATCGTACGCGAAAAACAGGATTCGTTTATCGACAACTGGTTTAAGCGATTGCATGAGTTTTTGGGCTTGTGCCAATTTCATGGGTTGAAACCCGGCGTGTCCGCCCCAGGCACCATTATACACGGTGTGAAAATCTTCAGCTACTTTTTCAAGGGGCACTCCAACTGTATTTCGGAAGGTGACGTTCGGGTTGACGATTCGTTTCGTCTTTTCTACAAAAATGTTTTGCACATCATCTCTCGTCGATCGCGTGTACAAGTACTGCTCGAAATAGGTTTTGAAGCCATAGTTCTCAAACAAATCCACGTAATAGGGTGGATTGTAGTTCATGGCGTAGCTATTCGGATCTGTGAAGTTTTTGGAGAGACAGCCCCAAAACTGATTTCGCTCTCCAAAGTTGATCGGGCCGTCCATCGCTTCCATGCCTTGAGACTCAAGCCAGGCCTTGGCTGTATCGAATATGAAATTGGCAAAAATCTGGTCGTTGGTCGATTCAAAAAATCCGACCCCTCCTGTAGGCTGCTTTTCCTTCTTCGAAGTCTTTGGATTGACAAATGCGGCTACGCGACCTGCTAGTTTTCCATTATCATCGTAAAAGACCCAGCGTATGGCCGATCCCTGACGAAAGAGTTTATTTTTCTTTGGGTCAAAGATCTTCTCAATGTCTTGCTTGATATGAGGGATATAATTCGGGTCGTTCGCGTAAATAATGGAAGGAACCTTCTGAAATGCCTTTATTGTAGATTTGTTGTCGACTACGACAGCCCGCATAAATCAAAATTTTCAACGAAAGTAAATTATATCATCCAATTGAATAGAATCTTCTTAATCGGCTTTATGGGCGTGGGGAAAACCACGGTAGGCAAGGAGCTTGCTTCGCGGTTAGACACCACCTTTTTGGATTTGGACAGCGAAGTGGAGCGAACTGCAGCAATGTCTATTTCCGAGATTTTCGCTTCGAAGGGCGATGCCTATTTCCGGAAGCTTGAAGAGGATGTGCTGAAGGAGATCGTAGAGTCTGGCGATGGCGCTGTGATCGCCCTTGGCGGAGGAACGCCAACCATTCCAGGATTGATGGAGTATGTGAATGGGGTGGGGACTTCTGTTTGGATTGACCGCACCGAAGAAGAGCTCTTCGCTCGCTTAGCGGCAGAAAAGGAAAAGCGCCCTTTGATTGCGGAGATTTCGCCAGAAGAACTGAAGCAGCGCATCGCAGATATGCTCGATAAGCGAATGGGAGATTATTCAAAAGCCGCCATTCATATTCCGGCTGATGTTCCCGAGGGAGATTTGGTGGATGAGATTGTTAAAAGGGTGGGGGTTGATTGAGCTTGAATTAATGATGAGTGCTCATTTCTACACCGAATTGTGTAAACCTATTTCAGGACAAGACACAAAGAACTATCCTCCCCCTAGCCATCCGCCTGAGGCGGAGGAATGATCAGTGCTACGAAAGGTCAACCAAAAAACCCAAAATCCTACTCCAAATAAGCGGAATCATTTCCGGGTTTAAAGTCCACGCGAATGTGGTCTTGAAGTGTGGTGCTCAGTGTGAGCCCAACGAAATTGGCTTTGATTGGAAATTTGCGGTGCAAGCGATCTACCAGTACAACGGTGGTGAGCTTGGCAATAGGAAAGCCGAGAATGTATCGCGTGGCGTAAATCAAGGTGCGACCCGAGTTGAGCACATCGTCAATCAGCACGACTGATTTTCCCGAAAGCACTTTGTGATCACCTTCCAAGGTTGGCTCTTCAGTCGGCGATTTCTTGTTGATTTTCATCTCGAGCTGGTGAACCTTTATTCCTGAAACTTCCTCGAGCATAGGGGCCAATCGAGCGGCGAGCAATACCCCCTGTTTTTGGATCGACACAAAGACAATTTCCTTCTCTTCGTGGTTATACTCAAAGAGTTGGAAGGCGATTCGCTTTAGCTTTTGTTCAATGCTTTTGTGATCGAGAATCTTTGTCGGCGTGTCAGTCATTATTCGAGTTTGAGCCAAAAATAGTAAATCGAAGTTTCTCGTATTTTTGAATCGTGAAATATCTTTTAGCCTTATCTATCCTTATCGGCGCCATGGCTTGTAGCGAGTCAGAGCCGATAGAAGAAGTAACATCCAAACCCGTGATGAAGCCACCGAGTGAACTGGCTTTGGTGATGCGCGCTGTACATGAAGAAGCCAAAGCCTGGCGAGCCGATCTCGAAAGTGGTGCCATGCCGCTCGATACGGTGCAGATTTATGAAGCTCTTGTAGAAAGCACACCAACCAAACCAGATGTTGGCGGACCAGTTTTTGAGTCTTTCGCACAGATGTACCAGCATTCAGTGGACTCTTTTCTTACAGCTCCAAATATCGACTTAGGTAAAGCTAGATTCAATGATTTGGTTGACGCCTGCCTTTCTTGTCACCAGTCGTATTGTCCTGGGCCTATGCCGACGATTAGAAAGTTGAAGGTTAAAGAGACGCTGGCTTCCGGAGAGATATAAAAAGCTCTCGATCGGCGCGGGGTTTGATAGAATTGTAAGCTCGTTCGAAGACTTCTATTTCAAAATGCTTCTCAAAAATGGGAAGGTAGGCGTGCTTGTTTCCTCCGTAGGGCGGGTGTTCTTCAAAAAGGGGATCGTCGAAAAGTACCCCTACTAATCTTCCTCCGGGCTTGAGCAGTTCAAACATCTTAGCCGCATAGGCGTCTCGCTGATCCTTTTCCAAGGCGCAGAAAAAAGTCTGCTCGATGATGAGGTCGTACTGGCCTTGGTGCTGGAAGAAGTCGCCTAGAATTAGTTGATCCTTTGGGAAAGTAGGCGCCGCATCGGCAATGCGGTCTATGGCACCTTGAGCGATGTCGATTAAGTGAACGTTCGTAAAGCCTTGGTCGTGCATGTACTGACCTTCGTAGGCATTTCCGCAACCCGGGATAAGCACATTAATTGACTTGTCTTCCAGTCCGTCAACATAAGTTTTAATCGGGGTAGAAGCGTAGCCGATGTCCCATCCCGTTTGGTTGTTTGCCCAGCGGGCTTCCCAATATGCTTTGTCGTTTGCTTCGATCATGGTTTATGGAATAGGGCGATCGCTTCTACATGCGAAGTATGCGGAAACTGATCGACAAGTGAGAATTTCTGAACGGTGTAACCCGCTTGGCACAGCGTATCGGTATCGCGGGCCAAGGTGGCGGGATTGCAGGAAATGTAAACGATAGTCGGTGCGCCCAGGTCAATGGTGCGCTTTAGCGCCTTCGGAGCAATTCCCGCTCGCGGTGGATCGAGAACTATCCCATCTATTTTTCCTTCGTACTCAGGATGGTTCAGGAGAAATTTCCCGACATCTTCGGCGTAGAATTTAATATCGTCAACCCCATTGGCCTTAGCCGCCTTCTTAGCGTCATCAATAGCAGATTTCTCGATATCCACGCCTACAATTTTGGCATCATCCATAGCTCCTTTGATCAGTTGGCTGATTGTACCCGTTCCGCAGAATAAATCGAAAATGGTTCCGCCCGGCTCGACCATCGACTTAAAATAAGAGATGGCTTGTGTGTAGAGCAATTCGGCACATTTTGGGTTGGTCTGGAAAAAGCTCTCCATTTTGATATCGAAATCCAATCCACAAATGCGCTCGGTGATGTGATCCTTTCCAAAGACCAATCTGCTCGACCCATCTAGTGGTTGAACCCGGTCGCCGACATCGTCGTTTATGGTATGAATCAGCCCAGCACAGCGATCTCCCAATAGCGATTTCAAGAGATTGGCAAAGCCATCCATGTCGAATTGATCCAAATCTTTGCTCGTAGTCACGAGATTAAACAGAATCTGATCTTCAGCATAGCTCTTTCTCACCGTTAAGAATCGAAAGAAACCTTCTCTCTTTGGCGCATGCCAGGGTGGTAATCCGGTTTTTTCACAGAAGGTTCTGATCTCATGAAGTTTCGATTCGACCTCTCGGTCGAACAGTCCGCTGTCGTTGTCGAGGTTTTCTACCATCCACCAAGTACCACGGTGCTTAAAACCCAGCGCAAACTCGTCGAGCTCTTCACCAGTCTCCAAGTCGTATCGTATGGCGGCGAAAGCGTATTCCATCTTATTGCGATAGTGCCAAACGGAAGGAGATGAAATGTACTTATCAAATTTGGATTCAATATCGGGTTGATCCCCAATGCGCTTCATTAAATCAAGGCTTGACTCCTTCTTGTACTTTTCCTGGATGTCAATCGGCAGACGAGCAAAAGGGGCTCCAGCAATAGGCTGATACTCGTTTTCTACCTCGTCGGGAGAAGGTGATATGATCTCACGAAGCTTTCCTTCCAGGTGTCTTTTTCTCGATTTTTCGACGCGCATTTTTACGCGCTGGCCGGGGATTGTATTCGGTACAAAAACGATCAGTGAACCATCTTCCGTTTCCAATTTCCCAATGCCTTTTCCACCAAAAGCTGCCTTCTCAATATCGATTTCGAGCTCGGTTCCCCGTTTTATTTTCTTCTTGTTCAACTGCGCCTACTTGAATTTTGCTGCAAAGGAACAGAAATTTGGCGGATTTGAAGATTTGACGGAACTTTGAAGGAGTTATTAAAATCTAAATGAATTAGGCAATGGACCACATCGATACAACAACGAGAACAGGAGAATTGATTGAACTAGAAAACCGCCATGGAGCGCATAATTACCACCCGCTACCGGTTGTTTTGGAAAGGGGAGAAGGCGTTCACGTATGGGATGTGGAAGGAAAGAAGTACTACGATTTTCTTTCGGCGTATTCTGCGGTAAACCAAGGGCACTGCCACCCGAAAATAGTTGGGGCCATGATGGATCAGGCTAAAACCCTGACGCTTACTTCTCGAGCATTCTACAACGATGCGCTTGGCCCGTACGAGAAGTTTGCATCTGAATATTTCGGTTTCGACAAGCTCTTGCCAATGAATACGGGTGCAGAAGCTGTGGAGACAGCTATTAAGATCTGCAGAAAGTGGGCCTATGAAGTAAAGGGGATTGACGAAAACAAAGCAAAGATCATCGTTTGTGACAACAACTTCCACGGAAGAACCACGACGATTATCTCATTCTCAAATGACCCAGACGCGCGGAAGAATTTCGGTCCTTATACAGAAGGGTTTATCAGAATTCCATACAATGATCTGGATGCATTGAAGAATGCATTGAAAGAAGAGAATATTGCAGGGTTCCTCGTAGAGCCTATCCAAGGTGAAGCGGGTGTTTTCGTTCCGGATGAAGGATTTATTGAAGGAGCTAAGAATCTTTGCAACGAAAACAATGTCCTATTTATCGCCGACGAAGTGCAAACGGGAATTGCCCGCACTGGATCACTTCTCGCGGTATGTGGAGACTGCTCATGTGGAAATACCTGTGAGAAAGACCCAGCGACTTATCAAAAGCCTGATATTCTCATTCTAGGAAAAGCTATTTCGGGTGGAGTATATCCCGTATCAGCGGTATTGGCTGACGATCACATCATGAACGTGATTAAGCCAGGACAGCACGGTTCTACGTTCGGTGGAAACCCTGTAGCTGCCAAAGTTGCTGTTGCTGCACTGGAAGTAATTAAAGACGAAGAGCTGGCGAAAAATGCACGCCGACTAGGAGAAATATTCCGAGCCAAGATGAACGAGCTGGTGGCCAAGTCTGACTTGGTGAATGCAGTACGCGGAAAGGGATTGCTAAACGCTATCTTGATCAACGATACGGAAGATAGCGATACAGCTTGGAGAATTTGTTTGGCGCTTAGAGATAACGGACTTCTAGCCAAGCCAACTCACGGGAACATCATTCGCTTTGCACCACCATTAGTAATGAACGAAGAGCAATTGATGGACTGCGTAGCGATTATAACCGATACGATCCTAAACTTTAAAAAGTAAAAGCCAGCTTGACGTTGAGTCGGCGAGAAGTAAGGAAGTTTGGAACCCCGTATTGGCGACCGCTGCTTTCCTTAACCCAGGTATAGCTGATGGTGTTGTTGATATCCATCAGGTTCCAGATCTCGACGCTCAAGACAGCCCTTTCGAAGTTTTTGAAGAGCCCTTTATTGGGCTCTTTTGATTTTAAATCTTTTGAAAACCCAAGATCAACTCTTCGGTAGGAAGGGTAGCGCTCCACATCCTTGTAGCGCTCATTGTCGGGTGGCCCAAATGGAAGACCTGAGCCGAAAAGGACATTCACGTGTACTTTAAAACTCGGAAAGGAAGGCATCTCATCTTGGAAGAACAAACTGAAGTAAACCAGCTGATCGGTAGGGCGGGGGATATAGCCCGGATAGTTGATAACGGAATCCACTGGTGTGGAATTTTGAGTGAAGCCAGACTGTATCAAGTCCCCATCGCTGTTGTAGTAATCGTAATAGAAATCATCGGTGATGTCTTCCTTGGTGCTCAGAAAGCTCAAACTCGCCCAGGACTCGATCCCTGGGATAAACTCTCCGTTAATTTTTAAATCAACTCCAGTAGCGTACCCGTTTGAGTTATTGTCGCCGTAGTAGCGTAGGCGCACATTGTCGACTTCATACGGCACCAAGTCGTAAAGAGCTTTGTAGTATGCTTCGGTGATAAACTTAAACGTTCGGTCCCAAATCCGCAGGTTCATGTCGGCACCAAGCACAAAGTGGATGGACTTTTGAGCCCGCATTTCGGGGTTGAGCGTCCCGTCTAGACCGCGGAGCTCGCGGTAGAAGGGTGGCTGGTAGTAAAATCCTGTGCTGAAGTAAAATATCACATCCTTGTTGAGAATGGTGCTATCGTTGATCTGCTTTTGCCAATTCGGTTTCCACGATATGCTTCCACGCGGACTGATCACGGTTTGATCGTTGTAGTCCCAGTACTGCCCCCTGATCCCGAGGGTAGCCGACACTTGCGCTTCATTGTCGAGAAGCCAGTCCCAGCTATTTTGCACATAGGCCATGTAGCGGTTCGACTGGACCTGGTTTCGACCTTTGATCACATCCTGAAGAATAATCTGGTTTGAAGGCCGAGTGGGAACGGAGTAGCCTGCTGAATCTACGTAGCTCCACTCGCTTAGGTAGTCATTGATTTCTTCACCACGCCAGGTCACACCCCATTGCAGGTATTTGTTGTCGATGGTTTTATATCCTCGGTGTTGCAGGGAAAAAACTGTTGCGTCGAGTCTATTTCGGGCGTGGTCTATGTAAGACCCTACACCGCGATTTCGGACAATATCCCCAAACTCGTCATCTCCTAAATCCCGCTCCAACTCATCGAGCGAGTATTGGCCGAAAATATCGAAAGTCTCGTTTTCAAAAGTCCGGAAGGCCGAAGCGGTAAACTTGAGTCTGGTATCAGAGTTGGGTTTGTTTTCAGTAGAAATCGCTCCAAAGAAGGTCTCAAAAGAAGTGACTTCCTGACCTTCGAAGAAAACGGTAAACTGCAGCGCTTCGTTGATCGTTCCAAAGTTGGTCGTTCGATCGCTCGGTACAAATTTATACTCGTTGTTGGCGTAGTTTCCCAAGAATGAAACTTCCCATTTCTTGTTGAATGCGTATGTCCAATAGGTTTGGACGTCGGTGAAGTTTGGCTGGTAGTCACCATCAGTATCCAGACTTCCAAGGATGTATTGGTTGGTCATGTACCTTACACCCGATACTTGTGTGAACTTTCCGTTTTTGGATGCGCTCTCCAAGGCTAGCGATCCACCCAATAAACTCGCCGAAAATGCACCACCAAATTTCTTCGGCTTCTTGTATTGGATATCGAGCACAGAGCTCATTTTATCACCGTATCGCGCATCAAATCCGCCCGCACTAAAGTAGATGCTTCCTACCATATCGGGGTTTGGAAAGCTCAATCCTTCCTGCTCTCCAGAGCGAGCCAGAAACGGGCGATACACTTCGATGTCGTTGACGTAAACCAGGTTTTCGGCAAAAGATCCACCACGAACGCTGTAGTTGGAGCTCAGCTCGTTGTTCATACTCACTCCGAGCTGCGAGGTCAGCACGCTTTCGATTCCTTGCTGTACGTTGGGGTTTACTTTGATGTCCTTAATCGGAACAGGTACCAGGGTGGTTCGCTTCGATTTATTCTCCCGCACTTCCACACCTTTCAAACTGTTGTACTCAAGGGTTATTTCGAGGTACTTGTTTTGACCGGGATTTAGCTTGATGTATTGTTGGCTGTTTTTGAAAGCCGTGTGCGAAAATTCGAGAAGAAGGCTATCACCAGATTGGAGAGCCAGCTCAAAACTACCGTCGTCTTCGGAAAAGGTTCCGGCATTCTGAGATCGCACATATACATTGGCATACTCAATTGGCAAGCCGCTCTTGTCCTTAAGTTTTCCCTTTACGGTAGCATTGGTTTGCGCCCAAGTAAGCGCTGGAGCCAACACGAGCAGTGCGAGTAAAATATGTCTGAAACCCAATTTGATGAACTTTCGATTCTTCCCGCAAACATAACTGATTTGGCGAAAGTTTATTGCCCTTCGCCGCGTTTGCGTTCAGATTTGAAATCGCCGTCTTTCCAAGCTTTGATAAATTGAGTCCAGGCGATGGGGTTGAAGATGTTCTGTGGGGGTGCCTGACCGGCGTAGTAGATCTGACTCTGGTATTCGTTCATGGAATACTTAAAGGTCTCTCCACCGCTCGGCATGGCTGCGTCCATTCGCGCGATCATATCGGCTTGTTGGAGATTTCTCTGGGCCCTTTCGTAATCTGTTTCGGGTAGTTCCATAGCGAGGAAAGCTTCCTTAAACTGCTCCCGAGTCGGCCATGGGTAAACCACTGTTTCCTGAAGCTGGACGGTATCGGTACGCATGATTTGGATCAGCGAGTACTTATTGCTCGTTAGGGTATCGGGAATCACGAAGCGCGCACGTTCGTATCCCACTGCTGAGAATAAAATCGAATCACCTTTTTGAGCAACAAATGAGAAGTAACCATAATAATCCGTCATGGTTCCGCGAGCAGATTGCTCTACCACCACATTGGTAAAAGGAACGGGGCTCAGCGAATCACCTGTAATTACAACTCCTGAAAACTGGATAAGATCTTCGTCGGTGGTTTGCGCTTGGGCGATAGAAAGGCCCAAACAACTGAAAAAGAGAAATACTAAAAGCGTTTTACTCATAACAGGTGAACAAAAGTAAATCAATTTCTGCATTGGCTGTGTCGGTTAGACAGAATATACGTTAAATATGACAATTGGAAATCGACTTAGGTTTAACTAATACCCATTATAATACAAAACCCCGACCGAGGCCGGGGTTTTATCAATTCAGTTTGAAACGGACTCATGGCTGAATTACCAGCTTCTGCGTTGCAATTTCACCTGATGCGAAAGTAGCGGAGATGATATATACTCCGGGTGGATGGTCACCCAAATTCACTTTGTTTGACGCCAGCTCAGAAGAAGATAAAACAAGTTTCCCCGCCATATCGCGAAGGTCTATTCGAGAGATTTGTTGGTTGTCGATTCTCGATATGGTTACTTGATTTTGAGCAGGGTTGGGGTAGATACTGAGACTTTCTTTGGAAATGTTTTCTGCTGATAGCGAGTTCGCTTTAAAAATGAAAAGTGTGTAATCTCGATTACTCCCACCATAAGAACTTTGATACGCGTCAGGCGAAATCATATCTTCTATTCCTTCTGGGGTAATCGTCCCAACTGCGGCGAACTTTTCATTACTCACACTTGCTAAACCATGAGCCCCACCTGGTTGTCCCGTCATAAAATAGGTACCCCAATTTAGATTGCCATTTAGGCTAAGGGAACTGAGAAATGACTGATGACCGATTGCAATGTTTGGGATAAAAATGGGCTCCATAGGATTACCTACAGCAATATTATCTGGAGAAAGTGTGTAGCCTTGAACGATAATCTCATTGTTTTGAACGATGATATCGGCTTGTGGATACTCATTCTCAGTTCCTCCTAGATAAGTTCCCCATTCGCGCTGGCCGTTTTCATCAAAGAGAGCGACGAACAAGTCTCCGTCTCCCGCTCTTTGCGATTGATAAGAATCGATAGAAGCAATATTGTTGTCAGAAGAAGTTTGCCCAACAATAGCCAATTTATCATCGTCAGTACATGCCAGACTAAAAACGTAGTCACCACCTTCTCCTCCGTAATAGGTAGACCAGTTTACTGAACCATTTAGAGTGTTAAAGCAGGTGAGTAATCCGTCCGTAGCTGATCCTTGAGTCTCTTGCCAACCATTAAAGTTGATTCCAGAGCTCGAAGTTGTGGATCCTACACAGTAGATTTTCTGCCCGTCATTACTGACTTCGATTTTTCTAAAGACTTCCACATTCTCTCCACCGAAATAAGTTGACCACATCAAGTCTCCTTCACTGTTGAACTTTGCGAGAAAGGCATCCTTTTCTGATACTTCTGTTTTGTGCGCGCCCTCTGTTGCCAAATTCGGACTCGAAGTTCTACCTGCGAGATAGAAGTTTCCAAATTGATCGTATTCGACGTCGCGGATATTGTCCAATGCGTTCCCGCCAAAGTACGTGCAGAACTGCAGTTCGCCGGATTCGGAAAGCAAAGCGAGGAAACCGTCTGTTTCGCCATTGAGCATTGTATCGTGAGCACCACCTGTGACAGGTAGGTCGTGTGAATCCGTATTTCCCCCAATTAGAATGTAGCCAAAATCCGTGATTCGTACAGCGCACGTACCCGATTCACTACCTGTTCCACCAAAGTAAGTGCCAAAGGTTTGTTGTCCGTACTCATCGAAAACAGAAATATAGTTGTCAGTTATTCCACCATTGTGATTTGCTTGAAAGGGGGTTAGTGTCGGCATATTCAAGGACTCCGTACTCCCTAGAACAGCCCATTTACCATTCTTGCCAGTCACCTTTGGTGAACTACCTTCTTGTCCCGATCCGCCGAGGTAACTGGCGTATATCAGAGACTGGTCTTGGGCGAAGCTCATAGATGTAGCTAAGAAAAATAGAAGAATAGTCTGTCTCATATAGTCTCATTAAGTCCACTGAAAGAACGAAAGCTGAAAATGAATATTGCTTAACTCTTCAAAATACAGAACCCCGACTTATGTCGGGGTTTTGCGATATCAAAGAGATTTAGTCTTATGGGTTCAAAACCAACTTCTGCGTGCTGGTCTGGCCTGAAGCATAATTCAGCGTAATGAGATACACGCCCGATTCTACGTTCAAGTCAAGCTGGTAGGCCTGTTGGTAGCCGGTGATTTGCTCAACTGTGCGGCCTTGAATATCTCGGATTGAGATGCTCATTACTTGTTGTGCTTCGTTTGGAATAATGGTGATCTCACCAGAGCTAGGGTTGGGGAATACCGAGAACTTGACATCTGGGCCCTGATCTCTTACGCCAACTTGTGTGGCCACGTAAATATTGTCAACCAGAATATTGTTTCCTCGTCGGTTCTTGGTTTCTATCGTAAAGTAGAAGCTCGATTCTTCGACTTCAAAAGGCAGAGCCAAGGTGTTCCAATCGCTCGATGATTCTGGGAAGGCATTCTGCTGCGCATCGGGATTAGTCCAAAGATCTTCGCCACCAGCTGACCAAAGAAGTTGCGGTTCTTCCGCACAGCCCTGGTTCACATATACACTCAGGGTGTCTTGGGTAAACGAGTTGTTTCCGCGCTTTCGGTAGAAGTAATCGAGTACGACAAACAAGGTTCCGTTAAAGCTCTCTGAATCGAAAACAGGAGACACGAGCTGGTCTTTCTGACTGGCAATATTGCTGTAGTCAGGGTGATTCATCCAGGCAGTAGGACCCATCTGGTCATCTGGTTGGATAGCGTTAATCGTATCCCAGGTAATCTCCCCATCGGGATTGCTGACAATCCAAAGGTCAGGATCGATACCGTTGTCGAAGGTTTCACCAAAAGTGAGTAGATCGTCTTGATAATTCGGTAGCTGGTACCAACGCGTTACGCGGTGGTTGTTCCACAGGTCGTACTCCTCGTCCAATTCATCAATGCGGATGTGGAGCTCGGCAAGTCCTTGGGCTGAAGTCGAAATTTCAGAAAGGGTAATTTCTACTGTCTCACCAGGGGCGATGGTTTGAGTGATTTCCATCTCTACTTCACCTTCACCGTTGATATCGTATCTCACGGTAAACTCATCGATTGCCGTTGTTCCGAAATTGGTTACTTCGATTGCTGGAACGACTGTTGTATTTCCATCAGGCGAGCACCCAAAATCAAGGTTTGGTGAAGTGATAGCCGTAATGGACAGGTCGTTCACTAAAACAGCAGGCGGAACCGGCTCATAGGTTTCAGATAGGTAATCGTAAGCATCGGGAAGACTGATGAATCCCATACCATAGGTGTTGTCTTCACCTGGTATACCAAGATCGAGTGCCGTGTTGTACAGAGCTAATTGAATCTCTTCACCAGTCACCATTGGGAAAGCTTCCTTGAGTAGGAGCACAGCTCCGGATGTATGCGGCGCTGCCATCGAAGTCCCGCTGAAGAAGTCGTAATCACCACCGCCAATGGCAGAGCGAATGTTTACTCCAGGAGCAGCTACTTCAGGTTTGATCAGAATGCTTCCTTCACCACCGCAAAGGCTTGGTCCGCGGCTCGAGAAGTCGGCAACGGTGTGGCTTCCTGTAGCCGATGTGGCAGCTACGGTGAATGAATTTACAAGTCCCGTGTTGATGTTGTGTGGCACACCGATCGTCTCCGCATCTGGACCTTCATTACCAGCGCTAAAAACGTTGGCAATGCCTGCCGCAAGGACAGCATCGAGAAAAGGAACAACGAGCTCAGGACATACGGTCCAACCTTGGTCTATTACGCTGTTGTCGCGGCCCCAAGAGTTATTGATTACATCCGGGATGTCGTTCGTCGTGGATTCATCTCCATCTGGGTTCAGCGCCCATTGGTATGCCAGCATGAGCTCCGAGAGTGGTTTAATGTTGGCGAGATTCGAAACAATGGGATCGGTAGCTATGAAATAGGCTTCAGGAGCGACACCAATGGTATCGGCTGTAGCATCATCGAGACCGAGCATGATACCCGTTACGTGGGTTCCGTGGCTGCTAGGCTTATCGGTAGGAAGTTCGCTGTCGTAGCCAAACCAAGTCGATTCGATCGGCATGAGATTGGCCAGGTAGCGCTCTTGAAGTGCTGGGTGGTCGGTAACTACACCTGTATCGAAGGTCATAGCCACTCGGCCGTGTCCGGTATAGCCCATGGCCCACATAAATGGTGCTCCAATCGCTTCCAATCCTGGTTCAATTCCACCTTCTATTTTTGCATCTCCACTGCCAAGTGTCGGTTTTTGCAAGGAGTACTCCGGCATGTTCAAACCAATGTGCTCTACTGCCGAATGATTAGCCAAAACCTCGATCAATGCGGGTTCTGCTTCGAGCGAAATAGCGTTAGCCAGCCAGAATTGCTGGAGCTTATCGAAGATGTATCCCGAATTTCGAATGGCAGAAATCACTTGTGGCTGATTTTCATCAGCTGCCGTCTTCAAGCGCTGCATCACGATTTGTGGTCTCTGGTTAACAGGTGTTTGGTTTGCACTGAATTCATCCTTCAGGGCTTCCATATCCACTCCATTTTCAACCAAGAGCATAATGGGGATCAGTTCATTATTCTCGGCACCGTCGAGCATATCGATAAGTCCTTGCTCAAGGAATGCGTGTTGAGAAAATGTTGGAAAGGAAATGAGTACAGCCAAACCGGCCAAAAGCGTAAAGATTCTTCTCATAATTCTGATTTTCGCGAGGTGCAATTTAGGCAATCGACTTGGATTGATTAAGCCCAATTTTACCCGATTCGTGGATTGATTTCGAATCTGTCGCCGATCCGACCAGAAAATGCGTTTCAAAAAGACTTACTTTGAAGGTTATAAAGCCCTTGAATGAAAAACGGTACTGTGATTATTGGAAATGGTATAGCGGGAATCACGACTGCCCGTCACCTCCGAAAAAACGATAATCAGCGAATCCGTGTTATTTCTTCCGAAACACCTTATTTCTTCTCGCGCACGGCTCTGATGTACGTATACATGGGGCATATGAAGTTCGAGCATACCCAGCCCTATGAGAATTGGTTTTGGGAGAAGAATAAGATCGAACTAATTCAAGATTATGTCGAGAAGGTCAACCCCGAATCAAACCAGATCCGACTTAAGTCGGGAGAAGTTTTAGACTACGACAATTTGGTGATAGCCACGGGTTCGCGTACCAAGTACTTCGATTGGCCGGGTCAGGACTTAAAAGGTGTGCAAGGGCTTTTTAGTTATCAAGATCTCGAGAATCTTGAGAGTCAAACGCCAAAGCCATTCGAGAAAGAGCATCCTACTAAGCGGGCGGTGATCGTCGGTGCGGGGTTGATCGGTGTGGAGTTGGCTGAGATGCTTTTGACAAGAGATATCCATGTCACCATTCTCGTACGCGGTGGACACTTCTGGGGAAATGTGATTACATCTTCAGAAGGGGAGTGGATTGGAAAGCACATCGCATCGCATGGGGTCGATTTGCGATTCGATACCGAATTAGATGAGATTCTAGGTGATGAAAAAGGCTGTGTTCGCGGAGTGAAGCTCTCAAACGGCGAAGAGCTTCCATGCGAGATTGTCGGGATAACCACCGGAGTGACGCCTAATGTTGAGTTTATAGACGGAACGGGAATTGAAGTCAACCGGGGGATAGTTGTCAATGAATACCTTCAGACCAATTACGCCAATATCTATGCCGCTGGCGATTGCGCTGAAATGCGCAGTCCAGTAGCTGGGCGAAAATCCATAGAGCCAGTCTGGTACGTCGGGCGAATGATGGGGGAAGCGCTGGGGCAGACTTTGGCAGGAAAGAAAAAGGCCTACAACCCTGGACCTTGGTTCAATTCGGCAAAGTTTTTTGATATCGAATACCAGACCTACGGAACGGTTGATGCCGAAGAATCAGAGAGTCAAAAGCACTTTTTCTGGAAGCAGAAAGGAGAGAATCAGTTTATAACGGTAGCGTACCACCAAGAGAGTCTGGTATTTCAAGGAATCAACTCCTTCGGGGTGCGCTTGCGACACGAGTATTTTGATCGCATGCTCCGAGCCGAAAAGGCGGTAGGTGATGTGGTTGGTGGAATAAGCGCCGCTGACTTCGATGCTGAATTTCACCGAAACTGGGTGAAAGATTTCACCGCCTCCTTTCAATCCCAAACGGGAATCAAGCCCAAAAAGTCGAACATTCTTAAATCTTTGCTGAGCAGATGAAAGAAACAGTGATTAAGAAGATTGGTTCTACAATCATTCTGCTGGCGACCTTTGCCTTTATCGGCTTGACTTTTCTCGTCGATATCTCTTTTCAGGAAGCAGATGAATCTGAGCTGAACGAAATTAAAGGGCCAGAATTCACCCAAATACTTAAAGATTTGGACGATGCACCGCCTGTCCTGATTTTTTCTCGGGTCGGAGAAAAGATAGACCAGTACAATCAACTCATCAATTCTCAAAAAGGAATCTCAGATCAAGAACTGGACTTATTGCTAGGCCAGTTGGATGGACATTCATCGGCCTACACAGAAGAGTTCATTCAAGAAGCATTAGAAGGCAAGGAATGGACGAGCGAAAAGCTAGCTGAATACACCAATTGGATGATTGGAAGAGAGTGGGAGAGTTTTGATTCTTTTCAAAGTGAATTCAAAGCAAAGGTAAGCGATGTGAATGCCGCTGCTGTCAATGAATTTGGAGTGGGAGATAGGAGTCGCGAAAACTTCCGCATGGAAGTGATGAAGGCGGGAACGCCAACCTGGCTTCGTTCGGGTCTGGCTGCCTGGCTGATTTTTGGATTGGCTACCCTCGGGAGCTTTATTTATCTCATTCCTTTGTTTAATAGTAGTCCGGGCATAAAGAACGATCACATCTACCACCGAAAGAGCCAAACGGGAAAAGGATCAGCCTTGCTCGTTTTCGCAGCTCTCGTGGCTTTTTATATCGTGTTGTACAAGTTTCCGGCCTTTCTGGTCAACCAATCCGTTTTGCTCGATCCGCTATCCGAGTGGATGTCGGGCGGGGCGTCAAGCCAGTGGTTTCTCTATGGCTTTCTCTACACCCTGACCATGTTTATCATGGGGCTGCGGATGTTTTTGAAGTATCTCGGCAACAAGTATCAGCAGGTTAGAACGGGGTCTGTCTTTTTCTTTCAAGTGGTATTCGCCTTTACGCTTCCACAGATTCTCACCCGCCTTCAGTTACCCGCTTACGATCTAAAAAGCGCTTGGCCGCTGGAGTATACCTTCTTTTTCGACTACCGCATTGACCAGTATTTGCAGGAAGGAACGCTGGGTCTATTCCTGCTCTTTTGGGGTATAGTCCTTTTCGCCATCGGAGTACCAGTGTTCACCTATTTCTACGGGAAGCGCTGGTATTGCTCCTGGGTCTGTGGCTGCGGTGGATTGGCCGAGACGGTGGGAGATCCATACCGCCACCTGAGCGATAAGCGATTGGGAGCCTGGAAAATTGAGCGCTACTTAATCCATTCCGTTTTGGTATTTGCCGTGGTGATGACCGTTTGGGTTGCCTACACAGCTTTTACAGGAACTTCTGAATTGCTGGGCATCAGCTCGTACGCTATCCGGTCAAACTATGGATTCCTGATCGGATTTGTCTTTGCCGGGGCTGTAGGAACTGGTTTTTACCCGGTGATGGGAAGCCGCGTGTGGTGTCGCTTTGGATGTCCTTTGGCGGCTTACCTGGGCTTTGTGCAGCGGTTTAAAAGTCGGTTTCGAATTACCACAAACGGTGGCCAATGCATCTCTTGTGGAAATTGCTCCACCTATTGCGAAATGGGAATAGACGTCAGGTGGTACGCTCAACGGGGGCAGAACATCGTTCGTTCAAGCTGCGTGGGTTGTGGAGTTTGCTCGGCGGTTTGTCCGCGAGGTGTGCTCAAGTTGGAAAACGGACCGGAAGAAGGGCGAATCAACGACGATCCCATTATCATCGGTAGCGACGGCGCCAAACTGAACTTATCGGAGTAAATGGGGCAAATCATAGATGTGGTTATTCCCGCTTTTAACGAAGCGGATGCTATTGGAGAAGTGATCAGAGAGATTCCACAAAATCTTGTTAGGCATGTCATTGTGGTTGATAACAACTCCACCGATCAAACAGCTAATTTTGCATCAGAAGCCGGAGCCAAAGTGGTTTCGGAATCGGAGCAAGGTTACGGAGCGGCTTGCTTGCGTGGTCTGGCCGAATTGCGATCATTGGACGTTCAGCCCGAAGTGGTGGTGTTTATCGATGCCGACCATTCGGATTACCCCGAAGAGATGGTCGATTTGATTCAGCCCATCTCAGAAGGAAGGGCAGAATTGGTTATCGGGAGTAGGGCGCTGGGCCAACGTGAAAAGGGAGCCATGATGCCCCAGCAAATTTTCGGGAATTGGCTGGCGACTACGATGATGAAAATGATTTATGGAGCTCACTTCACCGATTTGGGCCCTTTTCGGGCTATCACGTGGAGAGCACTGGAAGAAATCGGCATGGAAGACCGAAATTTTGGCTGGACTGTCGAGATGCAAGTGAAGGTGTTGAAGAAGAAGATAAGCTATACAGAAGTGCCTGTGCGATATCGGAAACGAATTGGGGTGTCGAAAATAACGGGTACTGTGAAGGGTACGATTATGGCGGGATACAAGATTATTACAACGATTTTGAAGTATGCATAGTTGGGCGTGGATAGTCATTGGAATTTACGGCGTTTCCATGCTGTTCATCTTCGCGTACAGCTTGGTGCAGCTCAACTTGCTCTTGAAGTATCTCCGTGCGCGCAAAGAGATTGTTGAGATACCAGCTTTTCCCGATAAATTGCCCGAAGTATTGATTCAACTGCCCGTTTTCAACGAGTACTACGTGGTGGAGCGGTTGATCGATGCCGCCGTAAGTCTCGATTATCCGAAGGAGAAATTGGTGGTGCAGGTTTTGGGACGATAGCACCGACGAGAGTTTTGAACTGGCAGCACGGAAAGTGGAATATTGGCAAGAGAAAGGCTACCGAATTTCACATGTGAAGCGACCCGAACGGAAGGGGTTTAAGGCGGGAGCGCTGCAGTACGGATTGGACCATTCAACAGCGCCTTTCGTGGCTATTTTCGACGCCGATTTTATTCCGCCACCTTCTTTTCTCAAGGAGACCATTCCTTACTTTTCAATGGCCAAGGTTGGTATGGTTCAAACGCGGTGGGGACATTTAAATCGCGACTTCTCGCTGCTTACTCAGATTCAGGCATTCGCACTCGATGCGCATTTCACTGTGGAGCAGAAAGGAAGAAATCAAGGGGCTCACTTCATTAATTTTAATGGAACTGCCGGAGTTTGGCGGCGACAGTGTATTGAAGAAGCTGGTGGTTGGTGCGCTGATACGCTCACCGAAGATCTGGACTTGAGCTATCGAGCGCAGATGGCCGGTTGGGATTTCAGATTTTTGGAACACATCGTGTCTCCGGCTGAGCTGCCAGCTGAAATGACTGCCCTTAAAAGCCAGCAATACCGGTGGAATAAAGGAGCCGCCGAATGCGCTGTGAAGCATGTGCCACAGGTGTTTCGACAAAGGAAAATTCCTTTCACAACGCGTGTTCATGCTTTGTTTCACCTGATGAATTCATCGGTGTTCTTGTGGATCGTGCTCTGCTCTCTGCTCTCATTTCCCTTGGTCTTTATCAAAATAAACAACCCGGGATACGGAAGTCTCTTTCTATTTGGAACGATACTGGTCTTTAGCTTTTTCGTATTGGCCGCCATGTATTTTACCGCTTTCATACGAGTCATGCCCAAGTCGAGCTGGAGACGGTTTTTGTGGATGTACGCTGCCTTTCTCAGTATTTCGATGGGAATGAGTCTGCACAACGCCAGAGCCGCCATGTCGGGGTATTTCGGAAGGCGTACCCCATTTGTGAGAACACCAAAATGGAATTTGGTAGGGGAAGTCGGTACGCTCAAAAACAAACGGTACACCAGTGGGAAAATACCGGCATTAACTTGGATGGAAGGGCTGTTCGCACTCTATTTTGGACTTGCATTATTTTATGACTTGTACAGCGGCGAGTGGGGCTTTGTTATCATGCATCTCATGCTCATTTTCGGTTTTGCTTCGGTGTTTTATTACTCTGTCAAGCACACCCAGGCATCATGAGTGCTACCCGAAATCTGAACCTTCTTTTTTTGGTCGTTTACCTGGCTACCATGTCAGTGCTCGGATTTGTAACGCGAGATGATTTCCTGCTTCTTTCATTTCTTTTTCTGATTGCCACGGCGGCTTACTTAGTGCCGCTTTATCGAATGCAGTCTTTGCCACTCAGAATAGGTATCGTTTTGATCATAGCCGTTCGCGTTCCCTTCCTTTTTGAACTGCCACTCCTTAGCGACGACTTTTACCGGTTTATGTGGGATGGAATGATGCTCAACGAAGGATTCAATTCGCTGGGGAACATTCCGAATGAGATACCGATAGAGCAATTTAAGAATCAAGCCCTCGCAAATGAACTCATCGAGAAGATGAATTCAGCCCAGTATCCGAGCATATACCCGCCGTATCATCAGGCCATTTTTGGCTTGATGTATTTTCTTTCGGGTGGAAGTATGGTGCAGGGAGTATTGAGTTTGCGTTTGATCATATTAGCCTTCGAGCTTCTCTTGGTTTTATACATGTACCGCGGAGCACGATCGCTTTTGCCCTTTGGCTTGATGTATTTGCTCAATCCACTGGTGGTGCTCGAAGGATTTGGAAATCTTCATTTTGAGGCCATTTGGGTTCCAATTCTGGGTGTGGCTTTTATCGAGCTTCACCGAAGAAAGGTCGTGGGAAGCGCCATCGGCTGGACTTCGGCGGTGTTGATGAAATTCGTCTCCCTGATCACGGGGCCCATTATTCTGTTCCAGCTGTTGAAAAAAGGATTTTGGAAGTTCGCGGCAGTGAGTTTGGTGCTCTTGAGTATCACGGCTTTGATGTGGCTCCCCGGTGACACGCTGTCGGCTTTTACCGATGGTTTGGGGATTTACTACGGTATATTCGAGTTTAATGCGTCGATCTATTACATCGCTCAGCAGATTGGAACAGCGATTCTAGGATACAACCCTATCGAGATTCTTTCTCCCGTGCTCGGTGTATTGATCGCGGTCAAAATCTTCTGGATTTCCTTTCGGTACCGACAGGCCAATCTCTTTGAGCTCGGCTTAGTTGCCTTCTTGATCTTCTTGATTTTGTCGCCTACAGTTCATCCCTGGTATGTGATTCCCCTTGTTTTCTTTGCCTTGATGTCGCGAAGGTTTGCTGTACTGGCATGGGCCGGATTGGTCGTGCTGAGTTATTCGCATTATCAAGGAGCAATAGGACCGAAGTGGGGCTACATCGCTTTGGAGTATGCTGGGCTACTTGCTGCCTTGATCCTTGAGCAAAAGAAGAAACCCTGGCTTTTCAGTCAGCGTTTCGGGGGTGATACTTGAGAATATTGTCTCGCAGGTAGGAGCGATCCAAATGCGTATAAATCTCTGTGGTGGTGATGCTTTCGTGGCCCAACATTTCCTGAACAGCTCTTAAGTCGGCACCATTTTCCACCAAGTGGGTGGCAAACGAATGGCGAAAGGTATGTGGGCTAATATTTTTAGTGATTCCAGCACTCGCCGCGGCGTCTTTCACGATGTTGAAGACCATAACACGGCTCAGCGGTTTTCCCCTCCGATTCAGAAAGAGAACATCGCTGTGTTCATCCAAAATGGACATGTGATTTCGCACCTGATCGCGATAAATGGCGATGTATTTCAGCGCCCTCTGTCCGATGGGCACAAGTCGTTCTTTGTCGCCTTTCCCAATCACTCGGATAAATCCTTCTCTCTCGTGGATATTGGAGATCAGTAAGGTGATGAGTTCAGAAACCCGCAGACCTGAGCTGTACATAGTTTCGAGCATGGCCTTGTTTCGGGTTCCTTCTGGTTTGCTCAGGTCCAGCCCGTCTATTAAGTCTAGAATTTCGCCATAGCTCAGCGTGTCGGGAAGCTTACGCATAAGTTTTGGAGCTTCGAGTAAATCAGAGGGGTCGTCTTCGCGCACGCCTTCCATAAACAGGTATTTGAAAAAGGATTTCACCCCTGAAATGAGCCGAGCCTGAGTGCCAGCTTCCTGCCCAGATTGGGCTATGGTATGGATAAACTCCGACAAATCGGCGTATTGGACCTGCGTGGCTTTTTTGGGCTGATCAATGGTGAAAAAGGTGCGTAGCTTGGCAACATCGTTTCGGTATGCCTCGATGGAGTTCTGGCTCAAGCCGCGTTCGAGCAAGAGGTAATTCGCAAATCCTTTTTCGAGTGAATTCCAATCCACAATTGGGGCAGTATAGATGGTTGTGTAAATTTGACTAGAATTTAAACTCCATCACGTGGCGAAGGTTTTAATTATCAACGGGCCGAATTTGAATTTATTGGGAAAGCGGGAGCCGACCCTATACGGCAGTGAGACGTTCGAAGACGTCTTGAAAGGTCTAAGAGCCAAGTTTCCCGAGCTGGAAATCTCTTACTTCCAGAGTCAGTCTGAGTCTGAGTTGATCGATGCCTTGCATAGAGCCCAGACAGAGTCGGTAGAAGGGATCTTATTAAATCCTGGAGCTTTCACCCACACGTCTTTGGCTTTGGCCGATGCCATAAGAGCCATCTCAACTCCTGTGATTGAAGTGCATATCAGCAATGTAGCAGGCAGGGAGTGGATCCGTCAAAAGTCCTTGATTTCAGCTCATGCCGCTGGAGTCGTGCAGGGGTTTGGAGTAAAATCTTACGAGCTGGCTCTGAGCTATTTTTTGTGATGTTGCCTCACAAAGAGTCGCGTCGTTAGGGCGCTAAACACTTTCTTGCGATTGAAGTAATACTCTTTTACAATGCTGGCCTTATAGCTTCCTGTTTGGTTTGGCGAGTTCACCTGTGATCTCCAATATTTCCTTTTTCTGATGGTGGAAGGGAGATTGATATAGAAGTGAGCATGAGCTTTCATCACCGCCATAAAATGTCCAAACCCCTTGTTGAAAAGAAAATTGTATGCAGCCAGTCCATCGAGACTCATACGCACGAAAAGCTTACGAAAAAGGCCCGAACGGTACTCGTTCTTTACAGTGATATAGAGATTGTTCCGGAAGTTTAGGTAGGTCTTTCGCGGATTCTGAGAATCGAGGGTACCGCCACCTAGGTGGTAAACGGTCGACTCTGGAATACAGTACACCCGAGCACCTTGATTTTTTAATCGCCAGCAAAGATCGATTTCTTCCATGTGGGCAAATAGATTCTCATCAAACCCTTTTACCGACCAGAAGGCATCTTTTCGGATTATCAAACAGGCACCACTCGCCCAGAAAACTTCCCGTGACTTATCGTGCTGTCCGATGTCCTTTTCGCAGTGGTCGAATATGCGTCCACGGCAGAAAGGAAACCAGTATTTGTCGATAAATCCACCGCTAGCTCCGGCGTATTCAAATCTCGCTTTGTCCTTGAGATCTTTGATCTTGGGTTGAGCGCAAGCCACGTCCTCACGTGCGTCCATAAATGTGACAAGGCTATCGAGCCACCCGTGTGTCACTTCTATATCGCTATTGAGCAGGACGAAATAGGGGTGGTCGAGTTCTTCAAGCGCCCGATTGTAGCCCCCTGCATATCCTGTGTTTTCGCTAAGCTTGATGAGTGTAATCTCCGGGTACTTCGATTCCATAAAGGCGATCGAATCATCGGTTGAAGCATTGTCAGCTACTATGATCTCAGCCCAAGTAGGGGTGTAGGTCACTACAGAAGGTAAAAAACGCTCGAGGTGGTTTTTACCGTTGTAGTTCAGAATTACGACAGCTGCTTTCAAGATAGTTTCGTTTCAATCGTGAAGTTACAGATTAACGTGGATTCTCGAAATTGTCGTCGATGCGATCCCTGGTTTGTTGTGGGTTCGTGTTTGATCCAACTGTGCGTTCCATCAGCATATTGCGCCAGTTTGGGTTGTTGAGCTCACCGGGAATGTATTCGCAATGAAGAAGATCGTAATCGGTACCCATAAGCGATGGATCGTAGAATACGAAGCGCACATTATTGAACTGTCCTGTACGGTAATACCGCCAAATAGCATAGGGATATGTGTTTGGATCGTTTGGTCGGTCGGTGATATCATCTGGAGCTCCGTACTTGAGGTAAACTCGCCCGCGATCGGTTTCGTAGCCTCGCTTATTGCGCGTACCAAACTCGTCTTGTACAAAATTGACTTTGGCCTTGTACTCGTTCCAAAGTTTTTCGCTTTCTCGTTCTTTTTCAGCCCTATTTTCCCAGAAGGCAAAGAAGTAGCGCTGCATATTACCTAGGTCTGATGCTTCTTTGGTTTTAAAAGCATTGTCTAGTGACAGTCGTTCTCTGTCTGTGGCGATGGGCCGCAAGCATTTGATGTATTCGTACATCCGCGATTTGTCGGTAATCTCATAAACCCAGGTCGTTTCTAACGACTCGTAGGTGAGTTCTTCAAATTTGAGTTTGAGTAGATCTCGTTGGCGATGTACACCAAGAGCTTGACGCGCAAGTAGGCGTTCGTCTTTGGTTACTGCCTCTACGATGATGTTGTAAAATCCATCGTCCACTTGGTCTACTGGAAGAGTCAGCAGAATAGGGATAACCGTTGCCGTATCGCGACGCAAGAACTTTTGTGTGCTAGCCACGGGAGTGCTAGCGATAGTATCGGCCAGATAGGCTTTTACGAGAAACTTCTCATCGAAGAGAAAATCGCTTGTATTGTAGATTTCGGTGTAGAGCAACACTTCTTCCATTTCGTTGGGAATGCGATCGTCATTGACCATGGGCAGAAGATCGTATCCCGATTTGGTCAGCGGGCCAGGGCGTGTGGCCTTTTGGTAACCGTGCACCAGCTCGATGTCTGAGATGAAAATATCTATTGGCGCCGCTGGAATCCGAATGGGAATGATGTTGGTTGATCCAAGGTCGCCCGGATCATTGAGGTCACGGAGTTGAATTTCGAGATCGTATTCTCCCCAATTCATCGCAAATCGCTGTACATCGATAAAATCAACGCGAGTGGTTGTTGTCATCTCGGGCGACTCGATCATTTTCTTATCGAAGGTGACGATTTCATCGTTTCGCTTAAAGATGAGCGTGAGCTGTACTTTTCCTTGAAGTTCTCCATCCTTGTTTTCGGCGAGAATCACCGAATTTCCAGCAAAATCGAAGTAGGTCTCGATCACGGGACTTTTGTTTGGGATGTAGAAAATCTTGTAGTTAAAGGATGCACGCGGCGATGCCAGGCACGACAACACGAGAAAAAAGGAGCAGAGCGTCGTAAAAAATCCGGACTTAAAATTCATTGAAATCTATTGATAGCGCGAAGTTAAGAAATAGGGCGGGAGAGGAGAACAGAAGTTTTTTTGAAAATTGTCACCCTGCCTTTTGGGAATTAAACAAAAGGTGTAAATTTGCCGCCCCGGACGAGCAAGTAGATACGACCATCTGCGTTTGAGCTCCGAAGGCTACCCCTGACGATGTTCAGGATTATATATAGAAAGGAGAGGTGGCAGAGTGGTCGAATGCACCGGTCTTGAAAACCGGCGTACCGAGAGGTACCGGGGGTTCGAATCCCTCCCTCTCCGCACCATGAAAACCGCCCCGAGATATTGGGGCGGTTTTTTTATTCCCCAAAATCCGCGAAAGCTAGCTTTCAAGTGGATTTGGAGGAATAAAAAAACCAGCACTAGCATGGTGCGTGGTTTTTATGGATGCGTTGAGTCCCTCGCCTGATCATGCCGACTCGCGCAGCGGTCGGCATAATCCCTTGTAGTTAGCTAGCTTTCAAGTGGATTTGGGGGAATAAAAAAACAAGCACCTGAAAGGTGCATGGTTTTCATGGCTGTGTGAGTCCCCATTACGATCATGCCGACGTACGAAGTAGTCGGCATAATCCTTTGTGTATCGCGCGCTTTCGAGAAACCACGCGATACACCTCCGGCTAATCTCGTGGCAGCGGGAAAACGAGTTGGCTCAGTTTGCAGAGAAGTGCTGCGCAGGATTTACAATCCCGCGCTTTACGCGATTTCAAATACAAAGAGAACCAAGAGTCGAATGTCAAGATCTACTCTTGACTCTGATACTTAATGGGTCGGTTTTAGTTGAGCGCAGCATTGCAAATGCAGCGCAGCGGGTGGATTTGGACAAAACACGCTTCTAAGAAACCACGCCATCCACTTTCGGCTAATCGCGGCAGCGGGTAAGAGAAAATAATTTTGATCTCATCATTCCCTCGGAATTCTATATTTGCACGGACTTTCAGGCGCAGCCTGATTTGGATGAGAGAATATGAAATCATTTTTGACAAGTTTAGCATTGGCACTATGCCTGTTTGGGCAAGCTCAAACGGAGACCTATACAGCGAACACTGGAAATGAGAAAGAACCAGATTTTGAGAAAATCTGCATCACCGTAGGAATATTAAATGGCGGTGGCGCTCTGGTTGGGGCCGATTTGGAAGTGAAGATTATCGATCATATTGGCATACAAGCCGGAGCCGGATTTGTTGGGTATGGCGGAGGGATAAACTTTCACTTCAAGAAGCAGCTTAGATCGTCTTTCCTGTCAATCCAGTATTTCCATCAGGGTATTGGAGAATCTTACATTCAGAGTATGGTAGGGCCGAGCTTCGTTTATCGTAGCAAAAAGTGGTTTACTTGCTCCCTTGGGATCGCACGTGTGCTCGATATTAATCGAGACAACGCCCCCAAAAATTACCCTATTAATCAAGACGATTTCATCCCGACCTATTCTATCGGAGCATACTTCATGTAAACTCGGAAATCTGTTTCAAATAGATATGATTTCTGTACACCTTGGAAACCTATTCACCCGTAGACCCAAAGGTCAATAACAAGAAATCCCCACAACCAGGGAAGAAGGTCACGGGGATCTCATGCTATGAAACAGAATGTCACAAAATTAGCTGATTTTGTCGAGATGACCAAAATATATGTTAAACATGGTGGGCTAAGCTTTTGGTGTATTCGGCTTTAATTCCTAAGCAATCATCGAAAATCTGAGTAAATTCACCGTTTTTCTAATCTTCACTTTGGTATCTTGGCGATCAAATTCCTAGATTCTTTTTTAATGAGAAATCGACAGATCTCGGTGATCTTATCCTTTCTGCTCTGTTTTATCTGGTCGGGTTCCATTCTGGCCCAAGAAGATGATTTCACTTCTGATCGACCACATATTGTCGACTACAAGTCTAAAGGTCAATGGAAGCGGGACCTGGCTTCCTGGCAGATCAATAGCTTGAAGCAAGGCGTTTTGCTCGTAAGATTGAGCTACCGCGAGAAGAGCATTGAGAAGCTACGCGAAATAGGACAAACAGAGCGGGCTGAGAAGTATGAGAAGGAAATAGCAGAAAAGAACAATTCGATTATCGATGCATTCAAACAGAATTTCACCTTTGCTCCAGTTTACTTCTTTTCTGCCAAGCACTCCGACCTTGTGAGAAACCATAAACTAGATGAACTTCCAGTTTTAGATAAATCGCAAGATGCCAAAGAATTAAAAGATATTTCTGGTTCTTCGTTTCTGGTGGCAGAATTTACAACGCTAAGCAAGGATACGGCTAAGTACAAGGACTATAACCTAGCCACAGATTATCATCCCACGGGAACATCTTATTACAGCAATTCGAATAATGGAATTTCGGCTTTGGTAATTAAGAGTGATCAGTTTGTTCAGCTTGATTCTCCTTTTCCTTACTACGTGCGCAGTTTTAAAGGTATGCCGTTTGGGTTAACTCGATCTGATGATGAAACGGTGTTCAGAATGGAACTCAAGCTGTGGGGGTTTTACACTAAATAGTGAAACCGAGTTTTCAACAGAGCCAATTTCGATTATTTCAAAGCCAAGAGTTGGATGTGGGTAGTATTTTGCTAGATTCGTTCCACATTCTCCCCTATAAATGAAAGGATTAATTCTAATTCTCAGTTTTCTTACAGCTTCTGTTTTCAACTTAAATGCCAACCCGGGAAATCCCTGGCAGAGCAAAAGCGCATCGGCATTTGCATTTTCAGAATTTGATATAGCAAACCTGAAGTCGGTGATAGTCGCCACCGCGGCTGATAGAGCTGTGCTTAAGCCCTATCCAAACCCGGCTACTGAGTATATCTCCGTAAAGACGAGCGATGAGTTTAAGCTCAACGCATTTGAGATTTACAATGCTTTGGGCGTCAAAGTGCTGACATTTGAATCCTTCTCAAAGGAGTTTGCCACGATCGAAGTGAAGGATCTGCCAAAAGGGGTTTACTTGATCAGACAGGTGAGTGAGAAAGATGTGATTGCCGAGGCGAAGTTTGAAAAGTATTGAGCAGCAGAACTATTCTCCCGAATTTAGTTCGCTTATAATTTCATCAATATCCGTAGCTTGAAAGTATTGGCCATAGTAGTCTACGAGCCAGCCTTCTTCTATTTTGGCGTTGGGGGAAAATCCCAATTCATAAACAATATTCAAGTCTGAATCGACAACACACCCCTGGTAGAGGCCGTTTGTGATAAATTCGTAGCCCTCGTATGTGCCACAAGATGAATAGAGTTTTTCTTCATCTGTAATTGTCACTGATCCGACGTTTGAATCGTAGATAAAGAAAGCCCCATCGCCCCGCTCAAATGCGTATTGTGTGGGGAGCAACTCTGTAACAATTTTGGTCTCTGGATCGCACTGGTATGTTATACCGCTATATAATGTATTGTAAAATTGGCCGATCTTCTTTTTATCAAGCTCTTCTTCGGTGGTTTTGGTGTACTGAGGAGTAAGGTCTTCGATCTCATTTAAGAGAACTATCCGGTCGTGATATACCAGACTAACACCGTTCTTATCGACAATGACATCGTCTAAGGCTCCATTTTTCTTAATCTTTTTATATCGGTCTCCTTTACCTTCATCCTTCGTATAAAAACTAATGAAGGGCTTTGTGTATTGGATCTTTTGTCCACCAGCCTTGGCGTGCCCTGTATTGATGAATAACACGTGATCGCCCATGTCATGTATTTCGGAACTACCAACGCTTGAAGGGAATATCGGCTCTTTCCAGAACAATGATCCATTATTCGGGTTCACTTTGAAAATGTAGGTTTTTGAAGCAAAATAAATATGGTCATCGATTTCCGCAATATTCGAATGAAGACCAGTAAATGTGCCCCCTGGATACTCAAATGTAACTCCAGTTGCGACAAGTGCTCCCACTAAACCGAAAAGCAAACCTGATGCTACAATGAGACTTCCGTTATCTTGATCGACTGCACATGAAGATACATGGCTCCATTGCACGCCTTCGTTCAAATCTACCTTATGGATTCCATTCCCAATAACCAGGATTTCATCATCTCCAAAAGACTGAATGTCAGACCAGCCATAGTCGTACTTTAAGTCATCTGTCCAAAGCTTTTCTCCACTGTCCAAATCAAATGACGTCAATTTATTCAATGTGCGACTTCCACGTTTGTACTCGAAGTAAAACCCAACATCCCCGCTTCGCCCCACAAAATTTCCCACCTTAGACCATTCTCGGCGACCTGTTTGGGGATTCAGACAAGTCGTTCGATTGGCAATGTTCTCATAAATAAATCGACCTTGCTTACTATAAACTTTGTGTCGAATGTCAAACAATCGCTCCCACAAGATCGTATCTGCATCGAGATCATAAGTTTGAAACCGCCAGTAAAAATCTTGGTTTTCATCCGAGCTGATCGATGGATCATGAAAGGAAATACTCGCCGTTTTTGTTTCTGGATCCCAAAAGACTTCACTGACTTTTCCGTCTACTTTTTTGCTGAAAATGGTGTAGTCGGTAGGCGGGATTGCTGACACCTGCTTGACATCATTCCCATTTTGAGCACAAATCTGAGATGGGCCCAAAAGCCACAACAAGGCTATTGCAACTGTTAATAGAACTGCTTTCTGTTTCATCTCGGCCCAAAAGTATACTTTTAGGTTAAACAAACGACATGAAGCTTATCGGGAACGTGATCTGGCTTGTCTTTGGTGGGATCATCACAGCCATCGAGTATTTTATCGGGAGCTTGCTCCTGATGATCACCATTGTTGGAATTCCCTTTGGTCTGGCTACCATGCGTATGGGCCTTCTTGCGCTCTGGCCATTTGGAAAGGAAGTCGTTACCCACGAAAGGGCAGGGGGCTGTCTCTACATATTGATGAATCTGCTCTGGCTGCTTACCGGTGGTATCTGCACGGCCTTAACACATCTCTTCTTCGGAATCTTGCTCTGTATCACCATTGTCGGAATCCCCTTCGGGAAACAGCACTTTAAGCTTGCTGGCTTGGCGCTGGCTCCATTCGGGAAGGATATTGTGGAAAGGAGATAGTTGTGGTTGAGCTTTGAATTGAGAAATGAAAAGGTGGAGGACTGGTCTTATATTGACGTCTTTCCCCGACGCTATTGGTCGGGATTTAAAACTCGATACAACTCTAATCTTCCTTCCGTCGATTAGGGTCACTCGAAATGACTGAATTATAACAATAAATAAAAAATCGAGTAATACAGTATGCGCTGAATCATCTGACAAAGCGATCTTTCCCCGATGCTATTGGTCGGGATTTAAAACTCGATACAACTCTAATCTTCTTTTGGTCGATTAGTGTTTCTCGAAATGACTACGTTGGGTTACTTCATATTCGTAAACTGCAGGGGCACTTCAAAATCGCCTTTCTTGCAAATATCCATCACCTGGCGGAGCGCATCGATAGATTTGCTGGTCACTCTGATTTGCTCATCCATGATCTGCGGTTCCACCTTGAGCTTTTCGGCTTTAATGGCCTTCACGATCTTCTTCGCCTGCTCACGTGAGATCCCGTGCTTAATCGGGATGGTCTTTTTTACCACTTTTCCCGATGCAAATGCTTCCTTGCTCAAGTCGAGACTCATGGGGTCGAGCTTCGCTTTTACAAATCGGCCGATCAGTACCTTTTCCATTTGATCAATCCGGAAGTCGTTTTCGGTAGTCAGGCTCAAGACCATGTTCTTTTTGTCAAAGTCGATTTCCGAACCCGTACCCCGAAAATCGTAACGGGTTTCAATTTCCTTTTTGGCCGCATTGATTGCATTGTCGGCCGTTTGCATATCTACTTCTGATACAATATCTAATGATGCCATATTCTATCTGTTTATTCCTTGAATTGCCGGTCCACCTGCCTTGTAGAGCTCGCTAGCAAGCTGATCAACTTCAGCCCGGATGGATTTTTGTTCACCTTCAAACTCATCCAGAAGATTCTTGATCTCGGTCAAATTATCCATTGCTCGCGGCGTAGGTCCATACGTATTATCGACGCCCGAAAGATAGAGGTCAAACATGCGTTCTCCCAGAATCGGCGGGTTTTTCTCTCCAATCTGATTTCTGATCTCATTCCCGTACATCTCGTGGTTGAGATCAAGGGTTTTCGCTCTCAGGTCGTTAAGCTGGGCTCCAAATTCTTCTGAAAGCCCCGGTGTTCCATCGGCTCCTTCGTAAAGGGCAGCCACGGCCTTGGTGGAAATGGCCAGGTCTTGAACCAAAGCACTTCTCCTGCGGCTCACTTCCGTGATTTCACTCCAGAAACTGGCCAATTGATCAGCCATCGGGTTTACGACGCTTCCCTCGTAGAGCTTCTTCACTTCAAAGCTCTGCTTTTCTGAAAGCGATGTCATTTCTCCGTTTTCTTCTTTCACAAGTTCCACTTGGTAGGTACCGGGCATCACAAGTGGGCCTTTCCCAATGCTCGATCGGCTGGTGTCGAGAAGGAGAGCATTGCTTCCCGGGTATCGCAGATCCCAGGCAATGCGGTGGAAGCCCTTTCCATTTGGTCCTTTTATTTTTCGAATCTCATTCCCAGCTTCATCTGATACTACGAGCCAAATCTTGGTTCCGATCTCATCTTTCTCGTCTTGAAGGGCATCCCAGCCTGGAAAAGAAATGTCTTCGCCATTCTTATTCTTCTCCTTTTCTTCCTTCTTCCGTTTTGCCGCCATCGATTCATATCCTTCGCTAAGATGGTAGGTGAACACAGCACCGAAGGGTGGGTTGTCGGCTACGTAGTGTGCAGCCCCCATCGATCCGCGTTTTCCGTAAAAGCCCAGGTGAGACTTTGGAATATACCACCAAGCGTCTCGAGTGCTAAACAGCTTAGCTTCGGCCTTGAGACTCTCATCATCCACTTCTCTGAACACCGCAATATCGTCGTATACATAAAAGCTTCGCCCAAAGGTGGCCGCCACCAAGTCGTCTTCTCTACGCTGTATGGCGATATCTCGAACTGGGATATTGGGCATTCCGCCTTTGAGTTTCGTCCAGGTGGTTCCGCCGTCGTGGGTGAAGAAAACTCCAAACTCAGTTCCGATAAACAGCACATCTGCTTTTTCGGTATCCTGCACCAGGCGCCATACGAGGTGTCTGTCGGGAATTCCCGTTGAAATAGACTTCCAGGTTTCCCCTTTGTTGGTACTCTTGTAGAGGTAAGGCTTGTAGTCGCCGTATTTGTGATTGTCCAGGGCGATGTACACCACATTGGCATCAAAAAGGTCAGCGACGATATTATTGACATAAGCTGTGGGTGGCGCTCCCGGCAAGAAGCCAACGCGGACTTTTCTCCAGTTATCCCCACCATCTTCCGAAACTTGAATCAGTCCATCGTCTGTACCGACGTAAAGCAAGTCGGCTTGTACCGGAGATTCAGCAATCGATGTGATTGTGGAGTAATTTGACATGGCGAGTAAATCCCAGGCGTTGTCTACGCTCTGTTTTCGCCCCATAATGGGCAGCTCCATCCGTTCGTAGCTATTGGTCAAATCGCCAGATATGGTGTCCCAGCTATCTCCTCGGTCATCCGATTTCCAAAGGCGGTATGAGCCGTGGTAGATGCGCGTAGGGGAGTGTGGCGATACCAAAATTGGGGCGTCCCAATTGTACCGTTCGTGTGGATCGTCGGGCCCAGCTTGGGGGTGTATTTGAACCACTTCGCCCGTTGCGAGATCTATTCGTGTCAGGTTTCCTTCCTGGCGCTGACCGTACATAATGTTTGGGTTGCCCGGCTCCGTGGCTGGTTGGTGACCATCCCATCCCAGTACCACCTTCCAGTCCGAGTTTTGAATCCCTTGTCGGTTGTCCGTCCGGGATGGACCGCCTTCGGTTGAATTGTCCTGGGTTCCACCATACACGTTGTAAAAAGGCTCTGCATCGTCGAGTGCCAGCTTGTAAAACTGAGTAATCGGCAAGTTGTTAATGAATCGCCAATTCTCGGCAAGATCATACGATTCGTAAATACCACCATCGGTTCCAATAAGGAGGTAGTCCGGATCACTCTTTTTGAATGCCAGCGCATGATTATCGGAGTGCTTATCGCCTTCCTTCATGGTGCGAAACGACTTTCCACCGTCGTCGGATACTTGCACCCGAACATCCATTAGGTAGAGTCTATCGTATTGGTGCGGAGATGCGTAAAGTTCTTGGTAGTAGTGCGGCCCGGTAGCTCCCGAAACAGCGTCAGATTGCTTGGCCCAGCTCGAACCGCGGTTTGTCGATTTATAGAGTCCACCTTTGCGCTGATCTAGCTCGATGGCTGCGTATAGCACGTCGGGTTGTTGAGGGGAAATGGCTAGACCAATTTTTCCCATGTTAGACTTGGGAAGACCAGAAGTCAGCTTAGTCCAAGTCTCCCCACCATCGGTGCTGCGGTGTATGCCCGAGCCTGGTCCACCGCCCATGTAGGCCGCCACGGTACGGTGACGCTCCCATGTGGCTGCGTAGATTCGGTTGGGGTTTCTCGGGTCGATCACCATATCGGTCGCGCCCATCCATTTGTCGTCACCAAGAGTGCGATTCCAGGTTTCTCCACCATCGGTCGATTTGTAGACACCACGCTCTCCGCCTTCGCTCCAGAGTGGCCCTTGCGCCGCAACCCATATAATATTGGAGTTCGAAGGATGGACGATGATTTTTGAAATATGCTCTGATTCCTTTAAGCCCATATTCTTCCATGAGCTACCACCATCTTCCGAAAGGTAGATTCCATCACCGAATCCCGCATGACGTCCACCGACATTCTCACCGGTTCCGAGCCAAATGCGTTCGTGATCATTCGGGTCAATTGTGATACAGCCCGTAGAGTAGGAGCTGTAGTCTTCGAAAATCGGCTTCCAGGTGGTCCCTGCATTTTCCGTTTTAAAAACACCTCCCGAACCCACGGCCACATACCAGGTACCTTCATCTGCTGGATGAATAGCGATATCGGCAATGCGTCCGCCCATAAAGGCCGGGCCAATACTCCGAAACTCTAGCCCTTTGAAATTGGCTTCAGTCCATAGGCTATCTTCTTGAGCCTGAGAGTAGTTGGTGTTAAAAACGGCCGCGAGTAAAAACAGCGCTGCGAGAAACGATCGGTGATAAAGTGATTTCATGGGTTTGAATGTAGTAATAAGGGTTGAAAGAATACAAGGTATCTGAATATCGGTGGGTACAGTGAAATCACCCTGATGAATACTACTCCTGTCTTTGATTCTCAGCTTTTTTATCTTTGAAACTTTATGGATCACATTGTTTATTTATTTTGGGTTTGCAGTTATTAAGTGAAGTGCAAACAATTGAGTTCTTTTCTCAACATATGGAGTTGAGCGAGAGAATTAAATTAGGTTCACTGGATAGGTGAAAATTATTTGCATTATGGATAAAAGTAAATGGCTCGTTGTAGGTGGTAGAGCGGAAATAACAAGTAAACACATAAAGTATATACCAGAGTTCAATAAAAATAGGTTTGGAAAAGATGAGCCTATCGCGGCTTTTGTGAAAAGTAATGTTGAATTTGAAAACGGACGAATTGAGTTTACTGCTAACCTAAAGGATCCGAAAGGGCAGTGTCAAATTGTATTGGGTATAAACACAGGCCCATACTTAAATGTAGGGATCAATACTAATGACAGAGTTTTTGGAATAACAAAATTTGACAATCATTCGAATCAATGGAATCTTCTATCCGGTTCTGGTGATCTAACCGAGATATCATTGGAGACGGATTACAAAATTTCAATTCATGTTTTTGGATCTATCATTACCTTATATGTTAACGATATAGATGTAGCATCGGCCATTCATGAAGTTAGGCAAGCACAACTTCAGTTGGCATTTAGTAGTTTGAAGGAAATAGTAGTAAAAGATTTCAGGGTTATTCACGAAAAGCCTAAGGCTTTTATTGTTATGCAGTTTTCAAAAGAATTCAATGAACTGTACGATGAAGTGATAAAACCAGTTTGCCAAGAATTTGGATTAGACTGCGAAAGAGCAGATGAATTTTTTTCTGCAAGTCCAATTATTCAGGACATAGTGAACTCATTAAAGTCATCTTCTGTAATTATTGCTGACATTACTCCCGATAACCCTAACGTTTTTTATGAATTAGGTTATGCTCACGCTATTGGAAAACCTACAATTCTATTGTGTGATAGAAAGAGAGAAAAGCTACCATTTGATATTTCTGGGTTTAGAACACTTTTCTACGAGAACTCAATTTCTGGGAAAACTCGTGTAGAGAGTAATTTGAGAAAATATTTGGAGAATATATTTTAGACTGTAGAGCGCGACTATTCCTGAATATGTGGGTTAAACTAGAGATTATCAATGTTATTAAAGTCTTTAGAAAATAGATTATTTGATGTATTCGAATTCTTATCACTCCTTGCTAAATGGGGGTAATAAATTGTGATTAAAACTCTCATTAAATAGTTGAGGTTAAAGTATCATTAGATTGTCAGAAGTTTAGCAAGTTAATTGAACAGAAATGTTTCAAGTTGTGAAGGAAATAAACTGATATTTTGAAGATTAACATTGTCCATTAAACATCGGTAAATGGATTTACTAACAATATGAAGAACAATTACCAAGATTTTTTCACAAGCCTCCTGCTCCACCTTATCTTACCACTAATGCCTTTGGTATTTGAACATAACTATACAGGTTTTATATCTGACCGATCCTTGACTATGACTGCTTCTATATATGCCTTCTCTATAGGAGTATCTTCAAGAAATAAAGTAACTCTTGCACTGTGTATTTTAATTGGATTGTTGAACGCAGGCAATTATGGTGCAACAGTTGCGAAAAGTAACAAGCTTGATGTCATTCCCACTTCGTACGAATTTATACAAATGGGAGCATTTTGGCTCATTGTCCTGATATTCATTATTCATGGCATCGAAAGGTGGATAAGGCATATTGGTGAAAATGAGGAATTCATGCTTTTAAAGAAAAGAACAGTATGATTGATCATATTGACACAACTACTCTTATTTCAATAATTATAGCGACTCTGGGAGTTGCCTATTCAATTAGAACAGTAATACTGAAGGTACGCATTAATAACGCACTTGAACGCAAGATTGCTGAGTCAGAAATGGAAAAAAATATAGAGAAGTTCATTCGCATTAGGAATTCAAATTCCAAAATAAAAAGACGTATGCTTTCCGATAAGGAGATTAAAAATGTAATTCAAACACTTGAAAATCTTTTAAAAGAATTAGATGAAGTCAAGAGAAAGAGTTTCGTCTCCGATTGGGAAATGAAAACGCAAAAAGATAAACTGAATTATTTGGCGAAGTTAATCCAAGAAAGTAATGAAAATAGTGAGTTCAAGAAAATTGAACCAATAAAATAGTATAGTATGAATTGTACGTAGTTGTAATAGAATCCAAATTGATGATTTAAATGTTACTACAAATCTGAAATTGAAATAATGATTTGTTAGATAGTTGGATGTTAGTCAAAATGGGAATAGTCCCTTTAGCAGGATTTCGTTCATGGTACTAGGGGGATTTTCGATTCAATTTCTTTCAAAGCTCGATACCAGAGAAATGATCGGTGAAGAAGTGGTGCCATGGGTTTGAAATTACGAATATGGGTTGAAAGAATTCGGTGCAAAGATTAAGAACTGACCTCGTGTCGCATATTAATTAATGACCATTAAAAGCAGCGTTTCACGCTAAATTCCGTATATTGCATAATATAATGGTCAATTTATGTTTGAAACAGTAGAGATCAAGGATGTGAAGCGGGAGTTGGGTCAGCTAGTAAAAGCTTTGCGTAAACAAAGAAGTTTATCGCAGACCCAGTTAGCCAGTAAGTTGAACGTTTCACGCACCACAGTTCAGAACTTGGAGCTTGGTAGAAATGCCAACATCGATACACTTTTAAAAGTCTTAAAGGAAATGGATCTTCTCGATCAGCTATACGGGGAGATATCTGAAACCAAGGATCAAGTGAATCATTCAAAATCATTGTATTGATGGCTTCGAATCGAATAATCAACGTCAACTTATTTGGGCAAGAATTGGGAAGGCTTGGCTTAGATGAGAATGGAAGGAAATCGTCCTTTCAATTCAATCCAGCATTTCTGAAGGATGATTTATTTAAAAACGTTTTTCCCGATACCGGGATAATCAAGCGAACGGAGTACGTTCAATTGTTCAGTCAGTTTGATAATAGAAGTTTTAGGGGGATTCCGCCCCAGTTTGCCGACTCGCTTCCCGACATGTTTGGTTCCATTATATTCAAGGAATGGCTTGAACGGAAAGGTCAAAGTCACATTTCTGTACTAGAGCAGCTAGCTTATGTTGGTAATCGTGGGATGGGAGCACTTGAGTACAAACCGAGTATCGACATCGAAGGGGATTCGATTATAGATTTAGACGAGATCATTGAAGTATTACAAGAAGTTCTTGATCTAAAAAAGACGACAACGCAGAAGAACTTGAACAGCGAAGCCTTGATTAATATTTTTAAGATAGGTACATCAGCAGGTGGAGCTAGACCGAAAATCTTGATCTCGGAAGAAAAAGAAACGGGAAGAATTATTCCGGGCGATTTGGAGTATTCGGACAAGTACAATCACTTCCTAGTGAAGCTCGCTGTCGAAGATGAATTAAAGTATCCTCGGGAGATCGTCGAATATTGCTACTATCTCATAGCTCAAAAAGCTGGGATTCGAATGATGGATTCGAAACTAATTGATGACAAGCATTTTGCAACATTGAGATTCGATAGACAAAACGGTGAGAAACGACATGTCTTGACGGCTTCTGGAATAACTGGATGGGACTTTAAGAGTCCAGAACATTCTTCTTATGAAAACTTGTTCAAGCTCGCTTCCTTTTTAAAGGTCCCACATTCACAAATTGAAGAGCTCTTTAAAAGAACGGTCTTTAATGTGGTCTATGGTAATGTGGATGATCATCTTAAAAATCACTCCTTTATTTACTCTAAAGAAGACGATAGTTGGCATTTATCGCCAGCCTACGACATCACCTTCGCACTCAATCCATTGCTTGATTTTAGAAATCCCAAAAGAGCACTGTCAATCAACGGAAAGAGAAATGGCATCACAGCTCAAGACCTTTTAAAACTCGCGGATGATTTCACTGTAAAGAATCCAGAAAAGGTGATCAGAGAAGTTCAAACACTCAAGGAAGAGCTAATGGAGCTCTTTAAGATTCATACAATTCCACAATTAATTTCGGAGAAAATTAGGCAGAATATCGTCGCACTAATCTGATTAAAAGGGAATAAAAGAAGTAATGGATGCAATTCATGGACTTCTTCTTTTATTTGACATTCCACTAATGCGTTTAGCCAAATCCACTTTCTTATGAATCGTACGCGTACTCTTATCTTTATTCTAGGCTTACTCGGCTGTCAGCCGGAAGAATCACCCGTCGAGGACCCTTTTGACCACGTCACCAAATTTGTAGATCAATACAGTCAATCCACAGTGAGTCAAGGAAATGTCAACTCGATGTCGGTTGCGATTCATAGAAGTGGGAAGACATACCACAATTATTACGGAGAGATAATTTCTGGATCGGGGGAGAAACCCAACGATCAATCGCTCTTCGAGATCGCATCTATATCCAAGATTTTCACAGGCTCTCTAGTGGCTAGAGCAGTGGTAGATAAAAAAATTAATCTCGACGATGACATTAGAGTCTATTTGCCTGGAGATTTTCCGAATTTGGAATTTGAAGGCCAGCCAGTGACCATAAGGGATGTAGTGACTCATACACTCGGATTCCAGACCCCGGAACGGCTCGACGCGGTTTATAAAAGCATTTTCGCTGGAAATTACGATGAGACCATTTCACACTACGATATGGATGACCTTTTTGATGAATTGGAAACAGTGGAACTGAGCTATAGTCCGGGAACTTATTATGATTACAACAACACAGGTCCCGAAATCGCAGCTTATATTTTGGAAGCAGTCTATGGGAAGCCATACCGCGAAATGCTCGCATCATTTCTAAAAGATCTGGGAATGGAAAACACCTATCTCCAAGATTACGAGAAGCATAAAGGGCGATTGGTGACCGGATATACCGAAGAAGGTGAGCTTGCAACGATTGATGGAAATCCGCTCATTGGCGGAGCTTCGGGCATCATTACCACGCTACCTGACTTGGTCAAATTTATGAAGTATCAACTTGAATCAGAAGACCCACTCATTGCAGAATCGACCAAAATACTCTTTGAAGATGAAGACGAGGTAACAGGCTATTTCTGGGATTTAGGATTTGCCGAGGTGGAAGGGTTTTACTATTACAAATCGGGTACATCCAATGGGACTCAAAGCATTATGCTGCTTTGCCCAGACTCAGATTACGGTCAAATCTTGCTTATGAACAATACTTCTGATGAAGCAACCAACGATTGGATCAGCTTGTACAATCGCATCGAGTATGACTTGATCAAGTATCCCAAGATCAACTTGTGGTCAATGGTGGAACCAACATTTCGTCAAGATCGAGCCAAAGGGAAAGAGCAATACATGCAACTTCTGAGCGATACAGCGCAGTATTTTGCCAGTTCCGAATACCTAAATAACGTGGGGTACAGCTATCTTTTTAATGAAGACACCGAGATGGCGATATCGGTTTTTGAGCTTGCCATTTCTTCCGATCCCGAGAATTCTAATTTGTACGACAGCCTTGGAGAAGCTTACTTTATGGCAAAGAACTACAAAGAGTCGAAGGCCAACTTTGAAATGTCTTTAAAGCTGGATCCATCAAATACGAATGCGAAAGAGTATATTGAAAAGATAGAACGGATGATCAGTTGAACTGTAATTCCTGAGTGATCAGTACTTGTGTATACAATGTAGGTTTGTAATGGGCAAATGATTTTTATCGTCTTTAAGTGTAGTCTTGTTAGCAGTATTTCACTTATGTTATTGGGAGGGATATAAGATTCTATACCAGTTAAAAAGTCGAGAACGGAGAAATGAATGGGCACAATGTGATTTCACGTTATGAAAACACTGATGTAGTTTGATAGAAATTGAGACGATCTGGATATAGAAGCATTGGATACATAGCTATCAACCGATGTTCAAAACACTCAACAAAATGAAAAGGCGGACTCAGTCCGCCTTTTGTTTTTATAAAATTCTCTTTTCTGTATCAGAACGTTTCCTTCAACAGCATTTGAAGTTCGTTCCAAGATTTTTCATCCGCTTCTTTTTGATAGGCCAAGGGCAGATCAAACTTTTTCCCCAGGGAATCAGCCATTGGTGAAGTAAAGGCGTGTACTGCTCCAGGGTAGGAGATGTACTCATAGTCGGCATTGGCGCTATCGAGAGCTGCCTTAAAGCCTACCACACTTTCTGGCGAGACAAAAGGATCATCGGCTCCATTGCAGACAAGTATTTTGGCTTTTAAATCTGCGCTTGGCATAACGGGTAGCTGTACACCACTGTGAAATGCGGCAACGGCGTCGAGATCCATTCCAAGGTCGGCCATGGTCAGAGCCACCGATCCACCGAAACAATAACCGATAGCTGCGATCTTTTCAGGGTCAACATTGGGCTGTTGCTTCAGTAATTCCATAGCAGCCGTAAAGCGATTGGTCGCTTCGTCCATGTTTGAAAAGACCATTTTCGCAAACTTGCCGGCGTCTTCGGGGTGGGCGGCTTGCTTTCCATCTCCATACATATCAATGGCCAGGGCCACGTAGCCCATTTCAGCAAGCATATCGGCTCTTTTTCTAACGTAATCATTGTGTCCCCACCATTCGTGAACCACAATAATCCCGGGCATTTTTTCCGATGCATTTTGGTCAGATGCGATATAGCCCTTCATCTTGGTGGAATCGGTTGAGTAAGTCACTTCTTCACCGACGATATTTGGTTCGACAATCTCAGGAACTTCTGATGCCGGTTCGTCCGCTGAATTTTTATCGGAATTGGTTTTTCCACCTTCTGAACAACTGTAGAAGGAAATCATGAGTCCCATCAATAGGACGAAATTGAGTCTTTTCATTATTGACATAAAACTTTTGTTTGGATGATTAACGCGCTAAGATAGGTAATGGTTTAAGCATGCTCCTTTATCGATGAACTGTATTCTGGGCGGAAGGATCTTAGAGAATGTTTTTAGCAAATCACCCGCAGGGAGTTTGGAACTACTTTGATAATGATGTCGGTATCGGCCTTACTCGGCTCACCATCCATATGATAAATGGCTGGATCGATTACGCGGATCTCCTCGGCCGTGATCACTTCGTAATACTTCGACTGATCGAGGGTTTTACTAAAGAGCTTAAAGACGATTCCAGGCACTTGTAGGGCGGGGAAGGACTTGAGAATGCAGACGTCTAGTTTTCCATCAGAAATGGATGCGTGGGGCGCTATCCAGGCATTGTTGCCGTACTGGCCTGCATTGGCAAAGTTGATAATAAAGGCTTCGGTTTCTCTTTCCACCCCGTCGATAATAAGCTTGTACTTCTTGGGTTTGAAGCTGAAAAAGGAAAGGGTGGTCACCTTCATGTACGAAAGGAAGCCGCGCTTTCCAAAATTGGCAAACTTCCAACCAACATGGGCGTCGAATCCCAGGCCAGCGGTAGCCATAAATGGCGTGCCGTTGATCGAAGCGGTGTCTATGGTCTGAACATTAAACCGACGGATACACTCAATGGCATCGACCATTTTCATGGGTATTCCTAAGTGTCGAGCAAAACCATTTCCAGAACCGGATGGAAGAACCCCCAAAGCTGTACTGGTGTTGACCAGGGCACCACCAATTTCATTTACCGTTCCATCGCCACCTATAGCCACCACGGCGTCTGCACCTGCCGCTACGGCTTCTTTGGTGAGCTCTACGGCGTGTCCCGGGCGTTCGGTTTTTCTAAACTCGATGTGAATCGACTTGGGCAAACCCAGATGAATCATGGTTTCCAACTCCAGTGGTTTCCCCGTCCCTGAATTGGGGTTGAGAATAAACCATATGCTCTTTTCGGGCTTAGTCAATTTTGGTGAGTTGGTTATAAATCAGTCGGCGCTGGTATTGTTGGATAATGGCTTTCAGCTTGCTTTCTAAGGCTTTTTCGCTGGGCAGCCCTTTTCCAGCCAGATTAAGAGAAAGGAGCTTATCCTTGCGATACTCAAATAGTCCGATTACGCGCTCGCCATCGTATTGTAGGAGAAAGTCGTTGTCAATAATCTGATATACTCCATTGATGTAATTCACAGCAAAAGCCTGAGATGTATCGGGAGAAAAAACGCTTTGTCCAAACCCGACGAAACTGGCCGGAATTCCCATCCAGTCCAATACGGAAGGAAAGATGTCGGATTGCTGGGCAACGCGCTCATCCAACGCCGGTGAGATATAGCTTGGCGAGTAGAAAATGAGCGGTATGGCGTATTGATCAACGCGATTGTTGTAGACTGGAGAAATGAACTGCGAAGTATGATCAGCGGTGATGATAAAAAGCGTCTCATCAAACCAGGGTTGTTTTTGTGCTTTTTCGAAGAACCGCTGAAGAGCGTGATCGGCGTATTCAACGCTTTTTAAAATGGGAATTGGACCACCCTTAAAATGCGAGTCGAGCGAATCGGGAACGGCGTAGGGGTGATGTGACGATAATGTAAATACCGAAGTGAAAAATGGCTCACTCATTTCGCTGATCTCATCGACCACATAAGCCAGATAGGGCTCGTCGAAAATCCCCCAGCTTCCATCGTGCCCTTCGTTAGAATTGTATTCATCTAGGCCGTAATACTGATCAACGCCCGCTATTTCGGTGTAGCTATCGAAGCCCATTGTTCCGTTTGCTCCACCGTGAAAAAAGGAAGTGGTATAGCCTTGCTCGTTTAAAATGCTCGCTAAGCTCTCCACCTTATTGCTCCCGTATTTACTGGCGATATAGGGTGATTCCATCAGGCTGGGAACAGAAGAGAGAATGGCAGGAAGTGCCTCGATTGACTTTTTTCCATTCGCAAAGGCATAAGGAAAAACGAGACTCTTGGAAATCAGCGAGTCGAGAAAAGGGGTGTAGCCAGGTGGATTGAAAGTTCCGATGTATTCCTTGTTGAAGCTTTCAGCAATGATCAGAACCACGTTCTTTTTAGAAAGTTCTTTTGAAGGTTTGAGTTCATGTACCGGGTTGTAATACCGATTCAACTCTTCTGAATCGAAGTACTTGACTGCGGTCAAACCCTTTTTCGAGAACGACTTGATGAAGACAAAAGGTGTGTTGACAACTACAGGAATATTCTCGGCCTTAGCATAGCTCCCCGCATCGATAACCTTTAGCGGCTTCAACTGCATCCCTCCGCGATAGGCCGCGAACTCAAGTCCAAATACCGGGATCAAAAACAAGATGTATTGTCGCCAGTTCGGCCGATCAAAGGGGATGACAGTCCTTTTGTATAGCTTAAAGGCAATCCATATGATAAGCCCAGCTATGATAAAAAGGTACCAGAAATCTGTGAGCAGGCTTCCGCTAATTCGTTGCACATCTTCACCCATTCCCTGGGTTTGGAATAGCTCGGAACCCGTTCTCTTTTGGGTGAATTTGTAGTACTCCAGGTCGAGAGTCGAAAGCAGTACCAGCGGAATGTAGGCCAGAAAAAACAGAATCTTCAGAACCAGACTTCGGCCTTTCACATCTACGAAGTGCCCAAAGATAAAGGGTAGAAAAAGGATGCCCATGGTCATGATATCGAACCGGGCTCCACCCAGAAAGATATTTAGGTTCAACCCATCAAATGCCTTGTAATTGAAGATGATAAAAAGAAAGCGGAAAAGGATGAGCGTCCCAAAGGCTATGGCGAGCTTTGAGAACAACGACCTATACATCCCCTTGGTTGCGTTCATGGCGCCCAAAGTTATGCATTGCGGGTTATTTCCCGACATTCGATTTGAAACGGGCTATTGGCGTATTATTCTAGTTTTTTTCACTTGGTCTTTTGGTGAACAGCCTTATCTTTTCCAAGTCAAAAAATCCAATTATGAGCCGAGTAGAAACTAAAACGGTCGTTGATATCATTCTGAAAATTGCCGTTCTGGGTCTTATGATAGGCTGGTGCTTTCAAATTTTAGCCCCTTTTATCAACCCATTTTTATGGGGTATTATTTTGGCTGTAGCTCTGGATCCCATTTACCAATGGATCAACAAGCGGGTGAAGGGAAGGGTCAAGCTCACTTCTTTCATTTTGACTTTTATTCTCGTTGTCTTGATTTTGGTTCCTTCTTATTTCTTGTTCAAATCGGCTGCCCACGGACTACTCGAAATTCGCGACTTGTACAATTCGGGTGAAATATCTGTTTCGGAACCACCTGAGAGCGTTGCTGATTGGCCCGTGATAGGTGATCGAGTTTATGACCTTTGGGTATCAGCTTCATCAAATATTGAAGCATTTGTTGTGACCTATCAGGATCAGATATTGACAGTTGGACGAGCCATATTCAAGGCCATCGCTGGGACTGGTGCTGATGTTTTACAATTCGTCTTAGCCTTAATCATAGCTGGAGTATTACTGGCCGCAAAAGGAACGAGAGAATCGACCGAGCGCATTTTTCAGCGTTTGGCGGGTCAAACCGGATTGGAGTTTGCCCAAATTTCTGAAAAGACGATTCAAAACGTTGTAAAGGGAGTACTCGGAGTGGCTGTAATACAGGCTCTTCTGGTGGGAATTGGAATGATGTTGGCCGGGGTTCCTTATGCGGGTGTATGGACAATCATTGTTTTAATATTGGCGATCATGCAACTCCCTGTTACAATTGTGACCATTCCCGTAATCATCTACCTATTTGGTGATATGTCGGCATTTGGAGCCATTCTTTGGACTATTTACTTTATGCTGGCTGGACTCTCAGATAATGTGCTGAAACCAATTTTGTTAGGTAAAGGCGCAGCTGTGCCAATGCTCGTCATTTTCCTTGGATCCATCGGCGGGTTTATTGCCTTTGGTTTTATTGGCCTTTTTGTTGGAGCAATCGTATTGAGCCTGATGTACAAGCTGTTTATTACATGGATGAACGAGACACCCGACTCTAAAGAAGTTTACTCAAAATAAGGTGTTGATAAGACCGTCTTGATTTGCGATCCTTTTTCAAGTTTCGAATCTAAATCTACATCGTTGATTAAAGATGAAAGCTTCGGGTCAATGTCGCTGTTTGTTCTTTTGTTGATAGCAGCCAAGTTTTCAGCACCAGTCGCAGTGACTACGTTGAGGTGAGAAATTTTCACCTTACTACGCTCTTCATCGCTAATGTGTCTGATGGAGTACATAATCTCCTCGAGCATTTTGCGCTGATCGAGATAGCCTACGGCATAAAACGACTGGAGAATGTTATCGTATTTGATCCAAAGCCTAAACCCATAGACTGTGCCCTTTTCAGAATTTGCCTGAAAAGAGACCATATACCCCGGTCTCCCTGAAATCATCACTTTCTCACTACCGTGAATGTATGACTGGTATTGCGGATTTATTTGTGCCAGAAATGCTTGCCCAGCCGAATCGGGGCTTACATCACTCACTTCAAAGCTTCCGATTACGCCAGCTTTTTCGTCTTTAGACTGGGCAGCTACCATATCTTTCTGAGCCTGTATTTCCCAATCTTCTGGAAAGAGTATTCTAAAGTTAAACTCAGGGTGGATGAACAACTGATCTTCTACGACACCGTGTGTTGGGTCGTCGCCAATAAGTACACCGTCAAACTCACCAAGGAAGTCTGAAGAAATGTTCGCAGATTCCTGGTAATCGAATGAAGAAATGAGCTTATCAATTTTGGCTACACGATCGGGTGTATATGGGTGATCGCTCAAATAGCTCTTTTCTTCTGCTTCACCAGACATCAGTTCCATGGCATCGGCCAATCGAGTCAAGGCCGATTTTAAGGCATTGGGATCGTATCCAGCCTTTGCAGCCAATTCCACTCCTTCGGTATCAGCTTCCGATTCTTGTTTTCGGCTGTAGCTCGCCATACCTAAAGAGCTGACTGCCTGGATCGGACTATTGATCGCATTTCCCAATTGGTGATTAAAAACGCCCAATACATTTCCAGGAATCTGGAGAATTGCTGGCAAAATGCCGCGTCTCATTGACTTAACAGCGTGTCTGTTTTGCGCGTGAATGATTTCGTGGGCCATCACACAGGCTAGTTCATCTTCCGACTCAAGAAGGGGAATAATACCCGTGGTCACGTACAAGTAACCTCCGGGAAGTGCAAAGGCATTGGGTACTGAAGTGGGAACCATTTTAAACTTGAAGTCAAATAGTGGCTCTTCAAGTTGAGCTACCAATCGCTCTCCAATTTTGTTGACATAAGCCGTCATTTCGGCATTGTCGTATACGCCCATCGATTCTTCTACTTGATCGGCATACTCTTTTCCCTTTTCCTTATCAAAGTCCAACTTTTGAGCGTTGACCATAGTTGTAATCAAAAGGAGACTTGATAGGGTGAGAATCAGATTTTTCATTCGAAATCGTTTGGGATTATTTTGACGACAAATTTACATGTCGAGATAAATCTAGAAGCTTTATTAAACAACTTTTATTCCATAAGGACTTAGCAGCCCCGACGCCAGGTTCTCTGGGATTTTCGTTTCACCTAGCCGGTTTTGATCCAGGGAGAAATTTAGGTTTGAGCTTCCTGAGAAATCTACTTTCTCAAGATTCGATTCTAAAAAATGTGCATCAGCAAGGTCACAGGTATCAAAAACGACAGCTGTGAGATCTGCCAATTCAAACTCTGTTTCTTTAAGGCTTGAGTGGGCAAATCGCGAACCTTTGAGCGGGAGCTCAAAAAAGCTGGAGTGGTCGAGATTACATCCTCGAAAGCTCATTTTTAATAAGAAGGTGCGGCAGGCATCAAAACGGACACCCATCATCTTGCAATTTCGAAATTCAACATCTTTGAAGGCGGTATCAGCCACGTTGATCATGCTCAAGTCACAACCATCAAACAGACATTCTTCAAACGACTTTTGAGATAAATCAGCCGAATTGAGTTGGCAGTTGAGAAACTCACATTCAACATAGTCAACATCTGATTGGTTCAGTTCTTTATACTCGATGTCTTCAAAGGTTTTTTCAATTGGCATTTCAGAAGGCAATTTAGTGCGGTATTGGGGATGGCTAATTTCCTAAAATATGCCTTATCCAGTACCATTTTGAACTTCTTCTCTCCACACTCTGAGATGATCAAGATGAAATATTAAGATATTGCACTTGAAATTGAAGCCTTGAGAAGTATCTGGAACATAAAAAATCTGTGGATTTTGATGCTCTCACTTGTTGCGTTGGGTGCGAGCACCAAGGTCATTGCTCAAGTTGAAGAGATTAATTCGAGCGAATCTAGCACCGAACAAATCTGGATGGATTTTTTCCCGCATTTCTTTATTTCCGAGAGCTTGATATACGACGGAGACATCGGCTACCGAACGCGTGTGGACGACAACACCTGGAGCAGATTTTATTTTAGACCGGGGGTTCGCTACTTGCTTTCTGATCGGGTGGAGCTCAGAGGTGGTGTAGGACTTTTTTTCGATGATCACTCAACGCAACCGAGCACTTTTGAATTCTCTCCTTACCAAGGGGTTCATGCAAGGTGGCCTGTGATTGGCCGCTTACGGTTTATACACTATGTCCGTTTTGAAGAGCGATCGGTGTGGGAGCAGGAAGTAGACGATGGATATACCTTCGAAATGCGGTTCAGATATCAGCTCAGTGCGAAGTACTTGTTTTGTGAACCTTGTGGTGATGAGTATTGGTTTGCTCAAGTGAGGGGAGAAGTATTCCATCCTCTAATAAGCGAAGTGAAAGAAATATATAGAAATCGGACTAGAATTTCCTTAGGCGCAGGTTATAAACGGTCGCGAAAGTGGACTTTTGAATTGAACTATAATTGGCAAAAGTCCAAGTCAGGACCTGATGATAGCTTCAGTGTAGCCGATCATATCATTCGTTTTCAAGTGCGCCGTAGGCTTTATAGCTTGGAGTCAAAGGAATAGCCGTATGCTTATTTCTTTTTGCGATTCCCCTGAAACTTACCCATTTAATTGAAACAAGAAGTACGTAGCCGAACTCTTAATAAATCAATTTAAACACTGTTAATCTGTCACTTCGAGTACCCCGAATCCTTTCGGGGTGTATCGAGAAGTTATACGAAATCTTGAGCACCTTAATTGTTCTCGATACGATTCACTCCCAAGGTCGTAAATCACTCGAACTGACCATATAAGTGTAGCTTCGAAACATGAAGAATCCCTACTTCCTGTGAGCTGGTACAAACCAAGGGATTCTTATTTCTTTTTCTTCTTCTTCAGCTTTTTGAGAAGCTTTTTCATCCAGCCGCCTTCTTCTTCGCCTTTGTCATCTTCGGATTTTTCCTTCTCTTTTCTGTCGTCTTCTTCACCCTTATTCTTGTCTCTTTTGAGCCAGTTTTCGAAGAGTTGAAGCCCAGGTTTGTCTTCCCTATAAATAAGGCAATCGATCTCGTCTGAAGTGTTGATGAAGCCCCTTCTGCTGGCATCGAAAAGGGCTCCTTGACCCGAAGATTCCAAATCTCGAATCCAATTCCCTACAATGGGTAGGGCAGTGGCAGCACCTTGCCCTAATCTGGTAGACCGAAAACGAACGGCAGGCAGTTCTCCGCCTACCCATGCACCAAAGACGAGGTTAGGAGTAATGCCGATAAACCATCCGTCTGCATTGTTTTGGGTGGTACCCGTTTTTCCACCAATATCCGTTCTCACACGATATTGGGTTTGCAGGCTTCGCGCTGTGCCACTATCTGCCACAAGCTGGAGCATCCGATTTAATTGGTCAACTTGATAAGGGTCGAAGGCTCGCTGAAGTCCAGATTTCTCGTGCTTGAAAATGACTTCTCCAACTTTGTTAGAGATTTCTTCAATAAAGTAAGGTTGTATTCTTTGACCGTAGTTTGCAAATGGTGCATACGCACGGACCATTTCAAATAGCGACAACTCAACGGCTCCCAAAGCGATGGATGGGTTGCTCGGAATATCAGATTGGATACCCGCATTCTTAGCCGTACCTATCACACTATTGGGCCCCAAATCTACAATGAGATGCGCAGCCACGGTATTAACCGATTTGGCCATGGCACCGGCAAGAGAATAGTACCCTCCATATGAACCACCTGAATTCTCGGGAGCCCAGTCATCGTATTCGGGGTAGGTCACCACTTCATTTTCAATGTAGTCGCAGGGCTCGTACTCGTCTATAAGTGCTGTAAGATAGACGAATGGCTTAAACACGGAACCGACCTGTCTTCGCGAGAAACAGTGATCGTATGGAAATTGAGAATAATCGACTCCTCCTACGTAGGTTTTCACTTCACCAGTTCGGGGATCCATTGCAACTAATGAAGCTTGAAGGATCATTTGGTGATAGACGATGGAGTCTAATGGGCTCATATTGGCATTCGTCGGTCCATCGTAAGTGAAAATGCTAATCTCCTGAGGAGTGGAAAAAATCTTCTTGATTTCGCTATCCGATTTTCCAGCTGACTTTAACCGCTTGTATCGGACAGATTTTCTGGCTTCACTCCAAACAAATTCAGAATCCGACTTCCAGATTTCTCGCCCTTCCCAGTGCTCGAAAAACAGCTTCTGAAGCTTCTTCATATGGTCGCGCACAGCTTTTTCACCGCTTACTTGGGCTTTCCCATCCACTGTGAGCTTAATGCGAAGTCCGTCTGTGTCCAGATCGTACGGAGTTCCATCGGGTTTTAGCTTCGTGGCTAATATGTCTTCTATATCCCTTCTCAAATGCGAAAGGAGATAGGGCGCAATGCTTCCATTGCCAACTACGTTTTTGTATCTGAGCTCCAGCGGAGATGACTGATATTCATCGGCTTCTTGAGAAGTGATGACACCTTCCTGCTCCATGAGCTCGATCACAGTGTTTCGGCGTTCTTTAGAGCGTTCTGGGTTGAGCCTCGGATTGTAGGATGTGTTTGCCTTGAGCATCCCCACCAGGGTGGCTGCTTCAGGAATGGTTAAGGCATCTGGCGATTTGCTGAAATACCTTGAGCTCGCTGCTTTAATTCCATAAACGTTCTCACCAAAGCTTACCGTATTCAGATACAAGGTGATGATCTCTTCTTTGGTATAAACATCTTCCAGCTTGAGCGCCGTAATATTCTCTTTGAGCTTGTTTACAGGGATAGAAAGTGTACCAAAATCAGCTCTTCCGTATATGTTCTTAATTAGTTGCTGTGAGATGGTAGAACCACCACCGCCACGGCGATCTCCGAGAATTACTGTTCGAATTACGACACGTGGGATGCTGTAAAAGTCAATTCCATCGTGTTCGAAGAAACGGTTGTCTTCGGTGGAGACAAGTGCATCGATAACGATTTTAGGAATCTCTTCAAATTGAGCATCCGATCGGTTTACTCGAAAATACTTGCCCAGAAGCATGCCGTCAGAGCTGTAAACTTCGCTGGCGTTGGCTCTGCTTAGATTGGAGAGCTCATCTGCTGAAGGCAGCGGGCCAAACAACCCGAGATAGACCATGCCGAATAGTCCAAAACAGCCCAGTATTCCAATTAGGAACAGGGCTAATACGAGCTTAAAGATTCTGGATTTCCAGGAAGGTGCTTTTTTCTTCTTCGTTCGCTTTTTTGTCGGAGAAGGATTTCCCTTCCCCTTAGCTTTTCCAGAAGATTTTTTTTGAGCCATGTGGCTTAATTATATCTCAGTTTTCTACCGATTCGCAGGGTGGTGCTGCTTCTGATTCCGTTGAGTCGGCAAAGATAGCTAACACTTGTTCCATATCTTCTTGCAATACCAGAAAGTGTATCTCCTCTGCGGATGGTGTGGTATTTTCGCTTGCGAACTTCAACGAGGTATTCGAAATGTTCTTGGTTGAGGTAGAGTGTGTCTGAGCAGAGCATCCCAAGTTCCCAATCGATTAGTTCATTGGGGTTAATCGGCTCGCCTAAGTATCGCGCTTCGAAGTGCAAATGGCTTCCCGTGCTTCTTCCCGTGTTTCCACCCAAACCGAGAAGCTGGCCGGACTCGACCCAATCACCTTCCTTCACATCAATCTTCGAAAGGTGAGCATATAGCGTTTCCAGGCCATTATTATGTCTTACAACAACTACGCGACCGTATGAAGCGTCGTATTGAGCAATCCGCACCATTCCATCGAAAGCTGAAACAACGGGATCGCCCGTGTAGAGCTTAATGTCTACTCCGTAATGGTAGCGATATCTACGGTATCCGAAATTGGAAGTAATCCTACCGGTAAAAGGGGATGTGAAGCTGCAAGAGTCCATGGCTAGTGGAATAACAACGGTATCCTTCATCTCTGTGAGACTCACTTTGTAGGGGTGAATTTTCTCGTTGTTCCAGGAGCAATAGTCGTCGTAGCTGGGAATGGCAAAAAGAGAATCGTTTACAGTCCACTTAAGTAATTCTGCAGATTCAATTTCTCTATCTAGTGCAGGGCTGACTTCATCTACGGTTTCAGCTTCAGCTATTGGGTTTTGCCCAATTGCCGCGAAAGAGATGAATAAAAACAATAGCGTTCCAGCCTTTTTCATAGTTCTGACCATTTTCCAAACATACACCTTGAATTAGCTTTAAATAGGGCCTTGCCAAATGAAATGCCCACAGTCGTTGTTTAATATCGAGCGTAGTTCTAAACGAGATTCTACGCGAATATTGTACTCAGGGTTTTATTAATTGAAAACTTTCTCTGGCCCTTTGAAATCGTACTTTCTCTTGAGAAAAATGGTGTGATCTTTCGCTCCAATTTTCCTTCTGTAGCCCATGAGGTGAAGGATCTCTGTGGAATACCATTTTGCTACATCGGGATCGACGAGAAGTTGGTCTGGTTGATCACTTTTAGATACACCTGGTAGGGCTGGCAATAAATTGAAAAATTTTGCTCTTCTGAATAGCCATGAAACGCCCAACCAAAACTTTGAGAATGGACGAATTGTGAAGTATCCATCGCTTCCTTGTTTCTGATAAAGTGGCATAAAAATAAAGCCATCTTCTTCAGCATGAAGCTTTTCATTGTTTAAGTAGGCGAGAGGTGTTCCTTCGTCTATTGGAGAAAAGTTTTTAAAACCGGGGTTCATTTTGAACCTGTCGTAGGTGTCGATGCCCTGTCGTGAGCGGATTTCGTAAATCTGATGATTCTTTTCTGCGTTTTTGAACAAGGCGCGCTTGTGCTCTTCCAAACTCAGAGTGCTTTTCGAATTGGAAAGTCCTGCCAAGAAGATACTGGTCCAGACAAGGTGAATGTGGTTTTCCACCGATGATTTGGCTTCGTGCTGGCCTGCTTCAAATGCGAAGGATACACAGCCCAACTCATTCACAAAGCTGAGCAAAGGCTCATTCAGAAACTCTTCGATTCCGATTACGACAGGTACGGGAACATGTTGGGCAAAAGCGCGATTCATCAGCGTATCACTCATTGTGATAAAGGGAACGGTTTCAACTGAAGTGGTGTGGAGATCAATGAATATAAACCGACCTGATCGTTCGTCCATCAGCGCTTGTATCTCACTCCAAAGCTCAAATAGCTCTTTGTCTTCTGCCGTTTGGGATTCTTCGGGAATTTCTCCACTCATCACCAAATCCACGTGGTTCTTTTGCCAAATCCGATTGAGATCTTCATCGATAAATCTGACATTTCTCTCCAGCGCTTTTCTGTTTCCTGTAAAGGCGAATATGCTGCCGTCAATGGCAAAAGGATTGGAACGATAAGCTGCTTCAAACTCTTGGAGAGCCATAATTCCGCTCGGTTCATTCCCGTGCATTCCACCGATAAAAACCAGGTTTACTCCGTCCTTATTCCCTTCTATTCGAAAGAGTTCTCGAGGGTACTTCAAATGACTATTCTATTATTTAGAAGATTCTTCTGTTGCTTCAATATGCATGAGCTCTTCGAGAAAATATTCGGCCATGTAGACAAAATCGTGTTCTGTCAGTATACCAACGAGTTTTTTGTTTTTCACTACAGGAAGGCAGCCGATATTACTTCTTTTCATCAACTTGAGCGCTTCTATTGTCGTGGTTTCACCCGATACAGTAATTGGATTGGTGATCATTATTTCGTTGACTGTGGCGGGAATATCTTCGTCAAAATCATGCTTTTTGCAATAGTACTTCAAAATATCTGCAGAAGAAATGATTCCAACGACTTCTCCATTATCGTTTTCAACGGGGATGTGATTAATGCTTCGCCAATTCATCACATTGGTCGCTAGTTCTAGCAGGTCTTCTTCTTGAACGGTGTAAAGTTCCGTGCGCATCACTTGCCTCACAAACTTGTATTTGTTGGCCCAGGAACCGCTTTCGCTTTTGGCAGGAAGGGCCCATGTGTGAACCGGCTTTCCAGAGTTTTGGCGCTTGAGCATTCCCGCCGTAACTTCAACAACAGCTTCTTCCCGAGATGAAGATTTTTTGATTTTTGTAAACGCCTGATTGGTCCATATAGAGCCAGTTTGGTGATTTTGTATCCGGCCTTCAAGAACTCCAAGGTATCTGTCAATATCTTCCTTGTCAATACCTCGCGACTCGAGTCCCTTTCTACTCATAGGGAGTAGGATATAGTGAAGGAGATCTTGAGCGGTATGACGCTCGCCATTCCTCCACCTGAACTGGGCACTGAGCCCTACCTGAGCGGCGCGGATAAAGTTTGATTTTGCATGATCAAAATCCAGATCTTCCTTGATTTCAGATATATCGTCAGGCATTCCTTCCATCAACCCCAACCAGAAGGCCATATTAGCCATTTCATCCAAAACCGTTGGGCCGGCGGGAATATATCTGTTCTCAATCCGCAAGTGTGGCTTCCCGTTTGTGATGCCGTAGCACGGGCGGTTCCATTTGTAAATAGTCCCGTTGAAGAGCGAAAGAGCTTTTAGCTTCGGAATTTTTCCGTGTTTCAATTTCTCGATGGCGTCTTCTTTCACTTCACTGGCAAGGAGAAGCTTGTAGAAAGCTACGTCGTATTTGAAAATCTCTGTGATACTCTCATCCAGCCAGTCATTCCCAAAATCAACACGGCTTTTTGTTTCCCTTTCCGGATTGTTCACATTTCGAAGATCAACTGTCTGCTCGAATACAGCGATTCGGGTCTCATCCCACAACCGGCGACCAAAAAGAAGCGCAGAATTGGAGCAAGCGGCCAATACTGGTCCTGCTATGGCCTGTGCCCAATTGTACTTGTCTACAAAATGGTCGGGGTTTATTTGTAAGTGAACTTGAAAACTCGTGTTACACGCTTCAAAGAGCATGGTGTTGTGCTTAGTCACAAGTTCATCCGTGCCTTTGATATTAAATTCAAAGTCGCCACCGCGTTGTCTAATCATTGACTCGTTGAGCGCGCGGTACCTGTCATAAGGCGTAATATTCTCAAACTCCAAATCAGCTTTTTGAACTGTAGGAAGAATACCGGTCAAAAGAATATCACAGCCTCTTTTCTTTGCCTGGACAATCGCCTTGTCGAGTAAGTTGCGCAGCTGAGTTTCCATCTTGCTCAGTCCATCTCCTTCAAAAACAATTGGGTCAAGATTAGCTTCAAGATTGAATTTGGCCAATTCTGTGGTGAAATGCTCGTCGTTTAGGTCTTCGAGCACATCCAGTCCGATCATTGCCGGGCGATAGCGTCTATCGATGAAGCAAAATTCTTGCTCGGCTCCGATGCGAATGATGTCTTTCTCAAAAGCATCTTTGGCCAGCATGGCTTCAAGAGCTCTCATGTCTTTTAGAATTGCGCCGACAAACTCTTTGCGCTGCTCCTTACTCTCAACAATAAACACGTTCAAATCGCCCATAGATGAATCTTTCGATTAAACCCAAGGGGTTTAATTCCTTGAGCAAGTGGAATTTGAATTTGGGAAATAGAATCGAATCTACCAATGTCGAAAGCTATTTTATTGCCACATGCAATAGCTTTTCGTCACCGATGTACGCATCCAATACATCACGTTTTTCGACAGGCCCAACACCTGAAGGGGTTCCAGTAAAGATCAAATCCCCGATTTTAAGGGTGTAGAACTGCGACACGTATGCTATGATTTGATCAATGGAAAAGAGCATGAGCGCTGAGTCTCCGCTCTGGACAATTTCTCCATTCTTTTGGAGTGAAAACTTGATGGATTTTGGATCGGCGAAATTTTTGATGGGAATAAATTTCTTGCCAACCGGAGCAGAGTGATCAAACCCTTTCGCCTTTTCCCAAGGCAAGCCTTTCTCCTTGCAAATTTGCTGAACATCTCGAGCCGTGAAGTCTATACCTATCCCGATTTCCTGGTAATACTTCTTCGCGAATTTTTCATCAATGTGCTTCCCCAGTCTCGATATTCTCACCACAAGTTCTACTTCAAAATGAAGATCATTGGTATGGTCAGGGTAGAAGAAGGGGTGCTTTTTTGGAAGCAGAGCCGTTTCCGGTTTTAGAAACACTACTGGCTCCTTAGGTACTTCGTTTTTGAGTTCTTCGGCGTGCGCCGCATAGTTTCTACCTATGCAAATAATCTTCATCAGTCCAGTCTTTCCTTGATCTCTTTAAGGACTTTTTTCGTGTAAAGTGGAAAATCACCATTCATCATCCACCCGTAATATCCAGGCTCTGACTTGAGCACACTCTCCACAGTTTTGCCTTTGTGTTTACCGAAATTAAACACTTCTTCATCCTTATTGTTGAAGACAATTCGACCAAGCATATCAACATTTCTATGTCTTTGCGAAACGGTGTGAAGAGCTTCCATATCATTTACAACAGGGACATATGAGTTTCCATCCTTGTCTTCGATCTCCTGATCTTTGTATTTCTCAATTTGCGCTAAAAACACTTCATAAGTCGCTTCGACGTCTGCCATAGCTTCGTGCGCATTCTCCATGTCTTTCCCACAGTAAAACTTATATCCAGCCTTGAGGGTGCGCTGTTCCATCAAGTGGAAAATGTTCTGCACATCAATCAGGTTTCGATCTTCAATGCTGAAATCTATTCCACATCTCAAAAACTCTTCTGCCAGAATGGGTACGTCAAATTTATTCGAGTTGTACCCGGCCAAATCTGCGTCGTACAAGAATTTGAAGAGCTTATTTGCGATCTCTTTGAATGTTGGAGCATCCTTCACATCTGCGTCATAAATGCCATGTATTTCAGATGTTTCAACCGGAATCGGTCGCTCAGGATTAACCAGAAGCCTCGTTTTACCTGTGGTATTTTCGGGCTTACGTTCTATTCTTCCATCGGGGTGGACTTTGAGTATGGCGATTTCTACGATTCGATCTGAAGCTACATTCACTCCTGTAGTTTCAAGATCAAAAAAAGCCAGAGGCTTTTTGAGATTGAGTTTCATTCTATTTTTTCAGTTTGATCAACTTTACGTTGTGAAGCTGACGCTTGTGGAAGTTATTGACGACCAAAACTTCGTTGTATGGTCTAAATCCTTCTGCATCAACGTATATGAAGTACTTACCAACGGGCAGGGCAATGGTGTACCGCCCGGTAATTCGGTTTGGCAGGTATTTTCCCACTACTTCGTCAAATTCATTTCGAATTTCCACCTTAGCAGCTGGGTTCTTTTCATTCGTGGGGATGTTTAGAAGGAAGATCGCTGGATTGTCATCCACAATTTTGACGTACTCCAGAGAATAAATGTCCAGATCACCAACGGTATCATCTTTTCTGCTCGAAACGACGGCAAATTCACCGTCTCCGGCAAACGAAATGGTTTTATCATCAGCCGGGCTATTGATGGGGTAACCAAGATTTTGTGGCTTAGTCCACACCTTACTCTGGTTGTCCCAGGTGCTGAAGTACAAATCGTATCCTCCCATTCCAGGATGTCCATCTGATGAGTAGTAGAGCACTTCTCCATCTACCGATAGGGTAGGGAAGTCTTCGTCAAACCTGGAGTTAATTTCCGGGCCGAGATTCATGGCTTCGCCCCAAATTCCGTTGTCCTGTTTTTGAACCATCCAAATATCAATTCCTCCATAGCCACCTGGTCTGTTTGAGCTGAATATGATTGTTCTGCCATCTTTGGAAATCGAGCAAGCCGACTCTATGAACGTGCTGTTTACTTCATTTTCCAGCCTTTTGGGGTTGGTGTAAGCGTTGCCCTTTTTTGTGCTCGTATAGATATCGCCATAGTCTTCTACATGATCTACATAGAAGAATAGGGTATCTCCGGATTGCGTGAGCCCGACCGATTGTTCATCGTAAACAGAGTTAATTCGGTCTCCAAGCTTGCGACTCTCTTCCCATTCTCCATCTACTAGTTGTGTTTGAAAAATATCAGATGGAAAATAACCATCAAACTCTGGTTGTGTACCCGGACGAACCTTACGTCTTGTCGTAAACAAAATCGACTTGCCGTCTTTCGTAATAAAAGGATGATAATCTGAATATTCTGAATTTACTAAAGGCCCCAGATTGGTAAATTTGACATCGACGGGATATTTCACGAGGTCGAGCGCAGCGTCGCAATTGGCTACCATTCTGTCGAAATCGTCCTGATTTTTTTTGTTTACCCCACCGCTTTCTTCAAACCGCGATAAGTAGTTCTTGGCTTGATCATAGTCGAGGTGGTACATATACGCTCGGGCAATCTCCACCAAAATATAGTCGGGATATTTACCCAAACTTTCAGCGATGAGCAAATAGTCCAATGCCGCTTTAGGATCTGTATTGGTTCGGAGGTAACTGATGCCCAGATTGATGTGGGCATCCATGTTTTCCGGTTCCTTTTGGACGATTAAAGAGTATTGATCAATTGCCTTGAAATAATTTCCCATAGAGAAAGCTTCTTCAGCTTTCTTTTCGTTCTGCGCGTGGCTTTGGAAGCTGAAAAGACAGGTTACCAAAGTGGTAATGACAAGTGATAATGTCGGCCTTCTTAATCGCAATGGGGTCAATGGGCAATTAGTTCAATGTATTGGTACTTCTTGTATTTTTCTCTTCCCGCTTGGGCATCACCCTTGTATTCTGGTCCCTGAACCAAGCCTTCTACACGGACAAACTCAATTTTATTGGGGTCGATACCAAATTCGGGCGCATACTTCAAGACTCTCGCTTTACCGTTGTTTGCTCGCATATTGGCCAGCTCTTGATTGCTGCCGTATGTGCTCGTCGGAACTTTAGACGAGCTACCTACGATTTCCACTTTCGCCACGCCATTCTTTTCAGAAATGACTTTGAGAGACGCCATAAACTTCTTGAAGATCTCCTCTTCAGCACTTACAATATTTTCGTTGTATCCAAAGTTGCGCACGAAATCGGCTGGTACGGCATCCCCTCCAGTCGATTCTACCATGATAGCGCCGCTCTCGCCAAGCACAACAGGGGCCAGGATAAGCTGCTTGTAGATCTCTTGGTAGGCGCTTTCACAATCGATCGAGAATGTATCAGATGCAGCTGTGGTTCCGCCAATTAGGTAATCTACTTCATAGTCAAAACAGGGAGGAAGAATAGCAACGAAAGTCCCGTCTCGGTGACGCGGCGTGTACATTTGAGCTTCGCCCGTCTCTCTGTTTGTTACAATGACCACCAAGTCATCAGGCAAGCCTTCCCCATTTGCAGGGATAACCGTACCCTGAAGCACGGCAAGCTTCACTTCTTTTGGCTCTGGAAGACTGATCATATACAAGTCTTGTTTCCCCAAGCCCTCTTTACGTTCAGATGAGAAGTAGGCTCTTTTTCCGTCTGCACTTGTCACAAAAAACAAGTCGTCATCTACAGTATTTATTGGATAACCAAAGTTTGTCGGAGCACTCCACTCACCATTCTCTTGCAATTCTGTTGAGAACACATCAAATCCCCCCATGCTAGAATGCCCTTCAGAACTGAAGTACAATGTTTTTCCATCTGGAGCCATAAATACGGCATCTTCATCGTGTATGGTGTTAATGGCATCTCCCAAATTCTTGGCATCTCCCCATTTTCCATTGGGTAGCATTTTGGTTTGGAAAATATCACGACCACCAAGTGTTCCTTTGCGATCACTCACGAAATAGATGGTTCTTCCATCTGCCGTTGTTGTAAGGTGTGTTTCCCAAGCTGGCGAATTGATTGGGTCGGGCATTGGCTCAGGGTCTGACCAAACTTCACCTACCAGTTTGGATCGGTAGATGTCCCCATTTCCTCCATCAGCTTTGTAGATGTACAGGGTTTGTCCATCTACAGAAACATTCAACGATGCAGAGTGATCGGCTGTGTTGATGCTCAGCAACTCAGGGCGTTGCCAAGCGCCATTACGGTCCTTATACGAAACATAAATATCATCGAAATAGTATCCAGTCGTTTTATCTGAGACCGCAAAATTGGAAGAGTCGTCTCGCAATCTGGCTGAAGTAAAAAACAAGGCGTTTTCATCGACCGAAACCGATGGAGCCATATCGTTAAACTCCGTATTGATTAGCGGGCCGAGGTTTTCAATTTCAAACTCGACAGGGACTTTAGTCAGGATTTTAGCGTTATCCACTTGTTCCATTCCCAGTTCGGCCTCGATGTATAAGAAATGCTTACCAGGTGCACCTTGCAGGAACTTCTCGTAGTTCTCCTGCGCTTCTGAGAGCTTGTAATTCAGGTGAAGCGCTTTTGCGTAGTAGTAAAACACTTCAATTGGAACGTTTTTTTCAAACGGGCTGAAAGGATCGTAATTCCGATCGATTTTACCAATTTCTACCGCTCGCTCCAGAAAGGGGAGAGCTGCCGTTTTGAGATTGTAAGAGTTGAGATACGCTCGACCGGCTTTGTAATTTACGTTGGCATTGTTGGGATACTCCGTTGCGAGTTCAGTCCAAATCAAGAACGATTGACTGAGTTCGGTTTCTTCATCTAGCCTATTGGCTTCCTGAAACTTCTCTGCAAATTTTGCATCCTGAGCAATGCTCATGTTGAAAAAGCATAAAAAGCTCAGCGCCAATAGTGACGTCAGTGAAAGGGGCTTTGGATACATTTACTAAAAAAGTTGTTTACCCAAAGCTAACATAAACGCGCGTCTTAACTCAATCTTGATGCCTTAAATTTCTCTATTGACATCGAATTGCTCGAGGTAATCAGCCACCTTTCTAACGAATGTACCACCCAATGCTCCGTCTACAATTCTGTGGTCGTAAGAGTGCGAAAGGAACATCATGTGACGAATCCCGATGAAGTCGCCTTGTGGAGTTTCGATCACAGCTGGCTTTTTGCGAATCGCACCAACGGCCATAATCGCCGCCTGGGGTTGGTTGATGATAGGCGTACCCATCACGTTTCCAAAGGTACCAACGTTAGTGATCGTATATGTTCCGCCTTGAATCTCTTCCGGTTTGAGCTGGTTGTTTCTCGCTCTATTTGCCAAGTCGTTTACCTTCTTGGCGAGACCAACCATATTGAGCTGATCAGCATCGTGAATAACCGGCACGATTAGATTACCAGTTGGCAAAGCTGCGGCCATACCAATGTTGATGTGCTTTCTCTTGATGATATTGGTGCCATCCGTTGAAACATTGATCATCGGCATGTCTTTGATAGCCTTGATCACAGCTTCCATAATAATGGGAGTGAAAGTGAGTTTTTCACCTTCGCGATCTTCAAACTTTTTCTTCCACTTGTTTCTCCAGTTTACGATGTTCGTCATGTCGGCTTCAACATACGATGTAACGTGCGGAGAAACGTGCTTCGACATCACCATGTGTTCAGAAATGAGCTTTCTCATTCTGTCCATTTCCACGATTTCGTCATCGCCACCAACGCTAACTTGTGGACCTTTTATTGCAGGTGCACTGGCAGGAGCAGCTTCTTTTGCTGCCGGTTTTTGAGCTGGTTTTTCAGCTGCAGGTGCTGTACTTTTCGCATCTCTATTTGGAAGGTACTCAAGAATGTCTTTTTTCGTAACTCGGCCATCTTTTCCAGTACCGGAAATAGACTCAAGTTCGGTCATTGAGACACCTTCTGTTTTAGCAATGTTTCTTACCAAAGGAGAGTAAAAACGACCTGAAGGCCCTTCTTTGCTCAACTCTTCCAGACTGTCCATTCCAGGGATGTCGGCTAAGTCAGGGGCAGATGATCCATTTGACACGGGCTCTGCCTTAGGCGTCGCTTCACTTGAAGCCGGTGCAGAAACGGTTGATGTTCCTCCGCCTTCTGTTTGAATGATGGCAATAGGCTGACCTACTTCTACTACATCGCCTTCTTCACAAAGTCTTTTGATCAAGATACCATCTTCTGGAGCCGGAACCTCGCTGTCAACTTTATCTGTTGCGATCTCAATGATAGGTTCATCGGCTTCTACAGCGTCACCTTCATTTTTAACCCATTGTACAATTGTTGCTTCTGCTACGCTTTCTCCCATTTTGGGAAGAAGAACTTCAAGTTCTGACATATTGTTGTTATCTGGTTGGCGGGGCAAAAATAGTGGTTTCTTATTGAACTATACCCTGTGGACTGATCAGAATTTATAAACGCCCCAAACTTTTAAATCCCGATCCAATTATGGCTAAGTCGTTTCTAGTGCTGTAGGCCCTGGCATAGACCGCGTTGAGTTTCTTACCTGTATCTAATGGGTGTTTTACTCTATTCAACCTGTCAATAGGATTGAGTACTCCTGGTTTAATCTTAGGAAGCTCAGGGCTCAAATCTGCAGGGTTGGCGTATCCCACCCACGACTTCTTCCCTCCAAGTACCTGAAATATGTTCTTTACAAATCCGAACTTCTTTTTGATGAACCAAATGGTTACTGGGCAGGTAACCAGAAGGATAGATGCAAACGCAACGTCCAGAGATCTTTTCTTACGCTTGTTTTTGGGATTGCTAATCGCATTCAGGTCCAAAATAAATAAGTCGCCACCTTTTTCAATAGACTCACTACCTATGATGTAAAGACTTTCTGGTGGAGCGATCTTAAAATTGATCCGCGTGGCATTCACAGCTGACATCAATGAAATAATCTGATGAGAAGGAATGTCTTCACCACTGAAAATTACCGAGTTTAGTCCATAGACTTCGATGATCTTTGAGAGTCGCTCAGCCGGCGTTTCTTCAAAATCACTTTTGTTCAGTTCAATATGAAACACTTCATCCTTAGAACGGTCATCAACTTCTTGCAGCAAATTCTCGATTCGTTTAAACTCACGTGCGCCGCCTATTATTCCGACATTCTGTGGAGGCGGACTACCCATGCGATAGTTTTTTAACCCCGAGATATGGAAGAGACCACGTGTGAGCGAATAGCTGAGTCCTGTTCCTACAGCTCCGATCAAAATAAGGGCTCGGGAAAATCTCAGAGACTCGGGTAATAATCCATAAAGTGCTAAAATCGCAACGGTTCCCAAGGCTAAGCCTTTAAAGATGTTTCCGAGTCGAATGGGTTTATCATAGCCTCCTGAGAGATATATCGACCACATCCAGATCATTGTGTAGGAGGCAAAAGCGATAGAGCTCAAGGTCAAGTCGTAGGACTTACTAGCATATGACTCGTAGAAATCCTTAGTGAAAAACAAGATCCCAAGTATCAGTATGGCATCGAGCATTGGTACGATTGCTCTCTTGATAAACCTGTTTAGAATGGCCACTCCAGCTCTCAAGTAGATTGCTAGGTTGATCAAGAAAGAGAAGGTTTTTGCAAGTCGTTTGCTGAAGTGCTTTTTGGCAAAAATGAGCATGGCTCTGTAGAACACAAAGACATAGTTGACACTGCTTTTCTTCGTGCTTTCACCTTTGTAGTGGATGATGCGTGTCTCCGAGAAGTAGACGTTTTTGTAACCTCCCAAAGTGATCCGGTAAGAAAGATCGATGTCTTCACCATACATGAAATAATCTTCATCGAGCAAGCCTACTTTGTCGAGCGTTTCTTTTCGCATCATCATAAATGCCCCAGACAAGACTGGTATTTCGTGGTTCTCATCCTTGGAAAGGTAGCCCAGGTGATACTCACTGAATATTTTTGACTTCGGAAACATGGCCGACAATCCAAAGATTTTGTAGAAAGCCACCAATGGAGTGGGGAGGCCTCGTTTACTTTCGGGAAGAAATTGGCCATGGCCATCGATCATGCGCACACCGAGCCCTCCGACGTCGGGATGCTCATTCAAGTATGAAATGGTTTTTGAGAAGGTGTCTTCTTCAACCAAGGTGTCGGGATTGAGCAACAATACATACTTGCCGTTTGAGATGCGAATGGCTTGATTGTTTGCCCGGCTAAACCCGACGTTGTCCTTGTTTGCAATGAGTTTAACTTCAGGAAACTTGGCCTTGACCATTTCCACCGATCCGTCTACAGAGTTATTGTCAACTACAAAGGTCTCAATATCGAGTCCTTCACTGGCCTTGATCACGCTATGCAAGCATTGTTCAAGAAAATAGGATACGTTGTAATTGACAATAATGACAGAGAGTTGAACCATCAAGTCACAGCATTTTCATAAGGTGTACGGTGTAGGATAGACCTACCAAGGGTGACTTCATCGGCATATTGCAACTCATCACCAACGGCTACTCCACGCGAAAGAGTTGAAATTTGTTCAATGCCCTGTTTTTCGAGTTTTCTGTATAGGTAGAAGGCGGTGGTATCGCCTTCCATTGTAGGTGAAAGTGCTAAAATGATCTCTTTGGGTTTTGCGCCTGAAACTCTTGTAAGTAATTGATCGATTTTCAAATCTGATGGTCCAACACCATCCATCGGGGAGATTTTTCCACCCAAAACGTGGTATACACCTTTGTATTGCTGAGTAGCTTCGATAGCCATAATATCGCGGATGTCTTCAACGACGCAGATGGTGTCGTGCTCCCTGTTTGGGTTTTGACAAACTTCACATTGATTTTGATCTGAAAGATTAAAGCAAGTGGAGCAGAACTGGATTTTCTGGCGCATTTCGATAATGGCCTGCGCAAAACGCTCAATATCATCTTCGTTTCTCCCTAAGAGATCTAAAGCGTAGCGAAGAGCGGTCTTTCGTCCAACGCCTTGTAGAGATGCTAACTCGTCCACAGCTCTCTCGATGTACTTTGAAGTGATCATGCAGCAAATTTAATGATAGTATAGCCAGTAGTGCGAATAACGGAGAATTTCTCAAGTCTAAACAAACGCTAAATGCATTTTTTGGATTTCAAGCTCTCCAAATTTTGAATTAAGCTTATATACTGGCTATTGCAAGGGTTGTAGGGCCTTATAAATCAGCTTGTTTCTCTTGTTAATCAAAGTTAAAGAATGTAAATCTCGGTAGGGTCGAGTAACAAATTCGATAGATTAGTCGTCAGACAAACAAACAACAAACAAACTCGATCACGAAGATCACCTTCATTATGAAGTTAAACATTAAACAAACTAAACGTAGGCAACATGAAAACTCTAACAAAATTCCTCCTAGCTGGAGCACTACTTTTTGCTGTATCAGCAGCTAATGCTCAAACGAACTTTGGTCTAAACAAACACCAGGTTAAGACACCACATCTCGAAGCAAAATTTGTCGAAGAATCTAAAACTCCTACTCAAAACGGGGTGATTCTAAAACCCGACGGAGACTTGCAAGAGATGAACGAGACAGACCATCAACAAGGCAATATTAACGCAGAAGAACTTGGATCATTCCAATACGACTGGACTTTCATCCTAATTCACTTGTTCTTTTAATCGTACACTCGATTTAAATCATACTCAAACACATTTGTTGTTCCGAATTTCATAGGCTTTATGGAGACAACAATGTTGCAATCCCGTGTTGGTGGCGCGGGATTGTTTGTTTTTATGCCCCAAAGAGATCAGACCATTTTGCCGTTTCATTGAGTCGCACACCTTTTTCGGTGTTTTTGACAGTGATGCACTCATTGGCAATATCATGCTCCAAAAAGAGAACGTGCTCTTTCTCAGCTGCCGAGCTCAGAAAGACTTCTTTTTCGCTCATTGTCTGAAGTGGCCTAACATCATACCCCATAACGTATGGCATCGGTACATGGCTCGCCGATGGCAGCAGGTCTGCAGCAAATACCAAAGTTTTTCCCTTGTAGTCTATATAAGGAATCATCTGACTCTCTGTGTGGCCATCGGCGAAAAATGCTTTAAATCCTGGGAAAATCTCACCATCGCTCCAGTCGCCGTTGCGCTTTACAAAATTCAGCTGTCCAGTTTCCTGGATAGGAAGAATATTCTCCTTCAAAAAAGAAGCTTTCTCTCTGGGGTTGGGCTCGGTTGCCCATTTCCAGTGTAGCTCGTTCGACCAGTATTTGGCATTGGGGAAAGTAGGCTCATAACGTTCTGTAGATGTATTGTACTGAATCGCTCCACCACAATGATCAAAATGAAGATGAGTTAAAAAAACATCAGTGATTTCATCCAAACCGAATCCCAGTTTTTCAATAGAAGATTTCAAGGTATTCTCACCAAAGAGATAGTAGTAGCTGAAGAATTTTTCGCTCTGCTTGTCGCCGATTCCCGTGTCGATCAGAATAAGCCGATCGCTATACTCCACGAGCATGCAACGCATAGACCATTCGCACATATTGTTTTCATCAGCCGGATTTGTTCGAGACCAAAGCGTTTTTGGAACCACACCGAACATAGCCCCGCCATCGAGTTTAAAATTTCCAGTTTCTATTGGGTAAATACGCATATTCAAATCTTTGTGCTAAAGTAACAATACCGTGTGTATAACGGAAAGGCGCAATAGGCGATCGAAATAGCTATCCTAACTATGTTCACAGTATGAGAATTCACTTTATAGCAATCGGTGGAAGTGCCATGCACAACCTGGCTATCGCGCTGCATAGAAAGGGAGATGAAATAACTGGAAGCGATGACGAGATCTTTGAGCCATCGAAGTCAAGATTGAATAGGGAAGGTATTCTTCCAGATTACACCGGGTGGAATCCCGATATGATTACCTCTGATCTCGACGCCGTAGTAGTGGGGATGCACGCTCGCAAAGACAATCCTGAGCTTGCAAAAGCGAAATCGCTCAATATCCCGATATTCTCATATCCAGAATATGTTTTCGAACAAACCCGAAACAAGAAGCGTGTAGTTATCGGTGGAAGTCATGGAAAGACGACAATCACCAGTATGATTCTTCACGTATTGAATGAACTTCAAATCGAAGCGGACTACCTGGTTGGCGCACAGCTAGAAGGATACGACTGTATGGTGAATCTTTCGGAAGCTAACGACATTGCGATTATCGAAGGCGATGAGTATTTGAGTTCACCTCTCGATCCGCGTCCCAAATTCCATCTTTATAAACCCAATGTTGCGCTGCTAACCGGGGTAGCATGGGATCACATCAATGTATTTCCAACCTTCGAAAATTATGTGGAGCAGTTTGAGAAATTCGTGTATTTGATTGAGCCCGACGGGGCCTTGGTGTACTACGATGGTGATGAAATTTTAAGAGATCTTGCGAGTAAAGCACCAAAGGAGATTCGCGTCTTGCCGTACAATACGCATCCACACGAGATTCGAGATGGCAAGACCTACCTCAGCTCAAGTACGGGTGAAATAGAGATAAGTGTTTTTGGCAAGCACAACATCCAGAACCTGAATGGAGCACGGTTGGTCTTGAATGAAATTGGTGTAAGCGATTCCGATTTTTATCGAGCCATCGCATCGTTTACTGGGGCTTCAAAGAGACTTGAAAAAGTAGCTGAGACATCAAGCTTTTCCTTTTACAAGGACTTTGCCCATGCACCGAGCAAGCTCAAAGCCACTACTTCAGCCATCAAAGAACAGTACCCAGATAGGCCACTGATCGCCTGCATGGAACTCCACACATTTAGTAGTCTCAACAAGGACTTCTTACCACAGTACGAAGGTGCTATGGAAAAGGCAGATCGCGCCTATGTTTACTTTTCTCCTGATGTTGTCGCTCACAAGAGATTGACGCCAATTACCGTTGAAGATGTGAAAGCAGCATTTGCTACTGAAAATGTAGAAGTGTTTACAGACTCAAAAAATCTTTTGGAAAGACTGCAAAAGGAACACTGGCAAGGAAAAAATCTGCTAATGATGAGCAGTGGAAATTTCGATGGAATCGATTTCGAGAAGTTAGGCGGAGAAATTACCCCTTCTTGAGATGATGCCTACATTTTGGCAAACCTACTTCCTATCTACAGTACATTGTCAGCTATCGTTTTGGCGATGGTTTTGATTGGCTCACAGCTTGCAGAGTTGATAACTGTCAATTCGTAAAGAAAGTCGTGAGCCAACTTTCGGCCTTAATTTTATTCTCTTAGAAACTCAGAAATAAGCGGAAGTCCACCGCACCCTTGATTGAGCTCAGGTTTCGGGAGCTATGCTTCCGCTAAAACCGTTTGCGAGTTTGGGTAAGGTGCTGGAGCGTTTTCGAGAGTTTCAAGAAATAAAATTACAGCCCTGACTTTTTGTTCCTTTTGTGTCCATCGGCCGCCATAGGCTTGCCGACGGCGATGCAAGACAAAAGGAAGTAGAAAAGACAAACTTTTGCCATTAACTTGGATCGTTGCTTTTGTCTGGGGTCTTAAACCTTCCTAAAAGCCAACCGCTTTATAGCCGAGAAAAGCAGCGCATAAAAAATGCTCAAGGCAATGCTCAACAGAAGTAGCATAACTGAAGCGTTGCGCACTGAGAAAAAAGCCTGAACATTTTCAGTTATCTCAGCTCTTTTATCTTCTGATTCTGACTGAACGGCAGCTTCTATGATGTCGGCCTGCGTAGCAGAAAAGTATGCCGTATCAACAAAGCTGTAATGGATATACGTGTAGAATGTGATAATGACCACATAAAGCCCCATAATTCTCAAGGCACCACTGATGTCCTCGAGCAAAGTGGTGACCTTGTTTCTTGGCCAAAGGGCATAAATAGCCAAAGGAATTAGTCCGAATAGACCAAGGAATACCATGATCATATCGATTTGCTCGAAACTGATTCCGGCGTAAAAGACCACGAGCCGAATTACAATAAATGCAATTGCGGCTCGTAGTGATATTTTTAGCGATGGATGACTGGTCATCAACTTAGCCATTCATCGAAATCAGGAACTCCTCGTTTGAAGTGGTTTGTTCCATTCGATCTTTGATGAACTCCATTGCTTCAACAGGATTCATATCAGCAATGTGCTTGCGAAGGATCCAGATACGCTGAAGCATGTCTCTTGGCATAAGTAGGTCTTCTCGACGCGTACCCGAAGTGATAATGTCGATAGCTGGGTAGATACGTCTGTTCGAGATTTTTCTATCCAATTGAAGTTCCATGTTACCAGTTCCCTTAAATTCTTCGAAGATTACTTCGTCCATTTTAGAACCAGTGTCGATCAAGGCTGTTGCCAGGATGGAAAGAGATCCACCATTTTCAATTTTTCTAGCCGCTCCGAAGAATCGCTTCGGCTTGTGAAGCGCGTTGGCATCAACCCCACCAGAAAGTACTTTACCTGATGCTGGAGAAACCGTGTTGTATGCTCGGGCCAATCTGGTAATCGAGTCGAGCAGGATACAAACATCGTGTCCGCACTCTACCATACGCTTCGCCTTCTCGAGAACGATGTTGGCGATTTTTACATGGCGATCTGCCGGCTCGTCAAATGTAGAAGCGACAACTTCGGCGTTAACCGAACGCTTCATATCCGTTACTTCTTCCGGACGCTCGTCAATGAGCAGGATAATTAAGTATACTTCTGGATGATTTGCCGCAATCGCGTTTGCTACATCCTTCAAAAGGGTTGTCTTACCCGTTTTTGGCTGCGATACGATAAGACCACGCTGTCCCTTCCCGATAGGTGAGAAAAGGTCCATAACGCGTGTGCTCAAATTATCGTTCTTACCTGCCAGGTTGAATTTCTCCTTAGGGAAAAGTGGGGTCAAATATTTAAACGGAACGCGATCTCTAACAAAGTCAGGGTGGCGTCCATTGATTTCTTCTACCTTAATGAGAGGGAAGTATTTTTCACCTTCTTTCGGTGGACGAACGTAACCGACAACTGTATCACCTGTTTTCAAACCGAACAATTTGATTTGAGATTGTGATACATAAACGTCATCAGGTGAGTTCAAGTAGTTGTAATCAGATGATCGCATGAAACCGTACCCATCAGGCATAAGCTCTAGGACTCCTTCACAACTTACAAGACCATCGAAATTGTAGAAATCATCGCGTTTTTGTTTTTGCTCCTGACGTTCGCGCTGACGATCGTTATTGCGGTCATTGCTACGGTCTTTGTTTCTGTCGTTATTGCGATCATTGTTGCGCTCATTGTTTGAGTCGCTTCGCTCGTTTCTTCTATCGTTGTTCTGACGCTTCTCAAATTTCCGCTCACCACCTTCCTGGCTCTTCTGGCCGTCTCGTCTTTCCCGATTTTCAGGTCGATTGTTCTGGTTGCTTCTTTCTTCTCTAGCTTCAGAAGATTTGTCAGCGTTTTCTGGACGCTTGCGTCGGGCGCGTTGCGGCTTCTCTTCTTTTTTCTCTGAAGAATCTGATGAAGAACTCGCGGCTTTAGGCTTCGAATCATTTGATTCTACCTTAGGAGCTTCCACTTCAGTAGCAGTCATTTTTACGGTCTTAGGACGTCGTCCTCTAGGCTTTCTTTCGCCTTCTTTGTTCGAGTCTGAGCTTACTTTCTCAGAAACGGGTTTGCTTTTTGCGATTGGGTTAACGGCTTGCTCATCAAGAATTTTGTAGATCAAGTCTTGTTTTTTGAGAGACTCTGTTTTCTTGATATTGAGCTCTTTGGCAATAGATCGTAGCTCTGCTACCTTTTTACCGTTCAATTCAATGATATCGTACATCGAAGAATGATGAAATTAGAATGTATATTTTGAAATCTTATTCGTTGGAAATGGGAGTTGAGATTCTTTAAACTTTCTCCCAGTGATGTTGCAATAATACGACAAATTGACCAATACGCTAGATGCATCCGAAAAAAAAATAACAGTGCAAGGTGGATATCCTAAAGGTTGATTAAGTTCTATATTTGACCCACAATACCACAAATTGATATGATCCAAAGAATTCAGACTATATATCTCATCCTTGCTGTAATCGCCGGTTGTCTTACATTTTTCCTACCATTCACACATTTTTATGCTGGTGATTTGCAAGTAGGTGAATACGCTATGTTTGGCGTGTTTAACATCCAGAGCGACACACTTGAAATGACAAACCCGATGGGTTTCCCGATGTGGATTCTTGCGACAATTTCAATCGCCTCAGCCTTGTTGAGCATATTTTTTTACAAGGAGAGAAAGAGACAGATCAAAGTGGTTAGGCTATCCTTTTTCCTGCACTTAGCTTGGTTGGTATTTGCCTTTTTTGCCATAGATGCGATAAACAACAGTCTCTATGCAGGTTCTATCCGGATTCTTTACCATTCTGGTTTCTACATGCCTTTAATTGCCCTGATATTCTTGTTTTTGGCAATACGTGGAATCAAGAAGGATGAAGAGCTCGTTCGTTCGCTCGATAGGTTGCGCTAGTTATCTCGATCCGAGTTCTACGACTTCTAAGTTCGAGATTAACCCTTTGTCGACGTTCATTCTAATCAAGGTTCTTTTTTGATGGAAGCCATGACGTCCAGCCGCTCCTGGATTGATGTGAAGAATGTCGGTTCCGGGTACCTTGCCTACCAAACAAATATGAGAATGGCCGCACACCAGTAAACCGGGCTTTTCGGTTCTTACTTGTTTCCAGACTCGTTCAGGATACTTTCCCGGTCTTCCGGCGATATGTGTGATATAAACTTTGAGACCTTCTATTTCGAAATGCAAGTCAAGTGGAAAAGCGGATCGGACTTTATGATCATCTATGTTTCCATAAACCGCTTTTAGCTCTGTAAGCTCAGCTAATTGATCAGTCACTTTTAAGTCGCCGATATCTCCCGCATGCCATATTTGATCGCAGTCTTTTAAGTGGACTAATATCCGATCATCTATATAGCTATGCGTGTCTGAAATAATACCGACTCTTTTCAATGTGTAATGCTATTTTTGCACCAAACTTACAGGATTTGCAGCGATATTTTCTCAAGCTGGCTTATGATGGAACAAACTACAGCGGATGGCAAATACAGCCCGAAGTAGATACCGTGCAGGAGAGAATTGAGAAGGCTATCCGCATCATTTTGCCAGATGTTTCAGGAATTTTGGGCTGTGGTAGAACGGATGCGGGAGTTCATGCTAGTGAATTCTACGCCCACTTTGAGACAGAACTTGAGCTTCCAGAGAATACGGTCTACAAGATGAATCGAATCTTACCTTTGGATATTGCTATTCAAGATGTTTTTTCTGTTGATTCGGATACACACGCCAGATTTAGTGCAACTTCGCGATCGTATTCGTATTTCATCCACTTTGAGAAGAACCCGTTTCGAAACGCCTACTCGGTGTTTCATCACAAGAAGCTCGATGTAGAAGCTATGAACATTGCTTGCCAACTATTGTTGGGAACCCATGATTTCACGTCTTTCTCGAAAGGACCGATGCAGACCAAAACGAATTTATGCGATTTGACTTCAGCTGAATGGGAAGTAATTGAAAACGGTGTTGTTTTTCGGGTGTCGGCCAATCGGTTCTTGAGAAATATGGTACGCGCTATGGTGGGTACCATGCTCGAAGTAGGAGAAGGAAAGATGGCGCCGGAAGAAGTGAAAGCGATTGTTGAAGAAATGGATCGGAGCAAAGCGGGCAAATCAGCGCATCCACAAGGACTTTTTTTAGATCAGGTAAAATACCCACAAATAAATGGCTAAGGTATCCGGAAAGGCTTTTGATATGACCTTGTTCTCAAGGATGTTTGGCTATGCCAAGCCTTACATAGCGACTTTTTATATGGCGCTGTTTTTAACCTTGGTTTTAGCTGGACTTGCGGTAGCTAGACCTATTTTGATTGGTGATGCCATTGATGAGTACGTCATGAATGGTGATGCTCATGGCTTGCTCATGATCATACTTCTAATCAGTGGGATTCTGTTTTTGGAAGCTGCAGGTCAATACTATCAAACCTATTTGAGCAACTGGCTCGGTCAAACAGTTACCATCGATCTGCGAGCAAAGCTGTTTCGCCATATCACGACTTTCAGGCTGAAATATTTTGACAATACGGCGATAGGAGCCCTGGTGGCTCGATGCATCAGCGATATTGAGACCATTAATCAAGTGTTTTCGCAAGGCTTGTTAAACATCATTGGTGAAATCATCAAGCTAGTGGTGGTTATCGTGGCCATGGTTTTGGTCAATTGGAAGCTCACGCTTTATAGTCTCGTACCGATTCCATTGCTGATCTTTTCGATGATCATTTTCAAAAACGCCATCAAGAAAGCTTTCCAGCGGGTGCGAACCCAGGTATCGGTGATGAGTTCCTTTGTGCAAGAGCACGTGGTGGGGATGTCGATCGTTCAGGTCTTCAATCGAGAGAAAAAGGAAAAAGAGAAGTTTGAAAAGATAAACCGAGAGCACCGAGCGGCACACATTCGTTCGGTTTGGGCCTATTCCATTTTCTTCCCTGTAGTCGAAATTTTATCAGCCATTTCCTTGTCCTTACTGGTGTGGTGGGGTGTTGGTGGAATAATAAACCACGAAGTAACACAAGGTGACTTACTCATGTTCATCTTATTCATCTACATGCTCTTTAGACCGATTAGGCAATTGGCCGATCGATTTAATGTCCTTCAGATGGGGATGGTAGGCTCTGAGCGCGTTTTTAAAGTATTGGATACGGAGTCGACTATTGAAGATGCTGGTGATTTGGCCAGTGGAATCCGTGGTAAGATAAAATTTGAAAACGTCTGGTTTACCTACAGCGAAGGCTCTGATGAATGGGTCTTGAAGGACGTTTCTTTTGAAGTGAATGAAGGAGAAACGCTTGCATTTGTCGGTGCCACTGGAGCCGGAAAGAGCTCTGTTATCAATCTGATCAATAGGTTTTACGAGTTTCAAAAGGGAAAAATCACCATCGATGGCGTGGATATCCGTGAATACGATCTCGACTATCTAAGAAGTGAAGTGGCAGTGGCCCTTCAGGATGTATTCTTGTTTTCTGATTCCATTCGAAATAATATTTCGCTCAACAATCCGGAAATCAACGATCAGAGCATCGAAGCTGCTGCCAGGGTGGTAGGGGCCGATGAGTTTATAGAAAAGCTCCCGGGTGGTTTTGACTACGATGTGAAGGAGCGGGGAGGGATGCTAAGCGTTGGTCAACGCCAGTTGATCAGTTTTATCCGAGCATACGTTTACAACCCGAAAGTGCTGATACTCGACGAAGCCACTTCCTCAGTTGATACCGAATCGGAACTACTGATTCAGCAAGCCATTGACAAGCTCACCGAAAATAGGACGAGTATTGTTATTGCCCATCGATTGAGTACCATCCAAAAGGCCGATCGCATTATTGTGATGGAGAAGGGAAGGATCGCTGAACAGGGCTCACATGAAGAGCTCCTTGAGCTTGATGGCCATTACAAAAGGCTATTCGACCTACAGTTCAAAGACGAAGACTAAACTACCTATTCAGGTATTTTCCTGTTAGCGATTCTTTTGAGTTGACAATGTCTTCAGGCGTACCTGCAAACACGAGGTTTCCACCTGCTTTTCCGCCTTCCGGCCCAAGGTCTATAACCCAATCCGAAGCTCGAATGACATCTTGATTGTGCTCGATTACCCATATGCTATGTCCACGGTTGAGCAATTCAGTGAAACTGTCAAGCAAGCGTCCTACGTCGTCAAAATGCAGCCCAGTCGTTGGCTCGTCAAAAATGAACAAAGTGTGTGGCTCTTGTTCTCCTTTGGCTAGAAATGCAGCTAGCTTGGTTCTTTGTGCTTCACCACCACTCAGGGTGCTGGACGATTGCCCGAGTTGGACATATCCTAAACCAACTTTTTGGAGGGGTAGTAGCTTCTTCCAAACTTTCTTCGCCAGCCTTGACTTGGTGTCGCTAGCAAAGAATTCTATCGCTTCATCTACGGTCATCTCCAGCACCTCTGAAATGTCTTTGCTGCCGTATTTCACTTCGAGCGTTTCTTTCTTGTAACGCTTACCATTACAGGCTTCGCACTTCAAGTGAATGTCGGCCATAAACTGCATGCCGATTTTTACCACGCCTTCTCCTTCACAGGTCTCGCAGCGACCACCTTTTACATTAAAACTGAAATGACTGGGTTTGTACCCTCGCACCTGAGCGAGTTTCTCATTCGCAAAGAGCGACCTGATTTCATCAAAGGCCTTTACGTACGTGACAGGATTGGATCGCGATGATTTCCCTATTGGATTCTGATCTACAAACTCCAGCGCCTTAACCATTCCAAACTCTCCTTCAATAGAATCAAAATCCCCGAGCTTGGTGCCGAATATGTCGAGTTTCTTTTCCAGCGCGGGCTTTACCACTTGAGTGACTAAGGTTGATTTTCCGCTACCACTAACACCCGAAACGGTGACCAGGCAATTGAGCGGAAATTCAACATCAATATTCTTGAGATTGTTGGTTCGAGCACCTTTGATCACGATAGAATCCTTCCAAGTTCGCTTTTTAGCTGGGATGTGGATGGATTTCCTGCCAGTAAGATAATCTGCAGTAAGGGAATTTTGAGCTGTTAAAAGCTCTGAGTGTCCGCCTTGAAATACGACTTCACCACCAAGGCTTCCAGCCATTGGGCCAATGTCTATGATTTCATCAGCAGCACGCATGATCTCTTCATCGTGTTCTACGACAATTACTGTATTGCCAATTTTTTGTAGAGATTTCAAAACTCCAATGAGCTTTTGAGTATCGTGTGGATGCAGACCGATACTTGGTTCATCCAGGACATACATTGAGCCTACAAGGCTACTCCCCAAAGAAGTGGCTAGCCGAATGCGCTGTGATTCACCCCCAGAAAGCGTGTTTGACATGCGGTCAAGTGTCAGGTATCCAAGTCCAACATCGCACAGGTAACCCAATCTGTTCTGAATTTCAATCAAAAGCCGCTTAGCGACTGAAGCTTCAAATTCACTCAGCTGGAGATCTCTGAATATGGGACCACTTTGAGATACTGGCATTCTGACAATATCGATCAGCGAATGCCCATCGATTTTAACGTAATGCGCATCTTTCCGGATTCGAGAGCCCTTACAATCTGGACAAATGGTTTTTCCCCGGTACCTAGATAGCATCACGCGATACTGAATCTTGTACGACTTTGATTCGAGGTACTTGAAAAAGGCATTCAGCCCTTTCATTCGGCCTTTTCCCGTCCAGAGCAAGTCTATTTCACTTTCGCTTAAGTCTTTGATCGGCCTGTGTATTGGGAAAGCATTTCCCGCATGAGCGATAAATTGATTCTTCCATTCGCTCATTTTTTCACCACGCCAAGCTACTACAGCGTCTTCATACACGCTAAGCTGCTTGTTTGGAATGACGGCGTCGGGATCTATTCCAATCACGCTTCCAAACCCTTCGCAGGTTTTACATGCACCAACCGGATTATTAAAGGTGAAAAAGTGTTCCGTCGGTATTTCAAAGGTCATTCCGTCTTTCTCAAATTTATTGGAGAAGGAGCGACTATTCTTTTCATCACTAGCCGAGATTATCCGGCATTCGCCCTGACCTTCGAAATAGGCTGTTTCAACAGAATCGGCAAGCCTGCTGTCATTTTCTTCATCTCCCAGACGGTGGGTAAGCCGATCGACGACGATGAATTTTTCATCAGCTTTATCAATGTCTTTGACTTCCGTATCGGCAATCCGTACCACCTTGCCATCTACCCACAAGCGGGCATACCCCTGCTGAATGAGCAATTCGAGTTGCTGCTCTGTGGTGCGGTCGCTTCTTTGAACCAGTGGTGCAGCAATCATCAGCTTCTCGCCGTCAGCTAGCGTTTTGATGTAATCGAGCACGTCGCTTGTCGTTTCCCTTTTTACTTCTTCGCCAGAAACGGGGCTGAAGGTTCGACCAATACGAGCATAGAGAAGTTTCAGGTAATCGTAAATCTCAGTAGAAGTCCCTACCGTAGATCTACTGGTCCGGGATGTTACCTTTTGCTCTATGGCAATTGCCGGTGAAATACCCAAAATGGCATCTACTTCTGGCTTGTCCATTTTATCTAAGAACTGGCGAGCATATGATGATAGGCTTTCAACATATCGCCTTTGTCCTTCAGCGTACAAGGTGTCGAAGGCGAGAGATGATTTTCCTGAACCAGATAGACCAGTGATAACGATGAAAGCCCCGCGTGGCAAGGAAACGCTTATGCCTTTTAGATTGTGCGTTCTTGCGTTTTGGATGATGATATGCGTCTTCTCAGTAGGCTTTTTAGCCTTGACGTTTGGCATAATTAAGACTAAGCGATTAACAATTTTTGCAAAAGCCGAATTTACCAAATATTTGCATCGAATGATTGAATGACCTATATTGTGCCACAGAAGTTCGCCTTATGACGGACTTTTTTCGTGAAATAAATTCTAATACCAACTGCCTATAGCATACATCTACTCCTAAAAATCTTTCTGAATAACTAAACAGGAGAAGTATGCATATAGATGATAGATCTGATAAGGAGTTGGTCTCAGCTTATCTTAAAGGAAAAGAGTCAGCGTTTGAAGTATTGCTCAAGCGTCACAAAGATCGTATTTACAATCAGATATACGGTTTGGTGCGCGACAGTGCTGAAGCCGATGACATATTTCAAGAGACTTTTGTAAAAGTAATCCGCACTCTGAAATCGGGGCGGTATAACGAAGAAGGTAAATTTCTTCCCTGGGTGATGCGTATTGCGCACAACTTGTCAATAGATCACTTTAGAAAAGGGAAGAAAATGCCTAAAGTTAGAAGCGATGAACGCTACGACCCATTTGCGAGCATTCCGCGCGATGAGTTGAATGTAGAAGACGACTTGATCAAGAATGTGATAGATGAGAAAATCCGAGATATAATTTTGGAGCTTCCCAAAGAACAGCAAGAAGTCATTATGCTTCGCCATTACGCCGGTATGAGCTTTAAGGACATCGCAGACCAATGTGATGTAAGTATCAATACCAGCCTGGGAAGAATGCGTTATGCGCTGATCAATATGCGGAAGATTATTGCTGAGAAAAACATCGTTCTCACAAAATAATTTGCAGATGAGATACTAAACTGAATTGGTGCCCGTTTTTAAAAATAAAAAAACGTGCCTATGGCCAATTCTACTCAAGACTTCTTATTCAATACTTCAGCGCCAAGAAACGGGCAAACCAACGACCAGACTGTAAAAGGTAACGGTCCTAAAAAAGCAACTATAGATTTTATTCTTGCCTTTTCGAAGTCGCTGGAAGTAGTTGAATCAAACGGTTCAAAAAGTAAATCACAAGCTGAGATTATGCTCAACTGATTGAAGATTTGAAAATTCGTTAGGCGTTCCGATGAAAATTGGGACGCCTTTTTTATTTGGCGTTGTGGGATCAGGTTGGAGCCCATCGTTCTACTTTTCATCTACAACTTTGTTCTTTCCAACAGGAGTATTTCTCCGAACTGCGTGAAATACCTTATTTTCACTGCGCTAGACTGTAACTCTTTTCATGATTTAAAATTGCCAGTATGAGACGATTCTTACTATGTTTTCTTTTAGGCTGTCTACCGTTTACTCTTGTAGGGCAGACGAAATATTTAGATGAAAATGGTCAGATCGCATGGGAGCAGCCAAGACCTGATCAAAGCGGACCTGGCGCCCCAAAAGACGATTGCGAGACACCCATAGTTTTACACAGCTTTGCGAGTAACTTGGAATTTACCGCTGGTATAGCCAGTGATGGGGATTTTATCTGGTTTACCGGAGATTTCGCTTCACACATATATAAGTATTCGGTATTACAGAGTATGGTGATAGATTCCATTCCAAATTATGTAGAGTTTACTGCTGGCATGTGCCTAGCCAACGGGTTCCTTTATCTAGTCGACAGGGAAAGTTATCTGTTAGTCAGAATAGATACTTCAAACGGGGATATGGTTCCTGTATTTTCCTTGCCAAGCGAGAATCCGAAAGGGATTACCTGGGACGGTCATTTTTTCTGGTTAAATGATCGGGATGAAGACAAAACCTATAAGTTAGATAGTTTGGGTAATGTTGTATCGACGTTTTTAGCGGGAATTGGTTCCGGTTTGGATGGAGTGGCATGGGATGGAGAGCATTTATGGCTTCATAACCGCTATGACACCCATCGGATGGATACAACCACATTTGAGGTACTCGATTGCCTTGAAATGCCCGGAGGGGATGCGAATTTTGGAGCGACTTTTGACGGACAATACTTGTGGACGAGTAATAATCTTGTAGATTTAATTTATCAGATAGACGTGGGCAACATAGCCACTTCCCAAGCCGATATTGTGACCCATCAAGAACCACGCGTGTTTCCAAATCCCTTTGTAGATGTAATTCATGTTGACATTCATGTCGACGAATTATCTCGGCTAGATGTATTTGATGCCATCGGTCGAAGATTTGATCTGGATTACCGCCACTCTCATCAGGGAATCACCACTGATGCAAGAGATTTGAAAGAAGGAGTGTATGTTCTTGTTCTTTATTTGGATACGGGGAAAGTGTTGAAACGGAGAATAATAAAATCAGATTAGATGAAGCGATCTTTGAGCGCTTTCGTATTGATTGTTTCATCGCTATTTGTCTCAGCTCAGTCCGATACACTTCACCCTACCATTTCTTATTCCATTAGTCTAGGTGTTGTGTATGCAAATTATTTTGACATCGATGTTGATCAAGCTTATCCAGCTGATTTGAAAGAGTCCAACTTGTTCTTTATCAAAGTTAGAAAAGAAGATACATACAAGAACACTGGACTTTACGGACCCAGATACAAGAAGATTAATGCCAAAATTCAATCGAAGATGAAGTCGCGGTACAAATATTCATTCAGTGTATTTGAATCCGACTATTTAGGTGAGAACCGAGACTATTTTGTTCAGCATGGGTATAAATATAGATTGCTTGTCTATTCAAGATGGATTACAATAGTGGATATTGATGGATTCACGCGGCGAGCGCAGGAATTTGCTCTTGTTGTTGAGGATGTTGAGAATGGGACTGTCTATTGGAATAAGGAGTGGTGGAAACGAGGAAATTATATTCGGAAGTTTATTGAAGCCATAGAAGAAGGGTGATCGGAGTTTCTTGAGATTATTCCCTACGGTCGTGGTACCACTGCCTGCTGCCAAAGAATAGCAATCTTGCGCTTTGTTTCAAATCGATTTCTCCTTCCTATCCAAAACGATCACGCCTTTTTTATTACTTTCAGATCAAATCAAAACCTCGATAAATGAATTTATTTGTCAAACTCATTGTCAATGCCGTCATCGTGTATTTGTTGGCATGGCTTCTCCCAGGTATAGGGGTAGAATCTTTTTGGAGCGCGATCATCGTCGCTTTTGTGCTCGGTATTCTCAACATCTTCATTAAACCGCTTTTGGTTTTGTTCACGATACCCGTTACCATTATCACCTTAGGGCTTTTCATCCTTGTGATTGACGCCGTGATCATTCTCATCGCAGGTAGTTTTGTCGATGGGTTTGCGGTCGATGGATTTTGGTGGGCGCTCTTGTTCAGCCTTTGTATGTCCTTCCTAAATGCGGCATTTATGGGGAAAGACAAAGCCGAAGAGATCTAGGTCAATTCACCAGAACATTTGCCGCCCAGGTGGCAAGGAGCAAGTCGGGCTTGGTCTTGGCTTTGTAGCCCATATTTTGGGCGTATCCAACCGCAGCTTGAAAGACTTTATTGGACTTAAACTCTGGGTCTGAGTTTAAGTCGAGGTCAATTTGCTCGATCGGTACATCCCATTCAAATTTCAAGTAACCCGCCACGTCGATACTGCGCTGTAGTTCTCCCCATAGGCGAGTCCACATATCGTTAACCTTAGGCGTCGATTCCTTGTGGTAGATAACGTGAGCACCATTGTTTTCAAAACGGAATACCACGGTGGTGGCGTAGAGCGTTTTGTGTGGGTAATTCTGACTATCGCTACCAATAAAAATTTTGACATTGGGGTGTTTCTGGAGCATCTCCTTCGTATACGGACCGAGCTCAACTTCCAGATGATTCCCCATTTTTTTAAAATTCCGTTCCATTTTTTGTTTTTCAATTTAAGTCAAATCTCATCCCGATAGTCTTGATTTTCACCCAGTTTTCAACACTTAAGGCTTGTTTAATGTTTAATGATGCATATGGCCAGCTAATCTTTATTTTTGCCGCGTGAAACTTTTTCCGCAAGATACTCCCGAACGATTCGAATTTCATAAAGTGCTCAACCGACTTGAGCGCTACGCTCAGAGTGAGCGCGGAAAAACTTTCGCTCGAGAATTGATGCCCGATCATCATGTTGACACGATTTCAGAATGGTTGAACCAAACCCATGAAGCGAAAGAAATCGTATCAAACGGAATTTTCTTTCCTGATTATCAGTTTCCGGATGTGAGAAGGGAACTCGGTAAACTGCGAATTGAAAACGCGGTGCTGGAAGGACAAGAGGCTATTAAAATCTTAAAGTTAGCCGGTACTACAGCTGTAGTGATCAAGCACCTTGGTGAGAAGAGTGAAGAGCTTCCGGCACTAAAGATGATCACTGAAGGAATTTATTCTTCTAAAGAACTGGTCGCACTTATTGACAACATCCTTGAACCAAACGGCTTTATTCGCACCCGTGCATCCAAGGAATTGGGTCTGGCTAGAAAGGCATTGAGCGAAGCACGTACCAAGACCAATAAAGCCTTTGAGGCAATGGTTCGCAAGTACAAGAAATTGGGCTGGCTTCGAGACTATGATGAGTCATTCTACAACGACCGCCGCGTTCTAGCTGTATTGGCAGAATACAAACGTCAGATTGATGGTACTCTTCACGGAAGTTCAGAATCTGGAAGTACGGCATATATCGAGCCGATGCAGCTCGTTCAGCTTAACAACGATGTAGCCGAGGCTCGGCAGAGAGAGCAGAAGGAAGAATACCGAATTTTAAAAGCACTCACCGACGAGTTAAGACCTTATCACGACCTGATTCAGTCTTATGAGCGCACGCTGGGTTTTCTTGACTTTACATTCTCGAAAGCACGACTTGGTCTGGAGATGGGAGCTTCGAAGCCCATCATTTCGCGTCACAAAAAGATCTTTTTGCGCGATGCCTATCACCCCATATTGCTTCTCCAGAACAGAGATGAAGGAAAGCCAACAATCCCCCTAACACTCAACTTAGATCCAGAGAAGAGAATTTTGGTGATATCGGGTCCCAACGCCGGTGGTAAGTCTATTTCATTGAAAACGATGGGTTTGCTTCAGATCATTTTCCAATCTGGTCTCCTCGTTCCAGCTCACGAAGAGAGTAGAATGGGGATATTCAGACAGCTCTTTGTCGATATTGGCGATGATCAGTCCATAGCCTATGAACTGAGCACGTACAGTTCGCGTTTGCTCAAGATGAAGCACTTTTTGGAGTTTGCTCAGAAGCAAACGCTTTTCTTTATTGATGAATTTGGAACCGGATCTGACCCAGAATTGGGTGGGGCCATCGCCGAAGTGATTCTAGAAGAGCTGGCGCAAACTAAGGCTTTTGGAGTGATTACAACGCACTATGCCAACATTAAGATCATGGCAGAAGACCATAGCTCGATGCTCAATGCATGCATGCTTTTCGATGAAAAGACCTTGTTACCAAAGTATCAACTTCAGGTCGGTATCGCTGGAAGCTCATACACCTTTGAAGTCGCTCAAAAAATTGGTCTCAAAGATGAGATCGTCGAAAGAGCCAAAAAGAAATTGGATGACAAGAAGGTGAAGTTCGATCAATTGCTCATTACGCTCCAAACCAAAAAGAACCAACTCAACAAAGAGACCAGTATTCTTCAACGAGAAAAATCACAGGTTCGGAAGGAAATTGAGTCGAGTAAGAAAGTTGCCCAAACGTACCAGGAGAAAGCTGAAAACTTGAATTTCGAAGAGAATAAGAGACTCATCGAGAAAGGAAAGAAGTTTGAGCAGTTTATAGAGAACTGGAAGGTGAAGAAAAACCGAAAAGAGTTGTCCCATAAACTCACCTTGGCAGCCGAGAAGGAGGCTTCAAGAAAACGCGAAGCAGCCGAAGCCAGAAAGGAAAGAGAGAAAAAGGAGCGGATAGCAAAACAAAAAGCAAATAAAAAGGAGAGAGCCAAAGCGCTTCAGGAAATGCGTGAAGTTGGCCTTAAGCCTGGAGATGAAGTGAAGATGCGCGGTACCAGACAAGTAGGTGTCATCGATGAAGTGAGCAAAGGAAAGGCTACAGTCGTGTTTGGAATGGTCCGCACAATCGTTCCAATAGAAAAGCTCGAATTAAAGAAATCATAACGGCAGAATTTGCCTTTAATCACTATTTTTGAGCTGTAATATTGAACAAGAATGGAAGCCACACTAGATAAAAAAACGATCAAGAAAATTGACGCCCTGAAAGACCTCGTTGATAAGAAGGGGATTGTGAAAGAAGATGTAGTAAAAGCACTTCAGGATATGCGTCCTGATTTCATCGAGGCTAATGAGCCGTTGATTACTCGTGTTGTGCGTATGACATCAGAATACATTGATGAAGTGGGTACGTTCAATCTAAATCTTCTTGCTGAAGAAGATGAAGATGGAAACATCGATGAAGAGATCAACATGGAAGGAGAAGATAGCTTCAACGAAGTGAAGGAAAACTTCCTCTACTTGATCGATCTTTTCGCTCATCCCGACAATCAATACAATAAGGAAGAACTGAAGCGCGTAAAGGAAATGTACCTTGAACGCGACTTGTTCTAAGGAATGCGAATTCTCTCAATCTTAGTTTTTGGTGTGTTTTGGTTAGCCGCATGCACCACCGACTCAACTATAGGAGACCATAAAAAACCTGAAACGGCGCAATCAGTTATTGATAGCGCCGTTTTTTATGCTTTTGATGGTGACTTGAAGGAACGCGAAATAAGTTTCGATTTTCGAGATCGGAATTATTCAGCATCCTGGAAGAATGGTCGCGTATACAAATCATCTTACTCCGATAGCCTTGGTGTCCACCGTCGAGAATTAAACGACCAAGGGTATAGAGAGTTCTTGAATAATACCCAAGTGGAGCTCGATGAGAAGCAGGAAAGCGCCCGGGCAGCATCAGTCAATTCCGTTCTTTATTTTGCATTGTTGCCGTATCACCTGCTCGATAAAGCTGTAAAGCCTACGTATTTGGGCCTCGATACACTTGAAGCTACCGTCTACCACAAAATTGAAGTTCGCTTTGCTCAGGATGGCGGGGGAGAAGATTTTGAAGATGTGTTCATCTATTGGTTTTCAAAAGACAATTATTACCTCGATTTCTTGGCCTATTCGTATGTTGAAGATGAAGGTGGAACGCGATTTCGAAAAGCAGAAAACCGGCGGAAAGTAAACGGAGTCACTTTTCAGGATTACCTGAACTTCAAAGGTCCGAGCGATCCCGATTCGTTGGTGTACATCGGAGAGCTCTACAAGAAAAACCAGCTTGACTTGCTTTCTGAGATTAAAGTGAGTCAGCTGATTGTTAAATAGCATCGTTGTTTCAGAGATAAAAAAAAAAGGGGGCATGAAACCATGCCCCCAACGCTTGTTTTGGTTAGCTCGTCTCACTCTATTGTAACAGTTTGGGAAACAACAGACTCATTAACGAAATAGACTGATTTTCCCGAAAATTCTTGTCCTTGCATTTTGTATGCCGCGGCTTGCACAATTCCGGTACCGCCGCTCAATGCAGAAAGCTCATCTGATGTGAACGTGCAGGTATTTTGATTTCCGGCTACTGTTTTCATGACTTCATTCACCATATAGATGATACTGTCTGCACCAGAAACTGAGTTGACTTGAATTGTGTAGTCTTGAGAACGATCTACGGTAGATTCCACACTTAGTTCACCAACATCTGGAAAACCAAAATTCACCGAGTGGTCTAAAGTGGAAAACCCTTTTCCACCTTCAACGAGCCAGTTGACACCTGTGCTAAAGTCAACACCGAAAATAGCATCTAGAGAAGGTATAAGTGTATACGTGTTATTGTCGTTCAATGTCAGGGCAGTCTCATTCAGGCTAACATCTCCTGCAGTTACGAAGTTGTTGTTGGCATCGTAGAAAACGGCAACACCGGTTCCAACGTTAGACTCAATTGGGCCTAGAGGGGTATCCGTTATTGAGAATGACTCAACTGCGATAAGCGCTGCATCGGCCATTGGAATAACAGGTATTCCATCTGGAGCTGGAGTGGAGCTTGGCGCTGGAGCATCTTCTTCATCATCGCTGTCAGAGCAGCTAGTAAAAGTCAAAGACGTTGCAAAAAGTAACATGGTTAGAAATGAGATTCTCGCTTTCATGGATTTGTGTTTTTGATTTGTACAAATGTTTGCCCATCTACGAGAATTCTCAATACGGTAATTACCCTGTTTTGGAAGAAATACGGCCCGCGGATTGTGTGAATATTCGAACTCCAAGCCGAGTCAAATTTTATGATTATTTGAAATCGTAAAATGGAAAGGGGGAGTAGCACATTCGATTATCATGCTGATTTTTCTCTTCATTTCTCCCTATAATTCAATAAATTGCTTGAATCTTAGTGCAGCCAGTCCATTAAAAATTAAGAAACCTGAAATAGAAAAGCAGTAATATGGATCTTGATCAGCAGAGGATGGAAGCGGCTATCGCGTCCAAAGGAATTTCGGGTGGTCCCGTAAGAAAAATGGCGCTAAAAGAGCTTTCAAAGTTAGACTTAAGCGGTAGCATACTAGACTATGGAGCTGGGGTAGGAGATCTGTTAACCGATATAAAGTCCAGGTTTGGGGTTAAGGACCTTACGGGGGTGGATATTCTTCCCAGGCCTGATCAACTGGATACAGAAATATACTGGCATCAACAGGACTTAAACAACGAATTTGATCTCGATCGGAAATACGACATCGTCATTTCAACAGAAGTGATAGAGCACCTTGAAAATCCTCGTGCCACTTTTAGAAATATATTTCGACTTCTGGTTCCTTCTGGGTACGCAATTATCACAACTCCAAATCAAAATTCAATTCGGTCGATCAGCGCACTGGCAATGGGCGGTCATTTTGCTGCCTTTCTGGGGTCTTCTTACCCAGCACATATCACGGCACTCACAAAACTAGATATTCAGCGAATTGCAGTTGAAACTGGCTTTGAATTGAAATACTTTTTCTACACTAACTCAGGCGGAATTCCCAAGATGCCAACCGTCAAATGGCAGCAAATAAGCTTAGGTATCTTAAAAGGAAAAAGGTTTAGCGACAATGTAGGGGTTTTGTTGCGGAAGCCGTCAGATAAGTAAATTATCGGGTGCTATCGTTCAGACAGTAGATTAGACTTAAAGGGTTCTGGTTGCTCCTTTATACTCACCTTACTTCTTATGCTGCCGCGCGATTAACGGAGTGTATCGCGTGGCTTCGCAATACTCCATTTCACATTGAGCCGAGACCAACCATAAAGCGCTTAGCCCAAGTGAATATTTCGGTGGTTTTCGGCGTACTGTCACCACGCGATACGCATGGCTTCGCTGCTAATCGCGCGGTAGCTGCCGCTTTTGATTTTGAGCGGGGCTCGGTCAGTCTATAGGGATCTATTGTCCAGATTTAGGATTAGCCCTCATAGCTTCGGGCTGATCCCTGACATCGGTTACTTTATTTCTCCAATCAAATCGCCCCAATACCGCTAAGAGCGGATTCGGGGAGCTTTTTTGTGCGCAGCTTTTGACCCTGAGCGGGGCTCAGTCAGGGATCTTTAGTCCAGATTTGGGATTAGCCCTCAGGGCTTCGGGCTGATCCCTATCAATGGTTACTTTAATACTCCAATCAAATCGTCCATACTCCGCTTTTAGCGGTGTATGGTAGCTTTTTTGTGCGCCGCTTTTGACCCTGAGCAGAGCTCAGTCAAAACCTGGCGCACAAAAAAGCCCATCAGCTTGGGCTGATGGGCGATTTGATTGTGACCCCGCAGGGATTCGAACCCCGAACCTCCGCATCCGTAGTGCGGTGCTCTATCCAGTTAAGCTACGGAGCCATGCAAGTTTTTGCGGGTGCAAATATAGGTAATTTTATTTCTAAGCCCGTTTATCAGAGTAAAAAATTGGACTAGATCATGTAGATCGCTTTAAACACGGCTTGATGCTGAATGCCGCGTTCATTTACTTCTCCCAACTTAATCTGCTCAAAACTGGCAACATACCCGATGTCGATTGTAAACTTTCGAGCGAGTCTGATCTGACCACCCGCGCCTGCAAAGGCACCAAAACCAACTCCAGTCAAGAGATTGGCCTGATCGACAAACTGAGATTGTTGGTTGTAGAAAATGGTTAAGTCCACCGTACCAACTGAAGAGCCCAGGTCGATGATGTTTTCTTCGAACTTCACGAAAGTCATATTTACTCCGGCATCGAAATATGGCAGGATCGTCGTTGATTTACCCTGCGCTTCCATTGATTCGCGCATCAAGACTTTGTGCAAGCCCATATTCACCATCAAGCGTTGCTCTTCACCCCGTATGCCGAATGTTCTAAACCGCTGGTTTCTCGAAGGGTCAGGGTTTGTAGCTGTGAGATCTTCAATTGTAAACTGCCCAACAGTCACTGGGTTCGTTCCATTTACTTCAAGGTAAACCCCAAAATCGGCATTAAACATATACCGGACATGGCCACCATACATGAACGAACCTGAGAATGTCATCGTTCCAGGCATATCACTTTCTGTAAACTGCCACTCTCCTGGAGCGAGACCCACTGCTGTAGATGTTCTATCTTCTGCAATTGGATCCCCCTGAATGGCTCTATTCAACCAGGCGGACGAAAACGAGAGTATGGCACCACCGCGATCGTAACCATAACCGGCATAGATATACGCTGTATTCGCGTTAGCCCAATAGCCACCCAAATTCAAACCAAAATACAGCCCACCGATACTATCTGGTGGTACAGGACCTTCACCGTCTTCGTAATTGTAGACTTGGGCAGAAAGTGAAATGGAAAAAAGTATAAAGAGAGTAGGGAGGAGTGTTTTCTTGAAAAAGCTCATGCCGACGGCTTATGTTTGTACAAACTTAAGATGAAAAGGGATAAATATTCAAGTCAATAATACGCAAAAAAGAAGCCCCGAAATGTATCGGGGCTCCAGCTTTATTATTGAATATGGTTATTCTATAACCAATCGCTGATGCGTCATATCGTCACCAACTTGTACTTCTACCAAGTAAATTCCAGACGACCATGCTCCAGCATCAACTGGAATGATCTGGTTATCACCTATCCGACCATAATTTCTGGAAGCCACTAGGCGACCGTCTGTGCTATAAACTCTTACAATCACGTCTTTTCCTTTTGTTTCTCCAAGACTGATATGTGAATCGCCTGTAGAAGGGTTCGGGAAAAGATTGAAACTGCTGAGTTCTTCAACATCGTTATTGCCCAAAACAAAACCATTATCGAGAGCTTCTTCGAACGTGGCGCTTCCAGCATTATCAATTCGATTATTCGAGCTGTTGATGAGTAGACCAATTACATGCATATTGTCTGTATCCCAACCAGCTCCAACTTCCAACTGCGCGTTAACAACAGCTGTTTCGCCAGCACCAACCGACTCAATAAACTGAAATGGAGCACCGCCGAAGCTCGGGGTGATAATTCGTGCTACGTGATCATAAACCATTTGAGCAGCTGGGACAGGGTTTGGTAGGCTTTCATATCCGCCCATAACTCCGTTTCCGCCGCCAGCGTATGCATTTACTTGGTTATAACCCGTTCCGGTACCAGTAACACCATCTTCCGTTAGGACAACAGCAAATTTGAAGTTCTCCAAATCTGTAGCTTCAGCAAAAACCATTGAAAGGGAAACATCGAGCATACCCGTACCTTCATCATAAGCGGCACCAGGCGTAATCACTGCTGTTGGTGGCGTAATGATTCGCTCTAAGAAGTCAGGCTCCATGGCTGAGGGGTCGATATCTGCACCGCGATCTACTACCGATGAAGGGTAACCACTGATTAGGCCTTGTAATCCAAGGTCATATGCTTCGTACACCATAGGGTCACCATTGTGCACCGCTATTCCTTCCCAGAATTCACCATAAGTTTCTTCCATGTAATCCATGAAGACGGCACCACGAGGACACCATTGACACCAAGTCCCCGTTCCTTCTTCACCAACTACCAACTTACCCGGTGCTGGTACAAGTGGATTAAGCGTGACTTCTTTTGTATCGTCAGCCGTATCATCATCTTCACCTTCTCCATTCACGTTACTCACTGTTGCCGTGATCGTACTTTCACCAGCTGCCAATGTGATTTCGTCTTCCATTTCAGCCGAGTAGTATTCCAGAGAACCTATGCTCACGCCAGTTACAGAAGTTGTAATATCTTCTCCCTGATAGTTTACAGTCAAGTCAAAAGAAGTGATTTCGTTCTCACCGAGGTTTCTGACACGCACTGATGGAGTCACAACTTGTGTTGCCAAGCCGTTAACACCTTCAATATCCACTGCTGCAGCATTGAGCTCAGGCAGCACATATGGTGTGTGTTCGAAGCTAAAGTCGTCAACGTAAAATCCTGATGAACCGTTTCCGCCAAAGGCATTGTTGACTGGAAACAAGTCGATTGAAGCTACTTGATTAACGGCGTTTGGTCCATTTCCTATAGAAACATCATCTACGAAGAGCTCCCAGTTGTTGGTGCTTAAGTTCGCTTCGATTCTCAGGTTAAACCATTGATTGTTTGGATATGTTCCTTCTGCAATGACGCTAGTTCCATCATCCATGATGATGTCTCCATTCTGGATCATATATACGTTCATCGCCCAAACCTGTCCTATGGTAGGGTTTGCTTGAAAATTGAAATAGGCCCCTCGGTTTTCTTCTACCATAAAGTTCGCTTCCATGACAAAGGTTCCAGTAGTATAGGTGCCTCCGAAAGGAACCACAACATCTTGGGGGCCACCATTGGCTGATGTGGAAGAAAAGTAAATAGAGTTTGTTCCTGACGAACTGTTGTTGTCGGTTACTTGTACGTCTTCGGCGCCCCCTACAGCTCCTGACCAAGTAGACCAGTCGTCGGAAACTACGCCCATGTAGTCGCCTGGGTTGTAGGAGTCGAAATCTTCAGAAAGTGATTGTGCTTGGAATGCACCAGCTGTACATACAGCTAGCGCAGCTAGGTATAGTCTTTTCATGTTCTAAGTTAATTTGGTTGGAAATGAAGGTAAGTAATATGAGCAAGACACAACTTGCCTACACGAGACCAAACGTGGATTCCTGACTAAAGATCTAACTTGCTTCGAATCTCTTCATAAAATGAGTCGACCCACAATGAATACATAGCCCCAGAAGGGTGGAGGCTATCTGGTGCTAAAAGACTTGGCTGTGTTGAAGCGAGTCTTGAAATCTCCGTAATCTTGAAATTAGCTACGTTATAGGCGTTTGAAATGGAGTCGTTCAGGTGATTGTACAAATCGATCTCTTCGGCTATGGTTACGGCATTGGAAGCTCCAAACGGTGTCACGCCATAATCTGGAATTGATAGGACAAACACACGAGATGGATCACCTCCAGCAAAAGCAATAGCTTGGTTGAGCAGGGAGTCGAACTCTTGGATGTACAAGGATATTGGCTTTCCTTGAAATTGATTGTTGACTCCAATTAATAAACTTACCAAGTCGTAAGATGAATCCGGTTCTTCGTCTCTGATTCCATCAAGCAAGTTGGTGGTTGTCCAGCCATTTACAGCGATAATATCCAGTGCAGTGGAGTCAACACTTACTTCCGACTGCAAGCGATTAATAATTTGTGTTGGGTAGTTCAAATCTCCTTTGGCCAAACCCGTCCCTATGGTGTAGCTATCGCCAAGAGCTAAGTAGCTGATAAAGCGCTTGTCCGCAGATTCAGCGGCCGGTGGCTCATTGCTATCGCTGCAAGCAATCAGGAAGGAGAACAATATGCAAAGACTCCTAAGGATCATGTTTGAATAACTCCTACGTTGTAAGGTTTCTCTGCTGGAGCGTTGTTGGCAGCTTCTATTCCCATTGAAATGTGCTTGCGCGTTTGAGCTGGGTCAATGATACCGTCCATCCAAAGTCTGGCCGCAGCATATTCCGGGTTGGTCTGTTCGTCGTATTTGTTCTTGATGCGGCTAAACAACTGGTCTTCCTGCTCTTTGGTGATCTTTTTACCCTTGCTCTTCATCGACGCCACTTCTATCTGGAGAAGTACTTTGGCTGCCTGGGCTCTACCCATTACGGCAATTTGCGCAGTAGGCCATCCAAAAATAAGTCGTGGATCATAGGCCTTTCCGCACATCGCATAGTTTCCAGCTCCATAGCTATTACCCATTACAATGGTAAACTTAGGAACGACTGAATTACTCATTGCATTCACCAATTTTGCTCCGTCTTTTATGATTCCTCCATGTTCACTTCTACTTCCCACCATAAAGCCGGTTACGTCCTGAAGGAAAACGAGCGGGATATTCTTTTGATTACAATTCATGATGAAACGAGCAGCCTTGTCGGCCGAGTCGGAGTAGATCACACCACCAAATTGCATTTCACCTTTCTTCGTTTTTGAAATCACTCGCTGGTTGGCAACGATTCCAACCGACCAGCCATCAATACGCGCATAGACACAAGAAATGGTCTTTCCGTATTGGGCTTTGTACTCCGTGTATTTTCCTTCGTCCACAATGCATTCTATGACTTTGCGAACGTCGTATTGCTTTGACTTATCTGTAGGGAAACGGCGGTAGATTTCTTTCAAATCAACTTCCGGTGGTTTTGACTCCGATCGGTTAAACCCTGCCTTTTGACCTTTCTCACCTATTTTATCGACCAATTCTTGGATTGTCTTCAGACACTCTTCGTCATTGGCCACCTTGTAGTCTGTTACACCACTGATTTCTGAATGAGTGGTAGCACCCCCAAGCGTTTCGTTGTCGATGTCTTCACCAATTGCCGCCTTCACCAGGTAAGATCCAGCCAAGAAGATGGTTCCGGTTTTATCTACGATCAGAGATTCGTCGCTCATAATGGGCAAATAGGCACCACCAGCCACGCAACTACCCATAATCGCTGCAATTTGCGGTATCCCACGTGAAGACATCACGGCATTGTTTCGGAATATTCTTCCAAAGTGCTCTTTGTCAGGGAAAATCTCATCTTGCATGGGAAGGTAAACTCCAGCACTATCTACCAAGTAGATGATCGGAATGTTGTTTTCCATGGCTATTTCCTGGGCTCTCAGGTTTTTCTTCCCCGTCATCGGAAACCAGGCACCAGCCTTTACTGTGGCGTCATTCGCAACGACGATGCATTGTCGCCCCTTGACATATCCTAAAACGACAACCACACCAGCAGCGGGGCAGCCACCGTGTTCTTCATACATGCCGTAGGCCGCATGCGCACCAATTTCTATTTGCGGGGCATCTTTGTCGAGTAAAAATTCCACACGTTCTCGTGCCGACATTTTACCTTTTGCATGTTGCTTTTCAATTTTAGAAGGGCCGCCGCCTTCGTATATTTTCTCGAGATCTCGCTTCAATTTTGAGACTTTCAGTCTCATTTCGTCTTCGTTCTTGTTCAATTCCAGATCCTGAGCTTTAGCCATAATGATGTGAGGTGTTTTTAGGTTCCCAAATATAAGACCTAAACCTTAACCCCTGAGCAAAGAAATAGTTTCTGGCCCGAGATTAAACAGGGCGTCAAAGAAGCAAAGATTTGCTTGGAAGGGAAATCGATCATCAAATACCTGGAAGTAAGGTTTTATCGCGAGATCTTTTGGGAAGTGGTCGGGCGATTTGATTATTCTTCGAAGGTCGTAGTCTGCTTTTTCTACAAAGGAATCCGCTGTATTCCATGGAAGTTCGACTTGTAAAAGTTTGCCTGCAAGCTCCCATCCGGCTTTCGAAAAGTCATGCAGGTTCTCATATCGGGTTGAGATGAAATCCTCGAAATAGGGGAAGTAGTGTTCGAAAAATGGGGCCGAGCGATAAGCGCTTTCCACAGCACGTAGGTGATCTCTCACCCAGTTCTTTTGGTAATCTAATTGGATTTCACCTGTTGGTGTTTTATCACCCTTTTGCCCTTGAACATGTATACTCAACGACTCCACGCCATTTGCCGTGAGTATGTGGTACCTGTTTCGCACGGTCTGCTTGACGTAGTGCTCATGCGGATCAAAACAAAAATCGTCGCGCATCAAGGCCAGCTTGATCACGGGAAGGGGTGGCACGGCCACAAGTGGACATACCGTCATAGCGCTTAATCTACGAGTGAGAAGAGACGATCCCATCTGATCGAGCCGCCATACTCCTTACTAAACCAGATAAAAACAGCTTTTCCGACAATGTGATCGTAAGGCACAAATCCCCAGAAGCGAGAATCTGCTGAGTTGTGCCGATTGTCTCCCATCATGAAGTAGTAGTCTTGCTTGAAAGTGTAGGACGTTGCCAACTCTCCATTGATGTAGATCTCATTCCCTTTCACTTCGAGATCGTTGTCTTCGTATACATCGATGGCTCGCTCGTAAAGCGGAAGGTTCTCTGTGGTCAGATCAATCGTTTCCCCAGCTTTTGGAATCCATAAGGGGCCAAAATCGTCTTCAGTCCAGCTGTAAGAAGGATCATTCGGGAAGATGTGGTAGTCTCCCTGGGGACGCTTTTTATAAATCACAACAGAATCAACAGAACTCATGGTGTTGAAAGCATCGTACTGCGCCGGGGTCAGGGGCAACACATAAGTTTTATGCTTTACAAAGTCGCGCTTATCTCGTTCTGTAAGTTTTACGCCATACCGATCTTCGAGTACTTTTTCAGATAGTGGCGACTTGGCATAAATGAAATAGTAGAATTGATAGTTCTCTGGATTTTCAATCGCCTCACCATCTATATAGACCTGGGTTCCCTTTATGCTGATTGATTCGCCGGGTAAACCAATTGTACGTTTGATATAGTTTTCTCTTTTATCGATAGGGCGGACGGTAAGGCCACCTGTTCTCACCATTCTTCCGTCGCTCGATCGCACCTTGAAGTTTTCGTTGTGGATGTTTTTCCAGCCGTATTCGCGAACGTATTGGTAGTAGCTCACATCCTGCACATTCATGATCACGGTGTCACCTTCCGGGTAGTTGAATACTGTTGCATCATAACGCTCGACATCACCCAAACCTGGGAGTCTTTTATACGGCAGTTTTTGCCACTCCACATACGATTTTGCATTGATAACGGGAATCGTGTGGTGAGTTAGTGGAAAGGAAATCGGTGTCATGGGTAATCTCGCTCCATAGCTCACCTTGCTTACAAATAAATAATCTCCTACCAATAGCGACTTCTCCATAGATGGCGTCGGAATGGTAAAGGCTTCGATAAAGAACGTTCGGATAATGGTCGCCGCAACTACTGCAAAAATGATCGCTTCCGTCCACTCTCTGCTTTTCGTCTTTTTCTCCGTTTTGTAGTCTGGAAGTCCAACGTGTTTTTCATCAGCTTTAAACGCCAATTGCCCGATGGTCACAAAGGGTAAGGAAATGGCTAGCAGGTAATCCGTGGTTTTGCGCTTTCCAAAACTTCGAGCCAGTTCTACGTGAATGACGATCAGCATCAGGAAGTTTACACCAGGCACAATCATCAACAAAATCCACCACCAAGGCTTTTCGATCAATTTGATGAGGTAAAAGAGATTCACCACAGGCACAAATCCAGCCCACTTTGGCAGATTCGTCTTTTCAAAAATCTTCCAAAGGCAAACGAAGTAGGAGAGAATGGTTAGGTAAAAAATAGCGTGTGCAATAATCATATGCTTAGTTTGATCAAGTCTTTCATAGAATAGATTCCAGCTGGTTGCTCAGCTGTGAATTCGGCTGCCTGAATGGCGCCAAGTACAAACCCATCTCGCGACTTGGCTTCGTGGGTTATTTCAATTTTATCAATATCTGATTCGAATCGAACCGTATGTGTGCCGGGCACTTCGTCTTCGCGATATCCCTTCACCGGCAGCTCTGAATCGTTTTGCGTAGTTCTGTCTGGAGCTACCGAAGAATATGACTTGTGGTTGTCAATCACATCTTCCGCCAGACTGAGCGCAGTTCCACTCGGCGAATCTTTTTTGTGGATATGATGCCATTCATCGATGCTGGCTGAGTAATCTGGTAAACCGTCCATGATGGATGCCAGTTTTTCTGTCAATGCACGTGTCACAAAAACGCCCACAGAGAAATTTGATGCGTAGAATAGGGGAGTACCCGTGGCTTCAAAGGCTGCTGAAACAGCATCAAGTTCATTCATCCAACCCGTGGTCCCTGTTACGGTTGGGATACCTTTTTGGGCCAGTGAAGTTAAATTGGATACAGCACTTTCAGGGTTGGTGAATTCGATTGCTACGTCAACACCTTCGATGTCATCAATCGAATGCGCGGATGATGAACTAATGCGAAAGGCAATTTCATGCCCCATTTGGCTCGCCAATTCATCAATGCGTTTTCCCATTTTTCCGTATCCCACAAGTGCTATTTTCATCGAAGACGATTCTTGGCGGCGTAAGTTACAATTTCAAGGTTAATAGAATGCCAAGCGATGGATTCTGACCAATGGGATTCGCGTATGGATGAAAGTCCATGCTAATATCTTCGCTCACATCGAAGTGAAAAAGGTGTGCATCTACACTGGCATCAATAATATTGAGTGCATAGATCGCTCCAATGGCGATGTACGACAGGTCTCTCCACTGTTTGTATTGATCAATGAGCGTTTCGAGTTGTGAAGAGTTATAACCGGTATCGTTGATCGTTTCTGGGTTTCCATCCGTTTCTGCTTTGAAAGCATCCTTGTACTCTTCAATTTGCTTCAGATTGTCATTCAAGTAGTATCCAGCTACAGCGAATCCTCCATAAATTATTGGCACCTTCCAATACTTGCGGTTGTAGATTTGGCCTAGTCCTGGCAATGCGGCCGACATGATGGTCGCTTTTCTAGGGCTGTGGATATAATCGGCATCACCGTATCTCGGGGTCTCTACTTTACCCGTTATGGTTCCTCGGGGTACTTTGACCACCGAAGTCGTATCGGTCTGTCCAGAAACGGATATTGAGAGAAATAAGAGTGGAATCCAAATTGAGAATCTAAATCTCCAACTTGTCGAGAATGCGTTGAAGATCATCATCAGAACTAAAATTGATTTCGATTTTACCCTTGCCATGTTGATCGCGCTTCAGGTCAATCTTTGTGCCAAACCAATCCATCAGATCAGATTTCATCTTTTGATGCTCAAAAGATAGGGGATGTGGCTTTGAACGCTTTTTTCCATCAGATTTAGATTTGGCTTCTTTTGCAAGCTCTTCAATCTGCCTCACAGAAAGACCTGACTCAAGAATCTTTTTAAAAGCTGCCATTCTTGTCAATGGGTTCTCTATCGACAAGAGTGCGCGTGCATGGCCCATAGAGAGCTTATTCTCCCTTATAGCCAATTGAACTTCGGGCTCTAAATTGAGCAGACGTATATAGTTTGAAATCGTGGCGCGCTTTTTACCAACGCGTTCGCTCAGTGCATCTTGGGTCAAATCGCATTCGTCGAGAAGTCTCTGGTATGAGATAGCGATTTCAATGGCGTCCAGGTTTTTCCGCTGGATGTTTTCAACCAAAGCCATTTCGAGCATGGCCTGATCATTCGCTACGCGGATGTAAGCTGGAACTTCGGTCAATCCGGCAACTTGAGAAGCTCTAAATCTTCTTTCTCCACTGATAAGCTGAAACTTGTCGAAGCCCATTTTTCGAACAGTCACGGGCTGGATAATGCCGAGTTGCTCGATAGATGCAACTAGCTCCATCAAACTCTCCTGATCGAAAACGGTTCGGGGTTGAAAAGGGTTGGCTTCAATTTGCGACACCGGAAGCATGGCCACTGAACCGAGCACACGTGTAGTGCTCTCAGACTGTGTGCCAGTGGTAATATCCGTTTCTACGTTTTCAAGAAGGGCGCTTAAACCCCTTCCCAAGGCTTTCTTCTTACTCATTCTCCACTTCGATCAATTTATCCTCGGACTTTATTTTCGTCAAGTCGTTCTTTTGAAGAACTTCTCTCGCCAAATTTAAGTAATTAACCGAGCCTTTGCAGGATGCATCGTGCATGATAATTGTTTCGCCGTGTGATGGAGCTTCGCCTAGACGAGTATTCCGGTGAATGATGGTATTGAACACCATCTGCTGGAAGTGCATTTTTACTTCTTCTACCACTTGGTTGGCCAAGCGAAGTCGGCTGTCAAACATGGTGAGAAGGATGCCTTCGATAATCAGGTTGGTGTTCAATCGAGATTGAACGATTTTAATGGTGTTCAACAATTTCCCCAACCCTTCAAGCGCAAAATATTCGCACTGCACTGGCACGATCACCGAGTCTGAAGCTGTCAAGGCATTTACAGTGATCAAACCAAGAGAGGGAGAACAGTCGATAATGATAAAGTCGTATTCCTTCTTGAGATCTTCCAAGGCATGGTGCATGCGGTGCTCTCTATTTGGAAGGCTGATCATTTCGATTTCAGCTCCTACCAAGTCGATATGCGCTGGAATAATATCAAGGTTTGGATTCTCCGATTTAATAATGATGTCTCTCGGGTCAACTTGATTAACCAAACATTCGTAAATACTAGTCTTTACGGTTTTGGGGTCTATCCCAACACCGCTAGTCGCATTTGCTTGAGGGTCTGCATCAACCAAAAGCGTTCTCTTTTCTAACACACCAAGACATGCAGCCAGATTAATAGCCGTTGTCGTTTTTCCTACGCCACCTTTTTGATTGGCAATACTTATTACTTTTCCCATAGTTATAGCTCTATCGTTTCACCGATTTCCATTAATCTTAAATCAATTCCTGCATCACTAAATTTCCGTTTCGCTTTATCGGTATCTATTTCGATGTAAGGAAATGTATTGTAGTGCATTCCAATAACTTTACTCGCTCCACAAAATTGTGCAGCTTTTACCGCATCATCCACCCCCATGGTGAAGTTGTCACCGATAGGGAGTAATGCCCAATCAATTTTGAAACTCTCAGCGAGTAGCTTCATGTCTAGCGTCAACGCTGTGTCGCCAGCGTAATAGATTGTTTTGCCTTCTGCTTCAATCACAAAACCACCAGGGTTTCCAGCATAAGTGCCATCTGGCAAAACGCTACTGTGAATAGCGGTAACATATTTCACCCTTCCGAACGGAAGCTCTACGCTACCCCCAAGGTTCATTGGGTGACCATTTTTTACTCCTTGTTCCTCCATCCATGTGACAATCTCGTAAGCTGAAACAACGGTACACTTTGTACGCTTAGCTATTGAAACTGCATCAGCCACGTGATCTCCGTGTCCATGTGATATCAACATAAAATCCACATCCAGGCTCTCGGCAGAAACTTTGCCTTCCGTCAGCGGATTTGGTGATATAAATGGATCAAAAAGTATTCGGCTCTCACCTGTATTTAATTGGAAGCAAGAGTGGCCGTAAAAACTTAATTGCATCGGGTGGAATGAGTCAAAATTCAACATTTAAAAGTACCATTAATATGGATTGGCATACATTCGCTTTGAGCCTTAATTATGCACAGATTTTTGTTAATTGGCCATCGTTTAGATATTGAAAATCAAGGTTGTTGATAAGTCAAAATGTCGATGTGTCACTTCTTTTAATTCGCGTTTAAAAGACTTGTTTTTCAGGTTTTTGTCCACGCATTTCTATTCGGGTGAAAATAGAGAATCGTAGCTTTTAGAGTCTAGTCAAGCCCAGATGTAGTGTAGTTATAAACAAGTTCTACACAGCCGAAGGATGCCAGATTGCTCTCAGTGGGCAATAAAAAAGCCCGCATACCAAGTAGCGGGCTTTAGAATATTGTCTGATTTTATTTAGTCGCGATCTAAATCTTCGAAACTCACATCGGTGTATTGCGTTTCAGCAACCGTTTCTACTTCTTTTTCATCAGAAGGGTTGATGTAGTCGTTTTCTTCTTGTTGAAGTGACTTGATCTTTTCTAAGGCTTCTTGAAAACCATCTGCAAACTTGTCAAAATCTTCTTTGTAGAGAAAGAGTTTGTGCTTTTCGTAGCTGTGTTTGCCATCGTCGTGAAAACGCTTTTTACTCTCTGTTATGGTCAAGTATAAATCATTGCCGCGAGTAGATTTCACATCAAAAAAATAAGTGCGCTTCCCTGCTCTAATCGCTTTCGAAAAAATATCATCTCTGGATGATTCACCGTTTCTTTCTGACATACGAGTCCTGCGTTTTTAAGGTTTTGTCATTCTGTTTGGCCCAAATATACAATTTAGACCCAAACAGCTACAGTGCCTGCGCTTTTTTGTCTTCTCTGAGTTGTTGCTGGTAAATCAAGTTGTACGCACCGTCAAGGTTTAAGAGATCTTGATGCGTTCCGGACTCTATTATTTGGCCATTGTCCAACACCAAAATCTGGTCTGCCATCTTTACCGTTGAGACACGGTGACTGATGATGACGGTCGTGCGATCGGCCATGATGTTCTTCAGGTGATTCAGAATGTTCTCTTCTGTTTCAGTATCAACGGCGGAAAGGCAATCGTCCAGTATCAGGATTTGGGGACGCCGAGCCAAAGCCCGAGCGATACTAACCCGCTGCTTCTGTCCACCTGATAGATTTATTCCCCGCTCACCGAGCATAGTCTCGAACCCTTTTGGAAAGTCTACGATATTGCTGTACACATCAGCTTCTTTTGCAGCTTGTTCTATTAGGTGGCGGTCATCTCCGTCTATTCCAAACCCGATATTATGGGCAATCGAATCGCTAAACAGAAATACATCCTGCGGAACGTAACCTAAATTCGAGCGCAGGCTGTCCAGATTCAAATCTTCAATGGGTTTTCCATCCACTCGAATCTCCCCATTGGTCACATCATAGTTTCTGCAAATCAGATTGGCTAAGGTGCTTTTTCCCGAACCGGTTCTTCCAATAATAGCCAGGGTTTCACCTGGATCTATTTTGAACGAAATATCGTTGAGCGCCGTAATCCCACTATCGGGATAAGTGAATGTCACATGGTCAAATTCGATTTTTCCATTTATGTCATGCTCCACCGAGTTGGTGTTAACAATCTCGGGTTCGGTGTGTAAGAATTCATTGATCCGCTTTTGCGAAGCAGCTGCCTGTTGCACCAGTGATGTCACCCATCCTACTGATGCGAATGGCCATGTTAGCATGTTCACGTAAATCACGAATTCGGCGATATTTCCCAGTGTTATTTCACCATTAATAGCTTTAACACCACCCGCGTATATTGTAATTACCGTACTCAAACCGATTAGGAGAATGATAGCCGGCATGAACAGTGCTTCTACTTTTACCAGCGAGAGCGCGTCGATCTTGTACGTGTTGCACGCATCAGTAAACTTGTTCTGGGTGCTTTTCTGACGGTTGTATGCCTTGAGTACTCGTATTCCTGATAAGGACTCCTGAACAAGTGTGGACAGGTGAGCCTGCTGCTTCTGAACTTTTTCAGACCGCTTATTGATCATGCTACTCACATAGTAGATGGAGATAGAAAGGATGGGCAGCGGTAAGAGTACATATATGGTAAGCTCCAGGTTGACTCTCACCATGGCATAAATAGCGAGAAAGGAAAGGATGACCAGGTTAATGGTATACATGATGGCAGGCCCCAGGTACATCCTGACTTTGGTAACATCTTCATTAATCCGGTTCATCAGGTCTCCGGTGTTGTTCCTTCGATAAAAGGCCAGGCTCAACTTTTGGTAGTGATCGAATACTTCATTTTTCAAATCGTACTCTACCAGCCTCGACATAATGATAATGGTTTGTCTGGTGAAGAATAAAAAGATACCTGAGAAGATGGCCACTACGAAGTACACAATGGCGAGCAAAACGGATAGATTCACCAAAATATCGGTAAATGATTTGCCGCTTCCTATACCCAAAACATCCTTGGCATTGAGACCAAATAGGTCTAGCACCAGCTGGATGGTTTGTGGAATAGCGAGATTGTAGCCTTCCGTATTACCTTGCTCAAATGCCTCTAGCCGATTCCTTCATCAAGTCGAAGGCTTCTTGAATGATCCGCGGAGAGTAGATTTTGAACAAATTCGTTGCTACAATAAACACCGTTCCTAAAATGATCCGGTACTTATATTTCCAGAGATATTTATTTAGATGAGCTAGAGCTCTCATTGAAGATTATTACTTGGATTGGATGGCTCTGAGCCATTAAAAAAGTGTATTTTTGCACCGCTTTTTACCTGCGTGGATGCAAATCTACGTTTAAATTATCATCGATCTCTAAGAACATTTATTTCATGATAAATTCAGAACAAGTTACTGCACCTATTGTTGAGAATGGCCCAATGATGCAGATGGTCCAAATGGACCACGAACAAGTAGTTTTTTGTAATGATCAGGCAAGTGGCTTGAAGGCGATTATCGCTGTTCACAATACAGTTCTGGGCCCTAGTTTAGGTGGTACCAGAATGTGGCCTTACCAAAACGAATCAGAAGCCTTAAGAGATGTATTGAGGCTTTCGCGTGGGATGACTTTTAAGTCTGCTATTTCTGGATTGAATCTCGGTGGAGGTAAAGCCGTGATCATTGGTGACCCACGCAAAGATAAGTCAGAAGCGCTTATGCGTCGATTCGGTCAATTTGTTGATAGCCTCGGTGGTAAGTATATTACGGCTGAAGATGTCGGAATTTCTACGAGAGATATTGAATTTGTTGCAGAAGAAACAGAGCATATTGCTGGTCTTCCCGAAAGCCGGAGTGGCGGAGGTGATCCAAGCCCAGTTACGGCCTATGGAGTTTATATGGGAATGAAGGCGGCTGCACAAAAGGTATATGGATCCGATTCTTTGAACGGCAAGAAAGTTGTCGTTCAGGGTGTGGGGCACGTCGGCTATTATTTGGTTCAGCACTTGGTGCAAGAAGGAGCCGAAGTGACCGTGTCAGATATCTTCGAAGATAAGATCAAAGCGGTAGTTGATGATTTTAGTGTAGCTGTTGTATCGCCTGAAGAGATTTACGACTTCCCTATGGATATCTATGCTCCTTGTGCACTTGGAGCAACAGTAAATGATGAAACACTTTCAAAGCTGAACTGTAAAATAATCGCTGGAGCAGCAAATAACCAACTCGAAGACGAGAACAGACACTCTCTTGCTCTTATTGAGAAAGGAATAGTTTATGCACCCGACTTTTTGATCAATGCCGGAGGAATAATCAACTGCTATTCGGAAGTGATCGGATACAACAGGGAAGATGCTTATCGCAAAACAGAATTGATTTATGAAGTAACCCTTGATGTGCTCAATGCTGCGGACAAGCAGAAAGAAGGAGCTCATCATGTGGCATTGCAAATGGCTCAAAAAAGAATTGACGCTATGGCAGCAATCCAATCGAGATTATAAAAATACCCCAATCCCCCTGGCTATGTTAAACCGTCGGCATCTACGTATTAAAATATTACACGCTCTTTATGCTTTCGAGCAGTCGCATGATAGCAACTTGTCTCGTTCTGAAAAGGAGCTCTTTCACAGTATTCAAAAGATGCATGAAATGTATCTCTTTCTCATGCAAGTGATGGTGGAGATAAGAAATGTAGCTGCACAGAAAATTGAAGAAGGAAAGAAGAAAAGACTTCCTTCAGAAGCGGACTTGAACCCGAATTTGCGCTTTGTTGAGAATAGACTTCTGAAGCAAATTGAAGAAAATAGGAGTTTGAACTCCATGGCTGAGAAAGCCAAGATAAACTGGGTAGGGGAGCAAGAAGTTATCAGAAGTCTTTATCGTTCGCTCATTGAGTCAGATTACTACAAAGACTACATGAGACGCGGAAGAAGATGGTTACGAGCAAGACAAAGCTGCAGTCATCAAAATGTTTCGCAAGCTTGTGATTAATCTTGAGCCGCTCCAATACTTTTTCGAAGAAAGAGCATTTTCTGGATAGATGATCTTGATCTCGCGGCATCAATGACGATCAAGACATTTAAGACTTTCGAAGAAGATACGGACGAGTTTTCACCCGATGCTACCACTTTGGAAAGATGCCAATGATGAACAGTCTTTTGTGAAGGTTCTCTTCCGCAAAGCTATCGTTCAGAGTGAAGAGCATATGGAACTACTCAAGAAGTACACAGACAACTGGGAAATCGATCGAATAGCTTTGATGGATATCATTCTTATGAAGATGGCTTTGAGCGAAGCGAGAGAGTTCAAGCAAATTCCAGTAAAGGTTACCCTCAATGAGTATATTGAGATTTCGAAGTACTACAGTACACCGAAGAGTAGTCATTTTATTAATGGAGTCCTCGATAAGCTTTTTGCTGAGATGAAAGAAGAGGGCGTAATAAATAAAGTAGGACGTGGGCTTATTAATTAGAACTGTAATTACCATATCAGGGCTGTTGTTAATCTTGCAATTTGCTGGCTGTAAGGACGAGGGAACAGA
>CBDDKU010000011.1:0-21455 GCA_965230375.1 Cryomorpha sp.
GGTGGGATTCAATGATGTCATTCTTACCGACTCAGCCCGCTAACTGTCAAATGGAGCATACCTGGCTATTTTTTCAAGAAAACTGCTTCGGTTTCAATCCCTTTCCAGCCAAACGTGCGATCTCCTGAATTCTCCGCAATCTTGTTTCTGGTCTTTTAGCATCCGCCACCCAAAAGAGCATACCTTTTCGAATTGACTTCGACTGAGCATGAAAAAAATCTAAAGCACCTGAAAAGTGCGTTAATTCGATCTCCAGATCTTTTGGCACTAATAACTTTTCGACATCATCGTACTTGCTCCATGAACCGTTCTTCTTTGCAATCTCAATGCTTTTAAAGCCAGCCGGCATCATTTGTCCATCTCTAATGAGCCCTTCAACCTTATCCTTATTCACTTTCGACCACATGCTTTTCGGCTTTCTTTGAGTGAAATACTGTCTGTACTTTTCATTGTCAACCGTCTGCTTGATGCTGTCTATCCACCCAAAGCACAGTGCTTCTTCGACGGCATCACTCCACGATAAGTTGAACTGAGGTGAGTCTTTCTTATAAAACTCAAGCCAAATCGCCCTTTCATTTAGATGGTTTTCCATTAACCAAAAGCGCCAGTCATTGCGGTTCTGTGGACAAAAGTTTTCTGCTTCTAGTTTCGACATAATAGATATACGAAGAGATCTCTCAATAAAAAGAGATTTCATTTAACTACAATATTAAACCGTATGAGTGACAACCCTATGTCAGGTATAAAAGAATCAGCAGGATGAAAATCTGAATTAGTCCAAAAAGGTCTTCGATTTAAATTGTGAAGGTGTCATATCCTTCACCTTTTTGAACGTACGGACGAAATAGCTCAAATTGTTGAACCCACAGGCCATATAAACTTCCTTAACCTGAATACCCGGAACCCGTAGCATGTCTATTGCCTTTTCCACGCGACACTCATTGATGTATTGTACGGGAGAAATACCCATTTCATTCTTGAATACGCGATAGAAATTAGACTCGCTCATATAAGCTAGCTTGCTAAGTTGGGCGATCGTGAGTGGTTCGGAAAGGTGGCTTTTGATGTATTCGATGACGAATGCTATTCGACTTGATGTCTGAAGCTTCGAAGATTTTCGTTCAAGCAAGTTTCTATTTTGCTTCTGTACAACGCGTACAATCAGCTCTTTCAACATGGAGTCAATGAAGATGTCCTTTGATGTATGGTCTTCAATAAACAAATAGATAATGCGTTGAATGATCTCAGATACCATTTTACTGTTGGTGAACGCAAAATTGAAATTGCCCAGCTCCCACGGCGACATCTCTTCGCTCTTAGCCAAATACAGATTCATATCCATAACGATCTGATTGATCTTATCGGGAGCTATGGTCATGGCCAAACACTTGGTCGGGTTGTCCATTTTCGCTTCGGGAAAGTCGATTTTCATAATCTCATCGGCAGGCATAATAAGCGATTCGCCCGGTAGAAACTCGAAAGATCCTTCGCGCAAATGCATGACCTTCTTGCCTTCAATCATACTGGCAAAAACCGGCTGGTGAAATTGTAGAATCACATTATCGGCGTAATGGTGGGTTTCAAACACATTGAGCTCAGCCGACTTGGCGGTGTAGACTGTACGATTCTCTACAAGGTGTTCTATCCGACGGTTTTGTGAAAAGCTAAAAGGTAATTCCATGGACCACTAAAATTCAATCACTTGAGACATACCCAATTTACACATTTCTATTGGAGATAACTGCTATTATTAAAGCAAGATGGGTCGAAATTGATAGGATTGTTCACATAGAGTGTAGAATCGTACAATGAGTCGATAGAATAGTTCAATTCTTTTGGGTACCACTCTCGATAACTTTGACAGAAGGCCAAAAATTCCTGGAACCTGTTCCGAAACCTGGCCTGATAAAATCTATTCAAAAATTTAAACCATATTAATCATGAGTGATTCATTAACAACACCCAAGACGGCCATTCAAAAGCCCAAGTTTAAAGACCAATACGAAAACTTTATTGGTGGAAAATGGGTGGCACCATCTGATGGAGAATACTTTGACAACATATCTCCGGTCGACGGAAATTCATTTACAAAAATCCCCAGGTCGAAAGAAGCAGATATTGAGCTCGCACTGGATGCAGCATGGGAAGCAGCTGAAACCTGGAATCGATCCTCGGCAACTGAACGCAGCAATATCCTGCTAAAAATAGCCGACCGTATGGAAGAAAACCTGGAAAGTCTGGCTCGTGCCGAAACCTGGGATAATGGTAAAGCGATTCGCGAAACGATGGCTGCCGATATTCCTCTAGCCATAGACCACTTCCGCTATTTCGCAGGGGTGATACGCGCTGAAGAAGGAACCGCAACTGAGCTCGATCAAAACACCCTTTCGATGAATATTCTCGAGCCACTGGGTGTAGTGGGTCAGATTATTCCATGGAATTTCCCGATCCTTATGGCTGCTTGGAAATTGGCTCCAGCCCTAGCTGCGGGAAACTGCGTGATTCTCAAACCAGCCGAGCAAACACCAGTAGGAATTCTTATCCTGATGGAGATGATTGAAGACATCCTTCCAGCAGGAGTATTAAACGTTGTTAACGGTTTTGGTGTGGAAGCGGGAAAGCCGCTCGCTTCTAACCCGAGAATCAACAAAATCGCATTCACAGGAGAGACCACCACAGGTCAGCTTATCATGCAGTACGCTTCTAAGAACATCATTCCCGTCACGCTCGAACTCGGTGGAAAATCTCCAAACGTATTCTTTGAGAGCATAATGGAAGCCGACGATGAATTCTTTGACAAGTGCTTGGAAGGTGCAGCCATGTTTGCCTTTAATCAAGGAGAAGTATGCACTTGCCCTTCTCGAATTCTGATTCAAGAAAGTATTTACGACAAGTTTATGGAGCGTGTGGTAGAACGAACGAAAGCCATAAAGCTCGGCCATCCAATGGATCCGAACACCATGATGGGAGCTCAGGCGTCAAACGATCAATACGAGAAGATTCTAAGCTACATCGAACTCGGAAAAGAAGAAGGTTGCGAAGTACTAGCGGGAGGAAAGGCAGCCTACAACGAAGGAGTAGAAGGCGGCTATTACATCGAGCCCACCATTTTGAAAGGAAACAACAAGATGCGTGTATTTCAGGAAGAGATTTTCGGACCTGTAGTTTGTGTTACCACTTTCAAAGATGAAGCCGAAGCTTTGGAAATAGCGAATGACACGCTTTATGGGTTGGGTGCTGGTGTATGGACCAGAGATACGCATCAAGCATATAAAATGGCTCGTGAGATAAAAGCGGGTCGTGTGTGGGTGAACTGCTACCATGCCTACCCTGCTCACGCTCCTTTTGGTGGGTACAAGAAATCTGGAATTGGACGTGAAACGCATAAGATGATGCTTTCTCACTACCGCCAGACGAAAAATATGCTGATCTCTTACGACAAGAAAGCGCAAGGATTCTTTTAAGAATGGAAAAGGTTAAACGTGTATTAATTTCGGAAGAAGCGAAGGCTGTTGTCGATAAAATTCGGCAGCAGCATCCTTCTTTAATTTTTCATCAAAGCGGTGGTTGCTGCGATGGCTCAGCACCGATGTGCTATAGTGAAGGAGACTTTTATTTAGATGACTCTGATGTTCTGTTGGGCGAAATACACGGGTGTCCATTCTATATGTCACGAGATCAATTTGAGTATTGGAAGCATACCCAGCTTACCGTAGACGTTGTGGAAGGACGTGGAGCAAGTTTCTCACTAGAAATACCTCTGGGACTTCGTTTTATCACAAAATCAAAATTGTTCTCTGTAAATGATTTAGAAGAACTACTCCCAGGATGATATTCAATTGAACGATTGGTAGCAATTGCTGATTGGCAAATGCAAATAGGTTTCTCCGCGAATGTGGGGGAACCTTTTTTTTGCAGAAAAGCAAAGATAGAATTCACTAAGAATTCTCCGGAACTCTCAGCTCTGGTGTAAATAAAGAAAAGTAGGTGGTTGCCTTAGTTGAAGCTTCTTAACTACCGAATCATCACGATGTGGCCCGAGTATGTTTTGGGAGAAATCCCGTTTACCGTTTGAAGTTTCAAAAAGTAAACGAAAATGGTAGGCGAAGAAACGTACTCTCCATTGTCTACAGCGCCATTCCACACTTCTCCGGGATCTGTCGAGAAGAATACTTCTTTCCCGTTTCTATCAAGTACGATAAACTCGTAGAACTCTAACTCAGGACCGTTGATTCTCGGTACAATAACGTCGTTTATACCATCAGAATTTGGTGTGAATGCATTGGGCATGTACACATTGAGCTCTTCTACTTGCTCTTCCCCTGATGACTTACCGGAATTTGTTTGAGCTAGAGAGCCCGTTATCCCTACAAAAACTACAAATATGAATGAAAGAAAAATCTGTTCAACCTTCATGGCGCTGAAATTAACAATTTTACGCGTTATATCGACAATTTTCGTCGACAAACACTCAAAAGGTTCATCTGAAGGTTTAAAAAATGATAGGCCGGAACCGAAATTCCGACCTTATGACGACTATCTTTCAAAGTAGTTGCTTCTAAATCTCCAATGCCTTAACCTATTTGGTGACTGGACGAACCACAGAGCGAAAAGTCCCACGATACCAAATAAGACCAGAATAAGCTTACCAGTCTGATTGGGTGGTGGTGGCAAATCAGGCAGAGTTGGTCCCCATTCATTTCGATTAGGTTTGTACTTGTGATTCTCCTGATTATTCCTGCTATACTCGGTTATGTAATCGGCATAGCCTGGGTGAGACCATCCAGCCAAGGCCTGAAGCTCATCTACTTCTCTCCTTCTTCTATTCTCCAAATCTTCGAGATACTGAACCCCACCAGCACACGACAAATCTCCCTGTGCCGGATGAGTCAGAATATACCTAGCTTGAAAATTCTCATTGTTTGGCGTTTCCTGAAAGATGAGATCCTGTGGAAACTTATCGCGGGTATAGCGCACGTGTAGCCTGGTGAAAAAGACTGCACTCTGGGCATCCATGCCACGAACCCAATCGGCACCTGCTTCTCTGAAATCGTTAAACACTGGTGGTGGCGACACGCAGGGATCACATTTCACACCTGCAAAAGGGCTTACATTCCAGGCGTACTCCAGATGAACGGCCTTCATTCCTTCGCGGTAGTATGAGCGATCAAACAAGTCGGTGTAGAAATCTCCGAAATACGTCTCAACGAAAAGCGGAACATTCTTGTTAGTTGGCACCTTGACCGTTCGGTAGTTCACCGCTTCGATACGCCCGCGACGTGTGAAAGCGTAAACCACCAAGTCTTGAGCGTCTTTGGCATTCGCCATTCCGAGTCTGATAGGCAACATGAATCGATCAGACTCAAACTCGATCTGCAGGGGATTCAAATAAGTGAATCCACCCTTTTCCTGACGCTCAAGATTGACCTTCACCACAAAGAATTTGGTATCGTTTTTTACATATGGCTCCAATACCCCGCGGGCTTTACTCGGAATTTTGTAGTCGTTGTCCACAAGCCAGCGCTCAAGTCCATCCGACTCTTCGGCACTCAGAATCAAGATGTCGTAAACCCCAACAGTGTATTCGGCTTCAATAGTCACTTTGTATTCGGGCGCGTAATCGGCTTCGTCTTCTACTATTTCCTCTACGCCCCTCATGTCCATCATCTGAATAGAATTAGCTCGTTTCGTTAAATATTCCCTCTGATAACAAGGGTTCTCATCGTGATAAGCCACTAGTCGTGGAGCAGAGTATGCATCCAGTCGATCGAAAATTCCGCGGTCGACTTCTTTAATCTGGTTCTCTTTCAAAATAACCGGCACGGGAACCACCATGGCAAAGTCCTTGACATCCCCTTGAAAGTCATTGCTCATAGTGATGACAGTTCGTTGGCCATCTCTGACAAGAATCACTTCCGATTTTTCATTAAACAGATCGCTATCTGCCTTGGCTACATAAAATCCGCAAAAACTAAATGCGTCAGGGCTTAGAATTAGAGTGGCCATCATTAGGGCCATGATTTTTTTAAGCTTCATATGTTTTGTGTTTTAGGTTGAAAATTCCAGTTGAAAATTTCGCCTTTCCATATACGGTTGATCAGCGGTGTGGCCATCGAGCAGATGAATAGTGCCACAAGTGGAGCAGCGTAGAAGTAGAAAAATTGACTGACAATAAATGAAAGACCTGCAATGGCCACGGCCCACACGATTCTTCCCTTCCGGGAATTAGGCGATGTTCGCGGGTCGGTAATCATAAAAAAAGCGAAGAGAATAACGGTTCCACTTTCGAACTTGTGCCAAACCACATCCCACTCCCAACCGAGATAGCCCACAGTGCGTATCGACTCCAGAATGAATAGACTCGCTAAAAAGGCAACGGCAACATCCCAGCGCTTCACCCCAAAAAGAACAAGAGCAGCTCCTGAGAAGAACAAGGCGTATACGGCTTCACCACTACCCCATTGTCCAGGCGAAACCCAGCCGCCACCTAGGAGAATTATAGCGATGATTCCAAGATTGGTCGGGTTGAAAATGTGTTTTCCATCAGCTCGCAAGATGAATTTTGCTGATATGGTCAAAAAAGCGGCAAAAGCCATCCACCCCACACTCGCTGTGTGAAGAAGCAGGCATAGGCCGAGCGCCGAGATCATGGCGCTCTTGAGACTGTGAAACGAAAGATCCTTTATCAGAATCCAAATCGTTTGAGTGGCAAGACTAACACCAATGGCGACCAAGAAATAGCTGATCTGCGCATCCCACCCCAGAAAGAGCAGGCCATATGTCAAAAAGAGACTCAGCAAAAAAATCTGTAGCCATCTCATATCGAGTTTTGAAGAAACCGTTTGATTCATGATCGAATTTTTCAAGCCGTACACGCTTGAAAGAAATCCGTTCATCGTGAATGGAAAAAATTACATTTGACCTATGAAAAAATCGATTCTCGCTCTCGCATTTGCACTCTTTTTAGGTGGAGCTATGGCTCAAGGTGGATATGATGAATATGTCACAAAGGACCTCGTGACTTTCACGACAAAATGGGGAAAAGCAAAGGATGAAGATGGTAAGAAGAAGCCCGCGCTGATGATTGGTATCAAAAACGATAATAATCATCCAGTCATCATAAGCTTCGAGATGCTTTTCTACTTCGAAGAAATCCTACGCGAACGTGGTGGCATCGAAGGACGTTGTATACCGGCAAACAAGACGGTTTACGGGAAGTTTAACGGCATATACTTTATCCCACAGGAGTTTACACCAGAACAGCTTGAGCGTTCTGATTTTCGTTTTGAAATCGACGAAATTTCAGTTAAAGAGAGCTTCGACTGCGACGTTGAAGATGAACAGCGTCGTTAAGACTCAGACTCTGCCTGCGCCGCCTGATTTTTCATGAATTGCTCGATGAGCTCTTCATCGCTCATATCAATCGTTTTCAGTCGCTCTTCGGCTTGAACGGCCCATACGTCTCCTGGATATTTATCAATTACATCCTGATAAGCTTCTTTGGCCTGTTCTTTCTCGTTAATGTCTTCATCGTAGGTAAAAGCCAACAAAAAAGCCACTTCAGGAGTGCGGATGTGATTGGGGTAATCATCGAGAATACGACTATAGTACTTCAACGCCTTTACTGGGAGCTTGAGCCCTCGGCAAAGGCCAGCAGCTTTGTACATGTATTCAACACATCCATCTTCATCGCCTACAAATTTTTCTGAAAATTCGTGGTAAGACTTGAGTAGCTCAGAAGTTACCTCTTCGTCCATATTGAAGCTCTCAGCATACACAATCGCTTCAAGGCTATCAATTTTTGCGATTAGAATAGCATGCTCTTCTGTATTACTCTTTACAGCTTTCTCTACAACTTCTTCATTATTTGACCCACAAGAGAATAGAGCTATTGCAAAAAATGAGATTAGGATCTGTTTCATATTACATTCTTCTTTTTGGTTTGGCTTGAGGAAACTTCATTTTGTAATCGACTTTTATCTCACCCTTTGAAATTTCCTGAAGCTTTCGTTTCAACATTCGCTTCTTGAGTGGATTAAGATAGTCGGTGAATAGCACCCCGTCGATGTGGTCGTATTCGTGTTGAATAATACGCGCCGCATATCCATCAAACTCCTTTTCCTGAAGCTCCCAGTTACGATCGTAATATCTGATTTTTATTTGTGGTTCTCGTCTTACATCTTCCCTAATATTGGGAATGCTCAAACACCCTTCTCTAAAAACCCAGGACTCACCTGAAGATTCGACAATCTCAGCATTGATAAACACTTCTTTAAAATCGGCCACTTTTACTGCTTCCGGATCTTCCTCGTCTTCTCCAAAAGGTGAAGCATCCACTATAAACAACCTGATCGACTTCCCAATCTGCGGAGCGGCCAAACCAACGCCTTGCGCAGAGTACATGGTTTCGAACATGTTATCGATGAGCTCGTCCAGCCCGTCGTAATCGCGATCAATATCATCAGCTTCTCGCTTTAATACCGGATCGCCATATGCAACAATAGGTAAAATCATAGGGCACAAAAATAAGCATTTGCTAATCTTTGTGCCCCATAGTGTCCAAAAGAGTCTAAGTGCCTATTTATGAATGGAAAAGCCCAATCCAACTAGGAAATAGGAGTTCCGAATGTCGTCACCAGGGTTGTCTTTTATGATATCACCGAAGCTATTGTTCCATCTCAAATCGAGAGAAAACATCAATACTTTAACTCCCACACCAAACGAATAGGCAAGATCGAATGTTTTGACTTCTATTTCGTCGCCAAAAACTTCATCCATGTTATCTGAGAGTTTGATGTTTCCAGACACCCCACCCGTGGCAAAGAATCCTCCTATTTTGAATTTAAGCCCAACAGGGATATCTAAGTAACTACTCTCATAATCGAAATCTGGATCATTAAAACTTCCTCCTTGTTGGGTGTACAGCAAACCTGTGTTGAGTCGCAACATGGGTACTAGCTTAATGTCCTTTCTAACACCAGCAAAGAAGCCATTTCTTGGGTCAGCTGAAAGGTCATCATCACCAAGAGCCAGGTCTGCGTAGCTCCAACCGGCCGTAAAAGTCAAAATTGCCGGCTTGTCGTCATCGTCTTGCGCACTGAGTGTAGAAAGTGAACAAGCGAAAATCATCAAAAGTAGTAGTCTTGTGAAATTCATTATTCTTGGGTTTTGGTTATCAACAAATTAAGGCATTTTTTCTTTTAGTTTTTAACATGTTCCCTTGCAAATTGTTGCACTCTAAGGTTTCGTTGAATAGTTTGTAACTTCGCGGCTCATTACAAAAACAAGGATGGCTTTAGGAACAAAATCAGCAAAACCCAAAGGTGGAAAAGTAGAGAAAGACACACTGATTCGCGCCTGGAAATTGATGAACACGGCCAAAGCGCTGACAGATCTTTACGAAGAAAACAAGGCTGTAACTGCAAAGTATGTGCATGCAACAAGCCGAGGACATGAAGCCATCCAGCTGGCTTGTGGAATGCAATTAGAACCACAAGATTTTGTTTTTCCTTACTACCGCGATGATTCTATTCTTCTGGGAATTGGGATGGAGCCGGAAGAATTAATGCTTCAGCTTCTTGCAAAGCGCGACGATCCATTTTCAGGAGGTAGGACCTATTACTCCCACCCTAGTTTGCGCAGAGACGACATGCCAAAAATACCGCACAACTCCAGTGCCACAGGTATGCAAGCCATTCCTAGTGCTGGTGTAGCTCTCGGTGTGCAATACATGGAGAAGCAAGGACTTGAACCAACAGGAAAGTCACCAATTGTGGTATGTTCCATTGGAGATGCAGCGGTAACTGAAGGAGAGATTAGTGAAGCCTTGCAAATGGCTGCCTTAAAGCAATTGCCATATGTATTTCTGGTCCAGGATAATGAGTGGGATATTTCTGCAAGTGCCGATGAAGTAAGAGCAAACGACGCTGCTTTTTACGCCCAAGGTTTTAAAGGAATTGAAGTTCGATCATTTGATGGAACAGACTTCGAAACCTGCTGGACCACCCTAAACGAAGTTTTTGAAACTGTTCGGAAAGAACGCAGACCATTTCTCGTTCACGCTAAGGTGCCGCTTCTGAACCACCACACTTCTGGAGTTCGAAAAGAAACCTACAGAGATGATTTGGATGAACACGCCAAAAGAGATCCCCTTCCGCGACTAGAGGCTTACCTTCTCAAAAATGGATTTGATAAGTCGGAACTGGAAGAAATGGTTCAAGCATCTATTGAGGAAGTGGCCAAATCTTATCAAAAGGCTTTGAGCGCGGAAGACCCAAGACCTGAAGATCTATACACATTTGATTTTGCTCCCACTCCCATAACAGAAGAGAAGGGAGAGCGCAGTCCTGCCGGAGCGGAGACTGCTTTGATGGTTGACTGTGCATTGTTTGCCGTTCAAGAAATTTTAGAAGATCACCCAAATGCGCTGCTCTACGGACAAGACGTGGGTGGAAGACTCGGTGGTGTTTTTCGCGAAGCAGCCACTTTGGCCAAGAAGTTTGGTGATGATCGCGTCTTTAATACTCCGATCATGGAAGCCTTTATCATCGGTAGCACGGTGGGAATGGCTGCTGCAGGCTGCAAACCGATCGTTGAAGTTCAGTTCGCCGACTACATCTGGCCGGGACTGAATCAACTTTTTACCGAGCTGAGCCGCAGCTACTACCTATCAAATGGTAAATGGCCAGCTAGCTCGGTGATTCGAGTGCCTATTGGTGCTTACGGAAGCGGTGGCCCCTTTCACTCGAGCAGTGTAGAGTCTGTGCTCGCCAATATCAGAGGTATCAAGGTTGTTTACCCGAGCTGTGGTGCCGACATGAAGGGGCTGATGAAATCGGCTTTTCACGATCCAAACCCTGTAGTTGTTTTGGAACATAAAGGGCTATACTGGAGCAAGATACCAGGTACATCTGAAGCAAAATCTAAACTTCCAGATCGCGACTATGTCATCCCAATTGGGAAGGCCAGAACGGTTTTGGAAGCCGATGCCGATCAAGTACAATCAGGAGATTCAGCTCTGATTGTGACTTATGGAATGGGCGTTTACTGGGCTAAGGAAGCTGCCAAAAAGCACAAGGGAAAAATTGAGATTCTCGACTTGAGAACAATTTCGCCTTGGGACAAAGAAACCGTTTTCGAAGGTGTAAAACGCCATGGAAAGTGTGTCTTGGTAACAGAAGAGCCGATCGGCTGCAATTTCATAAAAGGTGTTGCAGGTACCATTCAGGAAGCTTGTTTCAGAGATCTCGATGCTCCCGTAATGATTGTAGGATCTGAAGATTTGCCTGCAATTCCGCTTAATTCTACGCTCGAAGAAACGATGATTCCAAATTCAGATAAAGTAGGCAAACAATTGGAGAAACTCTTGGTTTATTAGAAGGTAACCAAAAGCCGTGTCGAGTACACGGATAAACTCCTATTTTTGCACTCCAAAATAAAGATTAGCACATGGCTCAATTTCACAAGCTTAAGGTAAAGGACATCAGAAGAGAGACGCCGGATGCGGTTTCTATTGCCTTCGAAATCCCTGCTGAAGTTGCGAATGAATTCAAGTACACTCAAGGTCAATATGTGACCATCAAACAAACGATTAACGGCGAAGAAGTAAGAAGGTCTTATTCTGCTTGTTCTAGCCCAACCATCGACAGTGAATTACGCATTGCCGTGAAGCGCGTTGAAGGTGGTAAAATGAGTACCTACCTGAATAACGGTATCGCTCCTGGCCAAGAGTTAGAAGTGATGAAACCGATGGGTAATTTCTTTACTGAACTCCGAAATGATGGCACACCAGAGCACCATGTGGCTTTTGCGGCAGGAAGTGGTATCACACCTATCTTATCGCTTCTCAAGACGATGCTCGCTAAAAATGAAGCGAATACTTTTACGCTCATTTATGGAAATCGCGATGCTGAGCATACCATTTTCAAGGCAGAGTTAGACGCGCTGGAAGCTTCTACAAATGGAAGGCTTAAGGTTTATCATATTCACAGCCGTGCAGCTATGGCTGATGAGTTTTTCGCAGGAAGAATTAGTCCCGAAAAGTGTACACAACTTTTGAAAACTCACCCGGAGTTTGACAAAGCCGATGCCTACTTCCTTTGTGGTCCATTTGATATGATCATGTCTACCAAAGACACCTTGATAGAGCACGGTGTAGCTAAAGATAAAATCCACTTTGAGCTATTCACCACGCCCGAAGAAGATGAGCCCACAAAGACTTCAAACGAGCCTCTAGGGCGAGTTGAGAGTAAAGTGACCATCGTGTTAGATGGAGATGAAATGGAGATCACTGTTAGTCCGGATGAGAACATTCTGGATGCTGTACTCGATGCGGGTATGGATGCTCCTTACGCTTGCACAGGTGGTTCTTGCTGTACGTGTAGAGCCAAGATCATGGAAGGAAGTGCGGAGATGGATGTGAACTATGCCCTGACTGATGAAGAAGTTGAAGATGGATACATCCTTACCTGTCAATCTCACCCAACGTCTAAAACGATGGTGGTCGACTACGATGAGCCTTAATCTTCGTCGAATCTCATAGTCATCGATTTTTCTGGAATGACTTCCATGAAAAAATAGATGACTTCAACGACTGCCCCAAAAAGTACAATTAACGTAATCCAAAGAGCCTTCATACTACTTGTAAGGCTCTTATTTTTTGCCGCATGTATGATGTAAAAAATCATGATGATGGTACTCACCAGAATCAAAAGAACGAAGCTGACCATCAGTCCAGCCAGGGAGTTGAGAAGTGTTTCTTGAATCAGCTCTTGTGAACCTTGAGCCAAAACAGGGGCAATAACTGACAGGAACCATACGAGGTAGAAAAGACCTACAAATAGCTGAAGTACGGTTAGTACCCCTAAAACAATCTTCCACGGCTTGGGAATTTGCATAATCTCTAGTTCTAAATCAAAAATATTACTGTTCCTGCGGTAAAGGAAAGAATTTTGTCCAAACGGTTCAGAGAAGGTATGATTGGTCGAATTTATATGCGGGAATAATCCTACTTTCGAATCCATGCTCCGATTAAAGTTCTTACATCGTCAGGTAGATGCAGCACCACTTGCTCTTTACCGCTTTTTGATGGGACTGCTCATGTCAGCTGAAGGATTCGGAGCCATCTTGACGGGATGGGTGAAGTCTAATTACGTTGATGTTCCTTTCAACTTTACATTCATTGGCTTCGAGTTTTTGAATGTTCTGATCGGGCCACAAGCTTACGCTATCTATGCACTTCTGGGGGTTGCCGGATTGTGTATTGCCTTTGGCTATAGGTATCGATTAGCTGTTGCCACATACACCGTGCTTTGGGCGGCCGTTTATTTTGGTCAAAAGACCAGCTACAACAACCACTACTACCTCCTACTTCTCGTTTTGATATTGCTGAACCTGATTCCGGCCAACGTCAACCGATCCAAGGACGCCAAGAGCGGAAGAGTCAAGGAAGCTGACACGGTGCCTTATTACTCCGTTTGGAGTATTAAATTTCTACTGCTGATAGTCTATGTATACGCTGCCATTGCCAAGATATATCCCGACTGGCTCGATGGCACAACTGTAACCGGCTTTTTAGCGCACAAGGCTGACTCTGGCTGGTTAAAAGACCTATTCACTAACCGGACATTTATTCTAATGATCTCATATGGTGGAATTATTTTTGACCTATTGGTAATACCCGCCCTGTGGTACAAACCGACTAGAAAAGCGGCATTTGTCATCTCCATTTTCTTCCACCTGTTTAATTCAATCGTTTTTCGGATTGGTATTTTTCCCTACATGATGCTGATCACTTCGGTATTGTACTTCGAGCAGAAAACGATTAGAAAACTGTTCTTTCGGGGAAAATCTCTTCCCGATTCACCAATTCCCTGGATAAGCCCTCGACCAAAATTGGTCAATGGGTTTCTCGGGGGGTTTATGTTTATCATGCTCCTTTTGCCACTTCGCCCTTACTATTTCCCGGGCAGCTCAAACTGGACTGAAGAAGGTCACAGGCTATCGTGGAGAATGATGCTTCGCGGCAAATCCGGTCACATCACCTACACCATTATAGCTCCTACTCTGGAAGAGAGCATTAACTGGAACCCACAGGATCATCTTCCTAAGAAGATGGCTCGTAAAGTGCCTACTCGACCAGATATGATTTGGCAATATGCCCAAATCATCAAGAAAGACTTTGCGAAACAAGGACACCAAGTTGAAATATACGCCAATGTATGGGTAAGCCTAAACGGCCGCCCTATGGCTCGTTTGATTGACCGAAAAACAGATCTTGCCAGGACACCCTGGAACTATTTTAGCCATAAACCATGGGTGCTTCAACACCCTGAAAACATTTAAAATGAAATTTTACTCCAAGCTTTTCCTTGCCTGTCTCGTAGCTATTATAGCCGGACAAATCAACGCTCAAATCCAGTCAGGACCAATGAATGGCTACTCTGAAATGCGCGAAGCATTGGTATGGGTACAACTAGAAACACCTGGTGAAGTATTGATGAAATACTGGCCTGTAGAACAGCCAGCATCTGTTTTTGTAACAGACATGGTTAAGACAGAGAAAACAACTGCTTACGTAGCGCATCTCATTGCCGATAATGTTGAACCCGGTACAACTTATGCCTACGATATCTGGGTGGATGGTGTAAATCTAACTTCGGAAAGAAATCTCGAGTTTGAGACCCAGCCCCTGTGGCAATGGCGCACTGACCCACCGGCATTTACGCTGGCCACGGGAAGTTGCTCCTATACAAATGAAACAGCCTATGACCGGCCTTCAAGTCCCTACGGTGGTGAGTACGGGATATTCGAGAGTATCGCAAAAGACAATCCTGATCTCATGCTTTGGCTCGGTGACAACACCTATCTCAGAGAAGCTGATTGGTTTTCGAAAACAGGAATTCAAAAGAGATATACACACGACCGTAGCCTTCCTGAACTTCAAAACTTGTTTTCGGCTTGTCATCACTATGCAATCTGGGACGACCACGACTATGGGCCAAATGATGCCAATCGCACTTACCCGCACAAGGATAAAACACTAGACGCATTCAAGCTTTTTTGGGGTAGTGAAAATTATCAGATGCCTGATATGCCAGGAGTAACGGGTGCATTCCAATACGCCGATATGCATTTCTACTTATTGGACAATAGATGGAATCGGACTGACTACAATTTGGAAACAGTAGACGAGCAAGTACTGGGGAAGACTCAGATCGATTGGCTGATAGAGAGCTTGAAATACAGCCGAGCTCCATTCAAAATAGTGGCTGTTGGTGGTCAAGTTTTGAGCACGGCAAAAGTCTATGAGAATATGGCAAATTACGAAGCAGAGAGAGAAGAGCTCATTTCACGCATCGTAGAAGAGAAAATTGAAGGTGTTATTTTCCTGACTGGCGACCGCCATCACACAGAGCTTTCGAAGTATGAGATAGATGGAATCACCATTTATGATTTAACCGCATCTCCATTGACATCGAGTTCGCACAAAGTACACGACGATGGTAACGAGAATATGATGGAAGGAACCCTGGTGCACGAGCGAAACTACGCCCTACTCCACTTCTCCGGACCGCGAACAGATCGAAAGTTGACTATCGAGATTAAAGATGTGGATGGCCAAACGATTTGGACGAAATCAATCGAATAAAAAAAGGGAAGCCGAAGCTTCCCTTTTTCACTAAATCTTAAGACTAGCTTATTTCTTAACCATACGAAGTGATCCCGCTTGAGTTGGAGATACGAACTGTACAGTGTAAATTCCTGAAGCTGCTTCAGTAAGGTTGATTGTGTACTGAGCACCAGTGTTAAGAACCGCTTGGTTAGCGTATACTTCTTTACCAGTTACGTCAAACACACGGATTTGGTACATTTCAGTAGCACCACCGTTAACCACATTGAATTGTCCGTTGCTAGGGTTTGGGAACATTGTGATGTCCTTCAACTCAGCGCGCTCTTCAACATTCGTTACGATTGGAGGCGTAGCTACACCATCAATCATGAACCAGAATTGGTCAGTAACATCGTGGTGACGGAACGCGATGTAAATGTTTTGTCCAGCGTAAGAAGACAAGTCGATGTTTCTGAAATCCCAAGCAGTGCTTGCTAGCGTTTCAGTGAAAATCTCATCAGTAAAGTCAGCTACAGCAGTACCAGTTGTAGAAACTAGAACAGAATAGTTTTCAGCTGGGAAGTTTGCATCTACTGCTGCCACAAGGTAGTAAAGTGAATCTTCATCACCTACTGCCAATTGTGGTGTAATCAAGTAGTTGTCTGGAGTCAATGGTGAACCATCCCATGACTGAGATCTGATAACGTAATCTCCTTCGAATGCATCCAATCCATCAATCTCAGATAGATCAAGTGTATTCCAGTCATACTCATCACCATCTTCGTTTAAAGTAGTCCATCCTTCTGGAAGATCATCTCCTTCGAAGCTCTCAGCTCCAGGAATGAACTCTGGACATGCACCACCTACTAGTACTTCAACACGTGGGTAACCATTATCGATCGTGTTCTCAACACCACAGTTGCCTTCTTCGTTAATTACAATAAGGTAAGTACCTGTCTCAGATGCTTCCCAAGTGATTGTACAACCATCACCATCACCAGCACCCCAAGCGTCAACAGCACCAGAAGGAGCAATAATCGTGTAGTCGTTTACCCAAGAACCAGCTCCTGGTCCATTACAGTTGCTAAATGAGATTTCGTAACCTGCTTCAACCCCTTCAAGTTGATAAGCTTCAGATGCATAAACTTCAAACGCATCTAATTCTAAAGACCATCCTTCACATCCGATGGTTCCAAAGTCAGTCCATCCCGCATCTGGAGCTGGGCTAACCCATGTTTCACATTGTGCATTTACAGACAGTGCACCGAGCATAGCTGCTCCTGCCAAAAGTAAAATTTTCTTCATAACAATTATTTGGTTATTAGTTAGGATTATTCCTAATCGAGGGCGAAAGTAAGGGTTTTTTTATGGGGAGAATAAGTTTTAACAAACGTTGATTTGTGGATATATCAAAGCTAAGTTCGGCGCCGCTCAGTCTTCAAGGGTTTGAACACACCGAAAGCCAACATGCGGCATTCCAGTATCTTCAGAACTTCCTTCTCTTGCACTTGGCCTGTAATTTTCACAGTAAGAAACGTGACAAAGAAAGGAACCACCCTTTATTACTCTCTTCTTTGCATACGGATCTCTCGGATCATAAGAAGTATTTGGGCCAATTGGATTATAACAAACCTTGGTTCCATCAATTGTCTTGTAATAGTTGTCGTGAAAGAGATCGCTACACCATTCCCAGACATTTCCCGCCATATTGTACAGTCCGTATCCATTTGGATGGTAAGCTCCAACCGGAGCCCGTTCAATATATCCATCAGACCCTGCATTTTCACGAGGAAATTCTCCTTGCCAAATATTTGCCAACGTATCGTTGTAAAGCGGATCTTCATTACCCCAAACAAAACGCTGCCCTTCTAGCCCTCCACGAGCGGCAAACTCCCACTCTGCTTCTGTAGGCAGTCTCTTTCCCTTCCACTCGCAATATGCCTCAGCGTCCAAATAGGCCACATGGATCACAGGAAGATTCAAATCAAGCTCTGGTGCTACTTCATCACCATTGGGGTTTCGCCAATTGGCTCCCACTTTCCAATCCCACCATTGGAAGTGAGACTCTAAGGCAACTCCAGGTTTCGGCGGACTAAAAATTAATGAGCCTGGCTTCAATGCATCTTCTTCTGGCTTCGGGGTGCCGGGCGGTAGCTGCTCTTTAAGTTCTTCCCAGTCTATTTCTCTTTCAGCTATTGTTTTGTAGTCGGTTGATTCTACAAATTCTAAAAACTGACCATTCGAAACCTCTGTCGAGTCCATGTAAATGGCGTCCACACGAACTGGGTGAGCAGGGTATTCGCGTCGATACTCGCCTTTTTGAACTGCCCCCATCATAAAGTCTCCATTGGGAATGAGAACCATGTTTTCCTTTTTCTTGGAAATGCCTTGAGGCCATGAAATAGATGGCTCGAAGTTCGGCTCAGCAGCTTGTGAAGACTCTTTGGCAGAAGGTTTCTGCGAATCATTATTGCAGGAAACGACTAGTAGTGCTATAAATACACACAATAAGATTTGACGCATGAGCGAAAGTTACGGCAACAAAAAAAAACCGGCCAAGGCCGGTCTCTTATTTCTGTGGTGATTAAGCTTATTTCAAAACTTTCTTCTGAAAGTCCTTTTGATATTTCGTCTTCTGCTCGTCATTGAGCGTCTTCAGAATGTTTTTATCACACTCCTCTTTGTACTTTTTCATTGTCTCCTTTTCCTTGGTAGACTTTGTCTCAAGTTTGTCAAAAGAACGTTGGTGAAGACCCAATACGTACAACTGTCGGTAAATCAATACCTCTTGCTCCTCAGTCAAATCGAGGTTTAGTACCATCTCATTTGTCTTCGATTTTGCAGCTTCTTGAATCTCTGCTTCGCTAGTTTGTGCATATGTCATTGAAGTTACCAACAGGGCTCCAACAATCATGATCTTCTTAAAAATCTTCATAGTGGGTAAAATTACAGACGTAAATATAGTTTAGTTTTGGAATCATCTATTCATGGTCCCAATATTTAATTTGACGCACAAACTCGAAAAAAGATGTAAACGAACCAGGTTAAAGTTTACACTTTCTAGTATCCTATTGGTTTTCACAGGTCTCACACTCTCTTTTACCCATACTTTCGGTCAGGACATTCATCATCTTCCCGAAGTACATAATGAACCCAGACACGAGGTGATTTGGGAAAATGAAGATTTCAGGTTTCTAAAGGTCTACATCCTCCCCGGTGATTCTTCACTGATGCATGCTCACTCTAGCCCAATTGCCTATGTCTCCGTGCGGGAGTCTTGCGTGTATATCGATTATAACGACGGGAATTCGAAGGAGGTCACTTTGCCTTACGGGTGGACTGGCTATGACTTCTATAATTCAAATTCTCCTTTTGTTCACAGTATAGCGCCGTGCAATCAAGACACGCTACATGTGTATGCGCTTCAAGCCAAAAATCATTCTGCATATGCCAGGCAAGAAAAGGAATCTGCTTTTGGTTTCGCGCCGATTTTGGTTTCTTCCGATAGTGTGGTCTCAAAGCGTTTTGATTTGCCAATCATTTTTAAGTCAGGACCTATAAAACTCAATAATAGAGCCATAAATTCTGGAGAATACATTCTTCCTTCTGACTTCGATAAAATTCAAATAGATGGCGAATCAGAATTCTGGTACCCACTGATACGCAAGTAGTTAAAATTTATGAATCTGGTTATTAACCGGTGAAAATTTAATAACTTTAGTAGGCAAATACCCCTTTTAGGGGATTGGATTAGATTTTAGTCTTATTTATTTTCATTTCATCCAAAAACGCCCACTATGTCTGCACATTATTACTCTCTGATCCAGTACCGCGGCAATCGTATGAAGACGCGCGAAGAGCTGATGAAATCGTCCTTGTTTAATGTGCAGGTGGATGAAGCATTTTTTGACGATTTGATATGTTACTTCGATAATCCCTTAAAAGCAGAAGCAAAGGCCTTTGAAAAGTACGATATAAAAACACTCGTGGCTTATTTGAAAGTTTGTCACAGAGACTATATCGACAAGCAATTGCCGGCGATATGGAGAAATGTGCAGGAGGTTATTCGGCTTGCCCCTAACCAGGAAAAATTCGAGCGTCAAAGCTCAATTATTTTTCAAACCTTCACTAGAGAGCTGGAAAAGCACTTTAAGTTTGAAGAAAAGCACTTGTTCCCATATGCTCTGGGCCTTGTTGAGAAGAATACCATGCTATGCAATGCCTATAGCTCTAAGAAATTTATTCAAGAACATCCCGCACACACCATCGACGCTCAGAAAGTCCTAACATTTTTGGAGATGTTTCAATCAGAACTTCCAGCCAATCTACCATTCTCTGTTCTAGTGAAACAAGTCACTGAATTGAAAAAGGACATGGATCTCCACGAAATGCTGGAAGACCACGTCTTGATTCCTAAGATTCAAGAGCTTGAGCGCCCCCGAGATTAAGTACCTTTAATTTATACCTTTGCCCAAATTTTTCAGGGTTGAAGGAAACGGTTAAGAAATGGCTCCAGCAGTTGCTGGGATTCGATAGATACTTGCGAATTTTCGCCAAGTTCAAGATAGCTACGCTCCGCTCTGATAAGAAAGAAGGAGATTTTTTCCATTTCATGACTCTTGTGAAGGATGAAGGCCTGGTGCTGGACATTGGAGCCAACTTGGGTATCATGACTGCGCATCTGGCGAAAAAATTTAAGCGCGCTGAAATCTGGGCCTTTGAGCCTATCCCCGACAATTTGCGTGTGCTGAAATCTGTTATCAGCAGTCTTTCCAACCGTAACATCAAAATTTTTGAGCTCGCTCTGGGTGAGAAACCGGGCAGGACTAAAATGGTTTTGCCAGAAGTTGAAGAAGTTCAAATGCAAGGCCTGAGCCATGTAGTGCACGATTCCATTACGGAGTTTAACGATGGTCGCTTTTTTGAAGTAGAAGTTGAGACCTTAGATCGGATCATTCCTTCTAATCAAAGCGTATCGGGGATTAAGCTGGATGTAGAAAACTTCGAATACTTTGTGCTCAAAGGTGGTGAGAAAGTGATTGAGAAGTATCACCCGATCATTTACACGGAACTCTGGGACAATGAGAATCGCGGAAAGTGTATGAACTTTTTGACTCAAAAAGGATACACCCCCATGTATTTCGATGGCGGGAAACTTCAACCCTTTATTGGCTCAGCCTACACAGGTCAAAATTTCTTCTTCGTACCAAGCGAAGACTAAGGAATTATATCGACAGCTTTTTTCAATTTGGGCCCCATATCAAAACGCCAAACGTAGATTAACCTGACGTTTCCAATTCCAAAGTTTGCAGAGAGCGTCCGATCTGTGCTGCTGGTACTTACTTGATTGTTTAAGGTGGTCAACCCGAGGTACCACTTATCTGAATTGTAACCGATGGCAAATCGCAAAAAGGCACCAACATTTAACTGGTTGTCTACTTCACTTCCCTCTTCAGGTCTATGCGCAGTGCTACGTCCATACCCTAGATTGAATGTGAGCGAAGCTGTCGCAAAAAAGCCTTGATTGATAACCAAACTATATGCATAGCCAAAACTCGGCCCCATTCGCAAGAATGATATTCGGGTCACCGATTGAATATCTCGAATGTCTTCCCTGTCCATAAATGAAGGCACAATGGCACTGTCTCCCAGCACCAGTCCGTAATATCCTTCCAAACCAAGTAAGAAACTACCGGCTGACTTCAGCTGACGCTCGTTTTGAACAAACGGAGCCCGGTAAGTGAACTTCTGGTGATTGAACACATAAAAAGCGGCCAGGCCAAAAATCTGCTCGTACATATCGGGACGGACGTAATAGGGCTCCGGATAATCTTCTTTGATGTCC